>NZ_JAIMID010000016.1 GCF_019966535.1 Mesobacterium pallidum | reverse complement strand
AAAAACCAGACCGATGCGCCCTAACTTCTCGGCGCGCCCGCCCGTCATTACCTCTGATTTGTTCAACCCACCGTCTTACCCTCAACCTCGCCAGCGTCTCGCTGGCTCCGTCTCGTGCGCCCCGGTGGGCCGCCCCGTCTGCGCCTCAGCGCCGCCGGTGAGGGGGCTTTTACGGTTAGGGGTGCGGACCCGCAAGCGGAAAAATCGGGTCTCTTGCGATTTTTCTCTGATTATCACGCAACGCATTGAATTCACGTAATAACTTTGCGTGATTTTCTGCACCAACGGGACGATGGCAGCGTTAACGGCGGCGCTATCAAAGCGAGTCATCCGCACCCTGAACCACCCAAGGTGACAACATCATGACATACCCACAGGGTTATCCACAAAATCGGCCAGACTCGGGTGACTCGCCCCTCCGATTCAGTCGCGAGTCCGAGTCGGTTCGGGGCAGAAAAAGCGACTCGCCCCCGAAATTCGCGACCCGGAACGAAAACGGGGAGCGATTCAGTGAATCGCTCCCCGTAGAATTCGAATGTCCGGCTCGTTATTAGGCCCGGGCAACTCGCCGCCCCGGTTTCGGCAGGTAGCGCAGCCCGACAAGGCCCAGGATGATCGCCATGTATATGAGCGGCTCGAGCTGGAAGCCCTTCCGCAGCATGACGAAGTGCAGCGCCCCCAGCACGGCCACCGGGTAGGTCAGCTTGTGCAGCTTGCGCCAGCGCGGCCCCAGCTTGCGGATCGACCAGTTGTTCGAGGTCAGCGCCAGCGGCGTCATCAGCAGCATCGCCACGAAGCCGACGGTCACATACGGGCGCTTGACGATATCGGCCCAGACCTCGGACAGGATCTGCACGTCGAGCACCAGCCACACCGCGAAGTGCAGCATGACATAGACATATGTCATGATGCCCAACGCCCGGCGGTACTTGACCAGGTTCACGCGCGCCAGCCGCATCAGCGGCGTGATCGCCAGCACCACGATCAGCAGCTTGAGGGCAAACTCGCCCAGCTCATGCTCCAGCGCCTCGACCGGCTCGGCGCCGAGCCCGCCGGTGGCGCCCAGGTAGACCCACCAGCCGAAGGGGATGAGACCCAGTATATAGATGGGCCAGGCGGGCACGCGGCGCGCGGCGCGGTTGATCGTGTCGGCCAGCATCAGAAGTTCTTTTTAAGGTCCATGCCGGCATAGAGGCTCGCCACCTCTTCGCCATAGCCGTTGAACTTCTGCGTGGGCTGCTTCTTGGCAAAGAAGCCGCCGCCGATCACCCGTTCGGTGGCCTGGCTCCAGCGCGGGTGATCCACCTCGGGGTTCACGTTGCTGTAGAAGCCGTATTCGCGCGGGTTCGCCTTGTTCCAGGCGGTGGGCGGCTCGCGGTCGGTCAGGGTGATCCGCACGATCGACTTGATCGACTTGAAGCCATACTTCCACGGCACCACCAGCCGCAGCGGCGCGCCGTTCTGGTTCGGGATGTCGCGGCCGTAGATGCCCGTGGCGACGAAGGTCAGCGGATGCATCGCCTCGTCCATCCTCAGCCCTTCGACATAGGGCCAGTCGAGCACGGGGAACCGGACGCCCGGCATCTCGTCCGGACGCAGGGCAGTTTGAAAGGCGACGTACTTGGCCGAGGACTTCACCCCGGCCATGTTCAGCAGGTCGGCCAGTTCGAACCCGTTCCAGGGCACGACCATCGACCAGGCCTCGACACAGCGGAAGCGGTAGATGCGCTCCTCGGTGCTCATGGCCTTCTGGATGTCCTCGAAGGCATAGTCGCCGGGCTTGTCGACCATGCCGTCGATCTTGACCGACCAGGGGGAGGTCGTCAGCGCGCCGGCATTCCTGGACGGGTCATCCTTGCCGGTGCCGAACTCATAGTAGTTGCAGTAGCTGGTGATGTCCTCGAAGGCATTGGGCTCGAGCCCCTGCGCCATCGCCCCCTGCCCCAGGATCGACCCGAGGCCCAGCGCCCCGGCCCCGGCAATGATCTGGCGGCGGTTCAGGAAATGCGCTTCGGGCGTGACATCGCAGTCGCGCAGGTCGTTCTTCCAGCGATAGGCCATCTGGATCCTCCGGTCCGTTCGGGTGTGTTGACCCAATAGGTAGAGGAGAGGCCGCCATCGGCCAACAAACGTCCTGTCACGATGGCGGCAGGGGCTTGAAACATTCCCCGCCCTGCCCGCGCATCGGTCAGGTGGCCTGCAACGTGACCGCGTCCTGCGGGTGGACCGGGGGGAAGAGGTCGCTCATCAGGATGGATTCGGAATTGTCCTGCACGATGCGCACGTGGTTGCGCCGCATCATGCGCGGCTCGGCCACGCCGACGGAATGGGCGATGGTCTCGAGCTCTTCGCGGATCTGGTCGGCGTAGCGGGCGACCTTCACCTCCTTGTCCTCGACCACGAGGCCACGCTGGTAATGGGGATCATGCGTGGTGATCCCGGTCGGGCAGGTGTTGCGGTTGCACTTCATTGCCTGGATGCAGCCCAGCGAGAACATGAAGCCGCGCGCCGAGGTGACAAAGTCGGCCCCCGCGGCGATGGCCCAGGCCACGTCACCGGGGTTGATCAGCTTGCCGCTGGCGATGATGCGGATGCGGTCGTGCAGCCCGAACTCGTCGCGCAGGTCGACGAGGCGGGGCAGCGCCTCGCGGATCGACATGCCGACAAGGTCGATCAGCGGCATGGGCGCGGCGCCGGTGCCGCCTTCGCCGCCATCAAGAGTGATGAAATCGGGGGCGGAGTCCGGCCCCTGCCGCGCGATCTCTTCGAACAGGCCCCGGATACCGGCCTTGTCGCCCATCACGGTCTTGATGCCCGTCGGCTTGCCCGTCACTTCACGCACGTGAGCGACGAAGGCCAGCAGCGAGGGGAAGTCGTAGGTCTCCGGGTGCCGGTTGGGCGAGATGCTGTCTTTGCCCACCGGGATATGCCGCACGCGCGCGATTTCCTCGGTCACTTTCGATCCGGGCAGGATGCCGCCCTTGCCGGGCTTGGCGCCCTGGGCGATCTTGACCTCGAACATGCGCACATGGGGTTTCTCGGCAATGGCGCGCAGCTTGTCGTCGTCGAGCCCGCCCTGGTCGTTGCGCACGCCGTACTTGGCCGTGCCGATCTGGAAGACGATGTCGCAGCCGCCTTCCTCGTGATGCGGGGCCAGCCCTCCTTCGCCGGTGTTGATCCAGATGCCCGCCTTGGCCGCCCCGCGGCTAAGCGCCCGCACGGCCGGCTGGGACAGCGCGCCATAGCTCATCCCCGAGATGTTGAAGATCGACGGCGCGAGGTAGGGCGTGCGCGTGTCCGGTCCGACCACCAGCGGTTCGGTCTTGGCATATTGGTCCTGCAGCGGCGGAAAGGCCGAGTTCACGAACAGCGGCGTGCCCACGATGTTCAAACCCCGGGTCGAGCCGAAGGCGACCGTGTTCGTCTTGCCCTTGCCGGCCCGCTCGACCCAGTCCCGCTGCGCGCGGTTGAAGGGCATCTCCTCGCGGTCCATGGCAAAGAAATACTGCCGGAAGAATTCGCCGAGCGACGAGAACAGGTGCCGGAACCGCCCGATGACCGGGTAGTTGCGCCGGATCGCGTCGCTGTGCTGCGACCGGTCCACGATGAAGAAGGTCAGCGCCGTCAGCAGCAGCAGCGCAACTGCCGCGACGAAGACAAGGACCAGGATCTCGAGGATCTGCATCGAAAGGGACATCTGCGACACTCCGCTCTGTCGCGCGGGATTGACCCGGGCGTTTTCGGTCCCAAGGTTAACGTCACCTCGCGCGCGAACAAGAGGTGATGGCCAAAAGCCAGGGAGGAAAGCCAGCATGAGACCCAGATCGACACAGACCTTCAAGGCGTTCGCCGTCGCGGCGGCGCTGACGGCCGGCACCGCGGCCATGGCCGAGCCGCGCACCTACACCACGACCGACAGCTTTGACGACGTGGTCTTCAGCCTCGAGAACGCGATCATCGGCCGGGGCCTGGTGATCGACCACACCAACTACGTCGGCGACATGCTCGAGCGCACGCGCGAAGACGTCGGCTCGGACGTGGTGCTGTTCTCGAATGCGCAGGTGGTCAGCTTCTGCTCGGCCACCACCTCGCGCGAGGTGATGGAGGCGGACCCGATGAACCTGGTCTGGTGCCCCTACGGGATTTTCGTGGCGCAGCTGCCGGACAGCGCGGACGAGGTGACGGTGGGCTTCCACGACTACCCCGAGGGGCCGATGGACGCAGTCGAGACATTGCTCGACTCCATCGTGCGCGAGGCGCTGATGCTGGACTGACCCGGTCCGGCGGGGCGGCGCGGAGCCGGCCCCGCATCATACCCCCGGACAGGCTTGTTCACGTCACGTCGGCGATGACGTCGTTTCGATGCCCCCGTCACACATGTGCCGGGGGCATGTTTTTCTGCGGCGCAGGAACGGGCCCACCGGAATCATGGCCGAAACGTGGCGGCGCCGTGTTGTCGAAGCCGAGTCGCATCAACAGTTCGCCCCGTGGTGGACCATTGTTTTCAGGTCGAAAACAACGCCCGCATGACACCATGCGAAGATCGCCCACATGCCGCATTCTTGCCGTATTTTCTTCATTTTTCGCGCTGCAGCATGGTAAATGTTTTCACCAGTTCGATGGTTATTCCCCCAAGGGGGCGCGAGTCGCGCGCCCCGAAATACTCGGATCTGGAAGCAAGAAGGCCTGCCCGAAATGACCACCATGACCTACGGCACAGCCGGCAATGACTCTCTCGAGGGAACCACGACCAGCGACGCCATCGACCTGCTCGACGGCGATGACAGCTACTTCGGCAACAACGGCCAGGACGAGATCCTGGGCGGGGCCGGCAACGATTACATCCTGACCGGCAACGGATCGGACATCGCCTTCGGCGGAACGGGCGACGATTACATCTCGGGCGCCTGCGGCAAGGACACGATCCAGGGCGACGACGGCAACGACACGATCGATGGCGGCAACGCCGAAGACCTGATCTACGGTGGGATCGGCGACGATTCCCTGAACGGCGGCAACAACGACGACACGCTGTTCGGCGGCGCGGGCCTTGATTTCCTGCGCGGCGGCTCGGCCAACGACGTGATCTACGGCGGCGACGGGAACGACACGCTGCAGGGCGACAAGGGCGACGACACCATGACGGGCGGCGCGGGGGCCGACACCTTCATGATCCTTGGCGACAGCCACAACGACACGATCACCGATTTCGAGATCGGCATCGACAAGATCGACATCAGCTACCTGACCGTGCACACGCTGGGCCAGCTGACGGTGACGGATACCGCGGATGGCGTCCGCATCTCGCTGGGCGACTACAGCACCTTCAGTTCGATCACGTTGAGCGGGCTCACGGCCGCCGACATCTCGGACAGCGACTTCATCCTCGCCGACGCCCCGCCCGCGCCCACCGGCACCTCGGGCGGCGACCGGATCACCGGCACCGACGGCAATGACAGCTACGACGGCGGCGACGGGTCGGATTCGATCTCTGGCGGGCTTGGCGACGACACGCTGACGGGCGGCAACGGCAAGGACACGCTGAACGGCGAGGACGGCGACGACCTGCTGGACGGCGGCTCGGGCGATGACAAGCTGACCGGCGGCGCCGGCAACGACACGCTGAGCGGCGAGGCCGGCAACGACCTGATCCAGGGCGGCGACGGCGGCGACGTGATCCGCGGCGGCAACAAGAACGACCGTCTCTACGGCGACAACGGGGCCGACACGATCTACGGCGGCAACGGCAACGACAAGGTCTACGGCGGAAACTGGCACGACCTGCTTGTCGGCGGCGCCGGCAAGGATACCATGCAGGGTGACGACGGTGACGACACGCTGGCGGGGGGCTGGAACGACGACATGCTGACCGGCGGCGCCGGGGCAGATGTCTTCGTCATGGAAGACCGCGCGGGTTACGACACGATCACCGATTTCGAGGATGGCATCGACCTGGTCGACGGCACCGGCCTTGGGCCGCTGGGCGTCACGGGCTTCGGCGACCTGGTGATCACGCAGGTGGGGGCGGACACGCTTGTCACCTTCAACGACTACAACGCGCTGACGCTCGCGGGCGTCGACGCGGCATCGATCGGGGCCGACGACTTCCTCTTCTGAGACAGCCGGCACGCCCCAAGACGTCTTTCCGGACCCTGGCCGCCCCTTAGGCCCGGGCGCCGTGTTGTTCATGGGGTTGCCGGGCCTGCCCGGGTGAATGAGGAGTGAAACCAATGGCCACGAATTTGACCGGGACGGCGGGCAACGACAGCTACGTGCATGCGCCCGACACGACCGACCTCTACTACGAGGCCTGGGCCGGAGACGATACCATCGAAGGCGGGATCGGACGCGACCTGCTGCTGGGCCAGCTGGGCGATGACAGCCTGCTGGGCGAGGACGGCACCGACACGCTGTCGGGCGGCGATGGCAACGACACGCTCTGGGGCGGCGACGGCGACGACAGCCTGGTCGGCGGGGCCGGCGACGACGCGCTGCTGGGCGAAAGCGGCGACGACAGCCTCTGGGGCTTTGCCGGGCGCGATTTCCTGTCGGGCGGAACCGGGGCCGACCTGCTTTATGGCGGCGACGACAATGACACGCTTTGGGGCGGCAGCCTGAACGACACGCTCATGGGCGGAGAGGGCGACGATTCCCTCAATGGCCATCTCGATGACGACCTTCTGTATGGCGGCTACGGCGAAGACACGCTTTACGGCGAGGCGGGCGATGACACGCTGGTCGGGGACGCGGGCGACGACGTGCTGCAGGGCGGCCGCGGCGAAGACGCGCTTTATGGCGGCGACGACAACGACTTCCTCACCGGGGGCGCCGGGTCCGACACGTTGATGGGCGGCGACGGCGACGACAAGATCGACGGCGGCGCGCGGTCGCTCGACAAGGACGAAGACGGCGGCGACCTGATCCTGGGCGGGCTCGGCAACGACACCATCCTTGGCCATGACGGCAACGACAGCGTCGAGGGCGGCCTGGGCGACGACATGATCATGGGCGAGAACGGCGACGACTGGCTGGTCGGCGACAGCGCCGACCTCGAGACCGGCGGCAACGACACGATCGACGGCGGCGACGGGGCCGACTACATTGAGGGCAACGCGGGCGACGACAGCCTCAAGGGCGGCGCCGGCTGGGACGAGATCTGGGGCGGCGACGGCAACGACACGCTATACGGCGAAAAGGACTCCGATGTCCTGAGCGGCGGCGACGGCGACGACCTGCTGGGCGGCGGCATGGGCGAGGATTCCATGTGGGGCGACGCCGGCAACGACACGCTCTACGGTGAAGCCGAGGCCGACATCCTGTTTGGCGACGACGGCGACGACGAGATCTACGGCGGCACCGGCGGCGATTACATGAACGGCGGCTCGGGCAAGGACACGCTGACCGCGGGCGAGGATGACGACCTTGGCTATGGCGGGGACGGCGATGACCTGCTGATCGGCGAAGGCGGCAACGACACGCTTTACGGCGACAACGAGCTGGCTTCGAACGACGACGGCAACGACACGATCGACGGTGGCTCGGGCAACGACGTGCTGTTCGGTGGCAACGGGCATGACCTGCTCAAGGGCGGCGAGGGCGCGGATTTCCTGGGCGGACAGGGCGGTGACGACACGCTGCTGGGCGGCAGCGGCGCCGACCGGCTTGCCGGCGGCGACGACAATGACAGCGCCGAAGGCATGAACGGGGCCGACATCCTCTGGGGCGGCTTCGGCAACGACACGCTCTGGGGCGGCTTCGGCTTTGACACGCTGTTCGGCGGCGACGGGGACGACATGCTCGACGGCGGTGCCCATGGCGACACGCTGAACGGCGGCGACGGGGACGACATGCTCACCGGTGATCTCGGCCGGGACGAACTGCTGGGCGGCGCGGGCAATGACACGCTCGCGGGCGGCGACCATTCCGACCTTCTGCTGGGCGGCGCCGGCGATGACTTGGTCCAGGGTGACAGCGGGAACGACACGCTCGAAGGCGGTGACGGCGATGACGAGCTGACCGGCGGCGACGGCGCGGATGTCTTCGTCTTCCTGTCGGATGGCAGCATCGACACGCTCATGGACTTCGAGGACGGCACCGACCTCATCGACGTCTCGTCGCAGGGCTATGCGGACCTGTTCGACATGACCGGCTATACCTCGGTCACCTACAGCAACTTCGACGTGACCGACGTTTTCTTCGCGGAAACCTTCGGCGGGGCCCACCTGTTCCTCAGGGTCGCGGCCGGAGAGGAGATCACGCTGACTGACGCGGACTTCATCTTCTGATAGCATGAGACATCGCGGGCGTGGGCCGACAGGTCCCGCGCCCGCGCAATGCAGGCCGGGCGCGGGCGCCGGGCAAAGCCCGTCGGGGGACGGGACACGGGAAACGCAGGAGTTCACCAGCCACCGAGGAGAGACGCATCATGGCTGTCGAAATTGGAACCAACCTACCGGACTACTTCGATTTCAGCTGGAGCAGCGAAGACCTGTTCTATTCTGGGTTCGGCGGGTCCGACACCGTGCTGGGGGGCCTCGGCCATGACACCCTGCGCGGCATGGCCGACGCGGATTCGCTGTCCGGCGGCGGGGGCCGCGACTACCTTGACGGCGGCCAGGGCGAAGACACCGCCTGGGGCGGAGACGGAGAGGACATCCTTCGGGGCGGCGCCGGCGACGACGCGCTGTTCGGAGAGGCCGACCGCGATCTCCTCAACGGCGACAACGGCGACGATTTCCTGTCAGGTGGCGCGGGCAACGATCTGTTGGTCGGCGGCTACGGGCACGACTGGCTGGACGGCGGATCGCGCGGCGCGGACAGCGACGGCAACGATGCGCTGATCGGGGGCGGCGGGCGCGACACGCTGATGGGCCACGACGGCGACGACACGCTGGACGGCGGCACTGGCCGCGACCTGCTGCTGGGCGAAGTCGGCGCCGACCTGCTCAAGGGCGGACGCGGCCGCGACACGCTCGACGGCGGGACCGGCGATGACACCCTGGCAGGCGGCAGCGGGGATGACCTGCTCAAGGGCGGCGACGGTGAAGACAGGCTCTTTGCCGGCCGTGGCAGCGACACGGCGCAGGGCGGCGACGGCAACGACACCATCGCGGGCCACGGCGGCGACGACCTCGTGCTGGGAGAGCTGGGCGACGACGTGCTCTTCGGCGACCGCGCGGACGGCAGCCTGTCGGGCAATGACACGATCGACGGCGGGCTGGGCCGCGACACGATCCACGGCGGCGGCGGAGACGACGTGCTGAAGGGCGGCAAGGACGACGACACGCTGACCGGCGGCGCCGGGGCGGACACCTTTATCTTCGAGAACGACGGCAGCATCGATGTCATCATGGATTTCGAGGACGGCACCGACCTGATCGACCTGACCGCGCTTGGCCTCGCCAGTTTCGACGACGTCTTCGGGGGCATCGGGCTGATCCTGCCGAACTTTGCCCCCGGCCCGGTGATCTACGGGCTCGACATCGCGGGGCTCATGCAGATCGACATGGTCGTCGCCCCGGGCACGGTCATCACGCTCACCGCCGATGATTTCCTGATCTGACGCCCACCGCGCGTTGACCAAGGGTCACGCAACCGCCACACGGGCGCCGCAGTGTTTCCAGAAACTGCGGCGCCCGTTCGCGTTCCCGGGCCAAAAACCTCTTAATCTTCGTTAACGTTTCCCTAAAACGCCGCTTTTCTCCGCCAGTGTTCCCTCAAAGGAAACACGAGTGAGCGGGGTCCGTGACCACGATGGCAACCAACCTTCTGACCTATCTTCAGGGTCGGCCCGAATTCAGCCAGTACATGCGCCTAGTCGAGGCAGCGAAAGCGTATATCCCCGAGATCGACATCGTGATCGCCCGGCTCATGCAGGTCCTGACCATCCCCGACAACGACGGGGTCATGAACTTTGCCCGCCAGTTGGGATACACCGGAACGGACGCGGATGCCGGCACCGACTTCATTGTCGCCAAGGCGGCCGAGGTGGCCGAGACGCGCGAGGGCGAAGGCACGGGCGAGGTCCTGGTCGCCTTGCTGCTGACCGGATCCAGCCGCGTCACGCAATGGGGCGACCCGCTGGAGGACGGCGAGACGCTCACCAGCGCCTACCTCAACCAGGCGCTGACCATCGACGGCACGACCATCACCGACCAGGCGATCGGCACCTTCGACGCCAAGATCATCAGCCAGACCAACGTGCCCTTCGACGACTCGTCCCTGATTGGCCTCGTGGCCGTGACCGACAGCTTCGTGTTGCCCTACGACTGGCCCATCGACCCGGCTCCGGAACCGGCCGCCAAGGTCCACGTCGTCGGCACCAGCTCGAGCGACAAGCTCAACACCGGCGGCACCGACGACTTGGTCGAGGCGGGCGACGGCTCGGACGAGGTCCGCTCGGGCGCGGGGGACGACGACGTCTACGGCGGCGGCGGCAACGACACGTTGCGCGGCGGCGACGGCAACGACCTGCTGCTCGGCGAAACCGGCCGGGACGAGCTGCGCGGCGACGCGGGCAACGACACGCTGCTGGGCGGCAACCAGGACGACAAGCTCGACGGCGGATCCGAGGACGATCACCTCGACGGCGGCTCGGGCAAGGACAGGCTTTATGGTCGCGACGGGAACGACACGCTCTTGGGCGACAATGACGACGACAAGCTCTGGGGCGGGACGGGCGACGATTCGCTTTGGGGCGGCGACGGCAACGACCAGATGCTGGGCGAGGACGGCAACGACACGATGGACGGCGACGAGGGCGACGACCAGATGCTGGGCGGCCTGGGCGACGACCTGATGCAGGGTGGCTTCGGCCTGGACGAGCTTGTGGGCGAGGACGGCGCCGACACGCTGAACGGCGGCTACGACAACGACATCCTCGAGGGCGGCACCGGCGCGGATGTCTTCGCCTTCGGCCAGTTCGCCGGGTCGGACTGGATCATGGATTTCGAGGACGGGATCGACCTGATCGACCTGAGCGAAACCAGCGTGACCGCCTTCGACCAGCTGACCTTTGCCGAAGCCGGACCCAACGTGCTGATCAGCGCGGCCGGCGAGCCGGGGTTCGGCATCACGCTGGCCTACATGACGCTGGCCGAGGTGGACGCGGGCGATTTCCTGTTCTGACCGCGCCCGAGGGCCATGAAAACCCCGCCCGGATCGCTCCGGGCGGGGTTTGTCGTTTCAGTGGACGACCGCGTCGTCGGGCTTGGGCCGGTTGCTGGCGCCCACGCGATCCCCGATCAGCAGCCCGTCCGAGCCGGCCGTCACCGGCACCACGTCGCCGTCGCCGATGTCCCCGGCCAGCAGCATCTCGGCCAGCGGGTCCTGCAGCGCGCGCTGGATCACCCGCTTGAGCGGCCGCGCCCCGAACACCGGGTCATAGCCCTCGTCGGCCAGCCATTTGCGCGCGCCCGCGTCCAGCTCGAGCCGGATCTTGCGCGCCGCGAGCCGCTTGAGCAGCCGTGCCATCTGGATATCGACGATGCCATCCATGTCGGTCCGCTTGAGGCGGTCGAAGATGATCGTCTCGTCAAGCCGGTTCAGGAACTCGGGGCGGAAATGCGCCCGCACCGCGTCCATCACGTCGCGCTTGGCCTGGCCGCTGTCCGCGCCCTCGGGCAGCTGGCTCAGCGCCTGCGATCCGAGGTTCGAGGTCAGCACGATCAGCGTCTGCTTGAAGTCGACCGCCCGGCCCTGGCCATCGGTCAGCACGCCATCGTCGAGCACCTGGAGCAGCACGTTGAACACGTCCGGATGCGCCTTTTCGACCTCGTCGAACAGCACGACCTGGTAAGGCCGGCGCCGCACGGCCTCGGTCAGCACGCCGCCCTCGTCGTAACCGACATAGCCCGGAGGGGCGCCGATCAGGCGGCTCACCGCGTGTTTCTCCATGAACTCGGACATGTCGATGCGGACCATCGCGTTGTCGTCGTCAAAGAGGAACTCGGCCAAGGCCTTGGTCAGCTCGGTCTTGCCGACGCCGGTCGGCCCGAGGAACAGGAACGACCCCAGCGGGCGGTTCTCGTCGTTGAGACCCGCACGGGCCCGGCGCACGGCATTCGCCACCGCCTTGACCGCCTGGTTCTGGCCGACGACCCGCTTGTGCAGGCCCTCTTCCATCGCCAAGAGCTTCTCGCGCTCGCCCTCCAGCATCTTGCCGGCGGGGATGCCCGTCCAACGCTCGACCACGGCCGCGATCTGGTCGGGGCGCACGGCCTCTTCCACCATCACGTCGTCCTCGGCGTTTTCCGCGGCTTCGAGTTGCTTTTCCAGCTCGGGGATGCGGCCGTATTGCAGCTCACCGGCCTTGGCGAAGTTGCCTTCGCGCTTGGCCTGCTCCAGCTCGGCCCGCGCCCGGTCCAGCAGCTCCTTCAGGTCGCGCGCAGCCGAGAGCTTGTCGCGCTCCGCCTGCCAGCGGGCGGTCATCTCGGCGCTCTGCTCCTGCAGGTCGGCCAGGTCCTTTTCCAGCTTTTCCAGCCGGTCCTTGGACGCCTTGTCATCCTCGAGCTTCAGCGCCTCGACCTCGATCTGCATCTGCAGGATGTTCCGGTCAAGCTGGTCCAGCTCCTCGGGCTTGCTGTCCACTTCCATCCGCAGACGGCTGGCTGCCTCGTCCATCAGGTCGATGGCCTTGTCGGGCAGGAAGCGGTCGGTGATGTAGCGGTGGCTGAGCGTCGCGGCGGCGACCAGCGCCGAGTCCGAGATCCGCACGCCATGGTGCAGCTCGTACTTTTCCTTGATGCCGCGCAGGATCGAGATCGTGTCCTCGACCGTCGGCTCGGTCACCATCACGGGCTGGAACCGCCGCGCCAGGGCCGCGTCCTTTTCGACATGCTTGCGGTACTCGTCCAGCGTCGTCGCGCCCACGCAGTGCAGCTCACCCCGCGCCAGCGCCGGTTTCAGCAGGTTCGAGGCGTCCATGGCCCCGTCCGCCTTGCCCGCGCCAACCAGCGTGTGCATCTCGTCGATGAAGAGGATGATCTCGCCCGCGGCGCTCTCGACCTCCTTCAGGATCGACTTCAGCCGCTCCTCGAACTCGCCCCGGTACTTGGCGCCTGCGATCAGCGAGCCCATGTCGAGCGCCATCAGCCGCTTGTTGCGCAGGCTTTCCGGCACGTCGCCGTTGACGATGCGCAGGGCCAGGCCCTCGGCAATCGCGGTCTTGCCCACACCGGGTTCACCGATCAGCACCGGGTTGTTCTTGGTCCGACGTGACAGCACCTGCATCGAGCGGCGAATCTCTTCGTCGCGCCCGATGATCGGGTCGATCTTGCCCTCGCGGGCCGCCTCGGTCAGGTCGCGCGCGTACTTTTTCAGCGCGTCATAGCCCTCCTCGGCATTGGCGCTGTCGGCGGTGCGGCCCTTACGGATGTCGTTGATGGCGGCGTTCAACCCCTGCGCATTGACCGCGCCGGCGTCCAGCGCCTCCTTGGCGGGGGATTTCACCATCGCCAGGGCGGTCAGGATGCGTTCGACGGGCACAAAGCTGTCGCCGGCCTTCTGGGCCAGCTTCTCGGCCTCGTCCAGAACCTTGGCGGTCTGACCGTCGAGGTAGGGCTGCGCATCGCCCGACACTTTCGGCAGCTTGCCGAGGGCGATGTCCAGCGCCTGCACCACGCGCTCGGGCGCGCCGCCCGACCGCTTGATCAGGTTCGAGGCGAGCCCCTGCTCGTCATCCATCAGCGCTTTCAGAAGGTGTTCGGGGGCCAGTCGCTGATGGTCTTCGCGCATCGCGATGGTCTGGGCCGCCTGGATGAATCCCCGCGACCGCTCGGTGAACTTGTCCAAGTTCATGGTACTCTCCTTTTCAAGCATTCCCCGGTGTGGCGCACCCTGCGATAGGCATGCGCGGGTCGGGAACCTCATCCCTCCAGATGGGCGCTCACAGGGGCGTGTTCAAGTTGGCCGGGGCGGAAAATCGGTCAGGTCGGCAGCAACTCGACCGGGCTGGTCGGCAACAGCTCGACCGGGCTGGTCGGCAAGAGCTCGACCGAGTTGACCAGCGGCAGGTCGCGGGCCAGGCAGGTCCAGCTGCCCCCCTCGTCGGTCGAAGCATAGACCGAGCCCGAGTTGGTCCCGAAATAGACCCCCACCGGGTCAAGGCTGTCCGTCGCCATCGCCTGCCGCAACACGGTGAAGTAGCAATGCTCCTGCGGCAGTCCCGCCCGCGCGTCCCGCCAACTGGCCCCGCCATCGGTCGTTTTCCAGACCGCCGCGGCGGCATCGGGAACATAGCGGCCCTTGACGTCGCCGTTCAGCGGAAGGAACCAGGCCGTCTGGTGATCGCGCGGGTGGATCGCCACCGGAAAGCCGAAGGACGAGGGCAGACCGCCGCCCAGTTCTTCCCACCGGGCGCCGCCGTTGTCGCTGCGGTACATGCCCTGGTGGCCCTGCTGGTACATGACCTGGCCCCCGCCCGAAGGCGCCAGCGCCAGCCCGTGCACGCAATTGCCGATCTCGGGATAGCTGGGGTTGCCGTCGAACCCCATCACCTTGATGCCCTGGTTGCGCGCGGCCCAACTGAGCCCGCCATCTTCGGTGTAGAAGATCCCGGCCGACGAGACGCCCACCCAGATCCGGTCGGTGTTGCCCGGGTCGGTCACGATGTGATGCAGCGTCAGCCCCGCGCCCCCCGGCGGCCAGTCGGGGCGCGTCGGATGCTCGAAGAGGCCACGGTTCAGAACCCAGCTGTCCCCGCCGTCCCGGCTTTCATACAGCCCGCCGGGCTTTACACCCGCCAGCACCCGGTCACCGGCGAATCCGATGGACCAGACCGATTCGGGCGTGGTCCCGTCCGGCATCTCGGGCAGGTCGCCGCAGCGGTCCCAGGTGTCGCCGCTATCCCGGCTGCACCAGACCGAGGCGCCCTCGAACCAGCTCACGCCGCCGGCATAAAGCAGCCCCGACCCGGGGTCCGCCTTGACGTGGTTGACCGGCCAGGTGCCGAACCGCGGCCCGTCGATGGACCACTTGGTGCGCCCGTGAGAGCTGCTCAGCAGGAAGACACCCTTGTTGGTGCCCAGCAACAATGTGACCTCGGACATGCGCGCCTCCGCCCTGATCGCGGATCGAGCGTAGCACGGCGCGGGCCGCCTGTCGCTCGTCTTGCATCGTTGCCGGCGGCGCCTTGCCAGACCGCTTGCGCCAAGGTCCCGCCCCTTTCCTGCGCGGCTTGCCGCCCCCTTCTTGCGCGGCTTGCCACCCCTTTCTTGCGCGGCTTGCCACCCCTTTCTTGCGCGGCTTGCCACCCCTTTCTTGCGCGGCTTGCCACGACGCCCCCGCTCTGCCAAAAGCGACGAGATCCATCAGCCGCAGGAGCTCCCCATGTCCGACGATCGCCTCATCGTCGCCCTCGACGTGCCGAATGTCGTGGCCGGCCTCGAACTGACGCAGGCCCTTGGCAACACGGTCAGCTTCTACAAGATCGGCCTCGGCATGCTGACCCGGGGCGGCCTGGCGTTGGCCAACGAGCTCAAGCAGGAGCACGGCAAGCGCATCTTCCTCGACATGAAGTTCTTCGACATCGGCGCCACGGTCGAGGCGGCGGTGCGCGGGATCGCGCAGTTCGACCTCGATTTCCTGACCGTCCACGGCGACCCGCACGTGGTCCGCGCGGCGATGGAGGGCGCGGCGGGGTCGAACCTCAAGATCCTCGCGGTGACGATCCTCACCTCGCTCGACCGGCAGGACCTCGACGACGGGCTGATGGTGCCGGGCGATATCGCGGACCTGGTGGAAACCCGCGCCGCCCGCGCGATGGAGGCCGGGGCCGACGGCGTCATCGCCTCGCCACAGGAAGCCGCCCGCATCCGCGCCCTGCCGCAGGCCGCCGGCAAGCTGATCGTCACCCCCGGCGTGCGCCCCGCCGGCGCGGCCCTTGGCGACCAGAAACGCGTCGCAACCCCGGCCAGCGCCATCGTGGCTGGCGCTGATCACATCGTGGTCGGCCGCCCGGTGTGGAAGGCCGCCAACCCGCAGGCGGCGGCCAAGGCCATCACCGAAGAGCTGGCCGCGATCTGAGCGCTTTCGGATTTAAATGCCTCCGGCGGGAGTATTTGGAGAATAATGAAAGGCCATGCGCCACACCCTCCTTTCATTATTCCGAAAGTACTCCGCGGGGAGTCACCAAAGGTGACGGGGGGCAGCGCCCCCCTGCCCGGCCAGCCAATCAGTCCGGCGCCAGCATGTAGCCCGCGCCGCGCACCGTCTGCAGGTACCGCGGCTGCTTGCTGTCGTTCTCGATCTTGCGCCGCAGGCGGGTGATCTGCACATCCACCGCGCGTTCCTGCGCCTGGCCCCGGTCCCGGCCCAGGTCCTCGACCAGCTTGGCACGGCTCACCGGCTCGCCCGCCTGGGCGGCGAAGATCCGCATCAGCTGCGATTCGGTGGCCGTCAGGCGCACCAGTTCCTCGCCGCGCCATAGTTCGCCGCGTTCGAGGTCATAGCGGATCTCGCCGAGGTTCAGCACCTTGGGGGCGACCTCGGTCTTGTCGACCTCGGGCATGCGCCGCAGGATCGCGTTGATCCGCAGCAGCAGCTCCTTGGGTTCGAACGGCTTTGCGAGGTAGTCGTCCGCCCCGGCCTCGAGCCCCTCGATCCGGTTCTCGGTCTCGCCCCGCGCGGTCAGCAGCAGGATCGGTGTCATTGAGCTCTCGCGCAGCGACCGGGTCAGGGCGATCCCGTCCTCGCCCGGCATCATGATGTCGAGCACGATCAGGTCGAAATCGAGCCCCGTCAGGATGCGCCGCGCATGGGCGGCATCCCGGGCGGCCGTCACCAGGAAACCGTTCCGTACCAGGAACTTCTGCAGAAGGGTGCGGATGCGTTCGTCGTCATCGACGATCAGCAGATGTGCGTCCGGGTCGCTCATGCCCGTCATCCTCCCGATTGGCGGGTGTCCCGCATCGCCTTGTACTGCTCTCGCATCTCGGGGTCCATGATCGCGTCAAGAACGCTGCGGAACCCGGCCACGGCCTCGGGGCCGGCCTTGCGGTAGGCCGCGCGCATCCGCGCCCGTTGCGCGTCCGACAGCTGCCGTTCCAGCGTCTCGCCTTCCTCGGTCAGGAACAGGTGCCGTTCGCGCCGATCGGCCCGGCCGACGCGGCTTTCGACCAACCCGTCCTCGATCAGCGTCCGCAGCACGCGGTTCAGCGATTGCTTGGTCACGCCGAGGATGCGCAGCAGGTTGTTGACCGTCGTGCCCGGCGCGCCGTTGATGAAATGCAGCGCCCGGTGATGCGCCCGTCCGTAGGACAGGTCCTCGAGGATGCGGTCGGGATCGGCGGTGAAGGCGCGATAGGCAAAGTACATCGCCTCGATCCCCTGCCGCACCTGATCGTCGGTGAGGAAGAGAAGCGCCTCTCCCCCGGTGGCCGTGCGCCCGTCTGCCATGTTCACTCTCCGCCTGCTTTGCGGGCAGTTTATGTCAGCCTTGTTGACATTCCAAGTCTCAACTGTTAGCGAGTCGCAGCTTTTGCGCAACTTTATGTCCGATGCGGACCGATCCAGCGCAACAAGTGGAAAACAGAGGACCCGAAGAGGATAGGCCGATGACTGGCTACGACGATATGGACGGCAAGATCTGGATGGACGGCAAGTTGGTGGAATGGCGCGATGCCAAGGTCCACATTCTCAGCCATGCCCTGCATTACGCGTCCTCCGTATTCGAGGGCGAGCGGTGCTACGACGGCAAGGTTTTCCTGTCCCGCAAGCACTCGGAACGGCTGCTGAAATCCGGCGAGCTGATGGAGATGCCGATCCCCTATTCGGTCGACCAGATCGAAGAGGCCAAGCGCGCCGTGCTCGACGCCAACGGGCTCGACAATGCCTATGTCCGCGTCGTCGCCTTCCGCGGGGCGGGCCCCGACATGGGCGTCAGTTCGGCCCGCAACCCGGTCCGCATGGCCGTGGCCGCCTGGTCCTGGGGTGACTACTACGGCGACGCCAAGATGAAGGGTGCCAAGCTCGACATCGCGCGCTGGAAACGCCCGAGCCCCGAGACGATCCCGACTGCCGCCAAGGCGGCCGGTCTTTACATGATCTGCACCATGTCCAAGCACGCGGCCGAGGCCAAGGGCTGCTCGGACGCGATGTTCTTCGACTACCGCGGCTACGTGGCCGAGGCGACGGGCGCCAACGTCTTCTTCGTCAAGGACGGAGACGTTCACACGCCCCTGCCCGACGCGATCCTGAACGGGCTGACGCGCCAGACCGTCATCGGCATGCTCAAGGAAAAGGGCATCACCGTGCACGAGCGCTATATCGAGCCGTCCGAGCTGGAAGGGTTCGAGCAGTGTTGGCTGACCGGTTCGGCGGCCGAGGTCACGCCGGTGGGTCAGATCGGCGAGTACACCTTCGAGGTCGGCGCGCTGACCAAGGACATCGCGACCAGCTACGAGAAGCTGGTCCGCAGCTGATCGGCGGGCCACAGGAACGGGAAAGGCGCGCGGGCGGGATCCCGCGCGCCTTTTTCATTGGGCTCAGGCCACGGTGGTCGTGACCGCGACGTTGCCCTTCACCGCGTTGGAATAGGGGCAGATCGCGTGGCCGGCATCGGCAACGGCCTGCGCCTCTTCGGCCGTCAGGCCGGGCATGGACACGGTCAGATCGACCTTGAGGCCAAAGCCGCCGTCGCTGCGCGGCCCGATCCCCACATGCGCGGTGACCTTGGTATTGGCGGGCACCTTGGCGAGGCTCTTGTCCTGCGTCGTCGCGAATTTCATCGCGCCGATGTAGCAGGCCGCGTACCCGGCGGCGAAGAGCTGCTCGGGGTTGTTGCCTTCGCCCTTGCCGCCCATTTCCTTCGGCGGATCGAGGCGCAGATCGATGGTGCCGTCAGCGGTGGCGGCACGTCCGTCGCGGCCCCCGGTGGCATAGGCTTCGGCGGTGTAGACGGGCTGGATGGTCATGGCGTTCCCCTTTGTATCGTGTGAGATTATATCGTGTGCGATACACGTAGGGTGGCTGAGCCGGCCTTGCAACACCTTGCGATTAGATCGCGCACGATTTATCTTGGAAACATGACCCACATTCCCGCCACCGCCGATATGCTGTGCCACGCGCTCTACTCGGCCGATCATGCGATGACCCGGCTTTACCGCCCGCTGCTGGCGCCGTTGGGGCTGACCTATCCGCAGTACCTTGTGCTGGTCGCGCTGTGGGAGAGGGACGATCGGCGCATCGGAGAGCTGGGCGAGACGCTGTCGCTCGAGACCAACACTCTGACGCCGCTGCTCAAGCGGATGGAAAGCGCGGGGCTCCTGACCCGCCGCCGCAGCGCCGAGGATGAACGCGTGGTGATCGTCAGCCTGACCGACAAGGGCGAGGACCTGCGCCGCGAGGGCGAGGAGATCACGCGTTGCATCTTCGAGGCAACGGGGCTGAGCCTGACCGAGCTGGCCGATCTGCGTGACCGGCTGCAGGACGTGCGCGACCGGATCACCGCGCGGCTGGCTTGACGCGGCACGGCGGGCCGGGCACACCCGGCCCATGCTGTCCTATCAACACGCCTACCACGCCGGGAACCTGGCCGATGTCCACAAGCACGCGCTGCTGGCGCAGGCGCTGGACTACCTGACCCGCAAGGACAAGCCGCTCAGCTATCTCGAGACGCATTCGGGCCGCGCGCTGTATGACCTGTCGGGCCCCGAGGCGCTCAAGACCGGCGAGGCGGCGCAGGGCATCGCCCGCGTGGCTGATTGGTTCGGGCCGGATCACCCCTATGCCCGGGCGCTTTCGGCGGCCAAGACGCAGGGGCCGACCGCCTACCCCGGCTCTCCCTTCATCGCGCGGCACCTGCTGCGGGCAGATGACCGCATGACCCTGGCCGAGCTGCACCCGACCGAGGCGGAGGCCCTGCGCGCCGCCCTGCCCGGCGCCGACATCCGACAGACGGACGGGCTGCAGATGGCCCTGTCGCTCACCCCGCCCGAGCCGCGGCGCGGTCTGATGCTGCTCGACCCCTCGTGGGAGGTCAAAAGCGACTGGCAGGCGCTGCCGAAACTGGTCGGGCAGGTGCATCGCAAGTGGGGCGTCGGTGTGCTGATGATGTGGTACCCGATCCTGACGAACGGGCTGCACCGGCCGATGGTCCGGGCGCTGGACGCGCTCGGGATCGACAAGGCGGTCCGGCACGAGGTCGCCTTTCCCCCCGCCCGCGAAGGCCATGGCATGATCGGGTCGGGCCTTTACGTGGTGAACCCGCCCTGGGGGCTGGACGCGGCGGCGCAGGAGCTTGGCGCGCGCTTCGCGACGCTGAAACGCTAGGGCCTCAGCCCAGGGCCTTTTGCCAGGCGATCGCCTCTTCGAACCGATCGTCGCCCCAGAACAATTCCCCGTCCGCACAGACGAAGGAGGGCGCGCCAAAGATGCCGCGGTCCCGCGCCTCTTGCGTGGCGGCGGCATAGGCTGCGCCGATCTCGTCGCTCTCCGCCTCGGCCAGAATGCGGTCCATGGACTGACCGGCGGCCGCCAGCGACGCGGCCAAGTTCTCCGGCTCGCCCGCCGGCTGTCCCTGTTCGAACCAGGCGGCATAGGTGGCCTTGAGATAGTCAGCGATCCAGCCCTCGCGCGCGGCCAGAACGGCCACCCGGTTGGCCAGGTCGAACTGCGCCAGCGGGTAGGACGCGGGCAGTTTCGGCGCCAGACCGTAGCCCTTGGCCCGCCGCTCGATGTCACGCCACATGTAGGCCGCCTTGACCGGTTTCCTGGCAAAGGGGACGTTGTCCATCTCGATCATGATCTCGCGCACGGAAAAGGGGCGGAAGATGACCTCCGCCCCCGTGTCCCGTTGCACCGCATCGAGCCGCGCGATGGTGAGATAGCTGTAGGTGCTGCCGACCGAGATCCAGAACTCGATGGGTTGCATCGGCGCCTCCTCTTAACCCGGGCTCATGCCCCGCAGCCGCTCGGACCGGCGGCGCAGCATCTCGACCATGGCCAGCAGCACGATCGAGATCGACACCAGCACCGTGGCGGCGGCCAGGATCGTGGGCGAAATCTGTTCGCGCAGGCCGGTGAACATCTGCCACGGCAAGGTCTGCAACTCGGCCGAGCCGATGAACAGCACCACGACCACCTCGTCGAACGAGGTGATGAAGGCGAAGAGGCCCCCCGAGATCACCCCCGGCAGGATCAGCGGCATCTGCACGCGGAAGAAGGTGGTGACCGGGTTCGCCCCCATGTTCGCCGCCGCCCGCGTCAGCGAGCGGTCAAAGCCGACCAGCGTGGCGGTCACGGTGATAATGACAAAGGGGATGCCCAGCACCGCATGGGCCAGCACGATGCCCCAGTAGGTCCCGACAAGGCCGATCTTGGAGTAGAAGAAATACATCCCCGTGGCCGAGATGATCAGCGGCACGATCATCGGCGAGATCAGGATCGCCATGATCGCGCGCTTGCCCGGCACGTGGGACTGCGACAGGCCGATCGCCGCCAGGGTCCCCAGCGAGACCGAGATGAAGGTCGCGACCGGCGCGATCTTGAGAGAGTTCCACACCGCGCTGGTCCATTCCGGGTTGGTGAAGAAGTCGCGGTAATGCTTGAGCGAATAGCCCTCGGGGTCGAACCTCAGCATCTCGGGGGTGAAGGTAAAGAAGTCCTCGGCGTTGAAGCTGAGCGGCATCACCACGATGATCGGCGTGATGAGGAACACGAAGATCGCCCCGCAGATCACGCGGAAGCTGTAGTGCCACAGCACCTGTCCGGGGGTCAGGTAGGGCACGAGATGCGCGCGGTAGCGGTTGAAGCCGATCCAGTAGATGAACCAGCCGAAGAACCAGCCGAAGAGCAGCCCGACGACCAGCCCGGCCACCGCGCCGAAGGCAAAGCCGCCCACGGCGAACAGGGCCAGGATGCCCCAGCGGGCCATCTTCTCTCCGTCCCGGCCGAGCTTCTCGATACAGAGGAAGGCAAGGATGGCCAGAAGGATGGCCCCGCCGACGATGCCCAGAAGGGTGGAGCCCTGGGCCGCGCCCACGAAGATGCCGGCAAAGGCGCCGGCGGCGGCGATCACGGGAATGGTGAAGGACGGGTCCTTCTTTCCGGTCGATGTGATGACGATGTCACTGACGCTCATGACTTTACCCCAGCTTCACGTTGTCGATGCCGACGATTCGGTCGTAGGCCCAGTAAAGGATCAGGACCACCGCCAGCAGGATTGTCCCCAGCGCGGCCGCGAGGCCCCAGTTGAGCGAGGACGAGATGTGATAGGCGATCCGGTTCGAGATGAAGACGCCCTTGGTGCCGCCGACGATCTCGGGCGTGATGTAGTAGCCGATGGCCAGGATGAAGACGAGGATCGACCCCGCCCCGATCCCCGGGATCGACTGCGGGAAGTAGACCCGCCAGAACGCCGTCCAGTTGGTCGCGCCCAGCGACTTCGCGGCGCGTACGTAGTAGGGCGGGATCGTCGACATGACCGAGTACATCGGCAGGATCATGAACGGCAGCAGGATATGCGTCATGGCGATGATCGTGCCGGTCTGGTTGTTGATCATCACGAGCCGGCTGTCATCGGCCACGAGGCCGAGCCAGACCAGCACGTCGTTGATGACGCCCTGCTGTTGCAGCATAACCTTCCATGCGCTGGTCCGCACCAGCAGCGAAGTCCAGAAGGGCAGCAGCACCAGGATCATCAGCAGGTTCGCACTACGCGCCGGCAGGTTCGACAGCAGGAAGGCCACCGGGTAGCTCAGCAGGATGCAGGACCCGGTGATGACCAGCGACAGGTAGAGCGTGCGGATGAACAGCGTGATGTAGATCCGTTCGTTCTCGGGGCGCATCTGGGCGCCGTCGATGCCGTTCTGCATGTCGACGGAGTTGAGGAAGTAGCCCGGCGTGTAATCGGGACTGTACAGCTTGATGGTCTGCCAATTCTCGAGCGCGCCCCAATCCTCGTCGATCCCGACCATCACGTTGCGGAAATCGACCGCCGGCAGCGCATCGAGGTTCGCGGCGGCCTCGGCCAGCATGTCGGCCCCGGGACCGCTGTAACCCGACACGTCGGCGCCCGATTGCAGATCGCTGGCGAGGGCTGCGAAGACGGATTCCCACGGATCTTCCTCGGCCACGATGTCGCCGTCCACAAGGGCGGTGTAGATCGCCCAGCTGGTATAGGCGGCGGCGGTGCGCGGCAGCAGGTCCGACACCTCCCGAGCGGGGGCAAAGCCCAGATCGCCTTCCAGGACTTCGCCGGTCAGGGCGCGCATGTCGAACATCTTGGTGTCCAGCAGCGCGGTGTCCACGGGACGGTCGCCGGCGTTCATCATCTGGTACCAGGGCGCGGGCTCGTCCCAGGCCGGGTTGATGTCCTCGAGCGCATCGTGGACGTCGTCGCCGATGTCGTCGAGCTGGCGCCCCGAGGTGCGGAACAGCGACGAGATGCCGGTCTGTTCGTAGTTCAGACGGGTGCCAAGCCGCGTGTGCTGCTTGGCCTCGGCCGCGGTGAAAAGATCGAAATAGATGGCGTCATAGGCCGCATCGGGAATGTCGCTTTCACCGTTCCACTCCTGCAGGGCCATGACGGTTTCGGGCAGCGTCTCGGACACGATCTGGTTCTCGACCGAGCGGAAGAGCATGTCCGCGATGGGCGCGATGAAGGTCACCAGCACGAAGATCAGCAGCGGCGCGACCAGCATCAGCGCCCGCAGCTTCTGGCGGCGCAGCGCACGCGCCAGGCTTTTCTTGAGCGGCCTGCCGTCGGCGGCCAGCATGGGCCCGGCCTTGGGCGCGGCGCCGGTGAAATTCGCGGGTTCTGTCGTGCTGTGCGTCATGCGTGCTTTCCTGTGACCCGTGGACCAGTCAGACGCCCTCGACGAGGACGAAGTCGCTGTCGGCGGTGGCGTGACGGATCTTCACCACCTCCTGGTATTCCGGCGAATAATAGGCGGCGCGGGCCTGTTCGAAACTGTCGAACTCGATCACCACATGGCGGTCCTTCATCGGGCCTTCCGGGGCCTCGGAGGCGCCGCCGCGGATGATGAACCGGCCGCCGTAGCCTTGCAGGATCGGGGTGTCCCTCTCGACATACTCCTTGTATGCCTCGGGGTCGTTCACGGTGATGTGGCCGATCATATAGCCCTTGGGCATGTCCGCGATCCTTTCTGGGGACCGGAGGGCGAACGGCTCGCCCCCCGGATTGATCAAAGGTGCAGGGTGGGGTTTCACCCCACCGCCACGGTGCCCTTACTGGGCCAGCCAGGCCTGGAACTTCGCGTCGATGTCGTCGCGGTAGTCAGCCCAGAACTCGTAGTTGTAAAGGAACGTGTTCTTGGCGTTGTTCGGGTCGGTCGGCATGTGCGGCGCCATCTCGATGCCCAGCTCGGCGTGCTGGCCAACCAGCGGGGCCGAGGAGGCGCGGGCCGGACCGTACGAGATGTACTTGGCCTGGTCGGCAAGGCGCTGGGTGTCGGTCGCGAACTTCACGAAGTCCTTGACGCGTGCCAGGGCGGCATCGTCGAGACCGGTCGGGATGATCCAGCCGTCCAGGTCGAACACCTGCGCGTCCCACATCATTGCGACGGGCTGGTCCTGCTCTTCGATGACCGAGAACAGACGGCCGTTGTAGGTCGAGCCCATGAAGATCTCGCCGTCGGCCAGCAGCTGCGGCGTGTCGGCACCGGCGGACCACCAGATCACGTCGTCCTTGATGGTGGCCAGCTTGTCCAGCGCCTGCTGCTGACCTTCGTCGGTCGCCAGCACGTCATAGACGTCTTCCTTGGCCACGCCGTCACAGAGCAGCGCCCATTCCATGTTGTTGATGGGGCGCTTTTCCAGCGCGCGCTTGCCCGGATAGGTTTCCAGGTCAAAGACCGAGCAGATCTCGGACGGCGCGTCGACGCCTTCGGGCACCATGTCGGTGCGGTAGCCGAAGGTGGTCGAATAGACGATCTGCGGGATGAAGCAGTCGCTGACGATCAGTTCACCGAAATCGTCTTCGGCCGAGGAGCCGTCATCGCCTTCGGCCAGCAGCTCTTCGGGGTCGTATTCCATCGCCAGGCCTTCGTCGCACAGACGAATGGCGTCCGACGCCACAACGTCGACCAGATCCCAGGTGATGTTGCCCGCTTCGTTCATGGCGCGCAGCTTGGCCACCGCCTCGTTCGAGCTTTCGTCCCACGAGATCGTCAGACCTTCGTGCATTTCGAGGTAGGGCTGGGCATAGGCCTTGTCCTGGCTGGCCTGGTAGGCGCCGCCCCAGCTGACGAGCGTCATGCTGTCGGCCATCATGCCATGGCTCTCCGCGTGGGCAAGGCCCGCGGCGACGGTCAGTGCCGTCGTTGCAAAGAGGGTTTTGGTCAGTTTCATAACTGTGCTCCCTGAGTTGTTCCCGTTATGGGTTTTGTAAGGCCCCACGCCACGGGTTCAGACGAAGGACCGTGTCTCACCGCGCGCGGACTTTCGGGCCGCGCGCAGCAAAGAGGTTACGCGTCCAGCGCGCGGCAGTCGCGGGGCAGCCAGCCGATGTCGATCTGCTGACCCGGCTCGAGCCGCACCGCGTCGGGCGCGTTCCGCGTCTTGACGACGAAATCCTCGTTCCCGGCCACCGAAAGGCGGGTGCGGAAGATGTCGCCCATGTAGATGAATTCCTTGACCGTGGCCTTGAGCGTATGGGCATCGGGCGACAGGCGGTCCTTGTTGAACTCGACCCGCTCGGGCCGGATCGACACGCGCGTCCGCTCGCCGACACCGGCGACGTTCACCGGCATGGCGTCGATCACCTCCCCACCGTCGAGCTTGACGATGCAGGTGTCGCCCTTGATCTCCTGGACCACGCCTTCCAGCGTGTTGTTCTCGCCGATGAACTGCGCGACGAAGGAGTTCTTGGGCTCTTCGTACAGCACATCCGGCGGATCGAGCTGCTGGATGCGGCCATCGTCGAAGACGGCGACGCGGTCCGACATGGTCAGCGCCTCGGTCTGGTCGTGGGTCACGTAGACCACGGTGATGCCAAGGTTGTCGGCGATGCGCTTGATCTCGAACTGCATGTGCTCGCGCAGCTGCTTGTCGAGCGCGCCGAGCGGTTCGTCCATCAGCACCAGGTCGGCCTCGAACACCAGCGCCCGCGCCAGGGCGATGCGCTGCTGCTGGCCGCCGGACAGTTGGGCGGGGCGTCGGCCGCCAAAGGCGCCCATCTGCACCATTTCCAGCGCCCGCTTGACCTTGGCCTCGCGCTCGGACTTGCCCATCTTGCGGACTTCCAGCGGGAAGGACAGGTTCTCGGCCACCGTCATGTGCGGGAACAGCGCGTAATTCTGGAACACCATCCCGATGTTGCGCTTGTGCGGCGGGATGTTGTTGATCGGTTTCCCACCCAGCTTGATCTCTCCATGGGTGGCGGTCTCGAAGCCGGCCAGCATCATCAGGCAGGTGGTCTTGCCGGACCCCGACGGTCCGAGCATCGTCAGAAACTCGCCCTTCGGCATCGAGAGGTTCAGATCCTTGACGACGAGATTCTCGCCGTCATAGCTTTTCTGAACGCGTTCGAATTCCACGAACGCGCTCTCCGTCGCTGTGTCAGCCAAGACTGGCTCCCTGTCTATTTTTTACGCGCGGGTTTTCCCGCGTCCCGTTCAAAGGCTAAACGCCACCCTACCCGGCATGCAACCGGAATACGGCATTTTACAACGGATTCCGACATCTGCGCGGTTTCCGCAGGGGAAAATGCCGCTTTGAGACCCTTCACTTAGGTCACCCGAGGATTTCGGCAACCGAATCCTTCGTGGCGGCGACAACCGAGTCGGCTTCGGCCCGCGTCATGCAGAACGGCGGCGCAAAGCCGAGGATATCGCCCTGCGGCATGGCCCGGCCGATGATGCCACGTTTCAGCAAGGCGCCGGCGACCTTGGCGCCAATCGTTTCCTTGGGGTCAAAAAGCGTGCGCGTGTCACGGTCCTTGACGAATTCGACGGCGGCCATCAGCCCCTCGCCGCGCACCTCGCCGACATGGGCATGCTCGCCCAGCGCCTCGCGCAGGCCGCTCAAGAAGTAGGCACCGACCTCGCCCGCATTGCCGATCAGGTTCAATTCGTCGATCAGCCGCAGGTTCGCGACCCCGGCGGCGGCGCCGATGGGGTGGGCCGAGTAGGTCCAGCCGTGCCCGATGGGGCCGTTTTCGTCCGTCCCCTGCATCAGCACCTGCCACATCCTGTCCGACACGATCGAGCCCGACAGCGGCGCGTAGGCGCTGGTCAGACCCTTGGCGATGGTCATCAGGTCGGGCTTCAGCCCGTAGTGCGTCGACCCGAACATCGACCCGAGGCGGCCGAACCCGGTCACGACCTCGTCCGCGATCAGCAGGATGTCGTGCTTGGTCAGCACCTCCTGGATCGCGTCCCAGTAGCCGGCGGGCGGGGGCACGATGCCGCCCGTGCCCAGCACCGGCTCGCCGATGAAGGCGGCGATGGTGTCGGCGCCCTCGGCCTCGATCAGCTCTTCCAGCTTCGCCACGCAATGGGCGACGAACTCGGCCTCGGTCTCGATCCCGGCGGGACGGCGGAAATAATAGGGCGCTTCGGTATGCACCACCTGGCTCAGCGGCAGGTCGAATTTCTTGTGGAACAACTCGAGCCCGGTCAGCGAGCCGGTCATCAGGCCCGAGCCGTGATAGCCCCGCCAGCGGCTGATGATCTTCTTCTTCTCGGGGCGGCCGAGGATGTTGTTGTAGTACCAGACCAGCTTGATGTTGGTCTCGTTTGCGTCCGAGCCCGACAGGCCGAAGTACACCTTGGACATGTGATCCGGCGCGCGGTCCATGATCATCTTGGCCAGGGTCACGCTCGCCTCGGTGCCGTGGCCGACATAGGAATGGTAATACGCCAGCTCATGCGCCTGCGCGGCGATGGCATCGGCGATCTCGGTCCGGCCGTAGCCCACGTTCACGCAGTAGAGCCCGGCGAAGGCGTCAAGCAGCCGGTTCCCCTCGCGGTCCTCGATATGACAGCCCTGCCCGCCGGTCACGATGCGGTTGCCAAGCTCGCCGCGGGCAAAGGCGCCAAGGTGCGTCGAGGGGTGGAAAAAGCTTTCGCGATCCCATTCAGCAAGTTGGTCGTTGCGCAGCATGTTGGCCTCCGGGTGGTTTGACGAGTTCTTTCCCAACACCTACCATTCGTAGATGCGACCGCAACCAAGTGGTGCCAAAGCATTGTGCAGGCATCGAAAAAACGGCATCACGGGTCGTTTTCGGACCAGCCCGATCTGGTCCCTGCGTGCTCCTTTTAACAGGATCACCCCACCGAAACGGAAGGAACCCGGCGCATGATTCGCAAGCATCTCCCCTTTTCCGAGGCCGAGTTCCAGCGGCGCCTGGCCCTGACCCGGGCGGCGATGGAAAAGGCCGGGCTGGACGTGTTGTTCATCACCGACCCGTCGAACCAGAACTGGCTGACCGCCTATGACGGCTGGTCGTTCTACGTCCACCAGGGGGTGATCGTCAGCCTCGAGTCCGACCCGATCTGGTGGGGCCGCAACCAGGACACCAACGGCGCGCTGCGCACGGTCTGGATGGGGGATGCCTACGTGATGGGCTATGCCGACCATTTCGTGCAATCGACCGAACGGCACCCGATGCAGGACCTGGCCGAGCGGCTCAAGATGCTGGGGCACGAAACCAGCCGCATCGGCGTCGAGATGGACAATTACTATTACTCGGCCAAGGCACATCAATCGCTGGCCGAAAGCCTGCCGAATGCCAGGCTGATCGACGCGACGGCGCTGGTGAACTGGCAGCGCGGGGTGAAATCGGACGAAGAGATCACCTTCATCCGCCGCGCCGCGAAGATCAGCGAAAAGATCGTCGATGGCCTGCTGGAACGGGTCGAACCGGGCGTGCCCAAGAACGAGGTCGTCGCCGATATCCTGCATGACGGGGTGATGGGCGCGGACGGGCACTGGGGCGATTACGCGGCCATCGTGCCGCTGCTGCCTTCGGGTCCCGACGCCGCCGCGCCGCACCTGACCTGGCACGGCCGCCCCTTCGAGACTGGCGAGGCGACGTTCTTCGAGATCTCCGGCTGTTACCGCCGCTACCACGCGCCCTTCTGCCGGACGATCTTCCTCGGCAAGCCACCCGAGTTCCTGCTGAACGCCGAGGCCGCGCTGGTCGAGGGGCTCGAAGCGGGTCTCGAGGCCGCCCGCGCCGGCAACCGCGCCTGCGACGTGGCCAATGCCTTGGCCGCCCCGCTGCTGCGCGCCGGGATCGAACGCGGCGCGCGCTGCGGCTATCCCATCGGGCTGTCGTACCCGCCCGACTGGGGCGAACGCACGATCTCCCTGCGGGCCGAGGACGAGAGCGAGCTGAAACCCGGCATGACCTTCCACTTCATGCCCGGCCTCTGGATGGAGAATTGGGGCCTCGAGATCACCGAATCCATCCTCATCACCGAGGACGGGCCGGCCGAGACCTTCTGCGACCGCCCGAGAAAGATGTTCGTCAAATGAACCGCATGGCCGCGACGCGCGAGATCCTGTCGGACCTGATCGCCCATCCGACCGTCTCGACCGAAAGCAACCTCGAGCTGATCGTCTACCTCGCCAACCGGCTGGGGGACCTTGGCGCGCGGGTGGACATCTTTCACGACAAGACCGGGCGCAAGGCGAACCTCTGGGCGACCCTGGGCCCGGACCGCGACGGCGGGATCATCCTGTCGGGCCATACCGACGTGGTCCCGGTCGCCGACCAGGACTGGACGACCGACCCGTTCGAGACCCATGAGCGCGCCGGGCTGATCTTTGGCCGCGGCACCTGCGACATGAAGGGGTTCATCGCCGCCGCCATGGCCATGGCCCCCGAATTCGCCGCGCAAGAGCTGCGGCGCCCGATCCACTTCTGCTTTACCCATGACGAGGAAACCGGCTGCATGGGCGCCCAGGCCCTGCTGCCGCACCTGCAAGATCGCGGCATCCGCCCCGCCATGGCGATCATCGGCGAACCGACCGACATGCGGATCATCGAAGGCCACAAGGGCTGCTGCGAATACACCGCCCGCTTCACCGGGCTCGAAGGCCACGGATCGGCCCCGGACCGCGGCGTCAACGCCGCCGAATACGCCGTCCGCTACGTCTCGCGCCTGCTCGAACTGCGCGAAGAGCTCAAGCCCCGCGCGCCCGCCTCTAGCCGGTTCGATCCGCCCTGGACCACGCTCAACGTCGGCGGCATCCGCGGCGGCGTCGCCCATAACGTGATCGTGGGCCGCGCCGAGGTCGACTGGGAATTCCGCCCCGTGCAGCAATCGGACTTGGATTTCGTCAAGCAGGCCGTTGCGGACCATGTGGACAAGCTGCTCGGCCAGATGCGCGCCGTTCATCCCGCCGCCAGCATCGAGACCGAGGTGATCGGCGAGGTCGAGGGCCTCGAGCCCATGGACGACAACGAAGCCCGCGCGCTGGTGGCGGAACTCACCGGCGCCAATACCGCCGACGTGGCCCCCTTCGGGACCGAGGCCGGCATCTTCACCCGCCTCGGCCTCTCGGCCGTGGTCTGCGGGCCGGGCAGCATCGACCAGGCCCACAAGCCCGATGAATACGTCAGCCTCGACCAGCTCGACCGCTGCCTCGACATGCTCGAGGGGCTGCGCCGCAAGCTGGCCGCCTGACACAGGAAAGGGCGGCCCCACGCGGCCCCGCCCTTTCATTATTCCACAAATACTCTCGCCGAAGGCCACGCCACAAAGGGGCGTTCGCTTGGCGCGGCAACCTCAGGGCGCCACGCGCTGCGGCGCGCCGGTCCCCATGTTGGTGCCGATATAGGGCTTGCCTGCCTGCTTCCAGGCACCAAAGCCGCCCTCCATATGCGCGATCTTGCCGATGCCTTGAGACATCGCCAGCCGCGCCATCTTTTCCGACCGCATGCCCGAGCCGCAATGCAGCACGATCTGCTTCTCCGCCTGGCCCGGCAGCCCGCTGGGGGCAAAGAAGGCCAGCGGCATCAGCAGCGCGCCCTCGATATGTTCAAACATGTATTCCTGCGGGGTGCGCACGTCGATCACGACGATACGGCCCTCGGCCATGCCTGTGTGGACCTCGTCCACGGTCCAGGTCTCGAACGTCGCGCCGTCCACGGTTTCGGTCTTCATGTCACGTCTCCTTCGCAGTCAGAATCGGTTCGCAGGGATCTTGAAGTAACTCTGCCCATCCTCTTCGGGCTCGGGCAAGCGCCCTCCGCGCAGGTTCACCTGCAAGGCATGCAGCATCCGGTCCGGCAAAGACAGCTTTTCGTCGCGCGCGTCACGGATGCGGCAGAAGTCTTCCTTGCTGCGCCCGCCCTTCAGATGCGGGTTGGTCTCGCGCTGCTCGGCCACGGTGGCAAAGAAGGCCGGGTCCTCGCGCGCGCCCACCGGCGGGTAGTCATGACCATGGAACAGCCGCGTGTCATCCGGCAGGTCGAGCAGGGCCTGCAGCGAGTCGTAGAGCTCGGCCGAGGAGCCGCCGGGAAAATCGGCCCGGCTGGTGCCCACGTCGGCGGCCATGAAGGTGTCATGGACAAAGGCCGCATCGCCCGCGACGTAGCTGATCGACCCCAGCGTATGGCCGGGCGACAGCATCACCCGTAGCTGGGTCTCGCCAAGGTCGAACCGGTCCCCATCCTCGAACAGCCGGTCGAAATCGCCCTCCACGTCGAAGGCGTCCGGCAGGTTGTAGAGGTTGCGCCACAGCACCGCGATGTCAGGCACACGGGCCCCGATGGCGGTCTGCGCCCCGGTCTGCTGCTTCAGCCAGGCCGAGGCCATCAGGTGATCGGCATGGGGATGCGTGTCGAGGATCCAGGCGACCTCCCACCCCTTGTCGTTCACGAAATCGAGGATCTCCTGCGCGCTGTCATACCGGACCCGCGCCGCCGAGGTGTCGAAATCGGCCACAACGTCGATCAGCGCCGCCTGCCCCGTCGCCTCGTCCACCGCCACGTATTGCCCCGACCCGCTGGCGGCGTCGTAAAAGCAGTCGACCCGCAGGCTGCCCGGCCCGGTGGAGGGGCTGGTCTGGTGATGCATCGGCATGATGGTCTCCTGTCCATATTCCATTTGTCGAATGGGAAACGCCACGCTCGCGGGCTTGTTCCAATTGCGCGGCGAGACTTTCAGAATCAACGCGCCCCATGCTAAGTCTTGGGGCATGACCTCTCCTGCACCCAAGATATCCACAGATCGCCCCGTGATCCGCCAACTTGACGATGGCGCGATCAACCGCATCGCGGCTGGCGAAGTGGTGGAGCGCCCCGCCTCGGCTGTCAAGGAACTGGTCGAGAATGCGCTCGATGCCGAGGCGCGGCGGATCACCGTGGAAATCGCCGATGGCGGCAAGACGCTGATCCGGGTGACGGATGACGGCTGCGGCATGACGGCGGATGACCTGCCGCTGGCCCTGTCGCGCCACGCCACGTCCAAGATCGACGGCTCGGACCTGCTCGACATCCACACCTTCGGCTTTAGGGGCGAGGCGCTGCCCTCGCTTGGCGCGGTCGGGCGGCTGACGATCACCTCGCGCGCCTCGGGTCACGAGGCGGCGCAGATCGCGGTCTCGGGCGGGCAGATGGGCCCGATCCGGCCCGCCGCGCTGCGCCAGGGCAGCGTTGTCGAGCTGCGCGATCTTTTCTACGCCACGCCCGCGCGGCTCAAGTTCCTGCGCACCGACCGGTCCGAGATGCAGGCGATTTCCGACGTGATCAAGCGGCTGGCCATGGCCGAGCCCTTCGTCGGCTTTACCCTCGTCGATATGTCCGGGGATGGCGAGGGGCGCACCACCTTCCGCGTGGACCCCGAGGCGGGGGACCTCTTCGACGCGCTCCACGGCCGTTTGGCCCGCATCATGGGCCGCGACTTTGCCGAGAACGCCCTGCGGATCGAGGCCGAGCGCGATGGGCTGCGCCTCACCGGCTACGCCGCCCTGCCGACCTATTCGCGCGGCTCATCCGTGGCGCAATATGTCTACGTGAACGGCCGGCCGGTGCGCGACAAGCTCTTTGCCGGGGCGATCCGCGGCGCCTATGCCGATTTCCTGTCGCGCGATCGGCACCCGGCGCTGGCGCTGTTCCTCGATTGCGACCCGCACATGGTCGACGTGAACGTGCACCCGGCGAAGTCCGAGGTGCGGTTCCGCGATGCCGGGCTGGCGCGGGGCCTCGTCGTCTCGGCGCTGAAACACGCGCTGGCCGGGGCCGGGCACCGCGCCTCGACCACCGTGGCGCAGGCCACGCTGGGCGCCTTCCGCCCCGAGGCGCCGGCCCAGCCGCGCATCTACCAGATGGACCGCCCGTCGCTCGGTGCGCGGATGGCGTCCTACCAGGCGCAGGCACCAGGCTTTGCGGACATGGCCCAGGCCTGGTCGGGCCGCGTGGTCGACATGCCCGAAGATCCTTCCCCAGCCGATCCCGAGGCCCACGTGCCAGCGCAAGGCTCCGAGGCGCGCCCGCAAGGGCGCGACGAGGCCCTCCCCCTCGGCGCCGCCCGTGGCCAGGTGCATGAGAACTACATCATCGCCCAGACCGCCGACGGCATGGTCATCGTCGACCAGCACGCCGCGCACGAACGCCTCGTCTACGAAAAGCTCAAACGCCAATTGGCCGAAACCGGAGTCCCCGCCCAGGCCCTGCTGATCCCCGAGGTGGTGGAGCTGTCGTCCTCGGACGCCGCCCTGATCCTCGAGGTGGCCGAGGACCTTGCCACCATGGGCCTCACGCTCGAACCCTTCGGCGCCGGCGCCATCTGCGTGCGCGAAACCCCTGCGATCCTCGGCGAGGTCAACGCCGAGGCCCTCGTCCGCGACCTGCTCGACGAACTCAGCGACACCGGCAGCGCCCGCGGCGTGCAGGAGCGGATCGAGGCGATCCTCAGCCGCATGGCCTGCCACGGCTCCATCCGCTCCGGCCGCCGCATGCGCGCCGAGGAGATGAACGCCCTGCTGCGCGAGATGGAGGCGACTCCCCATTCCGGCCAGTGCAACCACGGCCGCCCCACCTATGTCGAGCTGAAACTCAGCGACATCGAGCGGCTCTTCGGGCGCACATGATCCAGATCGGCGGCGCGTCCATCGACCTGTCCGACCCGTCGGTGCTGGCCAGCCTCGCCGCCGTCGGCTTTGCCCTGCTTCTGATCCTCATGCTGCTGGCCCTGCGCGGCGCCAATCGCTCGGCCCGGCTGGTCGAACAGACCGCCCATGCCATGAACACGCTCGGCACCCGCGTGCAGGCCCTCTCGGATGGGCAGGAGCGGCTCTCGGGCGGGCTGACCCACGTTTCCGAGGCGCAGGCGGCCCAGCAGCGTGGCATGCTGCAGCTGATGGAGCAGCGCCTGGCCGAAGTGCAAAGCCAGATGACCGACAGCCTGCAAGGCTCGGCCCGCCGCACGGCGCAGAGCCTTGGCGAATTGCAGGAGCGGCTCAAGACCATCGACAAGGCGCAGGACAACATCACCAAGCTTTCCGGCGATGTGCTGGGCCTTCAGGACATCCTGTCGAACAAGCAGACGCGCGGCGCGTTCGGAGAGATCCAGCTGAACGACATCCTGCACAAGGCCCTGCCCCGCGACGCCTATACCCTGCAAGCGACCCTGCCGAACGGCCGGCGGGCCGATTGCCTGATCCACCTGCCCAATCCCCCCGGCCCCATCGTGATCGACGCGAAATTCCCGCTGGAAGCCTACGAGGCCCTGCGCCGCGCCGAAACGCCGGAACAGACGACCCGCGCCGCCCAGCTGATGCGCCAGTCGGTCCGCGCGCATATCCGCGCCATCGCCGAGCGCTACATCCAGAACGGAGAGACCGCCGACGGCGCGCTGATGTTCCTGCCCTCCGAGGCAGTCTATGCCGAGCTGCACGCCAACTTCCCCGAACTGGTGCGCGAAGGCTTTGCCCTGCGGGTCTGGATCGTCTCGCCCACCACCTGCATGGCCACGCTGAACACCATGCGCGCGGTGCTCAAGGATGCCCGCATGCGCGAACAGGCCGGCACGATCCGCCGCGAACTGGCGCTGCTGAGCGCGGACATGGAGCGGCTGGGCGACCGCGTCGCCAACCTCGACCGGCATTTCGGACAGGCGCAGAAGGACCTGACCGAGATCCGCACCAGCGCCGAAAAGGCGGGCAAACGCGCGCACCGGCTGGACAATTTCGATTTCGAAGAGCTGGCGTCGGATCCGCCGCTTGCCGCGCCCCGTCCCGCGCTGCACGGCGGCGAGTAGGCGCCAAATGAAAAAACGGCGTTGGTGACCCCGGCAGGACACCACCCTTCAAGACTTCCAGAAGCAAGATCAAAGCACTGAGCGGGACACAGCTCCATCATCAGCGCCATTAGGCGCCAATGGGTTACGGAGCGGACCGGGACACAGCTCGGCACGCCACAAGTCCAACCTCGCCCGCCACATCGCCCCCGATCACAAGCGCATGGCGCGCGTGTTGGGCTACTGCCTCACCCTGAACACATCGAGCGCCTGGACCGGCTTTGCGCTGGCAACGTCCGCCCGGCTCACTGTGCCCGAGCGCGTTGCGCTTTCCTTTGCCGCACTGTCGTCCCTGCCCGATGAAACGGCCAAGGCGACCGCTGCTGCCGTCCTCGAAGGCGCGGGCGAACCTTTGCCACCGTTCCTGGGCGGGATGGAAGACGCGCGCACCTGGGCGGCATGGGCCACCCCCGAGGAACGGAAAGCCTACGCTCTAGCCGCCTTCGAAGCGATGCCGCCGCAGGATCAAGCCGCCTTTTTCCGCCACATCGGGACTTTGGAGCTGGCGGCATGACGGCGAACGAACTGGACGAGATCCTGACGTGCCACTGGCCTGCGGTCCTGCGCCGCGTGATGGCCGATGGCAGCGACGAATGGGTGCAGGGCTTTGCCAAATCCATTGCCCGCCAGGGCAAGCGCCCCGGATGGCGCCCGACCCCGAAACAAGCGTGGATCATGCGCCGCCTGGTGGCCGACCTGGCCGCCGGGGCAGGCGACACGCTGGAACTGATCGAGAGGTAGCGAAAGCGGCGACCCTGCGCGCCATCTCACGCAGGGCCGAAGTGGTGGTTCGGGTAAGCAACGATGGCACCACACTCGGCAAGCCTACCATGGGCGGGATCACAGGCAAAGGGCAGTCCGAAAGGCTGAGGCCCGATCCCCGGCACCGCGCTCAGGTGTCGCAAGCAGCAGCCAACCGACCAGCGTGAGCGCGCGACTGGATGGGCCCTAAGCGAAGGACCGGCTCCGTTGAGCAGGAACGACACGCAGAGGGCATAGGGACTGCCGCGCTTCCGAGCGTGGGCAGTCGTCCTATGCCCTTCGCTCAGAACCTCACCATTGAGCAGAGACAGAGACATGAAGACGAAGCGACAGACAGACACATGGCAGCCGGTCGGAGAACTCATCGCCGCACTCACCGGACACGTTCTCAGCATTCGGGCCGACGCCGGGCGCTACGGGTCCTTCCGGGCGGGACCGTATACGGGTCAGCAGAGCGCAGAGGTTCAGCCTGTGCAAAGAATTCCATAAGGGTAAGAAATCATGCGCGTTTTTTCTGAACTTCCCCTGGACGGAACCGCCGTGCACATCATCGGCGGCAAGGATCTGTGCACCCTTCTGGGCATTTCATCCGGCGCGCTCACCGACCTGAAGAAACGCGGCCTTGCCGTTCACCTGAAACACGACGCCTACGACCTCGAAGCCACCGTTCGGAACTACGTCGAACACCTGCGCGGCGTGGCGGCGCAATGGGGCACACCTGACCAGGCCGCCCAGCTCACCGCCGAACGCGCCCGGCTGGCGAAGGAACAAGCCGACGCCCAGGCGCTCAAGAATGCCAAGCTGCGCGACGAACTGGTGAACGCCTCCGAAGTCGAACACGCCTGGGCCGATCTTCTGCGCCAGGTCCGCGCCCGCATCCTCGCTGTGCCGTCCCGCCTGCGCGCGGACCTGCCAGCCGCCGATCCCGATACCTTCAACACGCTGGATCGCGCCTTGCGCGATGCCTTGACGGAGCTTGGCAATGCCTCTGACTGATCCCTTTTCCGCCGCCGCCTCGGACCTGATGCAAAGCGCCCTTGCGGTTGATGCCACCTATGTTCCCTACGGCGGCCAACCAGTTGACATTCGGATCGTGCCTCTGGCCGAGGATCGACAGACAGAATTCGGGGCCACCACCTTCGTTTCGGCAACGTTCCGATGCCTGATCGCGGTGTCCGCAATTGCCAAGCCGACTTCGGGCGACCTGATCACTTACGGCGGCAGGACCTATCAAGTCCAAGGCGTTCCAATGCGTGACCAACGGCATCTGTTCTGGCACATCGAAGCCCCGTGCAATGCCAACGATTGACCAGGTGGCCGCCCGCGCCCGTCGCGCCCTGATCCCGCCACCGCGCTTGCGCCTGTCGGACTGGATCGAAGACCACGTTCAACTGCCCGAAGGCGTCAGCGCCCAGCCCGGCCCCGTGCAGCTCTGGCCCTTCCAGCGCGAGATTGCCGACGCCATCGGAGATCCCGACCTCGAACGTGTCACCCTCGTCAAACCTGTCCGCGTGGGCTTCACCACCCTCCTGACCTCTGCCCTTGCGTCCTTCGTCGCCAACGAACCTGCGCCCATCCTCTGCCTGCTGCCCGCCGAAGCCGATTGCCGCGATTACATGGTCAGCGACGTGGAACCGATCTTCGCCGCGTCCCGCACCGTGGCCGATGCCCTGGGCGACGACCGCGAGGAAGGCGAACGCAACACGCTGCTGTCGCGCCGCTTCCCCGGCGGATCGCTGAAAGTCGTCGCCGCCAAGGCCCCGCGCAACCTGCGCCGACACAATGTCCGAATCCTGTTCATCGACGAAGCGGACGGCATGGAAGCGACCGCCGAAGGCTCACCGATCCTGCTGGCCGAACGCCGCACCCTGTCTTTCCCCGACCGCAAGATCGTCCTCGGCAGCACCCCGGTGCACGAGGAAACCAGCCACGTCCTGCGCGCCTATGCGCAATCCGACGCCCGGATCTTCGAGGTGCCCTGCCCGAGCTGCGGGGCCTTCGCGGAAATCCAGTGGGATCAAATCGTCTGGGACGACGACGCGCCGGAAACCGCCCGCTGGAAATGCCCCCATTGCCGCGACGAGATCCCCGAGGCCCGCAAGCCTGCGATGGTCGCGGCAGGCCAGTGGCGCGCCACGCGGCCCCAGATCAAGGGCCATGCGGGCTTCAGGCTCAATGCCCTGGTGTCGCTTCACGTCAATGCGTCCTGGGCGCGGCTGGCGGCCGAATTCATCGGCGCCAAGGACGACCCGACCACGCTGCAAACCTTCGTCAACACGATCCTGGGCCAAGGCTGGCGCGGCGAAGGTGACGAGCTGGACGACGAAGCCTTGTCGGAACGCGGCGAAGCCTTCGGCCTCGAGCTGGTGCCTGCCGAGGTGCTGGCGCTCACCGTGGGCTGCGACGTGCAACACGACCGGCTGGAACTGACCTTTCTGGGCTGGTCCGAAGACGGCACGGCCCATGTTCTTGGGCATCGCGTGATATGGGGCCAGTGGGACGACGAAGGCACCTGGACGGACCTCGACACGCTGCTGAAACAGACCTTCCGGCACGAGCTGGGCGGGCGCATCGGGATCGACGCGGCGGCCGTGGACGCGGGCGACGGCACGACCATGCACCGCGTCACCGCCTTCTGCCAGCCGCGCACCAGGCGCAAGGTGCTGGCGATCAAGGGCGCGCCGGGCAACCGGCCGATGATCGAACGGGCGGGATCGAAGACCAAGACCGGCGCGCGGCTCTGGATCGTGGGCGTGGACACGCTCAAGACGCTGATCTTCGCCCGCCTGTCGCGCGGCGCATCCATCCGCCTGTCGGCCGAACTGCCGCGCGTCTGGCATGAACAGGTCGCCAGCGAACGCGCCGTCATGCGCTACCGCCGGGGCCAGCCTGTCCGCAGCTTCGAGCGTATCCCAGGGCGCCGGGCCGAGGCGCTGGATTGTGTCGTCTATGCCTTCGCGGCCCGGCAGATCCTCAACCCGAATTGGGACCAGCGGCGGCAGGAGCTGGCCCAGGCTGCGCCGCTGGCGCGCCCGGCGGCCCCGGTGCTGCAATCGAGCTGGATGAAGCGATGAAGACAGGGGAGAACACACCCGCGCGGGCCGCAAGATGCGCGAAGTGTTCCCGTTATTCGGTGAGTGGGCAAAGCCAGAGAGCGCGCGGCAGAGACAGACTGCCCGGCGCGTTTCACCTACGCCACAACTGGCCCAGCTCTTCGTCAAACCACATTTCTGCAATGTAGTCGGCACCGCCTACAGATCGAAAGTCCTTGGCCTGTGGCGCACGTGCCTCGAGCCAAGACCAGAAGTCATAGAAGCTTGGTTCTTGATCGCCGTTATTCATAAACCCCGTCTCAGCAGCCCAGTCGTGCACGAGACTCCGAATGACCTTCTCAGCATCGGCTTTCTTCATTTCCTCAACCTCACACCTGCCCCGCCGCCGTTCTCTGCGATGAACTCAACCCCGGCACCTTCCAGCGCTGCGCAGATTGCCTCAATCGCCTTGGGCGCTGGGAAGGGACTGCCAGAACCCTCAGCTCTCTTCACCGTCATTGACGACACGCCAGCCGCAGCAGCTAGGGCCGACTGAGACATTCCACACAGCCCTCGCGCAGCGCGAATTTGTGCACCCAAGATTTTCTCTTGTTCCAATTTAGAACATTCCTTATGTTCTGTTTTGGAACAATACCACATCAGGAGACCCTGACAATGACCAAAGACCCCGCCTGCGGGAACGGCCCCGCTTTGCCTGACCTCAGAATGATGCACATCAATGCGTTGCACCTGCTGGAAGCATTTGAGTTGCTGGACGCGATTCAAGACGTGTGGCCAAGCCGCCAACCGATCACGCCGATCTGCATCGCGTTCAAGTCGATTGCGAAAGACCTGGCCGACAGCCTCGAAAAGATGGCTGACGCCCAGGACAAGAAGGAGGCAGGCCAATGAGCGCGCCAGCCGACCCCCTGCAAGACAAGTACGGCCCCGGATCGGTGTTCGCCCATGCCTGCCGCGTGGAATCGCTGATCCGCGCGGCCGACTGCATGGTGAACCATTGCGCCGAGGCGATGGACGAGAACCACCCCGCCGTCGGGCTTGTCGGGATCATCAGCATGGCGCGCGAGGAAATCGAGGCGTTGGTGGTGCGGCTGGACTAGCCAACGACGATTAATGCCATCATATTTCAGGTTGACACAGGATCGCGGTGCGCGCAATATTCTGTCAACTTGACACAGGAATGCTCAATGTTGACCAGAACTGAATTCTTGATCGTTGGCGGGATGAAAGAGGCGCGCTTCATGTCTCTCAAGCGGCGCGGCCACCTGCGCCTCTGGGAAGACTACAAGCAAGGGCTTCCCGAAACCGTCGAGGCTGCGACAGCCAAGAGCCGCAAGTACGCTTGGCAGGACGCTTTGTATCTTCGGTTGGTGGACGACCTGATGATGAATGGCGGTCTTTCCAGCGAGAACGCAGGCTTCGCCGCAGGCAACGTACTTCTCAGCACATTCGACCGGATTGCAGACCCCACGGTCGAAATCTGGGGGGCGCAAGCGGCCTTCGACAGCGAGATCGGCGGATATTGGCACCTCTCGGGCACGCTTCGCGAGATCGCTGATCAATTGGAGCCCGGCATGGATGACGACGCACTCGGCGAACCGGTCAAACTGGCACGGGTCGTCATGGTGAACATCTCCAACGCCGCGCGAGAAGTCGAACGCGAAGCCCAAAAGCTCGGCATGACTGTGACTTGGACGGCATGACCGTTCGCAACCGCATAAAGCGCGCATTCCCCAGCCAGGTGTCGCGCTTTTTCCGCCGCTCGGGCATCGAAGCCGCAGGCGGCGGGCGGCGCTGGGAGGGTTCGCGCTCACTCTCAGCGCCGCAAAATTACAGCTCGGTAATCCCCCTTCCTTTGGACCCTGACACATGAGCTTCCCCTTCGGCATCTTCACCCGCATCGCCGCGCCCTTCCGCAAGCGCTCCGGCATCGAGGCCGCAGGAGGGGGCCGCCGCTGGGAAGGCGCTTCGACCCTTGCCGCGCCGCAGGTGTCCACGCTGGCCGCCCGAGGTACAGCCCAGCTCCGAGCCTCTGCCGCCTACATCAACACCCCTTATGGCAATCGCATCATCGAGACCTATGTCTCTGCGCTGGCAGGCGGGGGGTGGCAGGTTCGCTCAAAGCATCCTGACCAGGCGACCGCCCGCGACCTGAACACCGCATTCGAGGCGCTGGTGTCGCCGTTGCTGCCCACGGTTATCCGCGCCTTGGTGCGCGACGGCGAAGCCTTCCTGCGCATCCAGATCACCCGCGCGGGCGAGATCCGGTTGAAACAATTGCCCGCCGAACAGGTGGACGCCACAATTCACCGCGACCTGGGCGACGGGGGCCGCATCGTGGCCGGTGTCGAATTCGACGCCGACGACGAAGTGACCGCCTATCACATCCTGCCCGAGGCCCCCGGCACCCCCTTCACCACCTACAGCGCCGCCGTCCGCATCCCGGCCCGCGACGTGCTGCACATCTTCGACCCGCTCTTTCCCGGCCAGGTGCGCGGCCTGTCGTGGCTGGCCCCGGTCCTGTTGAAACTGCGCGACCGCGACGACGCCTCCGACGCGCTGCTGATGCAGACCAAGGTCGCCAGCATGATGACCGGCTTCATCCGTGACCATGACGCCTCCCTTGGGGGCTTCGACGGCGAATTGAACGGTTCTGCCTTGAACGTATCACTGGAACCCGGCGCCATGCGCATCCTGCCGCCCGGCGCGGACGTGACCTTTTCCAACCCCGGCCAGGGGCTGGCGCAAGCGGTGGACTTCCTGCGCGCGCAGGATCGCGAGATTGCCGCCGGTGTCGGGCTGACCTTCGAGGCACTGACCGGCGACCTGACCCAGACCAATTACAGCTCCGCCCGTGTGGGCCTGCTGGACTTCCGCCGCCGCGCCGAAATGCTGCAACGCCACCTGATCGAGGGCCAACTTCTACGCCCGCTCTGGCGGCGCTGGATCGAGCTGCGCGCGCTGGCGGGCGAGATCGAGGGCGGCAACGACTTCCAAGCCGTCCGCTTCGTCCCGCCCGGCTGGCAATGGGTGGACCCGAAGAACGAAGTCGAAGCCGACGCCCGCGCGATCGAGGCGGGCCTGAAAAGCCGCGAGGAAGTCGTGGCCGGGCGCGGCCGAGACATTGACGACCTCAACGACGAACTGGCCCGCGATGCCGGGCGCGACACGAAGGACGCTGCCGAATGACCATCCACGTCCGCAACCTGACCCCCAGCCCGACCACGGTGGACCGCACGGCCCGCACGGTCGAAGCCATCGTGTCGACCGGGGCCGACACGCCCCGCGCCGGTTTCATCGAACGCCTGGACCTGGCCGGTGCCGACCTGTCCCGCCTCATCGGCGCGCCGGTCCTGGACGCGCACCGCAGCGCCTCGACCCGCGACCAGCTCGGAGTGATTGAGGCGGCCGAGATGCGGCCCGAAGGGATCTGGGTGCGCATGAAATTCCGCAGCAACACCGCCGCCGAATCCGTGCTGTCGGACATTGGCGACGGCACCCTTCGCGGCCTGTCCATCGGCTACCAGGTGGCCGAGTGGGCGGAAACGCGGGACGGCAAGCTCCGCATCCGCACCGCCAAACGGTGGATGCCCATCGAGGTGTCCGTTGTCCCTGTCCCGGCTGATCCGGGCGCACACTTCCGTAACGGAGAATCGAGCATGGAAGACAAATTGGACGCTATCAGAGAGCGCGTCGAACTTATCCAAAGGGATGGATATGTCGAGGTCAGACTTCGCGATGATGGTTCAGAGGAAAACCTCACCACCCGCGCGCAAAGCAACGCCGAAATCCGCACCATCGCCGAGACCGCCGGGCTGACCCGCGCCTGGGCCGATGAACAGATCGACGCCGAGGCGACCCCGGACGAAGCCCGCCACGCGGCCTTCGAGGCGATGCAGCACCGCAGCGCCAGCACCGCGACGCGCACCACCCGCGCCACGGTCCTGACAGATCACACCGACCCGACCGCCATCGCGACCCGCGCGGGCGAAGCGCTCTGGGCACGGTCGCACCCCGGCCACGAGCTGAGCGAAGCCGCCCGGCCCTACGCCGCCATGTCCACGGTCGACCTGGCCCGCGACTGCCTGCGCCGCTCCGGTAGCTCTATCACCGGCCTCAGCGCCGATACCGTGATCACCCGCGCGCTGCACACCACGTCCGACTTTCCGCTGATCCTGGGCGACACCGTGGGACGCGAGCTGCGCCGGGCCTACACCGCCGCACCGTCCGGGGTGCGGATGATGGCCCGCCAGACCACCGCCCGCGACTTCCGCGCCAAGCGCGCCCTGCAATTCGGCGAAGGCCCCGAGCTGCTGAAGGTGAACGAAGGCGGCGAATTCAAGTCCGGCACTATCGAGGAATCGGCCGAGACCTACAGCGTCGAGACATTCGGCCGGATCTTCAGCATTTCCCGCCAGGCGCTGGTGAACGACGACCTGGGGGCCTTCACCCAGATCCCGGCCAAGCTGGGCAACGCGGCCCGCGCCTTCGAGGCGGCACAACTGGTGGCCAAGTTGGTGGCGAACCCGACCATGAGCGACGGCACCGCCGTCTTCCACGCCGATCACGGCAACCTCGCCACCAGCGGCGGGGCGCTCAGCATCTCGACGCTGAACGCCGCCCGCCTTGCCATGCGCCGCCAGACGGGCCTTGGCGGCGAACCCATCGACGCCTCGCCCTTCGCACTTGTCGTCCCGCCCGAGCTGGAAACCGTGGCCGAACAACTGCTGACCCAGATCAACGCGACGAAGACCGAGGACGTGAACCCCTTCGGCAACTTGAAGCTGGCCGTGGAACCCCGCCTTTCGGACGGCGGTGCCTGGTACGTCGCCGCGAACCCCGCGACCATCGACGGCCTGGAATATGCCTACCTCGAAGGTTCGCCCGGCCCGCAAATCGAAACCCGTCAGGGCTTCGAGGTGGATGGCGTCCAGATGAAGGTGCGGCTCGACTTCGGCTGCGGCTGGACCGACTACCGCGGCTGGTACAAGAACGAGGGCGCCTGATGGCCGTCCCATCCGAAGAGCTACAGACGCTGCGCGATGCCTTGGTGAAGGCCAGGGCGCGCGGCATCCGAAAAACCGAAATCGAGGGCATGAGCGTCGAATACCGTTCCGACGCCGAAATGGCAGCCGCCATTGCCGACCTGGACCGGCGCCTTGCCGCAAGCCAGGCGGCACGGCCCGCCACAATCGCCTTCTCCGCTTCGAAAGGAATCTGACATGAAGAACTTCGTCCAATCCGGTGACACGCTCACCTTCACCGCCGCTGCTACGATCACCTCGGGCCAAGGTGTCTTTCAGGGGGCCTTGTTCGGTGTCGCCCTGACGAATGCCGAATCCGGTGCCGACTTCGAGGCGCGCATCGTGGGTGTCTTCGACCTGCCCAAGGCGGCCGGTGCCCTTACGAAGGGCCAGAAAGTCTACTGGAGCACGTCCAACGCCAACGTCACCGGGACCGCCTCGGGCAACACGCTGATCGGCGCGACGACCGAAGCCGCCGCCGATGGCGACGCGACGGCCCGCGTCCGGCTTAACGGCACGGCCTGAGGAAGGACCCGCCATGTTCCGACTTGTCACCGCAGACGACCTCGCACGGGATCTGGGCTACCGCAACGCGACACCGGCCTTCTGGGCCTACGTCCGCCGCATCGGACTGGAAACCGCGCCGGGGAAACCGTTCGCCTTCGACATGGACACGGTGACCAACAAGCTTGGCCGGAGCATGTGACATGGCTCGCCCAACTGCCCCTTCCATGCCCACGCCCCGCCAGATCAAGGAAGCCTTTGAGGCCGCCAAGGATCTGTGTCCGGGCGCGCGCATCAAGGGCGTTGGGCCGGAGGGCGTCACCTTCGAGTATCCGTCAGACCGTGCCGCGATTGACGAATGGTCAAACAAGCCATTCTCGGGAGATAGCGCATGAAGAAGCTGCCGTATCTACGCTCGAAGAGGCGCCGGGGCAGGTGGTTTCACACCTATCGCCGGGGCACTGTAGAGCGGTCCCTTGGCGTCCACGGCCTGCACCCGACCGATCCCAAGGTGCTGGCAGCGTGGGCAGCCGAACACGCCCGCTGGCAGGACATGCCGCCGGGTACCGAAACACCAGACGCAGGAACCTTCGCCTGGGCATTGGATCTGTATACCTCCGGCAATGCGTCGTGGAAGGAATACGCACCAGGCACGAAGAAAAGCCGGGAGGCGATCTTCGCGCGTTACCGCAAGGCCCAGGGCGCGCGACCTATCAAGACCATTACGGGAGAAGCCATTGAGCGCGCCCTCTACGCAAAGGGAGGACACAGCGCCGTCAACGAATACAAAGCGCTCAAGCCCGTGTTCGAGCATCTGCGCCGCCTTGGCTTCATCGCGAAGAACCCCATGGCAGGAATCGAGCTGGATAGACCCAAGCTGAAGGGGTTTCCGGTTGCCGATGCAGAAGACATTGCCGCGTTTCAAAAGCGCTGGCCGGTCGGCACCATTGAGCGGCTTGTGTTCGACCTTGCGCTCTACACGGGCGCGGCGCGCACGGACCTTTCCAAGCTGAGCCGAAAGAACATCAAGGGCGACGTTCTCGTCTACGAGCGGCAGAAAAGCGGCGTGACGGCACGCGTTCCGCTGACGCCCGAACTGGTCGAAGTGATAGACCGGACACCGGACATTGCCCCGGCCTTTATCCTGACGACACGCGGCAAGCCCTTCGCCCCTGAAAGCCTTGGCAATGCGTTCCGCGATGCGGCGACCGAAGCCGGGATGAATGCGCGCCTTCACGGGCTGCGCAAAGCGTTCTGCATCTACTGGGCGGAGAAGGAAGCCTCGACGCATCAGATCGCCGCGATGGCTGGTCACATGAGCCTGTCGGAAGTCGAGAGATACACCCGCGCGGCTGACCGCGAGCGCATGGTCAAACTGTTGGTGAGGGCTTCCTGAAATGGGACACACCCACCCGAAAACGGGACACACTTCCGCAAACAACTGGAAAGAAGGGGAAATTTCCGTGAATGACACGACATGGCGACCCCGGCAGGATTCGAACCTGCAACCTGCCCCTTAGGAGGGGGCTGCTCTATCCAGTTGAGCCACGGGGCCACACCCTTCCTTTAACCGCATCGGCCGGAGGTGTCAGCCCGATTTTGCCGCGCCGGCCCGGCAATGCGCGGCGCTTAAGTGCGCATTAGCATTCGTCCTGTACCGCTGGACTCATCAGGACCAGCCGAGGGCCCGGTATGACACATGGCAAGACCCCCAAGCCCCCGCGGGCCACGGATCGACTGCGCGGCCTGCGCCTGGCGCACAAGCTGCCGGCGATGATCGCGGGGCTCGCGCTGTGCGTGGGGCTGGGCATCGGAGTGGTTTCGTTCACGGTCGCACGCGGGATGCTGCTGTCGGGGGTAGAACAGAACTTCGAAACCGCGCTGGACGGGCGCACAGGCGAATTGACCGCCTGGTTCGAAGGGGTCGAACGCCACGTGGCCGAACTCGCCTATTCGCCGACGACGCGCGAGGCGATGAACAACCTGCAAAGCTCCTGGATGTTCATGGGCGCCGAATCCATCGCGGCCCTGCGCACCGGCTACGTGACCGACAACCCCTACCCGCCGGGCGAACGGGAACAGCTGGACGCCGCCGAAACCGGAACGGCCTACGATCGGATGCATGCCCGGTTCCACGACTACTTCCGGCAGGTGCTTTACGGCCAGGACTACTATGACATCTTCCTGATCGGTCTCGACGGGACGGTCATGTACACCGTCTACAAGGAAAGCGATTTCACCGAGAATCTGGTCGAGGGGGAACTGACCTATTCCGGGCTTGGCTTTGTGTTCGACAAGGCGATGGCAGTGGACCCCGGCACCGTGGTCTACGAGGATTTCTCGGAATATGCACCCTCGGCCGACCTGCCGGCCGGCTTCTTTGCCACGCCGATTGCCGGACCGAACGGCGCGCCCATCGGCATCCTTGCCGTGCAGGTGCCGCCCGATGCGCTGCAACGGATCATGGGGAACGACGTCGGACTGGGCGAAAGCGGGCAGACCGTGCTGATCGGCCCGGACGGGCGTACTCGCAACGGATCGCGCTTTGACGGCGAGTTCCGGACCCTCGACCCGATCGAACTGACCGATGACGAGATCGATGCCATGACCGGGGTCGAAGTACCGGTCACCACCCGCCGGATGGAAAACGGCCGCGACTACATCGTCAGCCTGCAACCTTTCGAACGGCATGGCATCACCTGGGTGCTGCGCGCCCAGCGCGAGCTGCATGAGGCGATGGAGCCCGTCACGGCCCTTGGCCAGCGGATGCTCCTGATCGGGGCGGTGGCGCTGGTGCTGGTCGTCGCCCTTGCCGGATGGCTCAGCCGGACCATCGTCGCGGCCCTGCACAGGCTGAACGACAGCGTGACCGGGATTGCCGGTGGCGACTTGGCCACGCCCGTGCCGCTGCAACACCGCGCCGACGAATTTGGCGACATGGCCCGCGACATGGACCGGATGCGCGGAAAGCTGCAGACGGCCGATGCCGAGGCGCAGCAGCGCCAAGCCGAACGCGAGGCGCAGGCCGGCGTCGTTTCGGCGCTGGAGGGGGCCATCGCCCGGCTGCGCGACGGCGACCTGACGGTGCGCATCCACAGGGCCTTTCCGCCCGACTACGAAGTGCTGCGCATCGGGCTGAACGAGGCGCTGGAGCGGGTGCAGGACGCCTTCCACCAGCTGATCGAATGCGCGGCGGCGATCGACGGCCGCGCCGCCTCGATCGACGAGGCGGCCGAGAACCTGTCGCAGCGCGCCACTCGCCAGGCCGCCGAGCTCGAGGAAAGCGCCGCCGCGATCACCGAGCTCAGCGCCTCGGTCGACAGCACGGCAGGCCAGGCGGAAACCGCGCGGCGCGACATGGAACGCTCGCAGGAGGATGCCCGCGAAAGCCGCAAGGTCATGAAGGATGCCCAGACCGCGATGGAGCAGATCTCGGAAAGCGCGCGCCAGGTCGGGTCGATCGTCGAGGTGATCAATTCGCTGGCCTTCCAGACCAACCTGCTGGCGCTGAACGCCGGGGTCGAGGCGGCGCGCGCCGGCGCCGTGGGCCGCGGCTTCGCCGTGGTCGCGACCGAGGTGCGGTCGCTCGCCGAACGCAGCACGGAAGCCGCGCAGCAGATTCGCAAGCAGCTGGACGGATCCGCGCAGAACGTGGCGCGCGGGGCCGAGCTTTTCGAGAAGGTCGGTGTGATCTACGGCCGCATCACAGAGGATATCGAAAAGGTCGGCCAGACCGTTTCCGGCATCGCGGTCTCGGCCCGTGACCAGGCCACGACCCTGCAGACCATCAGCACCTCGGTCGACACGCTCGACCACATGACCCAGGCCAATGCCCAGCACACCAGCGAACTGGCCGAGGCCGGGTCGGCCCTGACCGAGGACGCGGCGAACCTGCGCCGCACCGCCGGCGTCTTCAAGACAGACGCCCGCCAGGGCACCGCCGCCTGAGCGGATCGCTTGCACCCACGGATGGTTTCAAGTTACCGTCATCCCACAAGGTTTCGAGGAATTCGACAGACGTGGCAAATGACGACAAGCGCCCCCTGACGCTCCGCGACGTATCCGAGGCATCGGGCGTTTCCGAAATGACCGTCAGCCGCGTGCTGCGCAATCGCGGCGACGTCAGCGCCGCCACCCGCGAACGGGTCCTGCAGGCCGCAAAGCGCCTCGGCTATGTCCCGAACAAGATCGCCGGGGCGCTGGCCTCGTCCCGCGTGAACCTCGTGGCCGTGATCATCCCCAGCCTGCGCAACATGGTCTTTCCCGAGGTCATGTCGGGCATCAGCGCCGTGCTGGAACAGACCGACCTGCAGCCCGTGGTCGGCGTCACCGACTACCTGCCCGACAAGGAAGAGCGGGTGCTGTACGAGATGCTGTCCTGGCGCCCCTCGGGCGTGATCATCGCCGGGCTCGAACATTCCGAGGCCTCGCGCGCCATGCTGCGGGCCGCCGGCATCCCGGTGGTCGAGATCATGGATGTGGATGGCACGCCGGTCGACGCCATGGTCGGCGTCTCGCACCGCCGCGCGGGCCGCGAGATGGCGCGCGCGATCCTCAAGGCCGGCTACCGGCAGATCGGGTTCATCGGCACCAAGATGCCGCTCGACTACCGCGCCCGCAAGCGGTTCGAAGGCTTCACCGAGGCGCTCGCCAAGGGCGGGGTCGAGATCGTGGACCAGGAGTTCTATTCCGGCGGCTCCGCGCTCGCCAAGGGGCGCGAACTGACCAAGGTCATGCTGGAACGTCACCCGGAACTCGATTTCATCTATTATTCCAACGACATGATCGGCGCCGGCGGGCTTCTCTACCTGCTCGACAAGGGCTATGACGTGCCCGGCCAGATCGGCCTTGCCGGCTTCAACGGGGTAGAGCTGCTGGACGGGTTGCCGCGCAAACTTGCCTCGATGGATGCCTGCCGCGTCGAAATCGGCGAAACCGCTGCGCGCATCATCGCGTCGCGCGTGGCCGGCGACACCGAGGATGTCCAGAACATCGTCGAACTGACGCCCACCATCGCCTATGGCGACACGCTCAAGCGCTGAGCCATGGCGCGGCCACTGATCGACACTGCCGCCGCGCGACGGCTTTTCCTTGACCGTCATGCCCTGTCGGAAACGCCCAGCGGCCCCGGTCGCGGCGACGATCTTTACCAATTGATCGAACGGCTGGGCTTCGTCCAGATCGACAGCATCAACCGGGTCGCCCGGGCGCATGACATGATCCTCTTCGCCCGCCGCCCGGCCTACCGGCCCAAGCATCTGGCCCCACTGCTGGAACGCGACCGCAAGCTCTTTGAGCACTGGACGCATGATGCCAGCCTGATCCCCACCGCCTTCTTCCCGCATTGGCAGTTGCGCTTTGCCCGCGACGCGGTGGACCTGCCCGAGAAATGGACCCGCTGGCAGGGCGACACTTTCCAGGGCGCCTGCGCCGGGTTGATCGAGCGCATCCGCGAGCACGGCCCGGTGTCCTCCGCCGAGGTGGGCGAGGACGAGCCGCGCAGCAAGGGCGGCTGGTGGGACTGGCACCCGTCGAAGGCCGCGCTGGAATTCCTGTGGCGCACCGGCGCGCTGTCGGTGACCCGGCGCGAGGGGTTCCGCAAGGTCTACGACCTGACCGACCGGGTCATCCCCGCGCCGCAGCGCAGCCTGGCGCCGCCCCCCGAAGAGACCATCGACTGGGCCTGCAACGCCGCGCTCGACCGCCTGGGCTTTGCCACCAGCGGGGAACTCGCCGCCTTCTGGGACAAGGTCACGCCCGCCGAGGCGAAGACCTGGGTCGCCACCAACCTCGCCAGCGGCCAGCTCATGGAGGTGGACATCCAACAGCAGGACGGAAAGCTGCGCCGCAGCATCGCCCGCCCCGACCTGCCAGAGCTCACGCCGCCCGAGCCCACCAGCCGGATGCGCATCCTCAGCCCCTTCGATCCGGCCCTGCGCGACCGCAAACGGGCCGAACGGCTCTTCGGCTTCCACTACCGGATCGAGATCTTCGTGCCCGAGCCGCAGCGCGTCTATGGCTACTACGTCTACCCGATGCTCGAAGGCGACCGCATCATCGGCCGCATCGACGTGAATGCCGAACGCGACGCCGACCGGCTGCATGTCACCGCCCTTTGGCCCGAACGCGGCATCCGCTGGGGCAAGGGGCGCCAGAACAAACTCGAGTCGGAACTCGACCGCATGACCCGCCTCGCCGGGGTCAGCAAGGTCACCTATGAGGACGGCTGGCTGCGCACCCCCCGCTAGTGTTTCGGGGTCGGCCGGCCAAAGAGTTCCTCCTCCCCGGGGGAGGAGGACAGGAGGAGGGGCCACGTGCGACCTGCCGCGCGCCAGCGCGACCGGTGGATCAGGGTACGGTCAGGGAAACGACGGCTTGCGCTTGTCGAGGAAGGCCTGGATCCCCTCGCCCGCCTCGTCCCCGCCCTGCGCCCGGGCCATGGCGGCCCGCTCGGCCTCCAGCTGGTCGTGTTCGTCGCCGTAAGCCGACCCGATCAGCGCCTTTATCGCCGCCCGGCTGTCGCGCGGCCCCTTGGCGAAGGCATCGGCCAGCGCCTGCGCCTCGGCCAGCGCAGCGCCTTCCGCCGCCACCACGCTCACCACGCCCAGTGCGGCCATGCGATCCACCCCGACCGGACGGCCCAGCAGGCACATCTCGGTTACCAGCTGGCGCGGCAGGGCCTGGGCGGCAAAGGCGGTCATGCCGCCATCGGGCACCAACCCGATCCGCACATAGGCCGCGACGAAAGAGGCGCCCGCCTCGGCCACGATCAGGTCGCAGGCCAGCGCGAGGGACAGCCCGGCCCCGGCTGCGCCACCCTGCACCGCGGCGATCACCGGCACCGGGCAGGCGCGGATCGCGCGGGCCACATCCTGCAGCTCGCCGATCTTGACGATGCGCTCCGCCTCGGTCAGTGCGCGCCGGGTGATCAAGGTGTTCATGTCGCCGCCGGCGCAGAAATACCCGCCCTCGCTGGCCAGGATCACCGACCGCAACCGCGGCTCGGCGGCCGCCCTGGCGCACGCTTCGGTGATCACCTCGTACAGCTCGACCGACAAGGCCCCGCGCCGCGCCGCGTTCATGTTCCAGACGATCAACCGATCGCCCGCATCCTCGATCCGCGCCAGTGTCATGGCGTCCCCTCCCACGAAAAACGGGCCGCCCAAGGGGACGGCCCGCCGTTTCTGCCCGATGCGCGCGTTCAGTTCAACGCGGCGTCGGTGATCTCCATCGTGTAGGCGCCCTCGGGCTCCATCGTGATGACCGGGTCCGAGCCGCCCGACAGCAGCGACGCGACCGTGCGCTCATAATCGGCCATGTCCAGCGCGCCGTTCGAGCCGGCGGTCAGCTTGGCGATCTCGCGCATCATGCGCTTCTGGTGCTCTTCGGTCTGGGCGCCGGTCTCGTCGTATTCCAGCACGATCTCGGCGGCCTCGTCGGGGTTCTCCTCGGCATATTTCCAGCCCTTCATCGAGGCGCGGACAAAGCGGACCAGCTTGTCCACCTCGGCCGGATCGGCCAGCTTCTCTTCCAGCACGTAAAGGCCGTCTTCCAGCGTCGCGACGCCCTGGTCTTCGTACTTGAAGGTCACCAGGTCATCCTCGGAGATGCCGGCGTCGATGACCTGCCAATACTCGTTGTAGGTCATGGTCGAGATGCAGGCCGCCTGCTTCTGCAGCAGCGGATCGACGTTGAAGCCCTGCTTGAGCACTTCGACACCGTCTGCGCCCCCCTCGGTCGGGATGCCCAGCTGGCTCATCCACGACAGGAAGGGGTATTCGTTGCCGAAGAACCAGACGCCCAGGGTGTTGCCGGGGAAATCCTCGGGCGAGGTGATGCCGCTTTCCTTGAGGCAGGTCAGCATCATGCCCGAGGACTTGAACGGCTGGGCGATGTTGACCAGCGGCAGGCCCTTTTCGCGCGCGGCCAGGGCCGAGGGCATCCAGTCGACCATGACGTCGGCGCCGCCGCCCGCGATCACCTGCGTGGGCGCGATGTCCGGGCCGCCCGGCTTGATCGTGACGTCCAGGTCCTCTTCCTCGTAGAAGCCCTTTTCCAGCGCCACGTAATAGCCGCCGAACTGGGCCTGCGTGACCCACTTGAGCTGCAGCGTCAGTTCATCCGCCGCCTGCGCGCCCGAGGCGATCAGCCCCGCGGCAAAGGCCATCCCGGCCAGGTTCTTGATGGTCATGTCTCAGTCTCCATGTTGCGTGATCGTTTATGGTTGTTGTTCAGCCTCGCCGCTGCGACGGGTGCCAGAAGGTCACCCGGCGCTCGATCAGCGCGACAAGACCGTAAAGAGCCGTCCCCGTGATGGCAGAAACGGCGATCTCGGCCCAGACCATGTCGATCCCGAGCCGCCCCACCTCAGTCGAGATGCGAAATCCCATGCCCTTGGTGGGAGAGCCGAAGTATTCCGCCACGATGGCGCCGATCAGCGCAAGGGTGGTGGCGATCTTCAGCCCGTTGAAGATGAACGGCATGGCGGCCGGCAGCCGCAACTTGCCCAGGGTTTGTGCGTGGCTGGCGCTGTAGGTGCGCATCAGGTCGCGCTGCATCCGGTCCGTCGCCTCGAGCCCGGCCAGCGTGTTCACCAGCATCGGGAAAAACACCATGACCACGACCACGGCCGCCTTGGACTGCCAGTCAAAGCCGAACCACATGACCATGATCGGCGCCACGCCGACGATGGGCAGGGCGGCGACGAAATTCGCCACCGGCAGCAGGCCCCGCCGCAGGAAGTCCACCCGGTCGATGGCCAGCGCCGCCAGCACCCCGGCGATGGCGCCGAGGATCAGGCCGGTCAGCGCGCCCTTGACCACGGTCTGCACCCAGTCGATCCACAGGATATGGGTCGAGCGCTGGATCGCGTCCCAGATCTCGGTCGGGGCGGGCAGGATCGCGGGCGGGATGTCAAAGCCGCGCACGGCCGCCTCCCACAGGATCAGGACGAGGATGCCGAAGCCCAGCGGCCAGGCGATGCGTGCCATGGTCCCGGTCATGCGCGCTGCCCTCCCATCATCCGGTTGGCGAGCTTTTCAATGCCTCCGACGATCCAGATCAGCCCGGCGGCCAGGATCGCGGCGGCAAAGAGCGCCGACCACATGATCATCGGGTTGCCGAATTGCGACCCGATCAGCATCCGCGCGCCAAGGCCGGCGATGGCGCCGGTCGGAAGCTCTCCGACGATGGCGCCGACAAGGCTGGCGGCCACGGCGATCTTGAGCGAGGCGAAGAAGTACGGCAGCGAGGCGGGCATCCGCAGCTTCCAGAACACTTGGCGCGGGCTGGCGCCATAGGTGCGCAGAAGATCCAGCTGCATCCGGTCCGGGCTGCGCAGCCCCGCGACCATGCTGACCAGCACGGGAAAAAACGACAGGTAGCCTGCGATGATCGCCTTTGGCACCATCAGGCTGCCCGCCCCCATGGCATTTGTCAGCACCACGATCATCGGCGCCAGCGCCACCACGGGGATGGTCTGGCTGATGATCGCCCAGGGCATCAGCGTCCGATCCGCCACTCGGCTCAGCACGATGGCCACGGCCAGCGCCACGCCCGCGACGATCCCCAGCGCGAAGCCCGCCATGGTCGCCTGGAAGGTGATGAAACCATGGTAGACGAGGCTGCGCTTGGACGTGACCTTCTTGTCTAAGATCCCGTCATACAGCTCCGCCGCCACCTGGTGCGGCGCGGGCAGCTTGGCCCGGTCCTGGTTCATCGTATCCCGCAGCACCTCGGAAAACCCCGGCTCCGTCCCCGCCCGTGCCGCCTGGTCCATGACCCAGGCGCGGTTCATCAGGAACGACCCTGCGTACCACAGCGCGAAAATGCAGGCGACGACGACAAGGACGGGAACGATGCGCTTCATGCCGTGGCCCCCCGGATTTCATCTTTCTCCAAATATGCAAATGGCAACGCGAGCCGAGATCGGGTCATGCATATTTTAAGAAAGATGAAAGGATTAAGTGCTTCCATGGCCCGGCGGTACAGGCTGGCAAGCCGATGACCGCGAAAGGTGAAAGGGGCGCCCGCAGCCCAACACGTAATGCGGGATGGTGCCGGGGGGCGGAGGGCGCCCGATGCTCCCCGGCCCATTATCCCGCGCGCCGCGTCAATCATAGCTGTGCCCTGCCTTGAGGCCCTCGCGGACGCGGTGGGCGATCTCGAGGAATTCCGGCGTGTCGCGGATCTCGAGCGGGCGCTCGCGCGGCAGGGGGCTGTCGATCACGTCGGTGATCCGGCCCGGGCGTGGCGACATGACCACGATCTTGGTCGACAGGTACACCGCCTCGGGGATCGAATGGGTGACGAAAGCGATGGTCTTTTCCGTCTTGGCCCAGAGCGCCAGCAGTTGTTCGTTCAGGTGATCGCGCACGATCTCGTCCAGCGCGCCGAAGGGTTCGTCCATCAGCAGGATGTCCGCGTCGAAGGCCAGCGCCCGCGCGATCGAGGCGCGTTGCTGCATCCCGCCCGACAGCTGCCAGGGGTATTTCTTTTCGAACCCCGCCAAGTCCACCAGCTCGAGCACCCGCTTCACGCGGGCGCTCTGGTCGGCCTTGTCGTAGCCCATGATCTCGAGCGGCAGGCGGATGTTGCCGCCGATGGTGCGCCACGGATAAAGCCCCGCCGCCTGGAAGACATAGCCATAGGCACGTGCCTTGCGCGCCGCCTCGGGCGTCACACCGTTGACCGTGATCGTCCCGGCGGTCGGGTGTTCGAGATCGGCCATGCAGCGCAAAAAGGTGGTCTTGCCGCAGCCCGAGGGGCCGATGAAGCTGACGAAATCGCCCTTGGCGATGTCGAGGCTCACGTCCTTGAGCGCATGCACCGGGCCGTCGCCCGTCTGAAAGGTCAGGGACAGGTCGGAGGCGGAGATGACGGGTTCGGTCACGATCGGTGCCTCATTATTGCCTCATCAAGACTGCGAAAGTCTGACTGCAATCCAAGGAGTGCATCTGAGTATTCATCCCTTGTAAGTCCCGCGTTGAGGCTGGCTTTCAAAGTGGTCAGTTTTCCTTCCAGAACAGACAGATCTAAATGCGCTCGCGGAAAACCTCGAACATGGTCGGCCCTGATTTCATGCAGTTTCCCTAGCGCATCACCCAGAAGAGCTTCGTGCTTCTTTTTATCGTCCAAACATATCTCTTGCTCTTCACGCGTTTGGGATAGAGCAGAGGCTACCCCTAACGCGATACTGGCTTCGACCAGAAGCGGCGCCACCTCCAACTTTTTTTGGGAGTTGTGCGCCGTTCGATCCCTGACGTACTTGAACTCTCCTAGAGCAAACCCAAAGGTCACCAAAACCAGTGAGGTGACCATGGTCACTTGCTTCTCATTCAACCAGAGCTGAAGCCAATCCACTGACGATACGGCTGCAATCGCGAGCATCAGCAGCGCGACCAAAAATAGAAGACGATAGATCCATGCTTCCAACACGTACCAAGCCCCTCAACTAATCGAAAAGCATTCAAATCCCCGCCGGAATGTTCATCGGGTCGCGCTTGACCGAACGGGGAGAGTTCAGCTCCTTCCACTTCGACAGCGCCACGGTGGCCGAGGCGAAGGGCTTGCGCGGCACGAATTTCCCGCGTCCCGGCTGGGGTTGCGAGTTCTGGCCCCAGGCCCAGATGACATCGCCGCGCGACAGGGTGTAGCGGGCCTGCGCCGTGACCTCCATCCCCTCGAACACGTTGTAATCAAGGATCGAATGGTGGTTCGAGGCCGAGATCGTCTTGGTGATCTTGGGGTCCCAGACCACGATATCGGCATCGGCGCCAACCGAGAGCGAGCCCTTCTGCGGGTACATGTTCAGGATCTTGGCGACGTTGGTCGAGGTGACGGCCACGAATTCCTCGGGTGTCAGGCGGCCGGTTTCGACGCCACGCGTCCAGAGGACGGCCAGGCGCTCTTCCAGCCCGTTGGTGCCGTTGGGGATCTTGGTGAAATCGTTCAGGCCCATCTTTTTCTGGTCCGAGTTGAACGCGGCGTGGTCGGTGGCGACCACCTGCAGCGACCCGGCCTGCAGGCCCGCCCAGAGGCCGTCCTGATGCTCCTTGCCGCGGAACGGGGGCGACATGACGCGGCGGGCCGAATGCAGCCAGTCTTCCGACAGGTATTCGTCGTCGTCCAGGGTCAGGAATTGCGCCAGCGGCTCGCCGTAGATGCGCATGCCCTTCTGGCGGGCGCGGCGGATGGCCTCGTGGGCCTGCTCGCAGGACACGTGGACGATGTAGAGGGGCGTGCCGGCGGCGTCGGCGATGGTGATCGCGCGGTTGGCGGCCTCGCCCTCGAACTCGGGCGGACGCGAGCGGGCGTGCCATTCGGGGCCGGTCTTGCCTTCGGCCAGGAATTTCTTCTGCATCAGGTCCACGAGGTCGCCGTTCTCGGCATGGACCATGGGCAGGGCGCCGAGCTCGCGGCACCGGCTGAACGACGCGAACATCTCGTCATCCTCGACCATCAGCGCGCCTTTGTAGGCCATGAAGTGCTTGAACGAGTTCACGCCCGCGTCCACCGCATCCTTCATCTCGGTAAAGATGGTCTCGTTCCAGCCGGTGATCGCCATGTGGTAGCCGATGTCGGAACAAATCTGCGGCGCCGATTTCCGGTGCCATTCCGCAATCGCGTTCTTGATGCTGCCGTCCTCCCCCGGCAGGCAGAAATCGACCACCATGGTGGTGCCGCCCGTGGCCGCGGCCCAGGTGCCGGTCTCGAAGGTCTCGGCGGCCGTGGTGCCCATGAAAGGCATTTCCAGGTGCGTATGCGGGTCGATGCCGCCGGGGATCACGTAGGCATCGCTGGCGTCGATCACCGTGTCGCCGGTCAGGTTCTCGCCGATGGCGGCGATCTGTTCGCCTTCGATCAGCACGTCGGCCTTCCACTGGCGGTCTGCGGTCACGACCGTGCCGCCCTTGATCACCTTGCTCATGTCGTCATCCCCCTTATCAAGGTCTGCATGTTGCTGCCGCAGGCGCGGCGTGTGAATGCACGCTCAGAGGCTGAGCGTGTCGCATTTCTGCCGCCCCGAGGCATCGACGATCGCCACCTTGGCGCCGCCGATATCCTCGTAGAGGCAGCCTTTTTCGTCGCGCGAAAAAGCGCTGTCGCCCGGTGCGCTGCCACTGGCCGCGCCCAATGAGGGGCCCGCGCCGATGCCCGTCAGGGCGGCCTCGTCGCAGGCGCCGAGGCCGGTGATGGCGATCACCGCCGCTGCAAATGTCGTTCTGCGCATATCACTCCCCTGAAATCGCTTGGCTGTCCCTGCAAGGTTACGTCCGGCAAGGGCCGGATGGGAACCGCTGGCGTGAGGGAAATCGGGGCGACTGGGCGCGCGCATGGCTCAAACCGCCCCGAAGCACTTGATCGCGGGGCCATGCACGCCGATGTCGAGCGGCCCGAAATCGCTGGCGACGCAAAGCGAGAAATACCCCGCAGTCGGCAGGTAGACCACCTGGTAGGACCCGTCCGAGCGGGTCACCGACCAGCAGGTCTGGGTGATGCCGCCGGAAAAGTTCACGGTGATCGGCCGGGGCTTGCGCACGCGGCGCTGCTGGAAGTGCTCCAGGTGCGCGGCATCCGGCGCGGCCGTGGTGTCCCAGGCCGCGATCTCGTCCTCGACAAGGCGGGTGATGTGCTGCGACATGACCTCGTCATCCACGATCTTCAAGCTGCGCCTTCCTTCCGGATCACTCCACGATTTCGGCGGTTTCCAGGACCGCGTGGAACAGCACGTCGGCGCCAGCGGCGGCCCAGTCCTTGCTGATCTCTTCCGCCTCGTTGTGCGACAGCCCATCGACGCAGGGGCACATCACCATGGCCGTCGGGGCCACCTGGTTGATCCAGCAGGCATCGTGGCCCGCGCCCGAGATGATGTCGCGGTGCGAATAGCCAAGTCGCTCGGCCGCGTTGCGGATGGCCGAGACGCATGTGGCGTCGAATTCCACCGGATCGAAGCCGCCGACCTTTTCGAATTCCACGCCCAGTTCCATGTCGTCGCAGATCTTCTGCGCCTCGACCTTGAGGCGTTTTTCCATGTCCTCGATGACCGACAGGTCCGGGCTGCGGAAATCGACGGTAAAGACGACCTTGCCCGGGATCACGTTGCGCGAATTGGGGTAGACGTCGATATGGCCCGCCGCGCCCACGGCGTGGGGCTTGTGGGACCAGGCGATTTCGTCGACCTTTTCGAGGATGCGCGCCATGCCAAGGCCGGCATTCCGGCGCATCGGCATGGGGGTCGATCCGGTGTGGGCATCCTTGCCGGTGATGGTGATTTGCGTCCAGCTCAGCCCCTGGCCGTGGGTGACGACACCAATATCCTTGCCCTCGGCCTCGAGGATGGGACCCTGTTCGATATGCAGTTCGAAGAAGGCATGCATCTTGCGCGCGCCGACCTCTTCGTCGCCCTTCCAGCCGATGCGCTCCAGCTCGGCGCCGAACTTTTTCCCCTCGGCATCGACGCGGTCATAGGCCCAGTCCTGCGTGTGGATGCCGGCGAAGACGCCCGAGGCGAGCATGGCCGGGGCGTAGCGGGTGCCTTCCTCGTTCGTCCAGTTGGTAACCACGATCGGGTGCTTGGTCTTGATGTCGAGATCGTTGAGCGAGCGGATGACTTCCAGCCCGCCGAGCACGCCCAGAACACCGTCGTATTTCCCGCCCGTGGGCTGGGTGTCGAGGTGGCTGCCCACGTAGACCGGCAGCGCGTCGGGGTCCGTGCCCTCGCGCCGCGCGAACATGTTGCCCATCTGGTCGAGGCCCATGGTGCAGCCCGCGGCCTCGCACCATTTCTGGAACAGCGCGCGGCCCTCGCCATCGGCATCGGTCAGGGTCTGGCGGTTGTTGCCGCCCGCCACGCCGGGGCCGATCTTGGCCATGTCCATCAGGCTGTCCCACAGCCGGTCGCCATTGATCCGAAGGTTTTCACCAGGAGCTGCCATGCGTTCTTCCCCGCGAGTCGCTCGGCCCCGGTGCCTGCCGCCGGCAGAATGTGCATCCCGGGCCATTATTTTACCAAATGGTCAAAGGCACGATTGCAACGCCCCCTGAATCTGTCAAGGATTGACTTGGCCGGGGCCGAGGCCGCAGGCTGGCGACACATATTTTGACGCTTTTTGCATCACCGACACGGAGGGGCCGATGGGGGACCCGCGCCCGATCAAGAAACCCAGCCGGATCCAGCTGCGCAACCGCCGCCGGATCCTAGATGCGGCGCTGGACACGTTCTCTCAGTTCGGGTTCCGGGGGACGACGCTGGACCAGATCGCCAAGGCGGCCGGTCTGTCGAAACCGAACCTCATCTACTATTTCGACGGCAAGGAGGCGATCCATGCCGCGCTGCTGTCGGAACTGCTCGAGACCTGGCTGGACCCGTTGAAAGAGCTCGACGCCGGCGGTGAGCCCATGGAGGAGATCCTGGCCTACGTGCGGCGCAAGTTGCGGCTGTCTCAGGATTTCCCGCGCGAAAGCCGGTTGTTCGCGACCGAGATCATCCAGGGGGCGCCGCATATCCAGAGGGTGCTCGAGACCGACCTGAAGACGCTCGTGGACAAGCAGGCGCGGATCATCCAGGGCTGGATGAACGACGGCCGGCTGGCCCCCGCGGACCCCTATCACCTGATCTTCTCGATCTGGTCGCTGACCCAGCATTACGCCGATTTCGACACCCAGGTGCGGGCGGTGCTGGCGACCGAGGATGCCTTTCCCGCGGCCGAAGCCTATCTCGAGACGCTGTTCACGCGGCTGCTGAAAGTCTGACCGGATTCACCGCCTGTTAACTGCGATAGGCCCAGCTTCGGGCCATGACGCAGCCTGACCTGCCCCTGTTCCGTCCCCCTTATTCCAGCGCGGCCTGGGCCCGCCAGATCTTTGACTGCGCCGCCGCCCGCAACGCGGCATCGTGCGCCGGTCGGTCCGATGGGTCGAAAAGGAGATCGGGCGGGAGAGGCTGATCGCCGAATGCCGCGGCCGGGGCTTTCACCTGCTCGAATGCGGCGACCAGTTCGTGATCATCTGCAACGCCGGCCAGCTGCGGATGCTGTGCTAGGGGCCCGCCCCGGAAAAATCTTCGTCCGAAGATTTTTCGGCCGCCGCGCGCGGTCCCAAGATTATTCGGACGAATAATCTTGGGGGTCAGGCGTCGGCTCACTCGGCGGCTTCGGCAGCCATCGGGTTGTTCGGGTGGGTCGTCCAGTTGGCGTAATCGGCCTCGACCACCTTGCCGGTGCGCGGGTCGGTCGTGCCGGGCATCATGGCGACCATGTCGATGCAGCCTTCGACCGGGCAGACGTTGACGCAGAGGTTACAGGCCACGCATTCGTCGTCCTTGACGGTAAAGGTGCGGTCCTCGCTCATGGCGATGGCCTGGTGGCTGGTGTCCTCGCAGGCCGCAAAGCAGCGCCCGCAAGAGATGCAGAGATCCTGGTTGATCTTGGCCTTGGCGATGTAGTTCAGGTTCAGGTGCTGCCAGTCGCTGACGTTCGGCACCGCGCGGGCCACCAGTTCCTCGGTCGAGGTAAAGCCCTTGCAGTCCATGTAGTCCGACAGGCCCGAGATCATCTCCTGCACCACCTTGAAGCCATAGGTCATGGCCGCCGTGCAGACCTGCACGTTGCCGGCGCCCAACGCCATGAACTCGGCCGCGTCGCGCCAGGTGGTCACGCCGCCGATGCCCGAAATCGGCAGGCCCGCCGTCTCGGCGCTGCGGGCGATCTCGGCCACCATGTTCAGCGCGATGGGTTTCACCGCCGGGCCGCAATAGCCGCCGTGGCTGCCCTTGCCGTCGATCGTCGGCTCGGGCGCGAAATCGTCGAGGTCGACCGAGGTGATCGAGTTGATCGTGTTGATCAGCGACACCGCATCCGCGCCGCCGCGCTTGGCGGCTTCGGCCGGCAGGCGCACATCTGTGATGTTCGGCGTCAGCTTGACGATCACCGGCATGCGCGTGGTCTGCTTGCACCAGCGGGTGATCATCTCGATCAACTCGGGGTTCTGGCCCACCGCAGCCCCCATGCCGCGTTCGGACATGCCATGCGGGCAGCCGCAGTTCAGCTCGATCCCGTCGGCGCCGGTCTCTTCGACCAGCGGCAGGATCGCCTTCCAGGCGTCCTCCACGCAGGGCACCATGATCGAGGCGATCAGCGCCCGGTCGGGATAGTCGCGCTTGACCGCCTTCATCTCGCGCAGGTTCACCTCGAGCGGGCGGTCGGTGATCAGCTCGATGTTGTTCAGCCCCAGCAGCCGCCGGTCCGCACCCCAGATCGCGCCGTAGCGCGGGCCGTTCACGTTGACGACGGGCGGGCCGGCCTCGCCCAGGGTCTTCCAGACGACACCGCCCCAACCGGCCTCGAAGGCCCGGCGGACGTTGTATTCCTTGTCCGTGGGCGGGGCCGAGGCCAGCCAGAACGGGTTGGGCGACTTGATGCCGATGAATTCGCTTGTCAGATCTGCCATGTGCGTAATCTCCCGTCGGGTGGGCCTCAGCCCGCCGCCCCTGTCAGAGTTGCGTGGATGTCTTCTGCCGCGTCGCGGCCTTCGGCCACGGCGGTCACCGTCAGGTCGTCCCCGCCCGAGGCGCAATCGCCCCCGGCCCAGATGCCCGAAACCGAGGTGCGCCCGGTGCCGTCCACCTTGATCTTGCGCCCGTCGAGCTCGGGCAGCCCCTCGCCCACCAGCGTCTGACCGATGGCCTTGAACACCTGGTCGGCCGCCAGCCGAAAGGTCTGACCCGTCGGGGTCAGGTCATCGTCGGTGTATTCGAACTCGATCTCGCGCACCGCGCCGTTGCCATGCACGGCTTTCGGCGTCGCGTTGGTGATGATCCGCACGCCCTTGGACGCGGCCAGCTCCTGCTCGAACAGGCTGGCGTTCATCCGGGCCTGGCCACGGCGATAGACCAGCGTGACGTTCAGCGCACCCAGCAGCTTGGCCTGCACGGCCGCGTCGATGGCCGTCATGCCGCCGCCGATCACCACCACATCGCGGCCGATCTCGAGGCGCGACAGGTCCGAGGCCTGGCGCAGATCGGCGATGAAATCCACGGCCGGCAGGATGCCGTCCTTGTCCTCTCCGTCCAGCCCCAGCGCGTTGACACCGCCCAGGCCCATGCCGAGGAACACTGCGTCGTAGTCGGACTTCAGCGCCTCCAGCGTCACCGTCTTGCCCAGCTTTTCGCCCGATTTGAAGGTGATCCCGCCGATCTGCATCAGCCAGTCGACCTCGCGCGCGGCGAAATCCTCGGTCGATTTGTAGGCCGCGATTCCGTATTCGTTCAGCCCGCCGGGCTTGGGGCGCGGGTCGAGGATGTCGACCGCATGCCCCTTCATCGCCAGCCGGTGTGCACAGGACAGGCCGGCAGGCCCGGCGCCGACCACGGCGATGCGCTTGCCGGTCTCTGCCGCACGCGCAAACGGATGGTCATTGCGCGCCATCAACCCGTCGGTGGCATAGCGCTGCAGGCGGCCGATCTCGACCGGCTTGCCCTCGGCCGTCTCGCGCACGCAGACCTCTTCGCACAGCGTCTCGGTCGGGCAGACCCGCGCGCACATGCCGCCCAGGATGTTCTGTGACAGGATCGTTTTCGCCGCCGCATCCGGCGTCCCGGTCGCGATCTGGCGGATGAAGAGCGGGATGTCGATGCTGGTCGGACAGGCCGTCATGCAGGGCGCGTCATGGCAGAAGTAGCAGCGATCCGCCGCCACCAGCGCCTCGTGCGCGTCAAGCGGCGGGTGCAGATCGCCGAAATTGTCGCTGAGTTGATCCGGTGGCAGCCGCCCCTGGGTGACACCTTCGACGTAGAGCTTTCCGGTCATGGCCTGTCTCCGCTAGTCCCGTTGCTTGAGAATCAGCGTTCCACGATCTGATTTTTTTATCAACTGGTAAAAATTTATTGCCGCATTTGGCGAGGTGCCTTGCCCAAAATCGCGGCAAAGCGCCCCGATCCTGTTTCCGCTTGGCGGAATTTGCGGCGTTCAGACTTCGTTAAGACTTTTTGTGGCACCCCTGTCACGAACCGACCCTAGACTAAAGTCGGAGGAGGTGCGCCCCGGCGCACGCACAGAGGAGGACTCCATTACCATGATGACCGATCCGTTCCAGGCCACCGCCTGCTTCATGCGCCTCTCCGGCTACCTGCTGGAAACCCAGGTGCGCACCGGCACTGCGCTGATGGGGGTGGCGATGCGCGCCGGCGCGGGCAGCGCAACGGTCTCGGCCGAACGGGCCAAAAGCTGCAGCCGCCCCGTGGCCATCACCCCCAAGGTCGCCCCGCCGCGCAGCGTCCGGCCCCGCAGCCTGGCCGAACTGCCGCACCCTTCGGCCACGCTGGTCGAGATGACAGGCTGAAAGCCTTGCAAAAACCGGGATGCTGCATTGCAGAATGATATCTGGTCCGGTCAGCCTTTGTGACCTAAGTTCGGTGTCAAGGGAGGCCGAAAACGGTCCTAGAGGACACAGGATACCGAAAGGCTAGATACCATGGCATATGCAGCAACCCACACCACCCAGGCCGTAGACCACTCCGCCGTCTACAACTTCTTCGCCGCGATCGGCAACGCGCTGGTCCGCATGGCCGAAGCGAATTCGAAGCTGAAGGAAATGCAGCGCCTGCACGCGATGAGCGACGATGAGCTCGCCAAGAAGGGCATGACCCGCGAAGACATCGCGCGGCACGTTTTTTCGGACTACTACTACATCTGATCCCGCGATCAGACCCGGTCCGAACAGGGCACCCCTTGCGGGGTGCCTTTTCTTTTGTCGATTGCCTTTCCATGATGCATCCGGACGCAACGAGAGCGTTTCATCCCGGCCGCAACGCGTTACCCTGCGGCGATGGGCGGCGTGATCGCCCGACCAGGACCCGGAGACCCCCATGGCACATCGCACGCGCCTGACCTTCCTGCTGAACGACCGCGAGATCGCGCTGGACGCGGTCGGCGCCTCGGACACGCTGCTGGATTTCCTGCGGCTCGACCGCCGCCTGACCGGCACCAAGGAAGGCTGCGCCGAGGGCGATTGCGGCGCCTGCACCGTGCTGGTCGGGCGGCTGGGGCCGCAGGGCCTGGTCTACGAATCGGTGAACGCCTGCATCCGCTTCCTTGCCTCGGTCGACCGCTGCCACGTGGTCACGATCGAGCATCTGCGCGGGGCGGACGGGGGCCTGCACCCGGTGCAGCAGGCGATGGTCGATTTCCACGGCGCGCAATGCGGGTTCTGCACGCCCGGCATCGTCATGTCGCTTTACGCGCTGTGGATGGCGACGCCCAAGCCGTCCACCGCCGATGTCGAGACGGCGTTGCAGGGAAACCTCTGCCGCTGCACCGGCTACGCGCCGATCATCCGCGCGGCCCAGAACTGGGGCGGCGGGCAATCGGCCGATCCGCTCGCGGCCGAGCGCGACAGCGTGATCGCCTCGCTCACGGCCATGGGCAGCGACCGGGTCGAGTTGGCCAAGAACGGCGAGCGGGTGATCCTGCCCGCCTCGGCCGACGACCTGGCCGAAGTGCTCGTAGCCGAACCCAAGGCGACCGTGATCGCGGGGGCCACGGATGTGGGCCTTTGGGTGACCAAGCACCTGCGGCCGATCTCTCCGGCCGTGTTCATCGGCCACCTCAATGACCTCAAGGGCATCGAAGAGGTGGACGGCGCGCTGCGCATCGGCGCCGGGGTCACCTATACCGAGGCCGAAGGCGCGATCCTGGTCCGTTGGCCGCACCTGGCCGCATACTGGAACCGCATCGGCGGCTGGCAGGTGCGCAATGCGGGCACCATCGGCGGGAACGTCGCCAACGGCTCGCCCATCGGCGACACGCCGCCGGTGCTGATCGCGCTCGATGCCAGGGTCGTGCTGCGGAAGGGGACCACGCGGCGCAGCCTGCCCTTGCAGGAGTACTTCATCGCGTATGGCAAGCAGGACCGCGCGCCCGGAGAGTTCGTCGAGCGCATCGACATTCCCCTGCCCGCCGCGGGCCAGGTCCACGCGGCCTACAAGATCTCCAAGCGGCGGGACGAGGATATTTCCACCGTCGCCATGGGCATCCGGCTGACCCTCGACGACGGCAAGATCACCAAGGCGCGGATCGTGCTGGGCGGCATGGCCGGCGTGCCGAAACGCGCCAGCACTGTGGAGGCCGCGCTGATCGGCCAGCCCCTGACCGAGGACGCGCTGGTCGCTGCTGCCGCCAGGCTGGGCGAGGACGTGCAGCCCCTGTCGGACTGGCGTGGCAGCGCCGAGTACCGCATGATCGTGGCGCGCAACCTGCTGCGCCGTTTCGCGCTGGAGCAGACCGGCACGCTCGAGGAGGTAGGAGCATGAGCATCAAGGGCGGCGTCCACCAGGACCTGATCCACGACAGCGCGGCCAAGCATGTCTCGGGCCGGGCGGAATATACCGACGACATCCTCGAACCCGTCGGCACGCTGCATGCCTACCTCGGGTTCTCGACCGTGGCGCATGGGCGGATCACCTCCATCGACCTTTCGGCGGTGCGCGCAGCGCCCGGCGTGGTCGAAGTGATCACGGCCGATGACCTGCCGGGCGAGAACGACGTCTCGGCCAACGGCATGCATGACGAGCCGCTCTTTGCCACCGACGAGGTGCTGTTCTGGGGCCAGCCCCTGTTCGCCGTCGTGGCCGAGACGCGCGATGCCGCCCGCCGCGCCGCCGCGCTGGCCGAGGTGAGCTATGACACCCTGCCCCACGCCACCGACATCGCCGCCAGCCGCGCCGCCGGCGCCCCGCTGGTGACGCCGCCGCTGACGCTGAAGCGCGGCGCGGTGAAACCGGCCATGGCCGCCGCCCCCCACCGCATCAAGGGGCAGATGGAGATCGGCGGGCAGGATCACTTCTACCTCGAAGGGCAGCTGTCGCTCGCCATCCCCGGCGAGGACGAGGATGTGCGGATCTTCTGTTCGACCCAGCACCCGACCGAGGTGCAGCATGTCGTGGCCCATGCCCTTGGCGTGCCGGCCCATTCCGTGACCGTGACCGTGCGCCGGATGGGCGGGGGCTTTGGCGGCAAGGAAACGCAGATGAACGCCTTTGCCGTGATCGCGGCCGTGGCGGCCAAGCGGCTGAACCGGCCGGTCAAGCTGCGGCTCGACCGCGACGACGACATGTCCTCGACCGGCAAGCGGCACGATTTCCTGGCCGAGTACGAGGTCGGTTTCGACGACGAAGGCCGTATCCTCGCGGTCGATGGCGATTTCTTTGCCCGCTGCGGCTTCTGTTCGGACCTCTCGGGCCCCGTCACCGACCGCGCGCTGTTCCATGCCGACAACGCCTATTTCTACCCGGACGTGGAACTGCGCTCGCACCCGCTGATGACCCATACCGTGTCGAACACCGCCTTTCGCGGCTTTGGCGGCCCGCAGGGACTGATCGTGGCCGAGCGGATCGTGGAAGAGATCGCCTATCACCTGGGGCGCGATGCGCTCGAGGTGCGGCGGGCGAATTTCTACGGGCCGGGGCGGGATCTGACGCCCTATCATCAGCAGGTCACCGACAACATCATGGCCGAGGTGGTGGACGAGCTGGTCGCCACATCCAACTACGCCGCCCGGCGGCAGGCGGTGCTGGACTGGAACGCGAAGGGCGGGATCATCCGCAAGGGGATCGCGCTGACGCCGGTCAAGTTCGGCATCAGCTTCACCGCGACCTGGTTCAACCAGGCCGGCGCGCTGGTGCATGTCTATTCCGACGGGTCCATCCAGGTGAACCATGGCGGGACCGAGATGGGCCAGGGGTTGCACACCAAGGTGGCGCAGGTGGTGGCCGAGGCCTTCCAGGTCGATATCGACCGGGTGAAGATCACCGCGACCACGACCGACAAGGTGCCGAATACCTCGGCCACGGCGGCGTCCTCGGGGACTGACCTGAACGGCATGGCCGCGCTCAACGCTTGCGAGGCGATCAAGGCGCGGCTCGCGGCCTGGGCCGCCGACAAGGCCGGGCTGCCGGCCGAGGCGGTGGTCTTTGGCACCGAGGGCGTGAGCGTCGGTGACAAGGTGACCGACTGGGCCAAGTTCATCGGCGCGGCCTACATGGACCGGGTGCAGCTCTCGGCCACCGGGTTCTACAAGACGCCCGAGATCCACTGGAACCGCGACACCGGGCAGGGGCGGCCGTTCTATTACTTCGCCTATGGCGCCTCGGTCAGCGAGGTCTCGGTCGATACGCTGACGGGCGAATACCGGGTCGAGCGGACGGATATCCTGCACGACGTCGGCAAGTCGCTGAACCCGGCGATCGACCTGGGCCAAGTCGAAGGCGCCTTCGTGCAGGGCATGGGCTGGCTCACGACCGAAGAGCTGTGGTGGGACGACAAGGGGCGGCTCAGGACCCATGCGCCCTCGACCTACAAGATCCCCGTCGCCTCGGACATTCCGCGCGAATTCAACGTGAAACTCGCCAGCTGGTCCGAGAACCGCGAGCCGACGATCAAGCGGTCCAAGGCGGTGGGAGAGCCGCCCTTCATGCTGGCCGTGTCGGTGCTGGAGGCGTTGAACATGGCCGTGGCGAGCCTGGATGGCTATGCGAATTGCCCCAAGCTCGACACACCCGCGACGCCGGAACGCGTGCTGATGGCCTGCGAGGCGCTGCGGTCCGCCCCGGCGCCCGCGAAGGTGCTAGAGATCGGGGAATAGGCATGGGACTGACGGTTGCGATGTTCCGCCCGGGTCGCTTGCGGCCCGGGCAGCGCCCGTCCCGCCCCCCACGGGGCGGGCGCTTCTCGCCCACCCCGCCGGGCCGGGCGCTGCCCTTCGTGGTTGCCCCATGACCCCCCTCGCGCAATTCCTCGAAGCCCACGCCCACGTCGCCCGGCTGCGGGTCGTGGCGGTCATTGGCTCCACCCCGCGTGCGGAAGGGACAGAGATGTATGTCTCTCCCTCCGCCGCCCACGACACGATCGGCGGCGGCAAGCTGGAGCACGAGGGCATCGCCGAGGCGCGCCGTTGCCTCGCCGAGGGCATCTCCACCGCCGTCCACGAGGTCACGCTGGGCCCCGACACGGGGCAATGCTGCGGCGGGCGGGTGCGCTACGAGGTCTCGGTCATGGACGCCGACATGCGCGCCGCCGCCCTGGCGCGCGAAGAGACCATCCGCGACGGCTGGCCGCTGGTTCTGATCTTCGGCGCCGGCCACGTGGGCCGCGCGCTCGCCTCGGCGCTGGCGCTGATGCCGTTGCGGATCGCGCTGATCGACAGCCGCCAAGACCAGTTGGCCATGGCGCCCACCAGCGTGGAACACCGCCTGACCCCCCTGCCCGAGGCGGAACTCGCCTCCGCCCCGCCCGGCAGCGCGGCAGTGGTCATGACCCATGACCACGGGCTCGATTACCTCATCACCGAAGAGGCGCTGAAACGCGGCGACCTCGCCTATGTCGGCATGATCGGCAGCGCCACGAAACGCGCCCGGCTGGAAAGCCGGTGTCGCAAGGCGGGCGTGCCGCTGGACGCGCTCACATGCCCTATCGGCGCCGGCGGCAGCGCCGACAAGCGCCCGGCGATCATCGCCGCCGCCGTCGCCGCCGAACTCGCCGCGACCCTGTTCTAGCCGAGCAGCGTGCAGACCCGCTTGGTCGCCAGCGCATATCCTTCGATCCCGCAGCCCGCGATCACGCCATCGGCGCGCAGGCTGACATAGGAATGGTGCCGGAACGATTCGCGCTTGTGGACGTTCGAGATGTGGATCTCGATCACCGGCCCCTCGAAGGCATTGAGCGCATCCAGAACGGCGACCGAGGTATGGGTCAGCGCCGCCGGGTTGATGACGATCCCCGCCGCCGCCTCGCGTGCCTCGTGGATCCAGTCGACGATCTGGCCTTCCCAGTTCGACTGGAACAGCTTGATCTCGTGCCCCGCCGGCCCGGCCACCTCGCGGCAGAGACGCTCGACATCCTCCAGCGTGTCATGGCCGTAGATGTCGGGCTGGCGCTTGCCCAGCAGGTTCAGGTTGGGTCCGTTCAGGACGTAGATCATGGCCATGGCGGGCCTCCTTCAGTGCGTGGGCCAAGAAGTGCCAGTATTCGCGCGCCAAGCCAAGGGTTTGATCCAAATCACGCAAAGCGCGCATGAATGCGTTAAAAGGGTGTCGATGCACACAGGACGCCCGATGCCCGAGACCGCCTTTCGCACGCAGGGCCTCACCAAGGTCTATGGTGAAGGACGCAGCGCCATCCACGCGCTGCGCGGCATCGACGTGGAGATCGCGCGCGGCGAATTCATCGTGCTGCTTGGCCCCTCGGGCAGCGGCAAGTCCACGCTGCTGAACATCCTTGGCGGGCTGGATACCGGCACCGCAGGCACGGTCAGTTTCGGCGGCGACATCCTGAGCACCATGTCCGACCGGCAGCTGACCGAGTACCGGCGCCGCCACATCGGCTTTGTCTTCCAGTTCTACAACCTGATGCCCAGCCTCACCGCCCGCGAGAATGTCGAGCTGGTCACGGAAATCGCCGACGACCCGATGGACGCGGGCGAGGCGCTGACGCTGGTGGGACTCGGCGATCGCGCCGACCATTTCCCCGCGCAACTCTCGGGCGGCGAGCAGCAGCGCGTTGCCATCGCCCGCGCCGTGGCCAAGCGCCCGGCCGTGCTGTTCTGCGACGAGCCCACGGGCGCGCTCGACAGCACCACGGGCCGCACCGTGCTGCGCGTGCTGCGCGACGTGAACGAACAGACCGGCGCGACCGTGCTGATCGTCACCCATGCCGCCGCCACGGCCGAGATGGCCCACCGGGTGATCCATTTCGCCGACGGCGCGATTCGGCAGATCGTGGTCAACGAGACCCGCAAGGACCCCGAGGAGATCGAATGGTGAGCCCGCTCGACCGCAAGCTGGTCCGCGATCTCTGGCGGATGAAGGGGCAGGCCGGGGCCATCGCGCTGGTCATGGCCGTGGGCGTGATGATCCAGGTGATGATGCCGGGGCTGGTCGCGTCGCTGACCGAAACGCGCGCGGCCTATTACGACCGCAGCCGCTTTGCCGAGGTCTTCGCCCCCGTGACCCGCGCGCCCGAGGCGGTGCTGGACCGGCTTGCGGCCATCCCCGGCGTGGCGAGCGTGGAGGGGCGGATCACAGGCCATGCCCAGTTGACCCTGCCGGGTCAGGCGCTGGCCCTGCGCGCCCGCGCCCTGTCGATCCCGGCGGATGGCGCGCCGCGCCTGAACGCGATCCTGCTGAGCGAGGGCACGATGTTCGACCCGTCGCACCCGGACGAGGTCGTCCTGCTGGACAGTTTCGCCGCCGCCCATGGCCTGCGCCCCGGCGACACGCTGGACGCGACGATCAACGGCACCCGCCGCACGTTGCGGATCACCGGGCTGGGACAAAGCCCCGAGTTCCTCTACGTGACCGCCCCCGGCGAATTCGTGCCCGACGATGCGCGCTACGGCGTGCTGTGGATGTCGCGCCGCGCCATGGCCGCCGGTTTCGACCAGCGCGGCACGTTCAACGAGGCGCTGCTGGGCCTCACCCGCGACGCGCGCCTTCCGGCGGTGCTGGACGCGGTGGACCGGCTGCTCGACCCCTACGGCGGGGCCGGCGCCTACGGGCGCGAGGACCAGCTGAGCCACGCCATGGTCACGCAGGAAATCGACGGGCTCAAGGTCTCGTCCCGGGCGATCCCGCCGATCTTCCTCGGAGTGGCGGCCTTTCTTCTCTATATCGTCGTCAGCCGCATGGTGCAGGCCGAACGCGAGGAGATCGGCCTGCTCAAGGCCTTCGGCTACACCGATGCCGAGGTCGGCTGGCACTACGTCAAGCTGGCGCTGGTGATCTCGCTCGCGGGGGCGGTGCTGGGCTGCGCCCTTGGCATCCTCGCCGGGCGCGGGATGGTGCAGATGTACCTGCAGTTCTTCAAGTTTCCCTTCCTCGTCTTCCGCGTGGATCCGGCCAGTTTCGTCCTTGGCGTCGGCGCTTCGGTGCTGGCGGCGGGGGCGGGCGGGCTCTTCGTGCTGCGGCAGGTCTTTGCCCTGACCCCGGCCGAGGCGATGCGCCCCCCGGCCCCGGCGGACTACTCCGGCGCGGGGCGGATGCGGGGGCTGGCGGCACGATTGCTCGACCAGCCCAGCCGCATGGTGCTGCGGCGGATCACCCGCCAGCCCTGGCGCATGGCCGGAACCGTGACCGGCATCGCCTGCGGCATGGGGCTGACGGCGGCGATGATGACGATCTACGACAGTTTCGACGCCACGCTCGAGACCAGCTTTGCCGTGATGGACCGCTCGGACATGGCGGTCAGCTTCACCCATCCGCTGGGGACCCGCGTGCTTTACGATCTCGCCCGGATCGACGGGGTCGGCGCGGTCGAGCCCACGCGCAGCGTGCCCGTCGTCCTGCGGCACGGGCTGCGCACGCACAAGGGCGCGATCACGGGCCTTGTGGACGGCGCGCGGCTGGGCCGGGCGGTGGATGCGCGGGGGCTCGACATCCCGCTGCCCGATCATGGGCTGGTGCTGTCGACCGCGTTGGCGGACAAGCTGCAATTGCGCCCCGGCGAAAACCTGACGGTCGAGGTGCGCGAAGGCCGCCGCCCCGTCCTGACCCTGCCGGTGACGGCAGTGGCCGACAGCCTGATGGGCGCCCCCGCCTACATGGAGATCGGCGCGCTGAACCGCGCCCTGCGCGAACCCGGCCGGGCCAGCGGCGCCTACCTTGTCGCCGACGCCGCGGACACGGCCGCCATCGGCGCGGCCCTGCGCGACATGCCGGATGTCGCGGGCACCTCGGTCAAGGCCGACAGCCGCGCCGCCTTCGAACGGCTGATGAACGAAGGCGCGGGCACCATGCGATATGTCATGGGCGCCGTCGCCTTCGTCATCACCTTCGGCATCGTCTACAACGCCGCCCGGGTGGCGCAGGCCGAACGCGCCCGCGACCTCGGCTCGCTGCGCATCCTCGGCTTTCACACCGGCGAGACGGCCTTTGTTCTGCTGGGCGAACTGGCGGTCATCACCCTGCTGGCCATCCCCGCCGGGTCGCTGCTGGCGCTCGGCCTGACCAAGGCCATCGCGGCGGGCTTCTCGACCGAGCTCTACCAGATCCCCTCGACCATCTCGCCCGCCGCCCATGGGCAGGCGGCGCTGGCGGTGCTGGCGGCGGCCCTGCTGTCGGGCTGGGTCGTGCGGCGCGACCTCGGCCGGATGGACCTGATCTCAACCCTCAAGATACGCGAGTGATCCCATGGCGAGACGCAAGCATTCCCGCAGCTGGCTCACCCTCATCGCGCTGGCGCTGGTCGGCGGCGGGCTGGTGCTGGCCTTCTGGCCCCGGCCCCAACTGGTCGACCTGGGCACCGTGACGCGCGGGCCGCTCACGGTCACGATCGAGGACGAGGGCCGCACGCTGGTGCGCGACACCTACGTGGTCTCGACGCCCGTCACGGCGCGGGTGCTACGCCCCGAGGTGCATGCAGGCGACGCGGTTGTGCGCGGCGAAACGGTGGTGGTGCGCCTGCAGGCGACGGACCCGGCGGCGCTGGACATCCGCACCCGCGAACAGGCCAATGCTCTGGTCAAGTCGGCCGAGGCGGCGCTGCGGGTCGCCCAGGCGGACGTCAACGCCGCCGTCGCCGCCCGCGACCTGGCGCAGGCGGATCTCGATCGCACGCAGACCCTCGCGGACCGCGGCACCATCAGCCAGGCCGCACTTGACCGGGCCAGGGCGCAGGCCCGCTCCGCCGAGGCGCAGCTCGACACCACCCGGGCGGCCGTGTCGATGCGGATCGCGGAGCTCGAAAACGCGCAGGCGCAGCTGATCGGTTTCGACGACCGTGGCCTGGCCGAGGCGCTGGACGCCCAGCGCGCCCGCGCCGTGCCGATCTATGCCCCCGCCAGCGGGCAGGTGCTGCGGGTGATGCAGGAATCCGAGGCGACGCTGCCCGCCGGCACCGCCATCCTCGAGATCGGCGATATCGACGCCGACCTCGAGGTCGAGGCAGACCTTGTCAGCACCGATGCCGTGCAGGTCTCGGTCGGCGACGCGGTGCGGATCTCGGGCTGGGGCGGCAACGCGGACCTCGCCGGTGAAGTCCTGCGCGTCGCGCCCTTCGGCACGACCGAGGTCTCGGCCCTTGGCGTCAAGGAACAGCGCGTCTCGGTCGAGATCGGCCTTGGCTCGGACCGCGATGCCCGCAATGGGCTGGGCCATGGCTACCGGGTCGAGGTCGCGATCACGGTCGAGGATTCGCCCGATGCCTTGCGCCTGCCTGCCCCCGCGCTCTTCCGCGACGCGGGCGGCTGGGCGGTCTTCCGGGTCGAGAATGGCACCGCCCTCCTGACCCCGGTCGAGATCGGATTGACGAACGCGACCCTGGCCGAGGTGACGGCGGGCCTCACCGAAGGCGCCAAGGTGGTGCTCTTCCCCTCCTCCACGCTGGCGGATGGCAGCCTCGTGGCCCCGCGGATGGTGGAATAGCCCCCCCTTTCATTATTCCACAAATACTCCCGCCGGAGGCATCCGACACCACCACCCGGGCTGCCCTCAGTAGATCACGATATCCTCGGCCAGGTTCCCGGTATGGGCCATGCCCAGCAGGGTGATCGTATGCCCGCCGCCAAAATCGAAGACCACGTCGCTGCCGGTATCGGTGGCGAACTGGTTGACCACCTGCTGCCCGGTCAGGTTCGCCCCGCCCCAGAGCGCATCGTCCAGCACCAGCGCGTCCTCGCCCTTGGTGAAATCGGTCACAACGTCGGCGTCGATGATCGTGCCAAAGACAAAGCGGTCTGCGCCGCTGCCCCCGGTCGCCAGGTCGTTGCCGCCGCCCATGCGGATCGTGTCGTCCCCCGCACCCGCCCAGATGCTGTCGCCGGCAAAGGCGCCGCGCTGGGTGTTGTCCTGCCACAGGTCATCCCCGGTGCCCAGCAGCGCCATGTCGGCGCCGTCGTCGCCGATCACCGTGTCGTTGCCATCCTGCCCGCTCAGCGTGTCGCCCTGGCCGCCGCCGGTCAGCAGGTCGAACCCCGTGCCGCCGGTGATGTCATCGCTGCCCGCCCCGCCGTCGAAGGTGTCAGCCCCGGAGCCGCCGTTGATCGTGTCGTTCCCGTCGCCGCCGTAAACGAGGTCGGCGCCAAGGCTCCCGCCCTGCGCATTGTCGAAATACACGTCGTCGCCCGCGCCCATCCATGCGCTGTCGCGCCCGTTGCCGCCGTTCACCACGTCATCGCCCAGCCCCGCGTTCAGGCTGTCGTCGCCCTTGTTGCCGAAAAGCGAATCCGCCCCGACCCCGCCCGAGATCTCGTCGGCGCCCTGTCCGCCCTCGAACCGGTCGTTGCCGCCGTCGCCGAGGATCGTGTCGGCGCCATCGCCGCCCAGCACGGTGTCGCCGGCAAAGTCCCCGGTCTGCGCATCGTCCCGGAACAGGTCGTTGCCGGTCCCGAGGTCGACCCAGTCGGCGCCGGTCCCGCCCTCGACCGTGTCATTGCCCTTTTGCGCGCGGATCACGTCGGCCTGGTCGCCGCCCATGACAAGGTCATGGCCGGGCCCCGCGTTGACGGTGTCGAACCCCGCGCCGGCATAGATCTCGTCCCCGTCGGTCGCGGTGAGAAAGCTCGAGAAGGGCCCGGCCGCCGACACGTCGAAGCCGCGCCCGCCGATCACGCTGTTCACCGTGCCGGCGGCGGCATCGGGCCGCCAGTAGCTGGCGAGGCCCAGGTGGCCCGGATCGGCCAGCGCGCCGACGCTGCGCGCTGCGATCTCGCTTTCGCCCAGCGCCTCGCGATAAAGCGCGATGTCGCCCACGCTGCCGCGATAGGCGCGGGTCGGCTCGTTCGCCGGGTCCAGCACGCCCTGACTCTGGCCGATCACCAGCGACCCGCCATTGGCAAAGGCCACGCCCGCGCTCTCTTCGACCACCGCTTCGCCCTTCAACTCGCCATCGAGGTAGAAGGCCCAGGCCCCGGTGTCGCCATCGCGCGTCACCGTCAGGCGGCGCAGGCTGCCATCGGTCAAGAGGTCCTTGGGAATGCCGGTAAAGATCCGCCGCACCCCGTCGCCGTCATGTTCGACGAGGTAGAGATAGGGCGTGTCGTCATCCTCGATCTGCAGATCGAAGCCAAGTCCGTTCGCGCCGACCGGCTCATAGGACAAGAGCCGCTGCGCGACCGGCACGTCCTCTTGCGCCAGGATCAGCATGTCCAAAGTCAGGTCGAGCCCCATGCCGTAATAGGTGTCGATCGTCAGCGCGCGGTCGCGGATCGCGGGCGTGTTGAGCAGCACCATCCCGAGGTCGGTGAGCACCTCGCCCGGCGCGAACCCCTCGATCCGGTCGTTGCCGGATCCGCCGTTGATCGTGTCATCGCCGGTGCCGCCGACCAGCAGGTCGTCGCCCTCGTCCCCGGCAAGGATGTCGTCACCTGCGTCGCCGATCAGCGTGTCGTTGCGGTTGTCCGACAGGCGCGGCGCCTCGGCGAAATCGTAATTGCCGTAGATCCCGGCGGTCGGCCCGACGCGGGCCACGACGGCCTCGGCGCCCGGGTCCATCGTCCAGTAGCCGACAAGGCCCGAGATGCCTGCGCCGCCCTCGGGCAGCGGGCCCTCGGCGCGGCCGGGCATCAGCTCGGCCGGCAGCGCGCGGTCGTAGACGCGGATGTCGCCGATGCCGCCCTGCAAGGACTGGTTCGGGTCATAGCTGCCGCCCAGCGAATCCTGGTCCTGCCCGAAGACCAGCGTGCCGCCGGTGCCAAGCTTGCTGCCAAAGATCGTCTCGCTGCCGGTCCAGGCCCGTTCGCCGTCGACAAAGATCGTCATCTGGGACGACGCGGTCTCGACCACCACGGAGATACGGTGCGGCGCCCCGTCGAAGATCGCGCTGATCGGTACGCCGGTATCAAAGGCCTGGCCCTTGTATAGCACCTGCAGCACGTTGCGGGTCTGCGCTTGGATCAGCAGAAACTCGTTGCTCTGGCTGGCTGTCGCGTAGGACACCAAGGCCTGGTTGCGCAGCGTGTTCTCGGCCTGGATCACCGCCTCGAGCGCAAAATTCGCGCCCGAGAGGCCGGTGAAGCCGGTCACCTCGATCCGGTCGAAACCGGCGTTCGGCGTGTTCAGCAGGGCCAGCGGGACACCTGCGGCGATGTCGGGGGCGATGCCGTTCGACAGCTCGCCGTGCAGCTTGTCGTTGCCGGCGCCGCCGACCAGGCTGTCGGCCCCGCGGTCCCCGGCGAGCGTGTCGTCGCCCTCGCCGCCGATCAGCGTGTCGTTCGAGGCGGCACCGCGGAGACTGTCGTCATGGATGCCGCCGGTCACCTGCTCGACCCCGTGGATGCGGCCACCATGGGTGTCGACCCATTCGACCATGCGGATCTCGAACCCCGGCAGGGCCGGATCGGCGGCGTAATCGCCTTCATCCGGCAGGCGCCGTGCCAGGTCGCCGTCATCGTTGGCATAGGCCAGGTCCGCCTGCAGCACGTCGAGCGGGGTCATCGACTGGCCGTCGAAGACGCGGGGGGCGGTGGTGCCGTCGTCCTGCCAGACCGGGTATTGCCCGGCGAGGCGGGTCAGCATGGTGCCGGTCGCCAGGTCGATCTCGGCCGCGCCGGCGCTGGCAGTCAGGTCCAGCAGGTCGATGCCGCCGCCGCCCAGGATCGTGTCGTTGCCCGGGGCGGCAATGATGGTGTCATCGCCCAGCCCGCCAAAGACCACGTCCATCCCGTCGCCGGACAGCAGCACGTCGTCGCCGCCCGCGCCGGCCAGCGTGTCGCCGCCAGCGCCGCCCGACAGGACGTTCTGGCCCGCGTCGCCTTCCAGCAGGTCGTGGCCGGTCGAGCCGGTGAGGTTCTCGATCCCGCTCAGCGTGTCGCTGCCGAAGGTGCCGGTCGACCGGTTGACGGTCAGCGAGACCTGCACGCCGCCGAAGGTGCCCGGGGTGACATAGGCATCCCCCCGCTCGCCGCCGTACTGGATCGTGGCATAGACCGCCGTGTCGATACCCGCGCCGCCGACAAGGCTGTCGTTGCCGAGCCCGCCGATCAGCCGGTCGTCGCCGCCCTGCCCCAGCAGCGTGTCGTTGCCCGCGTTGCCGTAGAGCTCGTCCGCGGCATCGCCGCCGGTCAGGCTGTCTGCCAGGTTCTGGCCCACCAGACGCCCGCCGGTCGGGTTCGGCATCTGCAGGACGTTGCGCCCGTCGACCATGCCGACGATTTCCTCGAAGCCCGAAAGCCGGCCGCCAAGGCGCTGGAACTGGCCGGCGCCCGGGGTCGAGGCAAAGACCCCGTCCGCGCCCAGCGTCAGCGACGTCTGGGTGTCATAGGTGTTCAGCAGCACCACGCGGTCATAGCCCGACCCGCCGCGGACAAAATTGTCCAGCGTGCCGAAGTAATTCATCCGCTGGATGCGCACGATGTCGTCGCCCGCGCCGCCGTCGACGATCAGGCCATTGCCGGAGGACCGCAGGAACAGGTCGTCATCGCCATCGTCGCCGTAGATGGCCGTCGCCTCTTCGAACATCGCCAGGGTGTCGTTGCCCGCGCCGCCGTGGAAGATCGTGGAATGGCTGCCGTCATTGGCATGGTTGCGGACCATGCGGTCGTCGCCCGCGCCGCCGAAGACCTCCATGTCGCCAGTGCCGGCATGGATCAGGTCGTCGTTGCCGCCGCCAAGGTAGAAGATCTCGACCCCGGAGACGCGGCCGCTGAACACCTGTTCGGCCACCGGGGTGGTCGCGGTGGCCTCGCCTTCCGCGTCCACGTCGTACTGCCGCTCGACCTCGTTCGGGGCAAAGGCCGACAGGCGGGTCTGACTGCTGAAGGTGTTCTCGATGGTCCAGTTGGCATCTCCGTATTCGCGCAGGTCAAGCACGTCGGTGCCCCCGCCGCCGTCCACCGCCGCGCCGCCCATCGTGGCATAGAGCGTGTCGTCCCCGGCCCCGCCCTCTATCCAGGTGGCGCCATCGGAATAGATCACGTCGTTACCGTCCGCGCCGTTCAGCACGATGTCGTAATCGTCCGTGCCCCGCAGCGTGTCGTCGAAATCCGACCCGTAGACCTTTTCGAACCCGGTGAAGGTGTCGATGGCCAGCACCTGGGTCGCGTCCGCGTTCAGGCGGCGCACCTCGCCCAGTTCGGCGTTGATCCGCACCCGGCCCGACGAGACCGGATCGCCGGCATAGGACGAGAACGGGTCGTTATGCGGGTAGATGTCATAGTTCGACCGGTTGCCGGTATAGAAGAGCTGGTCGGTATCGTTGCCGTGGGTGTCGCTGCCACCGTCGAAATGGCTGTTCTGGCCCGCCGTGACCGGCCCGCCGACCACCACCTTGTCGTTGTCGGTGCCGGCATAGACCTCGCCCCAGCCGTTTGCGTCGATGTAGTCGTTGCCCTCGTTGGCGTGGATCGTGTCGCGCCCGCCCATGCCGCGGATGGTGTCGTTGCCTGCGTTCGTGACGATCAGGTTGCCGATGTCCGACCCGTGCACCACCGAGGCGCTGGGCGACAGGATCAGCACGTCCTCGAACCCGTCGAGGTAATCGCTGTCGAAGCTGGTATAGGCGTATTGATCGAAGGAGGTGCCTTCCGCATCGGTGCGCGGGTTGGTCATCTTGAGGAAGACCTGCACCTGCGCGCGCGGTTGCAGGCTTTCGTCGTCCGAGACCACGAAGGTGTCGCGCCCGGAGCCGGCAAAGACCGTGTCGGACCCGTCGAGCGGCGCGATCATGTCGTCGCCCGAACCCAGTTCGATATAGTCGGGACCCGTGGTCGGGCCGTCGGACACGAGGCCGCTGTCCAGCAACTGCTGCGCCGTCATGATGTTGGTGCCGAAGGCGAAATTCTCGACCCCGCGCACGACTTCCCAGCCGTATTCGCCCAGCCGGTGGTAGAAGATGAACGGCCCCGCCTCGGAAAACTTGCTGATCGACCAGTCCGACAGCAGGCCCGGCAGCACCATCCAGTCACTGTCGCTGGAGCCGCCCTCGATCGTGTCCTTGCCGGCGCTCGCCATGAAGACGTCGAGCGCATCGTTCGCGCCGCTGACCGGCGCGCCGCGCACCAGGTCGTCGCCGTCGCGGCCGACCAGCACCTCCATCGTGCCGGCGGCGCCGTCGAGCGTGTCGTCGCCCTCGGTCCCGAAGCGCATGGCGACGGAGGCATCCAAGGTGAAATCGCCGAAGAGCTGATCCTCGATATCCGAAATGTAGTCGTCGAACTTGCCGTCCCAGCCGATGTCGACGTCGATCATCGCCTCGATCTCGTCGAAGATGCCGTCGAGGTGAGAGATCAGCTGGTCCAACACGTTGGTCTTGGGCAGGACCGACGCGATCGCGTCCCCGATCCGGTCGAAGATCGCCGTGATCCCCAGCTTGTCGAGCACGTAGTCCACCACCGGCCCCACGGTGATGTTGTACAGGAACCCGACCGCGTCCAGCACCCATTCCACCGGCTTGAGCGCGTTGTAGACCGCCTGCAGCGGCTTTGACAGAAAGCTAAGCGACGAGTTGATCGACCCGAAGGCCCCGGCCACGCCCGAGAGCGCGCCGAAGAGCGCATCGAACCCGATGCCCACCGGGTTCAGCGCGTCGATCACGCCCTGGATATCGTCGTTGACGTCATTGTAGGCGGTGTTGATCGTGACCAGCAGGTCGTTGGGCGATTGCAGCCGGTCGTGGATCTCGGCCTCGATCCCGTCCAGCGGCGCGCCCACCGCGTTCAGCACCACGTTGAGGTTGAACGAGATATCCGCCAGTTCGGTGATCTTGCCGGCCGCCACCTCGAGCCCGTCCTTGACCTCGCCCAGCGTCTCTTCGGCCTTCTCGGCCTTTTCGATGTACTCGCCCGCCTCGATCTTCTGCTCGAGCGTCTTGGCCCGTTCGTAGATCGTCTTGGCGACGCTTTCGACCTTGTCCAGCACCTGCCCGATGAACTTTGCGGGCAGCTTCAGCGGGCCGACCTTTTCGGCGATCTTCAGGCTGAACTGCATCGACTTGACGGTCTGCTGGAACTCGCGCGCCTGGGCCTTGATCTCGCTGACCTGCTCCATCGCCCATTTCGCATCGCCCACCCGGTCCTCGGTCCAGCCGACCTTTTCCGACAGGTCGATGACGTTGTCCGAGGTCTCGTCGAGGTTCAGCTCGAAATCGCGCAGCTCGTTGCCGGTGGTGGGCTGGCCGGCGATGGGCGTAATGAGGGTCATGGCAAAGTCCTTTTCAAATGAACAACGGTCCCGGTCTGCCCGAGGGGCGGACAGGCTTTGGGGAAAGGTCCGGGACCATTGTTCGCGGGCAAAGCCTAGCGCAGGGCCGCGCGGCGGCGCCATCGGGTGATCACCTGAAATTGCCCCTGCGTCAGGACGGCGTTTGTCAGGGCAGGTCGATGTAGAAGACGCAGCCGTAGGGCCGCGCGCGGTAGCCAAAGCCGCAGCCATGTGCCTCGGCCAGTTGCCGCACGATGTCGAGGCCAAGGCCCGATCCCTCGATGTCGCTGTGCCTTGCATGGCGCGGCAGCGCGGCGGCCAGCCCGCCCGCCCCGAGGCCGGGGCCGGTGTCGTGCACCTCGATCCGCGTGGTGCCGCCATGGCGGCGGACCCCCAGCAGCACGCCGCCGGTTTCGGTGTATTTCACCGCGTTCGACACGAGGTTGGTGACCATCCGCATCATTGCCAAAGGCGGCACCCGCGTGGTGGCGCCCGTCGCGACGTGGCGCAGGGTCAGCCCCTTGGCCTCGGCATCGGGGGCGAACATCTCGGCCACCGATCCCAGCACCTCGCCCACATCGGTCGGCGCATCCTCGGCCGGCCGCGAGGCGCCCGAGGCATCGGCCCGCTCGACCGTCTCGAGGCCCGTGGCGACGAGCCCCTCGAGATAGGCGAATGTCTCCTCGACCTCGGTCGCATCCACCGCGCCGCGCCCCTCGCGGTTCATCATCCGCCGCACGTTCAGCCGCAGCGCGTGCAGCGGCTGGCGCAGGTCGTGGGCGGTGTCGGCGAGGCTTTGTTCGCGGGTGCGGGTGAGATCCTGGAGCAGCTCGAAATCGGTCTCGAGCTCGGCCATCCGCGCCGACAGGGCCACGTTGCGCTGCGCCTCGCTCAGCGACAGCTCCAGCGCCTCCTGCCGGGCGGCGCGCAGCTGGTTGAACCGGTCGAGGATGGCGAGCCCCATCAGCACCGCGTCCATGATCAGCACGATCCGCATGGAGTTGAACTGCACCTCTTCAGGGATCTCGATCCCCAGCCAGTGCCGCAGGTTCATGATCCCGCTCGACACCACCGCGCCCGCCCAAGCCAGCACGTAGAACCGCACCTCGCGGAACCGCGTCCGCGCGGCCACCAGCCCCGAGACGACAAAGGTGATGATGCCGATGAGCGAGGCGAGGATCAGCAGCCGCTTGACGATCTGCATGTCGACGAACAGCCCCGAGGCCAGGATCGCCAGCGTCATCGCCATGACCGCGATCAGCACCTTGTCCATCACCGGGTGGCGCTGCCGCGTCTGCAGGAAGACCCGCGCGAAATTGGCGCCAAAGACCACCAGCCCCGCCCCGATGAAGGCCGAGGCGTTGTCGTTGAGCAGCGGCCGTTCGGGCCAGAGGTACTTGAACGTGTTGCCATCGCCATGCATCACGAAGAGCGTGCCGAAAAGCGCATAGATCGAATAGGCCAGGAAGACGCCACGCCAGGTCACAAGGTAGCAGACCACCGCCGCCGCCACGAGGAACAGGCCGATCCCGTAGTAGACGAAGTTGCGCGCCGTCTTGCCCGCCGACCAGTCGTTGAACGCCTGCACCGTCATCAGCGAGAACGACAGTTCCGACGACCCACCCGACCAGAAGCGGATGTAAAGGTCGGTCGCCGCGCCCTGCGGCAGCTCGAATTCCGTCGTCAGTTCGGGATAGGCGACCGAGCGGCCGGCAAACGGCGTCAGCGGGCCCTGGTTGTCCAGCACGGTGACGGTGCCGTCCGGGTCCACCCGGTAGACCTCGTAGATCTGGAAGAAATTCTCGCGCACGCTCAGCCGCCAGGTGTCACGGCGCTGCGCGTTCTCGATCCGCAGGCGCAGCCAGATCACCGACTTGGTATAGCCGAAATCGACCGTTTCGCCGTCCACCGGCCGGTATTCGGCGCCGATCGCGTCGCCCAGGTCGGCGTCGCGTGTCACGTCCTCGTAAGTGCCCACGAAGGCGCGCACTTCCGGCCAGTCGAGGCGCTCGGCCCCCAGCGACAGGCGATTGTCCGGCTGGGCCGAAAGGGCTAAGCTTTGCAGCACCAGCGCGATGAGGATGAGTAGAGGACGCATTCCGGCCCTTTGCAAGCGCACCCCGGGGGACATTTGTTGGCCAATTCGGTACTGATCGTCGATGACCATGCCTTTACCGTGGCGGGAATGCAACGCGCGCTCGAGGACACCGGCGATTTCACCGTGATCGGCACGACGGGGTCGGGCGTGCAGGCGATCCGCATGGCGCGGCAGTTGAAACCGCAGATCGTGCTGCTCGACTTCGGCCTGCCGGATGCGACTGGGATCGAGGTGGCGATCGAGCTGGCGCGCTGGGTGCCCGAGGCGCGGGTGATCGTGGTGACGGGTCGCGCGGGCCATGACGTGGCGCGGCTGCTGCGCGCCGTCGGCGTGCGCGGGGTTCTCAGCAAGGCCGCCCCGATCGAGGAGATCTGCGCCGGGATGCAGGCCGTCATGGCGGGCCAGGAGGTCATCGGCCCGCAATTCCGCCTGGACGAGGCGCAAACGGGCGCCGCGCAGCTTTCCCCGCGGGAAATAGAGGTGCTGATGGCCATCTCGCGCGGGTTGACCAATGTGCAGGCGGCTGAAAAGCTGGGGATCAGTCCCAAGACGGTGGATACGCACCGCACGTCCCTCATGCGCAAGCTTGGCGCCAATTCCGTCGCCACGCTGCTGGTGCGGGCCGCGAAACTGGGGCTGATCGATTTCTGACGCGGTATTCGGACGGGTGGGCCGGGCATGAGCAACGCAAGTTTCTGGGACAACATCGCCGCGAAATACGCGGCCCGGCCGATCGCGAAGGAAGAGGTCTACCAGCGCAAGTTGCGCGAGACACAGGCCCTGCTGACGCCCGAGATGGAGCTGCTCGAGATCGGCTGCGGCACCGGCGGCACGGCGCTGGCCCATGCGCCCTACGTGCGCGAGGTGCTGGCCACCGACATCAGCGACGCCATGCTCGAGTTTGGCCGCAAGGCGGCGGCCGAGCGGGGTCTGACCAACCTGCGCTTTGAACGGGCGGCGGTCGATGAGCTGGACCCCGAGCCCGCCTCGCGCGACATGGTTCTGATGCTCAGCCTGCTGCACCTGCTGGACGACCCCGAGGACGCGCTGGCCATGGCCGCGCGGACCCTGCGGCCGGGCGGGTATCTCGTGATCAGCTCGGCCTGCCTTGGCGACGGCATGACCTGGCTGAAACCGGCCATCGCGGTGGCGCAATGGCTGGGCAAGGCCCCGGCGACCATCCGCTTTTTCCGGCAGGACGAGCTGCTGGACATGATCCGCGCCGCCAGCTTCGGGATCGAGACCTGCTGGAGGCCCGACAAACGTTCGGCCAGCTTCGTGATCGCGCGCAAACCGGGGGCGCATTAACCGTTTGTTCACCAGCCATACGCCATGGTCGGGGGCATGAAACGGTCAGACGATCTACCCCTGTTCCAGATGGACGAGGCAATGGGCCCGCCCCTCACGCCCCAAACGCCCCTGCAAAAGGGCCAGCGGCTGCCGTCCTATATCGGCGACCACCGCAAGCGGCTGCGTGACAGGTTCCTGCACGGCGGCGCCGAGGCGCTGCCCGATTACGAGATGCTTGAGCTGGTGCTGTTCCGCGCCAACGCCCGGCAGGACATGAAGCCGCTGGCGCGGCTGTTGTTGGAAAAGTTCGGCAGTTTCAACGGGGTGATCAGCGCCCCGCCCGAGCGGTTGGCGCAGGTCAAGGGCGTCGGTGACGCGGTCATCTGCGAACTCAAGCTGATCGAGGCGGCGGCCCAGCGCCTGTCGCGGTCGCGGGTGATGCAGCGTCCGGTGCTCAGCTCGTGGGACGCGCTGCTGGACTATTGCCACACCACCATGTCGCACCGCGAAACCGAACAGTTCCGCGTGCTCTACCTGGACCGCAAGAACATCCTTGTGGCTGACGAGGTACAGGGCCAGGGCACGGTCGACCACGTCCCCGTCTACCCGCGCGAGGTGGTCAAGAAAGCGCTCGAGCTGAACGCCTCGGCGCTGATCCTGGTGCACAACCATCCCTCGGGCGATCCGACCCCGTCCGAGGCGGACATCCTCATGACCCGCCAGATCGAAGCCGCGGCCAAGGCGCTGGGGATCACCCTGCACGACCACCTCGTGATCGGCAAATCGTCCGAGGTGAGCTTTCGCGCCGACGGCTACCTCTAGGCCGGGCGGGCGGTTCGGCCCGCGCCGCGCCCGACCCCGGCGGACGCCATGCCGGGCTCAGTTATTGCGCACGACCAGATCGATGGGCCGCAAGGGCCACCCACCGCCTGCGCGACGATGCGCGCGGCGCCCCGCGAGGCAACACCCCGTTTCAGCAGCCAGGCCACCTCGTGCGCCTCCAGCGCGCAAAGGTCGGGGCCGGTACGGCCCGCGACTTGTTTCAGCCTCGTCCCCGTCCCCCGATATCGTCAACGGACGGTGACTCCGTGCGGGCATCGCGGCAATCCCCCTTTCCTTCGGCCCGCGCGGGTGGCAGGCTCGGGTCCATGACACGATTGACCACACCCGACGGCTCGGCGCTGTCCCCCTTCGCCTACGGCACCATGCAATGGGGCGGCAAGGCGAGCGACGACGACGCCCGCGCCATGTACGACGCCTGCCGCGCGGCGGGCCTGAACCATTTCGACACTGCCTGGATCTACACCGAGGGCCGGTCCGAAGAGATCCTGGGCCGCCTTGCAGGGCCTGACCGCGACGCGCTGTTCCTGGCCACCAAGGTCGCCATGGCAGGCGGCGCGGGGGCAGCCAATATCCGGACGCAGCTGGGCGAAAGCCTGGACCGGATGCAGATGGACGGGGTCGACCTGCTGTACCTGCACCGCTGGAACGACGATCCGCTGGACGAGACGCTGGGCGCCTTGGCCGCGCTGAAGGCCGAGGGGAAGTTCCGGTACCTTGGCGTGTCCAACTTCGCCGCCTGGCAGGTGATGAAGTTTCAATGCGCCGCCGAGAAACATGGGCTGCGCGTGGACGTGCTGCAACCGATGTACAACGTGGTCAAGCGGCAGGCCGAGGTCGAGCTGCTGCCGATGTGCGCGTCCGAGGGCATCCTGCCCGCGACCTACAGCCCGCTGGGCGGCGGCCTGCTGACCGGCAAGTACCAGCGCGGAGAGGCCGGGCGCCTGTCCGAGGATGATCGCTATGCCGCGCGCTACAATCCCGACTGGATGCACGAGGCGGCGCGCGGCCTTGGCGCCATCGCCGAGGAGCTGGGCACCCATCCCGCGACACTGGCCGTCGCCTGGGTTGCGCGCCACGCGGCGCAGCCGGCGCCGATCATCTCGGGCCGGTCGCTGGACCAGCTTCAGCCGTCGCTCGACGCGCTCGACTTCAACATGACGCAGGGGCTTTACGACCTGCTGGCCGATCTCGCGCCCGATCCACCCCCCGCCACGGACCGGCTGGAGGAAGCATGACCGACATCGTCGTCATCGGCGGCGGGATCGCCGGTGTCTCGGCCGCCGCGCGGCTGGCGCCCGAGGCGCGCGTGACGCTGCTCGAGGCCGAAACGTCCTTGGGCTTTCACGCCACGGGGCGGTCGGCCGCGGCCTTCCTTGCCAATTACGGCAACCCGGTCGTGCGCGCGCTGAACCATGCCAGCGCGGATGAACTGCACGCCCGCGGTGTGCTGTCGCCGCGCGGCATGTACCTGGTCGGCAAGGCCGGCGAAGAGGAACGGTTCGCCGTCAATGCCGCCGGGTTCGGGCTGGACGAGGTCTCGCTGAGCGACGCCGTGGCGCGGGTGCCGATCCTGAACACCGACACCGTCACGCGGGTGGCGGGGCGCGAGGATGTCTTTGACCTCGACACCGACCTGTTCCTGCAGGGCTTTGTGCGCGAGGTGCGGGATGCCGGGGCCGAGATCGTGACCGGCGCGCGGATCGACAGCATCACCCGCGACGGCGGGCGTTGGACGCTGCGGGCGGGCGACCGCGATTGGCAGGCCGACGTGATCGTCAACGCCGCCGGCGCCTGGGCCGACGAGGTGGCCGCGCTGGCCGGCGCCCGGCGCATCGGCCTCCAGCCCTACCGCCGGTCCATGGCGCGCATCCCCGCGCCGGGCGGGCATGACGTGAGCCGCTGGCCCTTCATGGACGGGGTCGACGACGCCTGGTACGCCAAGCCCGACGCGGGTGCGCTGCTGGTCTCGCCCAGCGAGGAAGACCCGGTGCCGCCGCAGGACGCCTGGGCCGACGACATGGTCCTGGCCGAGGGGCTGGCCCGGTACGAGGAAGCGGTGACCGAGCCGGTCACGCGGATGCTGGCCAACTGGGCGGGCTTGCGCACCTTTGCCCCCGACCGCACGCTGGTGATCGGGCCGGACGCCCATGTGCCGGGTTTCATCTGGTGCGCGGGGCAAGGCGGCTACGGCTTCCAGACCGCCGTCGCGGCCAGCCGCCTCGTTGCCGCGCATGTCCTGGGCCACGCGCCGGACCTGGACCATGCCACCGTCACCGCCCTCAGCCCCCGGAGGTTCGCATGACCCGCAAGCTGACCCTGCCCGACGGAGGGCCGATGCACATGCCGTCCGACGGCGACAAGCTGATCGCCCCCTCTGCCACACGGAATTGCGACGCGGTTTGCAACCTGGTGGCCAGTTTTGCCGCCGAAACGGGTGACGCGCTCGAGATCGCCTCGGGCACCGGGCAGCACGTGGTGGCACTGGCCCGGCGCCTGCCGGGGCTCAGCTGGCAGCCGACCGACGTGGACCCGATGCGGCTGCGGTCGATCGACGCCTACGCGCGCGAGTCGGGGTTGACGAATATCCTGCCGGCCATGGCGCTGGACGCCAGCGCGCCGGGTTGGGCGCGCGCGCACGGCGGCAAGGCCCTGGTTTCGCTGTGCAACCTCTTGCACCTCATCAGCGACGCCGAGGCCACTCAGCTCTTGCAGGAGGCCGCGCAGGCGGTCGGGGTCAACGGCCACCTGATCCTTTATGGCCCCTTCATGCGGGCCGGAGAGCTGACGAGCGAGGGCGATGAACGTTTCCACGCCTCGCTGCAACAGCAGGACCCCGACATCGGCTACAAGGACGATTTCGACGTGATCGACATCGTGCAGGCCGCGGGCCTCGACCTTGTCGCGGCGGTCGAGATGCCGGCGAACAACCTTGGCCTTGTCTTCACACGGCCGTTCTGACCCGAAGTCACCTGCAAAAACCTGCATGTCTTGATCCTGCGCAAGGTCCGGGTCCTGCCGCGCGCGCTATGGCTGCGGCAACGTCATGCCAGGAGAGACGGATGAGCTGGAAAGACACGATCGACCGCACCTATGCGCAGCTGCGCGCGCTGAACAAGGCCGCGCCGGCCATGGCAAAGTTCAACGAGCTGAACATGGCCGTGAAGAAAGAGGGCCCGCTGGACGCCAAGACCAAGGAATTCGTCGCCCTTGGAATCGCGGTCTATGCGCAATGCGACAGCTGCATCGCGCTGCACGTCAAGGCGCTGATCCGCGCGGGCGCAACCCGGGACGAGGTCGCCGACGTGCTGGCCATGTCGGTGCAGATGGGCGGTGGCCCGGCCTCGATGTATGCGGGCAAGGCGTTGGAATGCTTTGACGAATTGTCGGACGACTGACTGCCGGGCTCTAACGTGCCGCAGACCGGTGACCTGCCCGTCGCCCCCGCAGATCCCCGAAGGCCTTAACGCTGCGACCCGACCTCCGGTCCGCGCCGGTGTGACACGCCCGTCCGGTCCGCAGAGGTGACGGCCGGGCGACCACGCGCGGTTTCGGCCCCGGTTGGGGCCGCGCCGGCAGGCCATGGAAAAAAGACCCCGGCCGGGACAACCGGCCGGGGTCTTTTTAGTCAGTGACGTGCCGCGGGTGGGTGGCCCCGACCGGGATGCAATCGGGGCCACGGGAACACACCAAGTCGAACGCGAAAGACCCGGTGCTCCCATCTCGTCGCCGCGGCGACGTCACGGGTGAAGTGCCCGAGTCAGGGGCCCGGCGTCATGACATAGGTCAAGTGCCGGGCCCGTTTTCCAACAAAACTCTTTCCCGTCCCTTAAATGTCCTTACGGATCACTTCGTTTTTCGGATCATAGGGGCTGTCGACGGTGACTTCGGCATCGTAGAGCGCGCCCTGGATGCGGACCTGCAGCCTGGTGCCCGGCTCGGACAGCGCGACGGGGACGTAGCCCATGCCGATCTGCTTGCCGAAAGCCACCGACCAGCCGCCCGAGGTCAGGCGCCCGATCATCTTGCCGTCGTGCAGCAGCGCCTCGCGGCCCCAGGGGTCGCAATCGTCCGGCCCGTCGATCAGCACGGTGACGCACATGGCGCGGATGCCCTTGTCCTGCATCGCCGCCTTGCCGGTGAAGTCCTTCGACAGGTCGACAAAGCGGTCCAGCCCGGCCTCGAGCGGGGTCGCGTCGCGGCCCAGTTCGTTGCCGAAGGCGCGGTAGGATTTCTCCTGCCGCAGCCAGTTCTGCGCGCGGGCCCCGACCAGCTTCATGCCGTGCTTTTCGCCCGCGGCCAGCAGCTGCTCCCACAGGTAGCGCTGCATCTCGATCGGGTGGTGAAGCTCCCAGCCCAACTCACCCGTGTAGGCCACGCGGATGGCGCGGACCGGGCACATGCCGAGTTCAATGTCGCGGTACGAGAGCCAAGGGAACCGCTTGTTGCCAAGGCGGGTTTCCGGTTCCGCGTCGCGCACCAGCTCGTTCAGGATGTCGCGCGACCTGGGCCCCGCGATGGCGAAGACGCCCCATTGCGTGGTCACGTCATGGATGTCGACATAGCCGCCACCCTGGCCCATGAAATCCTCGGCCGCCTTCATCAGGTAATCGGCGTCATAGGCTGTCCAGGCACCGGCCGAAACGAGGTAATATTCGTTCTCGGCCAGGCGGACGATGGTGTATTCCGTGCGGGTCGTGCCCGCCTCGGTCAGGGCGTAGGTCAGGTTGATCCGGCCCACTTTCGGCAGCTTGTTGCAGGTGAAGCGATCGAGGAACGCGGTCGCCCCCGGCCCCCGCAGCAGGTGCTTGGTGAATGCCGTGGCGTCGATCAGGCCGGCGGTTTCGCGGACGGCCTTCGCCTCGGCCTCGGCGTATTGCCACCAGTCGCCACGGCGGAAGCTGCGGCTGTCGTGGTCGAACGACTCGGGCGCATCCAGCGGGCCGTAGTAGTTCGGCCGTTCCCAGCCGTTCACGCAGCCGAACTGCGCGCCCAGCGCCTTCTGGCGGTCATAGACCGGCGCGGTGCGGAGCGGGCGGGCCGCCGGGCGTTCCTCGTCCGGGTGGTGCAGGATGAAGACGTGGTCGTAGCATTCCTCGTTCTTGCGGCAGGCATATTCGGTCGTGATCCACGAGCCGTAGCGCTTGGGGTCGAGCGAGGCCATGTCGATCTCGGCTTCGCCCTGGGTCATCAGCTGGGCAAGGTAGTAGCCGGTACCGCCCGCGGCGGTGATCCCGAAGGAAAAGCCTTCGGCCAACCACATGTTGCGCAGGCCCGGGGCCGGGCCGACCAGCGGGTTACCATCGGGGGTGTAGCAGATCGGGCCGTTGAAATCGTCCTTGAGACCGACGGTTTCCGAGGACGGAATCCGGTGGATCATGGACATGTATTCCTCTTCGATCCGCTCGAGGTCGAGCGGGAAGAGGTCGGCGCGGAAGCTGTCGGGCACGCCGTAGGCAAAGCGCGCCGGGGCGCCTTCCTCGTAGGGGCCAAGGATCCAGCCGCCGCGCTCTTCGCGCACGTACCACTTGGCGTCGGCGTCCCGCAGCACCGGGTGCTCGGGCGCGCCGGACTGGCGATAGGCCTGCAGCGCCGGGTCAGGTTCGGTCACGATGAACTGGTGCTCGACCGGGATCGCGGGGATCTTGATGCCCAGCAGCTTGGCGGTGCGCTGCGCGTGGTTGCCGGTGGCGGTCACGACGTGTTCGGCGGTGATGGTGGTCTGCTCGTCCGAGGGCACCAGGTTGCCGCCCTTCTCGACCATCTTGGTGACGGTGACCTTCCACTCGGACCCGGTCCACTCGTAGCCGTCGACCTGCCACTTCCGCTCGATCATCACACCGCGCTGGCGGGCGCCCTTGGCCATGGCCATGGTCACGTCGGCAGGGTTGATATAGCCGTCCTGCGGATGGAACAGCGCGCCCTTGAGATCCTCGGTATTGAGCAGCGGCCAGCGCTCCTTGATCTCGGCCGGGCTCAGGAACTCGTGGTAGACGCCGGCGGTTTCGGCGGTCGAGCTGTAAAGCCGGTACTCGTCCATCCGCGCATCGGTCTGCGCCATGCGCAGGTTGCCCACGATGGCAAAGCCGGCGTTGAGGCCAGTTTCCGCTTCGAGCGTCTTGTAGAAATCGACCGAGTACTTGTGGATATGGGTCGTCGCGTAGTTCATGTTGAACAGCGGCAGCAGGCCGGCCGCGTGCCAGGTCGAGCCGCTCGTCAGCTCGTCCCGTTCCAGCAGCATGACGTCCTGCCAGCCCGCGCGGGCCAGATGGTAGGCGATCGAGGTACCGACGGCGCCACCGCCGACGACAAGGGCTTTAACGTGGGTCTTCATGTGACGTGCGCTCCGGGGTTTGCGTGGCCTGACCCGCTTTTACCGGATTCGCACAGCGGCGCGCAGCCCACCCGACATTTGCCGCGCTGAAAACGACTTCGCGGAAAATCGCTTTCCGACAAGGCAACTTCAGGGGGCAGACACGGGCGGGGGCGGCCGTGACCTCGGAGTAGCTTTGGGTCGACAGGGCTTCGGCCGCGGCCAGGCGAATCGCCTCGGCATTGGCCTCGCAATAGATCGTGCCGCTGACCAGTTGCACGCAGCTGCCGGGGGCGAGGCCGGCCTGCACCTCGTGCTGGCGCAGGTCATACCGCGGGTGGTGGGTCTTGAGACCGCCGCTGCTGGCCGCCTTCCATTCGGCCTGCGGCTTGCCCGACAGCCCGTCCTGGGCGACACGCAGGTCGGTCGTGGCCAGGCCAAGCTGCGACACGCGGGCCCTGGCCTGCGCCAGCGCGACCTCGGCGGCACGGGCCTCGGCCTCTGCGGCGGCCAGGGCCTCGGCCTCCTTGTCGGGACCGGCAAAGAGCTTGAGCAGCGAGAACCCGCCCGCCTCCGCGTCCGGCTCGGCGGCGGCTTGCACCGTCTCGGCCTTCTCGACCTTGACGCTGGCCTCCTGCGTCTCGAGCCCGATCTGCTGGCCGGCCGCGCGTTGCTTGTCCAACCGGTACTCGGCCCCGGCCGGCGTGATCATCTGTTCGAGGAAGGTGGGCGAGTAGTCGCCGCTTTCGTACTTGGCCAGCGCGGCGGCCCGCTGTTGCAACCGCTGCTGGTGACGCTGGTCCGACCAGCGCTGTGCGACAAAGACCTGCTGGTCCACCGGCATGACCGGCACATCGGCCGAGACGCCGACCATGGGCAACTCGTTCAGCCTGTTCAGCGCGACATAGTCGATGGCATGCATGATCTCGCGGATCGACGCGTCCTCGGCCCGGGCGGTGATCTGCAGGGCCACGCGGTCGCCCATCCGGGTCTGGAAGGTGCGCCGTTTCTCTTCGTCCTCGCGCGTCCCGCCGCTTTCCAGCTCGGCAAAAACGTCCCATTTGCCGTGCTTCTGTGCCCAAGACACGCCCTGCGAATGGGCGAACCCCTTGAACGAGTTCCGGTCGTCCAAGGTGCTGCGCAGCGTGTCGGCGGCAAAGCTGGTGGTCACGCGGATGGGCTCGTCCCGCTCGGTCTTGGCCTCGAGGAACACCAGCTCGTTGCCCTTGCGGTAGACCATCGTGCGCGCGGCCTTCAGGTTGCCGTAGCCGGCCGCGCTGAAGCCGCCGATCATCTTGGTCGAGTCCTTCATCGCCGACATGACCTCGGGGTCGAAGTCGGTGACGCGGTCCTCGCCCATCAGCGCGCTCTGCAACTCGGGCGTCCATTCGCTGCGCACCCAGCCCTCGGGCGCGTCGGGCATGAAGCTAGTGATCGGCCGGGCCAGGAATTCCTTGCGGTCCTTGGCCTGGCGTTCCTCTTCGGCGCGGGCACCGAAGCTGGCCAGGTATTCCCTGGGGCCAAAGGCGCCCTCGGCATCCTTCCACTCCATGAAGAAGTCCGAGGCGACGGCCATCAGCCCCATCAGGGCGACGAAGCCCGCGATTATGAATTTCTGCATGCTGCCCGGTTCCTGACTCGATCCGTTTGCGCGGCAGAAGACCATCGTTTTCAGGCGACAATGGGGCGGGAATGGTGGGAAAGCGGGGTAATCCGGCCCGCCCGCCGGTCGGGAATTCCGGACTGGACGGGTGCAACCACACCGTGTTCCCATGACACGTCAGGATGGGAGAGAGCACATGACCAAGCTGGATCTGATGGAAGCCGCCGAGATGATCCGCGCCAGCTACGCGGGCACCAATGCCGCCGAGGTCGACGTGTCGATCGACATCCGCGGCGTGCAGGCGCACTACCTGAAAAGCGGCGTGCTGGTGATCCCCGGCACCAACGAATTCGCCGACTGGTTCGATTTCAACCTCAACGTCACCAGCGACGGCGCCGAAACTCACGGGTTCGAGGTGGTGCCCGGCGACAGCGGCACGCTGTGGCACGCGGGCTTCCTGGAACACGCGCAGATCGTCTACACCTTTGCCAAGGGGCTGCGGCCCAAGTTCATCGTCGGCCACAGCCTGGGCGCCGCTTCGGCCCAGATCGTCGGCTGTTCGCTGCAGGTGCCGACCGTGGCCTTTGCCTCGCCGCAGGTCTGCCGGTCGCGCAACCGTCTTCCGGGCGAGGGCTGGGTCATGAACCTCTGCCGCGCAGACGACACGGTCTGCCACGTCCCGCCCCGTTTCCTTGGCTTTCGCACCATCGGCAGCCGTTACTGGCTCAGCCCGGACGAGGTGAACGTCGGCGGCGATCACAAGGTCGAGAATTACATGGACATGCTCAAGCTCAAGAAGGTCAAGGACCGCGTTCCGATGGCCTGGCCGGCCTGATCGACCGCCCGTCGGGGCGCGAAACTCCGCTCCGGGCGGCACTGGGCGGTTTCGCGCTGATTTGTCCTGCCACCACCCTTTCGCACGCGCAGCGCACTTCGTATAAGTCGCGCGGCCCGCCTCGACAGAGTCGCGGGCCTTCTGACTTTTGTGGCAGCAAATCGGGGCGGGCGACGTATGTTTGGACTTGGAAACCTCACCGGTCTCTTTTCGGCCGACATGGCCATCGACCTGGGGACGGCGAATACGCTGGTCTACGTGAAGGGTCGCGGCATCGTGCTGAGCGAACCTTCGGTGGTCGCCTACCACATCAAGGACGGCGTCAAGAAGGTGCTGGCCGTGGGCGAGGATGCCAAGCTCATGCTTGGCCGCACCCCCGGCAGCATCGAGGCGATTCGCCCGATGCGCGAAGGCGTGATCGCCGACTTCGACACCGCCGAAGAGATGATCAAGCACTTCATCCGCAAGGTGCACAAGCGTTCGACATTCTCGAAGCCCAAGATCATCGTCTGCGTCCCGCACGGGGCGACCCCCGTCGAAAAACGCGCCATCCGCCAGTCGGTGCTGAGCGCGGGCGCGCGCAAGGCGGGCCTGATCGCCGAGCCGATCGCGGCCGCCATCGGCGCCGGCATGCCGATCACCGACCCGACCGGCAACATGGTCGTCGACATCGGCGGCGGCACCACCGAGGTGGCCGTGCTGTCGCTGGGAGATATTGTCTATGCCCGTTCGATCCGCGTCGGCGGCGACCGGATGGACGAGGCGATCATTTCCTACCTGCGCCGCCAGCAGAACCTGCTGATCGGCGAATCGACGGCCGAGCGGATCAAGACCAGCATCGGCACGGCGCGGATGCCCGACGACGGGCGCGGCTCTTCCATGCAGATCCGGGGCCGGGACCTTCTGAACGGCATCCCCAAGGAAACCGAAGTCAGCCAGGCCCAGGTGGCCGAGGCGCTGTCCGAGCCGGTGCAGGCGATCTGCGAGGCCGTCATGACCGCGCTGGAATCGACGCCGCCGGATCTGGCGGCCGACATCGTGGACCGCGGCGTCATGCTCACGGGGGGCGGTGCGCTGCTGGGCGACCTGGACCTCGCGCTGCGCGAACAGACCGGGCTGGCCGTTTCCATCGCGGATGAAAGCCTGAACTGCGTGGCCCTCGGCACCGGCAAGGCGCTCGAGTTCGAAAAGCAGCTGCGCCACGCGATCGACTACGACAGCTGACGCTTTTTTCATTGGCCCGAAGGGCCTATCTTGGCGTAAGCGAGGCGGAACCGCAGGGGCGGCGACCGGAGGCACATGGCCAGGGATCGGAACCAGTCGGAGGAATACACCGGCCCGCTCAAGCGGTTGCTTGTGGCGGTGGTTGTGCTGTGCCTGCTGGCGCTGTTCCTGGTCTGGCGCATCGACAGCCCGCGCGTCGAACGCTTCCGCGCCGCCGTCATCGACCGGGTCGTGCCGCAGTTCGACTGGGCCATGGCACCGGTCACGGGCGCCATCAGCCTGCTGCGGGATTTCCAGTCGTATCAAAGCCTTGCCCAGCAGAACCAGGAACTGCGCCGCGAGTTGCAGCAGATGAAGTCCTGGAAGGAAGCCGCCGTCCAGCTGGAACAGGAGAACGCCCGGCTGCGCGATCTGAACAACGTGCAGCTCGACCCCAAGCTGACCTACATCACGGGCGTGGTGTTGGCCGACAGCGGGTCGCCCTTCCGCCAGTCCGTGCTGCTGAACATCGGCGCCCATGACGGAATCGTCGACGGCTGGGCCGCGATGGACGGGCTGGGCGTGGTCGGGCGCGTCTCGGGTGTGGGCGAGAACACCTCGCGCGTGCTGCTGCTGACCGACACATCAAGCCGCATTCCCGCCGTCATCCAGCCCTCGGGGCAGCGGGTGCTGATCGTCGGCGACAACACCGCCGCGCCGCCCATCGACTTCATCGAGGACCAGGACCTGGTGCGGCCCGGCGACCAGGTGCTGACCTCGGGCGATGGCGGGGTGTTCCCGCCAGGGCTTGTGATCGGCCAGGTCGCGATGGACCCGGGCGGGCGGTTCCGCGTGCGCATGGCCGCCGATTACGAGCGGCTGGAATTCCTGCGCGTGCTCAGGAACTACGAGCTGCGGGGCATCGGTGGCACCGGCTCGCTGATCGCGCCGATGGCCCTGCCCGCGCTGCCCGAAGCGGCGCCGCTGCAACAGGCGGAGGGGCAGGCCGATGGCTGAACAGACCGCCGCCCGTCTCTGGGCCACCCGGGGCCTTTACGTCGCCATCTCGCTGGTGATCTTGTTCTTTTCCATCCTGCCACTGCACACGCTGCCGCGCTACTGGGCCGGGCCTGATCTCTTGCTGGCGCTGACGCTGACCTGGTCGCTGCGCAAGCGCCGGGCGGTGCCGATCCTGGTGGTCGCCGCCGTCGCCCTGCTGGCCGACCTGATGCTGGGGCGCCCGCCTGGGCTTTGGGCCGCGATCCTGGTGATCGGCAGCGAATGGCTGAAAAGCCACGCCCGCCAGCTGCGTGATCAGTCCTTCGCGACCGAGTGGCTGACCGTCGCGACGCTGATCGTGCTGATGGCGCTGGCCTACCGGATCACCCTGGCGATGACCGTGACGCAGATGCCGCCGATGGGCCTCTACGTCATGCAGGTCGTCGCGACCATCGCGATCTATCCGCTGGTCGTCGGCGTGTCGCATGTCGTCTTCGGCATCCGCAAGGCGCAGCCCGGGGACCTTGAAAGCATGGGGAGGCAACGCGCATGAGACGATCGCCCCGCGAAAGCCAGCAGGCCGCGCGCCTGATCGGCCGCCGCGCCCTGCTGGTCGGCGGCCTTCAGGCCGGCATGATCGGCGTACTTGGCCTGCGGATGCGCTACATGCAGGTCGACCAGGCGCAGGAATACCGCCTGCTGGCCGAGGACAACCGCATCCGGCTTGACCTGATCGCCCCGGCGCGCGGGCGGATCTTCGACCGCAACGGCGTGGTGGTGGCCGAGAACGAGCCGACCTACCGCATCATGATCAAGCGCGAGGACGTGGAGGACATGGACGCCGTCCTCGCCGCGCTGTCGCAACTGACCACGCTGGACGAGACCGCACTGGCCGACGCGATCGAAGAGATGCGCCGCACCCCGGCCCACCGCAACGTGATCCTCGCCGACCGCGTCAGCTGGGAAGAGATCAGCCGCGTCGCCGTCAACGCCCCCGCCCTGCCCGGCGTCACACCCGAGGTCGGCCTTGCCCGCGCCTACCCGCTGCGAGAGGATTATTCCCATGTCATCGGCTATGTCGGCCCGGTCAGCCAGCGCGACCTCGACCGGATCGAGGACCCGGACCCGCTGCTGATGCAGCCGCGGTTCCAGATCGGCAAGGTCGGGATCGAACGCAACCTCGAGGACAGCCTGCGCGGCAAGGCCGGCGTGCAGCGGGTCGAGGTCAACGCCGCCGGCCGCGTCATGCGCGAACTGGGCCGGACCGAGGGCACATCGGGCAAGGACGTGCAGCTGACCATCGACTCGCGCCTGCAGAACTACGTGCAGGCGCGGCTGGGGTCCGAAAGCGCCTCGGTCGTGGTGATGGATTGCGACACCGGCGACCTCCGCGCCATCGTCTCGGCCCCCAGCTATGACCCGAACAAGTTCGTGCGCGGGATCTCGAGCGCGGATTACTCGGTGCTGCGCGAAAACGACCACCGGCCGCTGGCCTCGAAGACGGTGCAGGACGCCTATCCGCCCGGCTCGACCTTCAAGATGGTGACGGCGCTGGCCGCGCTGGATGCCGGGCTGATGGGCCCCGAGGAAACCGTCTGGTGCCCCGGCCATCTCGAGGTCGGGGGGCGGCGCTTTCATTGCTGGAAGCGGTCGGGCCACGGCCATGTCGGCCTGGAACAGGCGATCCGCGAAAGCTGCGACGTCTATTTCTACGACCTGGCCCTGAAGACCGGGATCGAGAACATCGCCGGCATGGCCCGCAAGATGGGGCTGGGCGAGGCGCATGACATCCCGATGAGCGCGGTGACCTCGGGCCTTGTGCCCGACAAGGAATGGAAGCGCGCCAACCGCGGCGCCGACTGGGTGATCGGCGATTCGGTCAACGCCTCGATCGGGCAGGGTTTCGTGCTGACCTCGCCACTGCAACTGGCGGTCATGACGGCGCGCATCGCCACCGGCCGGGCCGTTCTGCCGCGCCTGGTCAAGTCCATCGACGGGGTCGAGCAGCCCCTGCGCGAAGGCGTGCCCATGGGGTTGAACGAGAACCACCTGCGCTGGATCCGCAAGGCGATGTACGCGGTCATGAATTCGAACCGGGGCACCGCCTACCGCTCGCGCATCCTGCCCGAAGAGATGCGCATGGCCGGCAAGACCGGCACCAGCCAGGTGCGCAACATCACCGCGGCCGAACGGGCGCGCGGCGTCACCTCGAACAACGACCTGCCGTGGAACCGGCGCGACCACGCGCTGTTCGTCAACTTTGCCCCCTATGACAAGCCGCGCTTTGCGGTGGCGACGGTGGTGGAGCACGGCGGGGGCGGATCGACCGCCGCCGCGCCCATCGCGCGGGACGTGACGCTGCAGGCGCTTTACGACGGCGATCCCCCGCTCGAGGCCTACCCGAGCGAGGTGCGCGGCCGCATCAAGTCGCAGCAGGAAGAGCTGCGCGCCCTGCGTGTCGATTTCGACGCCAAGGACAGCGAACGCGCATGAGTTACCTCGAGTACAACGTCAAGCATGTCCCCGCGGGCTTTCGCAAGGTGATGTACCTGCACTGGCCGCTGGCGCTGCTGCTGGCGGCGGTGGCGGGTGTCGGGTTCCTGATGCTCTACTCGGTCGCGGGCGGGGACGTGTCCCGCTGGGCCGAGCCGCAGATCAAGCGCTTTGCCGTGGGCTTCGTGCTGATGATGGCCGTGGCCATGGTCCCGGCCTGGTTCTGGCGCAACATCTCGGGCGTGGCCTATGGCGTGACGATCCTGCTGCTGCTGGCGGTGGAGTTCTTCGGCGCCATCGGCATGGGGGCGCAGCGCTGGATCGACCTTGGCTTCATGCGGCTGCAGCCGTCCGAGCTGGCCAAGATCACCACGGTGATGATGCTGGCCGCCTATTACGACTGGCTGCCCATGGCGCGGGTGTCGCGCCCGCTTTGGGTCGCGGTGCCAGTGGGGATCATCCTGCTGCCCACCTACCTGACCCTGCGCCAGCCCGACCTTGGCACCGCGCTGCTGCTCATGCTGGGCGGAGCCATCGTGTTGTTCATGGCCGGGGTCCACTGGCTTTATTTTGCCGTCGTGATCGCCGCCGCCGTGGGCACGGTCTGGGCGGTGTTCGAAAGCCGCGGGACCGATTGGCAGCTGCTCAAGGATTACCAGTTCCGCCGCATCGACACCTTCCTCGACCCCAGCCAGGACCCGCTGGGGGCCGGGTATCACATCACCCAGTCCAAGATCGCGCTGGGGTCCGGCGGCTGGACCGGGCGCGGTTTCATGCAAGGCACGCAGAGCCGGCTGAACTTCCTGCCGGAAAAGCACACCGACTTCATCTTCACCACCCTGGCCGAGGAATTCGGCTTTGTCGGCGCGGTCTCGCTCCTGGGCCTCTACGCGCTGATCATCGTGTTCTGCGTGGTGACGGCGGTGCAGAACCGCGACCGGTTCTCGTCGCTGATGACGCTGGGGATCGCCTCGGCCTTCTTCCTCTATTTCGCGATCAACATGTCGATGGTGATGGGCCTTGCGCCCGTGGTGGGCGTGCCGCTGCCGCTGGTCAGCTACGGCGGGTCGGCCATGCTGGTCTTGATGGTGGCCTTCGGGCTGGTACAGTCCGCCCATGTCCATAGACCCCGCTGATCCGCGCCCGCTTCGCGTCCTTTTCGCCGGCCAGTCCGAGCGTTGGGAAGAATATGAGACCCCGCTGAGCGCGGCCTTCGCCAGGCACGGGCTGGAAGTCGAACTGGACACGGAGTTTCCGCCCGAAACTGTCGATTACATCATCACCGCGCCCAATGGCACGGTGCAGGATTTCACGCCCTACACAAAGGCGAAGGCGGTGCTGAACCTCTGGGCCGGGGTCGAGGGAATCATTGGCAACGAGACCCTGACGCAGCCGCTGTGCCGCATGATCGAGACGGGGCTGACCCAGGGCATGGTCGAATGGGTGACGGGCCATGTGCTGCGCCATCACCTCGGTCTGGACCGCGACATCACGCGGGACCAGCCGGTGTGGGATTTCCGCGTGCCCCCGCTGGCGACCGACCGCAAGGTGACCATCCTGGGGATGGGAGAGCTGGGGCAGGCCTGCGCCCTGGCCCTTGCCGGGCTCGGCTTCGACGTGGCGGGCTGGAGCCGGTCGGAAAAGCGCGTGCCGGGGGTGGAATGCCTGTCAGGCGAGGCGGGTCTGACAGCCGCGATGAACCGCGCCGAGATCCTGGTGCTGCTGTTGCCGCTGACCCCGGCGACGCGGCACCTGATCGACGTCGCAACGCTGGCGCGGTTGCCGAAGGGCGCGGTGATCCTGAACCCCGGGCGGGGACTTCTGATCGACGACGACGCGCTGCTGGCGGCGCTGGATGCCGGGCACATCGCCCATGCCACGCTCGACGTCTTCGCGGTCGAACCGCTGCCCGAGGGGCATCCTTACTGGGCGCACCCGTCGGTCACCGTGACGCCGCACATCGCCTCGTCCACGCGGCCCGGGACTTCGTCCGAGAGCATCGCCGAGAACATCCGGCGCTGCGAGGCCGGCGAGCCGCTGATTGGGCTGGTGGATCGCGGGCGGGGGTATTGAGGGGCCCTGTTGGACCCAGCTGGCATTGTCGTTGCTCTCGCTAAAGCACCTGCCCCCTGCTCGCCTCCGACTTCCCCGCCGGTGCCGCGAGGCGCTAAGGGCGGCCCCCGGCCGCGGGTGGGGGTCGGGGGCTGCCCGGACTGCATCCGGGCGGCACACAAAATTCGACGGAGCGAATAGCCTTGGGATGAAATCCATCGCCGGCTTCGATCCGGGCCCGGGATCGCGCAGCCAGCCCCTAACGCAACCACACCTCGACCCGCCGGTTGGTCTGCCGCCCCCAGCTGGTGTCGTCGCAGGCCATGGGCATCGCCTCGCCGAAGGCGTCCGATGACATCTCGAGCCGGCTGAAATCGGCCGTCTCGGCGGCGGTCCGCACCGCCTCCATTACCGCCGCCGCGCGGCGTTCGGCGATGGCCTGGTTGGCCTCGTGCGGCCCCTGCCCGTCGGAAAAGCCGACGAAGACCAGCGTGCGGTTGTCATAGGTCCCCGCCTCGATCTCGCGCGCCAGCTGCTGCACGTTGGACCGGCTCTGCGCATCCAGCCGCGTCGCCCCGCTTTCGAACCGGTACGAGATCGACAGCCGCGCCATGGGGCGCAGCGTGCGCACCAGCCGGTAAAGCTCGGCCTCGGGCGATCCGGCGCCGGCCACCGTGACGGCATTGGCCAGCCGGTCGCCCTGCATGTCCAGCGGGATCTCTTCCGGCGCCTGGTCGACGAAACCGGCGCGGCGGATCACGATCTGCGCCGGATCCGACCGGGTAAAGCGCAGGAATTCCCGCGCCAGCTTGGGCAGGCGCCGCGCCGGCAAGTAAAGGAACATCGGCGCGGTCAACGGGTAGTCTTCCGTCTTGATGGTCCGCCGCTCGGCCCTGAGCGAGAAATCGCAGGCCCCGCCGATGGTCAGCGCCCGGGCATTGCCGATGTCGGAATAGCTCGCCACGCCGAGGGACAGCAGGTCGCCGGCCACCGCCTCGGCCAGCGAGAGGTTGTCGGGATGCCGCTCCACGTCCACCCGCAGCGGCAGGCGCGCGGGCGCCAGCACGCGGTCCTCGACCGCCTGCGCGAGGCCCGAGGCGCTGTCCCGCAGCCGCACCGTGATCGGCGCATCCGGACCGCCCAGCTTTTCCCAGTTGTCGATGCGGCCGGCCAGCACCTGCGCCAGCTGCAACACGGTGATTTCGTGCACCGGGTTCGTGGGCGACACGATCGGCACCATGGCATCCAGCGCCACCACCCGGCTGCGGTTCGCGGATTCGAGATCGCCCAAGCCCGCCTCTGACGCCAGACGCGCCTCGTCCCGGCGGATCTCGCGCAGGGACATGACGATGTCGGCCTCGTCGGCCAGCAGGTCGGCAAAGCCTTCGTCGGTGTTGGTCACGTGAAAATGGAACCGCGCGACATCCTCGCCGCTGCGCCGGTCGGACAGGGAATAGAGCACGTAGCTCTCCTCGACCTGTTCGCGGCGGATGTCGTAGCCCTCGCGCGCGGCGAAGGCCTCGAGCAGGGCGGGCATCAGCACCCGGCCCATGGTGGCCGAGCCCGAGATGCCGACCTCGGCCACGAAGGTGTCGAGGTTCGGGCAGCCCACGCCCTCGCACAGCACGCCCGAGCCGTCCACGGTGATTTCGCCGTAGATCGTCTCGACCCGGTAGAACTCGCCGTCATAGCCCAGAAGCGTGCCGCCGATCTCGATCGTCCCGTCGCGGGAATACAGCGTCACGTCCTGTGCGGCGGCCGGAACTGGCCCGCAGCCCGGCCCGCAGACAAGGAAAAGTGCGGCGCAAAGCGCCGCACGAAAGGCGTTCATGAAACCCCCGGGGGTAGCGGTCAGTTGGCCGCGATCTTCAGGCTTTCCAGCACGTCGTTCAAGACCAGAAAGTCGCCCACGGCGTCGCAGCCGGGCACGAAGAGCTGCAGGTCCTTGACCGCCGGGCTCGTTGCGCGCGCGACCGAGAGCGACTGCGCCGAAAGCTGGGTGCCGCAGGTCGCCTCGGTGACCTCGATCTCGACCGACAGGTCGATCTCGCCCGTGACCTGCGACTGGCCGGCCGGGAAGGTGTAGACCTCGGCCAGGCGCGGCTTGGGCCCGCCCGTGGCGCCAAGCCAGGTCATCGCACCGCCGGTGCCCTGGACCGCGTCCGCAAGGCTGCCGGGTTGCTCCATCCAGACATGGCCCGCCTCACCGAAGCCGGCGCCGAATTCCATGGCGTGCAGTTCCACGCCCGGCGCTCCGGCCCATTGCAGCACGACCCGGTCGTATTGCGCCAGGTCCGGCACCTCGGCGATGGCCACGCCGCCCTCACCGTTCTCGAAGGCCGAGATGAAGACGGACTGCGTGGAGAGCGCCGGCACGCCGATGTCGAGCACGCCGTTTTCGTCTGTCACCTCGGTGAACATGAGGCCGTTGTGATGGATGGTCACCCATTGGTTCGGCGCACAATCGGCGCTGACGCGCAGCTGCACCATGGCGGCCGCCATGGGCGTCGCGCTCATCTCGACCGGGCAGTCGAAGGCGGCGGCGGCCGGCGTCTCGCCGGTGCCGTCCAGCGCGGCCAGCACCGGGCCACCCGTCTCGCCGTCCAGGCGTGGCGCGGCGGGCGCGGTCGGCGCGGCGGTGCGGCGCACGTCGCGGATGTCGACCGTGGTGGTCGCCGGGGCGCCGCCGTCGGGCACGGCCGCCGGCTTGGCCGGCGTCCCGGTGCCCATCGAATTCTGCTGGACCGGGGCGACGGACGGGCCGGCGCCCGGTCCGCCGGATTTCTGCATGACAAAGCCGATGGCGAGCGCCAGCGTCAGCGATGCGCCGATCATCACGTATCGATTCGTTTGAAGCTGCATCACAGCCCTCCTTACCCATTGGCAGGAAGAACTATGGCAGGCGAAAGGGCCGTGGGTTTGGCGCGGCAAGGGAGTCCTTGCGGCCGAAATAAGGCAGCAATGGAACAGGCTGTTTCCGAAACGTTAACGCCGCGGGTGCAGCGTTCGGGTGCCGGACGGGGCCTTAGCGGCCAGGAAAGCGCGCCACCCGGGCCGGACCCGGGCGGCGCGCGTCAGGTCAGGACAGGCGGCCGTGGCAATGCTTGAACTTGTTGCCCGACCCGCAGGGGCAGGGATCGTTCCGGCCGGGGCTGCCCCAGGTTTCCGGGTCGTTCTCGTCAAACCCCGGCGCGGGCGCGACGGCGGCCTCGGGCTCTGCCTCGCCCTCGTAGGGCGCACCGGGATGCGCGGCCGGGGCCGTATCGGCGGCGCGGTTCTGCTGGGCCTGCTGCGCGGCGAACTGCTTCATCAGCGCCTGCTGCTCTTCCTGCGTCATCGGCCGGATCTGCGCCAGCTTCTGCGTCACCTCGAGGCGAAGGCCGTCAAGCATGTTCTCGAACAGCTGGAACGCCTCGTTCTTGTATTCGTTCAGCGGGTCGCGCTGCGCGTAGCCGCGGAAGCCCACGACCGAACGCAGGTGCTCCAGCGTCAGCAGGTGTTCGCGCCACTTGCCGTCGATGGTCTGCAGCAGCATCTGCTTTTCGATCTGGCGCATGGTCTCGGCGCCGAAGGCCTCGGCCTTTTCGGCCATGAACGTGTCGCTCGCCTCGGTCAGGCGTTCCTTGACCACCTCGCCGTCGACGCCATCCTCGTCGCCCCAGGCGATGACCGGCTCGTTCACGCCGAGATAGGTCAGCACGTCGGCATAGAGCCCTTCCATGTTCCACTGGTCGGCATAAGCCTTGGGCGGCATGTGCTGGTCGACAAGGTCGTCGATCACCTGCTCGCGCATGTCCGAGGTGATCTCGGACAGATCCTCGGCCTCCATGATCTCGCGGCGCTGGGAGAAGATCACCTTGCGCTGGTCGTTCATCACGTCGTCGAACTTGAGCAACTGCTTGCGGATGTCGAAGTTGCGCCCCTCGACCTTGGCCTGCGCGCGTTCGAGCGACTTGTTCACCCAAGGGTGTACGATCGCCTCGCCGTCCTTCAGGCCCAGCGTCGACAGCACCTTGTCCAGCCGTTCGGACCCGAAGATCCGCATCAGGTCATCCTCGAGCGACAGGAAGAACGTGGTCCGGCCCGGGTCGCCCTGGCGGCCCGAGCGACCACGCAGCTGGTTGTCGATGCGGCGACTCTCGTGACGCTCCGACGCCAGGACGAAGAGCCCGCCGGCGTCCTTGACCGCCTGCTCCGCGCTCTCATGCTCGGCCTCGATGCGGGCGCGGATCGCGTCGGGATCGCCCTCGGGGTCGGCGGCCAGCGCTTCCATCACCTTGAACTCGACGTTGCCGCCCAGCTTGATGTCGGTACCGCGCCCGGCCATGTTCGTGGCGATTGTGATCGCGCCCAGCTTGCCGGCATCGGCGACGATCTGCGCCTCTTGCTCGTGCTGGCGGGCGTTCAGCACATTGTGCGGCAGGCCGGCCTTGGTCAGCAGCTGGCTCAGCAGCTCGGACTTCTCGATCGAGGTGGTGCCGACCAGCACGGGCTGCTGTTTCTCATGCGCCTCGCGGATCGCATCCGCGATGGCGTCGTATTTCTCCTGCGCGGTGCGGTAGACGCGGTCGTCCTCGTCCACGCGGGCGATGGGGCGGTTGGTCGGCACTTCGACCACGCCAAGACCGTAGATCTCGGCAAATTCCTCGGCCTCGGTCGCAGCGGTGCCGGTCATGCCCGACAGCTTGTCGTAGAGGCGGAAGTAGTTCTGGAAGGTGACCGAGGCCAGCGTCACGTTCTCGGGCTGGATCTGGCAGCCTTCCTTGGCCTCGATCGCCTGGTGAAGGCCATCCGACAGGCGCCGCCCGGCCATCATACGGCCGGTGAATTCGTCGATCAGCACCACCTGGCCGTCGCGGACGATGTAATCCTTGTCACGCTGGAACAGCTTGTAGGCGCGCAGGCCTTGGTTGACGTGGTGCACGATGGTCGTGCTTTCCGGATCATAGAGCGATTGGTCCTCGGGCAGGATGCCTCGCGCCCGGAGGTGCTGCTCGAGCCAGTCGTTGCCTTCGTCGGTAAAGGTGACCTGGCGCGACTTTTCCTCGATCGTGTAATGGCGTTCGTCGAGATCGGGGATCAGGCTGTTGATCGCCACGTAAAGCTCGGACCGGTCCTGCGACGGGCCCGAGATGATCAGCGGCGTCCGCGCCTCGTCGATCAGGATGCTGTCCACCTCGTCCACGATGGCGAAGTAGTGATCGCGCTGGTGGATCTGGCTCAGCTCGGACTTCATGTTGTCACGCAGGTAGTCGAAGCCGAGCTCGTTGTTGGTCGCATAGGTGATGTCGCACTTGTAGGCGGCATCCTTTTCGGCGTCGGGCTGGCGGGGATAGACCACGCCGGTGCTCATGCCCAGGGCGCCGTAGACCTTGCTCATCCAGTCGGCGTCGCGGCGGGCGAGGTAATCGTTCACCGTCACGACATGCACGCCGCGCCCGGTCAGCGCGTTGAGATAGGCGGGGAAGGTGGCGACCAGCGTCTTGCCCTCGCCCGTCTTCATTTCCGAGATGTTGCCCTGGTGCAGGAAGATCCCGCCCATCAGCTGCACGTCGAAGGCGCGCAGACCCAGCGCCCGGCGGGCGGCCTCGCGGCAGTTGGCGAAGGCCTCGGGCAGCAGGTCGTCAAGGCTTTCGCCGCCCTGCACCCGCTTCATGAATTCGGCCGTCTTCTCCATCAGGCCCAGGTCGGTCAGCTTCTCGAACTCGGGCTCGAGCGCGTTGATCTTTTCGACGAGGGGCCAGGTCTGCTTGACCTTGCGGTCGTTGGGCGTGCCAAAGACCTTCTTTGCGAGCGAACCGAGACCGAGCATGTCTTCTCCAGACGATAATGACGCTTTCGTGCGGGCCGCGACGCTTGCCCGCGGGACATGATGCCCATAGGTAGGGCGGCATCAGCGCCTTTTCGGCCCTTGGCGGATGTAAGCGGCGTGTCTGGAAGTGTCAACGCCACGCGGAGACGCGGGCAGGAAAGGAAAGGTTTTCCCATGAATAGTCGCACCAAGAGCCTGCTGGCCGGGGCCGTCATGGCCACCCTCGTCACGCCCGCATGGTCCGAGAACCACGGCGGCGCCAGTGCCGACATGGTGGTCGCGACGGTGAACGGGGCCGAGATCACGCTGGGCCACATGATCCTTGTGCGGGAAACCCTGCCCGACCAGTACCGCAACCTGCCCGACAATGTGCTGTGGGACGGCATCCTGGACCAGCTGGTGCAACAGCAGCTGCTGGCCCAGACCCAGAAGACCGAAAGCCGCCGCGTCGAGGTCGCGCTCGAGAACGAACACCGCGGGCTGCTGGCCGCCCAGGCGGTCGAGGGCGTCGCCAATGCCGCCGTGAACGAAGAGGCGGTGCGCGCTGCCTACGAAGAAATGTATGCCGCCGAGCAGGGGCAGGAATTCAACGCGTCGCATATCCTGGTCGAGACCGAGGAAGAGGCGGCCGCCCTGTTGGCCGAGCTGGACGGCGGCGCCGATTTCGCGGCGCTGGCGCGAGACAAGTCGACCGGCCCCTCGGGCCCCAACGGCGGTGAGCTGGGCTGGTTCGGCGAAGGCATGATGGTCGCCCCCTTCGAGACGGCCGTGCTGCAGATGTCGGTGGGCGAGGTCGCGGGCCCGGTCCAGACCCAGTTCGGCTGGCACGTGATCAAGCTGAACGACAAACGCGAGAAGGCCGCGCCCGAGCTCGACCAGGTGCGCGCCGAGGTCGAAAGCCAGGTGCAGCAGAATGCGATACAGGCTAAACTGGCCGAGCTGACGCAGGCGGCGCAGATCGAGAAGACCGAGGTCGAGGAAGTCGATCCTTCGCTGCTGCGCCGGATCGAGCTCCTGGAGGACTGAGGCTTGGCCAAGAACATTCCCGTCTCGCCGCTCGCACCCGAGCGGTTTCCCGACCTGCCGGTGATCGCCGGGGTCGAATTTGCCACCGTCGCGGCCGGGGTGCGCTACCCGGGCCGCACGGACGTGATGCTGACCCGGCTGGCGCCGGGGTCGGTGGTGGCGGGGGTGTTCACCCGCTCGGCCACGCGGTCGGCCAACGTGCTGGACTGCCAGGCCAAGATCGGCGGCGATGGCGACGCGGGCGCGGCGATCATCGTGAACTCGGGCAATTCCAATGCCTTCACCGGCAAGGCTGGCGAAGAATCGGTGGCGGCGATCTGCGCCGAAGTGGCCAAGCGGCTGGACCTGCCGGCGACCCGCGTCTTCACCAGCTCGACCGGGGTGATCGGCGAACGCCTGCCCCATGACCGCATCACCGCCAAGGTGGACGAACTGGCGGGCGCCCTGTCGGACGGCGGGGCCGAGGCGGCGGCGCGGGCGATCATGACCACCGACACCTTCCCCAAGGGCTGCGCCCGCGAGATCGAGCTCGGCGGCCAGACGGTCAAGGTGATGGGCTTTGCCAAGGGTTCGGGCATGATCGCGCCCGACATGGCGACGATGCTTGTCTACATGTTCACCGACGTGAAGATTTCCCGAAGCGCGTTGCAGGCCATCACGTCTGAGGCGAGCGACGCGACCTTCAACCGGATCACGGTGGACAGCGACACCTCGACCAGCGACACGCTGCTCTTCGGCGCGACGGGCGCTTCGGGTGTGGAGTACGATGCCCTCGACCCAGTCGGCCGGGCGGCTTTCGGGAAAGCCGTGCATGAGGTCATGCAGGACCTCGCATTCCAGGTGGTGCGTGACGGCGAAGGGGCGACCAAGTTCGTCGCCGTCTCCGTGACCGGGGCCAAGACGGATGCCGACGCGGACCTCGTGGCCAAGGCGATCGCCAACTCTCCGCTGATCAAGACCGCCATCGCGGGCGAGGATCCGAACTGGGGCCGCGTCGTCATGGCGGTGGGCAAGTCGGGCGCCGTGGCCGACCGCGACACCCTGTCGATCCGCTTCGGGGATATCCTCGTGGCGGAAAACGGCTGGGTCGCGCCGAGTTACAAGGAAGACGACGGCGCCGCCTACATGAAACGCGAAGAGATCGAGATCAACGTCGACCTCGGTATCGGGACCGGCGCGGGCCAGATGTGGACCTGCGACCTGACCCATGGCTACATCTCGATCAACGCGGATTACCGGTCGTGAAATCGGTCCTCGTTTCGGCCGTCGCGCTCATTGATCGCGACGGCCGCGTGCTGCTGGCGCAGCGCCCGGAAGGCAAGTCGATGGCCGGGCTGTGGGAGTTTCCCGGCGGCAAGGTCGAGCCGGGCGAGACGCCCGAAGAGGCGCTGGTGCGCGAGCTGCAGGAAGAACTGGGGATCGACACCTGGGAAAGCTGCCTCGCGCCGCTGACCTTTGCCTCGCATCGCTACGAGGATTTCCACCTGCTGATGCCGCTCTTCGCCTGCCGAAAGTGGAACGGCATCGTCGCGCCGCAGGAAGGGCAGCGAATCGCCTGGGTGAAACCGGCGAATCTGCGCGATTACCCGATGCCGGCCGCTGATCTGCCCCTGATCCCCATTCTGCGCGATTGGCTATAGCTTGGGCATGCCGCATTGCGGCGTTCCAAGAAACGGGCGAATCATCCCGATTCGGGCGGGGTAATCAACATATTTGTGTGGTTCACACAAGTATACCTCAGGCATTTGTCATCAAAATGATAAGTTTTCCGCTTCGCGTTAACACTTTTTAAGCTATATTGAGAATACACTCATACGGGCCGCGCATTCCGGGGATGCATCCAAGCGGTCTACACTCAATCGTCGGCTTTTTTGGGGAGGTCGAAGAAATGCTCAGGACTATCAACGTCGGTAACTACATCTCAATCCAGGGTCAGTTCGTGCAGACGCTGTCGGACGGGCGCGTCTCGGTGCGCGTCGGCAACCAAGTCTACACCGGCAAGCCCGTCGGAAGCACCAAGGCCGCCTGACCCTTGGGGCGGGTCCGCACAACCGGATCCGCCGATTCAGGACACGTAAACTCCAGACTGATGGGGTCGCTTCATGCGACCCCTTTTTTGCATCCGGGCGAAGGTTTTTGCCAAGACCCGCCCGGACCTTGGTCGGAGGGGACGCCAGGAACACTGAGTGGCGGTAATTTCCACTGAACCCGGTCCGGGTACCGAACCGGGTCCTCCCCGACGCCGCCCCCTTTCAATGACCTGAGATCAGCCTAGGAAAGATGCGGCCCGCGTTCAGGGGGAAAGCCGCGCCGACCTTCCCCGCCAGGCACAGCCTTGGCGCGAAACGACACGGGCCCGGCTTGCGCCGGGACCGTGTTTCGTTCGAAATCAGACGTGATCAGAGCGACCGCTCGACCTCTTCCCGCTCGAAAATCTCGATGACATCGCCGGGGCGGACGTCGTCGTAATTCTCGAAGGCCATGCCGCATTCCTGGCCCGACTGGACCTCGGCGACCTCGTCCTTGAAGCGCTTGAGCGTCTTCAGCGTGCCCTCGTGGATCACCACGTCGTCGCGCAGCAGGCGCACGCCGGCCGACCGGCGGGCGACGCCCTCGGTGACCAGGCAGCCCGCGACCTTGCCCACGTTGGAGACCTTGAAGACCTCCTTGATGTTGGCATAGCCGATGAAGTTCTCGCGGATCTCGTTCGACAACAGGCCCGACGCCGCCGCCTTCACGTCGTCCACGAGGTCGTAGATCACGCTGTAATAGCGGATCTCGACGCCCTTCTGGTTGGCGCTGTTCCGGGCCGGTGCGTTGGCACGGACGTTGAAGCCCATGATCGGCGCGCCGGACGCTTCGGCCAGGCCGACGTCGGTTTCCGTGATCGCGCCGACACCGTAGTGCAGCACGCGCACGCGCACCTCGTCGTTGCCGATCTTTTCCATCGCCTGGACGATGGCTTCGGCAGACCCCTGCACGTCGGCTTTCACGATGATCGGCATCTCGGAGACGTTCTTGTCGTCCTTGGCCTTCTGCATCAGCTGCTCGAGGGTCGTTGCCGCCCCTGCCGCCGCGCGCTTTTCCTTGGCCGCCTGCTGGCGATACTCGGCGATCTCGCGGGCCTGCGCCTCGGTCTCGACGACGTTCAGAACGTCGCCCGCCTCGGGCGTGCCGTTAAGGCCAAGCACCTCGACCGGAACCGACGGGCCGGCTTCCTTGACGCGTTCACCCTGGTCGTTCTCCATCGCGCGGACCTTGCCCCACTGCTCGCCGACGACAAAGATGTCGCCCTGCTTGAGCGTGCCGTTCTGCACCAGGACGGTGGCGACGGGGCCGCGGCCCACGTCCAGCTGCGCCTCGATCACGGCGCCCTCGGCGGCCCGGTTCGGGTTCGCCCTGAGTTCCAGGATCTCGGCCTGCAGCGCAATGGCCTCGAGCAGTTCGTCCAGGCCCTGGCGGGTATGGGCCGAGACCTCGACGTCCTGCACTTCGCCCGACATCGCCTCGACGACGACCTCGTGCTGCAGCAGGTCCGTGCGCACCTTGGTCGGGTTCGCGGCCGGCTTGTCGATCTTGTTGATCGCGACGATCATCGGCACGCCCGCCGCCTTGGCGTGGGCAATGGCCTCGACCGTCTGCGGCATGACCGCGTCATCCGCGGCCACCACGAGCACGACGATATCCGTCACCTGCGCACCGCGCGAGCGCATCGAGGTGAAGGCCGCGTGACCGGGCGTGTCGAGGAACGACAGCACGGCCCCGTCCTTGGTCGTGACCTGGTAGGCGCCGATGTGCTGCGTGATGCCGCCCGCTTCGCCCCCGGTGACATTGGTCTCGCGGATGGCGTCCAGCAGCGAGGTCTTGCCGTGGTCGACGTGGCCCATGATCGTGATGACGGGAGGACGCGGCTGGAGATCTTCCTCCTTGTCCTCCACGCTGTGGATCACGTCCTCGACGTCGGCATCCGAGACGCGGACGATCTTGTGGCCGAATTCCTCGATGATGAGCTCGGCGGTGTCGGCGTCGATGGTCTGGTTCTGCGTGACCATCATGCCGTTGTTCATCAGCGCCTTGACGACTTCGCCCACGCGCTCGGCCATGCGGTTGGCCAGTTCCGACACCACGATGGTCTCGGGCACCTGGACGTCGCGCACGATTTTCTCGCGGCTCTCGGCACCGCCCATCGCCTTCTGGCGCAGACGCTCCTGCTTGCGCTTCATCGCGGCCATGGACTTCTGACGGCCACCTTCGCCCGACAGGGCCTGGTTCAGCGTCAGCTTGCCCGAGCGGCGACCGGAATCGTCGCGGGTGCGGCGTCCGCCGCGATCCTCTTCGCGTTCCTTCTTGCGCGACGGCGTGGCCGCGGGCGCGGCTGCAGCCGGACCGCGCGCGGGTGCCTGGCGCTGCGCGCGCTGCTCGGCATCGGGTGCCGGAGGCGCGGCCTGGGCGGCGGCCGCACGGACGGCGGCCTCTTCCTCTTCGCGCTTCTTGCGCTCTTCTTCCTCGGCCTTGGCCTTGAGCGCGGCTTCGCGTTCCCGCTCCTCGCGCTCCTTGGCTTCCTGTTCCGCCCGACGACGCTCGCGCTCTTCCTCGCGCGCCTTTTCATCGGCGGCGCGCTGCGCGGTTTCCTCGGCTTCACGCGCTTTCGCGGCCTGCAGCGCCTTCAGCCGACGCTCCATCTCGGAATCCGAGATGCCGGCCGGGCGCTTGCTGCCATCGGTGCGCACGTTGCCACCGGCCGCAGTGCCACCGGCACCGGCCTTGGGGACCACGACGCGCTTGCGCTTGGTTTCCACGACGACGTTCTTGGTCCGTCCATGACTGAAGCTCTGCTTCACGTTCCCGCTCCGGGGACCGCCACGTACGCCCAAGGGTTTTTTTCCGTCGGTATCGCTCATCAACTATCTTTTCCTTTCGGGCGGCCCCTGCCACCGTCGCGTTCGCGGGTCTGCTGGTCCGGATTGACGCGCAGCCCCTTCAGCCTTGCGGCTTCCTCTACAACCTTTCCCCTGAGTCCACCAGAGCCAAGCGCGGCATGGACCACGGATTGTCGCCCGAAGGCCATCCCCAGCTCATCCTGCGTCAGCCAGCCGACCCAGCGGGCCCCTGTCGGGGTCCATAGTTTTCCCTTGCCCCGGTCGGATCCGTCCGACGCCTGGAGCAACACGCGGGCGCGGCCCCGGTCCAGCCATTCCTTGACCTTCTCGAAGCCCGCGATCGCGTCGCCGGATTTCCGCGCCAGGCTGATCAGGTCGATCAGCCGCCGCGCCATCAGCCGGTCGACCTGGGCCACCAGGTCTTCCGGCACCCGGACCTGTGTCTTGGCCGCGCGGGGAAAGAGATTCTTGTTCACCGCCTTCTCAAGCGCCGCACGATCGGCCGAAACCCAGATGCCCCGGCCGGGAAGCTTGCCGCCGATGTCCGGAACGATGCTGTCGTCCGGACTCACGACAAAACGGATCAATTCAGATATAGGGCGCACCTCGCCCGTTGCAATGCACTTGCGCTCGGGGCCCGTCGCCTGATCCGTCATGTCGTCTTGCTTCGCCATCGCGGCTCCTTCGCACCGAAGGCCTGGGATCAGGCCTCCGCCTCCTCGATCTCGTCACCCTCGTCCGGGGTCAGTTCCTCGGGGTCGACCCAGCCCAGCATGACGCGGGCGGTCATGATCAGGTCCTGCGCTTCCTCGAGGCTCATGTCGAAGGGTTCGAGGATACCGTCGTCCTTCACGCGCTCGCCGTTCTGGGTCGTCCAGCCACCGGCCAGTTCCCAGTCCGCGCAGGTCGCGAAATCTTCCAGCGTCTTGACGTCGTCCTTGGCCAGCGCCTCGACCATCTGCGCGGTCAGGCCCTCGAACTGGATCAGGCTGTCTTCGGCCCCCAGTTCGCGTGCCTTTTCCAGCGCCTTGCGGGCCTGTTCCTCGAGATGCTCGCGCGCCCGGGCCTGCAGCTCGTTCGCGGTGTCCTCGTCGACGCCGTCGATGACCAGCAGCTCGTCCAGTTCGACATAGGCCACCTCTTCGAGGTTGGTGAAGCCTTCCGAGACCAGCAGCTGGGCGAAGAATTCGTCAAGGTCCAGCGTGTCCATGAACAGCTTGGTGCGCTCTTCGAATTCCTTCTGACGGCGTGCCGATTCCTCGGCCTCGGTCATGATGTCGATGTCGAGCCCGGTCAGCTGCGAGGCGAGGCGCACGTTCTGACCACGGCGGCCAATGGCCAGGCTCAGCTGCTCCTCGGGCACCACGACCTCGATCCGCTCGGCTTCCTCGTCAAGAACCACCTTGCTGACCTCGGCCGGCTGCAGCGCGTTCACGAGGAAAGTCGGGACGTCCTCGTTCCAGGGGATGATGTCGATCTTCTCGCCCTGCAGCTCGTTCACGACGGCCTGCACGCGGCTGCCGCGCATACCGACGCAGGCGCCGACCGGGTCGATGGACCCGTCATAGGACACCACGGCGATCTTGGCGCGCGAACCGGGGTCGCGGGCCACGGCCTTGATCTCGATGATGCCGTCGTAGATCTCGGGCACTTCCATCTTGAAGAGCTCGGACATGAACTCGGGCGCGGTGCGGCTGAGGAAGATCTGCGGGCCCCGCGTCTCGCGGCGCACATCCTTGATGTAGCAGCGGATGCGGTCGTTCGGGCGATAGGCCTCGCGGCCGATCTTCTCGTTCCGGCGCAGGATGCCTTCGCCCCGACCGATGTCGACGATGACGTTGCCGTATTCCTCGCGCTTGACGACACCGTTGATGATGGTGCCGGCGCGGTCCTTGAATTCCTCGTACTGGCGGTCGCGCTCGGCCTCGCGCACTTTCTGCAGGATCACCTGCTTGGCGCTCTGCGCGGCGATGCGGCCCAGCTCGACGGGCGGAACCTCGTCCACCAGCTCATCGCCGTCCTGCGGGAAGACGCCCTGGTCGACGGTCGGGCTGCCCTTGCCTGTGGTCTTCAGCAAAAAGCGGCGGAAGGTGCGCTTGGTCGGGGTATCCTCGCCTTCCAGCTGCACGGTCTGGCGGGCCTCGACCACGCTGACCGCGGGGCGTTCGCCCTGGACGATCTCCATCGCCTGGCGGGCGGTCAGCTCGGCCTGGAAGTTCTCGATGTCATCCTCGTCCACCACGGTGCGGACGCGGGTAAAGGTCGCCCGGCCGGTCTTGCGGTCGATGCTGACGCGGATGTCCATCTCGGCGCCGTAGCGCGACTTGGCCGCACGGGCGAGCGATTCTTCCATCGCCTCGACCACGAGACCGGGGTCGATCATCTTCTCGCGCGCCACCGCCTCGGCGGTCTGCAACAGTTCCAGCTGGTTGGCAGAGGTGATAGCCATCTTCACTCCTCCTCGTCCGAGGTCTCGGCCTCGATGTCATCAAACTTGGACTCGTCGAAACCCGCGTCCTTGCGGGCCCTGAGCATTTCCGCGATCAGCTCGTCCGTCAGGACCAGCTTGGCATCCGATAGCCAGTCGAACTGCAACCCCACGGTCACGGTCTCGCCGGCTTCCTCGATATTGATCAGCACTTCGCCGTCCTCGACGCCGGCCAGCTCGCCCTTGAAGCGCTTGCGCCCGCCCTGCATCTCGGCGGTCTCGAGCCGGGCCTCGTAGCCCTCGAAGGTCTCGAAATCCTTGAGCCGGGTCAGCGGCCGGTCGATGCCGGGGCTCGACACCTCGAGCGTGTAGGGGTCGGTAATCGGATCCTCGACGTCCAGCACGGCGCTGACGGCGGTCGAGATCCGGGCGCATTCGTCCACCTCGATGCCGCCGGTCGGGCGCTCGGCCATGATCTGCAGCGTCTTGGTCTTGCCGCCCATCAGCCGGATGCGGACCAGCTCGAAGCCCATGTCCTCGATGACAGGGCCCACGATCTCGGCCAACCGGCGGTCGATGGCAGCCTTGGCGATCAGGTCGTTGGACATGGGATCCTTTCGCTCTTCGGTCGGGGTGCGTTCAAGCACAAAAAAACGGGCGCGCGGCCCGTCACAACTGTCCGGTGGAGCTTCGGGGGTGGAGGCCGAAGCGCCGCTGTTGAGGCGCGTATACGCCCCCCGCCTCGAATCTGCAAGGACAATCGCGAGAGGTGCGTTGGGCGCGCCGGTCCCCCTTCATCTTGCCAATAAACTCCCGCCGGAGGCATCCGCCAGACACCACAAGAGGCGACGCCCGCATGTGGCGTCGCCTCTCTGTTTGATGAATGAAAGCGCGCGGAAGCGCTCATTTTGATCGGGTCCGCGGAACGGCAGGCCCCTGGGGTTCCGCCAATGGTCTGAGACCGGGGCACCGCCCGTGATCTGACCGAAAGGTCCACTGGCCCTTTCGCCCGCGCCGCAGGCGGCACGGGTTCGTCAGATCACCCCTTCATCGAATCCCAGAAGGTCTTCACCGAGGAGAAGAAGCTCTTGCTCTCGGGGTTGTTCTCCTCCGACAGCTCGGCAAATTCCCGCAGCAGCTCCTTCTGGCGCGAGGTCAGGTTGACCGGGGTCTCGACCGCCAGCTCGATGAACATGTCGCCATGCAACCCGCCGCGCAGGGCCGGCATGCCCTTGCCGCGCAGGCGCATCTGGCGCCCCGACTGGCTGCCCGCCGGGATCTTCACCCGGCTGCGGCCGCCGTCGATGGTCGGCACCTCGATGTCGCCGCCCAGCGCAGCCGTGGCCATGGCCACCGGCACCCGGCAGTGCAGGTCATTGGCATCGCGCTCGAACAGGTCGTGGGTCCGCACCTCGATAAAGATGTACAGATCCCCCGACGGCCCGCCGCGCATCCCCGCCTCGCCCTCTCCGGCAAGTCGGATGCGCGTGCCCGTCTCCACCCCCGCGGGGATGTTGACCGACAGCGACCGATCCTTCTGCACCCGGCCCTGGCCGTGACAGGTCTTGCAGGGGTTCTTGATGATCTGGCCCAGGCCCGAACAGGTCGGGCAGGTCCGCTCAACGGTAAAGAATCCCTGCTGCGCCCGCACCTTGCCCATGCCCGAACAGGTCGGACAGGTGGTCGGCTCGGCCCCGCCCTCGGCGCCCGAGCCCTCGCAGGACCCGCAGGCGACCGAAGTCGGCACGTTGATCGTCTTTTGCAGGCCAGAATAGGCCTCTTCCAGCGTCACGCGCAGGTTGTAGCGCAGGTCGGCGCCGCGGGCCGCGCGCTGCCGGCCACCCGGCCCGCCGCGCCCGCCCATGAAATCGCCGAACAGGTCGTCGAACACGTCCGAAAAGGCCGAGGCGAAATCGCCCTGCCCACCGGCGCCACCGGGCCGACGACCACCGCCGCCGCCCATGCCACCTTCAAAGGCCGCATGGCCGAACCGGTCATAGGCCGCCTTCTTGTCGGCGTCCTTCAGGACCTCGTAGGCCTCGTTGATTTCCTTGAACTGCGCCTCCGCGTTCGGGTTGTCCGAGTTGCGGTCCGGGTGCAGTTCCTTGGCCTTCTTGCGATAGGCCTTCTTCAGCTCTTCGGCCGAGGCGCCCTTGGCGACGCCCAGCGTCTCGTAATAATCTCTTTTCGCCATGGATTATCCCCTTCAGGGAACAAGAAGGGCCGGCCCGGTGATCGGACCGGCCCTCCGGGTTCCATCGCGCCGCTTACGAGCGCTTGTTGTCGCCGAGGTCCTCGAAGTCCGCATCGACGATGTCATCGTCATCCGCCGGCCCCGAAGCCGTACCCGAATCCGGCGCATCCGACTGGCCACCCTCGTCCTGGCTGGCCTTGTAGATCGCCTCGCCCAGGCGCATCGCCGCCTCGGTCACGTTCTGGATGCCCGACTTGATCTTGTCGGCATTCTCGTTCTCGAGCTCGTCCTTGAGCGCGGCCACGGCCAGTTCGATCGCCTCGATGGTCGACGGGTCGACCTTGTCGCCATGCTCCTCGATCGATTTCTCGGTCGAGTGGATCAGGCTCTCGGCCTGGTTCTTGGCCTCGACCAGCTCGCGACGGGCCTTGTCCGCATCGGCGTTGGCCTCTGCATCCGCGACCATCTTCTCGATGTCCTCGTCCGACAGGCCACCCGACGCCTGGATGGTGATCTTCTGCTCCTTGCCGGTGCCCTTGTCCTTGGCCTGGACCGACACGATGCCGTTGGCGTCGATGTCGAAGGTCACCTCGATCTGCGGCATGCCGCGCGGTGCCGGCGGGATGTTTTCCAGGTTGAACTGGCCAAGCATCTTGTTGTCGGCAGCCATCTCGCGTTCGCCCTGGAACACCCGGATCGTCACGGCGTTCTGGTTGTCCTCGGCGGTCGAGAAGATCTGGCTCTTCTTCGTCGGGATGGTCGTGTTGCGGTCGATCAGGCGGGTGAACACACCGCCCAGCGTCTCGATGCCAAGGCTCAGCGGGGTCACGTCCAGCAGGACCACGTCTTTCACGTCACCCTGCAGCACGCCGGCCTGGATCGCGGCGCCCATGGCCACGACTTCATCCGGGTTCACGCCCTTGTGCGGCTCTTTGCCGAAGAACTTGGTCACCTCTTCGATGACCTTCGGCATCCGGGTCATGCCGCCGACCAACACGACTTCGTCGATGTCCGAGGTCGAGAGGCCCGCATCCTTCAGCGCGGCCTGGCAGGGCTTCAGCGAGCCCTTGATCAGGTCGCCGACCAGGCTTTCCAGCTTGGCGCGGGTCAGCTTCATGACCATGTGCAGCGGCTGACCGTTCGAGCCCATCGAGATGAACGGCTGGTTGATCTCGGTCTGGCTCGAGCTCGACAGCTCGATCTTGGCCTTCTCGGCCGCTTCCTTGAGACGTTGCAGCGCCATCTTGTCGGCCCGCAGGTCGACCGAGTGCTCTTTCTTGAACTCGTCCGCCAGGTAGTTGACGATCCGCATGTCGAAGTCTTCACCGCCGAGGAACGTGTCCCCGTTGGTCGATTTCACCTCGAACAGGCCATCGTCGATCTCGAGGATCGTGACGTCGAAGGTACCGCCGCCAAGGTCATAGACCGCGATGGTGCGGGTCTCTTTCTTGTCAAGGCCATAGGCCAGCGCGGCGGCCGTCGGTTCGTTGATGATCCGCAGCACCTCGAGACCGGCGATCTTGCCGGCGTCCTTGGTGGCCTGACGCTGGGCGTCGTTGAAATACGCGGGCACGGTGATGACGGCCTGCGTGACTTCCTCGCCCAGGTAGGATTCCGCGGTTTCCTTCATCTTCTGCAGGATGAAGGCCGAGATCTGGCTGGGGCTGTACTTTTCACCGCGGGCTTCGACCCATGCGTCGCCGTTGCCGCCGTCGATGACGTTGAACGGCATGTTCTTCTTGTCCTTGGCAAGATCCGCGTCGTCGTTGCGACGGCCGATCAGGCGTTTGACGCCAAAGACGGTGTTTTCCGGGTTGGTGACGGCCTGGCGCTTGGCGCTTTGGCCGACGAGGCGTTCGTCTTCGGCGAACGCGACGATCGAGGGGGTGGTGCGTGCCCCTTCGGCGTTTTCGATCACGCGGGGTTGCGACCCGTCCATGATGGCAACGCAGGAGTTGGTGGTGCCGAGGTCGATACCGATCACTTTGGCCATGTTTCGATCCCTTCTGTCTTAAAGGCGATGTCCCGAGACGCGGACCCGTTATGGCATCCCCGCCCCGATTGTGAGGTGACCGGGTCACACCCGATCACGGTTCGGAGGGTATATAAGGAGGCGAATTTGAGCCTGCAACCACCGGCATGATGGTTCTGGCGGGATTCTGGTGCAATTTGACACACGGACCACAAGCTGTGCACGAAAGCGAAACATGCGGCATGAAACACCTTTGACGGTAAGAGGTTGCACGCTCCATCCGGGGCTGCTCGAGCCGGCCGAACAGGCCGCGCTGGTCGAAGCCGTGCGCGAGGTGGTGCGCGCGGCGCCGCTGTTCCATCCCGAGACGCGGCGCGGCCAGCAGATGAGCGTGCGCATGACCTCGGCCGGGTCGGTCGGCTGGATCAGCGACCGGCGCGGCTATCGCTACGATGCGCGGCACCCCGGCGGCATGGCCTGGCCGCCGATCCCGCCCGAGGTGCTGGCGGTCTGGGACGCGGTCGCGGGGGTGGACCGGCAGCCCGACAGCTGCCTCGTCAACTTCTACGGGCCCGAGGCCAGGATGGGGATGCACCAGGACCGGGACGAGGCGGATTTTTCGATGCCGGTGGTGTCGATCTCGCTGGGCGACGACGCGCTGTTCCGCGTCGGCAATGTCGAACGGGGCGGCAAGACCGAATCCGTCTGGCTGCAGTCCGGCGACGTGGTGGTGATCGGCGGCGATGCGCGGCTGGCCCACCATGGGGTGGACCGCATCCGCCCCGGCACCAGCACGCTGTTGCGCGAAGGCGGGCGGCTAAACCTGACGCTGCGGGTGGCGCTCTAGTCGGCCTGCAACGAACAACAGCCCATGTAGTGGCCCGAGTTGTCGCCCGCCCCCTCGACCAGGAGGCCCAGCGAGATTCCGTAGACCCGGTCGGACATGCCGTCGGAACAGTCCCGCGCCTCGATCATGCCGGTCATCCGGGCGGCGCCTGACGTGGCGGTGAAGGCCATGCCGATCGGCGTGCCATAGGCGCGTTGCAGCCCGCTGGCCGCATGGACCGGCCCCTTGTCGCCGAAGAGGTCGAACTGCGCCGTCTCGCCGGGCACGAGGTCGAGATCCCAGAACGGTTCGGTCCCGCCGCAGCTCAGGCGCGGCGCCAGCAGCGCGGGGCCTATGTCATGCAGGGCGAGATAGCGCAGGGATGTCCAGCCCGCGCCCTCGCCCGTGTTGACAAGGCCCCAGCCGTTTTCTTCCGCGATCACCTCGACCCCGCGCGCATCCGGGGCCAGCGTGCCGAGGATCGGCGCCCCTGCGTCCGGCTCGGCCCGGATGTTCAACACGTCGTCCGCGGCGACCCCGGTCACGTCGTAAAGCTGCGGCCAGACCTCGGCCGCAGCCGGTGCGGCGCACAGCAGCAGAAGGGCCAGCACCCGGATCATCGCTTGGCCGCCCAGGAGGCGCTGGCATGTTTGCGGGTGTAGAATTCGCCCATCAAGCCGATCATCAGGAAGGCAATGCCGAACCAGATCGGGTAGGTCAGGTTGGAATTGTGCGGAAAGTAGTTCTTGAACGCATAGCCGCGCGACTGGTCGATGGTGTGGAACAGCGGGTTCCAGTTGAACATGGCGATCATGTAGCCGGGCAGCTGGTTGGCCACGAACATCTTGCCCGAGGCGATCATGTTGGCCCGCTGGTAGACGGTCGAGAAGATCGACACGAAGGTCGGCGCCCAGGGTTTGACCGCCAGCAGCACCAGCCCGATGGCCCCGCCGGTGAACCAGGCCAGCAGGATCATGCCCATGCAGCCGATGGGATCGTAGATCTCGATCGGGCCCCAGCCCACGTCGTAGGCAAACAGGATCACGAAGACCGACAGCACCTGGATGTATAGCGTCGACAGCATGGCCGCGCAGACCGAGATGATCGGGTTCATCGGCGCATGCTGCATCATCGGAGAGGTCGGCCCATCGGCCCCCGACACGGCCCCCATCGCCTTGATGTGGGTCATGTAGAGGAAGATCCCGGTCATGATGTAGACCATGAAATCGCCCCGGATGGCCGAGCCGCGCAGGCCCAGCATGACGAACATCACGTAGAAGGCGAGCACGAAGATCACCGCCTGCAGCATGTTCACGGCCAGAGCGACAAGCGCATTGCCATGGGTCTTTCGGACCTGCCGGACCGCGACGTGATACGTCACCTCGGCCATCGCCAGGGCGGACGAGAGACGCGACCGGGGGCGCGTTTGCTGGAACATCGTGCGGTCTGCCTCGCGCATCTGTGCCGCTGACGGGCTTTTTGGCACGGAATTCTTGCCGATCCGTTGCCATCCCATCATAAGGACTTCGGCCCCGAAATCAACAATTCCGCCGCCCCGGCCCGGCGGGCACGTCTGGAGAAGCAATTTGGATTACGCGAAACTGACCGAAGTCATTCGTCGCCTCGCGCTGGAAGCCGGCGACAAGATCATGGACATCTACGACGCCGACGATTTCGACGTGAAGGTGAAATCGGACGAAAGCCCGGTGACCGAGGCCGACGAGGCCGCCGATGCGCTGATCAGCGCCGGCCTGCGCGCCGCCTTCCCCGACGTGGCCCTGGTGACCGAAGAGCAATCGGCCAGCCATTCCGAGACCGCGAACACCTTTCTCATCGTCGACCCGCTGGACGGCACCAAGGAATTCATCAAGCGCCGCGGCGATTTCACCGTGAACATCGCCTATGTCGTCGACGGCAAGCCGCAGCGCGGCGTGGTCTACGCGCCCGCCAAGGGCCGCCTGTTCTACACCCAGGCCGATGGCACCACGGTCGAAGAGACCGGCGATTTCGCCAAGGACAGTGTGGGCGCCACCACCCCGCTCAAGGTCCGCACCCCGGACAATGACGCGCTTTATGTCGTGGCGTCGAAGTCGCACCGCGACCAGGCGACCGACGATTACATCGCCAAGTACAAGACCGCCGACATGAAAAGCGCGGGCTCGAGCCTCAAGTTCTGCCTTGTCGCCACGGGCGAGGCCGACATCTACCCCCGCGTCGGACGCACGATGGAATGGGACACCGCCGCCGGCCATGCCGTGCTGCTGGGCGCCGGGGGCGACGTGATCCGCTTTGACGATCACACGCCGCTCACCTATGGGAAGGAGGATTTCGCAAACCCCTTCTTCATCGCCTATGCCCCGGGCGTGGAGCTCAAGAAAGCCTGACGCCATGTCCACGCTGATCGTCATCCCCGCCCGCTACGCCTCGACCCGCTACCCGGGCAAGCCGCTCGCGACCCTCACCGGCGCCGGCGGCGAGGCACGCACCCTGATCGAACGGTCCTGGCGCGCCGCGACCGAGGTCAAGGGCGCCGACCGCGTGGTCGTGGCGACGGATGACGATCGCATCCGCAAGGCCGCCGAAGGGTTCGGCGCCGAGGTCGTGATGACCTCGGAGGCCTGCGAGAACGGGACCGAGCGCTGCGCCGAGGCCCATGCCAACCTCGGGAGCGGCTACGACATCGTCGTCAACCTGCAGGGCGACGCGCCGCTGACCCCCGCCTGGTTCGTCGAGGACCTGGTCACCGCGCTGCAACGTGACGACAGCGCCGATATGGCCACCCCGGTGCTGCGCTGCGACGGCGCGGCGCTGGCCGGTTTCCTCGAGGATCGCAAGGCGGGCCGCGTCGGCGGCACCACGGCGGTCTTCGACCGGAACCGGCACGCGCTCTATTTCTCCAAGGAGGTCATCCCCTACACCGGCCGCACCGACTGGGCCGGCGCGGCGGAGACCCCCGTCTACCACCACGTGGGCGCCTATGCCTACCGGCCGGCGGCCCTGTCGCTTTACCCTGGGTGGACACCGGGACCGCTGGAAAAGCTCGAAGGGCTCGAGCAGCTGCGGTTCCTCGAGAACGGGCACAAGATTCTCTGTGTCGAGGTCCAGGCCCGCGGCCGCCAGTTCTGGGAGCTGAACAATCCCGAGGATGTTCCCCGCATTGAGGCCATGATGCAGGCAATGGGGATGAACTGACCAAAAATTGGGCAGGCCGGGAAAGGTAAGGGATTCCGGCCATTTCCGAAATTTACGTTACGTCCTATAGTAACAGTTGACCGATGTTATACTTCGCATTGTAGATGAGTCGTGACAGCGGCCGCCAGAACGACCGAATACGGTTTTTTAAGGGACCGGCGTGCGATATCAGTTATGCGAGTTGCACGGACTTGCAGCCGCCGTCCGTCCGGGACGGCCCAAGAATAGAAGATAGCGAGGATTTCTCATGCGCACCAAAGTTACCAAGGCGATCTTTCCGGTTGCTGGCCTGGGCACCCGGTTCCTGCCGGCGACCAAGTCGGTCCCGAAGGAGATCATGACCCTGGTTGACCGCCCGCTCATCCAATACGCCATCGACGAGGCACGCGCAGCCGGAATCAAGGAATTCATCTTCGTGACCTCGCGCGGGAAATCCGCGCTCGAGGATTACTTCGACCACAACCCGGTGATCGAGAACGAGCTGAAGCGCAAGAACAAGACCAAGCTGCTCGAGGTTCTCAAGGAAACCGACATGGACAGCGGCGCCATCGCCTACATCCGCCAGCACAAGGCCCTGGGCCTTGGCCACGCGGTCTGGTGCGCCCGCCGGCTGATCGCGAACGAACCCTTCGCCGTGATCCTGCCCGATGACGTGATCGCCGCCGACAAGCCCTGCCTGCAGCAGATGGTCGAAGCCTATCAAGAAACCGGCGGCAACATGGTCGCCGCGATGGAAGTGTCCCCGGAAAAGGCCAGTTCCTATGGCGTGCTGGACGTCAAGGACGACATGGGCTCGCTTGTCTCGGTCCAGGGCATGGTCGAAAAACCCGAACCCGGCACCGCGCCGTCGAACCTGGCGGTGATCGGCCGCTACATCCTGACCCCGCAGATCCTGCGCAACATCAACGGCCTCGACAAGGGCGCCGGCGGTGAGCTGCAACTGACCGATGCGATCGCTCAGGAAATCCCCAAGAACAACGTCTACGGTTACCGGTTCCGCGGGCAGCGGTTCGACTGCGGCTCCAAGGCGGGCTTCCTGCAGGCAACCGTGTCCTTCGGCCTTGCCCGCGACGACCTGAAAGACGACCTGCAGGCCTACCTGCACGAGATCATGTCGGTGGAGAAGGCTGCGCAGTAAGCGCGGCCTCTCGCCCCCCTACCCTGACAGAAGATCGACAGGAGCACCCACGTGGCAACCGTTCTCGTCACAGGCGGCGCCGGCTATATCGGCTCGCATGCCTGCAAGGCATTGAAAGCGGCGGGCCATCTGCCCGTCACCTATGACAACCTCGTCACCGGCTGGGAAGACGCGGTCAAGTTCGGCCCGTTCGAAAAGGGCTCCCTTCTGGACCGCGCGCGGCTGGACGAGGTCTTCGCCAAGTACCAGCCCGAGGCAGTCATGCATTTCGCCGCCCTCAGCCAGGTCGGCGAGGCGATGAAGGAGCCGGGCAAGTACTGGCGCAACAACGTCGAAGGCAGCCTGACGCTGATCGAGGCGACGGTGGCCGCGGGCGTGAAGCATTTCGTCTTCAGCTCGACCTGCGCCACCTACGGCGAACATGACAACGTCGTGCTGGACGAACACACCCCGCAAGAGCCGCTGAACGCCTACGGCGCCTCCAAGCGCGCGGTCGAGGATATCCTGCGCGATTTCGGCGCCTCGGACGGGCTCGAGGCGGTGATCTTCCGCTACTTCAACGTGGCCGGTGCCGACCCCGAGGGCGAGATCGGCGAGCATCATCGCCCCGAGACGCACCTGATCCCCGTCATGCTTGAAGCCGTGGCGGGCCAGCGCCCGGCGCTGACGATCCATGGCACCGATTACGACACGCCCGATGGCACCTGCATCCGCGACTACGTCCATGTCTGCGACCTTGTGGACGCGCATGTGCTGGGCATGAACTGGCTGCGCGACGGCAAGGGCAGCACGGTCTTCAACCTCGGCACCGGCTCGGGCTTTTCCGTGCGCGAGGTGATCGACCATTCCGCCGCCGTGACCAATGCCGAGGTGCCCTTTTCCGAGGGACCCCGCCGCGCCGGTGACGCGACCAAGCTGGTCAGCGGCTCGACCCGCGCGGAAAAGGAGTTGGGTTGGACCCCGGGCCGGTCTAACCTGACCCAGATGATCACGGATGCGTGGCGCTGGCACAACAACGGGCATTACGACAAGTAACCCCCTGCCCGCGCTACCGAAAACGCGCGGGACCGCATGACACGGCAAGAGCTGATCGACGCCTATAGGCTGCGCTGGAAACGGCGCCGCCACCTGTGGCGCTCGGTCCGCAAGCGGCGGCAGTTGCGCAACCTGACCGACCGCACGGGCGCGATCAAACCCGGCGCGATCCTGTGCTTTTCCACCGTCCGGAACGAGGCGGTGCGCCTGCCTTATTTCCTCGCCCATCACCGGCGGCTGGGGGTGGATCATTTCCTGATGGTCGTGAACGGCAGCGACGACGGCACCCGAGAGCTGCTAGAGGCACAGCCCGATGTCTCGCTTTGGGAAACGGACGCCTCCTACCGCCTGTCGCGCTTTGGCGTCGACTGGCTGACCTGGCTGATGATCCGCCACGGTCACGGCCATTGGTGCCTGACGCTCGATGCGGACGAGATCCTGATCTATCCCTACTGGGAATCCCGCCCCCTGCCTGCGCTGACCGGCTGGCTGGACCAGATCGGCGAGCCGTCGATGGGCGCGATGATGCTGGACATGTACCCCAAGGGCCCGGTGGACGGGTCCAACTATGCCCCCGGCCAGGACCCGACCGAGGTGCTGGGCTGGTTCGACGCGGGCAATTACCGCATCACCCGGCAGATGCCGGCCGAGAACCTCTGGATCCAGGGCGGCCCCCGCGCCCGGATGTTCTTTGCCGCCGAGCCCGAGCGCGCGCCGACCCTGAACAAGATCCCGCTGGTTCGCTGGCACCGGCGCTATGCCTACGTGAATTCCACTCATTCGCTGCTGCCGAAGCGGCTGAACCAGATCTACGACTGGGAGGGCGGGGAAAAGCCCTCGGGCCTTCTCCTGCACACCAAGTTCCTGAACACCATCGTTGCCCGGTCGGCCGAGGAACAGGCCCGCGCCGAGCATTTCAACAACTCGGCGCTTTACGACGACTACTACGATGCGTTGCAGCAGGCGCCCGACCTCTGGACTCCGTTCTCCACCCGTTATCGCGGATGGCGGCACCTCGAGGCGTTGGGGCTGATGTCGCGGGGCGGCTGGCCGTGACGGATTTACTTGGGCCCGGCAAAACCTTATCATCCTCGCCAATATGGCGGAGGCAGAGCAGAATTCCGCGACATCCAAGCCACGGGTTATTCCCCGTTAAGGTAAGCACGGTATTGACGAGTGATCGGGCGCCCGAGGCGCCGTCACGGGCAGGGGCCAGGAAATGAGTCTGTGGGACTCCTACAAGATGCGCGTGCGGCGCCGGCGCTACCGGATCCGGGCCTACCGGAAGCGGCGCGAACTGACCGCGATCGCCGACCGGACGCGGCAGATCAAGCCCGGCGATGTCCTGCTGTTTTCGACCCTGCGCAACGAACATGTGCGCCTGCCGCATTTCCTCAAGTACTACCGCGACATCGGCGTGCAGCACTTCCTGATGGTCGACAACGACAGCACCGACGGCGGCGGCCATTACCTGGCCGAGCAGAAGGACGTGTCGGTCTGGCACACCAAGGGTAGTTACAAGCGGTCGCGCTTTGGCGTCGACTGGCTGAACTGGCTGCAATATCGCTACGCCGACGGCCACTGGACCCTGACCGTCGATCCCGATGAGCTGTTCCTTTACCCGTTCTGCGACACGCGGCCGATCCGGGCGCTGACCGACTGGCTCGACACCTCGTCGATCCGCAGCTTCAGCGCGATGCTGCTGGACATGTACCCGAAGGGCCGGCTCAACAACGTGACCTACGAGGCCGGTCAGGACCCGCTGGACATCGCAAGCTGGTTCGATCCGGGCAATTACTTCATCCGCAAGAACCCGTTGATGTGGAACCTCTGGATCCAGGGCGGCCCGCGCGCCCGCGTGTTCTTTCCCGACGCGCCGGAAAAGGCGCCGGCGCTGAACAAGATCCCGCTGGTCAAGTGGGACCGCCGCTATGTCTACGCCAGTTCGACCCATGCGCTGCTGCCGCGCGGGCTGAACCTGGCCTATGACGAATGGGGCGGAGAGAAGGCCAGCGGCGTGCTGCTGCACACCAAGTTCCTGAACACCTTCGAAGCGAAGGCCGAAGAGGAACTGACGCGCGGCCAGCATTACAACGGCTCGGTCGAGTACAAGGCCTATGCCGACACGATCCGCCAGAACCCCGACCTGTGGTGCAAGTGGTCGGAAAAGTTCATCAACTGGCGGCAGCTGGAGATCCTCGGCCTGATGTCCAAGGGGAACTGGGCATGAGCTCGACCGTCGGCATCGTCATGTTGGTCCACACCGCGCTCGGCCGGGCCGAGCAGGTGGCGCGGCACTGGGCGGCGGCCGGTTGCCCGGTCGTCATCCACGTCGACAAGAACGTGTCGCACAAGGTCTATTCCGCCTTTACCCACCGGCTGGGCGATGTCGATAACGTGCTTTTCTCGCGCCGCCACCGCTGCGAATGGGGCATGTGGGGCATCGTCGCCGCCAGCCAGGACGCGGCCGAGCTGATGCTGCGCCGTTTTCCCGACGTGCGGCATGTCTACCTTGCCTCCGGCTCCTGCCTGCCGCTGCGCCCGGTGCAGGAGCTGGTCGAGTACCTCGCCGACCGTCCCCGCACCGATTTCATCGAAAGCGCGACAACGGCCGACGTGCCCTGGACCGTCGGCGGGTTCGACGAGGAACGGTTCACCCTGCGCTTTCCCTTCAGCTGGAAGAAACGGCGCAAGGCCTTCGATGGCTACGTGGCGCTGCAACGGGCGCTGCGGCTGAAACGGCGCATCCCCAAGGGGATCGTGCCGCACATGGGCAGCCAGTGGTGGTGCCTGACGCGCCAGACCCTGTCGGCCATCCTCGAGGACCCGGACCGCGCCGAATTCGACGGCTATTTCAAGCGCGTGTGGATCCCGGACGAAAGCTATTTCCAGACCCTCGCGCGGCTTTATTCGTCGAACATCGAAAGCCGGTCGCTGACGCTGAGCAAGTTCGATTTCCAAGGCAAGCCGCATATCTTCTACGACGACCATTTGCAGCTGCTGCGCCGCTCGGATTGCTTCGTCGCGCGCAAGATCTGGCCCCATGCGGATCGCCTCTATGATGCCTTCCTGACCGACCCGGCCATCGCGATGAAGCAGACCGAACCCAATCCCGGCAAGATCGACCGCATCTTTGCCAAGGCGGTGGACCGCCGGGTCAAGGGGCGGCCGGGGCTTTACATGCAGTCGCGCTTTCCGCGCACCGACTGGGAAAACGGCGTCACCTCAGGCGATTACTCGGTCTTCGAAGGCTTCGCCGAGCTCTTCGAGGATTGGGACGACTGGCTCAGCCGCGCCACCGGCGCGCGGGTGCACGGGCATCTTTACGCGCCCGAACGGGCGGAGTTCGCGGGCGGCGCCAGCATCATCTCGGGCGCGCTACCCGACAGCGCGGCGCTGCGCGATGCCAACCCCAAGGCGTTCCTGACGAACCTGATCTGGAACACGCGCGGCGAGCGGCAGATCTTTCAATACGGGCCCGGCGACAACCCGGACCTGGGTTGGACGCTGGCCAAGGACCCCAATGCGCAGATCAGCGTGATCTCGGGCGCCTGGGCGGTGCCGCTGTTCAAGTCGAACCGCAATTTCGGCGACCTGCGCAAGGAAGCGGCCGAGTTGCAGCGCATCGAAAGCGAGCATCTCAAGCAGCTGCAATCGCCCTGGACCAAGGCCCGCGTGCGCATCTGGACCATGGCCGAATTCGTCGAAAGCCCGATGGAGCCCTTGCAGACCGTCATCGACGAGATCGGCCAGAAGGGCCTGCGCCGCCTTGGCGAAGCGCCCAAGATGGCCGACCTTGCGGGCTTTGGGCAGTTCCTGCAGAACCTCAAGAACCAGGGGATGCATCCGTATCTGATGGGCGATTTCCCGGTCGATCGCGGGCTGAACAAGCAGCCGCCCAAGCCACGCCGCCCCTACTTGGTGAAATAGATGCAACGACCCTTCGACAGCTTCGTCCTGCTTGCGGAAATGCGGACGGGGTCGAATTTCCTCGAAACCAACCTCAACGCCTTTCCCGACATCCAGTGCCACGGCGAGGCGTTCAACCCCGCCTTCATCGGCTATCCGAATGCGACCGAGATCCTGGGCGTGACGCAGTCGATGCGGGACGCCGACCCCGACCGGCTGGTCGACATGATCCGCGAGAAAAGCGAAGGGATCGGCGGGTTTCGCTACTTCCACGACCACGATCCGCGCGTGCTGGACCGCGTGCTGGACGATGTGCGCTGCGCCAAGGTGATCCTGACCCGCAACCCGCTGGACAGCTATGTCAGCTGGAAGATCGCCCAGGCCACGGGCCAGTGGAAGCTGACCAACGTCAAGTCGCGCAAGGACGGGCGGGCCCGCTTTGACGCGGAGGAGTTCGACGCCCATGTCGCCGCGCTGCAGGCCTTCCAGGTGCAGCTGCTGAACCGGCTGCAGACCTCCGGTCAGGCCGCGTTCTATATCCCTTACGAAGATATCCAGGACCTGTCGGTGGTGAACGGGCTGGCCAAGTTCCTTGGCTCGGCGCATGAGCTGGAAAGCCTGAACAAGAACCTCAAGCCGCAGAACCCGGCCGGGCTGGACGAGAAGGTGTCGAATTTCGACGAGATGACCGAGGCGCTGTCGAAATACGACCGCTTCAACCTGACCCGAACGCCCAGTTTCGAGCCGCGGCGCGGGCCGGTCATCCCGGGCTATACCGCCGCGCCCAAGTCGGGGCTGTTGTTCATGCCGATGCGCGGCGCCCCGGATGAAGAGATCCTCGACTGGCTGGCCGCCGTCGATGGCGCCACAAGGGCCGAGCTGCAGGGCTCGTTCAACCAGAAGAGCCTGCGCGCCTGGATGCGGACCCACCCCGGGTTTCGCAGTTTCACCGTGCTGCGGCATCCGCTGGCGCGGGCGCATCACGCCTTCTGCCGCAAGATCCTGCCGGGCGATGGCAGTTACACGCAGATCCGCAAGACACTGGGCCGGGTCCATGGGATCGAGCTGCCGGATACGCTGCCCAACCCAGACTACGACCGGCAGGCGCATCGGCTGGCCTTTGCGGGGTTCCTTGATTTCATCAAGGCGAACCTGAACGGCCAGACCGGGGTGCGGGTCGATGGCTGGTGGGCCAGCCAAGCCATGACGCTGCAGGGCCAGGCGGATTTCGCCCAGCCCTCGGTCGTGATCCCCGAGTCCGAGTTGCAGGAGACGCTGGATCGCCTTGGCGAGACGGTCGGCTCCCCGAAAACGGCGCCGGTGCAGGTTACCGGGGACGGGCCGTTCGAGCTGGCCGAAATCTACGACGAGGAACTCGAACAGCTCGCGCGGGAGGCCTACCCGCGCGACTACCTCGTGTTCGGTTTCGAAGACTGGAAGGCCTGACCGCTCACGCCGCCTGGACGGAGGGCGCCTCGGTCAGGATGGTGTAGAGCGTCGCGCTGTCCGGGTTGGCCCGGATCTTGGCCAGGATCGAGCTGTCGCGCAGGGTGCGCGAGACCAGCGCCAGCGCCTTGAGGTGCTCGACCCCCGCATCCTCGGGGGCGAACAGGCCAAAGACCACGTCGACCGGCTGGCGGTCGACGGATTCGTAATCCACGGGCCGCTCGAGCAGCAGGAAGGCGCCCAGCATGTCCTCGGTTCCCGAGATCCGGGCATGGGGCAGGGCCACGCCCTGCCCGACGCCCGTGGGGCCAAGGCTTTCCCGCTCCATCAGCGCGTGCAACACGCTGTCGGGTTCCAGCCCGTAGGCGGCCCCGCTCAGGTCGGCAAGATCGGCCAGAAGGCGCTTCTTGCTCGACGTGGCGGTCAATACCTTGACCGCCTCGGGCTTCAAAACGTCCAGAAGCTTCATCGCCTGTATCCCTCTGCTCGCGGTGACCGCTCTTGTCGGGGCGTTCAGCCCTCCTGCGGGTCTATCCAGCCGATGTTGCCATCGTCGCGCCGGTAGACCACGTTCACACCGCTTTTGCCCTCGTTGCGGAACACCAGAACCGGGGCTCCTGCCAATTCCATTTGCATCACTGCCTCGCCAACGGACAACGAAGGAATCGTCGATTCCATCTCGGCCACGATGATCGGCTGCAGCGTTTCGGGTTCGGACGCTTCGTCTTCCCCCGATTCAGAGGCGAGGATATACGAGGAGGCGCCGAAGACTTCAACCGGCTCGGACCGCCTGACGTGGTGGTCCTTGAGACGGCGCTTGTAGCGGCGCAGCTGCTTGTCCAGCTTTTCGGCGCAGGCGTCGAAGGCGGCGTAGATCTCGGTCTCGTGCGCCTTGGCCTGGGCGGTCAGCCCGCTCGACAGGTGGACAGTCGCCTCGCAGACAAATTCATGCGCCGACTTGGAAAAGACCACGTTCGCATCCGTCGGTCGGCCCGCGTACTTTTCGACCACGGTGCCGAGTTCGTCCCGGACATGTGTCTGCAAAGCTTCGCCGATATCGATATGCTTGCCAGTGATCTGATAGAGCATGTGTGCGTCCTTTCCTTATGTCGACCGTTCCGGCACGCCTTCGCGCCATCGCCCGATTCGGGCGAAGCGTGAGGTTATGCGAAGACGGTGAAGATGGACTTGCCGCGGGGAATGCCGACCCCCGCCATGACCGTGGCGGCCCTGATCGAGGAAGGGGAAACCCAGAGGTTCGTCATGCAGGTATTAGAGCGCCAGAGCAGGCCCCAAGTCAATGGATCACCGCGTCACGAGATACGGAAGCTGTCGCCGAGGTAAACCCGGCGAACATTCTCGTTTTGCACGACCTCGTCCGGGGTGCCCGACATCAGCACCTGCCCGTCGTGCAGGATATAGGCGCGGTCCACGATCTCGAGCGTTTCGCGGACGTTGTGATCGGTGATCAGCACGCCAAGGCCGCGTTTCTTGAGGTCGGCCACGAGGTGGCGGATGTCGCCCACGCTGATCGGGTCGACCCCGGCAAAGGGTTCGTCCAGCAGCAGGTACTTGGGATTGGCGGCAAGGCAGCGCGCGATCTCGACCCGGCGGCGCTCGCCGCCCGACAGGGCCAGCGCCGGGGCGCGGCGCAGGTGCTCGACCGAAAATTCGCTCAGCAGCTCCTCGAGCCGTTCGCGGCGGCGGTGCGGGTCCTTCTCGGATATGTCGAGGATGGCCGAGATGTTGTCCTCGACGCTCAGCCCGCGGAAGATCGACATTTCCTGCGGCAGGTAGCCGATGCCCAGCCGTGCGCGGCGGTACATCGGTAGGGCCGTGGCGTCGCGCCCGTCGATGGTGACGCTGCCGGCCTCGGGATAGACCAGCCCGGCGATGGCGTAGAAGGACGTGGTCTTGCCCGACCCGTTCGGGCCCAGCAGGGCCACGACCTCGCCGCGTTCCACATCCATGGTCACGTCGCGGATGACGGTGCGCTTCTTGTAGCTCTTGCGCAGGTTGCGGATGCGCAGCCCGGCATCGCCTTCGGTCACGGTCAGGTCAGGTGTCGCCATAGATCACTCGGACCCGATGACCGTGCGCACGCGGCCCAGCATCTCGGCCGTGCCGGTCTCGAGATCGATGCGCATGCGTTCGCCGGCCAGTGCGTTGGGCCCCTGGGTCAGCAGCACGTTGCCGCTCATCATGATCGACTTGGCGGTGACGTCGTACTCGGCCCGGTCGCCCTCGGCCGCCTCGTCGCCGCGCGACATGGTCACGCCACCGGTGGCCTCGACAAAGGTCACGTCATTGCCGTCCCCGGAATAGCGCACCAGCACCTTGGGCGCCCAGAGCTTCATGTCGCCCTGCGAGATGAAGACATCGCCCTCGAAGGTCGCGGTGCCGGTCTCGCGGTTCAGCTGCAGCGAATTGGCCGTGACCTCGACGGGCCCGGAGGTGTCGGCAGGGGCGCCGTCGCCGAAACCGACGGTGGTGCCCTGCGCCAGCGTATGGGTCGGCAGGGTGGTGGCCAGCGTGAGCAGGGCGGCCAGGGCAGCGCGGCGAAGCATATCAGTTTTCCCCTTTTGGCGGCTGGTATACCAGCTTCACGCCCCCTGTGAAATATGCGACTTCGGCGGTGCCGTCCCGGTTGATCCGCATCGCCCCCGCCTCGAGCCGCAGCGACGGGCCGGTCAGCAGCACGGCGGGTGCGGACATATCCAGCCGGTCGAGCGCGCTGGCGATGCGCGCGGTCTCGACCCGGTAGCCGTCCGAGGTCACGATGACCACGTCGCCGATCAGCTCGGCCGAGCTTTGCGGGTCGTTCAGCCGCGCCTCGGCGGCCGAGACGTTGACGGTGATCCCGCTGACCAGCCGCAGCTCGGTCGTGACGGTCTCGGCCCGCGCGCCGCCCTCGGTCTCGAGGTCGGGCATCGCGGTCTCGGCCCGCACGATCACGGAATCGCCGCCCTCGGTGGTGCCGGCATAGACCGGTTCGGTCATGCGCTGGCTGCGCAGCCGGTCCGCGAGGTCGCCCTCGGCGAAGGGCAACGTGGCCTCGCTGTCCTCGGTGCGCGACAACAGGAACACGGTCGACAACAGCGCCAGCGCCGTGAGGGGCAGGATGACCTTGAGCCAGGCGACGACGCGGGAATAGGTCGTGCCGCCGGGCATCTCAGCCCAGCCCCGCCCGCAGGCAGTCGTGGATATGCAGAAGGCCCCTCAGCGCCCCGTCATCGACCACGAACAGCACGGTGATCTTGCGGTCGTTCATGACCTGCAGCCCCTCTTCGGCCAGCGCGTCCGAGCGGATGGTCTTGGGGCCCTTGGTCATGACCTCGGCCGCGGTATGGGTCAGCAACCCGTCCATGTGGCGCCGCAGGTCGCCATCGGTGATGATCCCGGCCAGGCCGCCGGTGCCATCGGTCACGCCGACCACGCCGAACCCCTTGTTGGTCATGGCCAGCAGCACCTCGGACATCGGCATGTCGCCGGTCACCGTGGGCATCGCCTCGCCCGCATGCATCAGGTCGGCCACCTTGGACAGCCGCGCGCCCAGCTTGCCGCCGGGGTGGAAGTCGCGGAAATGCTCGGGGCCAAAGCGGCGATGCTCCATCAGCGCGACCGCCAGGGCATCGCCCAGCGCCAGCGTCATGGTGGTCGAGGTGGTGGGCACCACGCCGGTCCCGCAGGCCTCGTCCGCGCGGGGCAGCAGGATCGCCACGTCCGATTGCCGGATCAGGTTCGACTCGGGGCGCGAGGCAACGCCGATCATCGGGATGCCGAAGCGGCGGGTATGGGCGATGATGTCCGCAAGTTCCGGCGTCTCGCCCGAGTTCGACAGCACCAGCGCCACGTCGTCGCGCGTGACCATGCCAAGATCGCCATGGCTCGCCTCGGCCGGGTGGACGAATTGCGCGGGCGTGCCGGTGCTGGCGAGCGTCGCCGCGATCTTGCGCGCGATGTGCCCCGACTTGCCCATGCCGCAGACGATCACGCGGTTGCGGACGTTCAGCATCAGTTCGACCGCTTCGACAAAGCCGTCGCCCAGCCCGTCCAGCAGCTGCTGCATCCCGGCGATTTCCGTCTCGAGCACGCGGCGCCCCGCGGCGAGGAAGGTGTCAGCCTGGGTCATGCGTGCGCGAAGATGTCGATTTCGGGCCAGCCCTCGAGGTCGAGCAGCGCGCGGCTGGGCAGGAAGTCGAAACAGGCCTGCGCCAGCTCGGTCCGCCCCTCACGGGCGAGGCGTTCGTTCAACTTCTGCATCAGCGCGTGCAGGTGCAGCACGTCCGACGCGGCATAGGTCATCTGCGCCTCGGTCAGCTCTTCGGCGCCCCAGTCGCTCATCTGTTGCAGTTTCGAGATGTCGATGTTCAGCATCTCTTGCAGCAAGTTCTTGAGACCGTGCCGGTCCGTATAGGTCCGCACGAGGCGCGAGGCGATCTTGGTGCAATAGACCGGCGCCGTGACCGTGCCGAAGGCATGGTAAAGCGCGGCGATGTCGAACCGGCCGAAGTGGAAGATCTTGAGCACATTGGGATCGGCCAGCATCTTGCAGAGGTTCGGCGCGGACTCCTGCCCCTTGCCGACCTGCACCATGTGGCAATTGCCGTCGCCGCCCGACATCTGCACCAGGCACAGCCGGTCGCGATGCGGGTTCAGGCCCATGGTTTCGCAGTCGATGGCGACGACCGGCCCGAGGTCGAGCCCGTCAGGCAGATCGCCCTTGTAGAGATGATTGGCCAATACCTTTACCCCGCAATCCTCGGAATGACGTTGCAGATAGAGCCTGCGGGGCCGGGTTGCAACAAGGCGGCCACCAGGATGCGATGCGAAACCGCGCGGCTCGGCCAAGCGGCGCCGATGGCGACGTGACGTCATATTCCGCTTTGCAGAACGCCCTTTCGCAATGCTTGATTGGCGCGGGAATCCGTGCCAGCGTCGCCTCCGGGAGGAGAGGACCAGATGACCGAGAGGCATTTCGCGCATTGGCCGCAGGGCGTACCGCGTCACATGACGCTGCCTCAGCGCAGCATGTTCGACAACCTGGCCCTGACGGCCGCGCAGCAGGGGGACCGCCCGGCAATCCGCTATTTCGGGCGGGTGCTGACGTATTCCGACCTGCTGGAGAAGGTCGAAGCGTTGGCCGGCTGGCTGCAGGCCCACGGCGTGGCCAAGGGCGACCGGGTGCTGCTGGCCATGCAGAACGCGCCGCAATTCGTCATTTCCTACTATGCCATTATGCGCGCAGACGCGGTCGTGGTGCCGGTGAACCCGATGTCCCGGGGAGGAGAGATCGACTGGCTGGTCCGCGACACCGGCGCAAAGCTGGCAATCATCGGCACCGAACTTGCCCCGCACTGGGCCGAGGCTGGCCTGCCCCTCTTGGGCGCCACCTATGCCACCATGGCCGATCCCGACTATGACCTGCCCTTGCCCAAGGGCCTCGAGGGGCTGACCGAACCCGCCCCCGGCACCACCGGCTTCAACGCCGCGCTGGCCGAAGGGCATGTGCCCGGCCCGCATACCGCCGGGCCGGACGACCTGGCGTTGATCCCCTATTCCTCGGGCACCACGGGCCAGCCCAAGGGCTGCATGCACACCCATCGGTCGGTCATGGCGACGGCCTGGGGCGGCATCCTCTGGACGCAGTCCGAACCGACCGACGTGGTGCTGGCGACCCTGCCGCTGTTCCATGTGACCGGCATGCAGAACTCGATGAACGGCCCGATCATCACCGGCGGGCAGGTCGTCCTGATGACCCGCTGGGACCGGCGCATCGCCGCCGCGCTGATCCCCCGCTACAAGGTGAACCGCTGGCGGTCGATCACCACCATGGCCATCGACCTCGTCAACGATCCCGACCTCGACCCCAAGGCGCTCTCCAGCCTCGAAGCAATCGGCGGCGGCGGCGCGGCCATGCCGGCGGCCATCGCGGCACGGCTCAAGACCCTGACCGGGCTCGACTACCTCGAGGGCTACGGGCTGAGCGAGACGATGGCCGCGACCCATATCAACCCGCCCGACGCGCCGCGCGCGCAATGCCTTGGCATCCCCGTGATGGACGTGGACTCCGAGGTGATCGACCCCGAGACCCTGCGCCCCCTCGGCCCGGACGAGGTGGGCGAGATCGTGATGCGAGGGCCTCAGGTCTTTCAAGGCTATTGGCGGAACCCCGAGGCGACGAAAGCGGCGTTCGTTGACATTGACGGAAAAACCTTCTTCCGCTCGGGCGACATCGGGCGCTGCGACGCGGATGGCTTCTTCTACATGGTCGACCGGCTCAAGCGCATGGTCAACGCCTCGGGCTTCAAGGTCTGGCCGGCCGAGGTCGAGGCGCTGATGCATGGCCATCCCGGCATCGCCGAGGTCTGCGTGATCGGCGCCCCCGACCCGCGCCGGGGCGAGACGGTCAAGGCGGTGATCGTGCGGCGTGATCCGGCGCTGGACGCGGAGGGGGTGATACGCTGGTGCCACGCCAACATGGCCGCCTACAAATGCCCCACCCTCGTGGACTTCGTGGACGCCCTGCCGAAAAGCGGCACGGGCAAGGTGCTCTGGCGGGAGCTGACGGAAAAGGAGCGCGCAGCGTCATGAGAAAGCGCAAATCGGATGCGGCCGAGGATGACCGGCAGTTCATCACCTCGCTGGCGCGGGGGCTCGACGTGCTGCGCGCCTTTCGGCCCACTGACAGCGCGGGCCTGTCGAACCGCGAGCTGGGCGACCGCACCGGCCTGCCCAATTCGACCGTCTCGCGGCTGACTTATACGCTGCTGCAATTGGGCTACCTGGTCTATGACGAGGGCACGGGGCGCTACCGCCTTGGCGCGCCGGTGCTGGGGCTAGGCTATGCCTGCCTGGGGGGCATGAAGATCGTCGAGACCGCGCAGGTCTACATGCAGCGGCTGGCGGACGAATGCGGCGAAGGGGTCACCGTGGCGCTGGGGGGCCGCGACGACCGGGCCATGACCTACGTGGCCGCCGCCCGCTCGCCCGGGCTTGTCGCGCTGACGTTGAACGTGGGCAGCCGCATCTCGCTGGCCCGGTCGTCCATGGGCCGCGCCTATCTGGCCGCGATGGAACCCGAGCGGCGCGAGACCGTGCTCAAGATGCTGGCCGAGCATTACGGCCCCGAGAAATGGGCCGAGGTCCTGCCGGGGATCGAGGATGCGCAGCGGCAGATCCGCACGCGGGGCTTCTATCTCAATGCCGGGGACTGGCACGCGGGGGTGAACTCGGTCGGCGTGCCCTTCCGCTCGCCCCGCCCCGACACGCCGCTGCTGGCGTTCAACATCGGCGCACCGTCCTATTTCCTGCCCCGCGACGAGCTGGAGCGGAAATGGGGCCCGCGCCTGATGGACATGGTGCGCATGATCGGGCGGGTCGGATGAAGACGATCACGCTCGAGACGCTGCGCGGCAAGGTGGGGCAGGAAATCGGCCTGTCGGACTGGACCAATGTCACCCAGGCCCGCATCGACGCCTTTGCCGAGGTCACGAACGATCACCAGTTCATCCACGTTGACCCCGTGCGCGCGGCCGAAACGCCCTTTGGCAGCACAATCGCCCATGGCTTCCTGACACTGTCGCTGCTGACCGAAATGTACGAGAACGCCATCCCGCCGATCGAGGGCACGCTGCACGCGGTCAATTACGGGCTCGACCGGATCCGGTTCCTGAGCCCGGTGAAAAGCGGCGCGCGCATCCGGGGCCGTTTCGTGCTGAAAGAGCTGCGCGAGGGGAAACCGGGCGAGATCACCACTGTCATGTCGGTCAAAGTCGAGATCGAGGGCGAACCCCGCCCCGCCCTTGCCGCCGACTGGATCGGGCGCCGCTACCTGGCGCAAAGCTGAACACCTTGAGGGAGGAACACATATGAGAGACGCGGTTATCGTCAGTACCGCCCGGACGCCCATCGGACGGGCCTTCCGGGGCGCCTTCAACGACACCCAGCCACAGGCGCTGATCGGCCACGCGGTCAAACACGCCGTGGAACGCGCCGGCCTTGGCGGCGGCGAGATCGAGGATTGCGTGATCGGCGCGGCCCTGCAGGAAGCCTCTCAGGGCGGCAACATCGGCCGCCAGGCGGCGATCCGGGCCGGGCTGCCGGTGACGGTGGCGGGCATGTCGCTGGACCGGCAGTGCGCATCGGGCATGATGGCGATTGCCACGGCGGCCAAGCAGGTGATCCACGACGGCCAGCAGATCGCCATCGGCGGCGGCGTCGAATCCGTGAGCCTCGTGCAGAACAAGAACATGCGCATGGACAAGCGCCGCGACCCCTGGATCATGGCCGAGAAACCCGCGCTGTACATGTCGATGCTGGAAACGGCCGAAACCGTCGCCGCCCGCTACGGCATCAGCCGCGAGGCGCAGGACGAATACGCGCTGCGCAGCCAGCAGCGCACCGCCACGGCGCAGGCGCAGGGCGCCTTCGACGACGAGATCGTGCCGCTGCCCTCGACCATGCTGGTGCAGGACCGCGAGACCAAGGAAATCAGCGCCCGCGACGTGGTGCTGGAAAAGGACGAGGGCAACCGCCCCGAGACGACGCTGGACGGGCTCGCCAGCCTCAAGCCGGTCCACAAGGACGGGCTGACGATTGCCGAAGGGGGCTACATCACCGCCGGCAACGCCAGCCAGCTGTCGGACGGCGCCAGCGCCGCCGTGGTGATGGAAGCCGCCGAGGCCGAACGCCGGGGCCTCAATCCGCTGGGCCGCTATGTCGGCATGGCCGTCGCCGGCTGCGAGCCGGACGAGATGGGCATCGGCCCGATCTGGGCGGTGCCGAAACTGCTGGAAGCCAACAAGCTCAAGATGGACGACATCGGCCTGTGGGAGCTGAACGAAGCCTTCGCCGTGCAGGTCCTGCATTGTCGCAACGTTCTGGGCATTCCCGACGAATTACTTAACGTCAATGGAGGTGCCATCTCGATCGGGCACCCCTATGGTATGTCGGGCGCGCGCATGGTCGGCCATGCGCTGATCGAGGGAAAACGCCGCGGGGCCAAATACGTCGTCTGCACCATGTGCGTCGGCGGAGGGATGGGCGCCGCGGGACTATTCGAGGTTCTGTGAATGGGACATCTGCCCGCACAATTGCAGGGTCTGCGGCTTCCGGTCGTGGGCTCTCCGCTCTTCATCATTTCCAACCCGGACCTGGTGATCGCCCAGTGCAAGGCCGGCATCGTCGGGTCCTTCCCGGCGCTGAACGCGCGCGAAAAGGACGGCGACCCGATCCTGCTCGAGGCCTGGCTGAAGCGGATCACCGAAGAGCTGGACGCCTGGAACCAGGCCAACCCGGACACGCCCGCGGCGCCCTTTGCCGTCAACCAGATCGTGCACCGGTCGAATGCCCGGCTCGAGCGGGATATCGAGATCTGCCACAAGTGGAAGGTGCCGATCTGGATCACCTCGCTGGGCGCGCGCAAGGAAGTGAACGACGCCGCGCATGATTGCGGCGGGATCACCCTGCACGACATCATCAACAACCGCTTTGCCAAAAAGGCCATCGAGAAAGGCGCCGACGGGCTGATCGCCGTCGCCGCCGGCGCGGGCGGCCATGCCGGGGCGCAGTCGCCCTTCGCGCTGATATCCGAGATCCGTGAATGGTTCGACGGGCCGGTGCTGCTGTCGGGCGCCATCGCCACCGGGCAGAACATCCTGGCCGCGCAGGCCATCGGCGCGGACCTCGCCTATATCGGCTCGCCCTTCATCGCCACCGAAGAGGCGAACGCGGCCCAGGGCTACAAGCAGATGATCGTCGACTCGGGCGCCGAGGACATCGTCTATTCCTCTCTCTTCACCGGGGTGCATGGCAATTACCTCAAGCCTTCGGTGGCGAATGCCGGGATGGATCCGGACAACCTGGAACATTCCGACCCCTCCAAGATGGATTTCGGCAGCGAAAAGCCGAAAAGCTGGAAGGAGATCTGGGGTTCGGGCCAGGGCATCGGCGCGGTAAAGTCCGTTCTGCCGGCGGCCGAGCTCATCGCGCGGCTGTCGTCGGAATACGACGCCGCCAAGGCGCGCATGGCCGGGATCATCAGTGCCTGAGCTGCTGCTGATCCGTCACGGGCAGGCGAGTTTCGGCAAGGCCGATTACGACGTGCTGTCCGACCTCGGCTGGGACCAGGCGCGGGAACTGGGCCGGGCGCTGCGGCGCCTTGGCCTGGTGCCCGACCGGCTGTTCATCGGCGCCCAGCGCCGCCACCGCGAGACGCTGGAAGGCATCGTCGAGGGGCTGGGCTTCGGCCCCGGCGACGCCACCGTGCATCCGGGTCTGAACGAATTCGACTTCAAGGCGCTGCTGGATGCGCGGTTTGCCGGAGGCGATGCGCCCGAGGGGCTGCACGACGACCGAAAGACCCATTTCCGCATGCTGCGCGACACCGTGCTGGACTGGGAACGTGGCCAGATTCCGAACGCCCCCGAAAGCTGGGAGGCGTTCAGCGCCCGTGTCGAGGACGCGCGGCAGGCGATCACCCAAAGCGGCGGCCAGCGGGTGCTGGCGGTCAGCTCGGGCGGGGCCATCGGCCGCATGGTCTCGGCCGCGATGGGCGCGGGCGAAGGATCGCAGATCAAGCTGCAATTGCAGACCAAGAACTGCGCCATGGCCAGGTTCGTCTTCGGCCCCCGCGCCTTCTACCTGCATTCGTTCAACGAGGTCCCGCATATCGACGGCGAGAACGAAGCGCGCCTTTTGACCTACAGCTGACCTTTCGGGGAGGAGAGGATGAGCGACACCCAGACACTCGACACCGGCGCCGTGTCGGCCTGGCTCGAGGCCAACATGGAGGGCTTCGAAGGCCCCCTGACGGCGGAGAAATTCGCCCAGGGCCAGTCGAACCCGACCTTCCGGCTGACCGCGCCCTCGGGGTCCTACGTGCTGCGCCGCAAGCCGCCGGGGCAGCTGCTGAAATCCGCCCATGCGGTCGACCGCGAATTCCGCGTGCAGCGCGCGCTTTGGGACACCGACGTGCCGGTGGCCAGGATGCATGTGCTCTGCGAGGACGAAAGCGTCATCGGCTCCATGTTCTACGTGATGGGGGAAGTGCGGGGCCGCAATTTCGACGATCCCTCCCTGCCCGAACTGGACAAGGCCGAACGCGCGCCCGTGCAGACCGAGATGGCCCGCGTGCTGGCCGCGATCCACGAGGTGGACATCGACGCGGTGGGCCTGTCGGATTACGGCCCGGACGGCAATTACTACGAACGCCAGATCGCCCGCTGGACCAAGCAGTACCGCGCCTCCGAAACCGAACACCTGCCCGAGATGGAGCAGCTGATCGACTGGCTTGCCAACAACATGCCCGCCGAGGACGGCCAGCGCACGCTGGTGCACGGCGATTACCGCATCGACAACATGCTGTTTGCGCCCGACACCCCCCGCTGCGCCGCCGTGCTGGACTGGGAGCTGTCGACCATCGGCCACCCCTATGCCGACCTCGCCGCCGTGATCATGCAGTGGCAGATGCCGCCGGGCGACAAGGGTCGCGGGCTTGCTGGGCTGGACCGGGATACGCTGGGCCTCATGTCCGATGCCGATTTCGTCAGCGAATATTGCCGGCTGCGCGGCCGCGACCCGATCCCGAACTTCGGCTTTTATCTCGCCTTCTGCTTCTTCCGCATGGCGGCGATCCTGCAGGGGGTCAAGAAACGCGGGCTCGACGGCAATGCCTCGAACCCGGAACGGGCGGCGCAGCTCGGCTCCTACGTGGTGCTCTATGCGCGTGGCGGGCTCAAGGCGACCGGCGCATGATGGTCGAAGATCCGTATCCGTTCCAGCGCCACCTCGGCTTTTCGATCACCGATTGGGCCGAAGACACCTGCACGCTGGAACAGCCGATGCTGGAGCATCTTGGCAACCGCAACGGCATCCTGCACGGCGGTGCGATCGCGACGCTTCTGGATACGTCGATGGGCTATGCGGGGTGCTGGACGGGAACCGAACAGGTCCGCAAGACCGTCACCCTGTCGCTGAACGTCAACTACATCGCCCAGGCGCGCGGCACGATCGTGCGCGCGACGGGCCGCAAGACCGGGGGCGGCCGCAAGACCTTCTTTGCCGAAAGTCGCCTGACCGACGAAGACGGCACGCTGGTCGCCAGTGCGACCGGTGTTTTTCGCTACATTTCCTGACGGAGGATCCCAATGACCGACCAGATGCAACGCATCGTACTGGCCAAGCGCCCGCAAGGCGAACCCGGCGACGACTGCTTCCGGCTCGAGACGCTCGATGTGCCCTCCCCCGGCGACGGCGAGGTGCTGGTGCGGGCCGAGTACATGTCGCTCGACCCCTACATGCGCGGCCGGATGGACGACGCCAAAAGCTACTCGGCCCCGGTCGAGATCGGCGAAACCATGGGCGGCGGCGCCGTGGGCGAGGTGCTGGTGTCGCACCACGCCGGGTTCAAGCCGGGCGACAAGGTCATGGGCATGACCGGCTGGGCGACCCATGGCGTGCTGCCGGGCAGCCAGCTGCGCAAGCTCGACCCGTCGCTGCCGATCACCCCCGCGCTCGGCGTGCTGGGCATGCCCGGGTTCACCGGCTGGTACGGGCTGACCCAGATCGGCCAGCCGAAGGAAGGCGAAACGCTGGTCGTGGCGGCGGCCACCGGCGGCGTCGGGTCGGTCGTCGGCCAGGTCGCCAGGGCGCGCGGGTTGCGCACCATCGGCATCGCCGGCGGGCCGGAGAAATGCCGCATCGCGACCGAGACCTTCGGCTTCGACGCCTGCCTCGACCACCGCGCCCATAACGACGCCCGGTCCCTGCGCGCCGCGCTGAAAGAGGTCTGCCCGGACGGCATCGACATCTACTTCGAAAACGTCGGCGGCAAGGTGCAGGAGGCGGTGATGCCGCTGATGAACACCTTCGGCCGCATCCCGCTCTGCGGCATGATCGCGGGCTACAATTCCGGCGCGCTCGGCGGGGTCGAGGCGCAGGGCCCCGACCGCAGCCCGGTGCTCTGGCGCTCGCTTCTGGTGAAACGGATGCGGCTCGAGGGCTTCATCATCTCGGATCATTTCGACCGCTTCCCGGCCTTCCTCAAGGAAGTCGCGCCGATGGTGGCCGACGGCCGGGTCACGTACCTCGAAGACGTGGCCGAAGGTCTGGAAAACGCGCCCGAGACCTTCCGGGGCCTGCTCAAGGGCCGCAACATGGGCAAGCAGCTGGTCAAGCTGACCTGAGTGCGGCGCTTTCTTGCCTGAAAAAGCCGCGCCCGGGGCGCGGCTGCCTCCGGCGGGAGTTTATTCGGCACAATGAAGCAGGGGATCGGGTCCGCTCTTCATCTTGCCCCTAAACTCCGGGGAGTGTGAGGGGCTGGCCCCTCACGCCGCCCTCTCAGCCGGCGCGCAGCCGGGCCTCGTCGCGCAGCGCTTCCATCAGCGCTGTCAGGGTCTTGACGTAAAGCTCGCTCTTGAGCCGGCCGTCCGCGTCGAACTGGTTCGACGAATCCGCGACGCAAACCGCATTGCCGACCAAGACGCGGGCGCCGTGCTGAACAAGGCAGTGTCGCAGCATGAATTGCGCCACCTCTCCGCCCGCGCGGCCGTCGGCGGCGGACATGACGGCGACGGGCTTGCCCTTCAGCGGCATCTTCATCCGGCTGATCCAGTCCAGCGCGTTCTTCATGACGCCCGAAATCCCGCGGTTGTATTCCGGCGACGCGATCACCACCGCGTCGGCGGACCGGATCAGTTCGACCAGCCGCACGACCTTCTCGGGCATCCCCGCATCCTCCACGTCGCCGTTGTAAAGCGGCAGGTCCGTGTCGCCGATGTCGAACGGGTCGGCGCCAGAGACGCGGGCCGCCTCGTGCAGCAGCTTGAGGTTGGTGCTGTCGGCGCGCAGGGCGCCGCAGAGGCCGACGAGGCGGTAGGTCATGCGAATCTCCAGCGTTGTTGTCCCGCACAGTCTAGCCCGGGCGGGGCGGGCGACAATGCGCACGCAAAAAGGGGCGCCGAAGCGCCCCTTTGAACCCGGTACCGAAAGCGATCAGGCCGCGTTCGGCAGGATCACGATCTCGACGCGCCGGTTCTGGGCCTTGCCCTCGGCGGTCAGGTTGGTCGCCACCGGCTGGTCCTCGCCCCGGCCGAAGGCCTGGATGCGCGAGGGCGACACGCCGTTGCCGATCAGCACAGAGCTGACGGCCTGGGCGCGGCGCTGCGACAGGTCCTGATTGTAGGCGGCCGAGCCGTCGCTGTCGGTATGGCCGATCACCTGCACCGTGGTGTTCGGGTATTCGTTCAGGTTCCCGGCCAAGGCGCGCAGGTCCGACTGCAGGTCGGCGCGCACGGTGGTGCTGTCGGTGGCGAACAGGATGTCCTGCGGCAGGGTCACGATCAGCCGGTCGCCGGTGTTGACGATGGTGACGTTGTCATTGCCGAGATCCTGGCGCAGCGCGGCTTCCTGCTTGTCGAGCTGGGAGCCGATGACACCGCCCACGCCCGCGCCGACGATTGCGCCGACAGCCGCGTTGCGGCGGCGTTCCTCGGGGTCGTTGCCGGCGATGGCGCCGGCCAGGCCGCCGATCAGGCCGCCGATGACCGCGCCGTCACGGGTCTTGGGGGTTTCGGACGCGGTGGTGCAGGCGGTGGCCAGCACCAGCGACGCCAGCGCGATGGCCGAGAAGGGTTTCACTGCGAACATGTCTTGCCTCTTGGTCTGGGTGCCCCGGTCCCGGGGGTTCGCCCGTAATTAGCGCAGATGCGGCGCGTCACCAATCCGTCATCGCGGAATATCGGCGATTTGCCGCCTGCCCGCGCGGGCTCAGGCCTCGGCCCGCGCGCTTTCCCAGGCCAGGATCGTGCGTTTGACCGGCAGGCCCCAGTGGTAGCCGCCAAGCCCCCCGGACTTGCGCAGTGCCCGGTGGCAGGGGATCAGGTAGCTGATCGGGTTGCGCCCCACCGCCGTGCCCACGGCGCGCACCGCCTTGGGGTGGCCGATCGCCTGCGCGATCTCGGAATAGGTGGTGACATGGCCGGATGGGATCTGCATCAGCGCCTCCCACACCTTGATCTGGAACGGCGCGCCGATGAGGTAGAGCGGGGTCTGGCTGACCTCCCCCTCGCTGCCGAAGGCCGAGAGCACCCAGGGGCGCAGGCGCATCGGGTCCTCGACGTAAGCCGCGTTGGGCCAGCGCGCGGTGAGGTCCTCCATTGCGTGGGTCTCGGAGCATTCGGCGGCGAAGCCGATGCCGCAGATGCCCTTGTCGGTGCCCATGACCAGCGCCGGGCCGAAGGGGCTGTCGAACCAGCCCCAGAAGATCGTGAGGCCTTCGCCCGCGCGGGCGTAATCGCCGGGGCTCATCGCCTCCCACCGCACGAACAGGTCATGCAGCCGCCCGGTGCCCGACAGGCCCGCGCCATGGGCCGCCGCCAGCGTGGTGAAGCGGTCGCGCAGCAGCGCCTTGGCATGGCCGAGGGCAAGGTATTGCTGGTAGCGCTTGGGGCTGACCCCGACCCATTGGCTGAAGAGGCGCTGGAAATGCGCGGGGCTCATGTTCATCGCGCTGGCGAGCGCGTCGAGGGTCAGCGGCTCTTCGGCCGCGTCGATCAAGTCGAGCGCGCGGCGCATGACGTGGAAATGGTAGCCGTCCTCGGGCGTGGTGATCTGCTGGGCTGCGGTCATGGCAGGTCCTCCTTGGGCATGACCATATTCCCTGCCCTGCCCCCTCGCGACCCGGAAGTTGCGATTTCCTTTGACAGGGCGCGCGGGCGTGCGTTGACTTTTGGCAAAGGGAGGGGCGCCATGACCGAGGTTTTCGGCTCTGCCGGGCAGCAACAGCTGGAATACCGGGCCCATGCCCTGTTCGAGCTGCTGAAAGACGATCCGCTTTACGCTTGCCACGGGCGGGCGGTCGCAGTGAACGGACGGCGCGGAGAGACCGTGCAGCGGCAGATCCGGCTGGCGCGGGTGCAGGGGGTCGGCCCCGGCGATTGCGTGCCCGAGGACGAGGTCGCCGAACGGGTGGCGACGCTCGAGGCCGCCGGGCTGGCCATCGACCGCTACGCCCATTGGCGCGGCGAGGCCGAGGCCATCGCCGCCGCCCGCGCCGTGTTGCGGGATCGCAGCCTGCCGGGTGACCTGACGGTGACACGGGTGACGCCTGACACTCCCGTGGAAGATTTGCGCGATCTCGACCAGTTCGCACAGGATTGCGAGGTGCTGCTGCCCTCCGGGCCCTTCCTGCGCGGCGTGGCGCGGCCCGCCTCGGTGCTGTTCGCCCGCGACGGGGCGGGGCAGATCGTGACCATGGCGGCCTCGGTCGCGCAGTTCCATCCCGACAGCCCCGAAGGTCGGACGGTCTGGTGGGGGATGCTGGCGACCCGGCCCGACCGGCGGGGCGAAGGGCTGTCGCTGTGGCTGGGCGCGCAGGCGCTGGTGGACATGGCGGACCGGGGATACACTGGGTTCCAGACCGGCATCCGGGCGGGCAATACGCCGTCGGAGCGGCTGTGCACGAGGCTGGGCCTTGGGCCGCTCAATGCACAGGACATCATCGCCATCGACCCGGCCAGCTTTGGCGAGGGCAGGCTGACCAAGTAACGCAGCCTCTCCCTCTTGCGGCGCCGGGCGCTTGCCCCGATAAACCCGCCATGGCCAGGCAACTCGACTATCACACCATGCGCGAGGTCTTCACGCGCTTTCAGGCAGCAGAGCCCGAACCCAAGGGCGAGCTGGAGCATGTGAACGCCTATACGCTGGTGGTCGCCGTGGCGCTGTCGGCCCAGGCGACGGATGCGGGAGTGAACAAGGCGACGCGCGGCCTGTTCGCCGTGGCGGACACGCCGCAGAAGATGCTCGACCTCGGCGAAGATGGCGTGATCGAGCACATCAAGACCATCGGCCTTTTCCGCAACAAGGCCAAGAACGTGATCAAGCTGTCGCGGATCCTGGTGGATCAGTACGGCGGCGAGGTTCCCAATTCCCGCGCCGCGTTGGAGAGCCTGCCGGGCGTGGGGCGCAAGACCGCCAACGTGGTGCTGAACATGTGGTGGGGCTATCCCGCGCAGGCCGTCGACACGCATATCTTTCGCATCGGCAACCGCACCGGCATCTGTCCGGGCAAGGACGTGGTCGCGGTGGAACGCGCGATCGAGGACAACGTGCCCGTCGATTTCCAGCGCCATGCGCATCACTGGCTGATCCTGCATGGCCGCTACATCTGCGTGGCAAGAAAACCGAAATGCGGGGCGTGTATCATCCGCGACCTGTGCCAATTCGAGGACAAGACCGAATGAGCAAATCCTACGAGGTCGTCGGGATCGGCAATGCCGTCGTCGACGTGATCACCCATGCCGATGACAGTTTCCTGGACCTGATGGGCATCCAGAAGGGCATCATGCAGCTGGTCGAGCGAGAGCGGGGCGAGATGCTGTATGGCGCGATGAAGGAGCGGGTGCAGGCCGCCGGCGGGTCGGTCGGGAACACGATCTCGGGGCTGGGAAGCCTCGGGCTGTCGACCGCATTCGTGGGCCGTGTGAACGACGACACGCTGGGGCGGTTCTATGCCAGCTCGCTCGAGGACGAGGGCACGGCCTTTGTCAATCCGCCGGTGGCGGGGGGGGACCTGCCGACGTCGCGGTCGATGATCTTCGTCAGCCCGGACGGCGAGCGGTCGATGAACACCTACCTCGGGATTTCGTCAGAGGTGGGGCCCGAGGACGTGCCGGACGCGGTGATGAGCGCGGCGAAGATCCTGTTCCTCGAGGGGTATCTTTACGACAAGGACAAGGGCAAGGCGGCCTTCGAGACCGCTGCCAAGCTCTGCCGGGACGGCGGCGGCATGGCCGGGATCGCCCTGTCGGACCCGTTCTGCGTCGACCGCCACCGGGGCGATTTCCGCCGGCTGGTCAAGGAGCTCGACTACGTGATCGGCAACGAGCAGGAATGGTGTTCGCTTTACGAGACCGACGATCTGGGCGCGGCGCTCGAGCAGGCGGCGGCGGATAGCGGGCTGATCGTCTGCACCCGGTCGGGCCATGACGTGGTGATCGTGCGCGGCGACGAAGAGGCCGTGGTGCCGGTCCGCATGGTGACGCCGGTGGACGCCACCGGCGCGGGCGACCAGTTCGCCGCCGGGTTCCTGTACGGCATCGCCACCGGCAAGCCGCTGGCGGTCGCGGGGCGCATGGGCTGCATCGCGGCGGCCGAGGTGATCGGGCACGTGGGCCCGCGCCCGGCAGCTGACGTCAAGGCGCTGTTTGCGGCCGAGGGCCTGGTCTGAGGCTGGTTTCGGATCGCGTGGCGATCCGACCGGGGCGGGGGGGGGGGGGGGGGCGGGGGGGGGGGGGGGGGGGGGGGGGGGCGGGGCGGGGGGGGGGGGGCCCCGGCCCGCGCGCGCCCCCCCGCCCGCGGCGCGG
>NZ_JAIMID010000015.1 GCF_019966535.1 Mesobacterium pallidum | reverse complement strand
CCGCGCCGGGCCGGTGACGTCCGGGCGGTGTTGGCGGCGGTGGGCTTGGTCTGTGGGTGGTTGCGGCTCGGGGGGCGAGCCGCGGGGGGGGCGCCGGCTGCCGCCGGCGCGGGGGGGGCCAGCCCCCCGTCGCCTGCGGCGACTCCCCCCGGCGGTATTTTCGGACCAAGGAAGAGATGGGCGGGGCGCCTGGTACTGGCCGGGCTTGGGGGCGCTGCCCCCGTCCGCCCAAGGGCGGACTCCCCCGAGGTATTTTCAAAACGATGAAGGGCTGGGGGTGCGGGGACCCCGAGGGGTCATTCGCCGAGCTTGGCGTGGATTTCCTCGAGGTCGATCTCGCCCACCGGCATCTTGTTGGCCGGGTTGTCGAAATCGTATTTGAACATGCGGAAATCGCGGTAGTAGATTTCCCACATCAGGTGCATCGAGAGGTCGTCGAAATAATCCTCGACCGGGTGGGCGCGTTTTGGCCCGTGGCCTTCGCTTTCGTTGAAGCGGGGGATGTTGGTCAGGTCGACCGGCACCCTGGTCTTCACCGCGTTGAGGACCTGGCCCATGCCGTCCTCGAAGCTTTCTGTCCAGAAGATCTTGTCGTAGCGGCCGCCGTTGACGATGAAGGTCGAGACATGGCCAGACATGGCCGACCAGTGGATGTCCGGGTCCATCGGACGGCGCCAGCGGATGGTGTCGCGGGCGAAGAGCAGGAAGCGGCGGAAGCTGCGGATCTGGTCGAAGTCTTCCGTGCCGTCCTCGCCGCCGACCTCGATCCCGTATTTCTGCACCAGCATCGGCACCAGGTTGCCGCGATAGCGCCGGCCGTTGCGCTGGATGCCGCAGATCTTGTCGAAGAAGGACGACAGGATGCGCGTGTAGGGGTTGCGCACGCAGGTGAAGGCAAAGGTCCGGTGGTCGCGCACGTTGCCTTCGATCAGCGGCTGGCTGTCGTCGAGCGCCCATTTGTGCAGCCCCTCCTTGGCGTCATGGATGTCGCCGTCGAAGAATTCGCCATGGTCGGAATAGAACATGATCTGCCCGATGGTCGAGCAGGCGCATTTCGGCACCACCCGGTAGAGCAGGCTTTCGCTTTGTGTCATCCACGTGCCGGGAAATCCCATTGTGCGCCCCTTGCTGCCCCTTGTTTTGCCGGTCTTATACGACAGCGGGCAAAAGCAGGGAAAGCCCGTTTCGCGCGCGTCCTTTCCGGGTTTATTCAGCTCTCGTTCACCATTATGCCTGTAGATGAGACCCGTCCGGAAAGGTAAACGCGCGTCGTCATGGCAAAAATTGCCTTCATACTGCTGTGTCACAAGGATCCTGACGCCATCATCAAGCAGGCGCAGCGGCTGACCGCGGCCGGCGATTACATGGCGATCCATTTCGACGCGCGCGCGAAAAAGGCCGATTACGACAAGATCCGCACGGCTCTGGCCAAGAACCCCAACGTCACCTTTGCCCGCAAGCGGATCAAGTGCGGCTGGGGGGAATGGTCCCTCGTGCAGGCGACGCTCAACGCGCTCGAGATGGCGGTGGATGCCTTTCCGCGGGCCACGCATTTCTACATGCTCTCGGGCGATTGCATGGCGATCAAGTCGGCCGAATACGCGCATGATTTCCTGGATCGCGAGGAAGTCGATTACATCGAGAGCTTCGATTATTTCGACAGTGACTGGATCAAGACTGGCTGGAAGGAAGAGCGGCTGATCTACCGCCACTGGTTCAACGAGCGCACGCAGAAGCGGCGGTTCTACGCGATGTTCCAGGCGCAGATGCGGCTGGGCCTGACGCGCGAGATCCCGGCGGACCTGCAGATCATGATCGGCAGCCAGTGGTGGTGCCTGCGCCGCCGCACCTGCGAATGGGTGCTGGATTTCTGCCGCCAGCGCCCGGATGTCATGCGTTTCTTCCGCACCACCTGGATTCCGGACGAGACCTTCTTTCAGACCATCGTGCGCCACATCGTCCCGGAACGGGAGATCCGGTCGCGCACGCTGACCTTCCTGATGTTCACCGACTACGGGATGCCGGTGACTTTCTACAACGACCATTACGACCTGCTGCTGAGCCAGGACGCCCTGTTCGCGCGCAAGATCAGCCCCGAGGCGACCGAGCTCAAGCGCCGGCTCGGGGTGCTCTATGCCTCCGAAGGGGTGAAGTTCCAGATCTCGAACGAGGGGCGGAGCCTGTTCAAGTTCCTGGTCGATCGGGGCCGGCTGGGGCGGCGCTTCGCCATGCGGTTCTGGGAAACGGAAAGCACATTCGGCCGCGAACGCGAGCTGCTGATCGTGGTGTGCAAGAAATGGCACGTGGCGAAACGCCTGGTGGACCGCATCCGCCAGATGACGAACGTGCCTTGCATCGAATACCTCTTCAACGAAGAGCACACGGCCTTGCCGGACCTCGGCGGCATCCAGTCAACCATGGGCAAGCGGCACCGCCACCGGCGGGCGCTGATCCGAATGCTCTTCGACTATTACGATACCGACCGGCTGATCATCTGTCTCGACCCGGGCAACGTGGACCTGATGCAGGATTTCTGCTCCGACCGCTCGGTGTCGCGGATCCTCGAGCTGGAATGCGTCTTTACCGACGCCTACCTCATCGGCCACGCCAGGCGCGTCGGGCTGGCGGGCGAACGCACACCGCAGGAGACGCTCGAACGGCTCATGCCGACCATCCGCAACGACATCGTCCACGAAAGCGACCGCATCCGGGACCAGGGCTTCCCGCACCATGAAAAGATGCGCCAGGCCGACACGCCGGAACAGAACGCGCCCGCGCTCGAACGCTTCCTTGCGATTTCTCATGACAAGGCCCTAGAACTGGCCCGGACCGACCACCTGTTTTCCGACTGAGGACAAAAATGGCCTACGCCTACGACGACCATAACATATTTGCGAAAATCCTGCGCGGCGAGATTCCCAACAGCACGGTGACCGAGACGGAGCACACGCTCGCCTTCAACGACATCGCCCCGCAGGCGCCGACCCATGTGCTGGTGATCCCCAAGGGCGCCTATGTCTGCGCCGATCACTTCATGGCCGAGGCGAGCGATGCCGAGCTGCTGGATTTCCACCGCACCGTCGCAAGGATCGTCGCCGACCTCGGCCTGCAGGCCGACGGCTACCGCACCATCGCCAATGCCGGCAGCCACGGCGTGCAGGAGGTGCCGCATTACCACCTCCACATCCTCGCCGGACGTCCACTGGGCCGGATGCTCGACAAGGCGTGACGATCCGCTCTTCATTGTGCCCGTAAACTCCGGGGTGAGCCCCGGCACGGGGCGAGGGGGCTGGCCCCCTCTTCCCCCCTCTCCCCTTGCGGGCCCCCGCCCAATCGCGGATAAACGCCGCAACGCAATATCGCCACGAGGCATGGACATGACCATCGAAGCCCCGGAAACCAAGATCGTCGACAGCTGGAAGATCGCCTGCGACGGCGGCGAAGGCGCGCTGGGCCATCCCCGCGTCTGGCTGACCATCCCGCATGACGAGGGCTTCGTCGAATGCCCCTATTGCGACTGCAAATACGTGCACAGATCGGCCGAGGGCAAAGCCGCCTGAGCAAGCTGCGGACCTTTCTGCGTGGCATCTTCCTCGGCCTCGCACTCGTCCTCGGGGGCTTTGCCGTCGCCGGCGTGATCGGCGCCGCGATCCCCAACGGTGAGACGGGCGGCGGGGACGGCCCGGTCACCGTCCACCTACTGGCCGGTCCCATCCACTACGACTTCCTGCTGCCCGCCGACGGCACGACCCGCGCCGATTTCGCCTTTGCGACCGCGGGCGGCGTGCCGGTGGACGACCCCCGCGCCCGCTGGATCGTCGCCGGATGGGGCGCGGCGGCCTTCTACACCACCGCCGGCACCTATGCCGACGTCCAGCCCGGCGCGGTGCTGCGCGGCATCGTCGGCGACGGGTCGGTGCTGCATGTCTCGGTCGCCGGCGCGCTCCGCGATGACCTCCCGCTCCGCACCCTGCGCCTGACGCAGGCCGAGTACGACCGCCTCAAGCGCGCCATCCTCGCCAGCGCCCCCGATCCGACCTTTGCCGCGTCCGGCTTCGGCCCCACCGACGCCTTCTTCGCCAGCCCCGAACGCTTTCACCTCTTTCGCACCTGCAACGTCTGGGTGGCCGAGGTCATGGCCCGCGCGGGCCTGCGCTTTGGCCGCTGGACTCCGGCGCCCTATTCCGTGACCCTCGCACACCGGCTCTTCCAGGCCGAATGACGGCCTTCCCTCTGGCCCCCGCGCGCGCCCCGTGGCAAACCATGGCCCAGGACACAAGGAGCGCGACATGGCATTCGGCAAAGGCTGTCACCTTCACCTGATCGACGGATCGGCCTACATCTTCCGCGCCTACCACGCGCTGCCCCCGTTGACGCGAAAATCCGACGGGCTGCCCATCGGCGCGGTCAGCGGCTTTTGCAACATGCTCCAGCGCTACGTCGAGGGGAACAATGCCGCCGGGGACGTGACCCATGTGGCCGTGATCTTCGACAAGGGCAGCCATACCTTCCGCAACGACCTTTACGACCTCTACAAGGCCAACCGCGAGGCCATGCCCGAGGACCTGCGCCCGCAGATCCCCCTGACCCGGGCTGCGACCGAGGCGTTCAACATCGCCTGCAAGGAAATCGAGGGCTTCGAGGCCGACGACATCATGGCCACCCTCGCCCACATGGCCCGCGATGCCGGCGGGCAGGTCACGATCCTCAGCTCCGACAAGGACCTGATGCAGCTCGTGGGTGACGGGGTCGAGATGCTCGACCCGATGAAGAACAAGCGCATCGACCGCGACGGGGTGATCGAGAAATTCGGCGTCGGCCCCGAGGGGGTGGTGGACGTGCAGGCGCTGGCCGGCGATTCGGTCGACAACGTGCCCGGCGCGCCCGGCATCGGCATCAAGACCGCCGCCTTGCTCATCAACGAATTCGGCTCGCTCGAAGAGCTCCTGGACCGCGCCGAAGAGATCAAGCAGCCCAAGCGCCGCCAGACGCTGATCGACAATCGCGACCAGATCCTGCTGTCGAAGCGGCTCGTGCAGCTCGATTGCCACATGGAGCTGCCCTTCACCCTCGACGATCTCGAGGTACAGGATCCCGACCCCGACAAACTGCTGGGCTTCCTGGCCGAGATGGAGTTCCGCACCCTGTCCAAGCGCATCGCCGACCAGATGGGCGTCGCCGCCCCGGTGATCGAGGACAAGCCCGCCCCCGATGCCGCGCCCGAGGAGGCGGTCGAAGAGATCCCCTTCGACACCTCGAAATACGAATGGGTCCGCGACCGCGCCGCGCTGGACGCCTGGATCGCGCGGATCAAGGCCCGCGGCTACGTCGCCATCGACACCGAGACCACGGGCCTCAACGAGATGACCGTGGACCTTGTCGGCATCTCGCTTTGCGTCACGGCTGGCGAGGCCTGCTATATCCCCCTCGCCCACAAGGCCTCGGGCGGAGAGGGCCTGTTCGCCGACGACGCCCCGGCCGAGGGCCAGCTGCCGATGGACGAGGTGCTCGACGCCCTGCGCCCCGTGCTGACCGATCCGGCGATCCTGAAGATCGGCCAGAACATGAAATACGACGCCAAGATCCTGTCCCGCTACGGGATCGAGGTGGCGCCGATCGACGACACCATGCTGATGTCCTACGCCATGCACGCGGGCATCCACGGCCACGGCATGGACCTGCTGAGCGAACGCTATCTCGGCCATGCCCCGATCCCGATCAAGGACCTGCTGGGCTCGGGCAAGTCGATGATCACCTTCGACCTCGTGCCCATCGAAAAGGCCGTGGAATACGCGGCCGAGGATGCCGACATCACCCTGCGCCTCTGGGAATTGCTGAAACCGCAGCTGCACCGCAAGCGCGTCACCCGCGTCTACGAGGGGCTGGAACGCCCGCTGGTGCCGGTGCTGAAGCGGATGGAAATGGCGGGCATCAAGGTCGACCGCGACACGCTCAGCCGCATGTCCAACGCCTTCGCGCAGAAGATGGCGGGGCTGGAACACGAGATCACCGAACAGGCGGGCCGCGAGTTCAACATCGGCTCGCCCAAGCAGCTGGGCGAGATCCTCTTCGACGAGCTCTCGCTGACCCTGCCCGACGGCAAGGCGCCGAAAAAGACCAAGACCGGGGCCTATGGCACCGGGGCCGACGTGCTCGAAGACCTCGCCACCGTGCATGAACTGCCGCGGCTGATCCTCGACTGGCGCCAGCTCAGCAAGCTGAAATCGACCTATACCGATGCGCTGCAGGAACACATCAACCCCGAGACGGGCCGCGTGCACACGTCCTATTCCATCGCCGGGGCCAACACCGGGCGGCTGGCGTCCACGGATCCGAACCTGCAGAACATCCCCGTCCGATCCGAGGAAGGCCGCCGCATCCGCGAGGCCTTCGTCGCGCCCGAGGGGCGGCGCATCGTCAGCCTCGATTACAGCCAGATCGAACTGCGCATCCTCGCCCATATTGCCGATATCGACGCGCTCAAGCAGGCCTTCCGCGAAGGCCAGGACATCCACGCCGCCACCGCGTCGGAAATGTTCGGCGTGCCGCTGGACCAGATGACGTCCGACGTGCGCCGCCAGGCCAAGGCGATCAACTTCGGCGTGATCTACGGCATCTCGGGCTTTGGCCTTGCCCGCAACCTGCGCATCCCGCGGGCCGAGGCGCAGGGCTTCATCGACCGCTATTTCGAACGCTTCCCCGGCATCAAGGATTACATGGACGACACGGTCGCCTTCGCCAAGGAACACGACCGGGTCGAGACGCTGTTCGGCCGCGTCATCCACACACCCGAGATCAACGCCAAGGGCCCCCATGCCGGCTTTGCCCGCCGCGCCGCGATCAACGCGCCGATCCAGGGCACCGCCGCCGACATCATCCGCCGCGCCATGATCCGCATGGACGACGCGATCCAGGGCATCGACGCGCGGATGCTCCTCCAGGTCCACGACGAACTGATCTTCGAAGTGGCCGAGGACGCGGTCGACCCGCTGATCGCCACCGCGCGCGAGGTGATGGAAAGCGCCTGCGACCCCATCGTCAAACTCGACGTGCCGCTTGTGGTCGATGCGGGGCAAGGCGCCAACTGGGCCGAGGCGCACTAGCCCCTGGACGGGCCTGATGGGCCGCCCTGGCCCCGCCTTTCATCTTTCCACACATATGCAAATCCACCCCACCCGGCCGCGCCTCGGCCCGGTGGGGGCCGCACCCCCTGCTTTCATTATTCCACAAATACTCAAATCACCCGGCCGGATGCGCGCCCTCGCATTGGGCATGGTCCCCGAAGGCCTCCACCACGCGGCAGGGGCCGTCGCCGTCGCACAGCCCCGCGATCCGCTCCAGCTCGGCCTCCAGCCGTTTCAGCCGCGCGATGCGGTCGCGCACGCCCTCCAGGTGATCGCGGGCGATGGCATGGGCCGAGGCATGGTCGCCATCCTCCATCCCGATCAGCGCGCGGATCGCCTCGAGCGGCAGGCCAAGATCCCGCGCATGGCGGATGAAGCCCAGCCGCTCGAGCCCACGCCGGGAATAGCGGCGCTGGCCGCCCTCCGTGCGCCCGTCGTTGGCGATCAACCCCTGCCCTTCGTACCAGCGGATCGTCGTCACCTTGACACCCGTGCGACGGGACAGCTCCCCTATCGAAAACATCGCGCGGCCCTCTTGAAGCTACAGTCGCTATAGGGATTACATGTCAAGGCGCACCCGATTCGCAAGGAGAGCGCCATGCCGCATGATCATTCGCACCACGACCATCACCACCCCGACGCCGATCTCGGCGACCGCCGCGTCGCTGCGGCCATCGGGGTCAACATCCTGCTCACGGTCGTGCAGATCGTGGCCGGGGTCGTCTCGGGCTCGCTCGCTCTGGTGGCGGATGCGATCCACAACCTTTCGGACGCGCTGAGCCTGGTCATCGCCTTTGCCGCCGGCCGGGTGGCGCGGCGCGGGGCCGACAGCGCCATGACCTTCGGTTATGGCCGGGCCGAGGTGGTCGCCGCCTTCGTCAACTACGTGACGCTGATCGTCGTGGCGCTCTACCTCGCGGCCGAGGGGGTGCAGCGGCTGCTGAACCCGGCCGAGATCGAGGGATGGATCGTCGTCATCGTCGCCGGCATCGCGCTGGTGATCGACACTGTCACCGCCCTGCTGGTCTTCCGCCTGTCGAAGGACAGCATGAACATCCGCGCGGCTTTCCTGCATAACGTGGCCGATGCGCTGGGCTCGGTCGCGGTGATCGTCGGCGGCACGCTGATCCTGCTTTACGACTGGCGGCTGGTCGATCCGATCATCACGCTGGGCATCTCGGGCTATATCCTCTGGCATTCCTGGCTGGGCCTGAAACCCGCCGTGCAGGTGCTGATGCTGGCCGCGCCCGAGGATCCGGCGGTCGAGGACGTGCTGGGCACGCTGCAGGCCGTGCCCGGGGTCGGATCGGTCCACCACCTGCACCTCTGGCGCATGCAGGAACACGAGGTCGCGCTCGAGTCGCATATCGTGCTGAACGACGACGCCGACCCGGATGTGACCCGAAAGGCGATCCGCGACGCCTTGGCCGCAACGTTCCGGGTCCGGCACACGACGCTGCAGATGGAACTTCCCGCCCATGCCTGCGACAATGCCCCGGTGATCGGGCATTAGGGAAACGGCATGGACGTGAACGAGATACTGGACGCCTTCGTCAAGGTGCTGGACGTGGAGCCGGTCGAGGCGAACTTCTTTCGCGGGTTGCCGCAGCCCGGCGCCAAGGGGCGGACCTTCGGCGGGCAGGTGATCGCCCAGGCGCTGATGTCGGCGATCAAGACGGTCGAACCGGACAAGCCCGCCCATTCCCTGCACGCCTATTTCATGCGCGGCGGCGATGCCACGGCCCCCGTCCTTTACCGGGTCGAGCGGGACCGCGACGGGCGCAGTTTCGCCACGCGCCGCGTCATCGCGATCCAGAACGGCCAGCCGATCCTGAACCTCGCCGCCTCGTTCCACCATGTCGAGGACGGCTGGTCCCACCAGGACCCGCTGCCGGATGTCCCGCCCCCCGAGGACCTGCCGGACGAGACCGAGCTGGGCGAGCGGATGGCGGACCAGCTGCCCGAGGAGACGCTGGAATTCCTGCGCCGCCCCAAGCCGGTCGAGATCCGGCCGGTGATCCCGCGCCCGCCCTTCGACCGCAGCCCGCGCCCGCCGGTCCAGCGGGTCTGGATCAGGGCCGTTGGCCCGATGCCCGACGATCCGGCGCTGCACCGGGCGGGGCTGGCCTTTGCGTCGGATTTCGCGCTGATGGGCACGGCGATGGTGCCGCATGCGCTGGCCTTCGGTGATCCGGACATCATGACCGCCAGCCTCGACCATGCGCTGTGGCTGCACGAGGATTTCCGGTTCGACGACTGGCTGCTCTACGACATGGACAGCCCCTGGTCGGGCGGCGCGCGCGGGCTGAACCGGGGGCGGTTCTTTACCCGCGACGGGCGGCTGGTGGCCGAGGCGGTGCAGGAAGGGCTGATGCGCCCGATCCGGCCCCGTACATGATCAGCCCAGCGGCGGGTTGCGCCGGTTCCGATAGGCCTCGGTCGCGTAGAAATCGCGCAAGGTCTGGCCGGGGAGGGGCTTGAACGGCCCCGCCTCTTCCAGCCCCGCGATCCGGTCCAGCCGGAACATGCGGAAATCCTGCCGCAGCTCGCACCAGGCGATGATCGTCCAGACCTTGCCCCAGAACCACAGCCCCAGCGGGCGGATCACCCGTTCGGTCGGGGTGCCGCTTTCGTCGGCATAATCCATGTCGAGCCGGACGTGGCGGTTGGCGGCGTCCTCGATCTGGTCGATGCGCGCGCGGTCCTCGTCCGTCAGGCCCGAGATATGCAGCGCATGGACCTGCACCGCCTCGGCCCGCGCTTTGGCACCATCCGGCAGGACCGAGCCGATCTTGATCAGCGCCTCTTCGGCCGCGGCGGCCATGCCCGCCCCGCCCCAGGCACGGATCATCCGGGCCCCGGCCACCAGCGCCACGATCTCGGCATTGGTGAACATCAGCGGCGGCACGTCATAGCCCTGCCGCATGACATAACCGACCCCGGCCTCGCCTTCGATGGGCACGCCGGAGCCGATCAGGTCTGCCACGTCGCGGTAGATGGTGCGTTTGCTGACCTCGAGCCGCGTGGCCAGCGTCTCGGCCGTGATCAGCCGACCGCCGCGCAGGTATTGCACGATCTGGAACAGGCGGTCGGCCCGGCGCATCAGGCGGCCTTGGCTTCGAAGAGGCCGATGGAATTGCCGTCGGGGTCCAGCGCATAGGCAAAGCGGCCCACCGGAATTGCGATTACCGGCGACACGACCTTGCCGCCCGCCCCGTCGCAACGCGCCATCGCGTCCTCGAGCGGGCCGGGCGTGGCGAGGTGAATGGTATTTCCCTGCCCCGCGGCCGAGGGCTTGCCCGGGTAAAGGTGGCCGCCGCAGACGCCGTCGCTGTTGCCGAAGACCGCCATCGGATTCGGCCCCGAGGTGTCGAGCGTCAGCGACCAGCCGAACACCTCGTTGTAGAAGGCCATCGCCTTGTCCATGTCGGTGACCGGGATCTCGGTCCAGACTGCGAATGCTTGGGTCATCGGATCATCTCCTTGTGTGTCGATGACCCTTAATGACATACCCCTGCTGACAGCATCCTGTCAGCATCCGTCAGGAGGGCAGCTCGGCCGAGGGGATGATCGGAAAGAACTGCCCGCCGGACCAGACGCCGAACCAGTCCTCGCCATCCAGCGACTCGGTCACCGCAAGATCGACGATCCGGTAGAAGGACTTGCGGTCGATCAGCGCCTCGAGATTGGCGCGCACCAGCACGTAGGGCGACGGCTCGCCCGTCTCGGGGTCGCGTTCGACACGGATCGGGTGGTCCGGCCCGGCGGCGGCAAAATCGCCCACGTGGGTCTCGAAGGTCAGAAGCTGGTCCCGCCCCTCGCTCTCCACCGTGAAATCCACCGCCACGAAGGGCGCGTCGTCGACGGTGATTCCCACCTTTTCGACCGGGGTGACCAGAAAGTAGTCCTCGTCATCTTTACGCAAAATTGATGAAAATAGGCGCACCAATTCGAAACGCCCTATCGGCGTCCCGAGGTAGAACCATGTGCCATCCCGCGCGATCCGCATGTCCAGATCGCCGCAAAACGGCGGATTCCACTTGTGAACGGGCGGCAGCCCGCCCTTGGTGGCCTTTTTCGCATGGGCCGCGAGGCCCTCGGCATCAGGTGTCACGATCTTTTGTGCGCTCATTGGTTTTGCCATTCTCCCTCGGCGCGATAGTGTTCCCTTACCATATAGAGACTTCAGGAGCGATGTCATGAGCGAGGACCTGGTGGCCGAGATCGAGGCGCTAGAGGCGAAACTGGCCGAGGCGCGGCAATCGATCACCGGACGCTTCATCGGGCAGGAGCGGATCGTGGACCTTGTCCTGTCGTCGCTGCTCTGCGGCGGACATGCGCTGCTGATCGGCCTGCCGGGTCTGGGCAAGACCCTGCTGGTCGAGACGCTGAGCACGGTGATGGGGCTGAACGGCAACCGCATCCAGTTCACGCCCGATCTGATGCCGGCGGACATTCTGGGGTCGGAAGTGCTCGAAACGGCGGCCAATGGCGGGCGCAGCTTCAAGTTTATCCCCGGCCCGATCTTCTGCCAGCTCTTGATGGCGGACGAGATCAACCGCGCCAGCCCGCGGACGCAATCGGCGCTGTTGCAGGCGATGCAGGAAAAGGTCGTGACCGTGGGCGGCGAGACGCGCCCCTTGGGCGCGCCCTTCCACGTGCTCGCCACGCAGAACCCGATCGAGCAGGAGGGGACCTACCCCCTGCCCGAGGCGCAGCTTGACCGCTTCCTGCTGCAGGTCGACGTGACCTATCCCGACCGCAAGACCGAACGGGACATCCTGCTGGCCACCACCGGCGTCGAGACCGGAGAAGTTCGCCCCGTCTTCACCGCCGAAGAGCTGATCGCCGCACAGCAGCTGCTGCGGCGGATGCCGGTGGGCGACGCAGTGGTCGAGACGATCCTCGATCTGGTCCGCGCCTTCCGACCCGATGACGAGACCGCCGGCCAGCGCGTCAAGGATACGGTCGCCTGGGGCCCCGGCCCGCGTGCCGCGCAGGCGCTGATGCTGACCGTGCGCGCCCGTGCGTTGTTGCAGGGGCGCCTCGCGCCGTCCGTCGAGGACGTGATCGACATGGCCCGCCCGGTCCTGTCGCACCGCATGTCGCTGCGGTTCGCCGCGCGGGCGCGGGGCGACAGCCTCACCGATCTCATCGACGAAACGGTGGCGCAGATCACCCGGGTCGGGGCCGCCGCGTGAGCAACGTCACCCAGCTTCGTGTCCGGGCGGAGGCAGAGGCCGCCGTCCTTCCGCCGCTGCTGGCGCGGGCCGAGCAATTGGCCGGCACCGTCCTGCTGGGCGAACACGGCCGGCGGCGGTCGGGGCTGGGCGACGATTTCTGGCAATACCGCCCCGTGCGCGAGGGCGACATGCGCCGCATGATCGACTGGCGCCGATCGGGCCGGTCGGACGAACAGTTCGTGCGCGAAAAGGAATGGCAGATCGCGCAATCGGTGATGCTCTGGTGCGACCAGGCGGCCTCGATGCGCTTTTCGGGTCACAAGGACCGCCAGGAAAAGGCCGACCGCGCGCGGCTGATGTCGCTGGCGCTGGGGATCCTGCTGATCCGCTCGGGCGAACGGGTGGGCCTGACCGGGGGCCTTCTGCCGCCGCGCCGGGGCGAGTTGCAGGTCCTGCGGCTGGCCGAGTTCTTTTCCAAGGACGCCCCCGACGATTACGCCGCCCCCGAGGCGCGGGCGATGCTGCCCCATGCCCGGGCAGTGTTCATCTCGGACTTCCTTGGCGACATCGACGCGATCGAGGCGGCACTGACCAAGGCTGCCGACCGCGGCGTGCGCGGGGTGCTCTTGCAGGTGCTCGACCCGGTCGAAGAGGCGTTCCCCTACGACGGCCGCGCGATCTTCGAATCCATGGGCGGGTCGCTGCGGCACGAAACGCTGAAGGCCGGAGAGCTGCGCGACCGCTACCTTCAACGCCTCGCAGAACGCCGCGCGCGGTTGCAGGAGATCTGCCACGTCACCTCCTGGCGCTTTGGCACCCATCACACGGATCACACGGCGCAAGAGGGGCTTCTCTGGCTCTGGCAGGCGCTTGACGGAGGGCGCGGATGACGCTGTTCGGTCTCATCGGGTTCACCTCGCCCTGGCTGCTGCTGGGCCTTGCCGCGCTGCCGATCCTCTGGATCATCCTGCGCGCCATCCCGCCCGCGCCGATCCGCCGCCGCTTTCCCGGCGTGGCGCTGCTGCTAGGCCTCACCGACGACGACCAGGTCAGCGACCGCACGCCCTGGTGGCTGCTGCTGCTGCGGATGCTGGCGGTCGCGGCAGTCATTATCGGCCTCTCGGGCCCCGTTCTGAACCCCGATACCGAAGAGGCCGGGTCCGGTCCGCTGCTGGTGGTGATGGATGCCAGCTGGGCCTCGGCCGCCAGCTGGCCGCAATCGCAAGAGGTGCTGGCCGGCGTGTTGTCCGAAGCGGGCCGCAACGGCCGCACCGTCGCCATGCTGCGCCTGACGGACCCCGAGGCGCCCGCCTTCCGCACCGCCGACAGCTGGCAGGGCCGCCTGCCCGGCCTTGCGCCCCTGCCGTGGGAGCCGCTGCCCGAGACGATGCAGAACATCGGCGACATGCTGGGCGACGACGATTTCGACACGCTCTGGCTGTCCGATGGCCTCGCCCGCGACGGGCGCGACGCGCTGCTGGCCACGCTGGAACAGCGCGGATCGGTCCGCGTGGTGGAATCGGCGCGCGACATCGTCGGCCTCAAGCCCGCCACCTTCGAGGACGGCGCGGTGCAGCTCTCGGCCCTGCGCAACCGCGCCGATGGCACCTCCGAGGTGATGATCGCCGCCCGCGGCCCCGACCCGTCGGGGGTCGAGCGGGTGCTGGCCTCCGTCCCGCTGACCTTCGAGGCTGGCGAAACTGAGGCGCAGGTCGCCCTGTCCCTGCCCGCCGAACTGCGCGGCCGGATCACACAGTTCGAGGTCGAGAACCAGCGCAGCGCCGGCGCGGTGAGCCTTTCCGACGACAGCCTGCGCCGCCGCGAAGTCGCGCTGATCGCCGGCCGTGACGACCGCGAGGGGCTTGAGCTGCTGTCGCCGCTGCACTTCCTGCACAAGGCTCTGGCGCCCACGGCCGATATCCTCGACGGCAACCTGATGGACATCCTGCCCGCCAATCCCGACGTGATCGTGCTGGCGGACGTCGCCACGCTCACCGAGGGCGAGGAAGACGCCCTGCTCGACTGGCTGGACAAGGGCGGCATGCTGCTGCGCTTTGCCGGGCCGCGCCTGGCCGCCAGCGACGTCAGCCGCACCGCCGAGGACCCGCTGATGCCCGTGCGCCTGCGCGCAGGCGGCCGCAGCGTCGGCGGCGCGATGAGCTGGGGCGAGCCCAAGACCCTCGCCCCCTTCCCCGAGGAGAGCCCCTTCTACGGCCTGCCCGTGCCCGATGACGTGACGGTGACCGCGCAGGTCATGGCCCAGCCCGACCCGACCCTGGCCGAGCGTGTGATCGCCCAGTTGACCGACGGCACGCCGCTGGTGACGCGCAAGCGGATCGGCGACGGGCAAGTGGTGCTGATGCATGTGACCGCGAATGCCGAATGGTCCTCACTGCCACTGTCGGGCCTCTTCGTGCAGATGCTGGAACGGCTGGCCGTGACCTCGGTCACCACCGCGCCCGAGGCGGCCGAGCTGGAAGGCTCGGTCTGGCAGCCGGTCTCGGTGCTGAACGCCGACGGCAGCTTGCGCGACGCAGGGACAATGCCCGGCGTCGATGGCGCGGCGCTGGCCGCCGATCCGCTGGGCCCGTCCCTGCTGCCCGGCGTCTACGAGGGCGAGGACCGCCGCATCGCGCGCAACGTGATCGGCTCCGACACGACCCTCGCGGCCACCGAATGGCCGGCCCGCATCCCCGTGCAGGGCCTCGTCCGCGCGGCCGAACTGCCGCTGGCCGGCGTCCTTCTGGCCGCCGCGCTGGTGCTGCTGCTGGTCGACATCATCGCCTCGCTCGCCCTGTCGGGCCGGTTGCGCGGGGCCACGGCGGTGGTCCTACTGGCCGCCGCCCTGCCCATGGGCGAGCTGCGCGCGCAAGGGATCGACCCGATCGAGGCGACCGCCGAGATGCGGCTGGCCCATGTCATCACCGGCGATTCCACGCTGGACGAAACCGCGCAAGCGGGCCTCAAGGGCCTGTCGGACACGCTGTTCTTCCGCACCTCGGTCGAACCGGCCGACCCCGTCGCCGTCAACCTCGAGACGGACGAGCTGGCCTTCTACCCGATGCTCTATTGGCCGATCACCCCGGACCAGCCGACCCCGTCCGAGGACGCCTATGTCAAGCTGAACGCCTACCTGCGGTCCGGTGGCCTTATCCTGTTCGACACCCGCGATGCGGACGTGGCCGGGTTCGGCACGGCCAGCCCGAACGGGCGCAAGCTGCAGGCGCTGGCCGCGCCGCTGGACATCCCCGCGCTGGAACCGGTTCCGACCGACCACGTGCTGACCCGCGCCTTCTACCTGCTCCAGGACTTCCCCGGCCGCTACGCCGGCCGCGGCGTCTGGGTCGAGGCCGCGCCGCCCGATGCGGAACAGATCGAAGGCATGCCCTTCCGCAACCTCAACGACGGCGTGACCCCGGTGGTGATCGGCGGGAATGACTGGGCCTCGGCCTGGGCAGTCACCGACTCGGGCCTGCCGATGTACCCCGTGGGCCGCGGTTTCGCCGGCGAACGGCAGCGTGAGCTGGCGATGCGCTTCGGCGTGAACCTCGTGATGCACGTGCTCACGGGCAATTACAAATCCGACCAGGTGCACGTGCCTGCGCTGCTGGACAGGCTGGGCCAATGACCGATGCCGTGATCTTCGACCCGATGCTGGCCTGGCCGGTGCTGGCCGTGCTGGCCGCGCTGGTGCTGGCGGGCACGGTGCTGGCCGCCTGGCGCGGGCTCTCGGGCTGGGCGCTGCGGGGCCTTGCGGGCCTCGTGATCCTCGGCGCGTTGGCGCAGCCCGCCTTCCGGCAGGAAGACCGCGCGCCGCTGTCGGACATCGTGCTGATGCTCGAGGATCGCAGCGCCAGCCAGTCGCTTTCCGACCGCCCGGACCAGACGCAAACCGCCGCCGATACGCTGGCCGCGCGGCTGGCGGCACGTCCCAACACCGAGGTGCGGCGCATCCCCGTAGGCGATGGCGAGGGCGACAGCGGCACCCAGCTGATGACCGCGCTCAACACTGCGCTGGCCGAGGAACCGCGCGGCCGCATCGCCGGGCTGATCGCCCTGTCGGACGGCCGGCTGCACGATCTCGACCGCGCGCCCGACCTGCCCGCCCCGCTGCACCTGGTGCTGACGGGGCGCGAGGATGACTGGGACCGCCGCCTCATCGTCCAGAACGCCCCCGCCTTCGCCATCCTGGGCGAGCCGGTGACGCTGACCCTGCGCATCGAGGACAGCGGCGCGGCGCCCGAAGGCGTCGTCTCGGTCCCCCTGCAGATCTCGATCGACGGCGAAGAGCCGCAGCAATTCGCCATGCCCATCGGCCAGGACATCGAACTGCCGATCGTGCTGCCCCATGGCGGGCGCAACGTGATCCAGTTCACCGTCCCGCAGGCGGACGGAGAGCTGACCGACCGCAACAACACCGCCCTCGTGCAGATCAACGGCGTGCGCGACCGACTGCGCGTGCTGCTGGTCTCGGGCGAGCCGCACCCGGGCGGGCGCACCTGGCGCAACCTCTTGAAATCCGACAGTTCCGTGGACCTGGTGCATTTCACCATCCTGCGTCCGCCGGAAAAGCAGGACGGCGTCCCGGTCGAGGAACTCAGCCTCATCGCCTTTCCGACGCGCGAGCTGTTCCTGGAAAAGATCGACGAATTCGACCTGATCATCTTCGACCGCTACAAGCGGCGCGGGATCCTGCCGTCGATCTACCTCGACAACGTCAGCCGTTACATCCGCGATGGCGGGGCCGTGCTGGTCGCCGCCGGGCCGGATTTCGCCAGTGCCGACAGTCTCTACCGCTCGCCCCTGGGCGAAGCGCTGCCTGCCGGGCCGACCGCGCGGGTGCTTGAGCAGGAGTATCTGCCGACCGTCACCGACGTGGGCAAACGGCACCCAGTGACCGCGGGCCTGACTGGCCCCGAGGACTGGGGCCGCTGGCTGCGCCAGGTCGAGATGGACGCGACCGCCGGCGACATCGTCATGACCGGGGCCGAGGACAACCCGCTGCTGATCCTCAACCGAGAGGGCGAGGGCCGCGTGGCGCTGCTGGCCTCGGACCAGGCCTGGCTTTGGGATCGCGGCTATGACGGCGGCGGGCCGCAGCTGGAACTGCTGCGCCGTCTGGCACACTGGATGATGAAGGAGCCCGAGCTGGAGGAAGAGGCGCTGTGGGCCGAGCCGACCGGCCGGACCATGCGCATCATCCGCCGCACGCTGGACGAGACCGTGCCGCCGGTCGTGATCACCACCCCTTCGGGCGAAGAGGTCACGCTGCCGCTGGAAGAGGTCGCGCCGGGCCGGTTCGAAACGCTCTACGAGGGGCCCGAGATCGGGCTCTACCGGCTGGCCAATGGCGAGCAGGAGGCGGTGATCGGCCTTGGCCCCTCGGCCCCGCGCGAATTCGAGCAGACCATCGCCACGGGCGAGTTGATGGAGCCGCTGATCGAGACACGTCGCGGCGGCATCCGCCGGATCGAGGAGGGCGTGCCCGTCCTGCGCGACGTGGCCGAAGGGCGACCCGCCGCCGGGCGTGGCTGGATCGGCCTCACCCCACGCGAGGCCTATGAGACGCTGGACATGCGCCAGATGCCGCTGCTGCCGCCCTGGCTGGTGCTGATCCTGGCCTCTGCCCTGATCGTTGCCGGCTGGCTGCGCGAGGGGCGCAGCTGACCCGCACGGGCCGGGGCACCCCGGCCCGGCCGCGCCTTAGCCCACGGGCACGAGGTGGTTGTCGAACCGCAGGTCCTGCTGCGTGCCCGCCTCGCCCAGCCGCCCCACACGGCCCAGCCCGGAGGTGACGAGGAACCCGCCCCCGTCGCAGGCCAGCCCGCAGACATCGGCCATCCCGACCTCGCGCAGCAGCGCGCCCGAGCTTGTATCGAAGACCTGCACCAGCCCCCCGCGCGGTGAGCTGATCGCCACCTGGGCCCCGTCCGGCGTCATGGCGACAGAGCCTGCGTAGCCTTCAAGCCGCGCATGGTCGCCGCCTTGCAGCAGGCGCGGCGCAGACCCGCGCCGGTGCAGGCCCAGCACGGCGGGCGCATCGCGGGTATCGCCCTGCCATTGCATCGCGAAGCCGACCAGGCCATCGCCCGAGAGCGCCAGGTGGCGGATCGAGTTCTTGTTCAGCGCGGGCGGCAGCTCCACCACCTCGGCCAGCCGCCCGTCGAGACCGGCATAGGCCAGGTTCGGCTTCATGAAGGGGATGTTCAGCTTTTCACGCCCCGCATCCGGGTGCGTCTCGATCCCGCCATTGGCGATGACCAGCGTCTCGCCGTCGGGCATCAGGCGCATCTCGTGCGGGCCGGTGCCACCCGAATCGAACTCGTCGATCCGGGTGTAGCCCGAAGCGACGTCCCACACGCCGATCACCCCGCGCGCGGCGGCGTAGTCGTTCTCGGTCGTGAAGAGCAGCGCGCCATCGGGCGAAAACGCCCCGTGGCCGTAGAAATGCCGCCCCTCGGGCGCGTCCAGCGTCGCCTTGAGCGCGCCGCCCGCGCAGTCGATCACCAGCGCGAACCGGCCGGGACGGCGGGCAAAGGCCACCGCCTCGGGGCGCAGCGGGTGCGCGGCGGCGGCGTGGCCGCGCTCGGGGAGCGGCTGGCGAAAGCGGATCGCCCCCGCCCCGTCGAGGCCGACAAGCATGTAGCTGCCATCCGGCATCTGCGCCGCCGACAGGAAGGCCGGCGCGCCGGCATCGGCCCAGCCGGGCAGTGGCGTCAGGCCCGCAGCCAGCAGTCCCGAGAGAAATCCGCGTCGCGTCGCCATGGTCAGTCTCCGTCCAGCGCGTTGAAGCCCGAGGTGACGCCCAGCGCCGGGCCGAGGTCGGCGGCCACGGCGGTGCGGATCGCGTCGATCTCGGTTTGCAGCCCTTCGATCCGGATGCGTGCCATCGGGTCGGCGACACCGGCGAAGGTCGGATCGTTCAGCTCCTGGGCCCGCTGGATCGCCGGGTCGAAGGCCGCGGCCATCTCTTCGGCCACCTCGGCGTCGTCGGCAGCAAGATGCAGGGCAAGGTCGCGCAGGGCCGTGAGCGACAGAACGACATGGCGCTGCGACCGCTCGGACCGGTAGGCCTCGGCCCGTGTCGGGCGCGGGCGGTCGAAGGTGCCCAAGGGGCGGCCAAGGCGGGTGTCGGAGGTGAACTGCAGCCCCGTGGTCAGCGCGCCGTAAAGCTCCTGCATGACTTCGTTCGTGTCGCGGTAGGCCCCGTCGCCGGGGGCGCGCAGGTCGTCCGCGAAACCGCCCTGCCAGTCGGCAAGGATCGCGTCGGCATTGGCATCGATGTCGCGCGCCACGGCCTGCACCAGCGTGCAGCGATAGCCCGCGATCTCCTCGCCCGCGAAGGCGTCATCGAACAGCAGGAGCTCCATCGCGTAGAAGCCCCGCGCGGCGATGGAGACGTGGCTGAACGCCTCCTGTGTCTCGGCGGCGGGGTCTTGCGCGTCGATCAGCGATCCGAGCGTGCGGGGCGTGAAGCCCTTGGTGTCGGGCCAGTAGGCCAGCGCAAAGGCGCGCTCGTCCCGCTCGGTCGGACCGAACCGCAGGTGGCTGACACCCAGCCAGGCGTCGAAGGCGGCGGCCCAGGCGTCGCGCAGGGCGGGCGCCTGCGGGTCGCAGGTCTCGGCCGCGGTGGTCTTCAGCGCCTCGGTCTGCGCGGCGAGGGCTTCGAACCCGGGCAGGATGTGCTGGTTCAGCACCTCTTCGATCCGGTCTTCGGGGGTGGCGGCCCAAAGCGGCAGGGGCAGTAACACGAGGGACAGGGAAAGGGCTTTCATCACAGGGACTCCAGAAAGGCGATCAGCGCGGCGCGGTCGGCGGCGGGCAGGGAGATGACGGTGTCGCGGGCGGCGGCGGCCTCTCCGCCATGCCAGAGCACGGCTTCGAGCAGGTTGCGCGCCCGGCCATCATGCAGGAAATAGGTATGACCCGACACCCGCTCGGTCAGGCCGATGCCCCAAAGCGGCGGCGTGCGCCATTCCATGCCGGTGGCGCGGGATTCGGGGCGGTGGTCGGCCAGCCCCTCTCCCATGTCGTGCAGCAGCAGGTCGGTATAGGGCCAGATCAGCTGGAAGCTTTGTGCGGGCTGATCCTCAAGCCGGTGCGTGACGTAGGATGGGGTATGGCACGAGGTGCAGCCGGTGGCGTGGAACACCTCTTTCCCGCGCAGCACCTGCGGCGCGCCGACGTCGCGGCGGGCTGGGACGGCGAGGTTCCGGCTGTAGAAGGTGACGAGGTCGAGGCCTTCGGCGTCGATCTCGGTCACCCGCTCGTCGCCGTCGCCATGCGGCGCGTTCCGGCAGTCTTCCTGCGCGACCATGCAGTCGCCTTCGGGGCCGGGGTGCAGCGGGGTCGAGATGCCGATGTCGCCGGAAAAGGCCGCCGCGCTTTGTTCGCGGATCGTCGGCATCCCGGCCTTCCAGCCGAAACGGCCGAGCATGGCCATGTCGAATTCCTCGGACCAGACCACGTTGGCGCGGCCCGAGATGCCGTCGCCATCGGCGTCCTCCGGGTCGGCCTGGGCCAGGATATCGGCGGCCGGGATCGCCTCGAGCAGGCCCAGCCCGATCATCTGCGGCGCGACACGGGGGCTGAGCATCGCATCCGGCGCGAGCGGCCCGTAACCAAGGTTTTCCGCAGCCCATGTGGGCGCGCGCAGCGAGGCGGTTTCGCCACCCGACAGCTCAACCGGGATCTCTTCCCAGGTCACACCCAGCCGATACTCGGCTTTGAGACCGGGCAGCGCGAAATCCTGCATCTGCCCGCCGTAGTTCGGCTCGGGGCTGGTGGCGATGTAGTCTTCGATCTCGGCGATGTCCGGCCCGCCGGGGACCGAGACGCGCAGGAACATCGACACGGCATTGTCATCGGGCCCCTCGGGCGGATGGCCGCGCCCGTCCTTGAGGTGACAGCGCTGGCAGGACCGCGCGTTGTAGAGCGGCCCGAGACCGTCCGACGCCAAGGTGGACGACGGCGCCGACACCCAGAGCTTCTTGAACAGGCCATTGCCGACCTTGAACGTCAGCTCGCCGTCAAAGCCGATATTGGCCGAGGGCTGGGAAAAGGCATCCGCGTTGGCGCGGGGCCGCACGGTGGCCGCGCCGCCACCGTTCTCTTCGAACGGTTGCGGCGCGTCGAACGCAGCGGGCGCGCCGGTGGCGGCGGCGATGCGCGCCGCCTCCGCCTTTGTCCGGGGCACAACCTTCAGGTGGGGTTCGTCCAGGGGGGCGGCCCCGGCGGCGGTCGCCGCGAGGACCAGGGTGAGGGCGAGCCTATTCGGCCTCGTCCATGCGCTTGGCGTTGAGCTGAGCATATCTTTCTGCACCGATCTTTTCGAAAAGCGCGAGCTGGGTTTCGAGGAAGTCGATATGCCCCTCTTCATCCGCCAACAACTCTTCGAACAATTTCTGCGACACGTAGTCATTGACCTCGTTGCAATAGCCGCGGGCCTCGCGGTACAGCGCCGCCGCCTCGAGTTCGGCGGCAAGGTCGGCTTCGAGCGTTTCCTTGGGGTCCTGTCCGATCCGCAGGGGATCAAGCTTTTGCAGGTTGGGGTGGCCGCCCAGGAACAGGATCCGCGCGATCAGCTTGTCCGCGTGGTGCATCTCTTCGATGCTTTCCTCGCGGCTTTTCGCGGCCATGTGTCCAAGGCCCCAGTCTTCCTGCAGACGGAAGTGCAGCCAGTACTGGCTGACCGCCGTCAATTCGCTGCGCAATGCGCGGTTGAGATAGTCGATGACCTTTTCGTCGCCCTTCATGACTCGCCTGCCTTTCGGGTTTGGGCCGCCGGCGGGCTGCGCAGCGACCTGAGGTGAACGGGTACCTCTAGGTTATCGCTTCGGCGCATGGAGTCGAGGAAGAGCGGCATGCAGCCGCCGCAATCTGCCCTTTTGCCCAACGCCCGGTAAATTTTCCCGGGCGTGATGAGCGTGGCCGGGTCGGCGGCGCGCATCCAGTCGATCGCGGCGGCGATGTCGCGGTCGCTGATGTTCTGGCAATGGCAGACGATCATGCGGGTGACTCCCGAACGGGTGGGCCGGGGCGGACGGGCCGCCCCGGCAGGTCAGGTCACTGGAACACGGCCGACGGGTTGTCGAGGCTGTCCGAGCCCTCGACCGCGATGTCGCCAAGGCCAAGCGTCGCGACGACCCGTTCGATGCTTTGCGTCTGGTCGATCAGGGCGTCGACGCCGCCCATCACCAGCGCCTGCCCGGCTTCGTTGCCGCGCTCGAGCATCTGGTCATAGGCGAACCCGGCCTCTGCCGCGGTCTTGATCTGGCCCAGCTCTCGCATGGTCGCGGCCAGCTTGGCGGTCATCTCGGCGTCGAGCGCGGGGTCGGCCGCGGCCACGAGGTCCGACAGCGACGGGCCGGACACCGAGGAGCCATCGGCGCGCACGTATTCGCCGAGGTAGACGTTCTGGATGCCCAGCCCGTCGTAGTAATGGCTGTTGTGCGTGTTGTCCGAGAAACAGTCATGCTCTTCCTCGGGGTCGTTCAGCATCAGGCCCAGCCGCATCCGCTCGCCCGCCTGTTCACCGTAGGACAGCGAGCCCATGCCCGTCAGCATGATCGAGATCGCGGCATCCACGTCCCCGGTCAGCGCAGCGCGGGCCTCGCCGCCCTCAACCCATTGCGCGGCCATCCATTCGAGGTCCGACACCAGCAGCTCGGTCGCGGCCGCCAGGTAGGCGGCGCGGCGGTCGCAGTTACCGTTCGTGCAATCGTCGCCCTGAGCGTAATCGGTCCAGGGCCGGTTGCCGGCGCCGGGCGCGTGGCCGTTCAGGTCCTGGCCCCAGAGCAGGAACTCGATTGCATGGTAGCCCGAGGCGACGTTCGCCTCGATCCCGTCGGCCTCGTGCAGGGTCTCGGCAATCAGCTCGGGCGTGATCTCGGTCGCGTCGATGTCTTCGCCCGAGAGGGTGAAGGTGGGGTTGGCGATCACGTTCAGCGCGGCAAATTCGTTTTCGTCGCTGGGCCCGCCGTAGCTGCCGTCGACGTAGTCGATCAGCCCCTCGTCCAGCGGCCAGGCGTTCACCTTGCCCTCCCAATCGTCGACGATGGCATTGCCAAAGCGGTAGACCTCGGATTGCTGGTAGGGCACGCGGGCGGCCAGCCAGGCGGCACGGGCGGCCTGCAACGTCTCGGCCGAGGGGCTATCTGTCAGCGCGGCGACGGCTGTTTGCAGCGCCTCGGCGGTGCTCAGGCTGTCGGCATAGATCGCTGCGGCGATGTCGGCATAGGTGCCGACCACCTCGGCCTTGGCGGGGGCCTCTGCGCTTGCTGCCGTTGCCAGGCCAAAGCACGAGGCCAGCGCGGTTGCTGCGAGAAGTTTCTTGGACATGGGTACGTTCCTGTTGGGTCTTTTACGATTTCAGTGAAGGGTGGGCGCAGTGTCGGGCCGCGCCGGGATCTCGGCCAGGCAGGCGCGGGTGAGGCTGCGCAGCGCAAGCCCGTAGCTTTCGGCAAAGGCCACCAGCGCCGAGGCCACGTCGGCGCGCACGATCAGCGCGGCCAGCATCATGGCATCGTCGCGATCGCCGTCCGCGGCGGCCGCCACCAGTTGCGCAAAGCAGCTTTCGTCACCGCCAAGGCACTGGCACCCGACCTGATGGCGCGCCATGGGCCGCCGACCGTAGCGAGAGCAGAGCTCGCACAGCTGGCCCAGCGACCGGGCCGCGTTTCTTCCGCGCGCCCGGCCCAGCACGCGGGCGAAGTCATCGCCGACCTGCCGCTGCGCCTCGATGCTGTCGCACCACAGGCGCAGGTAGAGAATGGCCGCGCATTCAAAGGCGCCCAGCTCGGTCAGCAGGCCGACCGGCGCGGCACCACGTGGGGCCGAAGCTTGGGTCATTTGGTCAGGATCAGCTTTCCGGCCCGCGTCACCCGCAGCCGGTAGACTTGGTCGCCAAGGGTGATCGCCACCTCGTTGCCGTCCCGCATGATGTCCTCGGCCCGGTAGATCGGACGCTGGTCCTCGAAGGTGCCCGCAGGCACGGGTTTGCAAATCTGGTTCATGCCGACTCCATGAGCTGTGCACTGGCTTCCCCTTTCCGGTTTCGACATGGGGTGGCTGATGGTATGGGTTTATTTCTGACTAAAATACTCTGGATGGTCAACCTGACTTTTTCACTCAGGTTTAGTTTTTTCCTGCAACGCTGAAATACCGGTCATATCCAGCCACGCTTTGACAAGCGCGCGCGGGCGGTGCACACCGGCCCCCGGACAACGCCCGGAGGACGCCATGCTTGGCCAGGACCCCACCCTCATCACCCGCGTGCGGGACAGATTCGCCCATGTGGACAGCGACCCGTTCAGCGGGCCGCGCATCTTCTTCGAGAACGCGGGCGGCGCGCTGACGCTGAAATCGGTGGTCGAGACCACGACGACCTATGCCGCGATTCCCGACAACCAGGGCCGTGACAACCCGATGGCCAAGGAACTGGTGCGGGTGATCGACAAGGCGCGGGGCGATGCGCTGACCTTTTTCGGTGCGACGTCGGGCAAGATCATCACCGGCGAAAGCGGGACCGAGCTGCTGTTCCGCCTGATCTCGGCCGCCTGTCTTGGCACGCCGCATGGCGTGGTGCTGGGCTCGACGCTGGAACACCCCGCCTCGGCCTCGGCCTGCCGCCGCTGGGCGGGGGTCGCGGGCAAGCCCTATGTGCAGGTCGCCCATGACGACGCGCGCGGATCGGTCCTTGCCGAGGATTACGCGCCCGAAATCACGCCCGAGACGCGGGTGGCCACGATCCTGCACACCTCGCCCGTGACCGGGATGGCCGTGGACGTGGCCGCCATCGCCGCCGCGATTCGCGCCGTGGCGCCCGAGTGTTTCATCATCGTCGACGGCATCCAGCACGCCGCGCACGGGCTGGTCGAGATCGACCGCTACGATATCGACGGCTACGTGATCTCGCCCTACAAGGCGTTTTCGCGCCACGGCTACGGCCTCGCCTGGCTGTCGGACCGGCTTGCCGCCCTGCCCACCAACGCCCTGACCGGCGCGCCCGAGGGGCAGTGGGAGCTGGGCACGCGCGACACCGGCTCCTACGCGACCTTCTCGGACGTGGTCGACTACCTCGACTGGCTGGGCAGCGAGGTCAGCGACGAGACCGACCGCCGCGCGCGCATCCTGGCCGCCGGCCACGCGATCCACGCGCATGAGGCGGACCTGACCCAGGCCATGCTGCACGGCGTCCGCAACCAGGCCGGGCTCGCCGACCTGCCCGGCGTCACGATCCTGGGCGGCGTGGACAACCCCCTGCGCGAGGGGCTGGTGTCGCTGGTGGTCGATGGCATGACCGGCGAGGACCTGGTCAGCGCGCTGCGCGAGCGGGGCATCCGCACCCATGCCCGCAAGGCCGATCACTACTCGGGCAACATCCTCACCCCGCTGGGCCTGCAATCCTGCCTGCGCGTGTCACTGTGCCATTACAACACCGAGGACGAGGTCGCGGCCTTCCTCGCCGCCATGCGCGAGATCACGCGGGGTTGAGGCCCCGCGCCTGTCTGCTAGGCTTTGGCGGCGAAACCAGGGGCAAGGCATGGCGCGCGACACCACGACCGGATTGCTGGCAGAGTTGCTGCCCGAAACGCTGCCCGCCGCCGCGCTGACCTGGCCCGGCGGCGCGGCGTCGCGCGACGACATCCTGTCGGCGCTGGCCGGGCTGGAGGCCGCGCTGGATGCGGCAGGCGTGCAGCAGGGGCACCGCATCGGCCTGCTGCTGCCCGACCACCCGGCCACGCTGGTTACGCTTCTGGGCCTCGTGACCCGCGCGTCGGTCCTGCCGCTGAACGGCGCGTTGACGGCGGCCGAGCTGACGACGCAATGCCAGGCCGCCGGCGTCGATGCGTTGCTCGCCCGCGCCGGGGACGACGCCGCGCAGGCCCTGGCCCGCGCGCTGGACCGCCCGCTGCTGGGGCTGACGCTGTCCGGCGGGCTTGGTGTCGATGTGACGGCCGATCGCCCCCTGCGCGCACCCGGCAACCGCCAGCCCGGCCTCGTTCTGCTGACCTCCGGCTCGACCGGTGCGCCCAAGCGGGTGCCCCTGAGCCTGCCGCAGATGCTGGCCTCGGCCCGCAACATCGCGGCCACGCTCGAGCTGGGGCCGCGCGACCGCGCCCTGCATGCCCTGCCCATGTTCCATGTCGGCGCCATCGTCGACCTGTTCCTCGCCCCGCTCGGCGCGGGCGGCGCGGTGCATGTCGCGCCCGATCCGACGCCTGCCTCGCTGATCCGCGCCATGCGGCAAGACGGTGTGACCTGGGCGCAGCTGGTCCCCACCATGCTGACCCGCTTGCTGGCCGAGGGCGGGGAGCTTTCAGACGCGGCGACCCACCTGCGCTTCCTCCGCTCCGTCTCGTCCGATCTGTCGCCCGTGGCGCATGCGGCGGCCGAAACGCGCCTGGGCGGGCTGCCGATCATCCAGATGTACGGCATGACCGAAACCGCAGGGCAGATCTGTTCGAACCCGCTGCCGCCTGGCTCGCGCAAGCCCGGCTCGGTCGGGCCGGCCGCCGGCCCCGATGTGGCGATCCTCGACGGCACCGGCACGCCCCTGCCGCAGGGGGCCGAGGGCGAGGTCTGCGTGCGCGGCCCCACGGTCACCACCGGCTACGAGACCACCGACCGGGCCGAGCATTTCCACGGGCCCTGGCTGCGCACCGGCGACCTCGGCCGGCTCGATGCGGACGGCTACCTGTTCCTGTCGGGCCGCCTGAAAGAGATGATCAACCGTGGCGGCGAAAAGATCTCTCCGCTCGAGGTCGAGCGCGCGGCGCTGGCCCTGCCCGGCGTGGCCGAGGCGGCGGCCTATGCCGACCCGCATCCGACGCTGGGCGAACAGGTCGGGCTGGCCGTCGTCGCCGCGCCCGGCGCGGTGCTGGACGAAATGCAGATGCTCGATGCCCTGCGCGGCAGCCTGGCCGAGTTCAAGCGCCCCCGCCGCATCCATGTGCTGGAGGCGCTGCCGCGCCTCGGCTCGGGCAAGATCAACAAGCGCGGGCTGGTCACGGCGCTGGCCGGCGACACCGCCGCGCCCCGCACCGGCACCGCCGCCGTGGTGGCCGAGACCTGGCAGAGCGTGCTCAAGGCCCCGCCGCCTGCGGATGACGAGGATTTCTTTGACGCGGGCGGCGACAGCCTTTCGGCGATGGAGTTCCTGTCCAACCTGCGCGACCGCCTTGGCCGCCCGATCCCCGACAACCTGCTGTTCGAAGCCCCCCGCTTCGGCGCCTTCGTCGCGCGGCTGGACGACAGCGCCGGCGCGGCGCCCGAGGAAGAGGACCCGCTGGTGCGCTACATCCGCGAGGTCTCGGTCGGCTGGCCGGGCCAGCGGGTCGGTCCGCGCAAGCTGGTCCTCGGGCTTGGCACCGTCGGCACGCGGCCACCGCTGTTCTTCTGCTCGCAAGGCTTCGTCAAGGCGCTGCGCAGCCTCGTGGAACCCGACCGTCCCTATTACGCCCTCCGCTCGGCCTGGGGCTACGAGGAACGCAGCCCCGAGGAAACCGAACGACTGGCGGCGATCTATGCGCAAGACATGATGGCGATCCAGCCCGAAGGCCCGCTGCACATCGGCGGATTCTGCGAGGGGGGCAAGGTGATGCGCATGGCCGCGCGCCATATCGAGGCGGCCGGGCGCGAGATCGCCCTGTTCGTCAGCATCGACCATTGGTTCCCCGAACCCAGCCGCTACCCGGTGCTGCATTTCGGGACCGAGGCGCGGCGCTACTCTCCCTATTCCTCGTATATGCATCCCGAATATGCGCTGAAGGTGCTGCATCCGGTCGGCAGCCGGGTCGAGCCCGTCGCCGGACGTCACGAACGCGCCTTTCATGATGCCGCGTCGATGGACACCATGCGCCGCGTGCTGCAACAGCACCTCGGTGGCGCGCCGCTGCCGCAGCCGGCCGCCGGCAGCGCGGCCCCCCTGGCCGAGCGCAGCCGCGCCTACAAGGCCCGCATCCGGTTGTCGGCACCCTGGACCTTCCGGCCGGGCGCGCCGCTGACGGTCCGGGCACGGGTGCGGAACCTCTCTTCGGAAACCTGGCAGCCTAGCGCGCAAAGCGGCCTGGGGTTGGTTCTGCGGCTGCACAACCTGGACGGCCCGCCGCGCACGAATGCCCTGGGGTGGGGGCCGCTGCTTGAGCCGGTGGCGCCCGGCGCCCTGTTTGAAACCACGATCACGATCGACATGCCGGCGGTCGGGCTTCCGCTGGTCCTGCGGGCCACGATGACCGACGCCGGCATTGCCCAGTTCGAACGCGCACCCGGAAAACGCCGGTTGCGCCTGGTCTGGCCCCGCGCCTTCAGCCGAAAGTGACCGCCATCGCCTTGGGCCAGCGATGGCCAAAGCGCGGCTGGTAGCCAAGCGGACTGCCGGGCGCCGCGTCGCTCAGTCCCGACCGCAACATGGCCGTCAGCAGGACACGCAACTGCAGCACGCCCAGCTGTTCGCCGATGCAGCGGTGCCGGCCCTGGCCAAAGATTACCGGATCGCCCGCGCGCCCGGGCCGGAAGACGTCCGGGTCGTCAAAGGCATCCGGGTCGCGATTGGCTGCGGCCAGCGCCAGGAAGACCGGCGTGCCGGCCGGGATCGGGGTGTCGTGCAACGTGGTGTCCGCGCGGGCGACGCGGGGGATGACCTGGCCGGGACTGTCGAGCCGCAGGCCCTCGCGCACCACCGCCTCTGCATCCAGTGCGCCGGACGCGACCTGTTGGCCGATGCCCTCGCGCGCGACCAGCCGCAGGAGCGTGGCGGCCCCGGCCTCAATGTTCTCGACCCCGTCGGCGAAGACCAGGATCGCGTTGTCGACGATCTGCGCATCGGTCAGGTCGGGCGCATCCTGCTGGAAGGCCGCCAGATGGGTCAGCAGGCAGGGCCGTCCATCTGCACGGCGGGCGGCCAACTGGTCGGCCACCAGCGCCCGGACCGCGGCAAGCTGCGCGTTGGTCTCGGCAAAGGCGGCCGGGTCGCGGATCGGCGCGAAGAGGTGAAAGAAGGCCTGCGTGGCCGCCTTCAGCGTCGCGACATCCGCATCGAGCCCGACAAACCGCGCCATGACCCGGACGGAAAACGGCGAGCTGACAGTCTCGATCAAGTCAAAGGCGCCGTCGCGCGGCGCGGCGGCCAGGATGGCCTCGGCCTCTTCTTCGACCTGCGTCGCGAAGGGTTTGAACGTGTTGAAGAAAGCGCGCGTCAGCGCCTGCCGCGGCAGGCGGTGGCCGGGCATGTCGAGGAAGGGCGGAATATGCGCGGCCAGGTCAGCGGCCGCGTATTTCTCGCGGTTGCGCGGCGCCAGGACGGAAAACCGCGACGGGGCATTGCCGAGGCTGTCGTCGGAAAAGGCCGCCTTGATATCCGCGTGGCGCGTCAGGATGTAGCCCCCGCCCGCGACCGGGGCGAGCGGCAGGCGCGCGCGCAGCGCGGCCCAGGTGGGGTAGGGATCGGCCAGGAACCCGGCGCCCAGCAGGTCGACCGGCTGGGCGAGGTCGATCGCGGGCTCAGGCGTCGGCCCAGCGCCGAACCACTTTCGCAATCTCTTCATCGTTCTTTTCCAGGTGGTCGATGATTTCCTGCCGCTCGCCATCGGTCAGCGGCTTGCCGGCGGCGAACTTGGCCAGGATATGCGGCTCGTAGTAACGGATCGCGCCCGAGAGTGTGAAGACCTCGTCCACCAGGTTCGCCGTGGTCGAAGGCGAGCACATGTCGGCCACGTTGTCCGACCCCAGCCGGATCGGCACCCCGGCGGCGGCCAGCTCGAGGATCCGAGGGATCGAGTTGTAATTCGGCGTCATCACCGGGCGGATCTGGCGCATCCCGATCGCCGCCGAGGGGCAGGAGATCACGCCGATGTTGCATTCGAGCATGCCCTCGACGAAGGCCTGCCAGCGGGCATCGTCGTAGGTCGAGGGCGAGATCATGTGCACCGCCCAGATCAGCGGCTGGCCATCGGCGTCGCTCATCGCGCCGGTCTCGCGGCGCATCACGCGGATCAGCCGCTCGGTCCCGTCCTCGCCCGGCACGTTGCGCTGGTCGGTGTGGACATGGACCATCTTGCCGGTGCGCTTGGCGAGGTCGAGCATGCGGGTGCAATGCTCCTCGAACCCGATGTTTTCGGGATAGTCGCCGACATCGTCCGCCTCGGGCAGGGAGCCGATGAAATCCGCCTTGGCGACGCCCTCCTCGAAGATGCGCCAACGTTCGGGTTCGCTGTCACGGAACCCCAGCGGCGTGTAGGCGGCGGCGCGGATCCTGATGCGGTCCGTCACGCTGGCGGCATAGTCCATCACCCAGTCCAGTGCATCGGTGCCGACCCGGTCCGGGGTCACGTCGACCATGGTGTCGGCCAGCGTGGTGTTGACGGCGATCATCTCGTCCACCGTGTCCGACACCCGGCCCAGCAGGTTGTCCCGGTCATAGGCCGGCCCCTCGTGCACTGTCTGGATCAGCGCGTGTTTCTTCTGCAGCGAGATGTGGGAACTGGCGAGCACGGAGAGCCGACCGTGATCGACGAAACCATCCTCGAGCGTATTGGCCCGGTCGAGATGCAGGTGTGCGTTGTGCATCCCGCCAAGGTCACGGATTTCCTCCGCCAACCTGCGGTAGAAGTAGGTTGCCATGTGTCCTGTCCCTTCGTTCGCGCGCCGTATTTCTGGCGTGCAGGGACACTAAAGGAGTGGTGTCATATGGCAAGGGCGGCAACCCGCCTCCCCGGGTCTCGCCTTTGGCTTCGGGCAATCGGGGCGGCCTCAGCCATTGGCGGCGCGGCGTTTCGGCGCCTGGTGCCCGAGATCCTCGGCCGTTTCGACCACCCGGGCGCGTGTCGCCTTTTCGAAGACGGCAAAAGGGTTCTCGAGGTGATCGGCCTGTGCCGAGAGCCCCCGGCAATGATCCGTCAGCTCGGACGCCAGGTGCGCGTTGTGCTGCGTCGTGCCGTCGATGTGGGATACCGTGTTCTCGATCTCGCGGATGGCGAGCGCCTGTTCCCCGGCGTTCTTGTGCAGCCCCTCGATCTCCTTGGCGACATTGTCGGCCGAGGTTCGGATCTTTTCCAGCGCCGAGACGGATTCGCCGACAAGGCTCACGCCCTTGCCGATGTCCTGGCGGTTCTTGTCGATCAGCACCTTGATCGACTCCGTGGCCGTGGCCGCGCGCCCGGCCAGGGCCCGCACTTCGGAGGCGACGATCGAGAAGCCGGCGCCGGATTCCCCGGCGCGCGCCGCCTCGACCCCTGCGTTCAGCGCCAGCAGGTTGGTCTGGAAGCTGATCTCCTCGATCGACCTCACGATCTCCTCGATCTCTTGCGACGAGGTGTCGATGCGCTGCATCGCGGCCTGCACCTGTTCCGACACGTTCTGGCCGCGGTCCGCATGGGCGTGGTTCTCGGCGGTGACCGCCTTGACGGAATCGAAATGCGCGCGGGTGTTCTGGACCGAGGCCGAGAGCTGCGTCAGCGCGGCGGCCGCCTGTTCCAGCGAGGCGGCCTGCGCCTGCGCCTTGTCGGACAGCGATTCGGAGGAGTTGAGGATCTCGGCCGAGGCTTCCTTGACCCGCACCGCGCTGTCCTCGATATGCACGAAGACCGATTGCAGCGTGTCGCAAAGCCCGTTGTAGACGCGCCGGATCTCGTCGAACCGGGCGGGGAAGGGATCGTCGGGCGTGTTCCTGACGCGGGATTCGAGGTTGCCGTCCGACAAGGCGCGAATCGCCTCGGACATGTACTGGAACGCCTTGGTCTGGTCGGCGCTTTGCGCCCGGAAATAGGCGTCGATCACCGCCTGGATGTCGATGAACAGCAGCGTGCTGAGCGCCTGGCACATTACCGAGGTGCGCCGCCCCTTGCCCAGCATCGGCTGCGACCGGCGCACCAGCACATCCATCATCTGGTTGCAGGCCATACAATAGCCCGAGATGTAGGACATGAACGGCAGGTCGATCTTGTAATGGATCGCCCCGACCCGTTCCGCGCTGTCGAAGTAGTCGCCGTTGAACCCGCCGGTGAACAGCCGTGTCCAATGCTGCTTTTGCGCCGCCTTGGCATGGGCCACGATGGCCGGCGACGGGAAGAACCGCGCCGTTTCCTGGTCGGCCTGCACCACCTCGTAGAAATTCTCGAGGACACGGTCGATTTCGGGGCCCACGATCGCCCAGACAGCCTGGACGTTCTTGAGCATCGTGTCGTCGATCTTGAAGGCCCGAACGAACTCGGATCGATTGGCCGTAACCATTGGCATTCCCCGGCGTTGTACACGGCCAAACTAGGTCAGCCGCGTTAACGCAAGGTCAAAGCCTCAGAACAATTCCGTGGTCGCGGCCACCAGCTCGAGGGAGTCTCCGCCGACCAGGTGGATCGCGTTGTCGGCGTCGAAGGTCAGCACCACGTCGCCGCCGATTTCCGTGCCGAATTTCAGGATGGCCTCGGTCGCGGTCAGACCCCCGCCCCAGATGGATTGGTCCAGCCGCAGGATGTCGAACTTGACCTCGAAATCGGTGACCGAATCCTCGCCCATGGCGGCGTGGAAGGTGAAGGTGTCCTCGTCGCTGCCGCCCGAGACCTTGTCGTCGCCGCCCATCAGCTCGATCCAGTCGCGACCGGCACCGCCGAAGACGGTGTCGCTGCCATTGCCCTTGTCGTCGAGGAAGATGTCGTCGCCCGCGCCGAGATACACGAGGTCGTTGCCGCCCTGCCCCAGCACGGTGTCATTGCCGGCCCCGGCCGCAACCCTGTCGTCATGGGCGCCGCCCTCGACGTGATCGTCGCCGTCACCGGAATAGATCGCGTCGCGGCCGTTCTGGCCAAAGACCGAATCGTTCCCGGCACCGGTGCGCAGCTCGTCGGCGCCGCCGCCGCCGCGCACGAGGTCGTCCGAGCCGCCTCCCGCGTCGTCCTCGGTATAGGTGTCCGCGCCCCTGCCGAGCGTGACGATGTCGTTGCCGTCGCCGCCGGTCACCGTGTCCCGGCCCGCGCCGGCGTCGATCACGTCGTCGCCGGGGCCGCCATCGACCGCGTCGTTGCCGTCGCCGGAAAAGATCGAATCGTTGCCGTGCCCGCCAAAGACGGTGTCGTTGCCGGCAAAGGTGCGCACCTCGTCATGGCCGGCCCCGGCCTGCACGTAGTCGTCGTCGGCATAGGTCCGGATCACGTCCGCGCCCTTGCCGGCATAGACCTGGTCGTCCTCGGCGCCGCCGATGAGCTTGTCGTCGCCGTCGGTCCCGGTCAGCAGCAGCCCCGGCTCGTCCAGGATGGTCACGTCGAAGGAGCTGGCGAAGGTGCCGCCGTCGGTCCCGGCCCGGACCTCGATCCGCACGGTGTCGCCCGTCTGCTCGTAATCGGGGGACTGGGCCAGCGTCACCACCCCGGTCGCGGCATCGATGGCAAAAAGCCCGCCGGGATTGACCGACAGAGCATAGGCCGCGCCGATGGTCGAAAAGGCCGTGATCCCCACCGCGGTGCCCGGCGCGGCGTTCTCGTTGACCGCGTTGGCCGCCGTGTCCACGTCCTGCGGCGGGCGCGACCCGAGCGGGTCGTAGACCGCGAGCTTGCTCTGGTCCCAGCCCACCGCGTTCTCGGCGCTCGAGGTGACCGCGCGTGCGACCGACGAGACCTCGACCCGGTCGAAGGACAGCACCAGGTGCTGCCCGGAGCCGCCGCGCGCATCCGGGCCCGCCGAGTCGCCGAGCGACAGGCTGGTGACCAGGACCTTCTCCATCTTGTAGGTCAGCCCGACCTCGCCAAAGGTCATGCCTTCGATCACCACCGTGCCGAGGTTCTCGCCCTTCATCATCTTTTCCACCAGCGGGGCCTGGCTGCCGATGGCGTCGATTTCCAGCGTCAGCTGGCTCATGTCGGGGCGCAGCCCGCCCTGGGTGACCTGGCCCATGGACAGGATGTCGATCCAGTCCTTGTGCTTGGCATCCTCGGTGTTGCCGGGAATGTCCTCGATATAAAGGAAATACTGCGTGTCGGCGCTGTCATCGACCGGGCCACGGTCAAGCCCGCCACGGACGCTGACGTTGCCTTCGAAGGTCTCGCCATTGGCGACATCGTAGCCATAGGCCAGGGCCAGCACCGGGCTCGACTTGGAATCGGCGAGGAAGCTGTCGATCGTCAGCACCTCGTAGGCCATGTCGACCTTGAAGCCGCCGCCGGCGATGTCCTCGACCTTCAGCACCTGCGCCCCGCCAAGACGGGCGTCAAGGAAGGCCTCGCCCTCGTGCGTCGCCCCGTCCGCGATCTCGAGCAATTGCGCGCCGCTGATCTTCTTGCCCGTCAGCGCCATCTCGGTCAGCGCGACCAGCCCAGTGTCGTCCTCGAAGGTCAGCTGCAGCGCGCCGAAGCCCGGGCGCCCCGCCAAGGGGGCCGAGATGTCGAGCGAATAGTCCGACAGCTTCATCAGGCCGGTTTCGCGCGAAGCCTCGGGGTAGCGGACGCCGTCCACACCGTCGATCTTGATGTAGCTGCTGACCTCCTCCTCGACCGGGGTGCTGCCGCCGAAGATTTCTGACTGGACCAGCGACAGCTTTTCGAAATCGGTCGCACCCTGAAGGATGAAATCATGGGCGAACCGGTCGGTCCCGACCAGGGTGCCGGTCCCGGAGCCCCCGTAGCGGAATTGCTCGACCCCGAAGGCGGTGCCGAGGGAGAAGGTCACCGAATCGGGGCCGGTGCCGTTCATCTCGATCCCGGTGACGCGGGCGTTGTTCAGCACGTAGTGGGTGCCGAGGCGTTCGCCTTCGCTGCCGATGCTGAACGACTTGACCTCGAGCGCGTCAAACCCGCTGCCCAGCGCCGCGGATTTCATCAGCCCGGGCAGCAGCGCGTCCAGGTCGCCGGTGATCGTCAGCGCGTCGGGCTGGAACTTGGAGCTCTTGCCGGTCGGGGTTTCCGCGCCCCACTTGAGCCCGGTGATCAGGGTCTCGCCAAGGTGGTCCGGCCCGGCGGCCGACCCGGCCAGCCCGTCGATGCTGAGGTAATACCGGGCAAAGGGGCCTTCGTCCGCCGTCTCCCCGCCGAACTTGGCGCGCAGGCCCGGGGTCGGCGGGCTGATCTCGGTGTCCAGCGCGAAATCGAACCCGAACTCGGCCTTTGAGACGGGGCGCCCCGTCTCAGACGCCACGAAGCTCTCGACCCCCATGCGGGCCATGTTCGCGGCGAAGGTGAACCCGCCGGGGCCCGTATCCTCGGCGTCGAAAAAGAGCACGTTCTCGAAGGCGTAGCGCTCGGCCAGCGTGGGTATCTCGGTCAGGGTCGAGACGCCCAGCACCTCGACCGCCGCCACGCTGGACCGGTCGCGGATCAGCTCGATGATGCCCGCAAAGCCGGCATTTCCGGCCATCTCGGCCGTGAACCCATTCTGGACCACGCGGCCCAGGTCCGACGCGAAATCGAGGTCGAAATCGCTCAGCTCGAACCAGCCGCCCAGGTCCCGGCCCATTGAACCGAGCGTGCCGACCGGCAGATCGCCGTTGAGCCCGTCTATGGCGATGAAATAACGGTCTGCCACGAGGTAGGGGGCCTCTGCCCCGCCAGGCACCGTCGGCAGGGCCACGGTCGCGGCGTCGATGGCCGCGTCATCGACGAGATCCCAGCCGAAACTGCCCAGCCGGGCCCCCGCTGGCGAGGTCAGCGTCAACCCGATCTTGGAGAAATCGAGCGTCAGCGCGTCCACGCCCGAGCCGCTGTCCACCCCGGTCACGATCACGTCCTCGAGCGCCAGCTCGTAGACCCGGTCACCCGCGAAGTTGAGGCCGATGACCTGCGCTGCATCGAAGAGCTTGCCGGAGGTCAACTGCCTGAGCATGGCCGGCATCACCGTCCCGCCGTCGAGCGCCACCCTGAAATCGTCGATCGCCACGCGGCCGCGCCCGGCCTGCTCGAAGGCAAAGGACGCGATGTCCCCCAGCTTGAAGAACCCGTCCGAATCGCCAAGCCGGCTGTCGCCCTGCACGCCGTCGAAGGCGATGTAGTAGTCCAGGTTCGTCTCGGGTCCGACATCGGCCAGGAGGCCGTCCGGGGATGGCAGGCTGCGAAAACCGATCTCGCTCTGGGTCGCGAAATCCCAGGCGAAATCATGGGTCGTCGTCCCGCCATCCGAACCGATCCGCTGCGATTTCCAGCCAAGCTCGCCCGCGCCGAACGAAACCTTGAAACCGCCGTTCGAGATGTCCTCGATATCGGTGACGATGAACTCGGCCAGCCGCAGGCTTTCGATCTCGGTCCCGGTCCGGGCCTTGTCGCCGCTGTCGTAGCCGGTGATCTCGCCCGACAGCATGATCTTGCCGGACAGAGTCCGCAACATCAGGTCGGCCAGCCCGGCGTCCGAGTCGAAGGTGACGTGGAAGGACTCGAGCACCGTTCCCTTGCGGTCCGGCAGGGTGGTGAACTGGGCCGACCAGTCCGTCAGCTTGCCCGAGGGCAGGTCCGGATCGGTCCCATTGGCGAGCACGCCGTCGATCTCGAGGTAATAGTCGATCGCCATGGCGGCCCCGTAATAATCGGATCTGAAAATCGCGTTCAGGATCGCACGAAGCGGCACATTGCGTCAATTGTTCCGGCGGCCCCGCGCGCTTGCCAAGCCGACCCGCATCGGGTTCAAACGGGAGGACCCTGCAAGGACGCCTGCCATGACCGACGCCCCCGGAGGCTTCTTCAACGACCTGCCCTATACCTCCTATCCCTTCCCCGACACCCGGCCCGAGCAGATGGCGGCGCTGGGGGTGGCGCTGGGGCTGACCCCGCCGCCGGTCGCCACGGCGCGGGTGCTCGAGCTGGGCTGCGCCTCGGGCGGGAACCTGATCCCGCTGGCCGCGCGCTACCCGGGGGCGCGGTTCCTCGGCATCGACCTGTCGCAGCGCCATGTCGAGATCGCGGGCGACCGGATCGCGGCGCTGGGGCTGACGAATATCGAGATCCGGCAGGGCGACCTGGGCGAGGACGGGCTGGACCCGGGCCCGCAGGATTACATCATCGCGCATGGGCTTTACAGCTGGGTGCCGGCCGGGGTGCAGGGCCGCATCCTCGACCTCCTGGGGCGCTGCCTTGCCCCCGATGGCATCGGCTATGTCAGCTACAACGTGCTGCCCGGCTGGCAGCAGCGCAAGATCGTGCGCGACATCTTCCAGTTCGACGACGATCCCGCGCGCAGCCCCGCCGACCGGGTGGCGCGCGGGCGCTGGCTGCTGGAACAGCTGGCCAAGGGCTCGTCCGACAAGACCACCTACGGCCAGCTTCTGCGGCAGGAGGCCGAGGCGCTGTCGACCCTGGCCGAGAATTACCTGATGTCCGAGTTCCTGGTCGAGGACAACCGGCCCTGCTATTTCCACGAGTTCATGGCCGACGCCCGGGCGCGCGGCCTGGCCTTCCTGACGGAATCGCGGCTGGCGCTGGCCTTTCCGGGCATGGTCGATCCGCAGCGCGACCAGCTGGTGCGCGCCATGGCCGGGCCGGGGGTGGAAAGCTACGAGCAATACACCGATTTCCTGCAAGGACGGCAGTTCCGCCAGACCCTGCTGGTGCCGGCCGAAGCCGCCGCCCGCGTCGCGCGCCGGGCCGAGCCGCGGCGCATGGCCGGGCTGCACTATGCCAGCCAGCTGCGCGTCCAGCCCGGCGAGCCGGGCGCGGCCGAGCGGCGGCTGGCCCGACCCGATGGCAGCGGGCTCAAGACCAACGATCCGGGGGTGATCCAGGCGCTCGACGCCCTGGGCCGCGCCTGGCCCGAAACACGCACCCCGCGCGATCTGCTGGCGGGCCTGCAGGGCCTGCCCGGCATCGCGCCCGAGCGCCTGTCCGAGCGGGTGATGGAGGCGCTGCTGCGCACCGCCGTGGCCGGCTACACCCATGTGCTGGCCGGCCCCGTCAGCTCGGGGCGGGCGGCGGACGACCGGCCGCGGGTGCTGGATATCGCGCGGGCCGAGCTGGCGGCCGGGCAGGACTGGGTCACCACCCTGCACCACGCCCCGCTGCGCATCGGCCCCGAGATCCGGCAGGCGCTGCCGCTGATCGACGGCACCCGCGACCACGCCGCGCTGGCCGGGGCGCTGCCGGCGCTGGTGACGGCCGAGGACGACCCGCTGGACCTGGCGGCGCCAAGGGCGCCCGACCCGCAGGCGCTGGTGTCCGGGCTGCTGGCCAGGCTCGAGGCGATGGGCCTGCTGGCCCCGCCTGCGCCTGACGCCGCCCGCCCGACGTCACCTGCCTGACGCCGCCTGACGCCGCCCGCCTGACGTCACATGCCTGACGCAGCCCGCCTGACGCGGGCAGGCGTCAGTTCGCGCCCCCACCCAGCCACAGCTGGCAGCTTTGTCCGGCCAGGATCGCGCCCTCGGGGTTCGGCAGGCCCAGCCGGATGCCGAACGTCCCCGTCGCCGCGTCGAGCACCGGGTCGATCACGTCCACCTTGGCCATGACCTCCTGCCCCGATTCCAGAACCAGCCGCGCCTCCATCCCGGCGCTCACCGCTTCGCGCATGTCGCCCGGAAGGTAGCTGTCGACCACCAGCGGGTCGATCCGCGCCACGACCAGCATCGGCTCCTGTTCGTTGTACAGTTCGCCCACCGACATCAGCCGGTCGGTCACCACCCCGTCGAACGGCGCGCGGATGCGCTTGCGCTCGAGCGCGGCCTCGGCAGCGGCCAGCTCGACCCCGGCCACACGGAGGTCGAGCCGCGCCTGCTCCTCCTCCAGCCGGGCGGTGCGGGCGGCCAGCATCGCCTCTTCCTGCTCGCTGCGCGGCACGAGGTTCTGGCGGCCAAGCCGGGTCAGCCGCTCGGCGCGCAACTCGGCTGTTTCGGCCTTGGCCTGGGCCAGCCGCACCGCGATGTCGCTGCCCAGCTTCAGCTTGGCCAGCGCGACCTGTGCCGCCTCGGCGCTCGCCTCAAGCTCGGCCAGGACCTCGCCCTGCCGGACCCGGTCCGCGCGGTCCACATGGATCTGCTCGACCACGCCCCGCGTCGCCGCGCCGATGCGCGCGACCTCCTGCGCGCGGACAAGGCAATCGACGCTGTCCTGCGCCGACAGCGGCCCGCAGGACAGGCAGATCGCAGCCGAAAAGACTGCCATCCGGGGCCTGCCAAAGCGATTTGCAAAAGCGAGTCGGGTGTGTATGGGCAAAGGCTCCACTTGTGCTTTTTCCCTTGGAGAATGCGGGATCATAGTGCTAGCGTCGGCGCGTTAAGACAAGAATTCTACCCGCGCGGTGCGCACCGGGACATCAATTTTTGCCCGAGCTGCCAGTTCAATTTCGAGCATTCCGTTGCGCTTGTGCCGGGTCAATCGATTTCGCTGAGCCATGAGGGACGACATGGGGGCTCGAGATCCGGGGAAGGTCCACGCGACGGGCCCTGCGCGATGAGCGCGGATCACCGGAAGAACCAGATGCGGCGTGACGCGCCTGATTCCCGCCGTGGCGGGACGGGCGACGATGCGCCCGGCTCCGACCTCGCCAGGGGCACCGTCTCGCGCCGCGTGCTGATGGAGACGCTGGAGCCGCGCCTGCTGCTCTCGGCCGATCTCTTTCCCATCGCCGGCACGATCTCGGTCCCGGGCGAGATCGACAGCTACCAGATCACGATCAGCGAACCGACCCGCGTCACGCTCGACAGCCTGACCCCGTCCGAACTGTCCTGGCGGCTGGAAGGCCCCGGCAACGTCAGCCGCACCGGATCGCTGAACGATGACGAGGTCGAACGTCCCATCGACCTGGCGCGCGGGGTCTACACGCTGTCAATCTCGGGCAGCGCGTACCAGACCGGCGCCTATGCCTTCGAGCTGAAGGACCTGGCGGATGCCGATGCGCTGGCCTTCGGCAGCCCGACGACCGTGACCCTGCCGACCGGACAGGAAAGCGCGCAGTTCCGCTTTGACGGGGTGACGGGCGAGCGGATCTATCTGGATGTGGGCGAGAATTCGAGCAATTTCGGCGGGCGCTTCCTGCTGCTCGCCCCGGATGGAGAGATTGCCTTCGACGCCTACAACTGGTGGGTCGATACCGGGTTCACGTTGAAGCAGACCGGCCAGTACACGCTGCAGGTCGAGGGGCGGATCAGCAACGTCGAGGCGCAGTCCGTCACCTTCACCGCCACCCGCGCCGGGACCGAGCAGAAGGGTGCGGTGACCCTCGGGACCGAGGTTTCGGCCAGTTTCGACAGACACGGCGAATGGCATGTCCATACGCTGACCCTGGCGGCGAACACGCGGGTGTCGCTGAGCGGCACGCAAACCTACGGGGTGCCCGCGTGGGAGCTGCGCAGCGACGACGGCCTTGTCGGATCGGCCCAGATCCTGCCGACGGCCGAGGCGCCGCAGGTCTTCGACCTCGAGGCGGGCACCTACCGGCTGGTGATGCGCGCTGGATACAACACTGGCAGCTACGGCTTTACCCTGGCGCAGGACGGCGCCTATGCCGGCACGCCCGCGACGCGCAGCACCGCCGCGGCGGATTTCGGCGACCGGCTGACCGGCACGATGACCAGCGCCGGAGAGATCCACCGCTACACCTTCGTCGTGACTGCCGAGACCGAGGCCTGGCTGGCCCCCTTCACGCGCAACGAGAACGTGGTCTACACGCTCGAAGGGCCGGAAGGCGGGGTCCTGAAGGCCGGGCCCGGCGTCTTCTACGGCGAGACGCGGCACCTGGCCTGGCTGCGGCCCGGGCAATACACCCTGTCGGTGGCGGCCGCGACCGAGGCCGCCGGGGACTACGCGTTCGAGCTGGTCGACCGCCAGCGCGCGGCCGAGGTGATCACCCCCGGCACCCAGGTGACCACGGTGCTGGACGACACGGCCGCCCGCCGGGTCTATTCGGTCGACCTGCAGGCCGGCGACCGGATCGTTTTCGACCCCGAAGCCTATGACGTGACATCCGGCGTCTATTGGCAGATCTCCTACCGGCTCTACGCGCCCGATGGCCACCTTATCGAGTCGCTCGAAGAGGGCGCGCCCTATTCCGAGGCGGTCTACGTGGCGACCGATGGCACCTACATGCTCGAGGTCACGCGCGAAGATTCCGCGCGGATCGCGGCCGCCAGCTGGACGCTGCACCGCAGCCCCGTCGAGACGCAGGCGCTGGCGCTGGACACGCCGACCGAGATGCGGATCGACACGCCCGGGCAGGTGGTGGACCATGTGTTCGACGTCGATGCCGCCACCTCGATCACGGTGGACTTGGTCCGGTCCCTCGCCGGGGCCGAGAACCTGCGGGTGCAGCTCTTCCGCCCCGACGGCACCGCAGAGACCCAGCGCGCCCTCACCGGATCGCCGGACGATCTGCATTACGAGGTGGCGGCGGGGCGCTACACGCTGCGCGTCTGGGGCCTGAACGACGACACCGGCGCGGCCGAGATCGCGATCCGCGACGGGCGCGGCTTTTCCGCGACGGCCATCGGCACGCAGATCCTGGGCACCATGGACCCCGGCGAGCGGCTGCTGGGCTATACGTTCGAGGCCCGCGCGGGCCAGGTCGTGACGCTGGATTTCGCGGCGTTCACCGGCAAGACCACAAGCGCGAACCCGCGGGTGGCGGTGATCGGCCCGGATGGCGACGTGCGCTTGGACGACGACAGCTATGGCACCGACCGCCGCTTCACCGCGACGCGCGACGGGCGCCATGTGCTGCTGATCGACGGGCCCTTCGGGCAGAGCCAGCCCATGACCTTCGATCTGACCCTGCGCGATGCCAGCCCGACGACGCAGGCGATCACCCTGGGCCAGACGGTCGAAGGCGCCATCGACGTGCCCTTCCAGGTGCGCGATTTCACCTTCACGCTGGACGATCCCACCGCGCTTTATGTCGACGGGCAGCTGCCGGACGACATGTATTGGCAGATCTACGACGACACCGACACGGCGCTGCTGTCCGGTTCGGGCCGGCGGCTTGACAGCGACACCGGTACCGATGCGCGGATCGACCTTGCCCCGGGCAGCTACCGGATGCGGATCTCGGCCTATAGCGCGGGCAACCTGCCCAACTACCGCTTTGCCCTGCGCGACATGTCGGACAGCGCGCCGCTGACCATGGGGGCCGACCAGGCCGTCACCGGCGACCGGCAGCTCCAGGTCTTCCACGTCGACCTGGCGGCCGGCGCGTACCTGTATCTCGATGCCCTGTCGCGCAGCGGCGATGCCTATTGGTCGATCTACGACCCGACCGGCGCGCGGCTCGACACGCAAGGCACGCAATCCGACATGGCGATCCGCACCGCGATGAGCGGGCGCTACATCGTCACCTTCGACGGGCGCACCGCCGTCGACACCGGGTGGGAGATGACCTACCGCGCCAGCCTCGCGACCCGGACCAGCCAGCCGATGACCCCGGGCGTCAACGCGACCGGGACGATCGACACGCCGGGCAGCAGCGTGCGCCACACCTTCACCCTGGCCGATGGCGAGGTGCATTACTTCGACCCGCAGGTCTCGAGCACGGCGCTGAGCTGGCGGCTGGAAAAGGACGGCGTGGCGATCCGCGACGCGATCTCGTTCCAGGCCACGGACACGCCGCATGTCCGGTTCGACCTCGGCCCCGGCGATTACGCGCTGGTGGTGACCGGCAGCGGCAATTTCACCGGCGATTACAGCTTCAAGCTGACGCCCGAATCCGATGCCGTCACGCTCGAGGACAACGTGTCGACCCCGCTGACCACGCTGCGGCCGGCCAGTGCCGATGCGCTGTTCAAATGGGACGGGGTCGCGGGGCAGGTGCTCGATCTCGACGTGCTGTCCTACGACAACGGCAACATCGCCTTTTCGCTCTACGACCCGGACGGCAACGCGGTGCATCGGTCGTCCTACCTGCGCGACACGTCCGGCCTGCTGCTGCGCCGCACCGGGACCTATGTCATGGTCGTCAGCGGCTGGGCCACCCTGACCGACGAAACCGCCACCTTCGCCTTTGCCATGCGCGAGGCCGAGCGGCGCGCGGGCGCGACGCTGACCGGCACGCCGCTTGCGCTGGGCGAAACCGCCTCGGGCAACCTCGGTGACTCGGGGGTGCCCGACAGCTACGTCATCACGCTGACCGAGCGGACGCGGATCATGTTCGACGGGCAGACCAACAGCAACCGCACCTGGATGGAGCTTCACGACCCCTGGGGCCGGATGGCCGGGGGGCGGGCGCTGAACACGCTGCTCGACACCGATATCCCGCGCGACGACATCGTCTATGACAGCTGGCAGCTCGACCTGCCGCCGGGGACCTACCGGCTGGACATCGGCAGCTTTGACGCCGCCGCGCCCTACAACCTGCAACTGCTGGACCTTGATGCCGGACCACGGCTGGACCGGGGCACGCCGCAGGTGCTCCTGTTCGACCCGGCAACCCGCGCCCATGCGGTGACCTTCACCGCCAGCGCAGGCGAACGGCTGGCCTTCGAGATCGGCGAATCCGACGGCGTCGCGGACCGGCCCCGCTTCATGATCCTTGGCCCCGAAGGCCAGCGGATCAGCTATTCGCACTACACCCATTTCGTCGATTTCGGCGCGCCGACCGACGGGGTCTACACGCTGATCATCGACGGCGAGCCGGGCGAGGTCGCGCCAAACGAGATCACGGTCACCCTGCGCGGGAACGAATCCACGCCGATCGCCCTTGGCACGGCCGAAACGGTCCACCTGCCCGACGAGAATTCCGCGGACCGCTTTTCGTTCTCGCTGGACAGCGACCGGCGGCTGCTGCTCGACACCCAGTCGATCTGGACCCGCAACGTGGGCTGGTCGGTGATCGACGCGGACGGCGTCGAATGGGCCGGCTACCACCGCAGCGACAACAACACCGAGACGTTCTTTTCCCTGCCGCCGGGCGATTACACGCTGACGCTCTACAGCGGCACCGGCCACCCGGATTTCCCGGTCACGCTGCACGACCTCGGGGCGGGCGCGGGGATCGAGATCGGCGCGGACGTGGACGTCTCGATCGGTGCCGCGCGCGCGGCGCGGGTCTATCACTTTGACGGGGTGGCCGGGCAGGACCTGTTCTTCGACATCGAGAACCCCAGCGCGGCCTATTCCGACGGATACTTCCGCCTGGTTGCGCCCGATGGCGCCATGGAAGACTGGCAGCGGATGAGCGATCTGAGCTGGACGCGGCTGCGCATGTCGGGCCGCTGGACGCTGGTCACCATCCCCGAAATCAACCTTTCCGGTCCGCTGACCTACGATTTCCGCCTGATCGAGCCGGCGGTCGAAACGCATGCCCTGACCTTCGGCGAACGGCGGCAGGACACGATCCCCGAAAAGCGCGGCTGGCTCGACTACAGCTTTACCCTGCCCGAGGACGGAGAGGTCTATTTCGACGGCCAACTGAACGACGGCAACGCCCGATGGGCGATCTACGATGCCAGCGGCCGCAGGATGTCGGGCGACACGTTCAACGACGACGTGGGCGACAGCGCGCGGACCTACCTGCACGCGGGCAGCTACACGCTGCGCCTGTCGCGCGCCGACGACCTCGCGGTCGAGATGCCGTTCCGCCTGCTCAGCTTTGCCGCGCTTCAGCAGGTCGCGCTGGGCGAGCCGGTGCCGGTTCGGCTTGATCCCGGGTCGGTGACGCGCGGATTCCGGTTCGAGGGCACCGCAGGGCAGCAGATCCTGCTGCACATCGCCGAAGGCGCCACCTACGCCACCACCTGGCGCATCCTTGGGCCGGACGGCGAATTCATCGACGGCGCCAGCAGTTTCCTGCAGCCCGATCCCGTCGCGCTGACCAAGACCGGCACCTACACGCTGCTGCTCGAGGGCGAGACCGGCCAGATCGTCCCGCAAGAGATGCGGTTTTCCCTGCTCGAGGTGCCGCAGCCCGGGCCGGCCACCGTCACCTCGGCCCCGCGCGGTGCGCCCGACCTCGTGCCCTCGGGCCTGTCGGTCGGGGCGGCCGGGGCGATCACGGCGGGCGCCCCGGTCGCCGTCAGCTGGACGGTCACCAACGCGGGCGACGCAGCCACGGTGCCGGGCCGCGACCGGGTGATCCTGCGCCGCGTCGACACGGGCGAAATCGTCGGCATGCGCCTGACCGGCGACGGCACGGCCGTGCTGGCGGCGGGCGGCAGCGTCAACCGCTCGGTCACGATCACCCTGCCCGGCGGCGCGCTGGGCGCCGGCGCGCTGGTGGCCGAGCTCGAGCTCGACATCGCGGGCCAGGTGGACGAGGCCAGCGGCGGGCTCGCGCGCGAACAGAACAACGGCGCGACGGTGGGTTTCACCGCGCTCAGCGACTCGCTGCCCGACCTGGTGATCGAGGATCTGCGCGTCGAACCGGCGGGCAACTACGCCCCGGGCGACCGGGTGACGGTCAGCTGGACCACCCGCAACGCCGGCGGCGTGGCGGTCACCGCGCCCTTTGCCGAACAGCTGCGGGTGCGCAACGACTCGCTCTGGCTGGACCCTGTCGTCGTGCTCGAGGGCCTGCCCTTCGATCCGGCCCGAGACAGCGCCCTGCCGCCCGGCGCCAGCGTCGCCCGCAGCGTCACGATCACCTGGCCCGAAGGCACGGACGGCACCGGCCGGATGCTGTTCGACGTGGTGACCGACCTCGACAACGTGGTGGCCGAGGACAACGACGACGGCACGGGCGAGACCAACAACATCGCCGAAATCGCGGTGCTGTCGGTCCCCGATCTGGTGGTGCAGAACCTTGTCATCCAGCCGGCCGCGCCGCAGGCGGGCGACACGATCACCCTGACCTGGGACGTGGTCAACACCGGCACCGCCGGCGTGCTGACCGGGTTCACCGACCGGCTCTGGGTCTACAATTACACCACGCGGCAATGGGTCTACGACCAGTATATCGACTTCGAGCCCGAGGGCGGCACCGTCCTGGCCGCCGGGCAAAGCCGGGCGCGCAGCCTGGTGCTGACCCTGCCCGACGGGGCGAACGGCGCGGGCAGCCTGCGCTTCAACGTCTCGCTCGATTACACTGGCGCCACCCGCATCGTCGAGGACAACGAGGCGCGCGACGCCGAAAACAACAACACCGCCCAGATCGACTTTGTCTCGACCGAGCGGACCTATCCCGACCTGCGCCCGACCACGCCGACCGTCACCGGTCCGCTGGTGGCGGGCGGTCAGGTCACCGTGGCCTGGCAGGTGACCAATGCCGGACCGGTGGCGGCCGGGCAGCGGCTTGACCGCGTCGTGCTCAGCCGCGACGCGGTGATCGGCAACGAGGACGACATCTCTCTTGGCGGCATCGGCCGGGGCGGGCTGGCGGCGGGCGCCTCCGAGACCCTGAGCCTTGCGGTCACGCTGCCGGGCGACGCGGTGGGCGACTGGACCCTCGCCGTGGTGGTCGATGCCAACGACGTGGTGACCGAGGGCGATGGCGAGGCCGACAACATCACCGACCCGGTGCCGCTGACCATCGCGGCCGGAAGCGCACCCGACCTCTGGGTCGCCAGCGTGCTGGGCCCGACCGAGGGCAGCTGGGGCGACACCCGGTCCGTCACCTGGCGGGTCGAGAACATCGGCCAGCTGACCGCCGCGCGCGACTGGGTCGACCGGGTGTACCTGTCGCAGGACGCGGTGTTGGACGGCGGCGACATCCTGCTGGCCGAGGTGGCGGCGCCGGACGGCCCGCTCGCCCCCGGCCAGGACTACGTGCAAAGCGCCGAGATCACGATCCCCGGCGGGCTGACCGACGCCTGGCGGCTGATCGTCGTCACGGATGCAGACGACACACAGGGCGAAGGCGTCAACGAAGACAACAACGCCGGCGTCGCGCTCGAGCCGCTGCGCATCTCGTCCTCGCCCGCGCCGGATCTCAAGGTCAGTGACGTAGCGGGCCCCGAGAACGGATCGCCCGGCGCGGTGGCCAGGCTGACCTGGCGCATCGACAACCTTGGCGAAGGCACCGCCCGCGCGCCCTGGACCGACCGGGTGTACCTGACGCAGACCGGCACCACATCCGGCGCGCGCTACCTGGGCGATTACACCCATGCCGCCCCGCTGGACCCCGGCGCCTGGCGCGACGTCAGCTTTGACGTGACGCTGCCAAACCTCGCGGACGGGGCCTGGCAGTTCCTGGTCGTGACCGATTACAACAACCGCGTCTACGAGATCGGGCGCGAGGACAACAACAGCGACGTGTCCGAAGTGACCTTCGGCCTCGCCACGCCCAATCTCAAGGTCGCCAACATCCAGGCGCCGGGCACGGCGACATCGGGCGAGGTCATCGCCGTCACCTGGCAGGTGCGCAACGACGGCGCGGGCACGGCGGGCGCGGGGCGGATCGACCGCATCTACCTGTCGCAGGACGGCGTGGTCGGCGGCGGCGACATCCTGATCCATGAAAGCGCCGCGCGGGACGCGCTGGACGCGGGCGCGGTCGACACCCAGACCGCCGACCTTTCGCTGCCGATCGAGATCCGCGATGGCTGGCAGCTGATCGTGCTCACCGACGCGACCGACGTGGTCGAAGAGCAGTCGAACGAGGGCGACAACACCCTGTCCCAGGCCCTTCAGGTCACGCTGGCCGACCATGCCGACCTGCGCGTCGGCAACGTGACCGCCCCGCCGCTGACGGTCGCCGACCCGGCCACGATCACCGTGGGCTGGACGGTCACCAACATCTCGGACGCGCGCGGATCGGAAACCGGCTGGACGGACGAGGTCTGGGCCTCGACCGACAGCATCCTCGGGGACGGAGACGACGTCCTGCTGGGCAGCTATGCGCGCATCGGCAGGCTCGCCCCGGGCGCCGCCTATGTCCGGTCCGAGGCGATCACCCTGCCGCCCGCCTTCTCGCAGCGCCTGCAGATCTACGTGGTGACCGACGCGGCGGGCTTGGTGTTCGAGGATGGCGCGACCGCCAACAACCGCGCGCTCGTCCCGCATGACGTGGACGTGACCCGCGCGCCCTATGCCGACCTGCGCGCCCGGATGATCCGGGCCGATGCCGGCACCACCTCGGGCACCACGCTGACACTGGAATGGGAGGTCGAGAATTTCGGCATCGGCGCCACGAACACCTCCAGCTGGATCGACCTGGTGGCGCTGTCGGCCAATCCCGATGGCACCGGGCAGGTGGCCACGGCCAGTTTCACCCATCTCGGCGTCATGCAGGTCGGCGACACCTACCGCCGCACGGCCGAGATCGACGTGCCCGAGGGGCTCGAGGGGCCCTATTACGTCTCGGTCACCACGGCGCCCTATCGCGGACCCTACGAGTTCGTGCTGGGCGGCAACAACCGGGCCGATCCGCTGACCGTGCAGGTCGCGCTGGCGCCCAGCGCCGACCTCAAGGTGCAGGAGATCGCGACCGAGACCGACGCGACCGAGGGCGACGAGATCGACATCGCCTGGCGCGTGGTCAACCAGGGCCAGGCGCCGCTGTCGGGCAGCTGGACCGACCGCGTTCTGCTGGTCCCCGACGACCCGAGCAAGCCGTCGATCACCTTGGGCACCTTCACCAACTCCCGCAGCCTTGCCATCGGCCAGACCTACCAGCGCACCGAGCGGGTGCGCCTGCCCGCGCAGATCGAAGGGCTCTACCGCGTCACCGTCGTGACCAACACCAACCGTGGCATCTACGAACACGGGGCCGCGGCCGAGAACAACACGCTGGTGGACGACACCGCGCTCGAGGTCGCGCTGAACCCGCGGCCGAACCTAAAGGTCGGCACGATCATCGTCGCGCCCTCGGTCAGTGCGGGCGGGTCGGTCAGCGCGAGTTTCGAGATCATAAACCAGGGCGCCGTCGAGGCGACAGGCGCCTGGGAAGACCGGGTGTACCTGTCGCTGGACGACAAGCTGAGCGCAGATGACATCCTGATCAGCCGCACCGGCAACCCGCTGTCGCTGGCACCGGGCGAAAGCTACACCGTCACCTCGGACATCGGCACGGTGCCGCTGCGCTGGTCGAACACGGCCTATGTGCTGGTCTCGACCGATGCCGGGTCGAACGTGGACGAATACCCGTTCGACAGCGACAACCTCGGGTCGGCCTCTTTCGGCGTCTCGGCCCTGCCGCGGCCCGACCTCGTGACCAGCCGCGTCGTCGCGCCGGTGCAGGCGGTCTACGGCTCAGAGATCGAGCTGCGCTACCGCGTCACCAACCTGGGCCAGGGCCAGACGCTGGACGACAGCTGGCAGGACACGATCTGGATCGCCCGCGATCCGCGCCGGCCCAACACGGCGGCCTTTGCCGACATCGCGGGGGCCGATTTCCTCAAGGGCAATTCCGCGCGCCTGCTGGCCAAGGTCAGCCATACCGGCCACCTCGAGGTCGGGGACTATTACGACATGGTGGTGCGGGTCACGATCCCCGCCGACCTGCCCTCGGGGCGCTATTACATCACGCCCTGGTCCGACACCTACGACGCGGTGCTCGAGGATACGCTGGCGATCAACGTCAACCCCGACGACCCGAACGAGATCGACAACAACAACTACAAGGGCCGGGCGATTGACATCCTCGGCTATGAACCCGTGCGACCGGACCTCGTCATCTCGGACGTGACGACGGATGCGCCGGTGGTGGCGGGCACGGACCAGCTGGTGGTCAACTGGACCGTCACCAACGAAGGGCTGATCGACACGCTCGCGGATGGCTGGATCGACCGCGTGTACCTCTCGGACCGCGAGGTGCTGGGCACCGCCGGAGAGACACTCTGGCACCTCGGCGACATCCGGCGCGACGGCGCGCTGGCGCCGGATGGCAGCTACACCGCCTCCCAGGCCTTCGACCTGCCGCCCTCGGCGCGGGGGATGTATGTGCATGTCGTCACCGACGCCTCGGTCCGGGGGCGCGAGGCCGTGGTCGAAGAGGACGAGACCAACAACCTCGCCTCGGGCACGGCCGATGTCACCGGCACCGCCGCCGACCTGCGGGTCATCGCGGTGACGGCCTCGGGGCCCGGCACCTCGGGCGAGCCCATCGACATCACCTACACCGTGCGCAACGAGGGCGGAGACGTCTGGACCGGCACGCAATACTGGCGCGACGCGGTCTGGCTGTCGAAAGACCCGGTTCTCGACCGCAGCCGCGCCTATTTCCTCGGCCAGGTGCTGCATGACGCCGGGGCCGGGCTGGCCGCCGGGCAGTCCTACACCCAAACCATGGCCTATGACCTGCCGCCGGGCACGGATGGCGCCTATTACATCCATGTCGCCACGGACGTGGACAGCTTTGGCAACCTGCCGCGCGGAGAGAGCCTGTCGGGCACCGCCGCCAGTGTGATCGGCACCTACCAGTCGACGGTCTATGAAAGCACCGACGACCCGACCGGCAATTTCGGCCGGGGCGCGGTGAACGTGACCTATGCCGAGCCTGACCTGAAGATCACCGACCAGACCATCCCGACCGATGGCACCAGCGGCGGCCCCGTGACCCTGGCCTGGGAGGTGACCAACCAGGGCAGCCGCGCCACCCGCGAAAGCCGCTGGACCGACCGGGTGTTCCTCTCGGCCGACGGCTCGCTCGACGCACAGGATTACCTGCTGGGCGAGCTGGTGCATGACGGCGCGCTGGGGATCGGCGAGAGCTACACCGCCACGCTCGACGTGATCCTGCCGATCGGGATCGAGGGGCCGTTCACCATCTTCATCGAGACGGATTCGGATTTCGACGAGGGCGGCAGCTACCAGCCTTCGACCATCCGCGCCGGGCTGCGGGGGCTGGGCACTGCCGCCGACGCGGTGGACGAGTTCGCGGGCGAGGGCAACAACCGCACCACCGGCGCGATCACCGTCGAGGCGGCCGAGACCGCCAACCTCGAGATCACCCGCTTCGACGTGCCCCAGCGCGGCATCACCGGCCAGCCGGTCGCGCTGACGTGGGAGATCACCAACACCGGTGCCTTCGGCACGGGCGGCGGCTGGCGCGACCTCGTCTACCTCAGCCGCGATGAATCGCTGGACACCAAGACCGACTTCTTCCTCGGCTACCACGACCACCTTTCGGCCCTCGAGGCTGGCGGGAAACGCGAGGTGTCGCTGTCGGCGCTGCTGCCCAAGGGGCTGTCGGACAGCTATTTCGTCTATGTCGTCTCGGACCCGCTTAACGGCAGCTTTGCCGGCGCGGTCTACGAGGGCGGGGCCGAAAGCAACGTCCGGTCCTCGGCCCAGCCGCTGGTGATCGACCAGGTGCCGCCCTCGGATCTGACCGTGGACAACGTCGCCATCACCGGCGGCACGGCGCCCGGCGACAGCGTGACGGTGACCTGGGCTGTGACCAACGACAGCGCCGCCGATGCGAGCGGCGACTGGGTGGACAGCGTCTACCTCAGCCGGGACGGCAGCTGGGACATCGGCGACGTCTTCCTGGGCCGTTTCGCCCATGGCGGCGGGCTGGCGGCGGGCGAGGCGTATGCCGGCAGCCTGACGGCCGAACTGCCGGTGCTGGCGGAGTCGTCCTGGCGCGTGCTGGTGCGGACGGATGCGCGCAACCAGGTGCCCGAGGGCGCGTTCGAAGGCAACAACACCGCCGCCGGGATCGCCCCCTTCACCGTCACCGCGCCTGGGATCACGCTGGGCATTCCGACGACGATCACGCTCGACGGGTCCGACGAACGGCTCTACCGCGTCGATGTGGAGGCCGGTCAGACCCTGCGCGTCGCGCTGTCCGGCGGCGATCCGGATGTCCCGAACGAGGTCTTCGTGCGCTGGGACCAACCGCCGACCCAGGCCATTTTCGACGCCAGCCACGACACCGTCTTCGGCCAGTTGCAGGAGGCCATCGTCTCGTCCACCGAGGCGGGCAGCTACTACATCCTCGTGCGCAGCTTCGGCGGCAGCGACGGCGACCCGGTCGCCCATACGCTCAAGGCCGAGGTGCTGCCCTTCCAGGTCACCGATGTCTCGCCCGATCAGGGCGGCTCGGCCCGGTTCGTCACGTTGACCATCGACGGCGCAGGCATCCTGCCCGGCGCCATCGCCAAGCTGTCGCGCCCCGGCGTGGCGGAATACCTGCCGGTCTCGGTCAAGAGCATCGACGCCACCCGCATCATCGCCACCTTCGACCTCGAGGACGCGCCGCACGGGCTTTACGACGTGGTGGTCGTGAACGGCGACGGCGAAGAAGCGGTCGAGCCCTACCGCTACCTGGTCGAGCGCGAGATCGAGCGCGACGTGACCGTCGGCCTTGGCGGCCCGCGGGTGGTGCCGGCGGGCGAGGCGGGGATCTACTCGGTCGTGGTGGACAGCCTGACCAACGTGGACACGCCCTATGTCCATTTCACCTTCGGCGCGCCCGAGATGGGCAGCAACGACATGGCCTACGGGCTGCCGTTCCTGTCCTTTGCCACCAACATCGGCGACGGGTCGGACAGCCCCGCCGCCGGCCTGACCGGCGCGCAATCGGGGCTGAACCTCGGCGGACAGCTGCTGGCGCCCGGCTATGCCTATGACCTCGCCGCCGAGGGGCAGGCGCAGATGACATTCGCCGTGCAGACCTATCCCGGGCTGCAGGCGCTGATCGACCGCGATTTCGAGGGCATCAAGACCGTCCTCTACGCCCGCGATCCCGAGCTGGCCGAGGCGGACGGGCTGGCTGGCGGCATCGATGCGCTGGAAGCGGTGGACCCGCTGATCCACGAGATCTTCACCGATCCGGGCTTCGAGGTGATTTCGGGCGACCTGCCCTGGTACCTGCCGTTCCAGTTCAACGTGGTGGCCGCCGCGACCCCGATGACCCGGGACGAATTCGTCGCCCGTCAGCGCGCCGATGCCGAGACGCTGCGCCAGGCCGTGCTGGCCGACGAGACCGCCGTGCCCGCCTTGCAGGCGCTGGCGGCGGACGCGGCCGCCTGGATCGACGGGTTCCTCGCTGCGCTGGAACAGGCCGGGCTGCTGCGCGAGGAGGCCGACGCGCCGCCGGTCTTCGAGTCGACGCGCGTCACCTCGCTGGTGGCGCAGCTGAGCCAGGGCCTGCTGCTGGGCCCGGCCGGGGCCGAGATCGCCAGCACCGGTGACCTGGTGGACTTCTACGCCCAGGTCCGCGCCTGGTACGGGTCGACCCCGTCCGAACCCGCGCCGATCGCCCGCTACGACGTGCGTCAGCCGCCGCGGGGCCTGCCCTACGACGTGCCGGTGCCCGTGCTGCCTGATGCCGCCGATTACGATCAGGACCTCAGCCGCCCGACCACCTTCACCGCCTTCAACATCTACGCGCCCTGGCTGGGCGCGGGGGCCGTGAACCTGCCCGATTTCGGATCGGACGCCACGACCGGGGAGCTCGAGGCGCTGGACCTCGACCGCTTCCGCGACATCGCGGGGGTGGCGGCGGGCGAGGGCACGGCCTGGCTGCGCGGCCCGGTGGGCAGCGGCGCGGGCAACTGGGTGCCCGGCGACGTCGCCCTGCCGCACGAGATCGGCTTTGCCGTCGATGCCGAAAGCCCCCGCCCCGTGCGCGAGCTGCGCATCGTGACCGAATTGGACGAAGGCCTGGATGCCCGCAGCTTCCGGCTGGGCGGGCTGACGCTGGGGTCGCTGTCGCTGCAGGTGCCGCCCGGCCGCATGGTCTACCAGGCCGAGCTTGACCTGACCGCCACGCGCGGTTTCGTCCTGCGGGTCTCGGCCGGGATCGACCTCGGCTCGCGCACGGCCACCTGGCTGGTGCAGGCCATCGACCCCGAGACGGGCGAGCTGCTGGAAGGCGATGGGCTTGAGGGCCTGCTGCTGCCGGGCGAGACCGGATCGGTGCGCTACAGCGCCGAGGGGCACGCGGACACGGCTGACGGGGTGACCGTCACCGCCTCGGCCCGCGTGCTGACCGACATCGCCCCGCCCGAAGATACGAAGCCGTACAGTTACCGGCTCGACATGGCCGCGCCCAAGACCGACTACAGCGTCACCCGCATCCCCGGCACCGACGATTACGCCGTCACCTGGACCGCGACCGATGCGGCGGGCGGGTCGGGGCTGCGTGACGTGAACGTCTATGCCTCGGTCGATGGCGGCGATTTCCGGGTGGTGGGGCGCGAGCTGACCGGGACCAGCTTTACCTGGACCGCGCCCGAAGGCGCGACGGTCGAGATCCTTGTCCTGGCCCGCGATTTGGCCGGCAACCGCGAGGCGCCGCCCGCGGGCCTTGGCGCCTCGGGCCTCGACGGCGAGACGCTGGACCTTGGTGGCACCACCGCCGAGGGGACCACCGCCGCCACCCCCCTGCCCGAGGCCGAACCGACCGGCAGCGCCCCGCAGAACGCGCTGTTCCTCGAGGCGCTGGCGGGCGTCACGGCGACGATATCCCCGCTGCGGCCGGGGGTCTTCGCGACCTCGGTGGCGCCGTTCAGCTTCGAGGCCTTCGTCGCGGACCTGCCCGGCAGCCAGGGGGGCCTTGGCGCCATGGCGGTGCTGGGGCTGCCGGGCGGCGATGCGCTTTACTCGGGCGGGCCGGATCGCGGCTGGCTTTACCGCGTAGACAGCGACGGGCTGGGCGCGGACGAACCGCTGGCCCGGCTGGACACGCCGATCTTCGGCATGGCGCTCGATGGCGCCGGGCGGCTTTGGGCCACCACGGGGGGCGGCGCGCTGCTGCAACTCGATGCTGAGACCGGAGAGATCATGGGCCGCTATGGCGACAGCGTCACACAGGCCATCGCGGTCAAGGGCGCGGGGCAGCTCTACGTCTCGACCGGCGACGGCATCGCCGTGTTCAACGTGGAGACCGAGCGCTTTACCGCCTTCAGCGACACCCGCGTGGACAGCCTGGCCGTGGCGCCGGACGGCACGCTCTGGGGCACCAGCTGGCCGGACCGGGGCCGCGTGCTGCGGTTTGACGCCAAGGGCCAGGCCGAGGTGCTGGCGACGCTCGACATGCCGCTTGACGGGCTGGCCTTCGGCGCGGCGGGGTCGGAATTCGCGGGCCTCGCCCTGCTGACCACCAACCGCGACGGCGCCGGTCTGTCGCGCATCCTCGCCATGGACATCGCCTCGCGCGGGATCGTCACCGTGGCGGCCGCAACGCAACATGCCGAAGGGATCGCCGCGCTGGCCGATGGCCGGGTGCTGGTCGCCCATGGCGCGGGGCTCGACGTGCTGCGCCCGCTCTATGCGCCCGAAATCGTGGCCTCCACCTTCGAGGACGGCGCGATCACCACGCTGCCGGTCGCCAGCTTCAGCCTGCGCTTCGACGACGACATGGCCACCAGCGGCGTCGGGTCGGTGCTGGAACCGGCCAATTACGCGCTGGTCGACGGGCTGGGTCAGCTGGTGCCGATCACCGGCGTGCGCTACGACGCGGCCCTGCGCGAGGTGACGCTGACCTTTGCCGCCCTGCCGCGCGGGGATTACGCGGTCAGCGTCTCGGACACGCTGCAATCGGCGCGCGGCGTGACGATGGAGGCACCGCGAACCTATCTCTTTACCCGGCTCGAGGATGTGACGGCCAATGTCGACATCCAGTTCCAGAACACCCGGTTCGACCGCGCCACCGGGGTGGCGACCTACGAGGTGATCGTCACCAACACCGGCACAAGGCCGCTGCGCGCGCCGGTTCAGCTGACGCTGGACGCTTCGGATCCGACCGGGGCGGGGCGGCCGCTGGGCGGGATCTCTTCGCATGACATCTGGCTGATCGACCTGACGCCCGAACTGGGCGAGGACGGGATGCTGGCGCCGGGCGAAAGCGCCGCCGCGCTGGCCGTGTCGCTGCTGCTGGAACCCGGCGAACGCGCGCCCTTTGCCCATGGGGTGCGCATCCTGCCCGGCTCGAACACCGCGCCCGAGGTGCTGGAGAACGCGCCGCTGGTGGCCGAGATCGGCGTGCTATACGAACACCAGATCACTGCCACCGACCTCGAGGGTGACCCGCTAGGCTACGTGCAGATGGACGGGCCGGCGGGGATGGCGCTGGATCCGGACACCGGCCTGCTGACCTGGACCCCGGACGCCACGGCGGATGAGCTGAGCACCGTCACGGTGCGCGTCTACGACGACGCGGGCGGCTTTGGCGAAATCTCCTGGCAGATCGAGATCGCCGAGGGCACCAACACCGCGCCCGAGATCAGCCCGCCCAGCGACATCATCACCCTAGCCGAGGGCGAGGAGATGCGGCTGCCGATCCTCGCCATGGATGCCGATCTCGACCGCATCCTGCTGTTCGCCGACAACCTGCCGCAGGGCGCCTGGCTGGACCAGCAGACGCAGGAGCTGGTCTGGACCCCCCTGCCCGGCCAGTCCGGCCGCTACGAGAACGTGGTGCTGGGCGTCAGCGATGGCGCCAAGGAAAGCACGGTCACCTTCGACATCGTCGTGACCCCCGGCAACTTCGCGCCCGTGGTCGCGACCCCGGCGCCGCTGACGGTGCGCGAAGGCGACCCGCTGCGGCTGGCACTGACGGCGGCCGACCCCGAGGGGCAGGCACTGACCTTCTACGCCCCCCTCCTGCCCGGCGGGGCCGAGATCGACCCGGCCACCGGCCTCTTCAGCTGGACCCCGCGCTACACCCAGGCCGGCAGCTACGCGATCCCGGTGGACGTGACCGATGGCACCCTCGTGACCCGCATCGTGCTGGGGATCGAAGTGGTGAACGCCAACGGCGCGCCGATCCTGCAGGGGTTCGAAGACTGGACGGTGACCGAGGGGCAGGGCATCTTCTTCCGCACCCCCGCTCTTGACCCCGACAACCCCGATTTCGTCCTGCCCGAGCGGGATTTCGATGGCGAACTGGTCTTTTACGAGGGCTCGCAGGACCCGAGCGTCACCTACCAGCTGACCGGCCTGCCCGAGGGCGCGGCCTATGATGCCGAGACCGGGCAGTTCACGTGGCTGACCGATTACGCGGATGCCGGGCGCTACGTGATGCGGCTGACCGCGACCGACGATGGCGACGGCACCGGCGTCTCGGCCAGCCGGTCGATCGACATCGTGCTGGTGGTCGAGGACCTGAACCGCCCGCCCGAGCTGCCCGAGCTGCCCAACCGGTCCGTCGCCGGCGGCGAGGTGATCGAGATCGAGCTTTCGGGCATCGACCCGGACGGCGGCCCGCTGCTGTTCGCGGCCAGTGCGACCCGCGCGGCGGGCGCGGACCAGGTGGATATCGACCCGAACCCGGTGCCGCTGGACGGGACCTCTCCGCTCGGCCGGATCGTCACGCGCGAGGATGGGACGACCGTGCTGCGCCTGACCCCCGAAGAGGTGGACCGCGGCGACTGGCTGATCGAGCTCACGGTCGAGGATGACGGCAACGGCACGGCCGCAGCGGCGCAAAGCGCCACCGGCAGCTTCATCCTCAGCGTCGAGGCGGGCAACCTCGGCCCCGCGCTGTCGCCGGTAGCCGGGCTGGTGGCGGTGCCGGGCCAGCCGCTGTCCTTTGTCTTTGCCGCCAGCGATGCCGACCGCGACCTGCTGACCTGGGATCTCGCGGGCCTGCCGCCTGGCGCCACGATCACGCCGCTGGAAACCTACGGCCTCGCCCGGCTCGACTGGACGCCCGCGGCGGGGGATATCGGCACCTACCCGGTCACGCTGACCGTCACCGACAGCGGCGCCGGGGACCTGGACGCCGCGCAATCCGATGCCATCAGTTTCGACGTCACCGTTCGCAGCGCCAACGGCGCCCCGCTGCTGGCGCCCGTGGCCGAAATCACGGTGGCCGAGCTGGACACGCTGGCCCACACCTTCCAGGCCACCGACCCCGATGGCGATCCGCTGACCTTCGCCGCCGAGGGGCTGCCGACCGGCGCCTGGCTCGACCCGCTGACCGGAGAGCTATCCTTTACCCCGCATTCCTTCCAGGCCGGGGAATACCCGATCACGGTGCAGGCGACGGACGGGCTGGCGCATGTCAGCATCGAGGTCACGCTGATCGTGACCAACACCAACCGCGCGCCCAACTTCGTGCCGACCCCGCAGCAGACCGGGCGCGAGGGCGATCCGCTGTCCTTCCGCCTGCTGGCCGCCGACGTGGACGGCGACGGCGTGGTGTTCGAACCGGTCGGCGCCCTGCCCGCCGGTGCCAGCCTGAACGCGCGCACGGGCGAATTCACCTGGACGCCCGGCTATGACCAGGCCGGCACCTACGCCATCTCGGTCCGGGTGCGCGATGCCGGCGGGGCGAGTGCGACGCAGAACGTGGCCGTCGAGGTTCTGAACCGCAACCGCGCGCCGATGCCGCTGGTTCAGAACCGCGCCGTGGTGCTGGGCGAGACGCTGTCGCTGACGCTTTCGGCCAGCGACCCGGATGCCGACGATACCGTGACGTTGCGGGTCGAGAACCTGCCGCCCACCGCCAGCTTCGATCCGGCCACCAACCTGCTGACCTTCACGCCCGAGGCCGGGGACCTGGGCGATCTGGTCCTGCGCGTGATCGCCGATGACGGCACCGAAGAGGTCGCCCGCGCCCTTGTTCTGCGCGTGACGCGCGACCCGGTGCCGCCCATCGCCGTGCTCGACGTGACGCCGTCCTTTCCCGCGCAGCCGGGCCAGACGGTGACGCTGTCGGTCAGCGTCTCGGGCTTCGTGCCGATCACCGGCTACCGGCTGCTGGTCGACGGGGCCCAGGTGCCGCTTGACGACCTGGGTCGCGCGGTGATCGTGCCGGATGCGCCGGGGCGGATCAGTGCCGTGCTCGAGGTGACCGATGCCGATGGCCGTGTCGGGCGGATGGAGCGCTCCATCGCCGTGCGCGATGCGGGCGACCGTTCGGCGCCGCAGCTGGCGCTGGCGCTGCTGGACGGGGCGGTGCTGGACGGCGGCATCTTCGGCTCGGTCGCCGATCCCAGCCTCGACCATTGGTCGCTGACGCTGGTCGCCGGCGACGGCACCGAATACCTGCTGGGCGAAGGGACCGACGCGATCAACGGCCAGCTGGGCGCCCTGCCGCCCGAGGGGCTGCGCTCGGGCTTCTACCGGCTGCGGCTCGAGGCGGTGGATGTGGCGGGGCTGGGCAGTTTCACCGACCGGCTGGTCGAAGTGCTGCCGCAGGCCGGCGCCTTCACGCTGACCGAGACCGATGCGACCGTGACGCTCGCCGGGGTCACGCTGGACCTCAGCCGCAGCTACGACGCGACCGATGCCGCGCGGGCCGGGGATTTCGGGCTGGGCTGGCGCGCGGGCTGGCGCGACCTCAGCCTCGACGCGGGCCCGGCGGTGGCGCTGAACCGCGCGTTGCAGGCGGGCGACCGCATCCACCTGACCGCGCCCGACGGCACCCGGATGGTGTTCACGGCCCGGTTCGAGACGCAGCGCATCGCGGGCTTCGACAAGGTCACGCTGGTCTTTGACAGCAGCGTGCCCGGCTACACGCTGACCCATCGCGGCCCGCTGCTGGTGCAGGCCCATGGCGGGTTGTACGACGCGGTCTCGGGCCTGCCCTATTCGCCCTTCACCCGCGAGACGGACGTGCTGGCGCTGACCATGCCGGACGGCACCGAATGGACGGCGAACGGGCGCGGCCGCCTCACCGGGGTCACGCAGGACGGCACCCGGTTGCGCCTGTCGGACAGCGGGATCATCGCGCCCGATGGCGATGCGGTCGAGATCATGACCGGCGCCTTCGGCACCATCGCCGGGCTGCGCCTGCCGGACGGCGGGCGGCTGCTGTATCTCTACGACGAAGCCGGGCGGCTGACCTTTGCCGGGGCCGCGTCGGAGGCCGTGACCTACGGCTACGAGACCGGCGGGGCGGGGCGGCTGACCACGGTGATCGGCGACGAGACGCGGCACTGGAGCTACGACGCCAGCGGCGCGGCGATCGAGGCGCCATCGGCCACCCATGTCGGTGTGCTGGCCGAGGCGGAGCCGCTTGCCCTGTCCCCCGCCGCGGGCGCGACCGAGACCGTCACGGTCACCATCCGCGAAAGCGAGCTGGAGAGCGCCGGCGGCCGGATGTTGCTGCGCGTCGCGGTGATCGGCGCGGCCCCGGCCGGGCTGCTGCTGGACGGCATGGCGGCGCTCGAGACGCACCGCGCGAACGGCCGCACCGTCGCGACCTTTGCCGTCGACAGCGCGGGTCTGCATGTCGTCACCCTGACCGCCGCCGAGGCAGGGGCCGTGACGCTGGCGCTGCGTGCGGCGGGCGACGTCAACGGCGACGGCAGCGTGGACAGCACCGACCTTGGCCTCTGGGACGCCGCGCCCAGCGACATCAGCGGCGACGGGCTGCGCGATGCGCGTGACCGGGCGCTCTTGCTGCAGAACTACGGGCTGCGGGCCAACCTTGCCCCCATCGTCACCCCGGCGCGGCAAAAGACCTATTCCGACCTTGGCATCCGCATCGACCTGGGCTCGATGACCGGCGATCCCGAAGGCGACGCGGTGTTCTACGAGGTGACCGGCGCCGTGGGCGGCACCGCGACGCTGCTGGCCGATGGCCGCACGGTGCTGTTCACCCCCGAGGCCGGGCGCACCGATCCGGCCCGCATCATGATCCGCGCCAGCGACGGCTACCGCTGGTCGGCCGAACAGACACTGGCCGTCGACATCAGCCAGGCGGCCCTCGAAAGCATCGCCTTCTCGACCCGCGCGCCGTCGCTGGCTGACGGGATGCGGATGGACTTTGGCGTCACCGGCACCTTTGCCGATGGCGGCTCGGTCGCCCTGCCCGAGGGCTACGTGACGCTCGACTTCGCCGATCCGGCCGTGGCGGGCATGACGCGCGGCCAGCTCGAGGGGCGCAGCGACGGCTACACCACCCTGCAGGCCCATCGCGGCGCGGTGACGGCGGCGACGGTGGTGCGCGTCGGGCAGCTGAGCGCCTATGACGAAGGGCTGATCGCCTATGGCGCCGATGTCTACCCCGACGCGGTGATGATCACCGAAGGTGCGGCGCGGCAGCTGCTGCTGTTCGACCTCGACGGCGAGAACGTGATCCAGACCCGCGCGGACGAGGTGCAGGCCTATGTCGTCAACGGCGAGATCGCAGAGGTCACGCCGGACGGCCGCATCATCGGCCTTGCCGAAGGCGAGACGCTGGTGCAGGTGCTCTTCCGCGCGACCGAGGTGCTGGTGCCGGTCACCGTCTCGGCCGCCACGGTTGGCGATGCCATTCCCGTGGGCGCCCACGGCGGCATCGTCGAGAATGCCGATGGCTACCAGGTCGCCATCGCGGCCGGCGCGCTGAACCGCGACGTCACCGTCACCATGACCACGCTGACCGAGGATCAGCTGGCCGCGGACCCGGTGCCCGAGGGCATGGGGTTCGAATTCGCCGCCGCCTTCGATTTCGACGCGGGCAATGCGCCGATGTGGATCCCGGCGCAATTCGCCATCCCCACCGACCTCGACCCCGGCGACGAGGTGCTGTTCTACCACATCTCGGATTTCCTGATGCCCGACGGCACGATCGCCAAGGGCTACCAGGAGATCGATTCCGGCTACGTGGATGCCAACGGCTTTGCCCGCACGGCCTCTCCGCCCCACATCGGGGCCACGTCGAACGGGCAGATGGCGGTGTTCAAGGTGAACCCCTCCGAGGTGCGCGAGGTCTCGGGTTCGGTCCAGGTCAAGGCCAAGGGCGCTTCGGACGCGGTGCAATCCTCGGCCTTCGTGACCAACGGCGTGGGCGGCGGCGTGATGATGGGCGCGCTGAACGCGGGCGCGAACTTTGTCGTCAACCTGCCCCGCACGATCACCGAGCTGACCACCACGCTGTTCAACGGCGACACGCTGGATTTCATCAGCTCGGCCATCCTGACCATCGCGGCCGAGGCGGCCAATTACAGCGTCTCGATGGTCGGCACGGCCAATTTCACGGACTTCTTCGGCGACCTGCCCGAGGTGACGGGCTACACCGTCAAGCTGAACACAGATGTCGCCGAAGGCAGCAACCTTGTCACCGGACCGCGGTTCGAGGTGACGGGCAACAAGCTTTACGACACCGCGGAGGGCGGCGCGCCCAGCTACATCGTCTTTGGCGACTTCCCCGAGGAAGAGCTGCGCGAACTGCTGCTGCGCACGATCGAAAGCGACTCGCCCGAGCTTTACGTCTTCTCGGAAAGTTCCTACGGCGTGGCGGTCCGCGCCGAGGGGCGGATCGAGGACGGCCAGCAGGTGCTGAGCGTCACGCCGCCGCGCACAGTGGCGGTCAACCAGTACCGCATCGCCAAGCCCAGCACCGGCTTTACCGCCACCGACCTCTTGGACGGGATCAGCCGGTTCGCCGAAGGCAACAACGTGTCGGGCGCGGTCAGCGATCTCAAGATCCGCCTGTCGACCGTCGCCCGCGTCACCGCCGATTACCGCAACAGCTACCTGGCGGTCGAACGCGGGATCGAACAGCCGGACGACACCGAGGTCGCGACCGTGCAAGGGCTGGTCGACCAGCTGGTCGTGCTGCGCGAACTGCCCTACCCCGACCCGGATTCGGAAGAGACGCGCACCTCGCTCATCGCGCGGATTCCCATCGGCAAGCTCAATCCCGACGGCACCCCGGTGCGCGACGGCGCAACGACGGCGCCGCGGCAGCTGGTCATGTCGCCCGACGGGGCGCGGATCTATGTCGGGCTGGAACGCGCCGGGGCCATCGCGGTGGTGGATGCCGTCATCAACTGGCAGATCGACGCGGATGTGCTCCGCGACGGGATCAACACCATCGACATTCCCGGCGCGCCCCGGATTTCCGACATCCTGCTGAACGCAGCGGGGACACGGCTTTACGCCTTCGACGGCGCCAGTTCGCTGGTCTACATCATCGGCACCGACCCGAACGACCCGGCGACCTATCACCGGGTGCTGGGCAGCCGGTCGTTGGGCAGGGACTGGGTCAACCTCAAGGCCACGCTGACCCCGGATTTCGAACAGCTCGTCGTCACCCAGGACAGCACCACCGACCGCGACGCGGGCAACCAGGGCAACGGGCGGGTGGCGATCTTTGACCTCGCGCTGCTGGGCACGACTCAACCCATGGCCGGCCCAGATGGCACGCCGGACGATCCGGCGCTTCGGGCCGAGTTCGGCGCCCGCGACAACGGTGGCGGGATCTTCCTGCGCAACCCGCGCGGCGTGCAGACCCATTTCGGCGTCGATGACGGATTGGTCCGGGCGATCGTCCTCGACAACGGCTATCGCTTCAACGGCGCGGGCTATGCCGGTTCGATCATCGTCCTCATGCGCGACGCGGGCGGCACCTGGGTCCGCGAGAAGGTCGCGCCGTTCCAGTTCCCGCTGGACGAGGACCCGAACACGCTGACCGACCCCTTCGCGGTGTCCGACCCGGTCGACATCGTCTTTTCCCGCGACGGGCGCACGGGCTACGTGCTGGGGCAACGGCGCTACGACTGGCGCTATATCGACCGCAACCCCAACCTCGCGGCCGAGACCTTCCCGACCATTTCGCACCGGTACTTCAACCCGGCGGGGTCGAACATCGCCGTGGTCACCGGGCTGCTCGAGAGCACGGGCGCCACCGGCCCCGGCAGCGGCGAGAGCGGCGGCATCAAGGTGATCGCCGCCACGCGCGGCATTCCCGAAAGCTGGGGCACCGACCTGGGGCTTACCGCCGACGGGGGCGAGCTGATCATGTCCGGCGGCCGGCTGGGCACCGCGCTGGTCTACGACATCGCCGCGATGGACGAGCTGATCCGCCTGGTCCAGGACCGCGACGCGGACGGGCTCTTCAACCGGCTCTACGAATTCCCGCTGGACGATTTCGGCGAGACCGGCCGCACCAGCACCTTTGGCCGCAGCATCGGCACCGTGTCGCTCAAGGTCGACGAACGCGCGCTTTACGGTGTCTTCCGCTATTCCGACGGGCTCGAGGATATCGAGATCCTCGGCACGCCCGAGGATTGGGAACGCTACGCCCCCATCGTCACCGGCGGCATCGTCAACGGGGTGACCCAGCGGCGCAACTCGATCAACCTCGCCCCCGCCGGCGTCACCGGCGAGACCGAGGTGACGGCGGCCAAGAACCGCATCCGGCTGGCGCCCTATGCCCCGGGCGGCGGCGCGTTCGAGACGCCCACGCTGGTGTTCCAGGTGCTCGATTACGAGGACGTGTCGCAGCTGATCGTCACCGTCTCGGCCGCCGGCCCGGCGCAGGGCCTCTTCCCGGGCGAGACGACGGCCGAGCAGATCGAGGCGCTCAAGCTGCTGGGCTGGACCGACGTGACCTCGGGCACCGACCTGCTGACGGTCGAGGGCAACCGCAACCGGGTCTTCACGCGCCGCTTTACCCCCGAAGAGATGCAGGCCATCACCGGCGAGGACGGGCTGACCCGGATCGAGTTGCCCGAGGACACGGTGCTGACCTTCGGCCAGCAATACCACTGGGGCGTCGAGGTCCGGCGCCAGGCCAAGGACGACCAGCACGAGACCGAATACGCCGAGGCGAGCTTTTTCGTCGAAAGCCCGCAGCCCGAGGGCAGCGCGCGCTATGCCGGGGTCACGGTGGTGACCCATGGTTTCAGCGCGCCGCTGATCGGCGGCGTGCTCGAGGAAAGCCCGGTCTACGCGCTGGCGCTGGCCATCGCCGAGAATTCGGGCGGCGTCGCGATGCTGTACGATCCGCAGTTCGGCAACGGCGGCACGGACTCCCGGCGGGTCGGCAACTGGGTCGCGCTGAACGGCGATCCGCGGACCGCCAATTCGCTGGTGCTGATCCCCGACTGGATCGACGCCAGCGTGTCGAACGACGGCGGCTTTGCCGAGGCGGCGGCCGATGCCTTCTACGCCGACATCGTCGCGCTCGAGACCGCGCTTTCGGGCACGCTGCAATCGCCGCTGCACTTCATCGGCCAGGATCGCGGCGCCTCGGTCAATTCCGAGATCGTGCAGCGCCTGATGACCCGCTATGGCGAGGACAACCTGGGCCATGTCCATGTCACGACCATCGACCCGATCACCACGCCGCAGCCGCAGATGGTGGTCAATACCGACAAGTATCTCGAGCTGATCGGCAAGATGTCGACGCTGACCAAGGTCGGCTTCTACACGCTCGGGATCGGAACGGCCTTTGTCACGGTGGTGAGCGAAGGCGCGACCGCCGCGGTCACCGGGCCGCTGACGATCCACAGCTTCCGGTTCGCGCGGCTGGCCGCCAAGGTCGAGCAGATCATCGAGAACACCCGCCGCGTGGTCAAATGGGTCGGCTTCGACAAGATCGATTATTCCAACTTCCGCGACCCGGCAGTGGTCAACTGGAAGGGCGTGGATTACGCCGACAACTACTACCAGACCGCCGCCAACAAGGATCAGGTCAGCTCTTTCACCTCGATCGGCGGGGCGGTGCTGACCGCCGACGTGAACATGCTGCTCGACGGCCGGCCCGGGTTCTTCGAGGACGACGCGGTGCCGAACATCAAGATCGGTTTCTTCAATCCGGACCAGTACGGGCTGGGCGTCGGCACGCTGAACGCGCGGGCGGTTGGCTGGTATCTCGGCACCGCCGACATCAACGCGCAGACCTTTACCGGCGCCGGCGGCACACCCGACAACATCTGGCGCGGGTTGCAGGACCGCTTTGCCGAGGTCAAGACGGCCTACAGCGCCTCCATCCCCTTCTTCAGCGACGTGTCGTTCGACATCGGCAAGCTGGCGCGGTTCTACAACGACGAAGGCGACCAGCCACCCTCGGCCGAGAACATCAAGACCAACGTGGCCGGGTTCGAAAAGAACCTGCGCAGCTGGTACGTCGCCCGCGAAGAGGAACAGCTGGGCACCTTCGGCCTCAGCACCGGCGCCTACAGGGCCCTGACCGCGCCGAACACCGGCCACGACTGGGAAGGCGTCGGCACCGGCTGGTTCTATTCCTCGCTCGGTGGCGGCCTCAAGCTGGGAGAGGCGCAGAGCACGGTGGGCGAGACCCTGCGCGAAGGCTACGACCCGGTCACCTACAACAACTCAACCGACCCGGACCGCAAGGCGGTGCTGGATGACGTGTTCAACGGCGATTTCGAGGCCTCGTTCCGCCCCTTCTTTGGCCGGGCGCCGCTGCCGGGCCGGTCGCTTTACGAGGTGGCGGGCTGGTCCTACCACGGCGGCGGGCTTGCCGGCTGGTTCGAACCGAACCCGGAGCTGGACGGCTTCGACGCCGCGACCCACGCCATGGCCATCCCGGTGCCGGGCCTGTCCTCGCTGGCGCTGGAATTCTCGGTCGAACGGATCGCCAACCTGCTCTTGCAGGCCAAGGCCGGCATCACGCTGGACGAGGCCAAGTCGATGGCGCAGGACATCGGCCGCCTGCTGAACGGGCTGTTCCTGACGCCCGAGCCGGGCGCCGAGCCCATCGTGCTCAGCGGCGGGGACGCTCCGTCGGGCGTCGGCGCCGAGACCGGCAATGCCGGGTCGATCCTGTCCGACCTTGCCTCGATCCTCTACAAGCTCAAGACCGGCGAGTTGCAGGAGATGTGGGAGGCCTTCACCGACCTCGACACGCTCGACACCCGGATCTTCGACGCGGTGACCAGTCAGAAGACCTGGGACACGCTGCTGAAAAAGGCCGAAGGACGCTGGCTGAAGGCGGCGCAGCGGCTCGACTTCCAGCACCGGCTGCGCGAAGAGGTACGCCGCAACGGCGCCGACAGCGTCCACCGCACGCCCGAGGGCATCGCCAACCGCTGGCGGATCTTCAAGCAGACCGAGATCACGACGACCGATCCTGCCCCCACGACCAGCGCGGGGCGCGAACGGGTGGGTCAACTGCTCGACCAGCTGCCGCCGATCCTCAAGTACATCCAGGACGAGTTCGCGGAATGGAGCTTCCGCATCCAGGCCGGCGATGCGCTGGTGCACAACACGCTGGAATTCCCTTCGGGCCAGGACCAGATCGGCATCGACACCAAGTGGACGGTGGGCCTGACCGACCGCGCCGATTTCCCGGACGTGATCAACCGCATCCGCGTGCAGGCCGAGATCAACGGATCGCTGATCGAGCTCGAGCCGATCGAGGCCGGCAGCGACCGCATCTCGGCCGAGCATCGCGGGCTCTGGGACCGGGTGATGTTCAGGATCCCGCCCGAGGTGCAGGGCAAGGTCGGGCGGCTGATCATCTCGCACATGTTCGTCTCGGGCCAGCCGCAGCTGAACAGCGACCTGGTGCTGAACGTGGACAACATCAGCTTTGAAGGGCGGCTGGTGCTGACCGACAGCAGCGCCGCCGCCAATGACCTCAACATCTTCTTCAACGATGGTGCGCGGCCGGAAACGGCGGCCGAGGATGCCCCGACCGGCGCCAACACACGCCACACCGTCACCGTGCGCAACACCGAGGACAAGACCGTCACCCTGCGCATCCGCGTGCCGGCGAACGATTTCCTGACCGTGGGCGCGGCGCGGGGCGACTGGAAAGTGGGCGGCGCGGCGCTGACCGCCGAAGGTGTCGACATGCGCGCGGGCGACAGCGCCCTGACGGTCGAGATCACCCTGCCCCGCGGCGCCTTTGCCGAGCTGTCGCTCGAGGCGTCGGTGCTGCCCAGCCGGCTCGACGGCCTGCTGGGCCCCGATGGCCTGGCCATGCTGACCGGAGAGCTGGACATGGTCTGGTCGATCGAGGGCGAAGCGGGGGTCAAGACCAAGCGCGGCAACCTCTTCTACCTGGTCGAGGCCGGGGATGACGACCGCACCGACGGCAAGATCACGCTGGCGCCCAATGCCGATGCGGCCGGGGCCAACCTGGCCACGCGCTATGTCGAGATCCCGGTGCACGGCAGCTTGTCGGGCGCGCGCGAGCTGAAAGCAAGCGTCGATGCCACGGACGGGCGCGGCTATTTCAAGACCGACACGCCCGAGGGCGGCACGCTGCGCTTTCTCTTCGATCCGGCCTACCTGGGCGCCGGTGCGGCCATCGCGGACGGGCTGATCGACACCGCCGGCATAAGGTTCGAATGGAACGGCGGCGACCTGGGCGGCGTCGACCTCGAGGGGCGGGCCGTGCCGACGCAGGTCATCAACCTCGACCTCGACAGCTTCAAGGCGGCGGTCGAGGAACAGCTCACCGCCCTGCGCGAACTGGAGGGCTGGGAGGCCGGCGACGAGCCCCCGGTGGACAGTTTCGCCGCGCTTTTCGAGGGCCTGACCGACGCGGGCTGGAGCCAGGTGCAGTCGCGCATCCGCGAGGCGGTGCAGACCATGCTGGCGATCCCGGGCGCCACGTCCTTCATCCTCAGCGAAGCGGCGGACGGCAGCCTTGACTGGGCCTTCACCTCGGGCGCGGCCGATGCCGCCACGCTCGACGTGCCGCCCGATCCCAGCGAAGAGGCGACCGAAGAGGCCAAAGGCGCCGCACAGGAGGCGATCGAGGACGAGGCCGCCAAGCTCGAGGAGACAGCGCAGCGGTTCGACAAGGCGATGGGCGATGCCGCCGGCACGCTGATCGCCGAAGGTGACCAGATGGCCGCCTATGCCACGCTGGCCGACCAGACCGAGGCGTTCTTTGCCGAGGTCTCGGCCGGGTTCTCGGCGCAGATGGCCGCCTTCGAGGCCGAGACCGCCGCGCTCAAGCAGATCGTGGCCGCCGCTGACGGCGACGCGACCGCCTATGGCGGGATGCTGGCCAGCGCCGGCGCCAGCCTTGGCGCTCTCAACGCCGCGCTTACCGGACAGGCGCAATCGCTCACGGGCCTGCTGGACGCACATAGCGCGCTGGTCTCGCAGTCGCAGGCCCAGACGGCCGAGCAGGTGCAGGTTCTGAACGAGATGAACGCGGTGCTGGAGCGCATGAACGATGCGCGCGGCCGGCTGACCGGCCTGATCGGCGCGGCGGGCCTTGGCACCGGCAGCACGTTCCAGCCGCAGGCCGGGTACGGCAGCACCGGCAATGCCGCGCTGTCGGATTTCACCGCGATCCTGCGACAGGGCATGGCGGGCACCGACAGCGCCAGCCTGGGCGCCTCGGGGATGAGCCTGCGCGAGGCGCTGTCCACCGATCCGGCCGCTGCCGCGCAGATGCAGGCGTTCTTTGGCGACGTGACCGAAAGCAGCGCGACGACGCTGGGCCAGGTGCAGGGCGAGCTTCAACGCTTCGACACGCTGCTGACCAATTACGACGCGGTCTTCGGCGGCGAGGACAGCGCGCAGGCCCGGGCCGAAGGTGGCGCCAGCAGCACCGCACTCGCGGCCGACAACGCGGCTTTGCAATCCTCGCTGGACCGGTTCAGGCAGGAGGTGCTGGACGCCTCGTCGATCCAGATCGAGCAAGCGACGCGGCAGGCGATCGAAGCGCAGGGCGCGCGGGCCTTTACCGAGGCGCAGAAATTTACGGTTTGGTGGGACGACACCACGCTCGACCTCCATGCGCATGAAATGGCCCACCAGAGCCAGTCCGACGCCTATCGCACCGACGTGACAACCCGGGCCGGCGAGATCAACGAACAGACCGCGACCGAGGCCGAACATCGCCTGCTCGAGGGATTCACGTCCCAGATCGAGGCAATGACCCGCCGCCAGCAAGAGATCGAGGGCCGCACCCAGCAGCTGGACCAGATGATCCAGCAGCAGGTCGACACCACGCGCAGGGCCAACGACGCCGCGAAAGACATCATGCGCGACTTCGGCAGCCAGGACGTGTCGGCCGGCGACTATTTTGCCGACCTCTTCGCGGATTTCGACGCGGTGATCGCGTCCGCCTACGACACCGGGGGCGAGCTGACCGGCCTGGGCGACTGGCTGACCGACAGCACGCGAATCGCCGGCGGCGACCGGGATGCGCTGGCCGGGTTCATGGGTGCGGTGCAGGGCGAACTGTCCGGGCTCGCCGCCACCTCGCCCTTCCTCAACCGCGACGGCAACGTGATCAGCGACAGCCTGCGGCACAGCATCGTCGATGCGCTCTCGTCGCCCGGCTCGGTCACCGGCGGGCCGCAGGGGGACCATGCGCTCGACGCCAGCGGGCTGGTCGCCAGCATCGACGCGCTGCTGGGCGACGCGGCCAGCCCCGACGGCTCGGCCGCCAACCCCTATCACCAGTCGCTGGGCGGGCTGCGCGGCTCGGTCTCCGAGGCGCTGGACCTGCTTGGCGACATCCTTGGCGGCGAGGTGGATTCGTTCGAATTCGCCGCGCGGGTCAACGACCTGGCCGGGGTGCACGAGGCCGGCCAGGCCGAGCTGGACCGCGCCGGCGACATCTTTACCCGCGTGCGGACCGAGGTCGGCGGCCCGCCGGCCGATGCGATCACCGACGGCTCCACCGCCGGCACACTGCGCGAACGGGGCGAGGCGCAGATGCAGCAGTTGCGCGACCAGTTCGGCGGCACCTCTGACGTGCTGCGCGCGACGGTCTCGGACAGTGCCGACAGCAAGCTGGCCCCGTTCCGGGCCCGCGCCGCGACCGAGGCCGACGCCCGCGCGCTGCTGACCGAGTTCAACAGCGAGATGCTGCAGGTCCAGCACGAGACGGTGCACATGGCGCAGACCGTCAACCGCTTTGGCGCCATCGGCGGCGCGGCCGAGGGTGCCGGGCTGGACGGTGCCGCCGACCTCACGAGTGCCATCAACGCCAGTATCGACGGCCTCTCGGCCGTCTTCGCGGGGATGCAGGGCGCTATGGACCGGGTCGGCGGGCTGCTGGCGCGACTGGTCGAGACGGCGCCCGACGATCCCGCCTACGACGCGCTTCTGGCCGAGGTCACCCAGGCCGCGGGCGAGGCCCAGGCCGAGCTGGACGCGGCCAGCGCCGCCACCGAGACCTTCGAGGAAGAGACCGCCGAAGAGCTCGACAAGGTGCTCGCGCGGCTTTCCGGCATCACGCCCGCCAGCCGTCTCGGCTTTGCCAGGTACGATTTCGCCCCGGCCGACCCCGGGGCAGATGCCGAGACGACCGCGCTGCTGGACCGCCTTCTGGACCCCGCCGAGACGGCGCAGATGACCCGGGCCGAGCGGCTCTTCCTGCTTGACCAGCTCTTCAACCTCGACCGCTACGGCGATGCGGTGGTGCTCGACCCCGAGGCGATGTTCCGCGCCCTCGTCGCGCAAAGCGGCGCGGACGGGTTCGATGCCGCCGCCGCCTTTGCCGAGATCGCGGCCTGGAGCTATGCGCACGAGATCGCCCATACGCTGGGCCTGCCCGACCTTTACGATTTCGACGAGGGCGCAGAGCTGCCGAACGCGGGCCTCATGGGCGTGCAGAACAATTTCAACATCAGCGGGCCGCTGGGCGACATCCTGCGGCTGGCCTCGGACAACCCCGATGCCTTGCACGCGGTCGACGTGGACCGGCTGACCGCCTTCCTGCGCGAGGCGCGGGCGGCGAGCGTGCTGGAAGACGACGGCGACGGGCCGAACCGCGACTATGCCTTCGCGCCCTTCACCGGCTCGGTCCCGCTGGCCGATACCGGCTGGCACGTGCTGGGCGACGTCACGCGCGGGGCGCAGGGGCTGACCCTGGCCGAAGGCGACAGCGCCCGCACCGCCGCTCAGCGCACCTATACCGTGCCCGAGGGCGCGACCGAGCTGGCCTTTACCCTGCGCACCCGGATGGTGGCGCGGCCCGGCACAGTGCCCGACGCCTTCGAGATCGCGCTGCTGAGCGCGGTGGGCAACCCGCTGACCGTGCTGCCGGGGCTGACGAACACCGATGCCGCGCTGAACCTGCAGGCCGACGGCACGCTGCGGTTGGCCGCCGGGCTGACCGCCTCGGGCCCCGTGCTGGCCGGGGACGGTTTCATCGAACGGCGGATCACCGTGGACCTCTCGGCCATCGGCGCCGGGGCGCAGCTGGTGCTGTCGCTCGACCTCATCGGCTTTGGCGCCGAGGATGCCGAGGCGCAGGTGCAGGGCCTGGCCTTCGACGTGCCCCTGCCCGAGGAAACGACGCCCCCCGTGGTCACGGCGACGCGCGTCACGACGCCCGAAGACACCCCGTTGCTGATCGACCTCGCCCCGCTCGCCAGTGACGCCGAGGGCGACGCGCTGCGCTTTGCCATCGCCCGCCAGCCGCAGAACGGCGCATTGGTGCGGGTGGACGGCAGCACCTTCCGCTACATCCCGGGCGAACATTTCAACGGCACCGACAGCTTTGCCTTCACCGCCAGCGACGCGGTGCTGACCAGCCTGCCCGCCACTGTGACCATGGACGTGACCCCGGTGAACGACGCGCCGGTCTTCCTGACCTCGGCCGGTGCCACCCTGCGCGCGGGCGAGGCGCTGAGCCTGCAACTGACCGCCGCCGATGCCGATGACGACCCGTTGACCTTTGCGCTGGTCGATGGCCCGGCGGGCGTCACAGTCAGCGACAGCGGCGCGCTGGCCTGGATCGCCACCGGCAGCGGGCCGCAGGACATCCGCGTCCGCGTCAGCGACGGCAAGGGCGGCACGGCCGAGCAGGTCATCACGATCACCGTGACGCCCGAAGGCAGCACCACGCCGGAACTCACGCTCGAAACCCCCGCCCGCGCGGTGGTCGAGGAAGAGGTGCGCGTCGCCCTGTCGCTGGCCAATGTGGACTTCGCCGGCGCCACGCTGCGGATCGACTGGGGCGACGGCAGCGAAGACATGCTCGACCCCGCGGCCACCTCGGCCGGCCACACCTATGCCGCCCCCGGCACCTACACCGTCACCCTGACCGGCAGCGACGGCGTCAGCGCGACGGCGACCCTGACCGCCACCCTGCCGGTCGAGACGCCGGGGCTGTTCGTCACCTCGGTCACGGCCGGGCCCTGGGGCGTCAACGTCCGGTTCAACGCGCCCATCGACACCGGGTTGCCGAACCCTTACCGCACCGCCGACCGTCCGGGAGAGCCGGTGGACGTGCTGCTGATCGACGCCGCCGGCGTGCCGATCCGCGGCAGCCTGATCCCCGATGCCGACGACATGGGCTTTGCCCTGATCGCGACGGGCGAGGGCATGGCGCCCGGCACCTACCGTCTGCGCCTGGTCGGCGGCGACCTCGGCTGGAAAAGCCGCTGGGATGCCCTGTCGAATGGCGCGCAGGGTTATTACGAGACCGCCTTTACCGTGGCCGCGAGCCCGGTGCAGCTGCACCTGGACGAGGCCGTGCAGGCCCCGGGCGAGGCGCTTGGCCCCGAGGGCGAAGGGCTCGAGCTGGCGCTCGACCAATCCGGCGGGCTGCGGTCCATGGTGATCGAGCTGGGCTGGGACCATGCGCTGATGACGGTTCAAGGGCTGGTGTCGGACCTTTCGGGGGTCGAGGTCACGCTTGTATCGCAGGCCAGCGGGATGGCGCGGTTCCGGATCGCCTTTGATACGCCGCCGGATGCGGGACGGCTGGAGCTTGGCCGGGTGCTGGGCCGCATGCTGGACGGTGCCGCCTACGGCGCGATGGGTCAGCCGCTGCGCGTCTCGGTGGTCGAGATCAACGGCGTGGCGCAAAGCCTCGGCCAGCAGCGCCTGTCGGGCGACCGGGTGCTGGCGCTGGCCGCGCTGCTTGGCGATGCCGATGGCGATGCCAGCGCGACCGACGGCGACGCGGCGCTCTTTGACACGCTGGACCCGGCGGCGATGGAGGGGCTGTCAGCCTGGTTCCGCGTCGATCCCGACGCGCTGCGCCTGTCGGGCGTCAGCGGCGGTGGCACGGGCGGTGGCGGTACGGGCGGCGGTGGCACCGGTGGTGGCGGCACCGGTGGTGGCGGTACGGGCGGTGGCGGAGGCACCGTCACGCCCACCTTCCCCACTGCGCAGGCGCAGGCCGGGACGCGCGGCTCGGGCCTGACGGCGGCCTTTGCCACGATCTTCGGCTCCGAGGCAACCGGCCCCGGCCAGGCCGGACTGCCCGCCTTCATGATGGGCGGACAGCCGGACAGCTTTGTCCGCGGCGACGATCGGCTGATCACCTACACCTATTCCCGCCCGGTCGAGCTGTGCCTCGTGCCCGAGGACGCAGGCGCGGGCGCCACCGGCCGCGCGGCGCGCATCGGCCTGTGTTTCGAAGGGCGCGCCGCCGACCTGGCGGACCCGGACCAGCGCTGGCGGCTGAACGGGCTGACCACCCCGCCGCCGCCCGATGCACCCGGGCCGGAAGGAGAGATCTGCCTGACCGTCCCCGGCACGCCCGACCTCGAAACGGGCGACATCTTCCGCCTCGTCAAACGCCCGGCACAGGAGGTGCTGGACAGCCGCGCCGCGCCCGTCCCGGCGCCCGACACCCGGCCCCGCACCCGGCTGTGCTTTGAGGAGGTGTCGGAGCTCGATGAGGCCGCCCTGCCCCCCGCCGCACAGGCCGTCACCGACGCCGGCGACCGCGTCAGCCTGCCGCCGCTGGCCGCGCTGGCGCTTGCCTCCTCGCTCTCTCCGCGTCAAGCTGGGCGGGACACGACCCGCCGGGCGCGGCCAAGGCACGCCGCGTTGCTGGACGGCTCCGACCCGATGGACCAGGAATGACCGACCGCCCGACCACGCCCGCCGACCGGCGCATCAAGCTGGACACCAGCCGGATGAAAAGCAGCTACTGCAACGTCTGCAACGCGACCTCGACCCGGGACGAGGTCGTGCTGAACTTTGGCCTGAACCAGAACTGGGACCGGACCGAGGGCGATTTCGAGATCGAGATCGCCCATCGCGTGATCATGAGCCCCCATGCCGCCCGGCGCCTGCGCGACGTGCTGGACGAGCTGCTCGAGGGCTACGGCAACCGCTACGGCCCGCTGAAGGACTAGGGCGTGGACGGCGGCAGCGGGCAACAGACACCCACCGATGCGCCGCAGGGCCACGGTGCCGACCCCTGGCGGGATTTCCTGGCGCCCGGAGACAGCGGCGCCTTCCTGTCCGGCTGGCTGGCCATCGCGGCGGGGCGCATTCCCGACGCCAGCGGTGGCGCGCTGTTCCTGCGCGGTGAGGGCGGGCGGCTGGGCACCGCCGCGCTCTGGCAGGCCAGCGGCGAGGACCGGGCCATGGCGACCCTGGCCGAGGCCGTTCTGCGCCACCCCGAGCCGCTGTTGCACCGCGACGCGGCGCGGACCCTGCTGGGCTACCCGGTCGAGACGGGGGCGGAGGTGCAGGGCATCCTGGTGCTGGCGCTGACCCGCCACCCGGACGGCGCCCGGTTCCGCACGCTCATGCGCGAACTGCACTGGGCCTGCGGCTGGATCGAGGCACGGCTGTGGGAAGGGCAGGCGACACTGGGCCGGCGGCAGGCGGACTCGGCGCGGCTGATGACGGCCCTGCTGGCCGCCGCCGACGAACATGAACGGTTCGACGGAGCCGCGCTGTCGCTGGTCAACGCGGTGCCGGAACACACCGGGTTCGACGGCGCGGCGCTGGGGATGGTCCGGCGCGGCCGGGTGCGGCTCGAGGCCCTGAGCCGGCAGGCGAGTTTCGCGCGCAAATCCGACCGCGCCCGCGCCTGGGAGGCGGCGATGGACGAGGTCGTGGCGCAGTCCGAGGTGATCGCCTGGCCCGAGCGCCCGGACGGACGCCGCATGATCGACGGCGCGCACCGCGCGCTGGCGCAGGACCTGGGGGCGGGGGCGCTGGTCTCGGCCCCGCTCCTGGTGCGCGGGCAGGTGGTCGGCGTGCTGACGCTGCAACGCGCCCGGGGCGAGGACGCGATGCGGCTGGCCGATCGCACGCTGGACGAACTGCGGCTGGTCGCGGCGGCCATCGCACCGCTGCTCAAGGCCAAGCATGACGCGCGGCGGCTGGTCTCGGGGCGGCTGCGCGACTGGGCGGGCCGGGGGGCCACGGCCCTGCTGGGCCGCCGTCCGGCCATCGCGGCGGGCGCGCTGGCGGCCGCGCTGGTGCTGGGCCTGCCCTGGGTGATCCCCACCGACCTGCGCCTGCGCGCTGATGCCACGCTCGAGGGCGCGGTGCAACAGGCCGCCGTCGCGCCCGTGGACGGTTTCGTGGCCGAGCAATTCGCCCGCGCCGGGCAGGAGGTGACCGAGGGTCAGCTGCTGGCCCGGCTCGACGACCGCGACCTGGCGCTGGAACGCAGCGGCGCCGAGGCGCGGGTGGGCCAGGCCCGGCAGGCGCTGCGCGAGGCGCTGTCGGACGGCGACCGCGCCGCCGCCGCCATTGCCAATGCCGAGTTGGACGAGGCCAGGGCCGCGCTCGACCTGATCGCCGAGCGCTTGTCGCGGCTCGAGATCACGGCGCCGATTGCCGGGCTGATCGTCTCGGGCGACCTGTCGCAACGCATCGGCGCGCCCGTCACCCGGGGCGACACCCTGTTCGAAATCGCCGCGCAAAGCGGTTGGCGGCTGCGGATCGACCTGTCGGAGTACGACCTCGGGCTGGTGGCGCCAGGCCAGGCGGGACAGGCGGTGCTGACCGGGTTGCCCGGCCAGCCGGTACCCTTCACCGTAACCGCCATCGCCGCCGTCTCGGACCCGGCCGAGGGCGAGAACCGGTTCCGCGTCGAGGCGCGGGTGACCGAACCTCCCCCGACCCTGCGCCCGGGTATGGAAGGCACGGCCAAGATCACCGCCGGCCGGACCTCGCTGGCCCGCGCCTGGACGCGGGGCACATGGGTGCGCCTGCGGCTGCTGCTCTGGCGGATCTGGCCATGACGACCGACAGCCACCGGTCGCAGGACTGGTACCGCGTGGCCGAGGCGCGGCCGCGCCTGCGCCGCGACGCCAGCGCCACCCGGCATGTCTACCTCGGCCGGCCCTGGTACGTGCTGACCGACCGCACGGGCACCAAGGTGCACCGGCTGACCCCCGCCGCCTGGGCCATCGCGGGCCGGTTCGACGGCACGCAGGATGTGAAGCGGATCTGGCAGGACGTGTCGGAGACGCTGGCCGAGGACGCCCCGACCCAGGACGAGGTCGTGCAGCTGATGACCCAGCTGCACCAGGCCGACCTGCTCGAAAGCGCCGAGACGCCGCACCTCGCAGACCTGCTGACCCGCCGCGACAAGGCGCGCGGCATGGCCTGGCGCAAGCTGCTGCTCAACCCGCTTTCGGCCACGCTACCGCTGGTCGACCCCGACCGCTTCCTCAAGGCGCTGGCGCGGGCGATGTCGCCGCTGCCTTCGGCGCTCTGGTGGCTGATCGCGCTGGCGGTGATCCTGGCAGGCCTCACGCAGCTGCCGCTGCACTGGGCGGCGCTGCGGGCGCGCGGGCTCGACGGCTTTCTCGACCTCGAGAACCTCGGGCTGATCGCGCTGATCTACCCGGTGGTCAAGGCGCTGCACGAGATCGGCCATGGCGTCGTCACCCGGTCGCGCGGCGGCGAGGTGCACGAGATGGGGCTGATGTTCATCGCCTTCTATCCGATCCCCTACGTGGAGGCCTCGGCCGCTCTGCGCTTTCCGTCCAAGTGGGACCGGGCCGCCGTGGCCGCCGCCGGCGTGGTGGTCGAACTGGTGATCGCTTCCCTCGCCTTCCTGCTGTGGATCCACACGGAACCCGGCGCTTTGCGGGCGGTGCTCTTCAACACCATGGTGATCTCGGGCCTGTCGACGCTGGCGGTCAACGGCAACCCTCTGCTCAAGTTCGACGGCTACCACGTTCTGTGCGACCTGATCGAGATCCCCAACCTGGCCCAGCGCGGCAACCAATGGTGGGGCGAAAAGCTGCGCATCCACCTGCTGGGCACCATCGAGCGGCCCCGCGCCCGGATGCAGACCGTGCGGTGGGAGCGGCTGTGGTTCGCGCTCTACCCCCCGGCGGCGCTGGTCTACCGGGTGATGATCTCGCTCACCATCGCGCTCTTCGTCGCTGGAACGTACCGGCTGCTGGGCATCGTGCTGGCGGCCTGGTCGCTGACGCTGTCGCTGCTCTGGCCGGCGCTCAAGACCGCGCGCAAGGCCTGGACCGACCCGCGCATCCGCGCTGCCGGAGGGCGGGCGACGGGGGGCGCCCTGGCGGCGGGCGGGCTGCTGGCCTTGGGGCTCTTCGCCGTGCCGCTGCCGCATATGGCGGTGGTGCAGGGGGTCACCTGGCTGCCCGACGACGCCTTTGTCCGCGCGCCCGAGGATGGGCGCGTCGCGTCGCTGGCCCAGCCCCCGGGCGCCATGGTCGATGCTGCGGCACCGCTGCTGACGCTCTCCGCCCCCGATCTTTCCGCCCGGGTCCGTATGGCCGAGGCGCAGCTGGCCCGCGCCCGGGCCGAGCTGGCAGCCGCACGTGTGACCGACCGCGCACAAGCCGCCGATCGGTCCGAAGCGGTGGAGCAAGCCGCCGCCACCCTCGCCCAGGCGCAGGACCGCCTGGCCGCCCTGTCGGTCACCGCAGAGCTGGCCGGACAGCTCGACATCCCCGGCCAGACCAGCCCCGAGGGCCGGTTCTTTCGCCGCGGCGAGGTCATCGCCCATGTGCTGCCCGACACGCCCCCGGTGATCCGCGTCGCCGTCCCGCAAGACCTGGCCGAGCTGGTACGCGGCGAGGTGCGCCGGGTCGAGGTGCGCTTTGCCTCGGACATCTCGCGCGCCCTGCCGGGCCACGTAGCGCGCAGCGTGCCGGCGGGGTCCGACGCCTTGCCCTCGCCCGTGCTGGCGCTGGACGGCGGCGGGCCCTTCGCCACGACGCCCACGCAGGATGGAAGCCTGCGCAGCGCCACGCGGCTCTTCCAGTTCGACGTGGCGCTCGACGCGCCCTCCCGCCCCGCCTGGGGGATGCGTGCGCATGTGCGGCTGACCTTTGCACCCAAGCCCCTCGCCACGCGGATCTCTCGGGCGGTGCGGGCGGTGTTCCTCGATGCTTTCGACGTCTGATCCGCGCCCCTGGCACATCGCCGACCGCGCCGACACGGTCGAGCCCGAGCGCCGCCCGCCCCGCCCGCACAAGTCGGACGAGGCGGTGCGCGCGGTCCTGTCGCGCCTGCGCCGCGCCGCCACCGGGCCGGGGCTCGGGGTCCGGGCCGAGACCCGCGCGATCCTGCGCGAAGGCGCGCGGATGGAGACGCTGGACACGGCCGCCATCGTGACCGAGGTCCGCGCGCAGGCCCCGCGCCTGATCGCCGACGGGCTGCGCGGCGCCCCCCTGCGGATCGCCGCCGCCGGGGTGCGCGAGATGACCTTTCGCACCATTGGCCTCCGCCATCACCCGGTGCAGATGACCGGCGGCCTGGCCCTGGCGCGCGGCCGCATCGTCGAGATGGCGACGGGCGAGGGCAAGACGATCACCACCCTCGTCCCCGCCGTGCTGGTCGCGCTGACCGGCACGCCGGTGCATGTGATCACGGTGAACCCCTACCTTGCCACCCGCGACCGCGAGACGCTGGCCCCGGTGCTCAATGCCTTCGGCCTGACCCATTCCGTGATCACCGAGGACACCGAGCATCACGAGCGCCCGGCGCTTTACGACCGCGACGTGGTCTTCGCGACGAATTCGGACGTCGCCTTCGACTACCTGCGGGACCGGCTGGCCATCGGCGCGGACCGGTCCACGCTCGCCAGCCTGTCGCGCCGGGTGCTGTCGCGCCACGCCGGGCCGGATGCGCGGCGTATCCTGACGCGGGGGCTGGGGTTCGCGGTGGTGGACGAGGTGGACAGCATCCTCATCGACGAGGCGCAGACGCCCCTCATCATCACCGCCGAACGCCCCGGCGGCGAGGACGCTCGCCATGCGCAGGCGGTCATGCTGGCGCTGGCCGCATCGCTGACCGAGGGCCGCGACTACCGCGTCGACACCAAGGCCCGCGCCGTGCGCCTGTTGCCCCCGGCCGAAGACGTGCTGGCCGCGCTCGACCCGCCGACGCCCGAGCTGCGCCCCGAACCCGCCCGGCGCGAGGCGCTGGTGCAGGCGCTGTCGGCGCTGCACCTCTACATCCGCGACGAACATTACATCCGCACCGAGGACGGCATCGCCATCGTCGATGAATTCACCGGCCGCGTCATGGCCGACAGGCAATGGCAATCCGGCCTGCACCAGATGATCGAGGCCAAGGAAGAGGTGGAGCGATCGGGCCAGCGCGAGACCCTGGCACAGATCACCTACCAGACATTCTTTTCCCGCTACCTGTGGTTCGCGGGCATGACCGGCACCGCGGCCGAGGTCGCGCGCGAACTGCGGCTGACCCATGGCCGGGCCGTGCTGCGCCTGCCGACCCATCGCCGGCCGCGCCGCGCGCACTGGCCCACCCGCGCCTTCGGCAGCAGCGAGGCGAAATGGCGCGCCGTCACCGCCGCGGCCCGCAAGCTGGCGGGCGCGGGGCGGCCGGTGCTGGTCGGCACCCGCTCGGTCGCGGCCTCCGAAGAGGTGGCGGCGCGGCTGCGCGACCTCGGCCTCGATCCGCAGGTGCTGAACGCCCGGCAGGACGCGGACGAGGCCGCGCTGGTCGCCCGCGCGGGGGCGGCGGGGCGCATCACCGTCGCGACCAACATGGCCGGGCGCGGCACCGACATCCCCGTGGCGCCCGAGGTCGAGGCCATAGGCGGGCTGCATGTCATCCTGACCGAATTCCACGGCTCGGCCCGGATCGACCGGCAGCTGATCGGCCGGGCCGCGCGGCAGGGGCAGCGCGGTTCGGCCCAGGCCTTCGTGTCGCTCGAGGATGCGCTGTTCACCGACCAGGTGCCGGGCCTCGTGCGGCTGGTCCGGCGGGCGACCTTCGGCAACCAGGGCCGCATCCCGGGCCGGCTGGCCGACCTGATGCGCCGCATCGCGCAGGCCCGGGCCGAACGACGCGGCCGCGCCCGCCGCAAGGCCACCACGGACCGCGCGCGCCGCCAGCAGGATGCGCTTGGCTTCCGGCCCGACAACATCTGAGCCCGGTTGACAGGGCGCCCGCCGCGCCGCACACATCTGGTATACCAAATTCAGGAGGCACCCATGCCCAAGATCCTGGCCATCGGCCCCTACAGCGACGACGATCACGCGGCCCTTGCCGCCCTGGGCGCGGCGTTCCTCGACGGCCCCGAGGGGCTGGGCGACGTGGCGGAGCGCGACGCGGTCACGGCCGTGGCCTACAAGGGGCACAAGCCCTTCGGCGCCGCGCAGATGGACCTGCTGCCCGCACTCGGCCTGATCGCCAATTACGGCGTGGGTTACGATGCCATCGACACCGCCGCCGCCTCGGCGCGCGGGGTCAAGGTGACCAACACGCCCGACGTGCTGAACGACGACGTGGCGGACCTCGCCGTCGCGATGCTGCTGATGCAGGGCCGCGAGATGGAGAAAGCCTCGGCCTGGGCCCGGTCGGGCGACTGGAAGGCCAAGGGCGAATACCGCCTGAACCGCAAGATCAGCGGCGGCACGGCGGGGATCGTCGGGCTGGGCCGGATCGGGCGCGAGATCGCCGACCGTCTGGCGGCGTTCAAGATGGACATCCACTATTTCGCGCGGTCCGAGAAGGACACGCCCGGCTGGACCTGGCATGCCGACCCGGTGTCGCTGGCCAAGGCGGTCGACTACCTGGTCGTCGCACTTGTCGGCGGCAAGGACACCGAGGGCTTCGTCTCGAAGGAAGTGCTGGCCGCGCTCGGCCCCCGCGGCATCGTCGTGAACATCTCGCGCGGGACCACGATCGATGAAGCGGCCCTGCTGGACGCGCTGGAAAGCGGGGCCATCGCTGGCGCCGGGCTTGACGTCTTCCTGAACGAGCCCGCGATCGACCCGCGCTTCTATGCGCTGGACAACGTGGTGATCCAGCCGCACCAGGGCTCGGGCACGGTCGAGACCCGCGCCGCCATGGGCCAGTTGCAGCGCGACAACGTCAGCGCCTTCCTGGGCGGCAGCGGGTTGCTCACCCCGGTGAACTGAGCGTCCGGGTCGGACGTCGCAGGGGGCCAGTCCCCCGCGCGCAAGCGCGCCCGCCGAGGTACTTTCGGGACCAAGGAAGCACAGGTGCGGCGCGGGTGGCAGACGGTGCGACAGGGGGGCCAGCCCCCCGTCACCTTTGGTGACTCCCCCCGAGGTATTTGGAAAACAATGAAGGGCTGGGCGCGCCTGCCCTTTCACTGTTCCTGAAATACTCCCGCCGGAGGCAATCCGACAGCTGGGCCGGGCGCGCGGTCCGGCGGCTTCAGGCAGGGGCGGCGGGGCGGTCGTCCTCGATGTAGTAGCGCACGTTGTCCTCGAAGCTGTCATCCGCCGTCAGGCCCAGCGACAGGGCCCGGTCGGCGCGCAGATCGTATTTCCAGCCCATGACGATGCGCTGCACCTCGGGCTGCGCCTCCCAGCGGATCAGCTTGGCCGGCTCGGGCCCCGCCACCGCCGTCATGGCGTCGATCAGCTGGCGGATGGTCCACATCCGGCCCGGCATCTGCATGCAGCGGTTGGTGCCCAGGTCCTCGGCGGCGATCTCGGCGCCGCGGACGAGGTTTTCGACGCACATGCGGGGGCTGAGGTAGTAGTGGGGGAAGTCGTCCTCGACCGGGCAGATCGCCGCCTGCCCGTTCAGCGGCTCGCGCAGGATCGAGGACATGAAGCTCGACGCCGCGAGGTTCGCCTTGCCCGGCCGGACAGAGATCGTCGGCAGCCGGAAGCCGCGCCCGTCGATGAAGCCCTTGCGCGTGTAGTCGTTGACCAGCAGCTCACCCATCGCCTTCTGCGCGCCGTAAGAGGTCTGCGGCAGCAGCGGCGTGTGATCGCCGATCGGGTCCGGGACGTCGCCGCCGTAGACCGCCATCGAGGACGAGAAGACCACGACCGGGCAGGTCCCGAGCGCCCGCGCCTGTTCCAGCACGTTGATCGTGCCCTGCAGGTTGATGCGGTAGCCGAGGTCCATGTCCGATTCCGCCTGACCCGAGACGATGGCGGCGAGCAGGTAGATCACGTCCACATCCGCCGTCACGGCCTTGGCAACCGATTGCGGGTCGGCGATGTCGACCTGGATCGTGTCGACTGGAACGTCGCCCGAAATGGGCGCGGGGTCGACGATATCGGCCAGCACGATGCGGTCGATCGCCTGCCCCCGCAGGGTACCGCGCGCGGCAAGCCGTTGCCCCAGCTTCTGGCCGATGACCCCGCCGCCACCGATGATGAGTACCTTCATGTCTCTCCTCCTCCCTCGAAGATCGCGGGGACGAGCGCCCCGCGCGCCTGGATGACCTTTGCTGCCAGTTTCATCGCCGCCCGCGCGGATGCGTCGGTGCCGTGGCCCTGGCCGAGGTCCGCCAGGAAAGCGGCACCGAAGCTGTCGCCGGCGGCGGTGGAATCCACGACCTGCGGCACCTTGTCGACATGCAGCGTGCGCAACCCGTCCGCGTCCCATAGCGTGACGTCCCCGCCGCCGTTCTTGACCGCGATCACCTGCGCGCCCGCGTCGCGGTAGCGCGCGACGGTGTCGGCGGGTGTCGCGTCGCCGAACAGCCCTTCCTCTTCGTCGAAGGACGGCAGCAGCACATCCGCAACCGAGGCGCCCAGGGTGATGCCGTCGCGCATCGCCTCGGTGCTGCCCCAGAGCTGCGGGCGCAGGTTGGTGTCGAAGGCGATCGTGGCCCCGCCGGCACGGGCGTGGGCCAGCGCGGCGCAGAGCGTCTCGCGGTGGTCGGGGGACAGGATCGCCAGCGTGATGCCCGAGAAATGGATGATCTTGCGGCCCGCGCAGACGTTGTCCAGCCAGCTTTCATCCTCGGCCAGCAGCTTGGCCGCTGACTGGCTGCGCCAGTAGGAAAAGCTGCGCTCGCCGTCCTTCAGCGAGATCATGTAGAGGCCGACCGTGCGGCCCGGCACCCGCCGCAAGGCAGAGGTGTCGATGCCCTGCGCGGCAATGAATGCCGCCATTTCCTCGGACACAGCGTCGGTGCCGATGCCACTGGCGTAGCCGACCGACCAGTCGGCGGGCAGCAGTTTGCGCGCGTACCAGGCGGTGTTGAACGTGTCGCCGGCAAAGCCCCGGCGGTAGGTGTCGGGGCCGGTCTCGGCCAGCTCGACCATGCATTCGCCGATGGCAAGGAACCGTGTCACAGGATCACCCGGTGTTCGGCCTGCCCGCGTGCGTCGACCTCAAGGGCGTAGGTGCGGCCGTCCGCTTCGCCCGGGGCGTCCATTTCCTGGTTCGCGGTGGTGATGTAGAGTGTCGTCAGCTCCGGCCCGCCGAAGGCCGGGCAGGTGGTGCGGGCGGCGGGGACGGGGATCACCTGCCTTTCCGGCCCGTTCGGAGAGAACCGGACCACCTTGCCGTGGCGATACTGCGCGATCCAGATGTCGCCCGCGCTGTCCACCACGGCGCCATCCGGACGGTAGCTGTCCAGCGGCAGGTCAAGGAACAGCTCGGGCTCACCCGAGGGCCAACCCTGCGCGTCCAGCCGCTGGCGCCAGACCCGATTACGCGGCGTGTCGGCAAGATAGGCATGGCCGCCGTCGGGCGTGAAGCAGATCGCGTTGGGGATCGACCAGGGGGCGTAGAGCTGGCGCAGCTCGCCCCGGTAATAGCGATAGATCGCGCCGGCATCGGGCTGCTTGTCAATGCCCATGGTGCCGATCCAGAAACCGCCATACGGGTCCGCACGGCCATCGTTGCAGCGGGTGGCGGGGCTGTCCGCCTCGAGATCGCAGATCTTCTCCTGCGCGCCGGTGCCGAGGTCGAAGAGCACAAGCGCGCTGGCCGTGGCGACCATCAGCCTGCCCGGATCGACCCAGCCCGCCGCGCTGACGTAGTCGTCGAACTGCCAGTGCTGCGGGCCGTCCTCGGTCCGCGTCAGCAGGCGATGCGCGTTGATATCGAACCAGAAGAACTGGCCGCGCGCCGGGTGCCACAGCGGCCCCTCGCCCAGCGAACAATTGCGGTCGTCAAAGACGCGCAGCCCGGTCACAGCATGTCCCTTTCAGCGAGGTTGCGCATCAGGGCCGAGGTGCCGAAGGTCCATTCCGGGCACTCGGTCGTGAGCCGCACGGTGTTGGTCAACGCGCCCAGGCTGGGCTCGGAAATCGTGACAACGTCGCCAATGTGATGCGTGAACCCCTGCCCCGGCGCGTCGCGGTCCTGCGTCGGCGCGAAGAGCGTGCCGAGGAACAGGAAAAACCCGTCCGGGTACTGGTGATGCGCGCCGATGGTCTGTGCCACGAGGTCAGCCGGGTCACGGCTGATCGCGCGCATCGACGAGGCGCCGTCGAGGATAAAGCCATCCTCCCCCTCGACCCGCAGCGTCAGCTCGGCCCGGCGCACGTCGTCAAGCGAATAGCCGTCATCGAAGAGCCGCAGGAACGGCCCGATGGCGCAGGAGGCGTTGTTGTCCTTGGCCTTGCCCAGCAACAGGGCCGAGCGCCCCTCGACGTCGCGAAGGTTCACGTCATTGCCCAGCGTCGCGCCGACGATGGTGCCGCAGGAGGACACGGCCAGCACGATCTCGGGCTCGGGGTTGTTCCAGCGCGACACCGGGTGCAGCCCGATGGCGGCGCCATGGCCGACCGAGGCCATGGGCTGGCACTTGGTGAAGACCTCGGCATCCGGGCCGATCCCGACCTCGAGGTATTGCGACCAGAGCCCCTCGGCCTGGAGCACGCGCTTGACCTCCATCGCCTTGTCGGAGCCCGGCACGATGCCCGACAGGCTGTCACCGATCGCGGTGCCCACACGGGCGCGGATCGCCTCGGCCCGGTCCGGGTCACCGGCAGCCTGTTCCTCGATCACCCGCTCGACCATGCTTTGGGCGAAGGTCACGCCGCAGGCCTTGATCGCCTGCAGATCAGGCGGGGCCAGCAGCTGCGGCTTGCCCGCGCCGCCCAGATCCGCCAACGCGCACAGCGCGTGCCCGGGCGCGGCGCGGGCGGTGGCGGCGGGGTCTTCGGCCTCGAGCAGGGCCTGCATGGTCGGCAACTCGCGGCTGGTGATATCCACCAGCGTCTCGCCGTCCAGCCGCACCAGAGCGGGGCCGATCTGCGGCAGCCAGGCACGGCCGACCAGCGTGGCATCGGGGATGGGAGTCATGGGAGTCTCCTGTTCATTCACATCGGTCATGTCTGCGCCGCCGACCAGAGCGCCAGCGCCACGACGCCCAGCATCGAAAGCGCCATGGCATAGTTGATCCCGCGCTGCGCCCGGGGCGACAGGTCGAGCCGGTGCAGCGCGACCCCGGCCCAGAGCCAGGCGAGGTGCACGGGAATCCAGATCGCGTTCATGATGACGGCCTTGCTGACCACCTCGAACACATAGGCGTCGGGCGCGTAGTTGAACCCCGAGATCAGCGAGGTGTTGACTGCGTAGGCCTTGGGGTTGATCGCCTGCAAGGCCAGCCCGCCCAGCACGCCGGGCGGGGCCTTTGCCTCCATGAACGCGATTTTCGCCCCGGCAAAGGCGATGCGGGCAGCGAGGTAGATGAGGTAGCCGACCGAGGCGATCATCAGCACGATGCGCAGCCAGGGCAGCGACAGGATCACCGCCGCGACGCCGGTCACGACGCCCAGCATCACGAGGTTGGTGCCGATGAAAAGGCCGAGCACATAGCGCAGCGACGGCCGGAACCCGTAGGCCGCGCCAAAGCCCGCCGTGGTCAGCACACCAGGCCCCGGCGTGATGAACAGCAGGAAGACAGCGGCCGTGAAGGTCAGCATGCGGCGAAATCCAGCTGCACCTTCATGGCCTGTGTTCGGTCGTTGGCCATGGCGAAGGCATCCGCGAAATCCGCCAGCGGGAAGCTGTGCGTCAGCAGCTGGCCGGCGTCGATCAGCCCCTTGCGCATCATGTCCACGGCGACCGCGAATTCCTCGTGAAAGCGGAAGGAGCCGCAGAGCTCAAGCTCCTTGGCGGTCAGCTGCATCATCGGCAGGGACATGTCGCCCGACAGGCCCAGCTGCACGATCCGCCCGCGCGGCCGCAGCGCGCCGATGCCCGCGACAAGCGCCGGCTGCGCGCCGGAACATTCAAAGAGCACGTCCAGCGTGCCCTTGCCGGCAGTGAAGGGCGCCAGCGCCTCGGGGTCTTCGCGCGTGTTCAGCACGACATCGGCGCCCGCAGCCCGCGCAAACTCCAGCATCCGGTCGCTGATATCCGTCGCCACGATCTGCCCCGCCCCGGCCCGCCGGGCAGCGAGGATGACCAACACGCCGATCGGACCGCAGCCGGTGACCAGCACGCGGCGGCCCAGCATCTCGCCCGCCCGCCGCACGGCATGCAGGGCGACCGACAGCGGCTCGGCCATGGCGGCCTGCGCCGGGTCCAGACCGTCGGCCGGGATGCATTGAGCGGCGCCCGCCACCAGCTCCTCGCGAAAGGCGCCCTGGATATGCGGAAAAGGCATGGCCGAGCCGTAGAAGCGCATGTTCAGGCACTGGTTCGGCAGCCCCCGCAGGCATTCGCCGCAGTCCCCGCAGGGACGCGAGGGCGACACGGCCACCAGCTGCCCGACCTCGAGCCCGCTCACGCCGTCGCCCAGGGCCGTGACATGGCCCGAAACCTCGTGGCCCAGGATCATCGGCTCGCGCAGCCGCACCGTGCCGAACCCGCCGTGATTGAAGTAATGCAGGTCCGACCCGCAGATCCCCCCGCGCGCCAGCCGGACCGAGACTTCGCCCGGCCCCGGCGCCGCCAGCTCGCACGAAGACAGGCGCAGATCCTTTGCGCCATGCGCATATAACGCTTGCATCCGGGCCATCCTCCCTGCCCGGGACGATGCTTGCATCGCCCCCGAAATGGTATACCATTTTCATGGGTACGGGTTTGGGCGGCAATGTCAATGCCGCGCCGACGCCCCGCGCCAAGGCGCGTACCGAGGGAGGTGACATGCAGCTATTCGACCTGACCGGGCGCACCGCCCTGGTCACCGGATCATCCATGGGGATCGGGCTGGCGCTGGCGCGCGGCATGGCCGCAGCAGGCGCGCGGATCGTCCTGAACGCCCGCGACGGCGCGCGGCTGGACGAGGCCGCCGAAGCCTTGCGCAGCACGGGCGCGACGGTCGACACCCTGCCCTTCGACGTGACCGATGCCGATGCCGTCCGCACGGCTGTGGATGGTTACGCAGGCAGCACCCCCATCGACATCCTGGTCAACAACGCCGGGATGCAGCACCGCGCCCCGCTCGAGGATTTCCCGGTCGAGGCCTTCGACCGGCTGATGCGCACCAACGTCAACTCGGCCTTCTACGTCGGGCAGGCGGTGGCGCGGCACATGATCTCGCGCGGGCGGGGCCGGATCATCAACATCGCCTCGGTCCAGTCGGCGCTGGCCCGGCCGGGCATCGCGCCCTACACGGCCTCGAAGGGCGCGATCACCAACCTGACCAAGGGCATGGCCACCGACTGGGCGCGGCATGGCCTGAACTGCAACGCCATCGCGCCGGGCTATTTCGACACGCCCCTGAACGCCGCGCTGGTCGCCGACCCCGAGTTTTCCGCATGGCTGGAAAAGCGCACCCCCGCCGGGCGCTGGGGCCGGGTCGAGGAACTGGTCGGCGCCTGCATCTTCCTCGCCTCCGACGCCTCCAGCTTCGTCAACGGCCACACGCTGTTCGTCGACGGCGGCATCACCGCAAGCCTCTGAACAGGAGACAGAGCCATGAGCGACAAACCCACCATCGGCTTCATCGGTGTCGGCCTGATGGGCCACGGCATGGCCGCCAACATCCTCGGCGCCGGCTACCCGCTGGTCGTCAAGGGCAACCGCAACCGCGCGCCGGTCGAGGACCTTGTCGCGAAGGGCGCGACCGAGGCGGCCTCCCCCCGCGAGATGGCCGCACAGTGCGACGTGATCCACATCTGCCTGTCGAACTCGCCCCAGGTCGAAGGCGTCTTCCACGGCGACGACGGGCTGCTGGCCGGCGCGCGCCCCGGGCTGATCGTCGTCGACGCCTCGACCGCCGATCCGAACTCCACCCTCGCCCTGGCCGAGGCACTGGCGGACAAGGGCGGCAGGTTCGTCGACGCCCCGCTGGGCCGCACCCCGAAGGAGGCCGAGGCCGGCACACTCGACGCCATGGTGGGGGCCGATGCGGATGTCTTCGACTGCGTCAAGCCGATCATCGAGACATGGGCGGGCAACATCAACCACGTCGGCCCGGTGGGCGCGGGCCACAAGATGAAGCTCCTGATGAACCTCATCGCCATGTCCTACGCCGCGCTTTACGCCGAGGCGACGGTGCTGGGCGCCAAGGTCGGCATCGCTCCGGCGACCGTGCAGAAGGTCATCGGATCGTCGCGCCTCGGCAACGGGTTCTTCGACACGTTCATGTCCTACGCCGTGGACCGCAACCGCGACGCGCACAAGTTCACCGTGACGAATGCCGCGAAGGACGTACGCTACGCCAATGCCATGGCCGCCGAGGCCGGCGCGCTCAGCCTCATCGCCTCGGCCACGCGACAGTATTTCGCCCATGTCGAGGCGATCGGCCACGGCGAGGATTACGTGCCCTGGATCGCCGACCACATCGCGCGGCTGAACGGCCTCGACATGGAGAAAGAAGCGGCAAAGGGCCGGGGCTGATGCTCACCGCCGCGCAAAAGGACTTCTACGCCGAGAACGGCTATCTCCTGGTCGAGGACGCGGTCAGCCCCGACCAGCTGGCCCGGATGCAGGAGATCACGAACCGGCTGATCGACGCCTCGCGGCAGGTGACCACAAGCGACGAGGTCTACGACCTCGACACCGGTCACGGGCCCGAGACGCCGCGGCTGACGCGCATCAAGGTCCCGCACAAACAGGACCCGTATTTCTGGGAGGTGCTGCGCGACTCGCGCATGACCGAGGTGCTGACCGACCTGCTGGGGCCGGCGACGACGCTGCTGACCTCCAAGCTCAACACCAAGGCGCCGGGTGGCGGGCGCGCGGTGGAATGGCACCAGGACTGGGCCTTCTATCCGCATACCAACGACGACCTGCTGGCCTTCGGGCTGATGCTCGAGGACGTGACCCCGGACAACGGCCCGCTCATGGTCATTCCAGGAACCCACCGCGGCCCGGTGCTGAGCCACATGGCCAACGGTGTCTTCGCCGGGGCCATCGACCCCGATGATCCGCTGTTCCAGCCCGAAAGGGCCGTCACCCTCACCGGCCGCGCCGGCAGCATGACGGTGCACCATGTCCGCGTGTTGCACGGCTCGGCCCCGAACCTGTCGGACCGCGCCCGCAAGATCCTGTTCTACGAAGTCGCATCGGCCGACGCCTGGCCCCTGCTCGGCGCCGGGTCGTACTTCCACGGCCTCGGCCAGCGGAAATTCTGGGAAGACCTGCAAGAGCGCACGATCACCGGCGCCCCCTGTCTCACCCCGCGCATCGAGCAGGTCCCCATCCGCATGCCGCTTCCCCCGGCCCCCGACACCGGCTCGATCTTCAAGACCCAGGACTCCGCCGGCGCCAGAAGCGCCTTCACCAGGGCCTGACCGCCGCCCGAAAGCCCCCGATCCCTTTCATCTTTCCGGAAATACCCCGGGGGAGTCGCCATGGCGACGGGGGCAGCGCCCCCAATGCCCTCGCTCCAGGCGGCCCGCCTCTGAACAAGACGCCCGGGGATCCCCTTCATCTTGCCAATAAACTCCGGGGGAGTCCGCCCTGGCGGACGGGGGCAGCGCCCCCTACCCGCTCACCACCGCGCGCCCGTCCGCGATCATCGCCGCCACTTCAGGCACGTCGCAATAGCCGCCCCTGACCTTTTCCTCCAGCGCCGCCTCGGCCGGGCCATTGTCCGCGACCAGCGCCGGGCCGACCGCGCGGCAGTCGATGTCGCGCCCGCCGCCCAGCGGCTGGATCACGGACGCCAACGCCCCCTGCCCGCCCATGGCGTCGCAGACGAACCCGGTGGGCACGTCGCGGAACGGGGCCACCTGCGCCCCGGTCGGGCGGGGAAAGTCGCGGAGGATGGTCAGGGCGGGCGGTTCGTGGATCATGGCGGACTCCGATGGTTCAGGCGAACAGGACTTGCAGCAGGTAGAGCGTTCCCATCCCGGCCACGATGGCCCAGATGACCGACAGACGCATCCCGGCAAGGAACGCGGCCAGCGCGGCGACGAGGCGGATGGGATCAGTCTCTCCTCCCGTCGCGGCGGGCCAGGCGAGCAGCGGCAGGATCAGCGCCGGGAAGACCGCCGCGCCCACGTACTTGAGATGCAGCAGCAGCCAGCCCGGCAGCTCGCGCCCGCCGAGCAGCCCCAGGAACGAGAACCGGATCGCAAAGGTCCCGACGGCCATCAGCCCGGTCAGCAGCCAGAAATCGCCCGCGTCGATCATGCGGGCACCCGGCGCCGCGCGAGCCAGAGCTCGGCCTGCGCCCCGGCGACGATCCCCGCGAGGGCCGCGATGATCAGCCCCAGCGACCAGGGCACCCAGGCAAAGCCCAATACTGCGACACCCGAGACCAGCGCCGCGACGCGGTGCGTGCCGGTCCGCAGCAGCGGCGCGACCAGGGCGATGAAACAGACCGGCACGGCAAAATCCAGCGACCAGGACGCGGGGACAGCTTGCCCCAGCACGGCGCCCGCAAAGGTGAAGCCGTACCAGAACGGACAGATCAGCATCATGCAGCCGAAGTAATAGGCGACCTTGGCGGCGGGCGTCATGTCGTGCCGATCCTCGTAGGTGCGCACGGCCACGGCAAAGGCCTGGTCGACCATCAGGTAGGCCATCACCGCCCGCACCCAAAGCCGCGCATGCCCGACATGCGGCACCAGCGCGGCCGAATACATCGCCATCCGCAGGTTCACGGCCAGCGAGGCGAGCAGCGCGATCAGCACCGGGGCATGGTCCTGCAACAGGGCCACGGCAGTGAACTGCGAGGCGCCGGCGATCACCAGAACCGACATGGACATGGTCTGCACCACGTCGAGGCCTGCGTCCCGCGCCACAACGCCGAACAACATCGAATAGGGCGCGACGATCAGGATGAAGGGCGCGCAGTCGCGGTAGCCGCGCCAGAAGGCCGCGCGCGGCGTCATGGCGCAGCGCCCAGCCGCGCAAGTACCAGCGCCGCCGAGAGCGCGCCGCAGCGGGCGCGGGCGGCCTGGATCTCGGGCGCGGGGTCTTGGGTCACGGCCAGCCCGATCTCTTGCCGCCGGTCGCATTGCAGCAGCGCGGTCATGAGGTCATAACGGGTGTTGATCGACAGGGCCGTCAGCGCGTCCGGCGCCATGGTCTCGGCCCGCGATTGCAGCGTGGACTTGATCGCATCGGTCCAGCCCTGCTCGGCCGCGCGGTAGCAGGCGATGGCCGCGGCGGGTGTTTCGGCCGGGATCGCGTCGCAGGCCGCATGGGCCACCGCAAGGCAGGATTGCAGCGCCTCCCCGCCCGCGATACAGGCCAGGTAGGCCTTTGCATCGACAGCCTCGGTCGCGCCCATACGGGGCAGCATGGCAAGCCCGATGGCCAGGGCCGGTAACAGCCGCATCCGTGATCTCCCCCTCCGCAAATCTGCTTGCATTTGGTATACCAAATGGGTTTGCTACGGCAAGGCCCGCGCCCCGAACGACCTATCGGATGCCGCAGGCGACCACATCCCGGGGAGGGCCACATGTCAGACACACGCGCACGCAAGCGGTTCAGATCGCAGGAATGGTTCGACAATCCGAATAACCCCGGCATGACCGCGATCTACGTCGAACGCTACCAGAACCAGGGATTCACGCGGGGCGAGCTGCAATCGGAACGGCCGATCATCGGCATCGCCCAGACCGGCAGCGACCTGGCACCCTGCAACAAGATCCACGTCTTCCTGATGGACCGGATCAAGGCCGGCATCCGCGAGGCGGGCGGCATCCCGATGGAATTCCCGGTCCACCCGATCCAGGAAACCGGCAAGCGCCCGACCGCCGCGCTGGACCGGAACCTGTCGTATCTTGGGCTGGTCGAGGTGCTGCATGGCTACCCGATCGACGGGGTCGTGCTGACCACCGGCTGCGACAAGACCACGCCCGCCATGCTGATGGGCGCGGCCACCGTCGACATCCCGGCCATCGCGCTCAACGGCGGGCCGATGCTTGACGGCTGGTGGAAGGGCAAGCGCGCCGGCTCGGGCTCGATCATCTGGGAATCGCGCCGTCTGCTGGCCGAGGGCAAGATCGACTACGAGGAGTTCATGGGGCGGGTCTGTTCCTCGGCCCCCAGCCTTGGCCATTGCAACACGATGGGTACGGCCTCGACCATGAACGCCATGGCCGAGGCGCTGGGCATGTCGCTGACCGGCAACTCGGCGATCCCCGCGCCCTTCCGCGAGCGGATGGGCATGGCCTACGAGACCGGCAAGCGCATCGTGCAGATGGTGCTGGATGACCTGAAACCGTCGGACATCATGACCCGCGAGGCCTTCGAGAACGCCATCGTCGTGAACGCGGCCATCGGCGGCAGCACCAACGCCCCGCCGCATTTGCAGGCCGTCGCCCGCCACATGGGGGTCGAGCTGAACGTCAAGGACTGGGAACGCATCGGCTACGACGTGCCGCTGATGCTGAACATGCAGCCGGCGGGAGAGTATCTGGGCGAATCCTTCTTCCGTGCCGGCGGCGTGCCTGCGGTGATGGGAGAGCTGATGAAGGCCGGGCGCATCCGCACCGGCGCCATGACCGCCACCGGCCAGACCATGGGCGAGAACCTGACGGGCTGGGAAAGCGTCGATCACGACGTCATCACCACCTATGACGCGCCGCTGCGCAAGAACGCCGGATTCAAGGTGCTGTCGGGCAACCTGTTCGATTCCGCGCTGATGAAGACCAGCGTGATCTCGGACGATTTCCGCAAGCGCTTCCTGTCCGAGCCGGGCTCGGAAGGCGTGTTCGAGGCCAAGGCGGTGGTGTTCGAGGGGCCCGAGGATTACCACGACCGGATCAACGACCCGGCCCTGGGGATCGACGAGAAGACGATCCTGTTCATCCGCGGGGTGGGCTGCGTCGGCTATCCCGGCAGCGCCGAGGTGGTGAACATGCAGCCGCCGGACGCGGTCATCAAGGCGGGGATCAACCACCTGCCCACGGTGGGCGACGGCCGCCAATCGGGCACCTCTGAAAGCCCGTCGATCCTCAACGCCTCGCCGGAATCGGTGGTGGGCGGGGGGCTTGCCTACCTCAGGGACGGCGACAAGGTGCGGCTGGACCTGAACGCCTCGACCATGGACGCGCTGGTCGATCCGGCCGAATGGCAGGCCCGCATCGACGCCTGGGTCGCGCCCGAGCTGCGCCACCAGACCCCCTGGCAGGAAATCTACCGCACCCATGTGGGCCAGCTGGCCGATGGCGGCTGCCTCGAGCTCGCGACCGCCTATCACAAGGTCGGGCAGGACCTGCCGCGCGACAACCATTGACCCGGCACGGACGGAGACGGACATGAGCACCATCATCATCTCGGGCGCCGGCAGCGGCATCGGCCAATCGACCGCCCGCGCTTTCCTGGACGCAGGCTGGAAAGTCGGGCTGATCGGCCGGCGCGCCGAAGCACTGGAAGACACCGCAGGCGGCCATGCCGACGCATTGGTCCTGCCCTGCGACGTGACCGACGAAGCCGCGGTCGAGGCGGCCTTCGGCACCGCCATTGATGCCTGGGGGCACCTTGACGCGGTGTTCAACAACGCGGGCGTGTCGATCCAGGGCAAGACCATCGACGAGCTGTCGGTCGCCGACTGGCGCGGGCTGATCGACGTCAACGTCACCGGGTCCTTCATCACTGCGCGCGAGGCCTTCAAGCGGATGCGCGCGCAGGACCCGCAGGGCGGGCGCATCATCAACAACGGCTCGATCTCGGCCTATGTGCCGCGCTGGGGCTCGGCGGCCTATACGACCTCGAAACACGCGATCACCGGATTGACGCGGTCGATCAGCCTGGACGGTCGGCCGTTCAACATCGCCTGCGGGCAGATCGACGTGGGCAACGCCCTGACCGAGATGGCGCGCAAGATGACGACGGGCATGCCGCAGGCCGATGGGTCGATCCAGGTCGAGGCGGTGATGGATGTCGGTAACGTCGCGAAATCGGTGCTGCACATGGCGTCCCTGCCCTTGGAAGCGAATGTGCAGTTCATGACCGTGATGGCGACCACCATGCCCTATATCGGGCGGGGCTGAGCCGATGCGCAAGGTGAACCGCCTTTTGATGACCGGCGCGGCGGGGATCGTCGGGGCGCAGCTGCGGCCGGGCCTTGGCGAGTTGGCGCATCACGTGCGGCTGTCGGACGTGGCCGACCTGGGGGAGGCGGCGCCGCACGAGGAGATCGTGCCCTGCGACCTGACCGACACCGACCGGCTGCGCGAGCTCGTGCGCGGCTGCGACGCGGTGCTGCATTTCGGCGGCGTCTCGACCGAGAACACGGCGGAGTTGATTCACAAGGTCAATATCGAGGGGACCTATCACCTTTACGAGGCCGCGCGGAAGGAAGGCGTCAAGCGGATGCTCTTCGCCTCGTCCAACCACGCCATCGGCTTTCACAAGCGCGAGGATCGGCTGGTGGGGTCTTCGCCGGTGCGGCCGGATTCGAACTACGGGGTCAGCAAGGTCTATGGCGAGGGGCTGGCGAGCCTTTACTGGGACAAGTACGGGATCGAGACGCTGATCGTGCGGATCGGGTCGTGTTTCCCGCAGCCCAAGGACCGGCGGATGATGGCGACCTGGCTGTCGGCTGCCGACTTCCTGCGGCTGATCGGGCGGATGCTGGACGCGCCCCGGCTGGGCTGTCCCATCGTCTACGGCGTGTCGGACAACGACGAGCAATGGTGGGACAACCGCGAAGCGGCCTTTCTTGGCTGGGTGCCGCGGGATTCGTCGCGCCAGTTCGCGCATCTCTTCGACGATGCCGCGCAGGAGGACCCCAATGACCCGGCGGTGATCTACCAGGGGGGCGGGTTTGCCAAGGCGGGGCATTACGAGGATTGAACCGCGTGTGGCCAGCCTGCGTGGGGGCTGTCTGCCCCCACACCCCCGAGAGTTTATTGGCAAGATGAAGAGGGATCAGGGCCTTTTGGCCAGGCTGCGTTCGCGTTGCCAGATGTAGAGGCCGGAGGCGATGATGATGAGGCCGCCTCCGAGGGTCCAGACCGTCGGCCAGGTGTCGAAGACCAGGATGCCGGCCACGGCAGCGAGGAAGATCTGGCTGTAGATCATCGGCGCCAGGATCGAGGCATCGGCCCAGCGGTGGGCGAGGTTTGCCGCGATGTGACCCGCCGCGCCGAAGCCGCCGATGGCGCAGAGGATCAGCCATTGCAGGCCGGTCTCGGGCCAGGTCCAGACGTTCAGAGCAAAGGGCAGCAGGACGATGGTGGCCAGCGCGGTCGACCACAATTGCTGCGTCGCCTGCGTTTCGATCCCCGCCAGCATCCGTGTCATGATGAAGTAGAGCGAGGCGATGGTCAGCGCGGCGAGGCTGAAGAACATGGCCGGGTGGAATTCCGCGCGCCAGGGCTGGACCACCACCAGCACGCCCAGGAACCCGGTGCAGACCGCGAGGAACCGGCGCAGGCCGACCTTTTCGCCGAGGATCGGGATGGCCAGCAGGGTGATCAGGATCGGCTGGGCAAAGGCAATGGTCGTGGTGACGGTGATCGGCAGGTACTTCAGCGCCATGAAGTTGCAGATCGTGCTGCCGAACAGGAAGACCGACCGCAGCACCTGCCGCACCGGCGCGTTCGAGCGGAAGATGTCGCGCCCCTCCTGGGGCCCGTAGAGCGCCAGCGCGTAGACCAGGTGGCCGAGGTAGCGGCAGAAGACGACCTGGATCACCGGCAGGCCCGCCAGCGTGAGCCACTTGGCCGAGGTGTCGATGCAGGTGAAGAACACCACCGCCAGCGCCATGGTCAGGATGCCGGCGCCGGTGCGCTCTTCGCGGGGACGCGCCTGACTCATGCCATCACATCGTCATGCCGCCATCGATGGCCACGCATTGGCCGGTCATGTAGCGGCTTTCGTCGCTGGAAAGGTAGAGCACCAGGTCGGCAATCTCCTGCGCCTCGCCCAGCCGTCCCATGGGCTGGCGCGCGACGAAGGCCTTCATCGCCGCCTCGTAATCACCGGTATCGCGCAGCCGGCCCTGCAGCGACGGGCTGTCGACTGTGCCGGGCGCGATGGCGTTGCAGCGGATGCCCTGCGTGATGTAATCGGCCGCGACCTGCTTGGTCAGGCCGATCAGCGCCGCCTTGGACGTGCCGTAGATGAACCGGTTCGGCAGCCCGCGCAGGGACGAGCAGACCGAGGCGATGTTGACGATGGCGCCGCCACCGCGCCCCAGCATCCCCGGCAGCGCGGCCTTGATCGCGTGGAAATGCGCCCGGACGTTGAGGTTCATGGCCAGGTCGAAATCGGCATCGTCCGTATCCATGATTGTGCCGTTGTGGACGATGCCCGAGCAGTTCACCAGCACGTCGGGCTGGGCGGCCTCGACCGCCGCCGCAAGGGCCGCGCTGTCCATCACGTCGAGCGCGAAGTGCTGGTCGACCTCGAGGCCCTCGAGCAGGTCGCCGCGCAGGTCGGTGGCGATGACACGGGCGCCTTCGCGGGCCAGCGTCTCGGCCGAGGCGCGGCCGATGCCGGCGCCGGCGGCGGTGACGAAGGCGGTCTTTCCTTGCAGTCTCATGTCGTCTCCCTCCCCAGGTTGCGGGCCATCCAGTCGACCATCTCGGGAACCATGATCCCGCCGCTTCCCGAGGCGATGGCCTCGCGCAGGGTCGCGTCGGCCGCGGTGGACATGCGGCTGTGAAGGCCGAGGTCCTGCGCCATCTGGCGGTAATACCCCACATCCTTGGACCCGTTCGCGACCGAGAAGGCAAGGTCGATCTGCCCGTCCACCGCGTAGTTGCGGATGAAGTCCATCATGCCCGAATGGTTCGGCCCGGCGGCCATGACGCCATACAGCGCCCCGCGGTCGATCCCGGCGGCATCGGCCAGGGCAAAGGCTTCGGACATGGCGCAGGCCGTCGTCATGGCGAAATAGTTGTTGATCAGCTTGATCGTGTGGCCGTTGCCCAGCTTGCCCAGGTGAAAGACGTTCTCGCCCAGCACATCCAGCACCGGTCGGATGTTGTCGAAGGCCACCTTGTCACCCGCGCACATGATGTTGAGGTCGCCCTTTTCGGCATGGGCCGGGGTGCGGCCCAGCGGCGCGTCGAGGTAGATCGCGCCCTGCTCGGCCAGCGCCGCGCCGATCCTGAGCGTCGAGGCGGGCAGCGATGTGCCGAAGTCGATCACCACCTGCCCGTCGCGGGTGCCGGCGAGCACGCCGTCCGCGCCGAAGATGCGGCTTTCGACCTGCTCGGACGTGCCGACGCAGAGCATGACGATGTCGGTCGCGCGGGCGAGGTCACGGGCGCTGGTCGCCTCGGTGCCGCCGCGCGAAAGGGCTTCCTCGATCCCCGTGCGGTCGCGGTGGCCGAGGACTGTGACGGCATAGCCTGCCCGTTGCAGGCAGCCGACCATGGCGCGGCCCATGAGGCCGAGGCCGATGAAGCCGATGGTGGGGTGGGTCATGGGTGCCTCCTTGCGGGCCGGTGCGTGGCTGCCGGGGGCGGTGTCACATCACCGCCCCGATCTGCCAGGGCACGAATTCGTAATCGCCAAGGCCCTGCGCCTCGGACTTGCTGGCCGCGCCGCTCGCCATGCGCAGCCACATGTCGTAGATCTCGCGGCCGACCTCCTCGACCGACCGACCTTCGGTCAGGATGGTGCCGGCGTTGATGTCCATGTCCTCGGTCATGCGGTTGTACATCTCGGTGTTGGTCGCGACCTTCATCGAGGGGCTGGGCTTGGCCCCGAAGGCCGAGCCGCGCCCGGTGGTGAAGCAGACAAGCGTGCAGCCCGAGGCGATCTGGCCCGTGACGCTGGCGGGATCGTAGCCGGGGCTGTCCATGAAGGTGAAGCCCTTGGCGGTCACCGGCTCGGCATACTTGTAGACGCCGGTCAGCGGCGTGGTGCCGCCCTTGGCCGCCGCGCCAAGCGATTTTTCGAGGATCGTGGTCAAGCCGCCCTTCTTGTTGCCGGGGCTGGGGTTGTTGTCCATGCTGCCGAGGTTGCGGGCGGTGTAATCCTCCCACCAGCGGATCAGGCCGATCAGCTTGTCACCGACGGCGCGATCCACGGCGCGGGCGGTCAGCAGGTGTTCGGCGCCGTAGATCTCGGGCGTTTCGGCCAGGACGCCGGTGCCGCCCTGGGCCACCAGCAGGTCGCAGGCATATCCGACGGCGGGGTTGGCGGTGATGCCCGACCAGGCGTCCGAGCCGCCGCATTGCAGGGCGACCATCAGCTCTGACGCCGGGCATTCCTCGCGCTGCGCTTCGTTGACGAGGGGCAGCATCGCCTCGATCTTCTGGATGCCCAGCTCGACGGTTTTCCGCAGCCCGCCGACGTCCTGGATGTTCATAGCCTGGAACAGCGGGCCGGGGGTGAGGCCGTAGGCTTCGATCAGCCAGTCGATCTGGTTCATCTCGCAGCCCAGCCCGGCCATCAGCACGGCGGCGACGTTGGGGTTGCGGGCATAGCCCCACATGACGCGCTGCAGCGCCTCGAACCCGTCGCCGCTGCCGGCCATGCCGCAGCCGGTGCCGTGGACGAAGGCGACGACTCCGTCCACGTTGGGGTAGTCGGCGAGGCGGTCGGGCGTGAAGTGGTTGGCAATCATCCGCGCGGCGGTGGCCGAGCAGTTAACCGAGGTAAGCACAGCGATGTAATTGCGCGTCCCGACCCGGCCCGAGGGGCGGCGATAACCCATGAAGGTGTCGGGGGTCGAAGCCGGGGCCACGGGGCGCAGGTTGGTCGAGAACTCGTAGTCCATGTCCACGTTGCGGAATGCGAGGTTGTGGGTGTGGACATGGGCGCCCTGCGGGATGTCCTCGGCCGCATAGCCGATGGTCTGGGCGTATTTCACGACAGGCTCGCCCGCGCGGATTGCCCGGGTTGCAAGCTTGTGACCCCGTGGGATCAGCTGGGTGGCGCCTTCGTCACCGACGACGAGCGACGTGATGGCGGTGACGACGTTGTCGGCGTCGGACAGGCGGACGGTTTTCATGGGGGACCTCAGGCGCAGACGGGGCTGTCACTGCTCCAACGGTGGATCGGGATATGGGGCTGGCCCGACAGGCGCGCGCGGGCCGCCAGCCACATGTCGGCCCAGACGCGCCAGTCGCGCAGCTCGGTCTGCGGGTTGGCGCGGGACCGGGCGACGAAATCGGGGAAGTGCGCGCGGCCGGTGGGCTGGCCGGTCACGTTGTAGCGGATGTCGAAGGACCAGCGGAACTGGTCGCTGACGTTGTCGAGCGAACCATGCGGGGTCAGCGGATGAAAGATGACCGCGCCGCCGGCCTTGACCGGCAGGGGCCGCGCCTTGGACTCATCCAGGAACCCGTCCGCGATGCCGGTCTGCCGTTTCGGGCAGTGGGGGTACATCTGCGGCTTGCCGGGGATGACCTGCAGGCAGCCGTTTTCCACCGTTGCATCGCTGATCGCCAGCCAGACGGTGACCATCTGCGTCTGGTCGCCTTCCTCATGCGCGACGGCGCGGTCCTGGTGCCAGTCGGTCGCCATGATATGCGCGCGGTTTTCACCGCCATCGAGGTGTCGCGCGGGCGGTTTCAACCGGACATGCTGGATCGGGTTCGAGGTCAGCTCGGGCCCGATCAGGTCCTCGACCATGTCCAGAAGCCGGTCGCAGGTCAGCATGTCGAACACCGCCGGGCCGAAATGAAACGGCGTGCCCGGCGCGATCTCTCCGCCCGGCAGGGAAATATCCATGGGCTGGAACCAGTCGCAGCCGGCGTCATAGCTGACCAGCAGTTTCTGCCAGAAATCCATGTCGCCGGGCGGGGGCACGCGTCCTTCGGCGTGCCAGCGGTCGTAGAGCCGGTCCATCAGGTCCGTGTACTCGGCCTTGACGGCCGTGAGCACATCGGCGGGCAGCACGTCCGGAACGACGATGACGCCGTCGCGGTGGAATGTGTCGATCTGGTCTTGCGAGAGCATGGCATCCTCGGGGGCAAGGGCCGGGGCGCGCATCGCCCCGGCAAGGATCGGGTCAGAGGAAGACCGTCACGATGTTCGGCCAGATCAGCAGCACCGACAGGGCCAACAGCTGCAGCCCGATGAAGGGCAGGAAGCCGCGGAAGATCGCCGTCAGCGTGATATGCGGCGGGGCCACCGACTTGAGGTAGAAGGCGGCAGGGCCGAAGGGCGGCGACAGGAAGCTGACCTGCATGTTCATGCAGAACACAACGCCGAACCAGATCGCCACGTGCCGCGGCTCGAGCTCTCCGAAGACGCCGATTTCCTCGACCGGCAGCTTCAGCACGATGGGCAGGAAGACCGGCATGATCAGCAGCACGATGCCGACCCAGTCCATGAACATCCCCATGATGAGGAAGATCACCATCATCACTAGGATGATGCCCATGGTCGGCAGGTCCGCGGCGACGATCAGGTTGGCGACATAGGTCGGCCCGCCCGCCAGCGTGTAGGCGGCGGCCAGGGCGGCGGCGCCGATGGTCACCCAGATGATGGTGCCGGTGGACTTGAGCGTGCGCATCAGGCTGTCCCAGACGATCTCGAAGGTCATCTCGCGCCGGATCAGCCCGATGACGAAGACGGCGACGACGCCCATGCCCGCAGCCTCGGTTATGCCGGTGATGCCCATGTAGATCGACCCTAGGACGACGCCGATCACGATGGTGGGCGCGATCAGGCCCTTGCCCATCTCCCAGCCCTCGTCGGTGCGTTCCTTGCCGACGACGAAGTGCATGATGAGGAACGACAGCACGAAGGCGCCGATGATCCAGGGGATGTCCGCCACCATGCCCAGCGCGATGGGGTCCACCCCCTCGGTCACCACGTTCTCGCCCGTGAGGGTGAAGAACAGTGCGCGCAGGAACAGCACGCCGGTGATCCACATGGCAAATTTCGACAGGAAGCCGAGGAAGCGCATGAATTTCTCGCGGCCCTGCGGTTCGGACGGGTCGATCGCGGGCAGCGGCGCCAGTGCGGGGTTCAGCTGCGTGCGCACCACGATGTAGATGATGAAGAAGGACGCCAGCATGAAGCCGGGCAGGAAGGACGCGGTGAACAGCGCCTTGATCGAGGTTTCCGTCACCAGTCCGTAGAAGATCAGCACGATGGACGGCGGGATCATGGTGCCAAGCGAGCCGCTGGCGCAGATCGTGCCGATGGCGAGGTTCTGGTCATACTTGAGCCGCAGCATCTGCGGCAAGGCGATGAGGCCCAGGAGCACGACTTCGCCGCCGATGATGCCGGACATGGCGGCCATGATGACGGCCATGATCGAGGTGACGATGGCAATGCCGCCGCGCAGCCCCGACATCCAGCGGTTCAGCGACGAATACATGTCGCGCGCGATGCCCGAGCGTTCCAGCAGCGCCGCCATGAAGATGAAGAGCGGCACCGATATCAGCACGTAATTCGTCATCTGTCGGTAGACGGCCTGGCCCAGCACCGACATCGGCCCCTTGCCGAAATTGCGGAACAGCAGTTCCGGCCCGAATTTCATGGTCAGCACGGCAACGGCCAGGAAGGCCGAGGCGAACCCCAGCGGCATGCCGAGGGCCAGCAGGATGAACATGCCGATCAGCAGGAACAGCGACAGCGTGCCGATGTCGCCGACCTTCATCCACGAGAAGAGTTCGAGAAACTCCATTTCAGTCCTCCAACGTCTTGCGGATGTTCTCGATCTCGATCTCGTCGATATCGTCGTGGCCGTGATGTTCGGGCGCCTTGTTCCAGTCGGCGATCAGGTTGGAAATCGCCTGGATCGCGACCAGGCAGATGATCAGCAGGATCGCCGGCTTGACGATTCCGGGAATCGGCGGGTCCCAGGCGGTGCCGAAGGTCTCCATCCGCAGGAACCGGGTCTTGGCATCGGCATAGCCGCCCCAGACCAGCGCGAAGGTGAACAGCAGCAGCAGGCCGAGCGAGATGAGGTCCGCCGTCTTTTGCATCCAGCGGGGCATCATGTCGTAGATCACGTAGATGCGGATATGGCTGCGCTGCTGCATCGCGTATTGCCCGGCGAACAGGAACACGAAGGCCGCGATCCAGAGGCTGAGCTCGTTCGCCCAGAGCGTCGGGCGCGAGAAGACGTAGCGCGACACGACCTCGTAGAACATCACGATCACCACGAGGGCGACCATGATCATCGCCGCGCGCGAGCAGACCAGCGAGACGATGTCGAAGAAACCCTCGGGCTTCTGTTCGATCATGCCGACGAAATCCGACAGGTAGACCGAGGTGAAGAAAAGCGTGCCCAGCAGCGCATAAAGCATGAGCGACACGAGGGGCCGGCCCTCTGGGCGGATCATCTCGTGCATGCCGATCGCCTCGGCCGAGACCATCCGGTTCAGCACCAGCCAGATGAATAGCAGCGCCACGACGGCCCCGAAGCCCAGCGCAATGGTCCTGACGGGACCGCGCATCCGGCCAAGCCAGACACTTTCCTGTTCCATAACCGCCCCTCGCCATTGGTCAAGGTCCCGCGCAAGCACAGGACAAGGAGGCGACGAGCCCCGTGACAGGGGGCTCGCCGACCGTTCAATTCGTCACCGGCAGGTGACGGCGCTTACTGGATCAGGCCCAGCGCGCGCAGGTAGGTCTTGTGGCTTTCCAGGATCTTGCCGGCCTCGGGCGACCGGGACCCCCAATCCTCCCAGGCGACCTGGGCGCCGCGGCGGAACTCGGCGCGATCCTCGGCCGACCAGTCGTAGAGGGTCACGCCTTCGGCCTGCAGCTTGGCCGCGGCTTCGGCATTCGCCTTTTCATTCGACAGGGCGATCTGGAACGACAGCTTCTGCCAGGCGGTATCGATGATCCGGCGCTGCTGCTCGGTCATGCCGTCCCAGACGTCCTTGTTGCACGCCAGGTGGTCCGACGGCATCGAGTGGAACCCCGGGTAGGTCGCGTGCTTGACGATGTCGTAAAGGCCAAGACCGACGTTGTTGGCGAGACCCGAGGCATCCGCCCCGTCGATGATCCCGGTTTCCAGCGCGGTGAAGATCTCGGTAAAGTCCATCACGATGGGCGATGCGCCAAGTTCCTGGAAAATCTCGGTTTCCATGCCCGGAGGCGAACGGAACTTCCAGCCTTCGAGATCGGCGAAACCGGCCAGCGGCTTGGACGAGGACAGCGATTCCTGGCCGTAGATCGACCAGCCGATCAGCTGCATGCCCTGGGCGTTGTAAAGCTCTTGCGCGGCGGCATAGCCGTCCCCGTAATAGAGCCACGAATACTGCTGCCAGGGCGTGTCATAGCCGCCCATGATGTCACCGACAAACTGGAACGCGGGGTTCTTGCCGGTCTGGTAGGCGCCGCCCGTGGCGTCGCAATCCACGATGCCGTTGATCGCGGCGTCGAAGGTCTCGGTCGTGGCCACGACGGACGAGCTGTAGAACATCTCGATCGTGATGTCGCCGCCCGACATGGTCTGCACATCGTCGATCCAGATGGCCAGCATCTTGCCGGTCGGATGTTCGGTGGCGTAGTGGGTCTGGATCCGCAGCGTGATCGGATCAGCCGTGGCGGACGCGGCCACGAGGGCCGTCGCTGCCGCCGAAAGCAGCATGGTTTTGACGTTCATAATTTCCTCCCTTGGTGGCCGTTCTTTCGGGCCTCCTCCTCGTGGATACGCGACCTCCTACGCGCACCCAGATGGTATACCATCTGCCTGAAACGCTAGCGAATGCCGTGTCGACAATCAACGTTTTTTGGTATACCAAACCGGAAAAAGGCACGGTTTCCCGCCTTTTTCTTTCCGGTTAGAAGACCGTACCGGACAGCACCGCGCCCAAGGGGCGCCCTTTATGGATTCGACCTTATGAAGGAACCCGTTCTTGCCCAGCAGATCGCCGCCCAGTTGCGCCGCGACATCCTGCGCGGCAAGCTGGCGCCGGGCGCTTCGGTCAAGGAACGCGACAACGCGGCCGAGCTTGGCGTCAGCCGGACGCCCATGCGCGAAGCGATCCGTCTGCTGGCAACCGAAGGGCTGGTGCGGCTGCGCCCGTCGCGCAGCCCGATCGTCGCGCAGCTCGACTTCAAGGAGGTGCAGGACCAGACGCAGGTGCTGGTCGCGCTGGAAAAGCTGTCGGCGGAACTGGCCTGCATCCATGCCACCCGCGCCGACATCGACGGCATCAGCCGCATCCTGGCCCGGATGGAAAAGCATTTCGACACGATGGACCCGCTCGACATGTTCGAGGTGGACATGTCCTTTCACGCCGCCATCGCCCGGGCCTCGCACAATGATGCGCTGGCCGAGACGCATACCTCGTTCATGCAGCGGCTGTGGCGCGCGCGCTACCTGTCGGCGGTGCAGCGACGCAACCGCGAACGGGTGGTGACCCAGCACGGCCAGATCGTCGATGCCCTGCGCGCGCGCGACCCAAGGGCCGCCGTCGCCGCCATCGACATCCACCTGCGCAACATGGCAGAGGACATCCGTTCGGTCATCGCGGCAGAGAACAAAGAGACGCAATCGCCGGAATCGGCAAACGGAGGACAGACATGAAACTACTCAGATACGGGCCGGCCGGGCAGGAAAAGCCGGGCATCCTCGACGCAGCTGGCAAGGTCCGGGACCTGTCGGGCATGGTGCCCGATTTCGGCGGCGCGACCGTGTCGCTCGAGGCACTGGACCGGATCCGCGAGATCGACCTGGGCACCCTGCCCGTCGTCAGCGAGCCCGGCCGCATCGGCGCCTGTCTCGCCTGGGTGCCGAACTTCCACTGCGTCGGGCTGAACTACACCAAGCATGCCGAGGAAAGCGGGATGCCGATCCCGGCCGAGCCGATCCTGTTCAACAAGGCGACCTCGGCGCTGTCGGGCCCGAATGACGACGTCGTCCTGCTGCGCGACTCAGAGCGCGGCGACTGGGAGGTCGAGCTGGGCGTCGTGATCGGCCGCGCGGCGCATTACGTGTCGGAAGAAGAGGCGCTGGATTACGTCGCGGGCTATTGCACGGTGAACGACGTGTCGGAACGCGAATTCCAGATGGATCACCTGGGCCAGTGGGTCAAGGGCAAGTCGGGCCCGACCTTCGGCCCCGCCGGCCCCTGGCTGGTGACGGCGGACGAGATCCCCGATCCGCAGGTGCTGCGCGTCTCGCTCGACCTGAACGGCGAGACCGTGCAGGACAGCAACACCTCGGACATGATCTTTTCGGTGCGCGAGATCGTCAGCTACATGAGCCGGTTCATGAAACTTCTGCCGGGCGACATCATCGCCACCGGCACGCCGTCGGGCGTTGGCCTGGGGATGAACCCGCCCCGGTTCCTCAAGCCCGGCGACGTCATGGAAGTGCATGTCGAGGGGCTTGGCTCGCAAAAGCAGAAAGTGGTCGCGCCGGTCTGATCCGCCGCCCGAATGCACCAAGGGCCGCCCCACCGGGCGGCCCTTTTGCGTTGCTGCTGGCCAGGTCGCGTTTCTGTCCGGGGCCTTGCCGGGGACGTCCCCACACCCGGCGGCCCGTGCGACCCGGCCAGCCCCCAAGTCACCCTAGTGGATCAGCGAGCCGCCGTTCACGTCGACCTCGGTCCCCGTGCAATAGGCCGACAGGTCCGAGGCAAGGAACAATGCGCAACCCGCGACGTCCGACGCCTCGCCCGCGCGGCCCATCGGGATGCCCGCCAGCACCTGCGCGCGCATCTCGTCGGTCAGCTTGCCTGCGGTGATGTCGGTGGCGATGAAGCCCGGGCAGATGGCGTTCGACCGCACGCCGTCCGGCGCATATTCGCGGGCCATCGCCTTGGTCAGGCCCAGGATGCCCGCCTTGGCGGCCGAGTAATGCGGCCCGCCAAAGATCCCGCCGCCCCGCTGCGCGGACACGGACGACATGTTCACGATCGAGCCGGACTTGCGCCCGCGCATATGCGGCAGCAGCGCCTGGCTCATGTAAAGCGTGCCGCGCAGGTTCACGTCGAGTACGGCGTCGTAGTTCGCGGGCTCGATCTCCATGAACTTGAGCGGCTGGGTGATGCCTGCGTTGTTCACAAGGATATCGACCTGGCCGAAGGCCTCGAGCACTGCCTGAGACGCCACCTTGCAGGCCACCCGGTCGGTCACGTCGCAGGCCAGGCCGATATGCCCCTGGCCCGGCAGATCGGCCGCCGCCGCCTCGGCCGCCGCCGCGCCCAGATCCAGGATCGCGACCCGTGCGCCATGTTCGGCGAACAGCATCGCCGTCGCCTTGCCAAGGCCGCGCGGGCTGGCCGCGCCGGTGATGATGGCCGTCTTGCCGCCCAAAAGTCCCATGGTCGTCTCCTTCATAGCCACGCCTTGACGCGGGTCGCCACCGCGTCCACCGAAAGGCCGTATTGATCGTGCAACGTGGGCAGCGCGCCCGCGTCGAGGAATTCGTCGGGCAACCCGATCTGGCGGAAGGGCACATGTACCCCCTCGCGCATCAGCGCCGCGCCCACCGCTTCGCCAAGCCCGCCGATGACCGAGTGGTTCTCGGCCACCACCACCAGCCGGCCCTTGCGGGCGGCCTCGGCCGTGATCGTCGCGATGTCGAGCGGCTTGATCGTCGGCACATGCAGCACGGCGCAGTCGATCTTGTCGGCTTTCAGCCGGCGCGCGGCGTCGATGCAGCGCATGGTCATCAGGCCGGTCGAGACGAAGAGCACGTCGCTGCCGTCATGGATCAGCTGCGCGCGGCCCGGCTGGAACTGGTAGCCGAATTCGCCCAGCACGTCCGGCACCTGGCCCCGCAGCAGGCGCATGTAGACCGGGCCGGGGATATCGGCGATGGCGCGGGTGGCCTGTGCCACCTCGGTCGCGTCGCAGGGATCGATGATCGTCAGGTTCGGCATCCCGCGAAAAATCGCCAAGTCCTCGGTCGCCTGGTGGCTGGGGCCATAGCCCGTGGTCAGGCCCGGCAGGGCGCAGACGATCTTGACGGGCAGGTTCTCCTCGGCGATGGCCATGCAGATGAAGTCATAGGCCCGGCGCGAGGCAAAGACCGCATAGGTCGTGGCAAAGGGCGTGAAGCCCTCGCGCGCCAGTCCGGCGGCGGCGCTGACCATCACCTGCTCGGCCATGCCCATCTGGTAGAAGCGGTCCGGGTGCGCCTGCGCAAAGACATGCAGGTCGGTATATTTCGACAGGTCCGCCGAGAGGCCGACGATGTCGTCGCGGGTCTTGGCCAGATCCGTCAGCGCATGGCCGAACGGGGCCGACACCGTCTGCCGCCCCTCGGCATCGAGCGAGGCGATCATGGCGCTGGTCTTGCCCCCGCCCTGCGGCGCCTGCCGGGGGGTGAACTGCGACTTGCGGCGCGACTGTGCGCCGAACGGCGGCTCGACGGTCATAGGGGGCGCTCCGCATCCAGATGGGCCAGCGCGCGCGCCCATTCATCGGCCTCGACCCGCACGAAATGGGTGATCTCGCGATGCTCGAGAAAGGGCACGCCCTTGCACATCTTCGTCCGGCAGATGATCACCCGCGGCTGCGGCTCGGGATGGTCGCGGGCCGCATCCAGCGCCGCCACGACGGCGGAAAGGTCATTGCCGTCCACCTCCTGCGCGAACCATCCCATGGCGGCCCATTTGGGCGCCTCGGGGCCCCGGGCCAGCGCGTCGGTCGTCTTGCCATCCGCCTGCTGGTCGTTGAAATCCACCAACGCGATGAGGTTGTCGAGCTTCCATTGCACGGCGGACATCACCGCCTCCCAGGTCGATCCCTCGCCCAGCTCGCCATCGCTCAGCAGGTTGTAAACGCGCTGGTCCCCGCCTTTGCGCCTAAGCCCCAGCGCCGCGCCGACCGCGATGCCCAGGCCGTGGCCCAGCGAGCCGCCGGTGATCTCCATCCCCGGGGTGTAGCTGGCCATGCCCGACATGGGCATGCGGCTGTCGTCCATGCCATAGGTGCCGATCTCGTCCTCGGGCAGCACCCCGGCCTCGATCAGCGCGGCGTAAAGTGCGATCGCGTAATGGCCGATGGAGAGGTAGAAGCGGTCGCGCCCCTCCCATTCGGGGTCGCCGGGGCGATAGCGCAGCGCGTGGAAATAGCTGGCCGCCAGCAGGTCGGCCACGCCCAGCGCCTGGCCGATGTAGCCCTGGCCCTGCACCTCGCCCATCCGCAGCGCGTGACGGCGGATCGACCAGGCCCGCTGGGCCAGGCTCATGTTCGCGCCCGTCGTCTGCGTCTGGTTGGTCACCGGTCTCTCCCCACCTGGCGTGAGGCTCAGGGGACCACGAAAGCCCCCCTCGGAACAAACTTGATTTCTTAAACCGTCTTTAAGCTGAGCTAAATAAAGGCTGCGGTTTTGTTGATGGTCAGATGGCCGTGGTGCGGCCTAGTCTGACCACAGGGCGCACGAGGGAGGATGCCATGAACCTGTCGAAACTGCTGGCCGAGCGGGCCGATGGCGGCCGACCTGTGCGCGTGGGCGTGATCGGCGCGGGCAAGTTCGGGTCGATGATCCTGGCGCAGGCGCGGTTCATCGCGGGCTACCACGTGGTCGGGATCGCCGACCTCGACGTCGGCAAGGCGCGGCAATCGCTGGCCCGGGTCGGCTGGGACAGCGCGCAATACGCCGCACCGTCACTGTCGGCCGCGCTGGACGCGGGGACGACCCATGTGATGGACGATGCCGCTGCGCTATGCGCCTTCGACGGACTCGATTGCGTGATCGAGGCAACGGGCCACCCCATTGCCGGCATCCGCCACGCGCTTGCCGCCATCGACGCGGGCAAGCACGTGATCATGGTCAATGTCGAGGCCGACGTGCTCTGCGGCGCGATCCTGGCCGAACGGGCCCGGGCCGCCGGCGTGGTCTATTCCATGGCCTACGGCGACCAGCCCGCCGCGATTTGCGAGTTGGTGGACTGGGTCCATGCCTGCGGGTTCGAACTGGTCGCGGCGGGCAAGGGCATGAACTTCGCGCCGCCCTATCGCTATTCCACGCCCGACACGGTCTGGAGCTACTTCGGCTGGACCGACGAAGAGGTGGCGGCAGGCGACTTCAATCCGAAGATGTATAACTCCTTTACCGACGGCACCAAGGCGGCGATCGAAATGGCGGCGGTCGCCAATGCCACCGGGCTCGATTGCCCGGACGACGGGCTGGGCTTCCACCCGGCCGGGCTGCAGGACCTGGCCCGCGTCTTCCGACCCGAGGCCGAAGGCGGGCGGCTGGCAAAGCCCGGCCTTGTCGACATCGCGGCCAGCCGCGAACCGGACGGGCGCGTGGTGCTGAACAACATCCAATACGGCATGTTCGTGACCTTCCGCGCGCCCGACGCCTATACCCGCGACTGTTTCCAGCAATACGGTCTGCTGACGGACGACAGCGGTTGGTACGGCTCCATGTGGCGGCCGTTCCACCTGATCGGGCTCGAGACCAGCGTGTCGGTCCTGTCGGCGGTGCTGCGCGGCGAGCCGACCGGCAGTTCGACCCGCTACCGGGCCGATGCCGTCGCTACGGCCAAGGGCGATTTCGCGGCGGGCGACGTGCTGGACGGCGAAGGCGGCTTCAAGGTCTGGGCCAAGGCGATCCCCGCGCGCATCGCGGCGGACATCGACGCCTTGCCCATCGGGCTGGCCCACAACGTGCGGCTCAAGCGGGCGATCCGCAAGGACCAGGTGGTGACGCTGGACGATGTCGACCTCGACGGTGAAGCCGACATCCTGTCGTTGCGGCGGGACCAATTGCGCCTGCTGGAGGGCTGACCGGGCGAAGAGAACCGCCAAACCGGCTCCGGAACAGACCGAACGCTCAGGCATCTGGCGAAGTCCGTCGTTCTGCAACCGACTACGGCCGTCAGGCCGCGCGGTCGGCGGCCATGGCCGCCATCGCGTGCTTGAACCCGTCCGTCAGGCGCTTCATCTCTTCGGCGCTTTGCGTCAGCGTGCCCGAGGCGGCGGCGGTTTCCTCGAAGACGGCGGCGTTCTGTTGGGTGATGGCATCAAGGTCGGTGACGGCGGAATTGATCTCTCCCAGTCCCGTCGCCTGTTCGCGGGCCGAGACGGCGATCTGGTCCACCCGCTGGGTGATATCGACGACCGCCTCGATCACGTTCTTCAACGCATCCACCGTCTCGCTCACGTGGCGGACGCCGTCGCTGACCTGGTGCTGGCTCTTGGCGATCAGCTCTCCGATGTCCTTGGCCGCTTCGGAGGATCGCTGCGCCAGCGCCCGGACTTCCGACGCGACCACGGCAAAGCCACGGCCAGCATCGCCAGCGCGCGCCGCCTCGACCCCGGCGTTCAGGGCCAGCAGGTTGGTCTGGAAGGCGATCTGGTCGATGACATCGATGATCTTGCTGATCTCGCCCGCCGATTCGTCGATGGCCGACATCGCGGTCGAGGCGCGTTCCACCACCTTGTCGCTGTTCTCGGCGCTGCGCTTGGCGCCGGCGGCCGAGACCGCAGCCTGCGAGGCACTTTCGGCCGTGTTCTGGACAAGGATCGTCACCTCCTCCATCGCGGCGGCGGTGTTCTCGAGCTTGGCGGCCTGCTGTTCGGTTCGGGCGGACAGCTCCATCGCGGCCCGGCTGATATCGCGGCTGTCGCCCAGCATCATCTCGGCATGGCCCGCGACCTCGCGGATGGCGGCGGCCACGGCGTCCATGGCCGCGTTGAAGTCGCGGCGCAAGTCCTCGTATTCCTCGGCAAAGGGTTGGGTCAGGCGCAGGGTCAGGTCGCGGCGCGACAGCGCCTTGAGCCCGCGGCCCAACTCGTTCACCACCCCCTCCTGCGCCTTGCGCTGCTCCTCTGCGGCGCGCCGCTCCGCCTCTTCGGCGGCAAGGGCGCGGGCATTCGCGGCGTTGGACTGCGCCTGCTCGGCCGCGAGGTCTGCGACCGCTTCTTCTGCCTTGGCGCGGGCGGCCTCCGCCTCGCGCTGAAGGTTCACGGCGTCGCGTTGCGCGGCAAGGGCAGTATCGCGCGCCTCTTCCGCCTCCCTCCGGGCGATGGCCATTTCGTCCGCGCTGGCCGAAATCTCGTCCCGCATGGCGTGTTGGCGGGTGATGATCCACATCAGCACCGCCGATTCGATCAGCACCACCAGCGCGTGGAACACGGTACGTTCGAGGTTCACGATCAGGTCGGTGCTGGGATAGACCAGCACGGGCAGGAAGAAGGTCAGCCCAAGGTGATGCACGGCCACAAGGGCCGTGGCCACGATGATCGTCTTCACATCGTCGAGCGCCACGAGGGCCGCCAGAGCCGCGAAGAAGACCATGTGGGCGTCGATCTGCCAGGCATGATTCGCCAGCGCCGCGACCAGCGCCGCGGCTTGGCCGACGAAGGCGAGACCGATGAAAGACCTGCGCAGCGGGTGGTTGGTCATCACCCCTGCCACCCCGCACCCGAGGAAGGCGAGTGACAAGCCGCCCGGCACCCAGGGCGCATTGCCGGCCCAGAGCGCCATCAGCACCACGATGACCGTGAAGACGCCGCTGAAGATCAGCAGGTATTTCTCTGCAACGTTGGTTTTCGTCATGTTTGGGTTCCTTCGGGATAGCCGCATATCCGGGCGATCCATTGTCCGTCCATCACGCGCCAGGCACCGATTTCCAGCGCCTTCGCGACAAAATCCGCGTCCCCCGTGGCCAGGGTCGCGAAAAGCGCCGGGACCGGCGTGACGACGATGCCGCCTGCCGCCTCGACCAGCGCATCGGGATTTCGCCCGATCACCAGGATCGGACCGTCGCCCTTTGGCGGAGGCGCCATGGCAATCACCGACAGCGGTCCCGAGAGCACCAGCAGCAGGCCCATCACCACGGGCAGGAAAAGATGTTTGATCCGGGTCATGGCTGGCGACGTTAGGCCATGCGTCTTAAGCGCGATTTAATGCACCCGGGGCGACACGCGTTTTTCCAGCCGCGACAGGAAGGTGGCGACGGCGGTGGGCGCGGCCTCTCCGGCGGGGCGGGTCACACCGATGGGCACCCGCGCGCCCGGCAGGTCCAGGGCCACGCGGCGCAGACCGGCGCGGAGCCCGGCCATCTGCGCTGGGCCATAGCACAGCAGGCCCAGCAGGTCGCTTTCCAGCAACATCTGCTCGGCATTGGCAAAGCCGTGGATCTCGCAGGATTGCGCGGGGGGCGGCGCCCCGGCGCGGCGCAGCACCCGGTCGAAATATCGCCGGGGCGGCGTGCCATGCGGACCGACCAGCCAGCGGTGACGGGCCATCGCCTCGATCGTCATGGGGCCGTCGTGGCAGGGGTGGTCGTGGCGGGCAACGATGGAAAACGTCTCGTGATACAGCGGCGTCTCGGTGAACCCGGCGACCGGGGAGGGGCCGCGCAGGATCCCGATGATCAGATCGATCTCGCGCCGCTGCAGCGCCTCGCTGAGGGCCGTGTAGCTGCCCGGAACGGCGACGAGGCGCACGTGGGGGTGATCGCGGGTGAGCTCTCCGAAGGTGCGCAGCACGTCGTCCTGGCCCGAGAAGGGCAGCATGCCGACCGCAACGCGCCCGACCACGCCGCGCGCGGCCTCGTCGATCAGGCGGGGGATGGCGCCCAGTTCCGCCGCGATCCGGTCCCAAAGCGCGGCAAGGGCATGGGCGGCGGGCGTCGGCGCCAGCCCTGCGGGGCGCCGGTCGAACAGCGGCAGCGGCACATGCGCCGACAGGTCGCGCAGCGCCTGGCTGACGGCGGGCTGACGGATGCCCAGCGCCTGCGCGGCACCCGAGGCGCTACCGCTGCGGGTCACCGCCGCGACCGCCTCGAGCTGGTGCCAGCGGATGACGCCCGCCAGCCGGCCCGCGCCGCCCAGATCGGCCGCCTCGACCGCCGAAAGGTCGTCGAGGATGCGCTGGCTGGCGGCGACCACGATCTCGCCCAGCGGGGTGGGGTCGGTGCCGGACCAGCCGCGCTGGAACAGCGGCACGCCCAGGCTGGCCTCGGCCTGGCTCAGCGCGCGCGAGGCCGCCGATTGCGACATGTTCAGCCGTCCGGCGGTGTCAGAGATCCCGCGCGCGGCCGCCAGCGCGCGGATCACGCGCAGCTGCTTGGCACTCAGTCGGTCGGGGGGCGCATCGGGCATGGCGCGATATAAGCAGATCGGAGAGCCATATTCAAAGGGCGCATATGCACCCCGCCCGCCCCCGCGCTACAACATGCGCCAAAGCAATCCGGAGGAGATTCCATGACCGCCCAAAGCCTCGAGGACAAGATCCGCGCCCACGGCAACCCGTCGCACATGCTGCAGAACGCCCAGACCGGCGCCTACCAGTTCCCGGTCGCGCCCCAGTACACCAACTGGATGGAAGAGGTCCGCGCCTGGCGCAACGGCGCCGTGCTGATGAACCAGTCCTACCACATGACCGACCTTTATATTCGTGGCAAGGACGTGAACAAGCTGCTGGGCTACGTCGGCGTCAACAGCTTTGCGACCTTTGGCAAGGACAAGGCCAAGCAGCTGGTCTGCGTGAACCCCGACGGCTATGTCATCGGCGACGTGATCTGTCTGGGCCTCGCGGATGACGAGGCGCTGCTGATCGGCCGCCCGCCGGTCTGCAACTGGGTCGCGTACCAGGCCGAGATCGGCGATTTCGACGTCACGACCGAGTTCGACATTCGCAGCCTGGAGAACCCCGACAAGCCGCGCAAGCTTTACCGCTACGAGGTGCAGGGACCCAAAGCCCTCGACATCCTGAACGAGGTGAACGAGGGCGGCCCGCTGACCACCAAGTTCTTCAACATGGGCTATATCACCATCGCGGGGAAACAGGCGCGCACGCTGAGCCACGGCATGGGCGGCGCGCAGGGGCTCGAGATCTGGGGCCCCTACGAGGATGGCCCGGCGGTGATGGAGCGGCTGATGGAAGCCGGCGCCAAGTACGACATCCGCAAGTGCGGCGCGCGGGCCTATTCGACGGCGGCGATGGAATCGGGCTGGATCCCCTCCCCGCTGCCCGCGATCTACTCGGGCGACGCGATGAAGGGCTACCGCGAATGGCTGCCCGCCAACGGGTTCGAAGCCACGGCCACGGTGGGTGGCAGCTTCCAGCCCGACGACGTGGCCGACTACTACCTCACGCCCTGGGACCTCGACTACCAGCGGGTCGTCAAGTTCGACCATGACTTCATCGGCCGCGACGCGCTGGAAAAGATGGCCGAGGGGCCGCACCGCAAGAAGGTGACGCTGGTCTGGGACAAGGACGATGTGCTCAAGATCTTCGCCGGCATGATGGAGGCGTTCCCCGGGCCGAAGCTGATGGAGCTGCCGACGGGTCACTACGCGGCGCATCCCTACGATCAGGTGCAGCTGGACGGAGAGATGGTGGGCCTTGCGACCTACCCGTCCTATTCCGCCAACGAACGCGCCTGGATCACGCTGGCCATGGTGCGCGAGGACCTGGCCGAGCCGGGCACCAAGGTGCAGATCCTCTGGGGCGAGGCGAACGGCGGGACCGCCAAGCCGCATGTGGAAGAGCACCGTCAGATCCTGATCGGCGCCGAGGTGCAGCCCTGGCCGATCCACAGCGCCGCGCGCGAAAGCTACCGCAAGCAGTCGTAAGCGGCTGATCCGAAACGAAGACCGGGCGGGGATGCGGCTGCATCACCCGCCCGTTTTCCTGCCCGGACCTTCAGCGCGGGCCCGCGACCATCGCGGCCAGCGGGTAATGCACCTGGTTGCCCCGGCCCGAGACCGCGGCGTTGGTCGCGCGCACCCTCAGCGTCAGCGCAACCCCGCCCGAGCGGCGGCGCGAGGTGGCGTCGTGGTTGGCAAAGACCATCTGGGCGGGCCGCTTGATCTGGAAACTGACCTTGCCGCAGATGCAACGGCCCGTGGGCAGACCCTCCTGCCCTAGGGCCATCGGTTCACGCAGCAGTTCGGGCAGTCGGTCGCGCGCGAGACTGCGCGCCATGCCCATGTGCTGGCCCGGCTTCTGACCCACCGGCACCTCGGCCGTCTCGCCTTGACCCGCCCCGGCGCCAAAGCCGAAGGGGCATTTGCTCTCGGCCATGTCCTTCAAACCGATGGCCCATTTCCCGTGTGCCCGTCAGGCCGCCTCGACCTTCTGGTGTCCCTCGCAGGTCTGGCAGAACGCCTCGCCCGTGCGGTTGTGCATGAGAACCGCCTCGCCGGCCATGATCTCGGCATGGCAACCGTCGCAGACCGATCCAATCTCCATGATCTCTTGGCTGAAGCCATCAAGGTCGACCTCGACCCCGTTGCGCAGGATGCCGCGCGTGGCCGATTTGACGAGATCGCGGCGGAAGGTCTCGTGCAACGCGGCCCACCGATGGATCAGCGGCTCGGCCAGCCCGTGCCGACGGACCACGTCAAGGAACATCTTTTCGAGGTGATCGAACAGCTCGTCGGTGAGGACCATCCACTGAGGCGCGTTGAACGGTTCTTCACAGAGATGGAGCCGGGTGCCGGAAAACAGGTCCTGCAGGAAGGTGTACTGCTTTTCGATCGCCCGGCTTTTCGTGACACGGTGAAAGCAGGGCGCGAGCTGCTGGTCGGCATACACATGCGTATAGAAATCGATCAGGATGTCGGTCAGTTTCGCGCCATGCTCCAGCGCCTCCCACAGGCCCTGGTCGCGCCGTTTCGCCTTGAGCCTGGCGGCATTTGTAGTGACGTAAGGCTTTGGCGTATCGAAGGACTCCGAATGGATGCGGTCCAGCGCGGCACCGTTTTGCAGGGCGCGGATGCGGGCGCTTTCGATCATGTCGGACGTGCCGCACAGGAACACCTCGGTCTCGCCGAGGTCGCGATGCCAGTCGAAGGCCAGCGTGCCCACCCGCGCCGCCGGAATGCAGCCGTAAGCCTCGCGCGAGGCGGCCTGGAGCACGGTCACACGGTCCCCGGGCAGCGGATGCACGTGATCGTCAAGGTAAAGGTCATCGCCCGTCCGGCCGCCGAGATAAAGGTGGATCGGCCCCGCGTGGCCCGCGTCCAGCGCGGCGCGCAGGATGCCGGTCAGCACGCCGCCCCCGGTGCCGGTGCCGATCAGCAGCAGCGGGCGGTCCAGCATCTGGCGGCGGTAGGTGAAATCGCCCATGGGCGCCTGGAAGGTGACCTTGTCCCCCGCCGACAGGCCCGCGACCCAACCGCTGACCGCGCCGCCCTCGTAGATCCGCACGTGGATCTCTAGGAAGTCATCGGCCTTGGTCGAGACGATGGAATAGCGGCGCAGGTCGCCAGCTGGGTTCATCAACCCGATGACCTGGCCGGGCTGCCAGTCGAGCTCGGTCATGGGTTCCAGCCGCAGGATCACGATGCCCGGCGCGGGCGTCACCGTCTCGGCGACCATGGCTGTGTGGGTGCGGTGCGTCAGGTCGGGCAGCCTGGCCTCGACCGTGGTCACCCTGGTGGCGCAGCAGGGCAGGAACATCCCCATCTCGCGATACTCCTGCGGCAGGCGCTCGACCGCCTCGCGGCCCGGATCGCCGCTTTCGGCCTGCAACATGCAGGTCCGGCAGGTGCCCTTGCGGCACGAGAACCTGACCGGCGCGCCCTGGCGCAGCATCGCGTCCAGCACAGGCTCCCCGGCGCCGACGATGTACTTGCGGCCCGCGAACTTGATCCAGTTTCCCGACAACATGCCCAGCCCCTCCGCCACGTATTCCACGATCAGTATCTCTTGACCATTCGAATGTGCCGGGAGTTCGACGCTGGTGTGCCGGGGGCCGGACAAGACCGTGTTCGGTACCGGGGCAACGAATTGCGCCTTGATCCAGCCGATGTCGCGGGCATCGGGCGGACAGGCAAGCCGCGCTGCGGAGGCCTGGGCCACCGCGTGCGGGTCAGACGCCGGCGCGTGCCCATCCGGGCGCGCTGCCTTGCGCCGCAGCCGATGCCGCAACATGGCTCTGCGCGGACATGTCTTGTGTCCCGCGACCCTGCGACACGGTCGCCTATGCCGACTTCTTCTGGCGCAGGTCCCGGTCCTGCCCGAGGTCGTCGATCAGGTCTTCGACGGCGCGGACAAGCGAGGGCACCTGCGACAGGTCGTGCTGCTGGCGGACGTCGTTCCAAAGCGCCCGGATCCTGTCCACTTCGCGGTCACCCATGGCGGGTTCGGCGTGGCTTTCCGGCCGCACATCCGTACGGTCGTCATCGGTTTCCACGCGGCCTGGCGACGGGTCGCGCAGGCGGTAGCTGGCGAGATCCACGCGGGGCTTGGCAGAGTCCGCGCGGCCCGAGGGATCGGCCAGCCGGTGGCTGCGGATGTCGAGATCGGCCCCCGCGGACTGGAAGCCCGGCGTCTCGGCATCGTCATGTGCCACGACCGGCGCGGGCGTGGTACTGATCGGCCCGACCTTGGTCGCGGGTTCGGCCTGGGCCGCGCGCTTCCTGGCCGGATCGGCGACGCGAACCGGCACGAAGGAGGTGCCGCGGATCGGCACGGGAGCTGCCTCGGCCTTTGCCTCGGGCGCAGCGTCCGGCGCGGGTTCGGGGCGTTCTGCCTCCTCCGCCAAGGGAGTGGGAGCGCCCGCCTTCTCCACCGTGACCTCGGGCGCGGCTTCGGGTGCATCTGCCTGCTCTGCCGCGATCCCGACTGCCGGTGCAGGGGCACCTACGTCATCCGCCATGGTACCGAGCATGGGGGCGTCAACCTCCTCCGCCGCAGCCTCACCTGCGTCCTGCCCGACGAAGCCGAGGATGCCTCCGGTCTCCGGGCCGGCATCGGGCGCTGCCATCGGGCGGAGCGCCTTGTCACCCGAACCGACCACGTAGCGCGACAGCAGGTCGCTCCGCCGCACGTAGACGCCTTCGATGATCTGCTCGAGCATGTCGGCGAATTCCGCCGCGCCGCTGTCTTCCCAGGCCAGCACATTGCCAGCCTCGCGCGCCTTGAAGGCGTTGGTCAGCGACACGAACATGCGGGCGTTGAACAGGTGCTCGGTCTCGCGTTCCAGCCGGCGCTTGATCTTGAGCAGGTCGCGGTCCGAGGTGATCTTGTCCTTGCGGGTGACCAGCAGGATCGAGGTCTCGCGCAACCGCTTTGGCAGATCCTCCCAGGCGCCGCGTTCGCTTTCGCGCCAGGCCTGGCCGGCATGGGTGCACCACATGACGGCATTGGCATAGCGGATCGTGCGCAGCCAGTACGAGGTCTTGATGTTCGGGTCCGAGATGCCGGGCGTGTCGATCAGGTCGCAACGCTTGAGGATGTCGGCCTTGCAGAAGACACGGATGTAGCTGGTCTTGGTGATCGGGATCGCGCCGGTGTTCGACAGGCTCACCTTGTGGCGGGTGCCGTCGTGGTCCATCCGGTAGGGTGCCGCGTCGCCGTGGCTCAGCCAGACCGGCGGCATCCGGGTCGCGGTGACCTGCGTGGGCAGGATGTCCTGGCCCATCAACAGGTTCAGCAGCGTCGACTTGCCCGAACTGAATTCGCCCATCAGGGCCATGACGGGCTTGCGCATGCTCCACTTGGCCAGGCGGTCGAACTGGGCGGCGGTCACGGGGCGTTCGGTCATGCTGTCGCGCGTCACTTGCGGGCCCCTGCCTCGGCGGCGTTGCGGCTCACGGCGGTCTCGTAGAGCGTGCGGAAGCTTTCCGCGGCCAAGGTGTTGTTGCTGGCCAGCTTGCGCAGGGTCGCGGCGCCGAAGATGATGCCCATGACGGTCTGCGCCTGCTCGACCTGGAAGCGGTCGAGGGTCTTGCGCATGTCGGTGAAGACCACGTCCAGCTGGTTGTCGCGCAGGTCGGACAGGATCGTCTCGATCTCGGCCTCGATCAGGGCGGCATAATCCTCGGCATGGGATTTCAGCCCGCGGCGGCGCTGCCACCAGCGCTTCCACCAGGTGTCGCCCAGATCGACGGCGATGGTCTTGCCCAGGCCCACCGGCGGCGGGATCTTGGGCACGCTTGGCGGCACGATCTCGAAGCCCTCGATGTCGATGCCCAGGCGGTCGACATAGACCGCGGTGTAGCCGGCGGCCAGTTCCCCGTAGATCCTGGTCGCGGCGGCCTTGGCGTCGGCGGCAAAGCGGTCGTATTCCGTCCGCAGCACAAGGCGCAGGCCCGAGGAGTTGAAGGTCCAGGTCTCTTCGCCCGGCTTGGACTGAAGGTGCTGGACCAGGGCCTCGCGGGCGCGGCCCACGTAGTCGGCCTTGATCTTCTCCAGCGCCGGGCCGAAGCCCTCGCGCAGCCCGCCGATGGTGCGGTCGAACTCGGACTGCGCCCGGGCCGCCATGCGGTTCAGCTCGGTCCGCAGCTCGGTGCTGTCGACGCTGGCCAGCCGCTCGGCCGCCGCTGCGCTGCTGCCGATGGCAGTCTTGGCCTCGATCTCGCTCGAGATGTTCTGCAACTCCACTCGGATACCCTCCAGGTGTGCGGCGCCGGACCCGTCCACGATGCGTTCGCCCACAGCGCGCAACAGCGCTGGCACGCCGGACAGGTTCCAGACATGGGTGTCGCGATCCTTGTCCGCTGCGACGCCGCCGTTGCGGGCCCAGTCCCTGAGCGCCGCCTCGGACTCTTCGTCCAGCATGGAATAATCGCCGCTCAGCGCCATCTCGGCCCAGCGGGCGCTGCCAAAGACGACTTCGACGTCCTTGAGCGAGGGGTAGCGCTTGAGCGTGCTGCGGATCGAGCCGAGGATCTCGGGCACCTGGGTGCCCGGCTGCGGCAGCTCGTCGATACGGTTGACGAACAGGACCACCTGGCGGTGCTCGTAGTTCGAGATCAGGCGCACCAGCGCAAGGTCGGTGGTGTTCAGCGCCTCGTGGGCCGACAGCACCACGACGCAGACCTTTGAGCCGCGCAGCGCCCGGATGGTGATCTGTTCGCGCACCATGAAGGTGTCGTTGACGCCGGGGGTGTCGCGCAGCACAAGCGGGCCGCCGATCTCGGGCACGTCCAGCCAGATGTCGGCCGACTTGATCAGGTCGGAAAAGCGGCCCTGCTGGCTGTCGGGATTGTCCGCGATCTCTTCGGGATCGCCCAGGCAGACGTAGCGCTCCATCAACTCGGCATCGACATGGTCGAACGTGTGAGTCTTGCCCAGCAGCGCCTCGTACATGGTGCCCAGCCGGGCCTGCGCGGTCGCGCGCAGCTCGTCGATCTGGCTGCGCAGCTTGGCAAGGTCGTCCTCGGCACCGGCCCGGCCGGCCAGTTCGCCCATGCGTCCGCCGCCCTTGACCAGCTTGTCCCATTCGTCCGCGGCAAAGAACTCGAACGCCGCCCGCACCTTGGGATCGGCGTTGCGGGCGTTCATGTGGATCGAGGTCACGACCGAGGTCCAGGGATTCACGTCCGACGGCAGCAGGCCGATGTCGCCGCTCAGCACGTTCGACAGCGCGGTCTTGCCGGCCTTGACCTGGCCGATCAGCGTCACGGACGCCTCGAAGCTGTCGATCTTGCGCAGCAGCAGGTTCAGCTTGCGCTGCACGCTGGCATCGGCGCCGCGCACCTGGGCCTGCACATCCTCGCGCAGCGTGTCGAGCGTCCGGAAGAACGGGCGGATCGCCTCGGACCCATGCGACAGCAGCTTGCGGTTCACCGGACCCGCGGCCCTGGCCCGAGCGTAGTCGATAGAGGAAGCGATATCTCTCATGTGTGTCTCCGTACTCGCACACGCCGCGGCGGGTTTCATACCGCAGCATACCTCGCGCCCCGGCCGGACCAGCCGAGGCGATCATTCATCACAATGTCTCGTCGGGTTCGGGCTGCTCGGCCTCTGCGACGGATCGGACCTTACGACGGGTATTCGGCCTGGGGGGACGCCCCCTCGCCGGCGCGCACGGACCGGAAGACGCAATCGACGTCAACCTCGGACCCTAGACCCGATTCATGGTGAATATTGGTAACGCCTGTGGGCGAATTGTGGCCATTTGCCATCACGCTCGTGGCGTCAGAAAAGTCGTCGCCTTCGCCGATGCCGCGCGCCGACGGACGGGCCATCAGCTCTTCGATCCGGTCCATGATGGCGGCGCCGCCGGTCTCTTCCCAGGCCTGGCGCGACTTGCCGGCCGTGGCGACCAGGTCGCGGGTGCCATGGACGAAATGCGCGGCGTCGAAATAGTCCATCGTCTCGGCCTCGATCCGGGCCATCAGCTTTTCGGAGTCGCGCCTGGTGCGCAGCTTGTCCGCGCGCGAGATGGCCAGGATGGTGCGGCCGGGGATCACGGTCTCGAGCTCGTCGAGGATGCGCTGCTCGGTCAGGCGCCAGGCCTGCGAGGCGATGGTCACCCAGATCAGCACGTCGGCCGAGCGCACGAGGGCAAAGTGATCGTCCGTCAGCTCGTCCGCGGTGGTCAGCGGCAGTTCGAGGAACTCGTAGGACTTCACGTGCCGGGCGCTGGAGTGGATCAATATCCGGTCGGCGCCGCGCAGCGCCTCATGGTCGCCGAACTCGGGCGTCAGGATGGTGCCGTCGGGAAAGGCCGACTGCACGCGGCGGCTGGGTGCCCAGCGGGCCGCCACATAGGGCCGGACGGGAGCGCCCAGGTTGTCGGGCAGCAGCCGCTCGCGCAGCAGGCAGTTCAGGACGGTCGATTTCCCCGAGGAAACCTCGCCGCAGATGACAATTCGGGTAGTGCCGGGTTCGCGCTGGATCAACATCAGTCGTCTCCTATGCCGCTTTTGCCAGGTCGGATCGGGCGAGCGAGCTTTCGATGGCCGAGAGGTTGATCAGGCGTCGCTCGATCACTTCCATCTGGCTTTGGACCCGCTGCACGATCACGCGGCGGAAATCCGGATCGCTCGCGACCTTCTCGTATTCGATCATTTCCTTCTTCATCCCGTGCATGCGCTGGTTGAACGAGGATTCGAACATGCGCAGCATGACGTGGATGCGGTCGTTGCCGGCCGTGGCCCGTTCGATCTGGGCCTCGTTGAAGGCCGCGAGGATCTTTTCGATCGGCGGCCGCAGCTCTTCGGCGGCGATGGTCCGCAGCGCCTCGAGCGTCTTTTCCACGTTGAACGTCTTTTTCTTCCAGAACGCCCAGGACCGGTTGGCGATCAGGTTCACCTTGAGCGCCGGCTGCGCCAGCGTCAGGGTCGACACGAAGTCCTGGTGCGGCAGGTCATCCAGCGTGATCGCCGCGGTATCGTCGCCGTAGCTGTCCTTGAGGATCTGCCGGCAGGCCGTCAGGCAGTTGTTCAGCACCACGTCGTTGCCAGTGCGCGAGGCGGTCCAGGCGGTCTCGACCTCGCGTTCCATGGCGCGCTGCAGGGGTGCCAGGTCGATGGTCAGGGACTTGCCCGACCCGCCGCCGCGCACCTTGCTTGCGAACAGGTGGCTCTCGAACGCGGTCTTCTGGTTGTCCACGAAGGTCTCGATGCAGCCCAGCAGGCGCTTTTCCAGCCGCGACCAGGCCTTGCCGACGACCTTCTCGATCTGGACCTCGGTGCTGTCGGCCTGCTCTTCGAGCTTGGCGTGCAGGGCCTTGAGCGTCTCGATCTCGCCCTTGAGGTCGGAAATCGCCATGGCCGCCACGTCGCCGTTGATGTGGCTCACCTGGGTCTGCAGCGTGTCGCGCGCGCGCCGGTTGACGAACAGAACGCCCTCGAGCTCGGCCCGGATGTCGCCCTTGATCGTGGCCAGCTGGCTCGAGCCGATGCCACGGTCGATCACCTTGGACAGCTCGGACTTGATCGCGCCGATGCCCGAGGCCAGCAGAAGGCGGTCGTCGCGGTCCTCGGGCACCTGGCCGTAGCGCGACTTGAGATAGCGGGCGAGGCGGGCGTCATCCAGAGCGGCGCGCTGTTCCTCGGCCTCTTCGCCATCCTGCAGGGTCAGGTCGGCCATGTAGCCGGACCCGGCCACGATGCTGAAATCGATGTCGGGGATCGCCCCTTTCAGCCGGCGCGACACATCGTCCAGCACGCGCGGCACGTCGGTGTCGTAGTCGTCCAGCTCGTCGATCCGGTTGACGAAGATCATCACGTCCTTGTTGTCCTGCTTGGCCAGGATGCGGATCAGCGCGATGTCCACGTCGGTCAGCGGCTGGTGCGCCGACAGGACCACGATGAACACGTCCGACTTGTCGAGGCTGCGGCAGGTGAATTCGTCGCGCACGAGGAAGGGATCGTTCACGCCGGGTGTATCGGTGATGATCGTCGGCACCTGGAATTCCGGCAGGCGGGTGTAGACATGGGCCACCTTGGTCAGGGCCGAATACTGCCCGGTCGCATCGGTGACCTTGCCGCCGTTCATGCCGGGGCCGGCGCAGACATAGGCCTTGAGCAGGTCCGAGGTGACGAAGTCGTAATCATGTGCCGTGCCCAGAAGGTCCTTGAAGCTCTTGCCCAGGCGTTCCTCGGCGCGGATGCGCATCTCCTCGCTCTGCTTGCGCAGCAGCTTGGTGTCAAAGCCCGGCAGCAGCTGTTCGGTCAGCTTGCGGATCTTCGATTCGCCCGACACGATCTCATCCCAGTCCCTCTCGGCGAAGAACTCGAAGCTGCCGCCCGAGATCGGGTCCTGCGGCAGGTTGATGCGGATGTTCGTGACGACCGAGGTCCAGGGGTTCACGTCCGAGGGCAGAAAGTCGTGGTTGTAGAGGAAGGCGTTGAGAAAGGTCGACTTGCCGGCCTTGACCTGGCCGATGACGGCGACCTTGGCGGCCCAGCCGTCCAGCCGCCTGCGCAGGCCACGGAAGATGTCGCGCTTGTCACGGCCGGCCGCCTTTTCAAGGTTGTCCAGCGTGTCGCGAAGGAAATCGAGTTCCTGCCGTTGGGCGGGTGCAATCTTCATGACTTCCCTCACTCGCTGCCATCGGCACCCACGGCCCTTCCGCCGCGTGCCTTGCCGGAATATCCATCGACGCCCCCCGGCGTTTCCTTGGGACCGCTGTCGATCAAGGTGATCAGCCGCTCGACCGCGGCCAGGATCGCCTCGGGGTCCGAGGTGTCGAGCCCGCGCGATAGGCCTTCCCACTGGGCGCGGGCCATGCCCGTCTCGTTGGCGCGGGCCGCGGCGCGGGCCAGTTGCACGACCTTGAAATCGTCGATCGGCTCTTCCTCGACCGCGCGCTTGACGCGGCGCGGCCGGATGATCTGCATCGCGCGCGCGGCACTGCTCTGCCGCTCGGCCTCGGGCCGGGCCGGCGCCTGGCCGGCAACGGCGGCCTTGCCAGCCAGGAAATCGGCCATCAGGGTGTTGTGGGCGCCGGTCAGGGGCTCGAGCCGCGACGCGATGTGGCGGATGTGGTCGCGGATGCCGTCCAGGTCCTCGGGGTCCAGCAGCGACGCCATCAGGAAGGTGTCGAAATAGGCCGCGGCCTCGCGCTCGACCCGTTGCAGCACGCGCCCGGCATTGGCCTGGTCGGGCATCAGGTCGGCATGGGTGATGATCAGCATGGCGTTGTTGCGCAGCCGCTGCGGCATCGCCTGCCACACGGCCTTTTCGCTTTGCCGCCAGGCCTGGGTGCCATTGGTGCACCAGACCACCGCGTCGGCATAGTCAAGCATGCGCTGCCAGGTCACGGCCGCCATGTTCGGGTCCGAGTTGCCGGGCGTGTCGATGATATCGAGATCCTCGAGGATCGAGGCCGAATGGCCCATGAAGCAATAGCTGGTCCTGTCGATGTTGATCTCGCCCAGGCCCGACAGGCCCTCCAGCCGGCCGGCGTGATCGACCCGCGCAAGGCCCCGCGCCTCGCCCACCAGCCAGATCGGCGGCAGCGCGGTCGCGGTCACGTTCGAGGGCAGCACGGGCGCCTCGGCGAGGCCGTTGATCAGCCGGGTCTTGCCGGCGCTGAACTCACCGGCCACGAGAATGCGCGGCTTGCGCGGCTCTCCGCCACCGGCGGGCTGCTGCTGGGCGGAGGGGCGGCTCCATCTGCTGCGTTTCATGCGGAAATCCTCCGGATCAGCGCGGCGTCATCGTCGTCGACCCCAAAGCGCGACTCGGCCTCGATCTCTTCGACGCTGCGGCTGATGCGTTCCAGCATCGCCTCGCAAAACTTGCCCTGGTCAAGCGCGAAGGTCGTGATGATGTCGCGGGTCGCGTCCACCGCCGGGTCGTAGAACTGCGTGATCAGGTCGTCGATCAGCGGCGTGGTCTCGTCGATGATCATCGTGCGGTACTTCTTTTCGACCTTCTTGGCGGCGCCAATCCGCATCAGCCGGCGCGAGCCGGCGACGGACCAGATCTTTTGCCACCAGCCGCCATCGAGGTCGAGCGACAGCGTCCGCGCCAGCACGGTCGGCGCCTGGTGCACGGGCTGCTCGGGGAACTCGATCTTGTCGCCGTCGCGGAACACGCCAAGGTCGTTCTGCAGGATGTCCTGGATCTGGTCGAGCACGGTCATGAACCCCGCCTCGCCCTCGCGCCGCAGCTTGCTGCAGGCCGAGTTGAAGGCGGTCTTCATCGCCATCCGCAGGCTCATCGGGTCGTTGTCCCAGCTGCCGGTCTCGCCGTACATCGCGATATGGGCCTGCAGGGATTCCACGGCCGAGGTCACGTAGGTCGCCTGGCTGCGCTCGAGCCGTTCGCGCAGGCTGGCGCGCAATTCGTCCGCGCCCTGGTCGAACTGGCTGGTCACCTGCTGCAGCACGTCGCCGACGCGCAGCATGAGGTCGGGCCGGGTCAGGGTCACGCCCTTGCCGTCGCGCAGCACCTCGGTCGCGTTCTCGACCGTCTCGCTCATCTCGATGATGGTCTCGATCTCGCGCTCGAGATCCGACAGGAAGGCCGCGCCGACCCCCTCGACCACGCGCCGGGCAATGGCGCGGTGCAGGGCGGGCACGCCCGAGGCCTGCAGGGCCGCCTCGCGCAGGGCGTCGATATCCGACAGATCCTCGCCTTCGAACATGGTCGCAAGCGATTGCTGGCTGCGACGCGACATGGTCCCCTTGCCCGACAGGGCAAAGTTGGCCCAGTAGCCGCTGCCGAAGAGGATCTCGATGTCCTGGTTCAGGCCCAGCCGCGCCAGCGTCCGCTGGATCGAGGAGCGGATGCGCACCTGCTCGCCCTCAGGGTCGGGCAGTTCGTCGATGCGGTTGACAAAGATCAGCACCTCGCGCGCCTCGACGGCGCAGATGATGCGCAGCAGGGCCACGTCCATCGTGGACAGCGCCTGGTGCGCCGACAGCACGACCACGCAGACGCGGCTGTCGCTGATCGCGTTCAGCGTGATCTGTTCGCGCATCATGAAGGTGTCGTTGACGCCGGGCGTGTCGCGCAGCAGCAGGCCGCGCGGCAGGTCGTCGTTGTCGAGGTAGAGATCGGCGGACTTGGTCAGGTCGGCATAGACGCCTTCCTGCGCGCCACCCGCCAGTTCGGACGGATCGCCGTAGCAGATGTAGCGGTTGATCGTTTCCCGGTCGAGATCGGGGAAGGCATGGCTTTTGCCCAGCAGCTCGTCGAACTGGTCGCCCAGCCGCGCCTCGGTCGTCTCGCGCATCTCGCTGACCTGGGCGCGGACCTCGTCCGCCTCGGTCTCGAACCCCGCGCGCGAGGCCATCTCGCCCAGGCGGCCGCCGGTCGCGACGAGGCGGTCCCATTCGTGGCTGTCGAAAAAGCGGAACAGCGCCCGGGTGTCCATCGGGCGGTGGCGGCTGTTCAGGTGCAGACCGGTGATGACCGAGGTCCAGGGGTTCACGTCCGAGGGCAGCAGGTCGGTTTCGCCGACCAGCGCGTTCAGCAGCGTGCTCTTGCCCGCCTTGATCTGGCCGATGATGCTGACCGAGGGCTCGAAGGAGCGGATCCGGTCAAGCACCCGCTCGATCGGTTCATCGACGAAACTCAGCGCGTCCTCGGCAAACGACTCGACCGCGCCTTCCAGCGCGTCGAGGCTTTCCCAGTACTGGTTGAGCTCTTCGAACCCCTCGCGGTGCATCCGCCTGATCTTGCCTTGCGACATGAGAGCCTCTCTTCAGAATTTCGACGCCCCGGCTGACGTCGCACCAAACCACACACATTTCCGGCGAAAGACCGAACCGAATTCGCCATGGGCGAAGGGCTCGACATCCAACTTGGTTAACAATGTTTATTGGTTAATAGGGGCAAGACTTGGGCCAAACCGGACCGAAGTCATGAAGCGCGGGTCAGCCGGGCGCGCGCGCGGCGGGCACAACCTTGGGCTTTGTCCCTGCCGAAGGCGGCCAGTGGCCTTGCCCGCAAGGGCTTTTCGCAGTGTGCGGGAAAGCAACAAGAATTTGGCACAAATGTGGCCAAACCGGCAGTTGCACGGCGCGGAGGCCGATCCGCCGCCGGCAGCGCGACTCGGCCGTGTGCGGGATGGAAACAATCCCCTGCGGCAACCCCCGCGATCCCCCCTGCGGGGCGAAACAATCCCGCCGAAAAGGCGGGATTCCTCCGCCCGCGCTCAGGCCGGGGCGCGCGCCGCGGACCCGCCGCCGGGACTGCGGCGGTGCCAGACCAGCAGCGCCGCGCCCGCGACAAGCCCGATGCCGAAGAGCCAGGGCGACTTCATCATCACCAGCACCGCCAACGCCAGCCGCAGCACCATCTCGGCCCCGCCCATGCGCCGCGTCTCGAACCGGGCCAGCACGCTGGCCACCAGGTAGAGCGCAAAGCCCAGCCGCAGCACGAGGCCCGCCAGCAGCAGCGGATGCACCCGCCCGTCAAGGCCGGGCAAGTAGGGCTCGCCCCCGCCGGCGGGGTTCAGCTGGGCGGCCTCGATCAGCAGAAGCTCGGGGTAGAAGGCAAAGATGAACGGGATGAGGAACATCACGATCCCCGCCCGCACGGCGGCAAAGCCGGTCTGCATCGGGTCGGCCTTGGTGATCGAGGCCGCGGCAAAGGCCGCCACTGCCACCGGCGGCGTGATCGCCGAGGCGACAGCAAAGTAGAAGACGAACATATGCGCGGTGAAGGTCGCGATGCCGAGGCTGACCAGCATCGGCCCCATCAAGAGCGCCACGTTGATATAGGCGGGCACCGTCGGCATCCCCATGCCCAGCAGGATCGCCATCGCCATGGTCGCCAGCAGCGCCACGAACATGAACAGCGGGCTCGACCCGGCATCCATACCGGAATGGCGCAGCCAGCCGACGATATCGACGGCGATGTAGTTGGAAAGCCCGGTGAAATTCAGGCAGAAGTCGATGACGGACACGGCCAGGAACATCAGGTACAGGCGCGACACCAGCAGGCCCGCATCGGCCAGCGCGGCGATGATCATGCCGGGTTTCCGCCGGATCTCGCGGTCGAGGAAGAACAGCACCGCCAGCAGCGCCGTCGCCCACCACCCGGCCGAACCCGCGTCGCCGGCCGAGTTCTGGATCAGCTCGAGCAGCCAGGGCAGGTTCTCGGCCCGGCAATTGCCCTCGGTGATGATCTGCGTGACGCCCCAGAGCCCGGCCAGCGGGCCGCAGCCCACCGCCTCTTTCGGGGTCAGCAGCAGGACGAGGATCAGCAGGATCGGCAGGAAGATCATCACCAAGTGCAGTTTGTCCTCGCGTGTCAGGCGCATGTCGTCGGTGACATCGCCGACCGCCTCGATCCCCTGCTTGCGGGCCTGGAAGACCACCGTGAGGAAGAGGCAGCCGAAATACGCCGCCGCCGGCAGGGTGGCGGCGATGATGACCTCGCGGTAGGGCACGACGGTCATGGCCGACAGCACGAAGGCCGCGACGCCCATCACCGGCGGCATGATCTGCCCGCCGGAACTCGCCGCCGCCTCGATCCCGCCAGCGAACCGGGCGCTGAAGTTGCGTTTCAGCATCATCGGGATGGTCAGCACCCCGGTGGACAGCACGTTGACCACCGGCCCGCCCGAGATCGTGCCGAACATGGCCGAGCTGACGATGGCCGCATGGGCCGGCCCGCCGCGCAGGCGCCGCGTCCAAAGGAAGGCGAGCTTGATCAGCGACCGCCCTCCGGCCGAGACGCCGAACAGCGAGCCAAGCACGATGTAGGGGAACACCGTGCTCATCAGGATGGCCATGAACCGGCCAAGCAGCCCCTGCGCATTGTTCGTCAGGATGTCGCGCACGTTGGGGCGCCCGTCGAGCAACTGGCGCGGCTCTCCGCCCAGCTTGGTCACGAGGTACTTGTTGATGTCGTCCGCGCCGAAGACATACCAGATGTAGACGGTCGCCAGGGTATAGGCGGCGATCAGGATCGCTACGGCGACCAGCGGAAAGCCCCAGACCCGCACGTTGTAGCCCAGGAACACCGCGATCGAGACCGCCATCAGCGGGAAGATCCCCATCCCCAGCGTGGTGATGCAGGCCGGGTCATCCACCGTGGACGGCGGCGGCAGGCCCATGGATTCGGCAAAGGCGATCTCGTCCTGCAGGGCCTGGGCGATCAGCGCCGCCCGTTCGCCGGTGATCTGGTCGATCAGGCAGACGCTGTCGATCTCGATGAGATACGCCGCCGCCATGACGACCGCCATGACCACCAGCGCGATGTCCATGAAAAGGCCGAAGGCATGGCGCGCCTTGCCCTGGTCCCGGAACATCCGCGCCATCGACTGGTCCATCGCGACGACGGACATCATCAGCACGAAGCATAGCGGCGCCAGGTATTCGAAGGTAAAGCGCCGGATCTTGACCCCGTCGCCCAGCAGCCCCTCGGCCGCGGCGTCAAGCCCGGGGATCGACGGCATGGTGTTCAAGAGGCCGATGGTGACAAGGACAAAGCCCAGCATCAGCGAAATCCGGTTGAACAGGCTCGGGGGCCGAAGAAGCTCGGAGGACATGGTCTCCCCTCCCGGGGTCGTCGACGCAGGGTCAGGGGTGGAATGCCCGGGCGACGCGGGGTGCGCCCGGGGCAAGGACGGCGGCCAAGTCGCCGGGGGTCACTCCTTGGCGCAGTCGGGCACGGTGTAGCCGGCCTCTTCCCAGGCGGCGACGGCGCCGGGGTGGTACTTGAGCGGATTGGCCCCGCAGAAGCCCGAGGCCGCCGGGTCGAGAACCCCGACATTGACGTTCTTCATGTAGGGCGTGCGTTCCTTGAGCTGCGGGATCGTCTCGATGTAGGTGGCGACCAGCGCCTTGGCGAGATCGAAGTCCATGTCCTTGTTGACCACGTCGGCAAAGGCGGTGCCGATGCCGCGGAACAGGGTGTCGTCCGAGATCAGGCGCACCCCGTCGCCGGAATAGCCCGCTTCCGACCAGTCCAGTTCGATCGGCACGTTGCCCGGCGCGTTGAACACCTTGCGGAAGGCCTCGGATTCAAAGGTGTCCTTGGGGGTCGAGACGATGGCAACATCGCCAGCGGCCTGCATGGTCGTGACGCGGTCCGAGGGGAAGGTCAGCGGAACGACGAAGGCATCCATGGACCCGTCGACGAGTCGCCCGGCCAGTTGGCCCCAGTTGTCCTGGTGGCCGGTGTAATCCTCACCGTCCTTCAGGCCGGCGGCCAGAAAGATCGCCTGCCGCGCGTTGACCAGCGCGGCGCCGCGCGGCGGGCCGTTCCAGACGTTCTTGCCACGCAGGTCGTCCCAGCTGGTGATGCCTTCGCTTTCCAGCGCCATCAGCCCGTAGGCCCCGGCATTGTAGGGCACCAGCGCGCGCAGGTTCCCGGCCAGCGCGGCACCCTTTTCCTCGCCCAGCGCGGCGTAGGGCCCGCGTCCCTTGGACATCAGGAACCCCAGCAGCAGCGGCATGGCCGAAATGTCCGTCCGCCCCTCGGCCACGTTCTGCGCCGAGTTGGTCAGCGTCTGGCCTTCCTGCACCTGCAGCGCCGCCACACCGGCGGTCGAGGCGGCCTCGGCCAGGTGGATGATGCTCACGTGCGGGGAATTGCCGGGGCTCGAGGTCTCGGCGGTCAGGTTGGCCTGGGCGGTGGCGCTGCCGGCGACAAGCGTCGCCGCCAGGCAGGCACCGGCAAAAGTCCTGGTCAGGTGTTTCATGTGTCTCCTCCCTTTATGTCTCGTGCCGCCGGGCCTCCTCCTGACCCGGCGACGGGGTGGCGGTCAGCCCGCCGGCCCCGATTTCATGTTCGCGGCCTTGCGGTCACGGTAGCACACCGTCTGGTCCAGCGGGGCCTCGGTTTCGTCATAGACGCCCAGCACGATGCCGCGGCGGCCGGTCTTGGTGCGCATATCGACAAGATCCTGTACGGACTTGGTCGTGCGCTGCGACTGGCGGCGGGTCCAGGCAAAGAGCCGGTCGTACATCCGGTCGATCACCTCGGCATGGTCGTCGCTGTCGCCCAGGTCCGTCAGCTCCTGCGGGTCGGTTTCCAGGTCGAACAGCATGGGGCGGTGGCCGCCCTCGAAATGGATCAGCTTCCAGCGCTTGTCGGCCACCATGAAACAGGCGGCATCCTTGACCGGCACGTCGTTGAAATGCGCGATCGGCGTGGCCGAGAAATCGTATTCGCAGATCACGTAGTCGCGTGTCGTCTCGGTGGCCTCTCCGTGCAGGATCGGGCGCAGGCTTTCCCCTTCGAGGATGTGGTAGGCGGGCTCGGCCCCCGACACCTCGACGAATGTCGGCGCAAGGTCGATCGCCTCGACCAGCGCGTCGCAGACCGTGCCGCGGGTCGCGTCCGCCTCGGGCGAAGGGTCGTAGATGATCAGCGGCACCTTGGTCGCCGTATCGTGGAAGAAGGTCTTTTCCCCCATCCAGTGATCGCCCAGGAAATCCCCGTGGTCGGACGTCAGCACGATCATCGTGTCCTCCATCCGCCCCGTTTCCTCGAGCCAATCGAACAAGCGCCCCATCTGGTCGTCGCATTGCTTGATCAGGCCCATGTAGGCCGGGATCACCGCCGCGCGCACCTCGTCGCGGCTGAACGCCTCGCCCACCTTGTTGTCCATGAACATGCGATAGACCGGGTGCGGGTTCTGCTTTTCGCTGTCCGACCGGACCACCGGCAGCACGTGCTCGGGGCCGTACATCGACGCATAGGGTTCGGGCACGATATAGGGCCAGTGCGGCTTGATGTAGGACAGGTGACAGCACCAGGGCCCCTCGGCCTGCTCCATGAAGGCCATCCCGCGGCCAGTCATATAGGGCGTTTCGCTGTCCTCTTCGGCGATGTTCGCCGCCTCGCGCGAGTTCTTGAGGAACCAGCCCGAAAGCACGTTGCCATCGGCGTCGAGGCCCGAGTTGGCGAAGTCGTGCCAGGGGTTGTCGCTCTCGTAGCCCTTGGCGCGCAGGTACTTGTTGTATTCCTTGGCGCCGTCCGGGTCGTAGGAGCCGTCCGGCCCCTCGGGCAGCATCCCGTCGTCGCGCTCGAACACGTCGAACCCGCATTCCGAGACACGGGCGCCGATGATGCTGTCGGGCGAGACGCCAAGGCGCATCATCCCCTCGACATCGGCGCGCATGTGGGTCTTGCCGACCAGCACGCAGTCCATCCCCTGCTTGCGCAGGTGGTCGCCCATCGTGATCTCGCCGATCTTGAGCGGCACGCCGTTCCAGGTCGCGCCGTGCGAATGCACGTAGCGGCCGGTATAGGTGCTCATCCGGGACGAGCCGCAGATTGGCGACTGGATGTAGGACCGGGTGAACCGGACGCCCTTGCTGGCGAGCCTGTCGATGTTCGGCGTGTGCAGATGCGGATGGCCGTAGCAGCTGAGGTAATCCCACCGCAGCTGGTCGAACATGATGAACAGGATATTCTTTGCCTTGGCCATGCGCGCCCCGTCGGGCCCGCCTGCCGGGTCTTGCGCCCGGGGTCGAGGCCCCTCCTCCCTTGATTCTCGCTGAAAGGGTAGCGGCTGCGTCCGGGCGGCGGAAATAGTATTTCCAAATGAACCATAACCGGAACGTTATGACAGGCCCTGCTCGCGCACCTCCTGCCGGATCATCTCGATCAGCAGCTGCGCGGGGGCGGACGGGGGGTGGCCGGCCGGCGTGGTGACGCCGACGGCGCCCATCATCGCGTCCTCGGTCAGGTCCAGCGGCACGACCTGGCCCGCCTCCAGCTCGCGCCGCATGGCGCCCTGCGGATGGCAGACCACGGCGTCGCTTTGTTGCAGGTAGTTGCGGGCGAACTCGAAGGAGATCGTCTCGACCAGGTTGCTGAACTGGTTGACGCCCCGGCCGACGAGAAAGCGGTCGATCTCGTCCCGGATGATCGTGCCCCGGATCGGCAGCACCACCGGAAAGGCGTCGAGGTCATGGACCGTGAGGTCCGCACGCCCCACCAGCGGATGCTTTGGCCGGACGAAGAATTGCAGCGACTCGGAATAGAGATGTTCGAAATGCAGCCCCGACATGTGCTCGGCCGCGAGCAGACGGCCAAAGGCGAAATCGACCTCTCCGCGCCCGAGGTATTGCTGCAAGCCGCTGCTTTGCGCGGCCAGGAAGGTGACGACGATCTCGGGATAGAGCGTCTTGAAGCGGCGCACCGCCCCCGGCATGATCATCCGCGCCACGTTGGGCAGCACGTAGGCGACGACGCGGTCGCCGGCCATCTGGCCGCGCAGCGCCTCGACCCCGCGGTCGATCTGGCCCATGCCGTTGGACACGAAGGACAGGAAGGTCTGCCCTGCCTCGGTCAGCACCAACCCGCCATGGGTCCGGTCGAACAGCACCGCGCCCAGCAGGTCCTCGAGTTCGCGCAGCGAGCGCGAGACCGACGGCTGCACGGTGCCCAGATCCTCGGCCGCGCGGGTAACCGACCCGTGGCGGGCGATGGCACGAAAGCAGCGCAGGTGGCGCATCCTGATCCGGCTGTCCGGCATGTCCCCCCTGCCCGTCTGCCCCTGGTCGGCGCGGTCGATCCGCACCTCTATATCGCCGCTGACGGCCAGCGCGTCAAAGGGGCCGTCGAACTGGCCCGGCCGCACCAGCCCGCGCGAAGCGGCAAAGGGCTTGAGGAAAATAGCAAGCTCGCTTTGGGGGCCATACTGGGTGATGGCGCTCGCCTTGGGCTGGCAGCCGCCGGGCATCCCGGTGGTGTCAAGCCGGCGGCCCAGGTCCGCGACCGTTTCGGCCCCGTGGCAGTCGGGCGGGTCGGCAGCAGCGCGACGCGCGTGGATCGGATCATGGGCATGCCTCCGGTCCGACGGGGGCGGGGCCGGAACCTGGTCGATCATCGGCTTGACCTTGGCGTTTTCCAGCGAGTTGTCGAGGTCTTCCTCGAGGACGTTCGACACGCCGATGGCGCGCAGCCTGCCGGCCTCTTAACGCTCTTCCAGCGCGGTCCAGGCCGCGAGGGTGCCGCCGAAGAAGCGGTCGTCGCCCGAGAAATGCCCCCACGGCGGGGGCGAGTGGATGATCATCAGGTCGCTGCAGTCGAGGCCCATCAGCCCGAGCGAGCCGTCGATGGCCACCTGGGCGCCGTCGTAACCCTTGTTGCTGGCGTCCAGCTTGGTGGTGACGAAGATCTCTTCGGGGGCCACGCCGCTGGTGCGGACGCCTTCGCCCACGCCAGGTTCGTTCTGGTAGGCCTGCCCGGTGTCGATGTGGCGGTAGCCGAGGTCGATGGAGTCCTTCACGGCTTTCGCCACGACGTCATCCTCGATCATCCAGGTGCCAAGACCCAGCTTGGAGATCGCTGCGCCGTTGGGCAGGGTGTAGCTGCCTTGCAGCATCGTGGTGCTCTGCCTTTCCTTCCGGGCCCCGGTGGGCCCATCTGCGCGCGGCTCTCGATGATCTCGACGTGCACGGCAGGCCTCAGGTCGGGGGATTGCACCATCGACTCGCTGCTCTGACCCAAGCTGGCGCCGGTTTTCAGGCAATTCCCGGCGGTGAACGTCGCACGGGTGCTGGACACGCTGCGCGAGCGCAAGCGAGGCGCGTCAGCCCGGCACCATCCGGAAGATGGTGTCCAGGACGGCGTCGTCGGTGTCGTCGACGAGCCCCGCACGCGCCGTGCGCCCCGACAGCGCCAGCAGCGAAAAGCCGTGCAGCGCCGACCAGCAGGTCATCGCGGTCCGCACGATCTCGCCGTCTTCGGCGCCGGGCATGGCATCGCGCACCATGTCGATGAACAGCAGCAGCGGCGACTCGGATGCCGCCTGGCCGGGCGCGGCCGCGTGATCTGCAAAGATCAGCTCGACCATGTTCGGGTGGGCGCGCACGTAGTCGAGGTAGAATTGCCCGGCCCGTTTCAGCCGCACGCGCGGCGGCAGGTCGGACGGAATGGCGGCATAGGCCGCGTGGCAGTCCTGCCGCGACGCCGCCGCCACCGCATCCAGCAGGTCCTGCTTGGTCGGGAAATGCCGATAGGGCGCCGACCGGGCCACGCCGATGTCCTGCGCCAGGCCGCGCAGCGACAGGTTCTCGATCCCGTCGCGTTCGATGGCGGTCGCGGCGGCCGAGATCAGGGCCGCGCGCAGGTCGCCATGATGAAAGGGGCGCTTGTCGGTCATGATTGCGTGTTTGACATGCGGTCCCGCGGCATGCAATGTGAGCGGTGCACACATTGCGAACGGAGGAACCCACAATGGCACGCATCGACGACGCCCAACTGGCCGACGCCATCGAGGAATTCGAGCGGGACGGCGCGACCGTCCTGCGGGGGGTGGTCGACCTTGAGCTGCTGGATCGGCTGGGCACCGCCATCGACCGGATGATGGCCGAAGGCACCTCGGGCCATGACCGCAAGACCGGCGGGGGGCGGTTCTTTGGCGATGTCTACACCTCGGCCTACGACCCCGAGTTCCGGCACTTCGTCGACACCGTGGGCCTGGCCGGGATCGCGGGCGAGTTGATGCGGACCAACGCGGTGCGGTTCTTTTACGACCAGCTGCTGGTCAAGGAACCGGGCACCGACGCGCGCACGCCCTGGCACCAGGACCGGTCCTATTGGCCGGTGACGGGCGACCAGATCCTGACCACCTGGATCCCGATCGACGCGGCCGGCCCGGACAACGGCGTCGTGTCCTACGTGCGCGGGTCTCACAAGTGGGACCGGTTCTTTCCGGCGCAATCCTTCGGCAGCCCGAACGGCAGCAGCCTGGCCGATGCGCAGGCCGAGAACACGGTCTACGACGATCCGGACGGGCCGGGCCTCAGGACCCTGTCGGACGTGCATCGCCACCCCGAGAACTATTCCTATGCCACATGGGAGGTCGCGCCGGGCGACATCATCATCCACCACCCGATGACCGTGCACGGCGCCGCCGGCAACGCGTCGAACAATCGCCGACGGCGGGCCATCGCGCTGCGCTGGCTGGGCGAGGAGGCCTATTGGGACGACACGCGCCCCCATGTCTTCAGGCGTTACAAGGACGACCCGCGCTTTCCCTACCCATCGCTCGCGCAGGGCGAGCGGATGGTCGACCCGGCCTATCCGCTGATGTGGGAACGCACGACGGCCTCGGCCTGACGGCTGCGCCGGGTCACAGCCGGCGCACGTTGACCGAGAGCGAGAGCATGGTGGCCATGTCCTCGCTCTCCATGAAGGCGATGTCATAGGCGTCGCGGCCGACGGCGATGATCGCCATGCCATCCGCGCCGCACATGCCCGTGGCGTCCACGAGATGCCAGGCGCCATCGAGCCAGACCTCGGTCACCGCATGGAAATCCTGCGGGGTCACGTCGGGGCCATAGGCGGCAACCATGCGGGCCGGGATCTGCGCCGCGCGGACCATGGCGCACATCAGGTGGGCATAATCGCGGCAGACCCCCTGCCGGCCTGCGAAGGTTTCCAGCACGTTGGTGTCCGCGTCCGAGCTGCCGGGCACGTAGCTGAGGTTCGTCTCGATCCAGTCGCGGATGGCGGCGACCTTGGGCCCGCCCGACAGGTGGCCGAACCGCTTGGCCACGAAACTCACGAACTTGTCCGACTGGCAGTAGCGCGAGGGGCGCAGGTAGGGCGCCGCCTCGGCCGGGATGGCGTGCAGCGGGGCGGCGCCCAGCCGCTCCAGCGCGACGGGCGGGCGGGTGATGTCGACCGTGGCGGTGTAGGTCATGCCGAAGGTGGTGTCCGGCACCTGCGCCCAGATCCGCTGGCCGACGCCGTCGTCGCCCGCGATCCGCGTGATCTGCGCCATGCCAAGGTCGATCCATTGCGATTCGATGGACTGACCCGGGACAAACGCCGCCTCGACCGCCAGGAACACGGTGTTCGGGCGGTTGAAGGCATACTGCATGGCAAGATCGATCTGGATGCGCATCCTGACTCCGGTCGGGAAAAGGGGTGCGGCGGCCACGGGGGCCGCCGTCTTTGCCCGCGGTACAGGCTCTGCCCGCGCGGTTCAACCGGTTGCTGCGCGCCCCCGTCAGAGGGTCTTGCGCGTGACCGTCCAGACCGGATCGGTGCCAAGCCCGCAATCGGGGCACGTGAACGTCGCCACCGCCGCCGCATCGTCATACAGCGCACAAGCCAGCCAGTCGGCGGCGATGTTGGCAAAGCGCCCGCCGCCTTTGTGGGCCAAGGTCCCCAGGTGCCCGGTCTGGATGTTCGCCTAGACCAAGGGCGCCCCGTCGATGATCTGCGCGTCGCATTCGGCGTTCGGGTGGGCGATGTCCGAGGGCCCGCCGCCGATAGCGCCGGGGACGAAAATGATGAACGCAGGCAGGTCCGCGTTTTCGGCCGGGGTCACCGGGTCGGGGACGGGGACGGCCGGAAATGCCCCGGGCGCGTCCTCGGGAAGCGGCTGGCGGCATCCTGCGCCGATGCGGTCAGCGGCAGGGCCGTCAGCAACGCCGCACCGATCGCGAAGCGGACGGTCATTCCGACATCTCCCGTCGGGGCATGGTCAGCGATTCAGCACCAGACGCCCGGTCTTGGACTTGGACACGCAGGGCATCATCTGGTCGTTCCGCGCGCGCTCTTCCTCGCTCAGCACGGAATCGCGGTGATCGGGCTCGCCCTCGAGCACTTCGCAGCGGCAGGACCCGCAGGTGCCCTCGAAGCACGAGGTCGGGATGGCCACCCCGGCCTCGGCGCAGGCGTCGATGATGGACTGGCCGGGCACGACCTCGATTTCCTTGTCGGACCTGGCGAGGTAGACGGTGAAGGCCTCGAGCGCGCCTTCGCCCGCCTGCCGCGCGCCGGGCTTGGGCGCGAACCATTCGGTGTGGAAGGGTCGGCCCAGCGCCTTGCAGGTCTCTTCGGTCGCGGCCAGGAAATCGGTCGAACCGCAGGCATAGACCTCGGCCCCGTCGCTTTGCGCCAGCAGCGCGGCAAGGTCCGGGCGGCCGGTTTCCGAGGTCAGATGGACGCGGACGTTATCCTGTCCCTCGAGGTCCGCAAGGTAGGCCAGCGTCTCGCGGCGCCGCCCGACGTAGTCAAGCTGCCAGGGCCGGCCCGCCACCTTTGCCGCGCGGATCATCGGCAGCATGGGCGTGATGCCGATGCCGCTGGCGACGAAGTGATAGGCGGGCGCGTCGCGCAGCGGGAAGTTGTTGCGCGGGGCGCGGACGACGATACGGTCGCCAGCCTCGAGCCGATGGATCGCGACCGAGCCGCCGCGGCTTTTCTCGTCGCGCAGCACGGCGATGCGCCAGGCATCGCGATCGGCCGGGTCGCCTGCCAGGGAATACGACCGGGCGAAACCGCCGATCACCACGTCGATATGGGCACCGGCCTGCCAGTCGGGCAGCGGGGCGCCGTCGACGGGGGTCAGCGACAATTCCACCACCTGTTCGGCCACATGTGTCACGGCCGAGACGCTCATCAGCCGCTCGCCTTCGGCCAGCACGACATCGTCGGGCGCGACGGCGGTGCGGGGGGTGAAGGCGACGTCCAGCTTCGACGGGCCAAGGTGCGGATAGGTCGCGCCCTCGTCCGCGCCGCAAAGCGAGAAATCCTCGGTCAGGGCCAGCAGCTCCTCGAGCGCGATGCGCAGCTCGGCCCGGGCGATGGGCGCGCCGAGACAGGTGTGGATGCCGTGACCGAATGCGTAATGCGGGTTCGGCTGGCGGTCGATGACGCAGTCGTCCGGCCGGTCCCAATGGTCCGCGTCGCGGTTGGCCGAATGCCACATCAGCAGCAGCTTGCCGCCCTCGGGGATCGTGCGCCCGCTGACGGTCACGTCGCGCGAGGCGGTGCGGCCCAGCGCCCGGGCGGGCGTCCAGAGACGCAGGATTTCCTCGATGGCCGGGGCAATCAGCGCGGGATTTTCGCGGACGCGGCGCTGGTCCTCGGGGTGGCTGGCAAAGTAGCGGATCACACTGCCGATGCCATTGGTCGTGGTGCCGTGGCCTGCCTGCAGGAACAGGCGCAGCACCGCCGCGATCTCGTCGTGGTCCAGCCGCCGTCCGCCCACCTCTTCGTGGATCAGCGCGCTGACCACGTCATCGGGGTCGTAGGGCGTCTTGCGCCGCGCGTCGATCACCTTGTCGACATAGGCATAGGCCTGATCGTTCACCGCCTTGTGCAGCGCCTTGTCGCCGGACATGGCGGCCTTGAGGGCGCGGTTCGCCATGTCCTTGATATTGGCGGCATCCTCGACCGAGATGCCCAGGAAGATGCACAGCACCTGCGCGGGCATTGGAAAGGTCAGGCGGCTGACCACCTCGGCCTCGCCATCGGCGATGCAGGCGCCCAGCAGTTCGCGCGCGGTGCGGCGGATTGCCGGCTCGATCCGCTTGATCCGCGCCGGCGTGAAGAAACGGTTGAGCAGCGTGCGATAGGCCGTATGCAGCGGCGGGTCCGTCTCGAGCGGCGGGCGCGGCGGACGGTCGGGGCCCACAGTGTCGGGGATCGTCACCTTGCGGCCGCTGACAAAGGTCGCCGTGTCCTCGGCCGCCGCGATCACGTCGTCATGCTTGAGAAGCGTCCAGAAGCCGCCGAAATGATCCGTGTAGGCCACCGGGCATTCGGCCCGCAGCCGGGCGTGGACACAGACCGGGTCGGCGTTGTTCTCGGGCGACAGCGGGTCCCAGTCGACGGTGCGGTCGATCCCCGGGCGGGTCTCTGTGGTCATGGGAGCCTCCGGGTCAGGGGGTTTCGAGGGTGAAGGACACGCTGAGCGGGCCATACTCGGGCCAGTTCGTCATCTCGATCTCGCCGACCTGGGTCAGCCGAGTGGTCTTGGCGGTGAGCTGGCGCAGCGTCTCGCGCAGCAGCACCCGGGCCAGCGGCGCGCCGGGGCACATATGCGGTCCGCGGCCAAAGGTCAGCAGGTCGCGCGCCTTGCGGTCCAGCCGGTAGGTGTCAGGGTCCTCGAACACCTCGGCGTCACGGTTGGCCGAGGTGAAGACGATGGCCACCGGGTCGCCCTTGGAGATCGGGCAGCCGCCGATCTTGGTGTCCTCGCGGGCCGTGCGGGCAAAGCCGCGATAAGGCGTGTAGAGGCGCAGAAGCTCTTCCAGCGCGTCGGGCACCAGCGCGGGGTTCGCGGCCAGCTCGGCGTGATGTTCGGGGTGGCGGGCCAGGTGCACGGCCATCGACCCGATGAAGGTCGTGGGCGCGATGATCCCCACCAGCAGGAACTGCCGCAGCGCCCCGAGGATCAGGTCATCGGCCAGCGGCTGCCCGTCCACGCGCACGGCCAGCAGGCTGGCGGTCGGGTCGGTGTCGGGGTCGCGCGGGTTGGCGTGGCGGTCGGCGATCAGGTCGGCGGCGATGTCGTAAAGCTCGTCCGACTTGGCGCGCAGCAGGTCGAAATCCTGCCGTTGCAGGGCCATGTTGAACTCGGCCCCGACGGCGCGGATCAGCTCGGCCTTGTCGGGCGAGAGGTTGAAGAACTCGGCAAGCAGCGCGATGGGCAAGAGGAACGAGAAATCCTTGCAGATGTCGCCACCGCCCTGCGCGATCCACGGATCGAGAAAGCGGGCCACCATGGGCACCAGCCGCTCCTCCCATTCCTCCAGCCGCTGTGGCGTCAGAAACCGCTGGATGGCGTTGCGATAGGGCGTGTTGTGCGGCGGGTCGAGGTGCAGCGGGGGCCGCCGCTGGGTCGTCGCCACACGCGGCACGACGTTCTGCACGGTGGTGGTGAACATCTGCCAGTTCTCGAGCACTTCGCGGGCATCGGCATGTTTCGTCACCGCCCAGAAGCCGCCCATCTCGTCGGCCCAGGCGACGGGGCAATGGCTGCGCAGCTCGGCAAAAAGCTTGTGCGGGCTGTCGAAATCCTCGGTCTCCGGGACTTTGAAATCGGCCTTGTGGGTCATCGGTCGCCTCGCATGTCAAGCGTCAGGGTGTTGATGCCGAACTCGGTCCAGCGGCCCCAGGTCGGGGTGCCGACGACCTTCAGGCCCGGCTGGGCGATCAACGCGTCGGTCATCACCTCGACCTGCATCTTGGCCATGGCCTGGCCCATGCACATATGCGCGCCGGTGCCAAAGGTGATGTGGCGGTTCGGGCTGCGGCGCGGATCGAAGGTCTCGGGATTGTCGAAGACGCGCGGATCGCGGTTGGCCGCGCCGTAGTTCATCGCCACCGGCACGCCCTTGGGGATGAAGGTGCCGTTCAGCACCGTGTCCTTTGTCGTCACGCGCGCAAGGCTTTGGTTCGCGGGGTAAAAGCGCAGGATCTCGTCGCGGAAGGTCGCGTGCACCGACGGGTCATCGCGCAGCAGCGCTACGTGATCGGGGTTGGTGGCCAAGTGCCAGGCCAGCGAATTCATCAGGCAGCGCGAGGCGATATGCCCGCCGACCAGCAGAAGGCGCACCATCCCCGCCAGCTCGCGTTCGTCGAAGGGTTCGCCCTTGAGCGGCTGCGACATGATCGACGACAGCATGTCGCTTTCGGGGTCGCGCGGGTCAGCCATGCGGCTGGCGACGAGGTCGATGGCGAATTGATCGACCCCCTTGGACATGCGCGCGGCGGTGCCCATGTCGCGGGTCTGGATCGCGTGCACGTAGGTGGCCGAAAGCCGCCCGATCTCGAGCGCCTCGGCCGTGTCGAAGCCCACGAGAACCCCCAGAGACCCCTGGCTCATCGGCTCGCCAATCTCCTCGGGGAAGTTCACCGCCGCCGCGTCCCTGGCCTTGGCGGTGTCGATCAGGTCATTGGCCAGCGCGCGCAGTCCCGGCAGAAACGTGCGGATCTTGTTCGACTTGAACGACGGGTTCATCGCCTTGCGGTAGCGCTCGCTTTCCGGCGGGTCCTTTTGCAGCGGCAGGCGCGGCAGGCCCAGCTTGGGCGAGGCGGGAACGATGCTCAGCTTGGTGGCGGTGAAGGTCTCGGGGTCCTTTTCCACCGTCACGATGTCGTCGTAGCGCATCACGGTAAAGAACCCGCCCCACTTGTCGCTATACGCCACCGGATGGCTTTCGCGCAGGTCGCGCCAGACGTCCGGGTAGGTGTCGATGGTTTGCGGGTCATGGGGATCCCAGACCGAGATCAGTTCATCAATCTGTTCGGCAGCCATAGGGTGATCTCCGGTACGTAGGTGACGAGGATGAGGAAGCAGGCCATGATGATCACGAAGGGGATCATGCCGCGCACGGCCTCGGACATGGGCGCCCGGGCGATCGACGACAGGACGAACAGGTTCAGCCCGATCGGCGGGGTGAGGAATGCGATCTCCATGTTCACGATCAGCACGATGCCGAAATGCACCGGGTCGATCCCGAGCGGGCCGAGGACCGGCAGCACGATCGGCGTGACGATCAGCATGACCGCGATGGCATCGAGGAACATGCCGAGGATCAGCATCATGACGTTGAGCGCCAGCAGGAACTGCCAGGGCTTGAGATCGGCCGCGGTGGCAAACTCGACCAGCGCCGTGGGCACGCCCGAGCCGGTGATCCAGTGCGCGAAGAGCAGCGCGAACATGACGATGAACGACACGCCCGAGGCGGCCTTCATCCCCTCGGCCGTCATCGACAGCAGGTCGCGCATCCGCACCTCCTTGTAGACGAAGACCGAGATCAGCAGGGCCGCGATGGCGGCAACGCCCGCGCTTTCGGTGACGGTGGTGTAGCCCGAGTAGATGCCGACGAAGACGAACAGCGGGATCGCCACGGCCGGCAGGGCGCGCAGGTTCTTGGCGATGAACTCCTCGCGCGTGGCGCGGGTGCCCGAGGCATAGCCCTTGCGGCGCGAGTAGAACATGACCCAGGCGCCCAGCAGCAGGGCCTGGATCAGGCCCGGCACGACGCCGGCGATAAAGAGGCGGGGCACCGATTCCTCGGCGATCAGGCCGTAAAGGATCATCGACAGCGAGGGCGGGATCAGGATGCCCATGGTGCCCGAGGCGCCGACGAGGCCCAGCGCGAAGGGCCGGTCGTAATTGCGCGCCACCATGGCCGGGATCAGGAAGGTGCCCATCGCCATGGCGGTCACGACCGACGAGCCCGAGATCGCGGCAAAAAGCGTCGTGGCCAGCACCGCGACAAGGCCAAGGCCACCGCGGAAATGACCGACCCAGGTTTCGGCGGCGTCGATGATGATGCGGGCGATCCCGCCCTTCTGCATGAAGGTCGCCGCCAGCACGAAGAACGGCACGGCCAGGAAGGTGGGCGAGTTCAGACCCGAGACGGTATGGGCGGCGGCATCCATGAGGGGGCGGCCCTCGATGGCGATCATGATCATCGCCGTGGCGCCAAGGGCGACGAAGATCGGCGCGCCCAGCGCCATGAGGACAAGCATCCCCGCAAGGCCGATAAAGGCGTCCATTTCGGTTATTCTCCCCGGTCCGGGATTTCGGATTGGTGCGAGAACGGACGCTGGCCATTCAGCAGCATCAACGTCACGCGGATGAGGATCAGCGCCATGCCGACCGGCAGGGCGAGAAAGACGGCAAAGCCCTGCGGCGTGCGCAGCGACGAGCCCGAGCGTTCGTCGAGCAGGTTGGCGAATTCATAGGCCTGCCAGCCATAGACCAGGATCACGGCGCAGAACCCGATGGACAGGATCGTCATGGCCCAGGCCATGATCTTGCGCGTGCCCGGCGACAGCATCTGCACGAAGACCTCGGTCTGCAGGTGACGGTTGTCCTGCACGATGGCGGCGCCGGCAAGGACCGTGGCCCAGATGATGAAGTAGATCGAGACCTCGGTGGCCCAGTCGATCGCGTTCGTGGGCGAGACCAGCCGCAGCGCCCCGCCAAAGAGGAAGATCGCCAGCGCGATGAGAAGGAGCACGCCGATGAGAATGGTCTCGAGGCGAGACCATATCGAGAGGATACGGGTTATCATGGGGAGACCTGTGGGTGGCGCTGCCCCGCCAGACCCGGCGGGGCAGCGGGACTGGCATCACATGTTGCCGTCAAGCGCGGCAGAGACGCGCGCGATGAAATCGGGATCGACGCCGGAATCCTCGATGATCTGGTCCTGGACGGCCATCATCGCCTCGCGCTGCGCGGCCACGTCGGCCGGGTCGGCATCGACCACGGTCACGCCGTTGTCGGCCAGCACGCTACGGGCCTCCATCAGCTCTTGATGGGCATGATCGCCGGCCCAGACCACGACCTCGGCCCAGGTGTCACGGATGATCGCCTGCTGCGCGTCGGTCAGCTTGTCCATGCTGCGCTGCGACACGACCGGCATGTAGAAGCCCCAGCCGGAATTGTCGGCGTAGATGTGCTTGATGCCCGGCTCCCACAGCTTGCCGCCGGTGATCGTCAGCTCGGTCACGGCGGCCAGCCCGTCCAGCTGCCCCTGCGACAGCATCAGCGGGATCTCGGACCGGCGCGCGGCCTGCGGCGCGGCGCCCATCGATTTCATCAGCGTCACCAACACCGGGGACGGCGGCGTGGCCAGCTTGAGCCCGGCCATGTCGGCGTAACTGTTGATCGGCTTGTCGACCGTGAAGGCCGAATGCGACGGGGCGAAAAGGAAGGCCGGTCCGGGCACGTTGATGCCCTTCTTGGCCAGCATCGCGCCCAGCTCTTCGCCGATCTCGCTTGACAGGATCTTGTCGGCCTCTTCGGCCGAGCGGCCGAAGAACACCGGCAGCGTCGAGAAGGACAGGTTCGGCTCGAACTGGCTCATGGTCACGTTGGCCTGGATCGACATGTCCAGCGCGCCCGAGGCGAGCGCCCGGATCGCGTCGGCCGACTTGTAGAGCTGCGCGGCCGGGAACACCTCGACGGTGATGTCCCCGCCCGAGGCTTCCTCGATCGCCTCGGCCCAGCGTTCGGCGGCAAGGTTGCGCACGTGGCCCGGCGGGGTTTCCACCGACAGGCGCAATTCGATCGCAAGGGCGGCCGTTGCGGCGCCCGCAAAAAGGGCCGCGAGGGCCGTGGTCTTGATGAAATCCTTCATGTTTCTCCTCCCTGAAGGTCCGTGTCAGCCCCGGGCTGCAATCCCGGGTGCGGTCGTTATCCTGTCCGTGTCGGCGCCGAGGCGCGGCGCGCCGCGACCGGTGCCGGGGCTGCCGGTCTCCAGCCGGAAGCCCGCGTTCAGCACCCGCTCGCCGTCGATCTCCAGGATGAGATCGCGGTCGGCAAGATGCGGCATCGCGATGGCCTCGCCGATGTCCATGACCCGCGCGGCCGACAGGCCCGCGTCACGGAACGCGGTCTCCCATTCCACGGCATCGCGGGTGGCGAAGGCGGCGGCCAGTGCGTCGCGCATGGCATCGGCGTTGGTCAGCCGGTCGATGCGGGTGGCAAAGCGCGGGTCGTCCAGCAACGCGCTGACACCCAGCACCGCCAGCATCTTTGCGACATGGTGATCCTCGACCGCGCCGACGGTCAGCTCGCCCGTCTTGCAGGCGAACGTGTCGGCGGTCGGCGCGCGGCTGAACCCGCGGTTGCCGGTGCGCCGGTGCTCTTGCCCGACCATCAAGAGCGGGTTGATGACCGACGACAGCATGACCATCGTCGCGTCCAGCATGGCCACGTCGACGTTCTGGCTGTCGACCAGCCCGCGTTCCTTCTGCACCACGGCCGTCTGGATCGCGAAGGCGGCCAGCAGCCCGGTGTAGGTGTCCACGACGGGAAAACCGATGCGCATGGGCGGGTCGCCCTCTTCGCCCGACAGCCGCATGAGGCCGGACATGCTTTGCACGATCTGGTCGATGGCGGCGACGTTGCGCATCTCGCCCGTCTGGCCGAAGCCCGAGACCGAGCAGTAGATGATGCGCGGGTTCAGCGCCCTGGCGGCCTCGTAGCCCAGCCCGAGGCGGTCCATCACGCCGGGGCGGAAGTTCTCGACCACGATGTCGGCCTCGGCGATCAGGCGCTTGGCGGCGGCCAGCCCTTCGTCGGACTTGAGGTCCAGCGACACGCTTTCCTTGCCGATGTTGATGCCGCGAAAGGCCGGGGCCATGCCCCACTCGTCCCGGTTCGGAGAGTAATTGCGCAGCAGGTCCCCGGTCGGCGTCTCGACCTTGATGACCCGCGCGCCGTTCAGGGCCAGGAAATGCGTCGCCAGGGGGCCGGCCACGACATGGCTGAAATCGACGACGGTGTAACCTGTCAGCGCGCGCGCCATGTCCTGTGCCTCCCTAATATGTATCTTTGTGAACTATTATCGAGCTGTCAACAAGCTTGTCACGCGTCCAGCACTTTCCGGATGCCATCCGTCACGGCGGACTTGGCGGCCGGGCCGTCCCACTTGCGCGCATCGACCATGTCGGCATGGATCTCGACCACCTCGACGCCCGCCGCGCGCAGGTCCTCGGTGATGAAATTGGTGCAGTAGCCCGAGGGGCGATCGGCCTCGGGCACCAGCACCACGGCCAGGTCGATGCGGTAGTCGCGGGCCTGTTTCACCAGCCATTCGTTGGCCCAGGGCGCCTGGTGCAGCTGTTCGTTCATGGTCACGACCCGGGCCGCGAGGGCGCGCAGGTAATCGCCCTTGCTGCGTCGGATGTAGCCGTCGGCGGCAAAGGGCAGGTACATGGACCAGGCGAAGACGGCGCCGAACTCTTCCTCGAAGGCGGTGTAGAATTTCGTGTCGAACCACAGGCCCGCGCCAATCCACATCATGCGCACGCGCTCGTTTTCCACCACCGCGCCGCCCTGGGCGATTCGGTCCGCCACCGCGTCGCGGAAGCGTTCCGCATGGGCGACGGCCCAGTCCGAGCCGCGGTGCCATTGCGGGATCATCACGTTGGGGATCTGCTCTCCGATCCGCACCGGCATCCGCTCGGCCGCGGCGATCATCTGGCTGGCCTCTTCGAAGATCAGCTCCTGCTGTTCGATCCGCTCCATGTAAGCGCCGAAGCCATCGCGGTCGAAGGCACGGCCGGTGATCCCCTCGACCTGCGCAATCAGCTCTTCGATCTGCGCCTGCATGAGGTCGAGCCGGGCGGTGCCGTAGAGCGCCTCCCAATCGTCGCGGGCCCGTTCCCACCAGCGCGGCAGGTTCTCGGCCGGGGCCGGCGCATGTAACAGGGCAAGCGGCGCCCCCGCCTTGTCGGCGTAAAGCTGGAACAGCCGCTGCTGGTCGTCGGAACTTTGCCGCGCACACAAGATCGCCGGGTCAGGCAGCCCGCCCCAGGGCTGCTTGCCGGGGTCGCCGTCGAGGGCCGAGATCACCCCCATGGCGGAGTACTTGGCAAGGCTGTCGTGGAACCCCATCTCGGCCCCGCGATCCAGCGTCCAGGTCGACAGCTGCTTGGCGGCGATGACCGAGGACCACCACTGGTTCACGACGACGGGCATGTCCATCGCGTGAAAGATCTCGTGCGGGGTGTCCGCGTTGACAAAGGCGAACTTGGCCCCGCCGGCGATCTGCGCCCGCAGGGACTTGGCCCAGTCGCGCTGATGCGCCATCGCCTCGGCCGAGATGGGCAGCGGCTGGTAGGTCATGCGACGGCCTCCCCGAGGGTCAGCGCGGCGATATCCGCCGCCGTTGGCCAGCGTGGCAGGGCGCCAAGGTCGGTCCAGCCGATGCCTCTGGCGGCGCAAAGGTCCCGGACCTGCGGGGCGAGCCAGCCCCAGAGGTCGTCGTTCGGATCGCGCTGCCAGATCACGCGGTCGATCTGGTGGGTCTTGAGCGCCTCGGCGAGGGCCGGGACAAAGACCGCCTTCGGCTGGCGCGCGGCAAAGGGGTTGGCGGCCTGGGCGGACAGGGCCGCATCCAGTGTCACGCCCCGCGCCGCATGGGCCTGGTCCAGCGCCTGCTGGTCCAGCGCCAGCGTGCCGATCCGGTCCAACGCGGCATGCAGCGCGGCATTGCCAAGCGGCGCGCCCAGAATCGCAAGCCGAGGGCCGGCCGTCGGTGCATCCGCCACGTCCACCACCCCGCCCGCGGCCAGTCGCGCCCGCGCGTCGAAGGCAGCGGCGCCAGTTATCTGCCCTGCCGACTGGCGCGCCAGCAGGTCGTCGAGCTGTGGCGACAGCGGGCGCGCCGCGCCCGCTTGCCAACCAAGACCGGTCAGCGTCCGGGTCAGCCGGTCCAGTTCGGCCCGGTTGAAGCGGCCCGCCGCCGGGTCATCGGCCGGCAGGATGTTCAGCATGATCGCATTGGGCGCGGCGTTCGGCATGACCCCGCGCCGCGCCAGTTCATGCGCGTAGAGACAGGCGTGCATCGCCCCCGGGCTTTCCCGCAGGAACAGGATCGCGGCGAACTCATCCAGCGCGCCCGCGGCCATCCCGCGCAGCACCGAGGTCGCGAAGGGGTCCATGAAGGGTTCGATGTAGCGGTCGGCCGCCGTTCCCGCCGGCGCCTCGCACAGCGTCACGTCATGGGCCGTCACTCCGATCGCCCCGAGCACGCCAATCGGCGCCCCGTGGCCGAATATCGCTATCCGCACGCTTGTCCTCCCTCTCTCATTCGTTCACTAAGTGAACTGAATTCGCAGGTCAAGGCTTGCATTCGCCCACGGTTTCGGTGGACGTTGGCCGAAAGGGGAGGAAAGGACGTGTCCGACAGCCATCAGACCGGGAAGACCCGGATCATCCTTGGTCCGCTGGTGTCGGACCTGCCGTTCATGGTGCGGAACCTGAACGCGATGCTGCGGTCCTTCGGGGCGGCGATCCGGGGGCCCCTGTCGCTGGAATCGGGGTCCATCGGCATCCTCAGCCTGGTCTGGGTGAACCCCGGCATCTCGCAGAACGACCTGGCCGAGAACCTGGCGATGAAGAAATCCGCCATCGCCAAGCTGGTCAAATCGCTCGAGGCGCAGGGGCTGATCGAACGCCAGCGGGTGTCGGGCGACCGTCGCATGAACTCGATCACGCTGACCTCGGACGGGCACAAGATGGTGGCGTCGATCCGCGAGCTGTCGGTGCCACTGAACCAGGCGCTGCTGGACGGGATCGCCGAGGAAGAGCGCGAGGTGTTCTTCCGCGTCCTCGGCAAGCTGCATGCCGGGTTGGCCGAGCGCGTGTCGATGCACGCGCCCGGCGCGCTGGACTGACCTTCAGCCTAGGCGATCTCGACGATCTCAAGGTCGGAGAACACCAGGTCGGCGACCCCCTCGAACAGCACCGTGCCGTGAAGATGCGTGACCAGGCTGTCGCCGTCGCCCACCCGCGTGATGCCGATGTCGGCGACGC
>NZ_JAIMID010000014.1 GCF_019966535.1 Mesobacterium pallidum | reverse complement strand
AAGATCAGACATGTTCACCGCTCGTTTTTGAGCCGTGAATCACGCCACCAAGCGGAAATCAATAGGTCCTGACCCTAGTGCTATTGACTTCGATCACCCCCCTCCGACGCCACGTTCCCTTTGACCCCCGCCCGCCTCCGCGCAACGCTAGCGCCCAGGAGGACCGCCCCATGATGACCGACCCCGAAGCCACCGGCCGCCGTATCCTGGCCGCGCAGCCCTTCAACGCGCTGCTGGGGACCGAGCTGCTGTCGATGGGCGACGGACGGGTGGAGTTCCGCCTTCCCCTGACCGACCAGCTGACCCAGCACCACGGGTTTGCCCATGGCGGCCTGCTGGCCTATCTCGCCGACATGGCGCTGTCCTATGCCGGCGGGCAGGACTTGGGCGATTGCGTCACGGTCGAGTTCAAGATCAACTACCTGCGCCCCGGCAAGGGAAAGGCGCTGATCGCGCGCGGCGAGACGCTGAGCGCCGGCCGCAGCCAGTCCGTCGCGCGGGCCGAGATCTTTGCCGTCTCGGGCGATGTCACAAAGCTGGTGGCGGCGGCGCAGGGGACGCTTGCCAGGGTCTGACCCGTGGCGGCGCGGCCGCAGTATACCGTTGCATTCATCCAACTTATTGAAAACATATCGCATTTCCGTGCGGCTGCCGTTAACGTAACAAGCGGCACGATGAGGAGCCGCGCATGACCCAGATCAAGGACCATTCTGAACGCTATCGGCTGTCGAACGAGCTGCACGCGCGGCCGTTCCCGTCGCTCAGCGCGCCCTGCCGCGCGGTCTTCCTGGCCGTCAAGCAGGCCGAGGCGGCGGTGGCCCGCGACCGGGCGGCGGATCTTGCGCATCTCATCGACCTGCTCGACCGCTTCGGCGCGCCGCATCCGCAGCCCGGGGCGACCCATTGGCACGGGGGCCTCGGCAAGCACCACATGAAATGGGAAAGCCACACGGAATTCGTGACCTATACGGTGTTCCTCGACGGGCTCGGGGAACGCCCCTTCGACGCCGCGGATTTCGAGGTCTTCCCGGCCGACTGGCGCGCGGCCATGCCGGGCGAGCGGGTCACCTCGGCCCTGATCCGGGTCGAGCCGCGCCCGGCCGAGCCCGAGGTGCTGGACCGGCTGGATGCCTGGTTCGTGCCCGAAAGCCTCGCCTCGTCGCGGGTGCTGGACGATGCCGCCGTGGTGGCGGGCGACTTCCGCATCGACAGCCACGGCCACATGCGCTTTGCCGTCTTCCCGACCGAAGGGACCGGCCAGCGCCGGGTGGGGCGCGTCGTGCAGCGGCTCTGCGAGATCGAGACCTACAAGACGATGTCGATGCTGGGCTTTGCCCGCGCCAAGTCGCTGGGCAAGCGCCTGGCCGAGATCGACCATGCCCTGAACTCGCTGGTCGGCAGCATGAGCGACGCCGAGAAGCCCGCCGAGGAGACGCTGCGCGAGCTCTTGCAGGTCTCGGCCGAGCTCGAGGATATCTCGGCCCAGGCGTCGTTTCGGTTTGGCGCAACGGAGGCTTACGAGGCCATCGTGCTGCAGCGCGTCCAGGTGATGCGCGAGGAACGCCTCGCGGGGCGGCAGACCTTCCACGAGTTCATGATGCGCCGCTATGACCCGGCCATGCGGACCGTGAAATCGACCCAGGGCCGCCTGGCCGGCATGTCCGACCGTGCCATGCGGGCCAGCGACCTGTTGCGCACGCGGGTGGACGTGGAACGCAGCGCGCAGAACCAGGCATTGCTGGAAAGCATGGACAAGCGCGCCGACCTGCAATTGCGCCTGCAGACCACGGTCGAAGGCCTGTCTGTTGTTGCGATCAGCTATTACGCGGTGTCGCTGGGCGGTTACCTCGCGGGGCCGCTGGCCTATCCGCTGGGGCTCGACAAGGTTGAGCTGATGGCGGCGATCACCCTGCCGGTGGTGCTGGCGGTGTGGTGGATCATCCGCCGCATCCGCCATGCGTACCACTAGGACAGTTCGGCCTCGTCCTCGACCATGTTCAGCCGATCGAGCAACTTGCGGATATAGACCCCGTCCGGCCGGGCGCGGCTGGCCATCTCCATCAGGTGGATCGCCTCGGCCCGGGTGATCCGCGCCCCGGTCTCGTGCTTCAGCGCCACGTCGCGCAGCACGATCCCGTCGGCGGGCGCAAGCTCCGGTCCGGCGGATGTCGCCGACTGCTGCGCCACCAGGTGGTAGTAAAGCCGGTGCAGCATCTGCGGGGGGGCGCGGAATGGCGTGTCGACGCCCGCCGCCTCGAGCGTGGCGCGCAGCGGGGTCGGGTCGATATCGTCAAGCGTCTCGAGATAGGGCGCCACGGGCGGGGCCTTGCCCGGCACGGGCAGGGTCAGGCCGAAGGTATCCTTCAGCCAGGCCATGTCGCTGACATCCGCCATGGCGGCAAAGCGGGCGGGGTCCAGCCGTTCGGCCCTGCGATAGGCGCGGGCGACGGTCGAGACCAGCGCCTGCCGGGCCCGGAACAGGGCGGGATCGCCCAGGCTCAGCGGGCAGGTCCGGTTGAAATGCAGGATCAGCCGCGTGGCCGGCAGGCTGAGCTTGTCATTGGCGCGGGTGTCGGTGAGGCGCGCCGCATCCGCACCGATCCGGACGGCGAAATCCTGCACCACGCTGCCGCCGGGAAAGGCTGCGCGGTCATAGGCCACGGCTTCGACCGCCTCGCGCCCCAGCGCCTCGAGAAAGACCCCCATCCGGGCCCGGTAACGCGGCCGGCTTTTCGCCGGGACCTTGTCCAGCCCAGCTTTCACCCGCTGCTGAAAGCTGGAACAGGCAAAGCTGGCCGGGTCGCGCAGGTAGCAGATGACGCGGATGGTGCGGACCCGTTCGCGCAGGAAGGCGATAAGGGCGGCCTGTCCCGCGGGGTCGATCATGCCGATATCCTCGCCCGAGATCAGCACGGTCTCGCGGTCCGGGCGCGTCAGCTCGGCCTCGAGCGTGGCCCGGTCCGCGGTGCGGTGGGCGTCGATCTCGGCCGCGGGCGTGCCTTTGTTGGTCCAGATGTGATAGGCGCGATGATCGGTCAGAAAGGCTGTCGAGACCGGGATCGAATGGTTCGGCTCGGACAACCGCGCGGTAAAGAGCTGCCCGTCGTCATAGCCGGCAAAGCTGGCCTGGATCGCGGTCGTGCCGGTCTTGTGCATGCCGATGTGCAGGATCGCCGTCTCAACCATGGCTCGGGCCCTTTTCAAATGCCCGGCGATCCTTGCCCGAAACGGCAGGCGGCGCCAGCCCCGGAAGGGCCCGCGCCTTCGTTAGTTTGCGCGCGTTTACTCGGCCGGTTGCGCCAGGCCCGCGCGGGCGCCGCTGAGCGCCGCGTTGGCCGCAAGGCCCCCGGCGGCGATGGCGCCGAGCGCCAGGATCGCGGCTAGCGACAGGGTGGGCACGCCGGCCAGGCCCGCGCCCACGGTGCAGCCGCCAGCCAGCACGCCGCCCAGGCCCATCAGCGCCGCGCCTGCCGCGTAGCGGCCGGTCTCGCGGGGCGAGGAAAAGCTTTGCCAGGCAAAGCTGCCGAAGATGAGCGAGGCGACAAGCGCGCCGATCAGCACGCCGCCGATCAGCCCGGTGCCAAAGCCTGCCGGGATCGCGGTCGAGGCGACGGTGAAGAACAGCGCTTCGGTCGCGGGGGCGGTGAAGGACAGGCTCTCCATCGCGATGGGGTCGAAGTCGTCGTAAAGGACATAGCCCGTGCCGACCCAGGCCAGCGGGACCAGCAGGCCCAGCAGCGCGGCCAGCACCAGCGTGCCGGGCCGCGCGCCCGAACGCAGCGCGATGGCCAGCCCGGCCAGTGCGATCAGCCCGGCCCAGACCGGCGCGCCGCCGGGCAGGGCGGCAAGGCTGACGCTGTCGCCAAGCGGCAGCGTGACCGAGCCGATGGCGGTGCGCACCGGCGCCAGCACGCCCTTGAGCGTGGCATGGGCGACGACGGCAAAGACCAGGATCACGGTCAGCGCGCGCAGGTTTCCGCTCGCGCCCAGCACGGTCAGCCGCGAGACGCAGCCGCGCGTCAGCACCATGCCGGCGCCGAACATCAGCCCGCCCAGCACGATGGCGAGCCAGGGCAGGTCCCCGGTCATGAAGCGGTGATCGTCGAAGGTGATGAGGCCAGCGGCCACGGCGACCTGCGTGCCGATGACGGCCAGCGCGAGGGCCATGAACCAGACGCCGGCCGCCTGCCGGCGATCCTCTCCCACCAGCGCGCGGCGGAAACAGAAGCGCGTGCGTTCGGCCAGCAGGCCGAACAGGGCCCCGACGATCAGGGCGAACCAGACGGCCGCCTGCGGCGCGGTCAGGGTTTCGAAGCCGAACGATTCGAACATGGAAGCCTCCGAAATGCGAATATCGTTCCGGATGCGACGAATTTTTGCGCCGATCAAGGGGAAGGACACGGCGACGGGCCGGCTTTGGCGGGAAAGCGTTCCGATGGGCCGCGCGTGGGCCGGAACCTTGGTCCGTAGCGCCGCGGCGCGTGCAAACGGTGGGCTTGCGGGCAGGGCGGGCACCGGGCAAACCGGTCTTTTTTGCGGATCGGGCCGGGATCGCGCCCCGGGTCGGTCCGGACGGAGAGGCCGTGCCGAGCCGAGGCGCAGACGGTCTACCCCAGTGACCGTGCGGGTCCGGGGCAGGCCGCGGGCCTGAGAGGGGCCTCGAGGCCCGGTCAGCCTGCCACCGGTTCCCAGACTCCGACCTTGGTCGGAATCGGGAAACGATAGTAAACACTTTGTTAACAAGGCGAGTGCAGTTCAACCCACAAGGGCGCAGTCGCGGGAAACACTCGGATCCCCCCACCGAAACAATCGTCCACGAAAAACGCGCGGGACTGCTGCCCCGCGCGTTCTGTCTGTCCGTCAAGATGGGCTCAGACGCCGCCCCAGATCTCCTCGGCGGTCTTCACGACCAGTTCCAGCTTGCGGCGCTGGTCGTCCTCGGTCACGGCATTGCCTTCCTCGGTCGAGGCGAACCCGCATTGCGGCGCGATGCCCAGCTGGTTGATGTCCACGTATTTCGACGCCTCGTCGAACTTGGACTTGAGCCAGTCCATGTCCTCGAGCTCGGGCGTCTTGGTGGTGATGAAGCCGGGCAGGATGATCTGCTTGCCCTTGGGCAGCAGGCCCAGCGGCTCGAGCCCGCCGGCGCGGTCGGTGTCGTATTCCATGAAGAACACGTCCACGCCGGTCGAAAAGATCGCCTCGGCCGCCATGTCGTAGGCGCCGGTGGCGGCATGGGTCGAGCGGAAGTTGCCGCGGCACATATGCATGCCGATGGTCATGTCGGCGGGGCGGTTCTTGATCGCCTCGCGCAGCATCCAGGAATAACGCTCGATCAGCCAGTCGGGGTCGAGCCCCTCGGCCTGCTTGTCGGCGCGGTGCTTGGGGTCGCAGAGGTAGGCAAAAAAGATGTCGTCCATCTGCAGGTAGCGGCAGCCGGCCTCGTAGAACTTGTCGACCGCCTTGGCGTAGGTCTTGACCAGGTCGTCAAAGATCGCCTGCGGGTCGTCCTTGTAGGCGTCCACGTGGATGTCGGCCTTGGCGGTGCGGAAGTGGCAGCAGGACGGCCCGGGGATCGAGATCTTGGGCACAACGCTGGTGTTGTCCTTCACGAAGCGGAAGTGGTCCAGCATCGGGTGATCGTCGGGAAAATCAAGCCGCTGGCTGAAGGTCGGGAAGATCGGCCGCAGCTTGACCCCGGCGAATTGCACGCCCTCGTCGCGTTCGACCAGGTCGAGGCCGGTCAGCATGCCCATGAAATCGTAGTGCCAGAAGCTGCGCCGCGCCTCGCCGTCGGTGACGGCTTTCAGGCCGACCTCTTCCTGCATCTTGATCAGCGCGGGGATCTCGGCGTCTTCGACGGCCTTCAACTCGTCGGCCGAGATGGATTTTTCCTCGTAGTGCTTCTTGCGTGCGGCCTGGATGGCCTTGGGGCGCAGCAGGCTGCCTACGTGATCCGCGCGGAAGGGCGGGGTCAGGTCGGTCATTTTCGTCTCCCTCGAGATTGTTCGAGAGCAGACCTACCGGCCCCGGATGCGGGGATCAAGCGCATCGCGCAGCCCGTCGCCCAGGTAGTTGACCGACAGCACGGTGAGAGAGATCAGCATGCCCGGCCAGATCACCCGTTCGGGGTAGAGCGTCATGCGGTCCACGCTGTCATTCAGCAGCCGCCCCCAGGTCGGGAAGTCGGGCGGGAAGCCGAAGCCGAGGAACGACAGCGAGCTTTCCGTGATGATCGCGATGGCGATGCCCAGGGTGGCCGAGACCATGATGGGCGAGACCACGTTGGGCAGAAGGTGCCGCAGGATCAGGTTGCGCGGAGAGGTGCCGATGGACTGCGCGGCCAGGATGAACTCGCGCTCCTTCAGTGCCAGCACGTCGCCGCGCACGATCCGTGCGGTCTGCATCCATGACGTGATGCCGATCAGGGCGACGACGAGGATGAACACCCCGCCCTCGGGGCCGAAGGTGGCCGCGAGCGCCTCGCGGAACATCAGCGAGGCGACAAGGATCAGCGGCAGCAGCGGCAGGGCAAGGAAGAGGTCGGTGAGGCGCATCAGCGGGCCGTCCAGCTTCTTGACGTAGCCGGCCATGACGCCGATCAGCGTGCCCAGCAGGATCGACAGCGCCATGGCCGTCAGGCCCACGGCGATCGACACGCGGCCGCCGAACATCAGCCGGGCCAGGTTGTCGCGCGCCAGGTTGTCGGTGCCCAGGGGATGCGCCCAGGACGTCTTGGCCCCGCTGTCCCAGAGCAGCGTGTAGATGGGCCGCATGTCGCGGTTCTTGATCATGTCGACCACGGGCGGGATGTCGGTGGGGCTTGCCGACCAGATCCAGGGGCCGATGGCCACGCCCAGCACGATGAAGACGAACAGCGCAAGCCCGGCCATCGCGCCCTTGTGGCTGCGGAACTGGCGCCACACGTCCTGCCACTGGCTGCGCGGCGGCCTGGTCGGCATCGGGTCGGGCAGGGCGCCGGCGTTCAGCGGCGCAGCGGGGGCCTTGTCAGTCATAGCGGATCCTCGGGTCGAGCAGCCCGTAAAGGACGTCTGCGATGAGGTTGAAGAGCACGATGAGCACCGCGAAGATGAAGGTCAGCGTCTGCACCATGGGCAGGTCGTTCGCCTGGATCGCGGTGATCAGAAGCTGGCCGATGCCGTTCACCTTGAACACCTGTTCGGTGATGATGGCGCCGCCAAAGATCGACGGCACGCCAAGCGCGATCACCGTCACGACCGGGATCATCGAATTGCGCACCACGTGGACCATGACCACCATCGTCTCGCCCAGGCCCTTGGCGCGGGCGGTGCGCACGTAGTCCTGGTGCAGGTTGTCCAGCATCGCGGCCCGCATGAAGCGGCTGATCTGCGCGGTGATCTGGGTGGCCAGCACCATCACGGGCAGGAACATCTGGTGCAGCTGCTCCTTGAAGCTGGCCCAGTCCACCACCTTGTGCGTGGTGTCGTAAAGCGACGGGAACCAGCCCATCTGCACGGCAAAGATCATGATGACCAGCGGTCCGGTAAAGAACGGCGGGACCGAGTAGCCGACCATGGTGACGAAGGTCCCCGCCTGGTCGAAGATCGAATATTGCCTGTAGGCCGAGTAGATGCCGATCGGGATCGCGATCAGGATGCCGACCACATAGGCCACGCCCACGACCCACAGGGTCTGCGGCATGCGCTGGATCACGGTGTCCATGACCGGAGAGCGGGTCTGCCAGGACACGACGCGCGGATCGCCGGCCGAGAACGAGGTGCCGAAGATGTGGTCGATCAGCACCTGCGGTTCGATCCAGAAGAACTGCACGCACCATTTCCAGAACCGGACGGGCCAGGGCTGGTCCAGCCCCAGCGCCACGCGCATCTGCTCGCGCACCTCGGGCGGGATGGTCAGGGGCATCTGCGCCATCGGGTCGCCGGGGGCGAGCTCGAGCAGCAGGAAGATCACGAGACTGATGAACAGAAGCGTCGGGACAGCCAGGGTCAGGCGACGAATGGTGAATGTCAGCATGGGCGGCGCCTCGGCACGTCAGTCATTTTCCGGTATGGGAAAGCGGGTCGGGGCCCGGCGCGGGTGGCCGGGCCCCTCGAGGCCAGTGGATTACTCGTCCATGCGGTACCAGTCCGCCACGTTCCACAGTTCGCTGTCCCAGACGTTCAGGACGACGCCGCCAAGGGTCGTGGCGCGGGCCGACAGGCGGCCGCGCTGGACCAGCGGGATCATGCCGCCGTTCATGACGAACATGTCGTTCAGCTCGCGGCCGATGCGGGCGCGTTCGGCCATGTCGGCCGTGCTGCGCAGCTGGGCGTGGAGCGCGTCGTATTCTTCCATGCAGAAGCGGCTGACGTTCTCGCCCTGCCACTGGTTCGCCGGCGACGGCGCCTTGTCGCAAAGACCGTTCCCGAGATAGGACTGCGGGTCCGTGCCGTTGAAGGTGTTGGCGTACATCTCGACGTCGGCATAGAACTTCTGGAAGGTGTCGGGCGAGCCCGGGTCACCGCCGAAGAACACCGAGGCGTTGATGTTGCGCAGTTCCGCGTCGATGCCGATTTCCGACCACCACTGCTTGATCAGCGCCTGGAAGTCCTGGCGGACGGCGTTGGTCGAGGTCTGGAAGCTGATCCGCATCGGCACGCCGTTGGCCTCGCGCACGCCGTCGCCATCGCTGTCGACAAAGCCCGCGTCATCCAGCAGCTTGTTGGCGCCCGCGATGTCCTGGGTGTCGCAGCTCATGCTGTCCGAGTTGAACGCATCGGGTGCGGGGACCCAGTTGCAGGTCACGCGGCCGGCTTGGCCATAGCCCACTTCGACCAGCAGCGGCTGGTCGATGGCCATCTTCATGGCCTGGTAGACCGCGGGTTCCTGCAGGAACGGGTGCGGGCGCACGACCGACCGTTCGTCCGGGCCAAGCGCCGGGTCGGGGTTGGTGTGGTTCAGGTGGATGCGTTCCAGCAGCGGGCCGAAGGCCACGACCGGCACGCCCTTGCCGCCCTGTTCCATCTGGCTGATCACATCGGGGGCCAGCTGCAGGTTCCAGGCATAGTCGAACTCGCCCGTCTCCATCACCGCGCGGCCCGCCGCCGCCGCGTCGCCGCCGCCCTTGAAGGTCACTTCGCCAAAGGCAGGCTTGGCCGGGTCACGGTAATAGTCGTTCGCGACCAGGGTGATCACGTCGTTGGGGCGGAATTCGGTCACCACGAAGGGGCCGGTGCCGATCGGGCCAAAGTTCTGATCGGTGCATTCGGGCGCGCGGGCGCCCATGCAATCGGCGAACTGGGCCTTCTGGATGATCGGGCTCTCGCCGCCGACGAAGGGGCCGTAGGGGAAGGGCGTGGGCCCGTCGAAATTCACCACCACGGTCAGCGGGTCGGGCGTGTCGACCGACCCCACGCCTTCGAACTTGGTCGACTGCGCGCAGCCGCCCTCGGGGTGGGTGCAGTATTCCCAAGAGAACTTCACGTCTTCCGAGGTGAAATCGGTTCCGTCAGACCACTTGAGACCGGGCATGATCTTCCAGGTGATCGTGGTCAGATCCTCGCTGACGCCGCCGTTGGCGACGGTCGGGATCTCTTCGACCAGCCACGGCACCAGCTCGCCCTTCTCGTTGTAGCGGGCCAGCGGTTCGACGATCAACGACGCCGATTCCACGTCCTTGGTGCCGCCCGACAGGAACGGGTTCAGGATCGAGGGCGCCTGCCAGTAGAGGATCTTCACCTCTCCGTCCGCGCCCCGCTCGGCCATCGCCCCAGGGGCGAAGGCAACTGCGGCGGCAGCTCCCAGCAGCAGGGATTTCACTGTCATATCGACACTCCTTGTTGGACCGGGGTTGCGCCCGGCTTTGTGGCGACCCGCTTGGCGCGAGCTCTGTGGCTGTTCGAATGGGGTAAGGGCGGCAAGAACCGCGCGACCCCAGACAACTGCGCCTATCGAAACAGCATTTGCCGAAAAAGCAAGCCCTTCCGGCTTTACGTTGCTGCCCGTCGCCGCGCCGGTTGGCATCTGCCCGTCCAAGGGGCGGGTTCCGCAGCGGCGAGTCCCAAGGGGGTTTGACGCGCGCGCGGGCCTTGCCTACCGTCGCTCAAAGACCCGACAAACGGAGAGCCCCATGCTCGACCAGGCCCCCGAGGCAAAGCCCGTCGCCCGCATCGAAAACCTGCGGGTCGAGTTCCAGACCAAGGACGGCACCGTCGCGGGCGTGCAGGACGTGTCCTTCGAGGTCTACCCGGGCGAAACGGTCTGCATCGTCGGCGAATCCGGGTCGGGCAAGTCCGTGTCCTCGCTGTCGCTTATGCGGCTGATCGAGTTCGGCGGCGGCACGCTGGCAAACGGCAGGCTGATCTTCGACCGCAAAAAGGGTGGCGAGACCGACCTTGCCAAGACGCCGCAAAGCCTGATGCGCACGATCCGTGGCAACGAGATCGGCATGATCTTCCAGGAGCCGATGACGGCGCTGAACCCGGTCTTCACCGTGGGCCGCCAGCTGACCGAGGGGCTGCGCCTGCACAAGGGCATGACCCGGCGCCAGGCCGAGGCGCGCGCGCTCGAGCTCTTGCGCCAGGTGCGCATCCCCGAGCCCGAGCGGCGCCTGCGCCAGTATCCGCACGAGCTGTCGGGCGGCATGCGCCAGCGGGTCGTGATCGCCATGGCGCTGGCCTGCGAGCCGCGCCTGCTGATCGCGGACGAGCCGACCACCGCGCTTGACGTCACCATCCAGGCCGAGATCCTGGCCCTGGTAGACCGGCTCAAGCGCGAGACCGGCACGGCGGTGATGTTCATCACCCACGACATGGCCGTAGTGGCGCAGATGGCCGACCGCGTTGTAGTCATGTTCCGCGGCAACAAGGTCGAGGAAGGCACGGTCGAGGAGATCTTCGAGCGGCCGCAGCATCCCTATACCCAGGCGCTGCTGGCCGCTGTGCCCAAGCTGGGCGAGATGCGCGGCAAGGCCTATCCCGAGCCGATGAAGCTGTTCGGCGTGGACGACCAGAAGATCGAGCCGATCACCGGCGAGGACAAGGTCCTGCTGAAGGTCGAGCATCTGACCACGCGCTTTCCCGTCAAGGGCGGGTTCTTCCGCCGCACCATCGCCAATGTCCACGCGGTCGAGGACGTGTCGTTCTCGATCAACAAGGGCCAGACGCTCAGTCTCGTGGGCGAGTCGGGCTGCGGCAAGTCCTCGGCCGGGCGGTCGATCCTGCGGTTGGTGCAGCCGCAATCGGGCACGATCAACCTCGACGGGGTGGACGTGATGGCGCTGGGGCCGGAAAAGCTGCGCCAGGCGCGGCGCGACATGCAGATGATCTTCCAGGACCCCTTCGCGTCGCTCAACCCGCAGATGCAACTGTCGGACCAGGTCGCCGAGCCGATGAAGAACTACGGCACCCTCGGCGGCGCCGAGATCCGCAAGCGGATCGAGATGCTGTTCGACCGGGTCGAGCTGCCGCGCAGCTTCATGCGCCGCTACCCGCACGAGCTGTCGGGCGGCCAGCGCCAGCGCGTCGCCATTGCCCGGGCGCTTGCGCTGAACCCCAAGCTGATCGTGGCGGACGAGGCGGTCAGCGCGCTCGACGTCAGCGTGCAGGCGCAGGTGGTGAACCTGATGATGGAGCTGCAGGCAGACATGGGCCTCAGCTATCTCTTCATCAGCCACGACATGGCCGTCGTCGAGCGGGTCAGCCACCAGGTCGGCGTCATGTACCTGGGCCGGATCGTCGAACTTGGCCCCCGCGCCCGGGTCTTCGAGAACCCGCAGCATCCCTATACCCAGGCGCTGATGAAGGCCGTCCCCATCGCCGACCCGCATCTGCGCAAGACGGAGAAGGACCTGAACTTCAAGCCGATCCCCTCGCCGATCCATCCGCTGGGCTACGAGCCCGCGCCCTCGGTCTACCGCGAGGTCGAGACCGGGCACTTTGTGCTGGAGACCGACAGCGGGTATTGAGGCCGACCATGCGACTGAAACAGATCACGCCGTTCGTGCCCTGCACGTCGCTGGCCAGGCAGGTGGCGTTCTACCGCGACATCCTCGGCTTCGAGGTCGGGTTCCAGGCCGACACTTACGCTTTTCTGCGCCGCGACGATGTGGCCGTGCGCCTCGTCGAGGTCTTCAAGAGCGTCGACCTGGCCCATCCCGAGCGGCAAGGGTCCTTTTACATCGACGTTGACGGGATCGATGCGCTTTTCGCCCGCCTGAAACCTGCTCTCGACACCTTGCCAGAGGGCCGGGTCCGCGCGCCGTTCGACCAGGACTACGGCCAGCGTGAGTTTCACGTGGCCGACGAGGATTGCACGCTGGTTTTTTTCGGCGAAGCGGTGGGACGGTCATGACCGATGTCCTGAGCCCCTTCGCGCTGATGTGCCGCCTCGTGGCCTTCCCGACCGTCAGCCGCGACAGCAACCTGCCGCTGGTGGACTGGGTCGAAGGCTACCTCGGCAGCCACGGCATCGCCGTGTACCGCTACTGGAACGCGGCGCGCGACAAGGCGGCGATCCTGGCCCATGTCGGGCCGGAGGCGCCGGGGGGCGTCGTGCTGTCGGGCCATACGGACGTGGTGCCGGTGGACGGGCAGGACTGGTCCAGCGACCCCTTCGAGGTGACCGAGAAGGACGGGCGCTATTACGGGCGCGGCTGCGCGGACATGAAGGGCTTCGACGCGCTCGCCATCTGGGCGCTGGTCGAGGCGAAGCGGCGCGGCGTGACGCGGCCCTTGCAACTGGCGTTGAGCTTCGACGAAGAGGTCGGCTGCACCGGCGCCCCGCCGATGATCGACCACCTCAAGACGATCCTGCCGCAGGCGTCGGCCGTGATCGTGGGTGAGCCGTCGATGATGCAGGCGGTGACGGGCCACAAGGGCGGCCTGGGGATCGAGACGAGGATCACCGGCTTCGAGGTGCATTCCTCGCTCATGCACACCGGCGTCAACGCGGTGATGGAGGCCGCGCGGCTCATCGACTGGGCCAACCACGTGAACGCCGAGCTGAGGGCTGCGGAGCCGACACCGCTGGCGAGCATGTTCGAGCCGCCCTGGACCACGCTGCATGTCGGTACGATCTCGGGCGGGACGGCCGAGAACATCACCGCAAAGGACTGCCGCTTTCTCCTGGGTATCCGCGTGGTTGCGGGCGAGGACAAGGCCGACTGGCATGCGCGCTATGCCGCCAAGGTCGCCGAGGTCGAGGCGCAGATGCAGGCGGTCCGGCCCGAGGCCAGGATCGAGCTGGAAACGCTGTTCGACGTCACGGGCCTGCGGCCCGAAGAGGACAGCGAAGCCGAGGCGCTGGCCCGCCGCATCACCGGCGACAACGGCGACCACGTGGTCAGCTACGCGACCGAGGCGGGGCAGTTCCAGGAACGTGGCTATTCGGCGGTGATCTGCGGGCCGGGCAACATCGCGCAGGCGCATCAGCCCGACGAATTCATCTCGAAGGCGCAGTTCGAGGCCGGGCACGATTTCATGCGCAAGCTGCTGGACGTGCTGGCATGAGCCACTTTCCTTTCACCGAAGCGCGCCCGATCGAGCATGGGGCGACCCTGCCGCCCTGCGCGGATGTCGTGGTCATCGGCGGGGGCGTCATCGGCGTCTGCACGGCGCTGGAGCTGGCCCGCGCGGGCCAGAAGGTCGTGTTGCTGGAAAAGGGCCGGATCGCGGCCGAGCAATCCTCGCGCAACTGGGGCTGGGTGCGGGTGCAGGGGCGTGACCTCGCCGAGATCCCGATCATGCTCGAGGCACGGCGGCTCTGGTCCGACCTTGACGCGGACTGCCGCGGGCGTACGGGTCTGGCGACCGTGGGTGTCTCCTACCTGGCCGCGACCGAAGCCAAGATGGCCGGCTATGCCGCCTGGCTCGAGAGCGCGAAGGACTTCGGGCTCGACACGCGCCTGCTGTCGCGGGCCGAGACATCCGCCGCGTTCCCCGGGGCAAAGCGCGCCTGGCAGGGCGCGATGAGCACGCCGTCGGACATGAAGGCCGAGCCCTGGGTCGCCGTGCCGGAGCTTGCCCGGCTGGCCGCCAGCGAAGGCGTGGCGATCCGCGAAGGCTGCGCCGTGCGCGCGTTGGACATCGCCGCCGGGCGCATCGCCGGGGTCATCACCGAGGCCGGCCGCATCGCCTGCGACGCCGTGGTTCTGGCGGGCGGGGCCTGGTCGTCGCTGCTGCTGCGGCGGCATGGCGTGAATATCCCGCAGCTTTCCGTCCGCTCCTCGGTCATGGCGACAGGGCCGATGGCGCAGGTGCATTCCGGCGCCGCCTCGGAGCCCGGCATGGCCTGGCGGCGGCGCTCGGACGGCGGCTACACCATCGCCTGGGGCGGGCAGGCCGAGCTTTACGTTGGCCCCGATGCCTTCCGCGCCCTGCCGAAATACCTGCCGGTGATGCGCGAGGACCCTGGCGGCTTCCGCCTGAAACCGCTCGCGCCGAAAGGCTTCCCCGACGGCTGGACCACCCCCCGGCGCTGGGCCGAGGATCAACCCAGCCCCTTCGAGGCGCAACGCATCCTGAACCCGGCCCCGAACACCAAGGGGCTGGCGCAGGCGGCCAGGCAGTTCGAGGCCATCTGGCCCGAGGCCGGCCCGGTCAAACCCGTCGCCCGATGGGCCGGGATGATCGACGTCATGCCCGACATCGTACCGGTCGTGGACAGCATCGCGGCCCTTCCCGGTCTCACCGTCGCGACGGGCATGAGCGGGCACGGATTCGGCATCGGCCCCGCCTTCGGCCGCATCGCCGCGCGTCTGGTGCGGGGCGAGGACCCGGGCCATGACTTGTCGCGCTTTCGCTATGCCCGCTTTTCGGACGGCGCCCGCATGGATCCCGGCCCCGCGATCTGACGTCACCGTGTGCCCCCATTGCGCCGCCCTGCGGGATGGGTCTAGGCTCCGGCCCGACCCTCAATCGAAAGGACCCTGTCATGCCGACCAAGAACCGGTTCGCAGAGATGCACGACGAAATCACCGCCTGGCGACGTGACCTGCACGAACACCCCGAGATCATGTTCGACACGATCCGCACCGCGCAGGTGGTGGCCGACAAGCTGGCCGAGTTCGGCTGCGACGAGGTGACCCCGGGCATCGGCCGCACCGGCGTCGTGGGCGTGATCAAGGGCAAGACCGACACCGCCGGGAAGGTCATCGGGTTGCGCGCCGACATGGACGCCCTGCCGATCCTCGAGGCGACGGGGCTCGACTATGCCTCCAAGACGCCGGGCGCGATGCATGCCTGCGGCCATGACGGCCACACGGCGATGCTGCTGGGCGCGGCCAAGTACCTGGCCGAGACGCGCAATTTCGACGGTACGGTCGTCGTGATCTTCCAACCCGCCGAAGAGGGCGGCGGCGGCGGCAAGGTCATGTGCGACGAAGGGCTGATGGAGCGCTGGGGGATCCAGGAGGTCTACGGCATGCACAACTGGCCGGGCCTGCCGACCGGTCAATTCGCGATCCGGCCCGGCGCCTTCTTTGCCGCGACCGACATCTTCGAGATCACGATCGAAGGGAAGGGCGGCCACGCCGCCAAGCCACATGACACGGTCGACCCGACGCTGGTCGCCTCCAACCTCGTGATGGCCGTGCAGTCGATCGCCGCGCGCAATGCCGACCCGGTCGAGCAGATCGTCGTCTCGATCACCTCGTTCCAGACCTCGAGCCAGGCGTTCAACGTGATTCCGCAAAGCGTCACGCTCAAGGGCACCACCCGCACCATGTCGCCCGAGATGCGCGACCTGGCCGAAGAGCGCCTGGGCGCCCTGGTCAAGACCATCGCCGCCGCCTATGGCGCGACGGGCACGCTGGATTACACCCGCAACTACCCGGCCATGGTCAACCACGAGGAACAGACGCTGTTCGCCGCCGACGTGGCCCGCAAGGTTTCGGGCGATTGCGCCGATGCGCCTTTGGTCATGGGCGGCGAGGATTTCGCCTTCATGCTCGAGGAGCGGCCCGGCGCCTATATCCTCGTCGGCAACGGCGACACGGCGATGGTCCACCACCCCGAGTACAATTTCAACGACGAGGCGATACCCGCGGGCTGTTCCTGGTGGGCCGAGATCGTCGAGCAACGGATGCCCGCCGCCTGATCGCTGGCCTGCTCAGTCGACCTTGGCGCTGGCCCGCTTGCGGGTCGGGGCCTTGACCGCCTTGGCGGCGGCGGAGGCCTTGGCCGCCTTGGGGGCCGCCGCGGTCTTCGGAGCCGCAGCCTTGGCCTTGGGTGCCGCGCGCTTGCGGGCGGGCTTGGCAGGCGCTGTCTCAAGCCGGGTGCGCGCCTCGAGCCAATGCGCCTCGGCGCGGCCTTCGGGCTGGCCCTCGTCCAGCCACAGCAGGTAGGCGGTTTCGGCGATCTGCGCGTCGGTCACGGCAACTTGGGTCATTCTGTCCCCCTCCAGGTTGAGCGTTTGCGCTAACACTCTGCCGCAATTGCTGCGACTGCACAACGATCATGCTGCGCCTGCACATCGCTTGCCAGGCGGAGTGTTGCGCGGCGGTCGCAGGGGGCGGGGCTGGCGCCTGCGCGCGATCCGCGCTACATGCGGCCCCGCGCTGCCCCGGAGGACGTCATGCCCGTCGCGAACATCATCTGCATCAAGTGGGGGACGCTCTTCGGCCCGGAATACGTCAACCGGCTGTATTCGGGCGTTCGGCGCAACATCGACGCCGATGTGCGGTTCTTCTGCATGACCGAGCATCCCGACGGGATTCACCCCGATGTCGAGATCCTCGACCTGCCGGTGGAACCCTTTCACGAGGAAATGAACAAGGCGCTCGCCGTGGCCAACCGGCAAGGCGCGATGCGCAAGGTGAGCCTGTTCCGGCAGGGGCTGGTGCCCGACCTCGAGGGGCCGTTCCTGGGGTTCGACCTCGACGTTGTGATCACCGGGGACCTGACGCCGATCTGGTCCATGGCACCCGGCAAGGTCGCGATGCGGCACGACTGGATCGAGGCGCGCAAGGGCCGGCCCACGGGGCATGGCAGCGTCTTTCGTTTTGATCCGGCGCTGCATGGCTACCTCTACGACGAGATCCTTGCAAACCCCTACCGCGAAGTCGAAACAGCCCGGGGATCCGAGCAGCGCTATACCTCGCACAAGGCGATGGATCGCGGGGATTTCGAATATATTCCGGGCGATTGGGTGGTGTCCTTCAAGCACGGCTGCCTCGATCTGCCGCCCTTGAACTACCTGCGCGAACCGCGCCTGCCCGACGACGCCCGCGTGGTCTGTTTCCACGGACGGCCCAAGATGCCCGAGGCGGTCGACGGCTACCACGGCAGCCTCTTGCGCTGGTCGCGCCCCTGCGGCTGGCTGCGCGAGCACTGGATCGACCGCGCGACCCGCGACCTTGGCCCGGAATGGGCCTGAGCGACCCCGGCCCCTTGCAGCCCCCCGGCCGCACCACTAAGACTCTCTGGACGGCTCGAGCGGCGGTGCAAATCCTAAGCTTCCGTTAAGCATTCGCGACTACTTCTATCCGCAACGACCAGCAGGCAGGCGAGAGACATGAAAGACCCCTTCGAGACATACATGAACACGCTGGTCCCCATGGTGGTCGAACAGACCAGCCGGGGCGAACGCGCCTACGACATCTTCTCGCGCCTGCTCAAGGAACGGATCATCTTCCTGTCGGGCCCGGTGCATGACGGCATGTCGTCGCTGATCGTGGCGCAGCTGCTGCACCTCGAGGCCGAGAACCCGTCGAAAGAGATCTCGATGTATATCAACAGCCCGGGCGGTGTCGTGACCTCCGGCCTGTCGATCTACGACACGATGCAATACATCAAGCCCAAGGTCTCGACCCTGGTGATCGGCCAGGCGGCCTCCATGGGGTCGCTGCTGCTGACGGCGGGCGAGGCGGGGATGCGCTTTTCGCTGCCGAACAGCCGCGTGATGGTGCACCAGCCCTCGGGCGGCTACCAGGGCCAGGCGACGGACATCATGATCCACGCCCAGGAAACCCAGAAGCTCAAGACGCGTCTGAACGAGATCTACGTCAAGCACACCGGCCGCAAGCTCGAGGAAGTCGAGGCCGCGCTGGAGCGTGACAACTTCATGTCGCCCGAGGAAGCGAAGGCCTGGGGCCTGATCGACGAAATCGTCGAAAACCGCGCCAAGGACGTCGACGGCGACAAGTGATGATGCGTGATCGGGCGGCGGCAAGGACCCGCCGCCGCCCGGTCAATTTTGCGATTGTAGCACCTCGGGGCATGGCCTAGGCTGAGGTGGACAGGACAGAGGTTCGAACGGTTGGGGGCGCAATGCGGCGCCCGCGTTTGGATGGCCCGGCAAGCGACGAGCCCGAAAGGTACGACATGGCGACGAATTCCGGCGGCGACAGCAAGAATACCCTTTACTGCAGCTTTTGCGGCAAGTCTCAGCACGAGGTCCGCAAGCTGATTGCAGGTCCGACCGTGTTCATCTGCGATGAATGCGTCGAGCTTTGCATGGACATCATCCGCGAAGAGACGAAGGGCGCAGGCCTCAAGTCCACCGACGGCGTGCCCACCCCGCGCGAGATCTGCAACGTGCTGGACGATTACGTGATCGGCCAGATGGTGGCGAAACGCGTGCTCTCGGTCGCCGTGCACAACCACTACAAGCGCCTGAACCACGCCCAGAAGGGCGGCGATATCGAGCTGGCCAAGTCGAACATCCTGCTGATCGGCCCGACGGGCTGCGGCAAGACGCTGCTGGCGCAGACGCTGGCGCGCATCCTCGACGTGCCCTTCACCATGGCCGACGCCACCACCCTGACCGAAGCCGGTTATGTGGGCGAGGACGTGGAGAACATCATTCTCAAGCTGCTCCAGTCCAGCGAATACAACGTGGAACGGGCGCAGCGCGGCATCGTCTATATCGACGAGGTCGACAAGATCACCCGCAAGTCGGAAAACCCGTCGATCACCCGCGACGTGTCGGGCGAGGGGGTGCAGCAGGCGCTGCTCAAGCTGATGGAGGGCACCGTTGCCTCGGTACCGCCGCAGGGCGGGCGCAAGCATCCGCAGCAGGAATTCCTGCAGGTGGACACGACCAACATCCTGTTCATCTGCGGCGGCGCCTTTGCGGGTCTCGACAAGATCATCGCGCAGCGCGGCAAGGGCTCGGCCATGGGCTTTGGCGCCGATGTGCGGGACAATGACGAACGCGGCGTGGGCGAGATCTTCAAGGATCTCGAGCCCGAGGATCTGCTGAAGTTCGGCCTGATCCCGGAATTCGTCGGCCGTCTGCCGGTGCTGGCGACGCTTGAGGATCTCGACGAGGACGCGCTGGTCACCATCCTGACCCAGCCCAAGAACGCCCTGGTCAAGCAATACCAGCGCCTGTTCGAGCTGGAGGACACCAAGCTGACCTTCACCGACGAGGCGCTGTCGGCCATCGCCAAGCGCGCGATCGAGCGCAAGACCGGCGCCCGCGGGTTGCGGTCGATCCTCGAGGACATCCTGCTCGACACCATGTTCGAACTGCCGGGCATGGAGAGTGTCGAAGAGGTCGTCGTGAACGAGGAAGCGGTGATGTCCGACGCGGCTCCGCTGATGATCCACGCCGATCAGAAGAAGGAAGAGGCCACCGCCGGCTGATCCCCCTTCAGACTGACATGCGAACGCCCTCGCCGGAAACGGCGGGGGCGTTTTGCATGGGCGCAGGGGGGATTCGTGGGTCGTGCTCCGGGGCGGTTTGAACAATGCGCCCACCCGGCCGCCGGTGTTCGCGCGGCGGGATCAGTCCGGCTCGACCGGCACCATGTCAAAGCTGGTCAGGCGTGAAATCGCGTCGCGCGTGGTGGCCGTGTCGGGTTGCGGCCAGGCGGGGCCGTCGCCGACGAAGCCGCCCTGTCGCAGGGCCGATTGCACCGCTGCAAAGTCGGGCACGCCGACCTGGTGACGCGTGGCTTCGCGGTCCGCCGGACGCCAGCGATCCCGCAGCGCGTCGATCATCAAGGGTTCGATCCCGGCAAAGCCGCGCAGGTGGCTGGTGATGTATTCCGTCGCCTGCGCCATGCGCCGCAGGATCATCGCCACCGACTGGTCGGGCCGCGCGACCATGGCCAGCAGGTGCAGGGCGGACCCTTCGGTCGCTACCACCTGCCGCGCCGCCTTGTAGCGCGAGACCTGGGTCGCGAGGTCATGCTCTTGCGGGTGGAAGATCTCGTATCCCTCGGCGGTCAGATGCGCCTCGAGCCGGTCCTCGAGCACCAGCTTGCCCTTGCCCTCGGCCAGGCGGGACCGGCTGATATAGAGCCGCTCGGGCCCCTCGGGCGCGATCTGCTGCGCGAACCGCGTGCGGAAGAAATCCTGGCAGCGGTCGGTGCCTGCCGCGATGTCGCCAAGGCCGAAGCCCTGGCCCGGCACGTACAGCCGCTCGGGCCGCAGCGGCGCGGTGGCGATGCGCACATGGTGCGGCTTCAGCCCGCACATGCCAAAGAAATCGGCGTGAAATCCCTTGAGCGCGTCTTCCCTGGGGCTTTTCGGGATAAAGATCACCCCCCGTACCGGTTCGGGCAGGACCGTCAGCCCCCACATCCGCCCGGTACTTTCGACAATGAAATGGCCGAAATGGCGCCACAGCACGCCGCCCCAAAGCCAACTGCCCGGCAGGTCGGTCACGGGGCCTTGCGGGGCCTCCGGCTCTTCGGTCAGTAGCCGCGACTTGCGCCACAGCGCGCCTTGCCCGCAATAGCTGCCATCGGCGCGCAGCAGCCCCGCAGCCTGCACGAATGTACGATCCGCAGGCGGCACGACGGTCGGTGCGCCCAGCACCTCGATCCGGCGCGACCAGCCGCTGTCGGGGCGGGGGCGCAGGTGCTCGGCTTCTTCCTTCCAACTGACGCGGCGCGTGCCCATTCGCGGCTTGTTCCTCTTGTCTTTGCCGCAGCCTAGCGCAAGAAGACCGCAGAACTAGGGCAAAATGCGACCGCTTCGGCGGCGCGTGACAAGGATGGAAGACATGAAGCGAATCTCTTCGGGTGGCGCGTTCGAGGCCAAGATCGGCTATTGCCGCGCCGTGGTGGCGGGCGGGTTCGTCCACGTGGCGGGCACGGTGGGGCAGGGCGACGACGTGGTCAGCCAATGCCAAAGTGCGCTCGAGGTCATCGGCCGCGCGCTGGCCGAGGCGGGCGCCAGCTTTGCCGACGTGGTCCGGGTCAATTACTACCTGCCCGACGCGGCCGAGTTCGAACCCTGCTGGCCGCTGCTGGCCGAGACCTTCGGGGCCAATCCGCCGGCGGCCACGATGATCGAATGCGGGCTGATCGACCCCAAGTACCGCATCGAGATCGAGGTGACGGCGGTCGCCCCGTAAGCGGACTTCAGCTGCCGGTAACCCGCGCCTGCCAGCATGGCGGCGCGGACTGGACCTTTCCGGCGGCACAGGCCATAACGAGGCAACGAACACGAGGAGTCGTCCATGGGCATCGGCAGCACTTTGCTACAGGCTTTGACCTGGTGGAACGGTCAGACGCTGAACACCGCGCTCTACACCCGCCGTAAGGGCCAGAAGGTGGGCGAGGACGCGCAGGGCAACATCTATTACCAGACGGAAGGCGGCAAGCGGCGCTGGGTCATCTACAACGGTGAGATGGAAGCCTCGCGCATCAGCCCCGAGTGGCACGGCTGGCTGCATTACACCTGGGACGAGCCGCCGACCAAGGCCGCGCTCAAGCACAAGCCCTGGGAAAAAGAGCACCTGCCGAACATGACCGGCTCGCCGCTGGCCTATGCGCCCAGCGGCTCGATCCGCCGCGCGGCCCCGGCCGAGCGGTCCGATTACGAGGCCTGGAGCCCCGAATAATGGCCGGTGAGACGACCGAGGCCCTTGTCGGCGGCGCCGTCCTGGCCGCCGCGGCGGGGTTCGTGATCTATGCCGCGCAGGCCACCGGGTTCGGCGGCGGCGGCAGCGACACCTATGATCTGACGGCCTCTTTCCGCTCTCTGGAAGGCGTCACGCTGGGCACAGATGTGCGGCTGGCCGGCGTCAAGGTTGGCACCGTCGCGGGGATCGAGTTGAACGCCGAGACCTACCGCGCCGAGACCCGCCTGACCCTGCAGGATGGCATCCAGGTGCCCGATGATAGCGCGGCCGTCGTCGCCTCCGAAGGCTTGCTTGGCGGCAATTTCGTCGAGATCGTGCCGGGCGGATCGCCCTTCTACTTTGCCGCGGGGGACGAGATCATCGACACCCAGGGCGCGGTGAGCCTGATTTCGCTGCTGCTGAAATACGTGGGCGGCGGGTCCGACCAATGAGAGCGGCGCTGATCGCCCTGCTGCTGGCGGCCGCCCCGCTGGCCGCGCAGGAAGAGGTGAGCCGCGGCAGCGGCGCCACGCTGCGCGTTCTCGACAAGATCACCGGCAAGACCGAGGACCTGGCGCTGATTTCCGGGCAGGACGCCGTGATCGGCTCGCTTCTGGTGGGCCTGACCGAGTGTCGCTATCCCGAGGGCAACCTGGCCGGCGACGCCTATGCCTATGTTACCATCGACGATGGCAACGAAAGCCGGCGCGTGTTTTCGGGCTGGATGCTGGCGTCCTCCCCGGCGCTGAACGCGCTGGACCACGCGCGTTACGATGTCTGGGTGTTGCGCTGCACCACCTCGTGACCCGAGGCGGGCAGGGGCGGTGACAGGAAATTGGCCTGGGCCGCGATGGCCGGCTTGAGCAAACTGTGATAGGCGGCACGGCTGATCTCGATCGCGCCCAGGGACGCCAGGTGCGGCGTCAGGAACTGCGTGTCGAACAGTCGGAAGCCGCCGAGGTTCAGCCGATCCACCAGGTAGGCCAGCGCGATCTTGGACGCATCGGTCTTGCGCGAGAACATGCTTTCGCCAAAGAAGGCCGCGCCGATGGTCACGCCGTAGACGCCGCCGATCAACCCGTCGTCGTCGTGCACTTCCAGTGAATGGGCGTAGCCCAGCAGGAACAGCTCCATGTAGAGATGGCGGATCGGGTCGCTGATCCAGGTCTCGGGACGGTCGGCGCAGCCTTCGACGACGCCGGCGAAATCGGTATTCACCCGCACGTCAAAGCCGCCGGCCCGGATGCGCCGCGCCAGCGAGCGCGAGATGTGGAAGCCGCCCAGCGGAAAGATCCCCCGGCGGCGCGGATCGACCCAGAACAGCTCGGGGTCGTCGCGGTGTTCGGCCATGGGGAACAGGCCGGCCGTGTAGGCCCGCAGCAGCAGGTCCGGGGTGAGATCGGTGTGATCTTTCATGGCGCCGATCCTACATCACGCCCCGGCCCGCGTATACGGCGGGCCGGGGCGTATGAGATGCATCAGCCGAGATTCGTCTCGAGCCACTTTTCCAGCCAGTGGATGTTGTAGTCGCCCGATTGCACGGCGGGCTCCTGCAGCAGGGCGTGGAACAGCGGCACGGTGGTGTCGATGCCGTCGACGATCAGCTCTCCCAGCGCCCGGGCAAGACGGGCCAGCGCCTCGGGCCGGTCGCGGCCGTGCACGATCAGCTTGCCGATCAGGCTGTCGTAATAGGGCGGGATCTTGTAGCCGTCGTAGAGCGCCGAATCCATGCGCACCCCCAGCCCGCCGGGGGCGTGGTAATGGGTGATCGTACCGGGGCAGGGGGCAAAGTGGGGCAGCTTTTCCGCGTTGATCCGCACCTCGATCGCATGGCCGTCGATCGTCAGGTCGTCCTGGGTGAAGGACATCGGCAGGCCCGCCGCGACGCGGATCTGTTCGCGCACGAGGTCCTGGCGATAGATCGCCTCGGTCACCGGGTGTTCGACCTGCAGGCGGGTGTTCATCTCGATGAAATAGAACTCGCCATTCTCGTAGAGGAATTCGACCGTGCCGGCGCCGATGTAGTTGATCGCAGCGACCGCGTCGGCGCAGATCTTGCCGATCCGGGCGCGTTCCTCGGCGGTGATGACGGGGCCGGGGGCCTCTTCGAACACCTTCTGGTGGCGGCGCTGGAGCGAACAGTCGCGTTCGCCCAAATGGACCGCATTGCCCTTGCCGTCGCCGAATACCTGCACCTCGATGTGACGCGGGGTGCCAAGGTATTTCTCGATATAGACCTCGTCGTTGCCAAAGGCGGCCTTGCCCTCGGACCGGGCGGTGAGGAAGGCGCGCTCCATCTCCTTGGCGTTGCGGGCGACCTTCATGCCGCGCCCGCCGCCGCCGGCGGTGGCCTTGATGATGACCGGGTAGCCGATCTCTTCGCCCACCTTCAGCGCGGACTCGAGATCCGGCACGCCGCCTTCGGACCCGGGGACCACGGGGATGCCCAGCCGCGCGGCGGTTTCCTTGGCGGTGATCTTGTCGCCCATGATGCGGATGTGCTCAGCCGAGGGGCCGATGAAGGTCAACCCGTGATCCTCGACCACCTGCACGAAGCGGGCGTTCTCGGACAGGAACCCGTAGCCGGGGTGGATCGCCTGGGCGCCCGAGATTTCGCAGGCCGAGATGATGGCCGGAAAGTTCAGGTAGCTGCCGGACGAGGGCGCCGGGCCGATGCAGACGGATTCGTCGGCCATTCGGACATGCATCGCGTCGGCATCGGCGGTGGAATGCACCGCGACCGACTGGATGCCCATCTCGCGGCAGGCGCGGATGACGCGCAGGGCGATCTCGCCCCGGTTCGCGATCAGGATCTTGTCGAACATCTCTGCCTCACTCGATGATGACGAGCGGGGCGCCGTATTCCACCGCGTCGCCGTCGTCGACGAGGATGCGCGTCACGGTCCCCGACCTCGGCGCGGGGATGTGGTTCATGGTCTTCATCGCCTCGACGATGAGAATGGTGTCGCCTTCGGACACGGCCTGGCCGGTCTTGACGAAGGCGGGGGCGCCGGGTTCGGCCTGCAGGTAGACGGTGCCGACCATGGGCGAGGTCACGGCGCCGGGATGGCTGGCCGGATCGTCGCTGGCGGCGGCGGGGACGGCGGCAGCGGCCGGTGCGGGGGCGTGGGCCGGTGCCATGGCAGGGGCCGGCGCGTAGGCGGGCGCGGCGTATTGCACGACCTCGGTCTTGCGCGAGACGCGCACGCTGAGACTGTCGTCTGCGCCGTATTCGCGGGTGACCTCGAGTTCGGTCAGGTCATTGGCCTCGAGAAGTCGGGCCAGGGCCTCGATGAAGGCCACGTCGTCATCATGTTTTTTTGCCATGCTTATCCTCGCCTCGCTGCGTGCGCACGCCAAGTCACCGCCTTGGTCTTGGTGGTGCCTTATAGGCGAAGCGATGCGCGAGGAAAAGCATGCATCCGTCGCGTCATTGGCCCGGGACGGGGCGGGGGCGAACGCAGAAGGGCTCCGCACCTTCTGGGCCCACGCGCGAGGGGGGTCGACTGCGCGTGATAGTCCGGTGCGGAGCCCTGGGGAAGCCAGGGCCCTGCGGGCGGCCCTGGCGACTGCAAAGGGAGGAGCGGTCAGTGCTTGGTGAAGTCCGTCTGTTCGGTCTGCATCATGCGCAGCTCTTCCTCGGTCTTCTCGATCGTTTCGCGCAGGTCGGCCAGCTTTTGCTGCAGGCGCATTTCCTCGGCCAGGGCGTTGGACAGGGTCTGCGAGCGCAGCATCACGTCCTGGTTGGAGTTTTCGCGGGACGGCTTGTCCTGGACGAGGCGGGCGCGGGTCGCTTCGGATTCGCGGGCCTGGGTCAAGGCGTCGGCCGTATAGGTCGGCGCGGCGGCGTCGGTCTGGGCGACCGGCTGGCTGCGCACGGCGGCGTTGTCGTTCTGCTGCGCCTGGGCGGTGGTCCGGCCGGAGGCCAGCGCACTGGCGCCGCTCATGTCAATCGGTGGCATTTTTCCTACTCCACTTTGCATACCCACTTGACTCAGGTTGCGCTCAGAACCGTGAACGACTGGTTAATTCATCCCCCATTAATCCGTTGAATTCTCTGTAAAGAATTCCGCCCGAACCGGGGCAATCCTCATGCCACCAGCTCGAATTCAGGCCCCTTGGTGTTGGTGTCCATCGCGGCGCGGATTTCCTGCGCCAGCGCCTCGCGCGAGTCGCGGGCGATGGTGTCGCGGGTGGCCTGGTCGTCCGCCTTCTTGTCCAGCATGGCCTGCTGGAACCGCTCGCGACGCACCGCGTCCTGGTCCTTGCGGGCCTGGTTGTCGGCAGTGCTGGCGCCCTGGGTCAGCGCCTGCTCGGTCTCGGCGGCGCGCTCCTGTTCGACCTGCCTGGACAGCCGCGCCTCGGAGGCGACGGCGGATTCGCGCAACTTTTCAGAGGCCGAGCTGCCCTTGGGCTCTTCGACCCGTTCGGAGCGGCGGGCCCGCACCTCGGAGCCGGCAACCGGCGCCGCGGTTTCGCGGGCGGGTTCCGAGGCTGCCGCCTCGCGACGGTCGAGCTTGAGCGCCTCGAGTCGCTCGGTGGTGCGCTGCGCCAGTTGCGAACTGGCGGGCTGAGATGTGATCTGCATCTGTTCGCTCCTTTTCTCTGCACGGGACGACAGAACGGTAACACCATGCGCGGGATCACCGGGCGGCGATGTGTGTCAAATACGTTCTATTCATGGAGATTACCGACAATTTTACGGATCTTGCCGGTGTACGGAACTTTAAGAAGCTTGCCTGAACCTGAACCTCGTAACGGGCCATGAAAAAGGGCCGCGCGGCAATGCCGGCGGCCCTTTTCCAAGGATATGGAGGGCGATCAGGCCCCGGCGCGGTTCGCGATCAGGTCATCGACCACCGACGGATCGGCCAGCGTCGAGGTGTCACCCAGCGCACCGGTATCGTTCTCGGCGATCTTGCGCAGGATGCGGCGCATGATCTTGCCCGAGCGGGTCTTGGGCAGGCCCGGCGCCCACTGGATCACGTCGGGCGAGGCGATCGGCCCGATCTCGTTGCGGACCCAGGTCCGCAGCTCCTTGCGCAGCTCGTCCGTCGGCTCTTCGCCGTTCATCAGGGTGACGTAGCAATAGATGCCCTGGCCCTTGATCTCGTGCGGGTAGCCGACGACGGCGGCCTCGGCCACCTTGGAATGCGCCACGAGGGCCGATTCGACTTCGGCCGTGCCCATGCGGTGGCCCGAGACGTTGATCACGTCGTCCACGCGGCCGGTGATCCAGTAATCGCCGCCCGCGTCGCGCCGGCAGCCGTCACCGGTGAAGTAGTAGCCCTTGTAGTCCGAGAAATAGGTCTGCTCGAACCGCTCATGGTCGCCCCAGACGGTGCGCATCTGGCCGGGCCAGCTGTCCTTGATGCAAAGCACGCCCTCGACGCCGTCGCCCTCGACGACGGTCCCGGCGGTCGGGTCCAGCACGACAGGCTCGACGCCGAAGAAGGGCTTCATCGCCGCGCCCGGCTTCAGCGCATGGGCGCCGGGCAGGGGGGTCATCAGGTGGCCGCCGGTCTCGGTCTGCCACCAGGTGTCGACGATGGGGCATTTGCCCTTGCCGATGACGTCATTGTACCAGTTCCAGGCCTCGGGGTTGATCGGCTCGCCGACCGTGCCCAGCAGCTTGAGGCTGCTCAGGTCGTATGTCTCGACCCAGGAATTGCCCTGGCCCATCAGCGCGCGCAGGGCGGTGGGGGCGGTGTAGAACTGGTTGACCTTGTGCTTTTCGCAGACCGCCCAGAAGCGGCCGGCATCGGGGTAGGTCGGCACGCCTTCGAACATCAGCGTGGTGGCGCCGTTGGCGAGGGGGCCGTACACGATGTAGCTGTGGCCGGTGACCCAGCCCACGTCCGCGGTGCACCAGTAGACGTCGCCGTCATGGTAGTCGAAGGTGATCTCGTGCGTCATCGCCGCGTAGACGAGGTAGCCGCCCGAGGTGTGCACGACGCCCTTGGGCTTGCCGGTCGAGCCCGAGGTATAGAGGATGAACAGCGGGTCCTCGGCGTTCATCGGGCGCGGCGGGCAGTCGGGGGCGACGGTTTCCATCATCGCGTTCACGTCGACGTCGCGGCCGTCGATCCAGGTGGTCTGGTCGCCGGTGTGCTTGACCACGAGGCAGCGCACCTTGTCCGAGCAATGCAGCAGCGCCGCGTCGCAGTTGGACTTGAGAGCGGTCTTGCGGCCGCCGCGCGGGGCGCTGTCGGCGGTGATGACCAGCTTGGCGCCGCAATCGTTGATCCGGTTGGCCAGCGCGTCCGGCGAGAAACCGGCGAAGACGATGGAGTGGATCGCGCCGATGCGGGCGCAGGCCAGCATGGCATAGGCGGCCTCGGGGATCATCGGCAGGTAGATCACCACCCGGTCGCCGCGCATGACACCCTGCGAAAGCAGGACGTTGGCCATGCGGCAGACCTTCTCGTGCAGCTGGGTATAGGTGATGTGCTGCGCGGGGGCGTCCGGGTCATCGGGTTCGAAGATGATCGCGGTCTGGTCGCCCCGGGTTGCAAGGTGCCGGTCGACGCAATTGGCGGCGACGTTCAGCGTGCCGTCCTCGTACCACTTGATGTCGACGTTGCCGAAGTCGAAGCTGACGTTCTTGACCTTGGTGAAGGGCGCGATCCAGTCGATGCGCTGGCCCTGTTCGGCCCAGAACGCCTCGGGATCGTCGATCGAGGCCTTGTACATCGCGTCGTATTTCGCGGCGTCGACATGGGCGGTTTTCACGAATTCTTCGCTGGGGGGGTAGGTGGTGGCTCCGGTCATGAAGTCCTCCGAATTGCTGTCACTGTCCTGGGCCGGGCGGCTTCTCTCTCACCCGGAAGGGGTACGCCCCCGCCCGCCCGGTCGCAACCGGGACGAAGGGCGGAGGCGCAGGCATCAGATCGCGAGGTATTCCGCGCGCAGGCTCTCGTTTTCCAGCACCTCGGCGGCGGTGCCGTCAAAGACGATGGAGCCGGTGTCGAGGATGATCGCCCGGTCGGCCAGTTGCAAGGCGCGCACGGCGTTCTGTTCGACCAGGATCGTGGTGATGCCCTGTTCCTTGATGATGCGCAGGGTCTTTTCGATCTCGTCCACGATCACCGGGGCCAGCCCCTCGTAGGGTTCGTCCAGCAGCAGCACCTTGATGTCGCGCGCCAGCGCCCGGGCGATGGCCAGCATCTGCTGCTCGCCGCCCGACAGGGTCACGCCTTCCTGCTTGCGGCGCTCTCCGAGGCGGGGGAAAAGCTCGTAGAGCCGCTCGATCGACCAGCCGATGGGCGGGGCGATCTGGGCCAGTTGCAGGTTCTCCTCGACCGTGAGGCCGGGAATGATGCAGCGGTCCTCGGGGACGAGGCCGAGGCCGGCGACGCTGGCCTCGTAGCTTTTCATGTTGTGCAGCGGTTGGTGGTCCAGCCAGATCTCGCCCTTCTGCACCTGCGGCACGTCCATCCGCGCGATCGAGCGCAGCGTGGTGGTCTTGCCGGCGCCGTTGCGGCCCAGCAGGGCCAGGATCTCGCCCTCGTGCACGTTGAAGGAAATGCCCTGCACGATGTAGCTTTCACCGTAGTAGGAATGCATGTCCCAGACAGAGAGGAACGCGGGGGCCGTCTGGGCCTGGTTGGCGTTCTTGGAAAAGTCGGGTTTGACGTTCATCGCGAAAGCCCCCTGTTAAGCCGCCTCGCCAAGATACGCTTCGCGCACCTTGGGATGGCCCTTGATGTTGTCCGGCGTGTCCTCGACCAGGGGCGTGCCCTGGGCCAGCACCGTGATCCGCTCGGCCAGGCTGAACACCACGTGCATGTCGTGTTCGATGATGCAGATGGTGATGTCGCGCGTGTCGCGGATCTCCTTCAGCAGGTCGATCGTGTTGTTGGTGTCGGCCCGCGCCATGCCGGCGGTGGGTTCGTCCAAGAGCAGCATGCGCGGCTGCTGCACCAGGCACATCGCCATTTCCAGCCGCCGCTTGTCGCCGCGCGACAGCGACGCCGAATGGGCGTTGCGCTTGTCGATCATGTTGACGTCGATCAGCATCTGCTCGGCCTGTTCAACCAGAGATGTCTCGTTGGTGAAGCTTTCGATGGCATGCATGCGGAAGGCACCGTCCCGCTTGGCAAAGCAGGGGATCATCATGTTCTCGAACACCGTGAGATCGCCAAAGATCTCGGGGGTCTGGAACACGCGGCTGATGCCCATCTGGTTGATCTCGTGCGGGGTGCGGCCCAGCACCGACTGGCCGTCGAACATGACCGACCCCGTGTCGGGGATCAGCTTGCCGACGAGGCAGTTGAGCAGGGTGGATTTGCCCGCGCCGTTGGGGCCGATGATGGCGTGCACGCTGTTCTCATGCACGCTGAGGTTCACGTTGCTGAGCGCCTGCAGACCGCCAAAGCGCTTGCCCACGTCCTTGATCTCGAGGATTCCCATGGTCGTTCCTCCCTTATTCCGCGGGTTTCGTTGCGGTGTCGCTGGCCTTGCGGCTGCGGCCCGTGATCAGGCGGCCGATCCGCTGCCCACCCTCGACCAGCCCGCCGGGCAGGAAGATGATGATGACCATGAAGAGCGCGCCCAGCGTCAGGTGCCAGCCCTCGCCGGTGAACTTGGACAGGACCCAGATCAGCGGCGTCTCGATGAAGTCGGGCAGCCACGAGAACCAGCTGTGCAGCAGCGCCTCGTTCATCTTCGAGAAGACGTTCTCGAGGTACTTGATGGTGCCCGCGCCCAGGATCGGACCCAGCAGGGTGCCCGCGCCCCCGAGGATGGTCATGATGACGACCTCGCCCGAGGCGGTCCATTGCATCCGCTCGGCGCCGGCCAGCGGGTCCATGCAGGCCAGCAGGCCACCGGCAAGACCGGCATACATGCCCGAGATGACGAAGGCCGCCAAGGTGTAAGGCTTGGGGTTCAGGCCGGTGTAGCGCATCCGCTGCTGGTTCGACTTGACCGCGCGCAGCATCAGCCCGAAAGGCGAGCGGAAGATGCGGATGGCAAGGTAGAGCGAGATCAGCATCAGGATGGCGCAGAGGTAGTAGCCGACCGGGAAGGTGAATTCCCACGGGCCGAGATCCAGCGTGGCGCGCGCGCTCATCTCGAGGCCGAAGAGATGCGGCGAGGTCACGCCGTTCTCGCCCATCAGGATCTGCGGGTCGTTGGAATAGACCTGCAGGCCCGTCTCACCGTTGGTGAGCGGCGTCAGCACCGAGTAGGCGAGGCGGAAGGACATCTCGGCAAAGGCCAGGGTGAGGATCGAGAAGTAGATCCCCGAGCGGCGCAGCGAGATCCAGCCGATCAGCACCGAGAAGAGCCCGGCGACGATGACCGACAGGACCAGCGCCGGCACTATGTTGTAGTTCAGCAGCTTGAACATCCAGACCGCCGCGTAGGAGCCCACGCCGAGGAAGGCGGCGTGACCGAACGACAGGTAGCCGGTCAGGCCGAAGAGGATGTTGAAGCCGATGGCAAAGATCCCGAAGATCACGAAACGCTGCATCAGGTCCGGGTAGCCGCCGTTGAAGAAGGCCAGCGCGGTGTTCTGCGGAAAGATGTTCAGGATGAACGGGGCGAACAGGGCCAGCGCCGCGACAGCAAGCAGGAGCGCGGTGTCTTTCTTGTCGAGTCCCAGCATGGATTAGTCCTCCATCACGCCCTTGCGACCCATGAGGCCACGCGGACGGGTGAGCAGAATGATGATCGCGACCAGGTAGATGATGATCTGGTCCAGACCCTGGATGAGCTTTTCGGTGAAGGTCCCGTTCAGGTACAGGAAGTCCACGATGTAGCCCTTGAAGGTCGAGTTCGAGGCGAAGGATTCGAGGATCCCCAGCAGGAAGCCCGCGGCCACGGCGCCGGGCAGGGAGCCCATGCCGCCGACGACCACCACCACGAACGACAGCACGAGGAAGTCCATGCCCATGTGGTAGTTTGGCGAGTTGATCGGCGCGTACATGACGCCCGCCATCCCCGCGACCGCCGCCGCGATGCCGAACATGATGGTGAACCGCTTGTCGATGTTGATGCCCAGAAGGCCCACGGTCTCGCGGTCGGCCATGCCGGCCCGGACGACCATCCCGAAGGTGGTGAACTGCAAGAAGGCAAAGACCGCGCCGATCACGATGGCGGCGAAGGCAAAGTAGATCATCCGCCAGTAGGGATAGATGATGGTGTTGGCGTCAAAGCCCAGCAGCATGCCGATATCGGCCGATCCGCGGAACATGTCCGGCGCCGGCGTCTGGATCGGGTTGGCGCCGAAATTGGCCTTGATGATTTCCTGCAGCACGATGGCCAGGCCGAAGGTCACGAGGATCTGGTCGGCATGGGGACGCTTGTAGAAATGCTTGATCAGGCCGCGCTCCATCGCGTAGCCGACGAACAGCATGACCGGGATCGAGAACAGGATGGCCAGCGGCACCGACCATTCGATCAGCCCGCCTCCGAAACTTTCTCCAAACCAGGCCTCGACATAGGGCATGTCGACCTTGAGCGGATTGCCCAGGAAATCCTTCTGCGTCTCGTCGACCACCTGGAACGACAGCGTGAAGATCTTTTGCAGGGTGACGGCACAAAAGGCGCCGATCATGAACAGGGCCCCGTGGGCAAAGTTCACGACGCCCAGGGTGCCGAAGATCAGGGTAAGCCCAAGCGCGATCAGCGCATAGGCCGATCCCTTGTCGAGCCCGTTCAGGATTTGAAGGATGACGGCGTCCATCTCTGTCCCCACCTTTCGGTAAAAGCTATAAGGGCCGGGGACGCGCGCGCCCCCGGTTCGGGTCCGGCCACATCCCGAAGGATGCGGCCGGGTCTCGGTTTTGCGGAAACGGCTTACGCGCCGCTGTTGCACTCACCCAGGCTGGCTTCGGCGCCGCCGAACATCGGGTGATCCGGCGCGTATTCGACCTGCGCGCGCGGGGTGACTTCGACCACTTCGAGGATGTCGAACTGGTTGGCGGGGTTCTCTTTCCCCTTCATGACCAGCACGTCCTTGAAGCACTGGTGGTCGTCGGCACGGTAGAGCGTCGGGCCGTTGCCCAGCCCGTCGAATTCGAAGCCTTCGAGGGCCTCGACCACGGCGCAGGGGTTGAACGACCCGGCACGGGCCACGGCGTCTGCATAGAGCAGGGTCTGCACGTAGCAGGTATGGGCCGAGTTCGACGGCGGACGGCCGTACTTTTCACCGAAGGACTTCACGAAGGCCTTGGTGCCCTCGTCCGTCAGCTGCCAGTTCCAGTTCATCGAGCCGAACACGCCCTGCACGTTCTCGCCGGCGCCTTCTGCCATCAGCTCCGAATACAGCGGCACGACGATCTCGAACTGCTTGCCGTTGACCATCTTGTCGCGCAGGCCGAACTGAACGGCCTGGGTCAGCGAGTTGATCATGTTCCCGCCGTAATGGTTCAGGACCAGCACATCGGCGCCCGAGTTCAGCACCGGCGCGATGTAGGACGAGAAGTCGGTCGAGGCCAGCGGCGTCAGTACGTTGTTGACGGTCTCCCAGCCCATAGCCTCGGTCGCGGCCGCGATCGATTCCTGCTGCGTCCAGCCCCAGGTGTAATCGGCGGTCAGGTGGTAGGCGCGACGCTCGGACCCGTAGGCCTTGGCCAGCACCGGTGCCAGCGCGGCGCCCGACATGTAGGCGTTGAAGAAGTGGCGGAAGCCGTTGCGCTTGCGGTCCTTGCCGGTGGTGTCGTTCGAGTGGGTGAGGCCCGCCATGAACATCACGCCGGCGTCCTGGCAGAGGCCCTGAACAGCCACGGCCACGCCCGAGGAAGAGCCGCCGTTGATCATGATCGCGCCGTCTTTTTCGATCATCGACTTGGCCGATGCGCGTGCGGCGTCCGATTTGGTCTGCGTGTCGCCGGTGACGAACTGGACCTTCTTGCCCAGGATGCCGGTGCCGTCGAGCGCCTTGGACGAGAAGGTGTTCAGCATGCCGCCGTCGCCTTCGCCGTTCAGGTGCTGGACGGCCAGTTCCTGTGCGCGCAGCTCGTCAAGGCCCTCGTCGGCATAGGGGCCGGTCTGGGGCACGTTGAAGCCCAGCGTGACGGTCCCGCCGGTCGGCTCGTTGGTGAAGGCAGCGGCGGACGACGCGGTAAAGATCGTCGGCAGCGCGAGGCCTGCACCGGCAACGGCACCGGTCTTGAGGGCACCACGGCGCGTGATGTTCGATTTGGACATGAAATCCTCCCGTTTGGTGAATGCGCCGGCGGGGCTCCTCAACCCAGACGGCACGCACGTTCGTGCAAAGGTACTATGGCGGGAAGGTGGTAAATCGCGCAACAAGTGCTTTCATGACTTGTGTTTTTTTGTAAACAAATGCACAAGGTCAGGCGTCAAGCTGTAAAGAAGTTTTTTTGCGTCGCAGAAACCCCTTGATACTTACGGAAAATTTCGATGCCCCGTGACATCCTGACAGGCACCCGGATCCGCGAACGCAGGACGTTGCGTCAGATGCGGCAGTCGCAGTTAGCGCAAGCGGTCGGTATCTCTGCATCCTACCTGAATCTTATCGAGCACAACCGCCGCAGAATCGGTGGAAAGCTGCTGCTCAAGATCGCCGAGGCGCTGGGGGTTGAGCCCTCGCTCCTGACCGAGGGCGCCGAGGCCACGCATCTTGCCGAGCTGCGCGAGACGGCGGCCGAGGCGACGTCTCGCGGGGCCGAACTGGACCGGGTGGAGGAATTTGCCGGCCGGTTTCCCGGCTGGGCCGGCCTGGTTGCCGAGCAGCACCGCCGCATCCGCGCGCTCGAGCATTCCGTGGATACCCTGTCGGACCGGCTGACCCACGACCCCCACCTGGCCGCCGCCATGCACGAGGTGCTGTCGACCGTGACCGCGATCCGCTCGACCGCGTCGATCCTGGCCGAGGATCGCAACATCGCCGCCGAATGGCGCGAGCGGTTCCACCGCAACCTCAACGAGGATGCGGGCCGGCTGGCCGCGTCCAGCCAGGCGCTGGTGGCTTACCTCGACCGGGCCGAGGATGCCGCGGCCGAGGCGGCGGCCCCGCAGGAAGAGGCCGAGCGGTTCCTGTCGGCGCGCGGGTTCCACCTGAACGAGCTGGAGGAGGGCGCCGCGCTGAACGGGGCCGAGGACATCGAAAGCCCGGCCGCGCGGCATATCCTCGACACGCACGCGGCCCGCTATGCTGCCGATGCCGCGCGCATGCCGCTCGACGCGGTCCGCGCGGCGCTGGCCGAGACGGGCGGCCGCCCCGACCCGCTGGCGCTGGCCGCGCGCTTCGGCACCGATGCCGCCACCGCCATGCGCCGCCTCGCCGCGCTGCCGCGCGAGGTGGTCGGCGCGGACCTGGGCCTTGCCATATCGGACGCCTCGGGCGCGCTGATCTTCCGCCGCCCGGTCAGCGGCTTCGCCCTGCCGCGGTTCGGCGCCGCCTGTCCGCTCTGGCCGCTTTTCGCGGCCTTCGGTTGCGCCCATGTCCCGGTGCGCCAGGTGTTGCGCCAGGCCGGCCGCGACGGCGGCCTGTTCGAGGCCTGGGCCATCGCCCTCCCGGTTGCGGCGCCGCAGCCCAACAGTGCGCCGCTGCTCGAGGCGACGATGCTGCTGGTCCCCCTGCGTGGACCCGATCCCAGCCCCCGCGCGGTGGGCGTGGGTTGTCGGATTTGCCCGCAGGGCGATTGCCCCGGCCGCCGCGAGCCGTCAATCCTGGCAGAGGGGTTTTGACTTGCCCCCACAATAGCGCGATAACGATTGCGTCAGCGCATGTTGAGGGGCATGCGCCGGCGCGGAGGGACGTCTTTGGGGGGAGAGATGGCGAAACACGTGATGCTTGTCGAGGATGAGCCGAACATCATCGAGGCGATCCGATTCATCCTGACCCGCGACGGGTGGCGGGTGGACACGCATTCCGACGGCCAGACCGCGATCGACGCAATCGGCGCGGCGAACCCGGACCTCGTGATCCTCGACGTGATGCTGCCCGGCCGCTCGGGCTACGAGATCCTGCAGGAGCTGCGCGAGCGCCCGGCGACCGAGGGCCTGCCGGTGCTGATGCTGACCGCCCGCGGCCAGACCAAGGACCGCGAGACCGCCGAGCGCATCGGCGCGTCGCGCTTCATGACCAAGCCGTTCTCGAACGCCGAGATGCTCGAGGCGGTGCGCGACCTGGCCCGGGCCTGAGCGCCATGGGGGCGGCATGAGCGATCCCGACCAGCGCCCCTTGCCCCCGCCGCGTGAGCCGGCTGGCCCGGTCTTCCTGCATACGCGCCACTACCGCCAGCGCCGGCTGGTCGATGCGATCCGCCTGCTGCCCGTGCTGGCGCTGGCGCTGTTCCTGCTGCCGCTGCTCTGGCCCCGCGGAGAGGTCGCGGATTCGCGGGCCATCGTCTATCTCTTCGCCTCCTGGACTGTCCTGATCCTGCTCTCGGCGCTGCTGTCGCACCGCTTGCGCAGCTCGCGCGACAGCGAAGAGGCGGAGGGGCGGAAATGACCTCTCTCAACCTGCTGGTCGCGGTCTGCATCGCCTATGTCGTCTTCCTCTTCGGCGTGGCCTTCATCGCCGAACGCGCGGCCAAGCGCGGGCAGGGCGGCTGGCTGCGCCTGCCCATGGTCTACACGCTGTCGCTGTCGATCTACTGCACCGCCTGGACCTTCTACGGCGCGGTCGGCTATGCCGCGCGGTCGGGGCTGGAATATGTGACGATCTACCTTGGCCCGTCGATCGTCATGGTCGGCTGGTGGTGGGTGCTGCGCAAGATGGTCCGCGTGGGCCGGTCGCAGCGGATCACTTCCGTCGCCGACCTCATCTCGTCGCGCTTCGGCAAGTCGAACACGCTGGCGGTGATGGTCACGCTGCTGGCAGTCGTGGGGACGACGCCTTATATCGCGCTGCAACTTCAGTCGGTTACGCTGAGTTTCGCCACCTTCGCCGCCGCCGATGCCCGGGCGCCGCTGTCGACCGACCCCAATTCCAACGCGCTGGCCGTGGCCGCCGGGCTGGCGGTCTTTACCGTGATCTTCGGCACCCGCAACCTTGACGCCAACGAACGCCATCACGGCGTCGTCATGGCCATCGCGGTCGAGGCGGTGGTCAAGCTGTTCGCGCTGCTGGCCGTCGGCATCTTCGTCGTCTGGGGGCTGGGCGGAGGCGTCTCCGCCACCCTCGACAGGATCGACGCCTCGACCCTCGGCACCTGGCAGGTCGACGGCGGGCGCTGGGCGGCGCTGATCTTCCTGTCGGCCGCGGCCTTCCTGACCCTGCCACGCATGTTCCAGGTGCTGGTGGTCGAGAACGAGAACGAGGACCATCTGCGCACCGCCGGCTGGGCCTTTCCGCTGTACGTGATGCTCATGAGCCTCTTTGTCGTGCCCATCGCGGTCGTGGGCCTCGACCTGATGCCCGAGGGCGCGAACCCCGACCTGTTCGTGCTGACCGTGCCGCTGAGCCAGGGGCAGGAGGGGCTGGCGATGCTGTCCTTCCTCGGCGGGTTTTCCTCGGCCACCTCCATGGTGATCGTCGCCTCGCTGGCGCTGGCGACGATGGTGTCGAACCACGTGGTCATGCCGCTGTGGCTGCGGTTCTCGACCGCGGGCGCGACCCGGTCGGGCGACGTGCGCAACGTGGTGATCCTGTCGCGGCGGGTGGCGATCGCGGGCGTGCTGCTGCTGGGCTACCTTTATTATCGCATGTCGGGCGGCGGCGCGGCGCTGGCGGCCATCGGCCTGATCAGCTTTACCGGCGTGGCCCAGGTGCTGCCGGCCCTGCTGGGCGGGCTTTTCTGGCGCGGCGCGACCCGGTTCGGGGCCATGTCGGGGCTGCTCGTCGGCTTCGCGATCTGGGCCTACAGCCTGTTCCTGCCCAGCTTCGGCCCGGCGATCATGCCGCCCGGATTGCTCGAATCCGGCCCCTGGGGCCTCGGCTGGCTTCGGCCGCAGGCGCTGTTCGGCATCGCCGGGCTCGACCCGCTGGTCCACGCGGTGCTCTGGTCGATGCTGCTGAACGCGACCACCTTCTTCGTCGTCTCGCTGGTGACGTTCCCGTCGCCGCTGGAACGGTTGCAGGGTGCGCAGATGGTCAACGTCTTCGACCATTCCATGTCGCCGCGCAGTTGGCAGGGTGGGGCCGCGCAATCCGAGGACCTGTTGATCATGGCGCAGCGCATCCTTGGCTCGGCCGAGGCGCAGACCCTGTTCCGGTCCGAGGCCGAGCGGCAGGGGATCAAGGGCTACCTGCCCGAACCCAGCCCCGAGTTCCTGCAACGGCTCGAACGCCAGCTGTCGGGCTCGGTCGGTGCGGCCACGGCCCATGCGATGATCGGCCAGCTGGTCGGCGGCATGTCGGTGTCGGTGCAGGACCTGATGGCCGTGGCCGACGAGACGGCGCAGATGATGGAATATTCCTCGCGGCTCGAGGCGCAGAGCCAGGAGCTGAGCCGCACCGCCCGCCAACTGCGCGAGGCCAACGACAAGCTGACGCGGCTGTCGGTGCAGAAGGATGCCTTCCTGAGCCAGATCAGCCACGAGCTGCGCACGCCCATGACCTCGATCCGCGCGTTCTCCGAGATCCTGCGCGACATGGAGCTGACCGAGGAGGAGCAGAACCGCTATGCCTCGGTCATCCATGATGAAAGCCTGCGGCTGACCCGGCTGCTGGACGACCTGCTGGACCTTTCGGTGCTGGAGAACGGCCAGGTCAGCCTGAATATCCGGCGCGGCAACCTGTCGGTCGTTCTGGACCAGGCGGTCGCCTCCGCCTCGGCGGGCGAGGGTGGGCGGCGGCTCGAGATCCGCCGCGACAAGGCGCAGGAAGACCAGGTGCTGGCCAGCGATCTTGACCGGTTGGCGCAGGTCTTCATCAACCTCATCGCCAATGCGCGCAAGTATTGCGATGCCACGCAGCCGCGCCTGACCATCGCCGTCAGCCGGCGCGAAGGTGGCGTGGTGGTGGATTTCATCGACAACGGCTCGGGCATCCCGAAAGAGGCGCAGGACCTGATCTTTGAAAAATTCTCGCGCCTTGGCGAACAGAAGGCCGGCGGGGCCGGGCTGGGCCTTGCCATCTGCCGCGAGATCATGACGCGGCTGGGCGGCGACATCACCTACCTGCCGGGGCAGGGCGGGGCCGCCTTCCGCGTGCGCCTGCCCGCGCACCTGGCCCTGGCGGCGCAATAAACTGCGGCCGGTCCGGGCGGCATTTAGCCTATCGTAACCAAATCACGGATAGTTTGCCCCTGCAGAACCAGGGGCCGTGATCTGGCTATGAGCGACAACGACATCTCAGGGGTCCTCCGGCGCAAGGCGTCGGTGGGGCGCCAGCAGCACGAGGCACGGGCCATGCCCCCGGCCAAGGCGCTGCGGCTGTCCGTGTCGCGCGCGGCCGAGAAATTGTGGGGCCTGCCGGTGCGCATCCAGGGCATCCACCAGGAGATCGTCGGGCAAGAGGAGTTCCTGGAAAGCCTCGATGATTCCATGCTGCTGCTGCTGACCGACGGGCCGCTGGGCGCCATGGGCGCCGTCGCGATGGACCAGCAGACCGTCGCCGCGCTGGTCGAGGTGCAGACCATGGGCAAGGTGCTGCGCGCCCGCGCGGCCGAGCGGCAGCCGACGCGCACCGATGCCTCCGTCTCCGAGCCGCTGGTCAACGAGATGCTGCAGGGCCTGTCGATCAACCTGGCCGAGGATCGCAACGGCTGGTGGGCCGACGGCTTTCGTTACGGCGACATGGTCGAGGACGTGCGCACGCTGGGCCTGATCCTGACCGCGCCGGAAATGCAGGTCTTTCGCATGTCGATCGATTTCGACAGCGGCGCCAAGGAGGGGGAGCTGACCCTGGCCCTGCCGGTGCGGGAAAAGCCGGAAAAGGTCGAGCGCCCGCCCACCGGCAAGCCCAAGGCCGATTTCGGCGCCGAGTTCGAGAACGTGGAGGCGGAGCTGGACGTGGTGCTGGCCACGCTGCCCATGACCCTGGCGCAGGCGGAACGGCTGGCACCCGGCATGGTGCTGGAGCTGCCGCCCGACGCGCTGAGCAGGGTGCGGCTGTGCACCCGCGGGACCTGCCCGCGCATGGTCGGGCAGTTGGGCCAGGTGAACGGCTTCCGCGCGCTCAAGCTGAATGCCGGGCCCGGTCTCGCCCCGGCGGCCGCGTCGAAATCACCCGGCGGTGGCGCAGCGGCGGGAAGCGGCGCCGTCCCCGCGCTCGATTTCGATGGCGGCGGCTCAGGCGACTTGCCGCAACTGCCGCCGATGGACAGCCAGCCCGACATGGGCGACGGGGGCGGGGACTTTGGCGGCTTTGACACGGGGATGGAGGATCTGCCCGACCTGCCGCCGCTCGACGACCTGCCGGATCTGCCCCCGATGGAGGATCTGCCCGATCTTCCGCCGCTGGACGACCTGCCGGATTTCCCGGACCTGCCGGCGCTGAATTTCGACGATGACGACCCGCTGTCCAAGCTGATGGGCGACTAGCGGCAGGCCCGCCCCGCCGGATGGCCAGCGGTCCGCCATGAAAAAAGGCGCCCGAAGGCGCCCTTGTTCCGCTGGTTCATCTGGCGCCCGAACGTCCCCTTGTCCCGCAGGCGCGCGGCCAGGGCCGAGGGTCAGCGGCTGGCGAGCGCGTTCAGCACCGGCTCAAGCTGGCCGATGTCATAGCCGGCCGCGGCGGCCTTGGCGATGATCTCGTCCGCCGGCAGGTCGCCGGCCTGGCCGAAGGCCCATAGGTAGGTGCAGCGCGTGCCGGAGCGGCAATAGGCCAGCACCTTGCCGCCCGCCTCGTCACAGAGCCCGCGGTGCTGCATGGCCACTTCGGGGGTCAGCGTGTCGCCGGTGACCGGCAGCGCCTCGAACTCGATGCCCGCCGCCTTCGCCGCCTCGGCCATGGCCGCGATGTGCAGCTCGGGCGGGTTCTCGGCATCGGGGCGGTTGCAGATCACCCGCGCATACCCGGCCTCGGCCAGCGCCGCGAAATCTTCGGGCGCGATCTGCGGGGACACGTGGTAGGCGGGGGTGATCTGACGGATATCCATGGCCGCAGGATTACTCGGCGGGCACGGGCTTTTCAAGCCAGCTTCGGATCGACGGCACCAATGCCATCCCGCCAAGCATCGCGGCCACGAACACCAGGTTGCTGGTCCCCCCGAAGGTGAGCGAGGCGATGGCCGGGCCGGGGCAGAGACCGGCCAGGCCCCAGCCCGCGCCGAACAGGACCGAGCCGACGACCAGGTTGCGGTCCACGATCGGGTCGGGCTTGGGCGGGAAGATGCCGCCAAGCGCCGGCGTGCGGCCCTTGGTGATCTGCCAGGCGAAGAACATCGGGACGATGGCGCCGCCCATGACGAAGGCGAGGGTCGGGTCCCAGTTGCCGAAGACGTCGAGCCAGCCCTGCACCTTGGCGGTGTCGATCATGCCCGACACGAACAGCCCGGCGCCAAACAGGCTGCCTGCGAGAAGTGCGAAGAGATTGCGCATCAGATGATCCCCAGGATGTGACGGAACAGGACGACCGACAACCCGCCGGCGAGGATGTAGAACACGGTCGCGACGATGCCGCGGAAGTTCAGCCGCGAGATGCCGCAGACCCCGTGGCCCGAGGTGCAGCCATTGGCAAACCGCGTGCCGATGCCGACCAGCAGGCCGGCCGCGACCAGCACGCCGATGTTGCCGGTGATATGCGTGTCGACCTCGCCATACAGCGGGTAAAGCAACAGCGGCATCAGCGCCACGCCGGCCAGGAACCACAGCCGCTCGGCCGCGGTGTTCCGGCCCGACCCGTCGACCAGCCCGCCGATAAGGCCCGAGGCCCCCATGATCTTTCCGTTGATCAGCAGGAACACGGCCCCGCCGGTCCCGATCAGCAAGCCGCCGACCAGGCCCCAAATCCAATCCATCTGCATCTTTGCGTTTCCTTTTCTTCGTCCCTTTGGGTGTCGCACTCCGCCGCAATGCAGGGGGGCCCGGCCATGGCCGGGGCCCCGCAGCGCACCGGAGGAGGGTGCGGCCGGGGGCGTCGCGTCGCCCCCGGGTTGGTGGTGTCAGAGCTTGTTCACGGGTACCTTGAGGAAGACATCGCCCTTTTCATCCGCGGGCGGCATCTGCCCGGCGCGCATGTTCACCTGCAGCGACGGGATGATCAGCTTGGGCATGGCCAGCGTCGCATCGCGGGTGTCGCGCATCTCGACGAACTCGTCCTTGGACTTGCCGGCGCCGACGTGGACGTTGGCGGCCTTCTGCTCGGCCACGGTGGTTTCCCAGGCATAGGTGTCGCGGCCCGGCGCCTTGTAGTCGTGGCCCACGAAGATGCGGGTCTCGTCCGGCAGGGCGAGGATCTTCTGCACCGAGTCGTAGAGCGTCTCGGACGAGCCGCCGGGGAAGTCGCAGCGCGCGGTGCCGAAATCGGGCATGAACAGCGTGTCGCCGACGAAGGCCGCGTCGCCGATGACATAGGTCAGGCAGGCCGGCGTGTGGCCCGGCGTGTGCAGAACGTCGACGCGCAGCTGGCCGATGTGGACGCTGTCGCCCTCGACGAACAGCTTGTCGAATTGCGAGCCGTCGCGCTGGAACTCGGTGCCCTCGTTGAAGACCTTGCCGAAGGTGTCCTGCACGATCTTGATGCGGTCGCCGATGCCGATCTTGCCGCCGACCCGTTCCTGCAGGTAGGGCGCGGCCGACAGGTGGTCGGCGTGGACATGGGTTTCCAGCAGCCATTCGACCTTGAGATCGTTGGCTTTCACGTAATCGATGATCGCGTCGGCCGACTTGGTGTCGGTGCGGCCGGACGAGTAGTCGAAGTCGAGCACGCTGTCGATGATCGCGCAGCTCGAGCCGTTCGGGTCCTTGACCACGAAGGAAATGGTGTTGGTGGCGTCGTCGAAGAAGGCTTTGACGTTGGGGTTCATGGGGTAATCCTCCGTTTGCCTGATACATATAACAAAACACGAATGTGTTTCAAGCCCCCTGCAGGCACCCGCGCCGGAATCTGTGTCAAGTTGATGTGAATCAACGCAGAAGGCGCAGGCGCGGGGCATCTATTTCCGGACCAATCCAGGAGGAAGTGATGCCTGACACGGCAAAATTCAGGGACCGGCTGCTGTCCCGGCTCGGAGAACTTGATTCGCGGCTGCAGTCGATCGAGACTCAGCTGGACGAGCCGCACCTGCGCGACTGGGAAGAAGACGCGGTCGAACGCGAGGGTGACGAGGTGCTGGAATCGCTCGGCCAGGCCGGCCAGGACGAGATCCGCCGCATCCGCGCCGCGCTGGGGCGCATCCGCGACGGAAGCTATGGCCTTTGCGCCCGCTGCGGCGACGCCATTTCGCAAGCCCGGCTCGAGGTTCTGCCGGACACGCCGTTCTGCAAGGCCTGCGCGGCCGCCCACTAGGCGCCCATCCATAGGAGGATGCACCGATGAAAGACCTGATCATCAAGGAAATCACCGAGCTCGAGACCAAGCTGACCTCGGCCACCGGCGAAGAACTGGCGGCACTGAAGGCGCGGCTCGCCGAGCTGCAAGGCAAGCTCGCGGCGCAATCGACCGATGACGGCGAGGATTCGTCCTTTGACAACATGCCGGTCTGACCCGGCGCGCCGGTTCTTGCCCCCGGGTCTTTCGCCGGGTTACCATCGCGTCATGTGACGGCCGCAGAGCCGTGTGCGGCCCGCGAGGTGCCGCGAGTGACGAGGGGTGTACGTGTCGGGCCAGGTCCTTTGCGAGGTCACGGAGGGGATCGCGATCATCACGATCGCCAGCCCTCCGACGAACCTTCTTTCCGTGCAGATCCGCGCCGCGCTGGTCGCGGCGCTGGGCCGGGCCGCCAAGGACCCGGAGACCGAGGCCATCGTGCTCTGCGGCAAGGGCGGGGTGCTCTCGGGCGGAATCGACCCGGCCGATTACGATGCCCCGCTGGCGGCGCCTGATCTTCAGGCGCTGTGCCGCGCGATCGAGGACTGCCCCCGCCCCGTGGTGACCGCGCTGGGCGGCCTGGTCAGCGGCGCCGGGTTCGAACTGGCGCTGGCCGCGCATTACCGCGTCGCCAGCGCCTCGGCCCGGATCTGCCTGCCCGAGGTGGTGCTGGGCCTCGTGCCCTCGGGCGGGGCGACGCAGCGCCTGCCGCGACTTGGCGGCGCGGCCCGGGCACTTGACCTCATGCTGAGCGGCAAGGCGGCGGCGGTGACCGATCCGGCCGGGCGCTTCTTTGTCGACGTGGTGACCGAGGGCGACGCCCGGCTCGAGGCGATGGTGCATGCGCGCCGCGTGGTGCAGGCCGGCGGGGCTGTCCGGCGGACGCGCGACCAGACCCGGGGCCTGGCCGATGCGAAATCCTACCAGGCCGAGATCGCGGCGCGCCAGGCCACCCTGCCAGATGTGCCGGGCGAGGCCGCCAGCCAGGTCCTGCGCTGCGTGGATTCGGCGCTGGTGCTGCCCTTCGAGGCGGGGCTGAAGCTCGAGGCGGAGCTGGCCGAGGCCTGCCGCGCCTCGGACCGCAGCGAGGGGCTGCGCCACATCTACCGGGCCGAGCGGCAGCTGTCGCGCAGCCCCGAGCTGCGCGATGCCCGCGGCTGGCCGATCCGGTCGGTCGGGCTGGTGGGCGGCGGCGCGGTGGCGGCCGAACTGGCGGTGATCGCGCTCGACGCCGGGCTGGTGGCGCGGATGCATGTGGTGGACGACGCGGCCATTAAGACGACGCGCGCCGGGGTCGAGGCGATCTATGCTCGGGCCGTGTCGCGCGGGCGCTTGTCGGAACGGTTGCGCCAGTCGCGGCTGTCCCGTCTGGACGTGACGCGGGCGCTGGACGAGGCCGCAAGCTGCGACCTGGTGATCGAGACGACGGGCGCCGACCACCATTCCCGCGCGATCCTGCTGCAACGGCTCATGGCGCGGGCGCCCGAGCATACCATCGTGCTGACCACCGGCCCCTGCGGCCGGCTGCCCGAACTGGCGGCGGGCACCGGCGTTCCAACCCACGTGATGGGCCTGCGCACCGCCAGCCCGGCCCATGTCATGCGCCTGGTCGAACTGGTCACCCATGCCGCCACCGCGCCCGAGGCGGTGGCCGCCTGCGTCATGGCGCTGCGGCGGATGTCGCGGGTGCCGCTGCGCACCGGCCCCATCGACGCGCCCGTCGCGCAGACCCTGTGGCTGGCGCTGGTGCAGGCCGCGCTGGCGCTGGCCGACACCGGCGTGCACCCCTACCGGATCGAGGCGGCGCTGCGCGACGCGGGCCTGCGCACCGGACCCTTCCAGTGGATCGACGACACCGGCTTCGAGGCCGTGCAGGCGCGGCTGGCCCGCGCCGGTTGGCCCGGCAGCGCGGTGTTGCACGGGATGGCCGGGGCGGGACGCAGCGGACGGGCCGATGGGGCCGGGTTCCTGCTCTATCCCAACGGCGCACGCGGCGCCCCCGAGCCGGACCGGGGGCTGGCCGACCTCTTGCGCCGCATGCGGCCCGACCGGGGTCTCGGGGACGAGGACGTGGTGGCCGTCTGCCTTGCCGTTCTGGCCAACACCGGCGCGCGGCTGCTGCGCGAGAACGCGGTGATGCGGCCGGCCGACCTCGACGTGGCGATGGTCTATGGAAACGGCTTCCCGCGGGTGTTGGGCGGGCCGATGAAGGCGGCCGACCTTGCGGGGCTCTTCACGGTCCAGCGGCGGCTCGAACGGCTGGCCGAGCGGGCCCATGCCGTCTTTGCGCCCGATCCCAAGCTGCTGGAGCTTGTCCGAAACGGCCTGCTGTTCAGCGATCTCGACGGCTGAGCGGTGCCTAGCCGAGGAAGATGCCGACGATCACCAGCATCAGCCCCAGGGTCGAGCAGAGCAGCGAGGCCAGGTTGACCGGGATCAGCTTGCGCAGCCGCTCGCGCGTCGTGTCGTCGTCGAGGCCCTGACCGCGCAGGCGGGCGGCGGCGACGATGCAGTAGATGATGCCGATGAGGCCGAGGACCGAAATGCCGGCTCCGATCCAGATGAGCGATTGCATGGCGCTGTCCCTCCTGCGCTGCGGGCCGCGCGGTCCTAGCAGGTTGCGGGGCGGGCGGGAACCCCTTGCGGCACCGCGCCGGGGCGGCTAACCAGAGGCTCGGCCCGGGGCAGGGCGCCCATGCGGCGCGGCCCGGCAATAGCGATAACGGAGGCGGCAGCATGGACGACCTGGAACCGGAAACGAAACCCGACAGCTACCGCGTCACCGCGGACGAGCTGCGCCAGTTCATCGAGCGCTACGAGCGGCTCGAGATGGAAAAGAAGGACATCGCCGACCAGCAGAAAGAGGTGATGGCCGAGGCCAAGGGCCGCGGCTACGACACCAAGGTCATGCGCAAGGTCATCGCCCTGCGCAAGCGCGAGCCCGACGACATCGCCGAGGAAGAGGCGGTGCTGGAGATGTACAAGGAAGCGTTGGGCATGCAGCCCTGAGCCCTGCGCGGCGCGGGCCCCTGCGGCCTGCGCCCGCCTATGGCGAGATCAGCGTCACCCCCGGCAGGCGCGCGATCCGGTAGACGTCTTCCTCGTAGCCCTCCGTCATGGTCTCGACCAGCTCGGGCGACCAGCCGGGCAGGTCGAGTTCCTCTTCGACCTTGTCGTCCTCGACATACTTGGCGAGAAAGGCGGCCATGACCCGGCGTTTCTGGATCTCGGGCATCTGCGGATGCTGCTTGAGATAGGCGCGGAAGCGCTTGGTCCCTTCCGGCGCCATGATGTTGGTCAGGATGTCGAAGGCGCCCTTGATCTTCTGCGTGCTGTCGAGCCCGCCGATGTCGCGCACGATCTGGCCCCAGGTCAGCGGCGTATCCTCGTTGCACCAGGCGGTGATGCGCAGGCCCGGCACCTCTTCGAGGATGCGCTCGACCATCTCGGACCAGCGGAATTCCAGCGGATCGCAGCCGCCGAGGAAATCGCGGTAATCCGTCGCCCCGCTGAACTTATAGACCGCCGGGATCCAGGTCGCCGGGTCGCGCAGGCCGAGGTACAGCTCGACCTCGTCGCCCTGCATCAGCTCGCGCAGGTAAGCGAGGTGTTCGCTGGCCCGCGCATAGGGCATCCCCCAGGCCAGCGCGCCCCGGTCGGTGGCAAAGAAATTGGTGTCCGACAGCACCAGCCTTTCGACGTGGTCATCGTCGAGGATCGCGTCGAGGAACACCTCGCGGGCATCTTGCGCCAGCGGCGCCTCGCGCGCGGCGCCAAGGATCTGCGCCAGCAGGCCGCGGTAGCGGCTGGGGCCGGGGACAACGGTGCCCTGGCTGCGCAAGAGGTCGGAGTTTCGCAAGAGGCATTTGACGAGGCGATCGCCGCCCGTGCAATGAACGCCCGCGTGGATGATGACCTGCATGGCTTGTCCGACCTTGTTATCCCGATGGTTGTAGCGCAGGGGAATGCAAAGGTGAACCACCCGCGCGCGGCCCCGTCTGGACAGGCGCGGGGCTTTGCGGCAACAGGGGGGCATGAGCGATACTGCCTCCTCCCCAACGCGGCTGCGCCTGCCCCGTGTCAGCCCCTGGTCCCTGGGCGCGATCCTGATCGCGGTCGTGGTGCTGGGGCCGATCCTGTCGGTGATCTGGATCGCCTTCCACCCGACGCAGAACATCTGGCCGCATCTCGTGTCGACGACGCTGCCGCGCTATCTCAAGACCACGGTGCTGCTGATGGGCGCGGTAGGGCTCTTGACCGCCTGCGTCGGTTCAGGCGCGGCCTGGATCGTGACGCGCTACCGCTTTCCCTTCGCGGGGTGGATCGAGTACCTCTTGCTGCTGCCCCTCGCCATCCCGGCCTATGTGGGTGCCTATGCGCTGGTCGATTTCCTCGAATACGCGGGGCCGGTGCAGACCGGGTTGCGGCAGCTCTTTGGCTGGCAGACGGCGCGCGATTACTGGTTCCCCGAGATCCGGTCGATGGGCGCGGCGATCCTGGTGCTGTCGGCGGCGCTTTACCCTTACGTCTACCTGCTGTCCCGCGCGGCCTTCCGCGAGCAATCGGGCGATGGCGAGGAGGTGGCGCAATCGCTGGGCGCCGGGGCCATCGCGCGGTTCTGGCGCATCGGGCTGCCGCTGGCGCGCCCCGCCATCGCCGCCGGCGTCGCCGTGGTGATGATGGAGACGGTGAACGATTTCGGCACGGTCGATTACTTTGCCGTGCAGACGCTGACCACGGGCATCTTCTCGGTCTGGCTGGAAAGCTCGAACGCGGGCGGGGCGGCGCAGATCGCCTGCGTGGTGCTGACGCTGGTCATCCTGCTGGTCACGCTGGAGAAACTCAGCCGCCGCCGGCTGCGGTTCTTTGCCCTGTCGCGGCGCAATCGCCCCGTGACGCGGCAGCAGCTCAAGGGGGCTGCGGGCTGGCTGGCGCTGGCGCTGTGCTTTGTCCCCTTCGCCTTCGGCTTCCTGCTGCCGGGCGGGGTGATCCTGTCGCACGCGCTGGCGAACATGGAGCTTTGGGCCGACCCCGCGCTGCTGCGTGCGCTGTGGCACACGTTGACCGTGGGCGGGATCGCCGCCGCCGTGACGGTGCTGGCCGGGGTCTTCATGGTCTACGGGGTGCGCCTCTCGGGCCACCCGCTGCCGCGCCTGCTGCTGCCGATCACCACGATCGGCTATGCCGCGCCGGGGGCTGTGCTGGGGGTCGGCATCCTGATCCCGCTCGCCTCGGTCGACCACGCGCTGGCCGATACGGTCGAGGCGGTGACGGGCATCGACATCGGCCTCGTGCTGACCGGCTCGGCCTTCGCGCTGGTGCTGGCCTATGGCGTGCGCTTCTTTGCCATCGCGCAGGGGGCGGCCGATGCGGCCATGGGGCGCGTGTCGCCCAACCTGGCCGCCGCCGCGCGGTCGCTGGGCCGGGGCAGGGGGCAGGTCCTGCGCGAGATCTACTACCCGCTGATCCGCGGCTCGGTCGCCTCGGCGCTGCTGCTGGTCTTCGTCGATTGCGTCAAGGAACTGCCGGCGACGCTGCTGCTGCGCCCGTTCAACTACGACACGCTGGCGACGCGGGTCTACGACCAGGCCAGCCTCGAGAACCTCGGCGATGCCTCGCCCGCCGCGATCCTCGTGATCGCCGTGGGGCTGGCCGCCGTGGGCCTGCTGGCCCGCGCCAACCGCTGATCGCCGGGACAAGGTCGCCAGGCGGCGCCCCGAAGAGCGCGCGCAACGGCAAAAGGGGCGCCCCGAAGGACGCCCCGGCCTGGTGACCCGAGGGAGAGGGTGATCAGACGGCGACTTTTTCCTCGATCCGCTTCAGCTGAAGGCGGGCCATGCCGAGGTTGGCGTTCTTGCGGTCCAGCGCCACGTAGATGAACTTGGACTGGTCACGGTCCAGCGGGCGGATCAGGTGGATCTGCGTGCCGAGGGTGATCAGGATGTCCTCGATGTTGGTGTCGAGCTGCAGCACTTCCATCGCCTCGCGCTTGGCGCGGATGAAGGTGGTGTTCATGGCCGCGGCCGCTTCGAGGTCCAGCTTGCCTTTGCCGCCGCCGACAGCGTCCAGCATCATGCCGGATTCGGTGTCCACGAGGCAGGCGCCGATGAAGCCGTGGATCTCTGCGGTTTCTGCGATGAGGCTCATGTCGAAATTTCCTTTCGTGATGATCGTCCGGGGTTCTGCCGGGGGGTCGATCTTGGTTTCTGTCTTCGTCTCTGGTTGAGGGTCGATCGCGGTCCCGATCGCCTCGTCTCGCCCGTCCGATGAGGGACCCTGCGGTTCGGCCCGGATGACATCAGCCTGCCCGTGGAACTTCCACGGCATCACCTGCCGCGCCAACTCCACAAGATTCCGCCTTGTCATCCGTCTTTCCCTTCTCCGGTCCGCCGTGTCCCTTGTGCCGTCTGGCCGTTTCGGGGGGCGTCTCTCTTCGTTTGGTCGATGTTCTTATTTATTGAGGTTACTCGTGGCTCCAACGTGACTCGAATGAGGTAAATTCGCGGCTCAACGGGGCGAAATTGCCGCATTCACCACAAAAAACGAGAAAAAACGCTGAAATTCCACGATGCCGGGCAGAGCTTCGCGAATAAATTGAGAATTTGGCGACGGAGTCGTGGGAGTCTCGCGTTCTGCGAGAGGCTTTCGGGAATCGCGGGCCGGCCCCGGCTTGTGCCGATTCTTGCGCCGTGCTAGCCCTGACGCATCCGCCCTGCGAGGGCGCGGCCAGCGATCCCCTGCAACCGGATGGACATGCCCAACCAGGTCTACAGATACATCGGCACCCGTCTGAAAGAGCTGCGCGCGGAACGCGGGCTGACCCAGGCGCAGGTGGCGCAGGTCCTGTCTGTCAGTCCGCAGCAATACCAGAAATACGAGGATGCCAGCACCAAGTGCAGCCTGATCCACATCTATTCACTGGCCCAGCACTACGGGATCGCGGCGTCGGACATCCTGCCGATCCGCAACAAGACGAACGGTGAGCCCGATCCCAACTACCACGCGCCCGAGGAGGACACGGGCAGTGATGCCGACCTGGTCGCCCGGCTCGTTACAGCCTTCGTGGCGATCAAGGATGCCAAGCTGCGCCGCAGCCTCGTGCACGTGATCGAGTCGGCGGCGGCCAATGGGAGCAAGAATGAGTGAGAGTAAGAAGTCGGGCGAAGCTTTCTCGGAAAACGAGATGCGCTTCGATCCTGACGTGCGTTGCGTGGTGATCTGTTCCGCCGAGTCCGGCAATCCGGTCACCTCGGTCACGGAGACGTTCTACCGTTACACCGGCTACACACCGGGCGAGGTGATCGGCCGGTCGCTGAGCATGCTGCACGGGCCCGACACCTCGCCCGAGGCGGTCGACATGTTCCGTTACCTGATCCACAGCGGCGAGTCCGGCAAGGTCAAGATCCTGAACTACGCCAAGGACGGCACGCCGTTCTGGCACCATTGCGAGATCCGTCCGATCAGCAACGGCTCGGGCGAGTTGACGCATTTCATCTGCGTGCAACGCCCCGAGTCGCTGGATTGACCAGTCGAGCGGGCGGGATTCTCTCTTGCGCCCCGGCCTGCGGCTGCTGTATCTGACGCCCCGAGTGCCCCTATAGCTCAGCTGGTAGAGCAACTGATTTGTAATCAGTAGGTCCGCGGTTCGAGTCCGTGTGGGGGCACCATCTCTTCGACTAACGCATTGGTTTCGCTTCAGATTCTTGCAGTTTCTTGGAGCCGTAGACCATGTCGGAGACCAATTCACCCGCGTTCAGGTATCCGAATTCAGGGATTTGTTACTTCAGCCGTCGCAACCCGACCGAGTTGGAAGCCCACGACATATCGCCTGGCATCGCGTTTTCGTTGCGCACCGGATCAGCCCGGATAGACGAAACCAAAGCCAGACGCGAAGCCGATCAGCTGGACGAGTACTGGTCTTATCTGCGGTCGCAGTCCGAGGAACTACTGGGAAAGGTGTCACAGCGTTCGAGGAAGTCTGCATGATGGAAGCCATAGGGAAGCCCGAGTGCTTCTATGAGGGGCTGGTCCAGCACATACCAAACAGAGCCGCCGCCATCATGGTGGGTGGCGATGTGGGTGGGCAGGGCGCAGAAGTCGTTGATGTCCATCGGGCTGGTCATGGTCATGGGGTTTCCTTTCCGGGTGTCGGAGGGCGCATTGGAGTGAACGATTGTGTGATCCGGCTTGCTTGTGAAAGGGTGCCGGGCATCATGTCGCGCAGAGGCGTGAGCGCAACAGGCCGAATGACAGTCAGGCTGAGCAAAGGTGGCACTTATCCCCCTCGATGGGGTGGGGGCGCTGAGGCGAAGGGCGTAAATCGCTCGGTCGCTGTATCGATAAGGCGCTCAGATGTCTGACCCCTACATCAGCCCAGGTCGGAGATCGTGACGTCGGCCGCCGGGTCCACGGGGAAGTCATCTTCCCGGCGCTGGATGCCTTTGGCCATCCTCAGCCCCTTCGAGGTCCGGCGCTCCAACTCGGTCACGGCGTAACCCCGGCCAGCGATCTCATCGAGCAAGCGTCGATCCGTGCCGATTTGCTTGTGGAAGGGGTAATATCCAAACTCTGTGGCGTTCGAGGCCCGCACCAAGCAAACTTGACCCGCTGTCCACGAAACCGGCAGCAAGCCAGGCCACGGGGATGGTCACTTCGGCTGCCTCGACAGCGTCGATGTTGGCGAAGAGCACCGGCGGAGAGGGGTGAACGGCAGGCCGATCCCATTGCCGCCGAGATCGGCATGGATGTTGCGCACGCCGGCGATGTCGAAATCGACGCCGGTCCGCTCCATTCGGTCATATCCCGCGACGGTCGCGCCGTGGGTGCCGGTCCCGGTGGTGCCCGCCGTCCGAAAGAAATGGCTCTGCCGCGGCGGTGCAATGGCGCCATCTCCGCGCCTGCGCTCGGGATACTCACCGCACCGGGATGCGCCCGGAGGCGGGCTGTGACAGCCCGGTCAAGGGAATGTCGAACTTGGGACGAATGCGCCGGGCGGGGGATGCCCCGGCGCCCGGGTCAGTACTTGGAGGGTACGTAAAGCTCGGGCGGCAGCACGGCGCGCTCGTACTCGGGGTTGTACGTCCGCTCGGGCAGGGTGACGTCCTCGTGCGGAACCGGCTCGTACGGGATGCGCGACAAGAGGTGGTCGATGCAGTTCAGCCGGGCGCGCTTCTTGTCGTTGCCGGGGACGATGTACCAGGGCGCCTCGGGGATGTTGGTGCGGTGCATCATCTCTTCCTTGGCCTTGGTGTACTGTTCCCACCGGACGCGGGATTGCAGGTCCATCGGCGACAGTTTCCACTGCTTAAGCGGGTCGTGGATGCGCATGAGGAAGCGCATCTGCTGTTCCTCGTCGGTGATCGAGAACCAGTACTTGAAGACGCGAATCCCCGACCGCACCAGCATCCGCTCGAACTCCGGCACGTCATCGAAGAACTGTTCGACCTGGCTCTCGTCGGCAAAGCCCATCACCCGCTCGACCCCCGCGCGGTTGTACCATGAGCGGTCGAACAGCACGATTTCGCCCGCGGCGGGCAGGTGCGGCACGTAGCGCTGGAAATACCACTGGCTCTTCTCGCGCTCGGACGGGGCGGGCAGGGCGACCACGCGGCAGGCGCGCGGGTTCAGCCGCTGGGTGATGCGCTTGATGACGCCCCCCTTGCCGGCGCTGTCGCGGCCCTCGAACAGCACCACGACCTTTTCGCCGTGGTACTGCACCCAATCGTGCATCTTGATCAGTTCCGATTGCAAATACAGCAGCTTGCGCAGGTAGTCGCGACGCTCGAGGCTGGGCGGATGCGCCTTCTGGTAGATCTTGCGAATCTCCATCGACAGCGCCGGCTCGGACAGCTCGAGCTCGTAATCCTCGTCCAGCGTGTCGGCCAGCTCCGCCTCGAGCCAGTCCAGCTCGGTCTCGTCCCTTTTCTTGTCCATCTCTCGCTCCGTTCGGCCCGGGCCCGTCATGCCGCGGGGGGCATGGGCCCCATTTCGTGACAAGTTTATGTGACAGAACCATGATCGTGCGATTTTGCAGCTTGTGCGAGGGCTATCTGCGCGGATATGGCGTCACGCTCCGGATGCACGCGCGTCGTCATTCGGTCACGATATGCGGGTACATCCGGTCCCGCGAGCGTTTCGAGAGTGAAGACATGATTACGGTATCCCGTGAGAGCGGCGGTTTCCTGGTGACCTGCCTGAGCAAGGCAGGCGAGGTCGAGGCCAAGGTGCGGTTCGACGCCGAAGCGGATGCGTGGGATTTCGCGCAGACCTGGGGCGATTGGGTCGGCGCGAAGGATGCGATCCTGGTGGAACAGACGGCGCGCCCCGACGCCGCCTGACAGGCCGATAGCTGACAACGCGAACGCAATGACCCGGCCGTGGCCGGCAGGACAGTCATGCGCGCAGAGAATGCCTTTGCCGGATGTTCCGCGCACTGGGGCACATCGCCGGTGCGGACGTGGGCGAGGCATCGGGCACCCTGGGGGAATACCTGTGTGACAGGCGGGACGGTGCATGCAAGCCCGGGCCCGCCCCCAGGAAATAATCCGGAGCATACAATGTCTTATGATCTGACAGGCAAGACCGCCATCGTCACCGGCGCGGCCGCCGGCATCGGCGCCGCCATCGCCGAGGAGCTTGCCTCGGCCGGCGCCACGGTGGTGATCGCCGATCTCAAGCAAGAGACCGCAGAGGCCCAGGTGGCGGTGATCGAAAGGGCCGGCGGCACAGCGCTGGCCGTGGCCGCGGACGTGTCGAACCCAAAGGATGTCGAGGCCATGGTCGCCTTCGCGGTCGAAAAGACCGGCGGGCTGCATATCCTTGTCAACAATGCGGGGATCGGCGGGCCGGACGTGTCGACGGGCGACTACCCGCTGGATGCCTGGCATGGCGTGGTGAACGTCGACCTGCACGGCACCTTCTACGGGCTGCGCTATGCCATCCCCGAGATGAAGAAGGCCGGCGGCGGCGCCATCGTCAACATCGCCTCGATGCTGGGCGCGGTGGGCTTTCCGGGCAACCCGGCCTATGTCGCGGCCAAGCATGCCGTCGTCGGGCTGACCCGAAACGCGGCGCTGGAACATGCCGCAGACAACGTGCGCATCAACGCCGTGGGGCCGGGCTTCATCAACACCAAGATCCTCGACACCAACCTTGACGAGGCGGGCAAGCAGTTCCTCAAGGATCAGACCCCGCTGGGCCGGTTGGGCGAGCCTGCGGACGTGGCCGCGCTGGTCGGATTCCTGGTGTCGGACCGGGCGTCCTTCATCACCGGGTCGTTCCACATGGTCGACGGCGGCTATACCGCGAAGTTACCCCAGCGCCGGGCGGACATCGCGCCCGCCCGGTCGCGCCACTGTCGGCGGGCGGGGCGCCATCGGCGTTCACAGTTCGATAACCATTTGTCGGACATGCTGCCCGAAGGCACCGGGGCGCCATGGATGAAAGCAAGAGGCCCGGACCCTGCGTCGCCGCAAGGTCCGGGCCTCCGCCCGACCCCGATTTGACCCGGCTGGTCCCCGCCGGGTCTTGTCCCCACGAGGTCAGTCCCGCGGCTTTCCCGGTGCCCCGGCGACATGGTCGCCGATCTGTTCGCCCAGCCGGGTCATCGCCGGCATCGACACCGCCATGTCGAGGATCGCGTTCACGACCTGCGACACCGGAGAGCCAGTGCCCGGCTCGCCTGCCTGCCCCTCGGCCCCGCCGCGCGGCCCGAGGCCGGACAGCTGGTGCACGGTGATGCTGTCGATCTTCTCGGCCGGCTTGACCATCTGCGCGATGATCCCGGGCGCCGCCGCAAGCCGCGCCTTTTCCAGCTCGAGCGCGGCCAGCGCCTCGGAGCGGGCATTCTCGGCCTCGATCCGGGCCGCGTCCGCCTCGATTTCGGCCATGCGCAGAAGCTTGAGCGCCTCGGCCTCGGCGCGCTTGGCCTCGGTCCGGTCCTTGGCCGTGGCCTTGTCGCTTTCGGCGGCGATCTTCGCCCGAGTCGCGGCCGTCTCGGCATCCTGCTGTGCGGCGATCAGGGCGATGGCCTTGCGCCGTTCGGCCTCGGCCATCTGGCGCGCGGTCTGGATCGCCTCTTCGGCCTTCACGGCCTCGGCCCGCACGGTGTCGGCCTCGGCCCGGGCGCGGCTTTCCTCCTGGCTCTTGGCCGAGATCTGGATCTGCCGCTCCTGCTCGGCGATGTTCAGGGCGCGGTCCTGCGCGATCTCGGCCTCGCGGATCGCCAGCTCGCGGGCGATGTCGGCGGACTGGATCTCCTGCTCCATCCGGATGCGGGCATGGGCGGCGTCGCGTTCGGCATCTGCCTTGCGGCGGGCCACCTCGGCCAGCTGCGCGGCCATCAGCGTCTCGACCTCCTGCGCCTGGGCAATCTCGGCCCGGCGTTCCTCGAGGTCGATCTCGAGCTTGCGGCGGCTGGCCTCCATCGCGGTGCGCCGCACCTCGACCTCGCTGTCGCCCTCGATCTGCGCTCGCTCGCGCTTGGACTTGGCGATCACCTCGGCCAGCTTGCGCATCCCGACCGCGTTGAAGGCGTTGGTCTCGTCCAGAGACGAGAACGCCGTCTGGTCGAAATCGGTCAGCGACACGGAATCAAGCTGCAGCCCGTAGCGCCCCAGCGTCTCGCCCAGGATGTTGCGCACCTCGCGCACGAACTCGGCGCGGTCCTCGTGCAGCTCGTCCATGGTCATTTGCGCAGCCACCGTGCGCAGCGCGTCGACCATCATGCCGTCGATCAGCGATTTCAGCTCGTCGGGCTGGAAGGTCCGCCGCCCCAGGGTCTGTGCGGCGCGGGCGATCGCATCCGCCTCGGGCACCACGGAGGCGTAGAATTCCGCGCCAACATCCACGCGCATCCGGTCTTTGGTGATAAGGGCGCTGTTGCCGCGCCGGACCACGTCCATGCGGATCGTCTGCATGTTCACGCGGTTGATCTCGTGGAAATACGGGATCGCCAGGGTGCCGCCGTCGATCACGACCTTGCGGCCGCCGATGCCGGTACGGACGAGGCTGACCTCGTTCGTGGCCCGTTCGTAGAACCAGGCGGCCAGCGCGATCAGCGCGGCGGCGAGGATCAGAAGGACGATGATCCATCCAAGTGCTGTCATGTTTCCATCCTCCTCAGAAAACCGGCGGGAAGTGCCGGCCGCCGCGATCCAGCGTGATCCAGCGCAGTTCCGTGAACGCGTCCAGCGACCAGCGCCCGCCGTAACGGCCGACGCCCGAAGCCTTGGTGCCACCGAAGGGCACGTGCGGCTCGTCGTTGATGTTCTGGCAATTGACGTGACAGATGCCGGTCTCGATATGCTCGGCCATGCGCAGGGCACGGGCCTCGTCGCGGGTCATGATCGCCGCCGTCAGCCCGTATTCGGTGTCGTTGTTCAGCGCGATGGCCTCGGCCTCGTCGCGGAAGGGGGCGACGATGACGACCGGGCCGAAGGTCTCGTCGTGCCAGATGTCCATCTCGGTCGTCACGCCCGTCAGCACGGTCGGCTCGACGAAGTTGTCCCAGGCCTTGCCGCCGATCTCGGCCCGAGCCCCCTTGGCCAGCGCGTCGTCGATCAGCGCCTTGACGCGCAGCGCCTGGCGGGTGTTCACCAGCGGGCCGATGACGTTGTCCTTGTCGCGGGTGTGGCCGGTCTTGAGCTTGGCCGCGCGGGCGAGGAACTTGCGCATGAAATCGTCGTAGATGCCTTCCTGTACCAGGATCTTTTCCGTCGACATGCAGACCTGGCCCTGGTGCATGAAGGACCCGAAATTGGCCGCCTTGGCCGCGTGGTCGAGGTCGGCATCCTCGAGGATGATCATGCTGTCCTTGCCGCCCAGCTCGACGCAGGCCTTCTTGAGATGCGCGCCGCACTTGGCCGCGATGTGCCGCCCCACGGCGGTAGAGCCGGTGAAAGACACGGCCTTGACGGTCGGGCTCTCGATCATCTCGTCGCCCACCGCGCCGACGCTCTCGCGCGAGCAGGTGACGACGTTGAAGACGCCGGCCGGGATGCCCGCCTCTTCGAGGATCTCGGCAAAGTACAATCCGCCGGCGTAGGGTGTGTCCTCGGACGGTTTCAGCACCACGGTGTTGCCGACAGCCAGCGCGGCGGCAAAGCCGCGCGAGGTCAGGATGCCGGGCATGTTCCAGGGGCTGATCACGCTGACCACGCCCAGCGGGAAGCGGGTGGCCATCATGAACTTGTGGTGCTCGGAGGGCAGCACCTCGCCGATGTTCTGGTAGCAGAGGGCCGAGGCGCTGCGGAACACCTCGGCGACATAGCCCGCCTCGAACATGCCCTTGCCGAACCAGCCCCCGCCTTCTGCCACGGCGGCCGCGACGAAGTCATTCTTGCGGCGGTCCCAGGCGTCGGCGATCTTGAGCAGGTAATGGGCGCGCTCGTGGAAGGCGAGGCCCGACCAGGCCGGAAAGGCCTTTTTCGCGGCGGCGATGGCGCGGCGCGTGTCCTCGGCCGAGCCGTCCGGGATGCGGGCGTAAAGCGAATTGTCCGACGGGTTGAGGTCGTCGAAGGTGCGGGCGGCGGGCGTCCATTGCCCATCGATATACATGCCCTTGATGGTCGGGGCGGTGGCGGAGTGGTCCAGCATGGGTGGCTCCTTTCCTCAGGGTTGGCGCGTGCGATTGCGCGAACGGTCGCGGGCACGGGCAGCGGCGGTTTCGATCTCTTGCAGCATGTCGCGCAGCCGGTCCGACTGGCCCGTCAGGTCGGGCATGACGGGGCGGGGTGGGCTGGCCGCGCGGGCGGGTTTCGTCGGCGCGGGCATCGGCCCGGGCTTGGGCGCGGCTGGCGGCTGGCCCCGGCGCGAGGCCATCTGGCTGGCCCGCGCCACGAGGTCGGCCGTGTCGATCCTTGCCGGCGGGACCGGGGCCGGTTGCGAGACCGCCCGCTGGGGCGGATGAGCCCTTGGCTCAGGCTGCGGCGTGGGCGTGGGCGCAGGCGCTGCGGCCGGTTTCGCCGGCGGGGCCATGCGCGCCATGGCCTGCGCGGCGATCTCGGACGGCGAGGGCCCCTTGGCGGGGCGCGGGGCCGACGGGGCAGGGGCGGGCATGCCCTTGCCGGCCCCAGGTTTCGCCGCCGCCCCGCCCAGGTAGGCCTTCTGCACCGCCGGGTCCTTGGCGAGGTTCGCGGCCGTGTCCTCGTGCACCACCTGGGTGTTCTCGAGCAGGTACCCGCGATCCGCGATGGCCAGCGAGGCCTTGGCGTTCTGCTCGACCAGCAGGATGCCGATGCCGGTGTCGCGCACCGCGCGCAGGCTCGAAAACAGTTCCTTCGACAGCAGCGGCGACAGGCCCAGCGACGGCTCGTCCAGCGTCAGCACTGCCGGGTTCGACATCATCGCGCGGCCGATGGCGACCATCTGCTGCTCGCCCCCCGACATGGTGCGCGCCACCTGTCGCCGCCGCTCGCGCAGCTTGGGGAACAGCGTATAGACGCGGTCGAGGTTCACCTCTTCGGCGTCCTTGGCGCGTTGGGCATAGGCGCCCAGCGTCAGGTTCTCCTCGACCGTCAGGTCGCCAAAGATGCCGCGCCCCTCGGGCACCAGCGCAATGCCTTCCTCGACGATCCGGTCGGGTTTCATTCCGACCAGCTCGTGCCCGTTCATGGTGATCGAGCCCGTGACCTTGCCCTCGCAGATCCCGCTGATCGCCTTGAGCAGCGTCGATTTCCCGGCCCCGTTGGCGCCCAGGATCACCACGATCTCGCCCTTGCCGACGCGGACCGAGGCGCCCTTGAGCGCCGGGTGCTGGCCGTAGGCGGCGGAAATGCCTTTGACTTCAAGCATCGTCGTCCCCCAGGTAGGCGCGGATCACCTCGGGGTCCGACAGGACCGCCTCGGTCGAGCCTTCCGCGATCTTCTTGCCCGAGGACATGACCACGCAGGCGTCGCAAAGCGACCGGATCGCGTCCATCACGTGTTCCACCAGGATGATCGTCCGCCCCTCGTCCCGCAGGCGGTGGATCAGGTCGATGCCTTCCGTCAGCTCGGTCGGGTTCAGCCCGGCCAGCCATTCGTCCAGCAGCAGCACCTCGGGCTCGCCCGCCAGCGCGCGGGCCAGTTCCACGCGCTTGGTGTCGATATAGGTCAGTTGGCTGACGTGGGACCGGGCCTTGTCGGCGATCCCCACGGTTTCCAGCACATGCTTTGCATGCCGCTCGGCCGAGGCGCCCCAGCGACGGCGGTGGCCAAAGACCGCGCCGGCCATCACGTTCTCGACCACGTTCATGGATGGCAGCAGCCGCACCAGCTGGAAGGTCCGCGCCACGCCCTTGCGGGCGATCTCGCGCGCGGGAAGCCCGGTGATCTCGCGGCCGCGCAGGGCGATGTCGCCATCGGTGACGGGCAGGGCGCCCGAGATCAGGTTCAGCGTGGTCGACTTGCCCGACCCGTTCGGGCCAATGAGCCCCAGCACCTGGTGCTCCTGCACTTCGAAGCTGACGTTGTCGACAGCGACGAGCCCGCCGAACTGCTTGGTCGCGCCGGAAAGTTTGACGACAGCGGTCATGCCAGGGCCCTCCGCCGGGCCGAGCGGTGCTTCACCCGGTCCCAGAGCCCGACGAAACCGCCCGGCAGCAGGTAGACGATGGCCAGGAAACTCAGCCCCAGCAGCAGTGTCGTCTGGTTGGGGAAAGAGGACGAGATCGCCTCCCACAGCAGGGTAAAGGGAATGACCCCCACGAGCGGTCCCCAGAGGCGCCCGGTGCCGCCCAGGAGCGCCATGATGACAACCTGGAAGGACAGCATGGGGGTAAAGGCGGTCGAGGGCTCGATATAGACGTAGCGGGGCGCGATGATCGCGCCGACCACGGCGGCGACCGCGCCCGAGACGATGAAGAGCGCGACCTTGCTGAGCGCGGTGTTGATGCCGACATGGCGGGCCACGTCCTCGTCATCGCCGATGATGCGCAGCGCAAAGCCAAGGCGCGACCGGCCCACGGCCCAGCCGATCAGGAACACGAGACCCGCGAGCGCGACCAGCTGCCAGTAGATGTCGTTGTCCGTGAGGTCGGTCAGCACGTAGGTGCCCTTGTGGCCCGTCTTGTTCTGGTACCAGGTGACGACCTGCCGCGTCATCTCGGCCAGGCCCAGCGTGAAGATGACGAAGTAGACGCCCGACAGGCGCAGCGTCGCCAGCCCCACCAACGCCGCCAGCACGCCGCCGACGACGGCGGCGATGGGCAGAAGGGTCCAGTAGGGCAGGTGGTCGATCCCCGCGCCGGTGACATAGGTGCCGACGCCGAAAAAGGCCGCCGTGGCGAGAGAGATGTAATGCGTCGGCCCCGAGAACAGCGCCCATGACGTGGCGAGCACGGTATACATCGCGATCGTCACGCCCAGCGAGATCAGGTAGCCGTCGCCGGTCAGCGGCAGCAGCGCCGCCAGCACCAGAAGGGCAGCGCCCCATGCAAGGTTGCTCAGGTCGCCGCGTTTCATGTCGGTTTCCTTCCGAAAAAGCCCTGCGGCCGGAACAGCAGGATGGCGATGAACAGCGCATAGGCGGCGGCCAGCGTCAGGCCGGGGTCGATGAAGGTGGCCACGAGCGTCTCGCCCAGCCCCAGCACCAGCGCGGCGAGGATCGTGCCGCGCACGTCGCCGACCCCGCCCATGATGACGATGATCAGCGCCTTCATGGTGAACATCACCCCGGTCGAGGCGTCGAGCGTCAGGAAGGTCGAGATGACCGCGCCGCCGACGGCCGTGACCGCTCCGCCAAGGGCAAAGGCACGGGCGGATAGCTTGGGCACGTCGATGCCGACCAGGCGCGCGTTCTCGGGCGACACGGCCACGGCGCGGATCGCCATGCCGGCGCGCGAGACGTTGAGCCAGAGGTAGAGCCCGGCGCAGAGCAGCGCCGCGCAGCCAAAGGCCACCACGCGGTTCAGGCCGAAATTGTCACCGAAGATGACCACGGGGCGCGCAAGGTAGGAATAGCTGAAGTAGTCGCCGCCAAAGGCCCAGAGCATCAGGCCCACCATGACGAATGAGAGGCCGAAGGTGGTCAGGATCGCGTCTTGCTCCAGCATCCCGCGGCTTTTGGCGCGTTTGACCAGAGGGCGCAGCATGATCCGGTAGACCAGCCAGTTGAGCACGTAGGCCACCGGCGCCACGATGAAGATGGTCAACAGCGGGCTGACCTGCCCGGCGGTGTAAAGGGCAAAGGCGGTGAAGCCGCCGATCACCAGCATCTCGCCATTGGCGAGGTTCATGATGCGCGACACGCCGTATTGCAGGTTCAGCCCCATGGCGATCAGCGCATAGGTGCCGCCCAGGATGAGGCCGGTTATCAGGATGTCCATGTCTGCTCCGCTTGGGGTCGCGCGGCCCCGGGATAGGGGCCGCGCGGGTCTTGGGGATTATTCCCAGCCGGTCTTGAGGATCGGGGCCACCGCGCCCTCGCGGCCGGTTTCCTTGATCCCCTTGAACTCGCCGCCCTGCCACTGGCCGACGGTCCAGTAGGCCGTGTTGTTGTTCTCGTCGTCGAAGTCGATCGTGCCCATCACGGTCTCGAAGGAATTGTCCTTGATGAACTGCGTCACCTCGGCCATGTCGAGCGTGCCGGTCGTCTCGATCGCCTCTTCGAGGATCTGAAGCGAGGCGTACATCATGCCCGAGGCCCAGTAGTCCGGCTTGGACCCGGTCGCGGCCTCGAGGCGCGCGGCGTAATCCTGGAACGCGGGCGAGGCGGTGTTCACGCCGCCGATGCCCATCACGCCCTCGGCCGCTGCGCCAAAGCGCCCGCCATAGGCCGGGAAGGCGGTGGCGACGGCAGTGTAGAAGGCCTTGACGTTCAGCTCTTCGATCATCGCCTGTTCGGTCAGCCCGAAGGTGTCGGGCGGGTAGGACCAGGCGACGAAGGCGTCGGGCTCTGCGGCCTTCGCGGCCTTCATGATCGGCGACAGGTCCGGCGTGCCCAGGGGATAGGAGGTCTCGTAGACCAGCTCGAACCCGGCCGCCTCGAGCGCGGGTTTGCCGACGGCCGCCAGCTCGATGCCGAAGGCGTCGGCGACGTTGACCATGGCGACGCGGTTGCCGATCTCGCCGGCCTCGCGCAGTTCGGCCAGCACCTCGACCGCGTCCTCGGCCAGGTCGGACGAGCGGCCCAGCAGGAAGAACATGTCGTTGAACTGGGCCGAAAGCTCACCGATCTGGTCGGTCGCGGCGGACGAGGTGATCTGCGGGAACCCCAGCCGGTCAAAGATCGGCGCGGCGGCAAGGTTCAGGCCGGTTGAATAGGGCGCGAGGATGATGTCGGCATCGTCCTGCGTGGCCAGGCGCTGCACGGCCTTGATCGTCTCGGCCGGGTTGGTCTGGTCGTCGTATTCGATGACCTCGAGCATGCGCTGCTCACCGCCGACGGTCAGCCCGCCGCGCTCGTTCACTTCCTTGACCCAAAGCGCGATGTTCGGCCAGTGGGTGACCGCCGCGCCGCCCGCCAGCGGGCCGGTCTTGGGCGCGACCGCGCCGACGATGATCGGATCGGCGGCCATGGCGGCCCCGGCCACCAGCGACGCGGCCAGCAGCGTCGTGGCCTTGAAGAACGTTCTGCGTTTCATTGTCGTTTCCTCCCTTTTGCCCGCGCCGAACGGCGCGGAAGTTTACATCCAGAACGGATAGTCGTGCCTGGGTTCCTGGATGGTGATCCACCGCAGCTCGGTGAATTCCTGGATGGCGGACGTGCCGCCGAACCGGCCATAGCCGGATGCCTTGCGCCCGCCGAACGGCTTGCTCGGGTCGTCGTAGACGGTGGGGCCGTTGATGTGGCAGACGCCGTTTTCCAGCCGCGCCGCCAGGTCGCGTGCGCGGCTCGTGTCGGCGGTGAAGATCGAGGCGACCAGCCCGTATTGCGTGTCGTTGGCGATCGAGAACGCCTCGGCCTCGTCGCCCGCGCGCATGATCGCGGCCACGGGGCCGAAACTTTCCTCGCCGTAGATCTGCATCTCGGGCGTTACCCGGTCGATCAGCGTGGGCGCGACATGGGCGCCCGAAACCTGCCCGCCCGCGATCAGCGTGGCGCCGCGCGCCAGGGCGTCGTCGATCAGCCGCTCGACCCGGCGGGCGCTGTCCGCGCTGATCAGCCCGCCGACCTTGGCGCGGTTCTTGCGCGCCAGCAGCTCGGCGCAGGCGGCTTCCATTTCCGAGACAAAGGCATCGGCGACGGAATCCAGCACGATCACCCGCTCGGTCGCCATGCAGATCTGGCCCTGGTTGAAATAGGCCCCGTAGACCGCCGCGCGGGCGGCGGCGGCCAGGTCGGCATCCTCGAGCACGATCAGCGGTGCCTTGCCCGACAGTTCGAGCAGGCAGGGCTTGAGATAGCGCGCGCCGATCTCGGCCACGATGCGGCCCACACGGGTCGAGCCGGTAAAGTTGATGCGCCGCACCGCCGGGTGGGCGGCCAGCGCGGTCACCACCTCTTCGGCCCTCTCGGGCGCGTGCAGGACGGATGTGACTGCGCCCTCGGGCAGCCCGGCCGCGCTGATCACGTCGACGATGCGCGAATGCAGCATCGGGCAAAGCTCGCTGCCCTTGAAGACCACGGTGTTGCCGCAGGCCAGCGGCCAGACGATGGCGCGGATCGCCAGGGTCACCGGCGCGTTCCACGGCGCGATGGACAGGACCACGCCCACCGGCTCGCGGAAGAGGGTCGAGGCGATGCCGTCCTTTTCCGACTGTTCCTGCCACCCGGTCACGGCGTCCGGCATCTTCATCGCCTCGTTGAAGACATCGACGGCGATCGAGACGTTGAACCGGATCCAGTCGGGGGTCGAGCCGAGCTCTTCGGCGGCGATTTCGACGAATTCCTCGGTATGGGCGACGATCAGGTCGCGGGCGCGGGCCAGGATCGCGCGCTTTTCGGCATTCGGCAAAGCGCGCCACGCCGGAAAGGCGGCGGCGGCGGCGCTGGCGGCATCCTGCGCGTCCCGCGTGCCTGCCGCGGCGGCACGGGTCACGGGGGTGCCGCTCACGGGCGAGCGACGCTCGAACACCGCGCCGTCGCGCGCATCGACACCCGCTGAACGGATATGAAGCCGGGCTTCGTACATGATCCTCCCCTGCGCCCCAGACTCCTCTTCCGGGGCGACAATCGTCAGCCTGCCCGAGTTCGGAGGCGAATTTAATGCTGTGAAATGGGCAAGAGTTGCTAAAACGTGGGAAGTATCGTCGGGGAAGGGAGGCCCATGTTCGATTCGCCCTCGGCACGGCTGCGATCGGGGCGCGTGGAATGCGCGTTGCAGGAACGGGTGATCGGCACCCGGTCGGCGGCGGCGCAGTACCAGTGGTTCGTCTTTTTCCTCGACGATGGTCACGCTGTGGCCGAGACGCATTCGGGTGAATTCGAGATGTCGGGCCCGGCGATGCGCTGGGGGCCGCTCGAGGAGGAGACGCGGCTGCGGCTTTCGGCCGGCAGCTCGGGCTATTACCTGTTCTTCGCGCAGGCGGTGTTGGACGATGCCATCGGCGCGGCGGCTGAATCAGCCGAGCTGCGGATGTTTGCCGCGCAACACCTGGTGGCCTCTTTTGGCCGGGCCGACCCGCTTGGACCCCGGCTCGAGACGCTGTTCCAGCGCATCCTGACCGAGGCGCGGTCGAACGCCTTCGGGGCCGAGATCTCGGTCGCGGCCTATCTGCGCGTGCTGCTGGTGTTGTTCTGGCGCAGCACCGACCGGGCGCCGCCCGCGCGCGAGGCGACGGGCCGGGGGCAGGGCGACGTGACCCAGTTCCGCCACCTGGTCGAGGCACATTTCCGCGCCCGCTGGTCCGCGCGGCAGTATGCAGAGGCGATGGGGATCACCTATGACCGGCTGCACGACATCTGCATGCGGACGGTCGCCAAGCCCCCCGCGCTGCTGATCCGTGAACGGTGTTTGCACGAGGCGCAGGTGCTGCTGCAACGCACCACCCTGTCGTCGGAACGGATCGCGGCGATGCTGGGATTTTCCTCGGCCAGCCAGTTCACGCATTTCTTCAAGGCGATGGCGGGCGAGACGCCCGGCGCCTGGCGCAAGCAGGCGCTGGCGCGCAGCGCGGACAGCGCCGCCTCGGCCCCGCGCTTTGCCGATTGGCCGTGATGCGGCGCCGGGCCGGTGACCGGCCCGGGCCCCGTGTCAGCTGGCATGGGCGAGGCCTTGCGCGGCGACCAGCCAGCAGGCGGCCGTCAGGGCCGAGGCGAGCGTGCGCAGGTGGTTCAGCCGGGTCCAGCGCCGGGCATAGCCCTGCCAGTAGCCCTCCGCCGCCTGCGCCAGCGGCATCCGGTCAAGCACCTGGTTCATCGGCACGTTGCCCCGGCCGGTCACGGCCATGACACCCAGGGCATAGCTGACCGCGCCGGCGATCATCCAGGCGCCCGCTGGTCCGCCAAGCCAGATGCCGGTGACGGCCAGCGCCAGCGACACCGGCACCAGCCCGATCAGCAGCACCATGAAGACCGACCGGTAGACGACCCGGTTGATCTGCTGCATCGCTTCGGCGCCGGCCTCCGGCGCCGACCCCGCCAGCCCCCGCATCACGAAATCCGAGAAGGTCAGGAACACGCCCGCGACCAACGCGGCGGCGAGGGCGGAGAGGGTGAGAAGTGTGATCATGGCGCCCTCCGCTCAGTTCGAGATCGCGACCGCGCGGTGGCGGTAGGTCAGGTCCGACACCTGCCGGGCGAGGAAGGCGGCGATGTCCGCGCGCGGGATCTTGAGGCTGAGGCCGCGTTCACGGGGGCCAAATCCTTCGCGGTAGCTGCTTTGCGCCGGGCCGTCGGCAAAGGCTGAGGGGCGCACGATGGTCCAGTCGAGGCCGCTCGCCTCGACCAGCTGTTCCTGCAGCTCGTGGTCGCGGTGCACGGGGCGCAGCAGGGCACCGAACATGATGCGTTTCCAGAAGAAATTCAGGTTTGCCCAGCTCTCGCGCGCGCCCAGCGTGGACTGGCAGACAAGCCGCCGCACCCCGGTCGCCTGCATCGCGCGGATCACGGTCAGCGTGCCCTGGCTGCGGATCGTGCCCGAGCGTTTCAGCCCCGCGCCCAGGGTGATGACGGCGGCGTCCTGCCCCTTCATCGCGGCGGTCACGGCGGCAAGGTCGGTGGCGTCGCCCGCCACGCGGCGCAGCTGCGGGTGGTCGATGTCCAGCCGCTCGGGGCGCCGGGCGAAGGCGGTGACGGTGTGGCCGTTGGCCAGCAGGCGTTCGGTGGCCAGGCGGCCGACGGTGCCGGTGGCACCAAAGACGATGACGTTCATGGGATGTCCTTTGCTTGGATTTTGATGGATCAACTTGACAGCGTGTAAAGTTGACACGGTGTCAATAGTCTTTACCTTGACGTAATGTCAAGTGATTTGCCCGATACCCGCACCCGCATCCTGACCGCCACCTGGAAGATCCTGGAATCACGGGAAAATCCGGCGCGCATGTCCGATATCGCCAAGGCGGTGGGGATCAGCCGGCAGGCGCTGTACCTGCATTTCCCGAATCGGGCCGAGCTGTTGGTCGCCGTCACGCGCCATATCGACGAGGTGAACGATATCGACGCGCGGCTGGCCCCGAGCCGGGCCGCGACGGGCGTCGCGCGGCTTGACGCCTACGTCGCGGCCTGGTCCGATTACATTCCCGAGGTCCAGGGCGTCGCCCGCGCGCTCATCGCCCTTCAGGACCGCGATGCCGAGGCCGCGCGCGCCTGGGCGGGCCGGTTGGCGGCGGTGCGGCACGGGTTCGAGGCCGCCGTGCAGGCGGTGGATGACAGCGGCGCGTTGCGCCCCGGCCTTGCCCCCGCGCAGGCGGTGGACCTTCTGTGCGCGCTGGTCTCGGTCGAGACATGGACGCGGCTGGTGCAGGAGGACGGCTGGCCGCAGGACGTCTTCACCGCCACCATGGTGCGGCTGGCGCGGAACGCGGTCTGTACCCGTTAGCGCTCACTTCCCTTTGCCGCGCCGCTGTGCCAGCGTGGCGGCAAGGAGGACGCGGCGATGGATCACCCACATGCAGAGACCGGCGCGCTGATCACCGGCGGCGCCCAGGGGCTGGGCCGCGCCGTGGCCGAGCGGCTGATCGCCGAGGGTTGCCGGCGGCTGGTGCTGGTCGATCTCGACGCCCGAAAACTTGCGGCCACGGTCGAGGAACTGCGCGCGAATGGCGCCGAGGTCCACGCCCTGCCGCTCGACATGGGCGACATCCCGGCAGTGCAGGGCATGGTGGCCGAGGCGGTTGCGCGGATCGGCCCGGTGACGGCGCTGGTCAATGGCGCGGCGAACACGGCGCGCGGGTCTGTGCTGGACACCACGCCCGAGCAATGGGACGCGATCATGAACCCGAACGCCAAGGGCGCCTTCTTTGCCATGCAGGGCTTTGCGCGGCATTGCATCGCGGCGGGGCATCCGGGCGCGGTGGTCAACATCCTGTCGATCGTCGTCCATGGCGGCTTGCCGGTGCTGGCGCCCTACGTGGCCTCCAAGGCGGCGCTGCTGGGGCTGACCAAGAACGTCGCCGCCGCGCTGCTGCCGCATCGCATCCGGGTGAACGGGATCAACGTCGGCTGGATGGACACGCCCGGAGAGGACGCGCGGCAGAAGCTCAGCCATGGCCGGGCCGACGGCTGGCAGGCCGAGGCAGCGGCCAGCCTGCCTTTCTGCCGGATGGTGCGGCCCGAGGACGTGGCCTGGCAGGTCGCCTTCCTGCTCGGCCCGCGCTCGGGCGTAGTGACGGGGTCGGTGATGGATTTCGACCAGCAGGTGGTCGGGGCCTATCCGGATACGGACGCGCATTGAGTCGGTAACTATGCCGCTACAAGCCGCCGGTTGATCGGGGCCCCAAGCTCGGAATCAAGGCCGAAGGGCGCCGCGCATCGCCTGCGCGCCCCCACGCGCTGGCGATTTGGCTGGGCTGGGCATGCCCTTCCAAGGTCTTCCGGTTGCGGCTGGGATAAAGTGCCCCCCATGACGGTTGGATCGCCATCGCGCGCGCAGGCAATGCGCGGCTTGGTGACCCGGGCGAGGTAACGCTGACGCCGGGACCCTCCGCTTTGACCTAATTCGGACCGCTGCCTTGAAGCCAGCGATCTGCGGCTCATCACTTCGACGCGCCCTTCAAAGCTTGATCCACGCCGTCTTCAAATCGAGGTATTTCTCGAACGCATGAAGTGACTTGTCGTGCCCGTTCCCCGATTGCTTCACGCCCCCCAGCGGCACCGTGTTGTCAGCCCCGCCGTAGGTGTTCACATGCACGACCCCGGCGCGCAGGCCCCGGACCATGCGGTGCGCGCGGCTCAGGGACCCGGTCCAGACCGCCGAGGCCAGCCCGAACTCGGTGCCGTTGGCGATCTCCAGAGCCTCGGCCTCGGTGTCGAAGGGGATGACGGCCAGCACGGGGCCGAAGACCTCCTGCTGCGCCAGCCGGTCGCCTGGTTCGACCCCGGTCACGATGGTGGGGGCCATGAAATAGCCGCCCGTCTCTTCGAGGATGCGCTGCCCGCCCAGCCGGATCTCTCGGCCCAGCTCGCGGGCCTCTTCGACAAAGCGCAGGTTCTGCATCAGCTGGCGTTCCGAGTTCACGGCACCTGCGTTGGTCGCGGGGTCGAGCGGATCGCCAACCTTCATCTTCGCGGTCGCCTGCGCCAACAGGTCGACGAATTCGTCATGCACCCCGCGTTCCACCAGCAGGCGCGATCCCGCGACGCAGACCTGGCCCGAGTTGCGGAAGATGCCGGCAGCCGAGACCTTGGCGGCCTCGGCCAGGTCCGGCGCATCGGCAAAGACCACGTTGGGCGACTTGCCGCCCAGCTCGAGGTAGACCCGCTTCATGTTCGACGCGGCCGAGGCTTGCAGCAGGCGCCGCCCCACGGGGCCCGAGCCGGTGAAGACCAGCACGTCCACGTCCATGGATTCGGCGATGGCCTGGCCGACCACGGCGCCTTCGCCGGTGACGACGTTCAGCACGCCGGCGGGGAGGCCCGCCTCGACGCCCAAAGCGCACATCTTCAGCAAGGACAGCGACGCGGTTTCGGCCGGTTTCAGCACGACCGAGCATCCGGCGGCCAGCGCCGGGCCCAGCTTCCACGCGCCGATCATCAGGGGGAAGTTCCACGGCACGATGGCGCCGACGACGCCCGCCGGTTCCTTGTGCACAAGGGCCAGCACGTCGGGCGCGGTGGGCGCGATCTCGCCGTAGATCTTGTCCAGCGCCTCGGCGTAATAGCGGATCGTGCCGGCGGCCGACATCGGTTCCGCCTTCAGCGCCATGCCGATCTCGGTCCCGTTGTCGCGCACGCCCAGCACGGCGAGCTCCAGCGCGTTCTCCTCGATCAGCGCGGCCCATTTCAGCATCACCGCCTTGCGGGCGCCCGGTGCGAGGCCCGCCCAGACACCGGCGTCAAAGCTGCGCCGTGCGGCGGCGCAGGCGGCCTCGGCATCGGCCTTGGTGCCCCTGGGAATCGTCGTCAGGACGGTGCCGTTGAGGGGCGAGATCACCTCCATCACGCCGTCGTCAGAGGCGGGGCGTTGCGCCCCGTCGATCAGGTGCTGGCCGGGGGAGACGGGCGCATCGCGCAGCGCCTCGATTGCGGATTGGTCAAGCATCATTCCTCCCTTTGGACGCGGCGCGCCAGAAATTGCCTTAACACGTTAACTATGTGTAAGCCGACGAGGAGCACGATGGCAACCGCCAGCAGCGCGGCGATGGGCCGGTCTACGAAATCGAGCGGGGTCTTCACGCGGGCCATGGCGGAGCGCAGCTTCACCTCCATGATGCCGCCCAGCACCATGCCGAGGATGATCGGCACGATGGGCAGGTTCAGCCGTTTCAGCACCAGCCCGAAGACGCCGAACCCGGCGGCGATGGCGCAATCGGTGACCGAGTTGCGCAGGGAATAGACGCCGACGAAGCTGAGCGTGAGGATCATCATGCCCAGGAACCGCGTCGGGATGCGGATGATCCTGAGCAACCAGTTCGAGGCAAACAGCATGAAGACCACGACGATCACGTTCAGCAGGATCATCGCGATATAGAGCGCGTAGACAAAGTCGAGCTGGGTTTGGAACAGCCCCGGCCCGGGCGTCACGTTATGCACGTAGAACACCGACAGCATCATGGCCGTCAGCGCCTCGCCCGGGATGCCGAGCGCCAAGAGGGGGATCATCGCGGCGGCGGGGACGGCGTTGTTGGCGGATTCGCTCGCCACCAGCCCCTCGGGGCTGCCCTTGCCGAACAGGTCGGGGTCCTTGGAGGTCTTCTGCGCATAGGTGTAGCTGAGGAATTGCGCGGTGAACTCGCCGACGCCGGGGATCATCCCCATCAGCACACCGAAACCCGACCCTATTGCCGCGATGCGCTTGAAGCGGAAGACCTCGCCGATGGCGCGCAGCATGGAGCCTTCGACGCGCTGGGTGGTCGGCGCCTCTTCGGGGTCGTTCAGCAGCAGGAAGGCTTGGCTGAGGGCAAAGAGTCCAAGGATCACAACGATCAGGTCCACGCCCGAGGCCAGCCAGTCCTGCCCGAAGGTGTAGCGCTGGGTGTATTTCACCGGCTCGAGCCCGATGGTGCCAAGGAAGATGCCGAAGGCCGCCATCATCCCGGCGGCGAAGGTCTGGCCGCGATGGGCGAGGATCACCAGCACGATGCCCAGGAGCGCGGCCAGGAAGATCTCGCGCGAGCCGAACATGGGCGCGACGCGCGCCAGCAGCGGTGACAGCAGGATCAGCGCGAGGATCGACAGGATGCCCGACACGAAACTGGCGCCATAGGCAAGGCCGAGCGCGCGGACGGCCTCGCCCCGCTGGGTCATCGGGTGGCCGTCGTAGGTGGTCAGCGCGTTGACGGCGGTGCCGGGCGTGTTGATCAGGATCGCGGGCAGGGCGCCGCCGAACATCGAGCTGCCGTAGATCCCCAGCAGCATGACCAGCCCCACCAGCGGGTCGAGCGCGAAGGTGGCGGGCAGCAGGATCGCGATGGCGACGGCAGGGCCGACGCCGGGGATCGCGCCGATGATGACGCCGCCGATGGACCCGATCAGCAGCGCCATGAGCACGTCGAGCCGCGCCAGCAGGTCGATCCCGGAAAGCAGGGCGTCCATGTCAGAAATTCACCATCATGAAGGTGCGCAGCGCGCCCGGGGGCAGCGCCTCGTAGATCGCGCCGGCGGGGATCTTGACCGACAGCAGGGATTTGAAGACCACGACCACGGCGAGGCCAAAGCCGCTGGCGACCAGCAGCGTGCGGCCGCGATAGCCGAGGCGCAGGCACAGCAGCGGGCAGAAGACCAGCGTGGACAGCAGGTACCCGGCCAGCGGCACCACCCAGACATAGGCCAGGAACCACGCCGCCCATTCCAGGGACCGTGCCCAGTACAGAGCCTCTTGCAACCGGCCCGGGATGCGGGGCGAGCTGAACGAGCCCAGGAGGTGAAGCGCGGCGAAGACGGTCATCGCGACGACCGACACGGCGGGCCAGAAGGCGGGCTGGGCGAACAGCTTGGTGCGTTTGACCCAGGTGGTCTCGGTCGGCATGGCGGCCAGAAGCACCAGCGCCAGTGCGAGGAAGGCGAGGGCGAACACGAGGTCTCCGCGCCGGCGGTCGCGGCGGAAGAGCTCCTGGAAGGTGCGGATGCGGCTCATGAGGCCCCCAGGGCAAGGTCGCCCCCGCAGGGGCGCACGAAAAAGCCGCCCCCGAAGGGGCGGCGATGGGTCATTCCAACAGGCCGGCGATGGTGCCCAGCGTGGCCGTGTCGGCCTCGATCTGCGCGGCGGCCTCGGCGGCGGGCTGCCAGTAGACCAGCGCGCCGGTCTGGGCCATCAGCTCTTTCGCCTTGTCGCCGGTCATGACCTTTTCGGCCACGGCGGCGATCTTGTCGCGCGCCTCGGCCGGCACGTCCTTGTGCACGAAGAGCCCGTTCCAGAGCGACACGTTCAGGTCGGGCGCCAGCTCGGCCACCGTCGGCGTGTCGGGGGTCAGCCCGATGCGTTCCGACCCGATCGAGGCCAGCACCTGCACGTCGCCGAGGCAGGGCAGGATCAGCTGCAGCGTGGTGTTGATGACATCCACGTCGCCGCTGGCCAGCGTGTTGCAGTCGAGCGCGTCGAAGGCCGCTTCGGAGGCGTAGTCGAAGCCCATCTTGGCGGCCAGCGCAAAGGTCACCTGCGTCGGGATCAGCACCGACCCGAAATGGCCAAGGGCCACGTCGTTGTCCTGGGCATAGGCGGCCAGTTCCTCCATCGAGCCGTAGGGCGCGTCGCCGCCAGTCGCGATCACGAAGGGGTAGGTGAGGAAGGTGCCGATGGGCTCGAACGGGTTCGGGTTCAGCGCCGGGATGCCGGTTTCCGGCCCCACGATCGGCACGCCGATCACGAAGGACCCGACCGTGTAGCCATCGGCCGGGGCCTGTGCCACCTCGGCCGCGCCGGGGAAGGGGCCGCCGCCGCCGCCGGGCTTGTTCACCACCGCCGCGGGCACGCCGTAGGTCGCCTGGAACTCGTCCGCGATCATCCGCGTCAGCACGTCCTCGAGGTCGCCCGGAGGCCAGGGCACGACGAATTCGACGGGTTTCTCGGGGTACTCGGCCTGCGCGGCCAGCGGCAGGGCGGCGGCGATCAGCGCGACTCCGGCGATCAATTGGCTTTTCATGTGACCTCTCCTTGTTGGTCAATAAGATGGGTTCATTATTTGAACCTCTGGTAACAAATATCTTGATGCGCCGGAGCATTTCTGTCAACGAATGTCTTGTTCGCAGCACGACGAAATCCACGGCGGCACCGGAGGCCCGATGGGGACGATCACCAAAGCCCTTGAAATGCTGGATCATTTCTCGCGTCACCGGCCCGAGCTGGGGCTGGCGGATTTCGTGCGCCTGACCGGCCGCGACAAGGCGACGGTGCATCGCCACTTGGTCGAACTCGCCGCGAACGGCTTTCTCGAACAGGACGAAGGCAGCCGCGCCTACCGTCTCGGTCCGGCGATTCTGCGGCTGGCGGGGGTGCGCGAACGGACCCACCCGGCGCGGTCGGTCCTGCGGCCGGTGGTGCAGGCGCTGGCCGAAGAACTGGGTGAGCTGGTGCACATGTCGATCCTGCAGGGCGAGCTGCTGTCGCCGCTGGTCCATGCCGATCCCTTTGCCCATGGCACCCAGGTGCATTTCGACGAGGCCGAGATGCTGCCGCTGCACGCGACCTCGTCGGGCCTTGCCGTGCTGGCCTTTGGCGATCCGGCCTGGGCCGAGGGCATCCTGGCCGCGCCGCTGCCGCGCTTTACCGACAACACCGAAACCGATCCCGCCCGCCTGCGGGCCATGATCGCCGCGACGCAGGCCAGCGGCATCGCCGCGCTCGACCGCGCCTTTGACGGCGAGGTGGTCAGCCAGGGCGTGCCCGTCTTCGGCCCCGACGCGCGGGTCTTTGGCGCGCTGTCGGTCGCCGTGCCGCGCGTGAGGGCGGGTGCCGCAAAATCGACCGAGATCGCGGCCGCGCTGCGCCGGGGATGCGTTGTCGCGACCCGTGCGCTGGGCGGCCAAGTGCCCGAGGCGCACCGCGCGCTCTGGCCCGAGGGAAACTGAACGGAAGGCCCCGCCATGAAGGACATAAACTTTCTCAAGGAAAACAACGCCCGCCACCTGTGGCACCCCATGGCGCACCCGGCCGAGAGCCAGGCCAATCCGCCCGACATCATCGTCGGCGGCGACGGGGTCGAGATCTCGGATGTGGACGGGCACCGCATGGTCGACGCGGTGGGCGGGCTGTGGAACGTGAACCTCGGGTACAGCTGCGCCCCGGTGAAGGCGGCGATCGCCGAGCAGCTCGAGCGGCTGCCCTATTACTCGATCTTCCGCGGCACCTCGAATGACCAGGTGATCGAGCTGTCGTACATGCTGCGCGACTTCTTCGCCCCCGACGGCCTTTCCCGCGCCTTCTACACTTCGGGCGGATCGGATTCGGTCGAGATCGCGCTGCGCCTCGCCCGGCAATACCACAAGGTGCGTGGTGAGGCGGGGCGGGTGAAATACCTCAGCCTCAAGAAGGGCTATCACGGCACCCATACCCTGGGCGCATCGGTCAACGGCAACGCCAATTTCCGCACGCAGTATGAACCGCTGATGCCGGGCTGCTTCCACATCCCGGCGCCCTACACCTACCGCAACCCGTTCAACGAGGCCGACCCCGAGCGCCTCGCGCAGCTTTGCCTCGCCGCGCTCGAGGACGAGATCGCCTTTCAGGGCGCCGGCACCATCGCCGCGATGATCATGGAGCCGGTGCTGGGCGCGGGCGGGGTGATCCCGCCGCACGAAAGCTTCATGCCCGGCGTGCGCGAGATCTGCTCGCGCCACGGGATCCTGCTGATCGCGGACGAGGTCATCACCGCCTTCGGCCGCACCGGCGACTGGTCGGGCAGCCGGCACTGGGGCGTGCAGCCGGACCTGATGTGCACCGCCAAGGCGATCACCAACGGGTATTTCCCCTTCGGTGCCGTGATGATTTCCGATGCGGTGGCCGAGGTGTTCGAGCGCGACGAGACCGGCCGCGCCGCCATCGGGTCGGGCTACACCTATTCCGGCCACCCGGTCGGGGCGGCGGCGGCGGTGGCCTGCCTGAAGGAAACCGAGCGGCTGGCCGTCAAGGACAACGCCGCCGCGCGGGGCGCCCAGCTGTTTGCTGGCCTAGAGGCGCTGATGGAGACGCACGACATCGTCGGCGATGTGCGCGGCGGTCACGGGTTGATGTGCGCGATGGAACTGGTGAGCGACCGCGCCACCAAGGCCCCCATCGACAAGGGCGCTATCGCCCGTGTCCACCGCGCCGCTTACGAGGCGGGGGCGATGCTGCGCATCTCGGGCAACAACATCATCTTCTCGCCGCCGCTGGTGCTGACCGCGGACCATGCTGACAGGATCCTGTCGGCGCTGGACACCGGCCTGAACGCCGCCTGACGCGCCGTCTGAGGGCCCGCCGGGCCCTCAGCGCCGCCCCTCGATCAGCGCGCCGAGCAGGGCGCGCTCTTCGTCGCTGAGGTCGGTCAGGGGCGACCGCACGGGCCCGGTGTCGAACCCCCGCAGCGCGACCCCGGCCTTGATCGCCGACACCGCGTAGCCCGTCTTGCGGTCGCGGATCTTGGCAAAGGGGTAGTAGAAATCGCGCAGCATCGCCTCGCAGGTCGCATCGTCCCCGGCGACAAAGGCTGCGTGAAAGGCAAGCGCCGTCTCGGGGACAAAGTTGAACACGGCCGAGGAATAGGTGTCCACGCCCGCGCCCCGGTAAGCCTGCGCGAACAATTCATGCGTGGGCATGCCGCCGATATAGGCCAGCCGGTCGCCAAGGCCCACGGTGATGCGCTTGACCGTGTCGATATCGCCGGTGCCGTCCTTGAACCCGATGAGGTTGGGGCAGGCCTCGGCCAGCCGCGCCAGCGTCTCGGCGCCCACGACCGACTGGCCGCGGTTGTAGACGATGACGCCCATGCGGGTGGCGTTGCAGACGGCGCGGATATGCGCCTCGATCCCGTCCTGCGGCGCGCCGATCAGGTAATGGGGCAGCAGCAGGATGCCGTCGCCGCCCGCCGCCTCGATCCCCTGCGCCAGCTCGCAGGCCATGCGGGTGCCGTAGCCGCAGCCGGCGATGATGGGCGCGCCGGGCTGGGCCGCCTTGGCGGTGCGGGTGACCTCGACGATCTCGTCGGGGGTGAGCGAGAACATCTCGCCCGTGCCGCCCGCCACGATCAGCCCGGCGACCGGGTGGGCCGAGAGCCAGTCGAGATGCGCGGCAAAGGCGGTCGCGTTGAACCGGTCGTCACCGTCGAAGGGGGTCACGGGAAAGGACAGCAGGCCGGAACGGATGATGTCGCGCAGGTCGGTCGGGGCAATCATGGGGAATCCTCTTGGTCTCAGCGGCCGTTGGCCTTGCGCCAGGCGGCGAATTTTTCGAGGTTTTCGGGGTTGGTCGCGGGGTAGAGGCCGATGATGGTCTGGCCGCTGCGCACCTGTTCAATGGCGAAATCCTCGTAGGCGGTCATCTCCACCGCTTCCTCGGCCACCTCGTCGGCCAGGTGCGCAGGGATCACGATCACGCTGTCGTCGTCGCCGACGATGATGTCGCCGGGAAAGACCGGCGCGTCGCCGCAGCCGATGGGGACGTTGATGTCGATCGCCTCGTTCGTCGTCAGGTTCGTGGGCGAGGAGGGGCGCGCATGATACGCTGGCATTTCGAGCGCGGCGATGTTCATCGCGTCGCGAAAGCCGCCGTCGGTCACGATCCCGGCCCCGCCGCGCACCATCAGCCGCGTGACAAGGATGTCCCCCGCGCTCGCCGCCCGGGCCGAGCGGCGGCTGTCCATCACCATGACATGGCCCGGCGGGCAGGTCTCGATCGCCTTGCGCTGCGGATGGTCGGGGTTGCGGAACTCGGCCAGCTGGTTGCGGTCTTCGCGGGCGGGCATGTAGCGCAGGGTAAAGGCGGGGCCGACCATGTTGCGGCCCTTGGGCGCAAGCGGGCGCACGTCCTGGATCACCTGGCCGCGCAGCCCGCGCTTGAAGAGCGCGGTGGCAAGCGTCGCGACCGACACCTGTTCAAGTCGCGCCTTGGTTTCGGGTGTCAGCGGGTGGTCGGTCATGTCGTCTCTCCGGGGCGGCCGATCAGGCCATTGTCGGTCATGAAGCGGGTGAGTCGCGCCATCTGGTCTTCGCTGAGCGGCCAGGCCGCAGGCGGACGCGCGGCGCCGCAGTCTTCGCCCATCAGCGCGAGGGCCGCCTTGACGCCGGGCACGTTGGCGCCGCCTTGCTCCTCGGCGCGGATGTCCTCGAACACCTGCATCCCGGCGATAAGGCGGCGGGCTTCGGCGTAGTCCCCGCCTTCGAGTGCGGCGTTGATCGCCACCGACCGCTCGGGCCAGACATTGATGAGGCCCGAGGTGAAACCGCGCGCCCCCATGGCGTAGAAGGCAGGCGCCCAGACCTCGGCCAGCCCGCCGGTCCAGGTGATGTGATCGGGCGAAGCCTCCATCGCGGCCTTGAGGCGCATCGGGTTGGGCGTGGCCCACTTGACGCCCGCAACGCCCGGGGTGCGGGCGAGGGCGGCGATCGCTTCGGTCCCGATGGCATCGTTGCGCAGGTAGAGGATCAGTGGCAGGTCGGCCGCCTCGCGGATACCTTCGAGGTAGTGGACCAGCCCGCGCGGGGCCACGAAAGGATCGGGCGGCTGGTGGATCATCAGCGCCGCCGCGCCTGCGCGGGCCGAGGTTTCGGCCAGCGCCTGCGCGTCGCGGATGCCGCGCCCGACGCCGGCCACCAGCGGGACGCGGCCGGCGATGTGGGCGGCGGCGGCCTCCGCCATGACCTGCGCCTCGGCCAGCGTCAGGCCGTAGAATTCGCCGGTGTTGCCATTGGCGGTCAGCACCTGGACGCCCGCCGCGATGGCGCGGTCCACGATGGGTTTCTGGCGGTCGGGCGCGATCTCTCCGGCCCCGTCGAAGGGGGTGGCGAGGATGCCCGAGACGCCGGTCAGCGAATTGCCGAGGTCCATCAGTTGATCTCCGGCTCGGGGACCGCGCCGCCATAATCGGTGCGCAGGAAGTCGAAATCGCAGCCCTTGTCGGCCTGTTCGACGTGCTGGCTGTACATCCGGCCGTAGCCACGCTCAAAGCGCGGTGCGGGCGCCTGCCAGCGGGCGCGTCTTGCGTCCAGTTCGGCGTCCGTGAGGTCCACGCGCAGGGTCCGGTTCGGCACGTCGATCTCGATCACGTCGCCGGTCTCGATCAGCGCCAATGGCCCGCCGATGAAGGCCTCGGGCGCGACATGCAGCACGCAGGCGCCGTAGGAGGTGCCGGACATGCGCGCATCGGAAAGGCGCAGCATGTCGCGGTGACCCTGTTTCAACAGCGCCTTGGGCATCGGGATCATGCCCCATTCCGGCATCCCCGGCCCGCCCAGCGGCCCTGCGTTGCGCAGGACCAGCACGTGGTCCGGGGTCATCGGGTGGTCTTCGTCGTTGATGATCTCTTTCAGCTGCGCATAGCTGTCGGCGACGATGGCCGGGCCGCGATGGGTCTGGAAGCGCGGGTCCATGGCGGCGGGCTTGATCACCGCGCCGTCGGGCGCGAGGTTGCCGCGCAGCACGGCCAGCGAGCCTTCGTGGTAGACCGGGTTCGTGAGCGGCCGGATCACGTCGGCGTTGTAGTTCACGGCCTCCGCGATGTCCTCGCCCAGCGTGCGGCCCGACACGGTGCGCGCGCCAAGCGCCAGCTTGTCGCCCAGCTCCTTCATCAGCGCGGGCAGGCCCCCGGCGTAGAAGAAATCCTCCATCAGGTAGTCCTTGCCCGAGGGCCGGATGTTCGCCAGCACCGGCGTCGTGCGGCCGATCGCGTCGAGGTGATCGAGCGTCAGGTCGATCCCGGCGCGGCGGGCCATGGCGATGAGGTGGATGATCGCGTTGGTCGAACAGCCCGTGGCCATGGCGACCGTCACCGCGTTGCGCGTGCTGTCCCAGGTCATGACCTTGTCGGGCGTCAGGTCGTCCCACACCATCTCGACCGCACGGCGGCCGCAGGCGGCGGCCATGCGCTTGTGGCCCGCGTCGGGGGCGGGGATGGCCGAGGCGCCGGGTAGGGTCAGGCCCCAGGCCTCGGCAATGCTCATCATGGTCGAAGCGGTGCCCATGGTCATGCAGGTGCCGTAGCTGCGCGCAATGCCGCCCTGTACGCCATCCCATTGCTCTTTCGAGATAGTCCCGGCGCGCCTTTCGTCCCAGTATTTCCAGACGTCGGTGCCGGACCCCAGCTTCTGCCCCGCGTAATTGCCGCGCAGCATGGCGCCGGCGGGCAGGTAGACAAAGGGCAGCCCGGCGCTGACCGCGCCCATGACCAGGGCCGGCGTGGACTTGTCGCAACCGCCCATCAGCACCACCCCGTCGATCGGGTGGGCGCGCAGCGTCTCTTCGACCTCGAGCGCGCCCATGTTGCGGTAGAGCATCGAGGTCGGTTTGAGGAACTGTTCGGAGAAGGAATGCACCGGCATCTCGACGGGCATCCCGCCGGCCTGGTAGACGCCCTTCTTCACGAACTCCGCCCGGTCGCGCAGGTGGTGGTGGCAGGGCGACAGGTCCGACCAGGTGTTGATGATGGCGATGACCGGCTTGCCCTCCCAATCCGCGCCGTCCAGGCCCATCTGCATCGCGCGGCTGCGGTGCCCCATGGAGCGCAGGTCATCCGGCGCGAACCAGCGGGCGGAACGGAGGTCTTCGGGGCGTTTCGTCATCATGCATCCTTGGGTCATGGCGGGATCAGTTCGGGGCGCGCCCTCGTTCAAGGGGGAGGCGGGGCGGCCCCTGCGGGCCGGCGCAAGGACAGCCCGTTTTCGCGGTCTCTATTTGGCGGGACGGCCGCGGCCCGTTCGGTCGATTGTCATGCCTGCTCCTCCCCTCGCCGCGTCCGGAGTCCTCCCGACTCCGCGCTTGATAACCTAATATATCAGTTGACAGCCGCTGGCAATCGCAGGATTTTTCGGGCGCCCATGCAGGGCGGCGGAGCATGCGGATGGCGGAGAGACTGGCAGGGCAGGAGACGGGCGGCACCGGGGCGGGCGCGCCCGACCGCGTCTATGCCGCGCTGCGGGCGCGGATCCTGAACTTTGACCTGCCGCCGGGCGCCGTGCTCAGCCGGAATGAGATCGCCGAGGCCTACGGGGTCAGCCAGACGCCGGTGCGTGACGCGTTGCAGCGGCTGGGGTCGGACGGGCTGGTGCGGATCTACCCGCAATCGCGCACCGTGGTGGCGCCGATCGACGCGCGGCAGCTGTCCGAGACGCATTTCCTGCGCGTCGCGGTCGAAACCGAGGTGGTGCGCCGCCTTGCCCGGACCGGCGCGCCCGAGACGATCAAGCGGGCGCGCGGGCTGGTACAGATGCAGCGGGCGCTGGTCGGGTCGCTCGACCAGATGGACCTGTTCTGGGAACTGGATCGCGACTTCCACCGCAGCCTGTTCGATGCGGCCGGGGTCGGCGCGCTTGACACCATGGTGACCGACCGGATGGGCCATTTGATCCGCTGCCAACGGCTCGAGCTGCCGCGCGCCGGCAAGACCGAGGCCATCGTGGCGGCCCATGCGGCGATCCTCGACGGCATCGCCTCGGGCGATCCCGAGCGGGCGGCGCAGGCGATGCGGGATCACCTCTCGGGCACCATCGGGCGGGTGGAAAGCATCCGGGCCGAGCATCCGGGCTATTTCACCGAAGGCGCGCTGGGCTAGGCGCCGATTTGGGGGTTTCGCGCCCCGGCCGATCGGGCCAAGGTGCGCGCAAAAGCGGCCCGCCCCGCGGGGCCTGCGCGTCACGAAGGACACTGACATGGACCTGCCCAACACCCCCAGCTTCGACCTTTCCGGCCGCCGCGCCATCGTGACCGGCGCCGGGCGCGGCATCGGCCTTGCCTCTGCCGCCGCGCTGGCCCAGGCCGGGGCCGCGGTGACGCTGGTCGCCCGCACCCGGCCCGAGATCGAGGAAGCCGCCGAGGCGATCATCGCCCGGGGCGGGGCGGCGAACGCGGTGCCGCTCGACATGAGCGACGTGGGCGCGGTCGAGGCGACCATCGCGGCCGAGGGCCCGTTCGACATCCTCGTCAACAACGCGGGCACCAACCGGCCCAAGCCGGTCTGGGAAGTGACCGAAGACGATTACGACGCGGTCATGGGGCTGAACATCAAGTCCGCCTTCTTTGCCGCCCGGGCGGTGGCTGACGGGCTGATCGCGGCGGGCAAGCCGGGATCGCTGATCCACATGTCCAGCCAGATGGGCAAGGTCGGCGGGCCGAACCGGTCGCTGTACTGCGGGTCGAAATTCGCCATCGAGGGGATGTCCAAGGCCATGGCCATCGACCTCGCGCCCAAGGGGATCCGGTCGAACACGATCTGCCCGACCTTCATCGAAACGCCGCTGACGCGCCCCTTCCTGTCGGACCCGGAGTTCATGGGTTTCGTCATGTCCAAGATCAAGCTGGGCCGGCTGGGCCAGGTCGAGGACCTGATGGGCGCCGTGGTCTTTCTGGCCTCGGACGCCTCGGGGCTGATGACCGGCACGTCCATGGTGGTCGATGGCGGATGGACGGCGGAGTGACCTCATGCATCGCGTGAGGTTCGGCCGGCAAGGGTATGCCCAATTTGACTAAAGTTCCTCCGAAAGCCATCTGGCGCGCGCCCGCATGACCGCCGTCTTCGCCTTGCTGGCGGCGGCCTGTTTCGGCTTCAACGTCCATGTCCACCAGGCGGCGCTGGACGAGGCCGACCCCTGGTCCGGTGCGCTGGTGTCGGTCGGAGCGACGGCTATGCTCTTCTGGCTGGCCGCGCCCTTTGCGCTTGATCCGGCCTGGCTGCTGACGCCGGCGGCGCTGATCTTCCTTGGCGTCGGGCTGCTGTACCCGGCCACGGCGCAGACCTTGCAGATCCTGTCGGTGACGCGGGTCGGGCCCGCGATCAGCTCGGCCCTCGGCTCCTTCACCCCGCTTTTCGCGGTGCTCTTTGCCGTGACCTTGCAGGGTGAAGAAATGACCTGGCAGGCCGGCCTCGGCCTTGCGCTGATGATCGGCGGGCTGGTTCTGGTGGCGCTGCCGCGCGGCGGCATCCGGCGCAGCTGGCCGCTGATCGCGCTGGCGCTGCCGCTGGGCGCCTCGCTGGCGCGGGGGATCAACCAGCCGGTGACCAAGGCCGGGCTGGCCATCGTCGCCTCGCCCTGGTTGGCGACGACGCTGGCCGCGACCATGTCGACGCTGAGCCTTGCCCTCGTGGTCGCCCTGCGTCACCGCGCCGGCAGGACCGCGCGACGCGGGCGGCGGGGGCTCGGGCTCTTCGCGCTGTCGGGCGGGATCAACGGGCTGGGCCTTCTGTCGCTTAACACCGCGCTGGGGCAGGGCGCGGTCGTGTCCATCGCGCCGCTCACCTCGACCGCGCCGCTGTGGTCGCTGGCCTTCGGCGCGCTGCTGTTCCGGCGCGAGGCGCTGGGCCTGCGGCACCTCGTCCTTGCGCTGCTGGTCGTGGCCGGAGGGACGCTGATCCTGACGCGCTAGCCGCGGCCCCTCGACATTTCCGCGCGCTGCGGTTTTACCTCGGCCCGGGATACAGGAAAGAGGCCCATGCTGGACGTACTCAACATCACCGGAACGCTCTTTGCCGTGGTCGCCATCGGCTATGTGCTGGCCTGGCGCGGGATCTTCGACCGCACGGCGCTGCAGGTCATGGGCCGCTTCGTTGTCACCATCGCCCTGCCGGCGCTGATCTTCCGCACCCTGGCCGAACGCGACCTGGCCGAGATCGTCATGCCCACCTACCTGGTCGCCTATGCCATTGGCGGTCTGCTCATCATCGCGCTCGGCTATGTCTTAGCCCGGGCCGCGCTGGGACAATCGCCGGTGCAGGCGACATTCCAGGCGATGGGCATGTCCTGCCCCAACTCGGGCTATGTCGGCTACCCGCTGCTGCTGCTGGCCTACCCGTCGCTGGCCACCCAGGTGCTGGCGATGAACTTTGTCGTCGAGAACCTGATCCTGCTGCCGCTGCTGCTGACCCTGGCGGAACGCAGCGCGGGCACCTCCTCGGGCTTGCGCCTGTTTGCCGAGACGGCGAAACGCGTGCTGCTGAACCCGATCCTGCTGGCGCTGCTGGGCGGGCTGGCCGTGTCCCTGTCGGGGCTGAAGCTGCCCTACGTGGTCAGCGAGCCCTTGCGGATGCTTTCCCTGACCAGCGCGGGGCTGGCGCTGGTGGTGATCGGCGGCACATTGTACGGGCTGCCCCTGCGCACCGTGCGCCTGCCGGTGATCTGGGCCGTGGTCGGCAAGCTGCTTATCATGCCGTTGGCGGTTCTGGCGGGGCTCGTGGTGGCCCGCGCCCTGGGCCTGGGCCCGCTGTCCGACGGCTTGCGCGCCGGGCTGATCATCACCGCCGCTTTGCCGCCCATCGCCATCTACCCGCTGCTCGCCCAACGCTTCGGGCAGGAGGAACAGGCGGCGCTGGTCATGCTCATCACCATCCCCGCGTCCTTCGTCACGCTCAGCGCGCTTTTGCTGATGCTCTGACGCCGCATTACCGCAAGGGTTGCGGAAACGCCCGCGTTTCGCCCCAGAAAAGGCGCGTTTTGCGTCGAATACGTCGCCAATTCGCCCGAAATTTCGAGGGGCGATAGGGTCGATTTGACGGGGCTCCGCGATTGCGCGGGGGTGGTGAGTATGGTGACGATTGCGCGGCTTTACGATGGCGAAGGCCATGAATGGGATTTCCTGACCGACGGCCGAATCTACGACGGCTGGCTTGATGCCTTTGACGGCGGCATGGTGCTGTCGGGCTTCGATGACGCGGACGGGCGGGCCAGCTGGTCGATGGACGGGCGCGAATTCTCGCTGTCCGGAAGCTATTCCGACGGCAAGCACACCGTCGCGACGCAGCGCGACATCTACGTGCCCGAAGGCGCGGCCTTTGCCCGCTGGCACGACAGCTTTACCAACACCGGCCCCAAGGCGATCACGCTTCAGGTCACCTACCTGAACTCGCTCGGCTCGGACCTGCTGACCAACGTGCTCGAGACCTCGAGCGGAGACAACCGGCTCACCAGCGCCGACACCTATTTCATCTCGGACGATTCCATCCTTGGCCTGGTTGGCTTTGACGCGACGGTGGCCGAGGCCTGGGGCGACGGCAGCCACCTGCCGACCAGCGCCACGATCGGCGCGTATGGCACGCCCGATTCCGACAATCCGACGATCACCTTCAGCCTCGACATCGCGGCGGGCGAGACGGTGTCGCTGCTGATGTTCGCCACGCAATCGACCAGTTGGGCCGAGGCGCGGGTCGACACGCTGCACATGCGCGACCCGGGCGTCACCTGGCTGGCCGGGCTAAACGAGGCCGAGCGGGCACGAATCGTCAACTACGACCTCGCCCCCGATCCGGTGGCCCCGCTGGTCGAGATCCGCGACATGGGGCTCACCTACGACTTCGCCGCAAGCGGGCTGGCCGATTACAACTACACCCTCGACCGCTCGGTCGATCACCTGGCCTGGCGCACCTCGGGCGGGCACCGGCTGACGGTCTACGGCGAGGACTTTGCCTTCGACTGGGCGCTGCGGCCGGTCGCGGGGCGGATCACCCGGGTTGCGCTGGATCTCGGCGACAACGACCACCGCGCGACGCCCGACCTGACCATCTCGGGTCTCGACCTGGCGCTCACCGAGCTCGACCTGTCCTTTGGCAGCCGGGGCAACGACGCCTTCTGGCGGCAGGTGCTGGGCGGGGCGACGGCCTGGCAGGTTGCCGCAGGCGGAGCGGCGAACACCTTTGCCGGGGACGTGTCCGGCGCGGCGCTGGGCAATGACACGATGACCGGGGCCGAGGCACCGGGGCTGGTGCTGGTCGGCGACCTGGCACGGCTCTCGGGCGCGGCCACGGCAGGGCATGACCACCTCTTCGGCCCCGCCGCGCGGCTGGTGGGCGATGTCGACCGGCTCGAGGCGACGGGCGACCTGGTGGCCGGGCACGATGTGCTGACCGGAAGCGATGCGGCGGACCGCCTGGTCGGCGATGTCGAGCTTCTGGTCGCCGGCGCACGTGTGACGGGCGGGTCCGATACGCTGCTGGGCGGCGCCGGCAATGACACGCTGCTGGGCGATCTCGGCACCTGGGGCGCGGCCCCGGGCGTCACCGGCGGCAACGACCTGATCGACGGCCAGGACGGCGCGGATTACGCCGAGGGGCAGGGCGGCGACGACACGTTGCTGGGCGGCAAGGGCGCCGACACGCTGCTGGGCGGCTCCGGCCACGATGTTCTCAAGGGCCAGCAAAAGGCGGATCTGCTGGATGGCGGCGACGGGAACGATTCGATCTTGGGCGGCTACGGCGCGGACACCGCGACCGGCGGCGCCGGGTCCGATACGCTGGACGGGGGCGACGGGCTTGACCAGCTGTCGGGCGGTGCGGGCGCCGACCTGCTGACCGGCGGCAAGCACGGCGACATGCTGTACGGCGAGGCGGGCAACGACATCCTGCGCGGCGGCCTCGGCCATGACGGCCTGTGGGGCGGGCTCGACCACGATTCGCTTTATGGCTGGAGCGGGAACGACCAGATCTGGTGCGAGGATGGCGATGACATCGCCGATGGCGGAGAAGGTTACGACACCCTCGGTGGCGCGACGGGGGACGACACGCTCAGCGGCGGCGACAACGGCGACCTGATCTGGGGCGGCGACGGCAACGACAGCCTGTCGGGCCAGTCCGGCAACGACGTGATCGACGGCGGCGCGGGCGATGACTGGATCGCGGGCGGCAACCATGCCGACACGATCTGGGGCAGCACCGGCGCCGACACGATCTACGGCGGGGCGGGCAACGACCTGCTGGCAGGCGGCGGGCAGGATGACCAGGTCTTCGGCGGCGACGGCGCGGACACGATCGAGGGCCAATGGGGCAACGACGTGATGCAGGGCGGCGACGGCGCGGACCTGTTCCTGTTTTCCGGCAGCAGCGGCCAGGACACGATCGGCGATTTCCAGAACGGCACCGACCGCTTGCAACTGAACGGTTTTTCCTGGGGCGACGTCACCGTCACGGCCCTTGGCACGTCGCGCCTGGTCGAATGGGGCGCGAACTCGGTCCTGCTGGACGGCACCGGCGGCGTGATCGACGCCGCAGACTTCCTGTTCGCTTGACTGCGTGAGGCGGGGCCGGGCCTACTCTGGCCGCGTAAGCTCGACCTCCTGCCACAGCGCCCCGTCGAGCCCGTAAATCAGGATCCGCCCGTCGCCGGTCACCACGGCCAGCCAGTCGGGGCCCCGGGTAAAGGCCGCGGCCGTCGCGCCCTCGGGCAGGGCGATGCTGGCAGGCAGCACCATCGGGTCGGGCTCGGACGTCAGCCGCGTGACAAGCAGCGTGATCACTGTTACCAGCCCGACGATCATCACGAGGGTCAGCGCCGTCACCAGCCGCCGCAGGAAACGCAGGCTGCCCGGTTCCTCGAATGCCGTGTCCTCGGGAGTGTCGCCCATGCCTGTCCTCACCTTCCTGATCGGGGCCGAGCCGCCCCGGCGCCTTGATAAGGCGCTGGCCCGCGATGTGCCAGAGGAGGCGTCCCTGTCCCGCTCGCGCCTGGCGAAACTGCTGGAGGGTGGCGCGATCGCGGTGAACGGTGCGGTGGTGACCGACGCCAAGGCGCGCTGCGACGAGGGCGACAGCGTGGCGATCACGCTCGACGAGGCCGAAGAGAGCCATATCGGCCCCGAAGATATTCCGCTGACCGTTGCCTACGAGGACGAGGACCTCATCGTCATCGACAAGCCCGCGGGCATGGTGGTCCACCCGGCGCCGGGCACGCCTTCGGGCACGCTGGTGAACGCGCTGCTGGCCCATTGCGGCGACAGCCTGTCGGGCGTCGGCGGGGTCAGGCGGCCCGGCATCGTGCACCGGATCGACAAGGACACCTCCGGGCTACTGGTCGTGGCGAAATCCGACCGCGCGCATCACGGGCTGGCCGCGCAGTTCGAGGACCATTCCTGCGAACGGGCCTACCTTGCCCTCTGCCACGGCCTGCCCGATCCGGGCGATCCGCGCCTGCGCGGGCTGCGCGGCGTCAGTTTCGAAACCGGCGGGGTGATGAAGATCACCACCCAGCTTGCCCGCCACAAGACCGACCGCCAGCGCCAGGCGGTGCTGTTCGAAGGCGGCCGCCACGCGGTCACCCGGGTGCGGGTCATCGCGCCGCTTGGAGCGCCTCCCGTCGCGGCCCTGGTCGAATGCCGGCTGGAAACCGGGCGCACCCACCAGATTCGCGTGCACATGTCCCATGCCGGTCACGGCCTGATCGGCGATCCCACTTACGGCGGGCGCCGCAAGATCTCGGAAAAGGCGGTGGGGGCCGCCGGTGCGGAGGCCGCCCGCGCCTTCCCCCGCCAGGCCCTGCACGCCGCCGTGCTCGGTTTCGACCACCCGGTCACGGGCGAGGCATTACGGTTCGAAAGCCCCCTGCCGGAGGATATGGCGGCGCTGCTCGCGGCGCTGGGGGGCAGCGTCTGACCTCGGGCCGGATCCTGGCGCCCGGCGGATGGGGCGGATGCCTCCGGCGGGAGTATTTGGGGAATAATGAAAGCAGGGCGCGTGTCAGGTTGGCCGCAGGTCCCTTGGTGCTGACCGGACTGCCTCCGGCGGGCATATTTGGAGAAAGATGAAAAACTGGGCGCGGCCGATCCCCCTTCATTTTGCCAATAAACTCCGGGGAGTGTGAGGGGCTGGCCCCTCACGGCCCGACACAGGCCAAAGGGGCGACCTGTCTGAAAGGGACGCAAGCCTTTCAAGCAACGCGGGCGCGCGGCGTCAGCCGCGCGCCCGCCGGTCGGATCGCCCAGCGATCCGAAACCATTTCTTCAATGGTCGTGGTTGCAGAAGTAATCGTGGTGCACCGAGGGTTTGCCGAGGTGCTCCCGCATCTCGGCCATCTCGGCGAAGAACGGGATCGGGACGTGGACGGGGCGCGTCGGCGCCTCCTCGAAGTCATCCCAGAGCGTGCGCAGGGTCACGATGATCCGCTCCGCATCGTTCCAGTCGCGGTACTCCCCAAGGTCGATCTTGTAGGCCGCGTCGAGATAGCTGAGACCCGCCTCGTACAAGGGCCGCGCGCGTTCGGTCATGTCGACGAGGTAGTCGCGCATCCGCCGCACGTCCTCCTTGGTCGAGATCGGGCCATGGCCGGCCACCACGACCTCAACATCCATCTCGAGCACGATGTTGCAGGCGTCGATCCAGCGCTTCACCGGCCCGTACCAGGCGATTGGTGTGCCTTCGGAGAAGAGGATGTCGCCGGTATAGACCACCTTGTCATCTGGCACGTAGATCAGCGTGTCCCCAAGCGAATGGGCCGGGCCGACCTCGATCAGCTCGACCCGCTTGTCGCCGACCATGAGGGTCATGCGGTCCCGGAAGGTCTCGGTCGGGGGCGTCAGTGTGATGCCCGAAAAATCGAAGGGCCGGAAGCATTCGGCCATGAAATGCCCGGCCTTGCCGAACTGGTCGGGGTTCTGCGCGATCCCGTGCAGCAGCGCGGGGTCGAACCGGTCGAAATCGGTGACGGTGCCTTCGGTGCCGATGATCCGCGCGCCTTGGACCAGCTGGTTGCCGAAGGTGTGGTCGCCATCCGCATGGGTGTTGACCAGAACGCCGATTTCCTTCGCGGCGGGGATCGAGGCGCGCATCACCTCCAGCATCTCGGCCGTGCATTTTAGGTCGAACAGCGTGTCGACCAGCAGGCAGGCGTCGCCGTCCGTGACCATCCCCGCGTTGGACCAGCCCCAGGAGCCGTCGGGCACGATGTACCCCCAGCAGCCGTTTCCGAGGTCATGCAGCCCCTTGGTATAGCTCCAGTGTCCCATGGTCGTCTCCTTTGTCAAAGCAGGGCGGTGGCGAGGAAGGGGAAGAAGAAGACCAGCAGCAGCACGGCCCCCATCATCGCCGCGAAGGGCGCGGCCCCCAGGAAGATCTGGCCCAGCGTGATGTCGCTGTCGGGCCCGAGCGTGGATTTGATGACATAGACCGCGATGCCGAAGGGTGGGGTCAGCAGGCCGATCTCGACCGACAGGATCGCGATGACGCCCAGCCAGACCAGGTCGACGCCCAGCCCCTGCAGGATCGGCACCGCGATGGGCAGCACCAGCAGCAGGATGGACGAGCTGTCGAGGATCGTGCCCAGCACGATCATCACCAGCATCATCGCCAGCACCACGCCCTCGGCGCTGAAGCCGCTTTCGATCACCGAGGTGCCCAGCCAGTTCGGCATGCCCGAAAAGGCCAGCATCCGGGAATAGAGGCTCGCGCCCATGATCAGGAAACAGATCGCCGCCGTGGTGTGGCCGGTCTGGACCAGCACCTGCCAGAAATCGGACCACGACAGGCGCCGTTTCAGCACCGCGATCAGCAGGGCGCCGGCGGCACCGGCCGCCCCCGCCTCGGTCGGGGTGAAGAGGCCGCCGTAGATCCCGCCCAGCACCAGCGCCACCAGCGCCAGGATCGGCAGCAGCTTGGCCGCGATCTCGCCCCAGCCCATCAGCGGCGCGTCTTCCGCGTCGTCCGGGCCGCCGCCGATGAAGGCAGGGGTGAACCGGCCCATGGCCACGATGCCGAGGGCGTAGATCACGGCCAGCAGAAGCCCGGGTATGATCCCGGCGATGAAGAGATCGCCCACCGATTGCTCGGTCAGCACGCCGTAGAGGATGAACAGCAGCGAGGGCGGGATCAGCATGCCCAGCACCGAGCTGCCGGCCACCACGCCCACGGCGAAATGCGGCGTGTAGCCGTGGCGGCGCATCTCGGGGACCGCGACCTTGGTGAACACGGCGGCCGAGGCGATGGAGATGCCGGTGATCGCGGCAAAGACCGCATTTGCGGCCACGGTGGCGACGCCAAGCCCGCCGCGGATGCGCCGGAACGCCTGTTGCGCCACGTCGAAGGTGTCGCGGCCGATCCCGGCCACCGACACGACAAGGCCCATGAGCACGAAGAGCGGCACGACGCCGAACAGATAGTCGGAGATGGAATCCTTGAACGCCGCCACCATCATCCGCGCGGCCAGGTCGAAATTGTCGCGCAGCAGCCAGACGCCGATGAAACTCAGCAGGATCAGCGTGATGGCGACATGCAGCCCCGACCAGATCAGCACCAGCATGACCGCGATGGAGCCGAAGGCGATCTCGAGCCCGCTCATGCGTCACGTCCCCGAAGCGCGGCAAGGGCGGAGGCGCAGAACTGCACCACCGTGGCCGCCATGCCGATGCTCATCAGCCCGTACAGCGGCCAGGTCGGGATCTGGAAGAAGCCGGGATTGCCCATGAAGTTGCGCTCGGGCCGGGTCCAGGCGCTTTCGAGCGAGGGCAGGAAGTGCCAGAGCGCCACGGCCAGCAGCGCCGCTCCGATCAGGTTGAAGAGCGCCAGCGCCAGCCGTTTCAGCACCGGCGCGCGGCGGCCGAGGTAGGTCAACAGCAGGTCCGACCGGGTCAGCGAGCCGCTGCGCAGCGTATGCGCCAGCTGCAGGAACACGATACCGACAATGGAAAAGCTCACCATCTCGGGCACGCCGGCGATGGGCGCGTTGAACAGGCCACGCATGGTGATGTCGGCGCAGACCAGCAGCATCAGCGCGATGATCCAGACCGAGCCGGCGGCGTTCAGCCCGGCGACAGCGGCACCAAGCGGCCCGGCGCGGGGCGCGGACCTTGGAGGGGTCGTCTCTGACATGCAGACTCCGAAGGGCAGGGCGGCCCGATCCCTTGTGCAAGGGGCCGGGCCAGGTGCGGGTTCAATCGGCCAGGTAATCGCGTTCGAAGGTGAAGCCGCGTTTCGCGAGGGCCTCCTGGTAGGCTTTGAGGACGGCTTCGGCCGGCTCGCCCCGCGCCTCGGCTGCCGCACGCCAGGCGGTGGTCGGGTTCTTGACCTCGGCGATCCAGGCCGAGCGCGCCTCGGGCGCCATCTCGACGATCTCGCCGCCGCCGGCGATCATCGCCTCCTGCGCCGCGTCGAACCGGGCGGCTTGTTCGTTGAAATAGGCGTCCTGGTAGGCTGCCGCCGCGGTGCGGAAGGCGGCCTTGGTCTCGTCCGAGAAGCTGTCCCAGCGGTCCTGGCTGATGCCGAGGCCGCCGATGTACATGGCGCCGAAATCGACCTTGTTGAAATAGGGCGCGACCTCCCACATCTTGGACGGCGCATTGGCGGTCATCCAGCCGATCATGCCGTCATACACGCCGGTCTTGATGTCGTTGTAAAAGCTCACGTAGCTGCCCTGCACGCCGACCGCGCCGGTGGTATCGAGCCAGGCCAGGTTCGGCCCCGCTCCGCCGATCTTGATACCCTCCATGTCGGCGCGGCTGGTAAAGGGCTTGGTCGCGGCGATGTTGTAGCCGTCAATCGCGATCCCCCCGCCCAGGTAGACCACGCCCGACGCCTCGGCCAGCTCGTCCAGCAGGCCCTCGGTATTGGCAAAGGCCTCCTCGACCGCTTCGGTCACCATGCGCGGGTCGGTGGGGCCAAACGGCATGGCATAGGTCACGTTCAGGATGCCCATCTGCGCCGGGTCGAACACGCCCGAGGCGACGGCGATGTCGACGATCCCGTCGCGCATCGAATCCGCCTCGGCGCCCAGCTTCATCAGCGTGCCGCCATAGGCCTCGGTCCACTCGATCTCGACCTCGCCGGTCTTGGCGAGCTCCGCATCGACGGTTGGAATGAAGGTTTCGCCCAGGTGCTTGACCCAGAGAAAGACCGCCGGATGTCCCGAGGCCACGGTGACCTGGATCGTCTCGGCCGAGGCCGGCAGGGCCGTGCCGGCCAGCAAGGCGGCGAGGGCCGCGCTGCGGAATGCTGCATATGTCATGATGTCTCCTCCCGTTGCGGCACCCCTCCCAAGGTGCCGTTCGAAGGTGACGGTAATTCCAGTTGAACAATCGTTCAAGATTTTTATGATCCTGTTCAAATGATGGGAGCGATCATCCGCATGAATGCCTCGGACGATACCGGCACGCCGGCGCAGGCCCCCGCGCGGGCCCGCATCCTCGACGCGGCCGAGGTGGTCTTTGCCCGCCATGGCTATGACGCGGCGACGACGCGGCGCATCGCCGAGACGGCCGAGGTGCCGGTGGGGCTGGTGAATTACCACTTCGGCTCCAAGCTGGGGCTTTACCGCGCGATCTTCGAGCTGAGGGCGCCGACGGTGATGGACCAGCGGGCGGCGGGCCTGGCCATGGCGCGGTCCGAGCCAGACCCGGACCGGCGCATCGAGCTGGTGATCAAGGCGCTGATCCTGCCGATGTTCGGGTTGCGGGCCAGCCCGTCGGGCCTGCGATTCGGCCAGATCATGAGTCGCGAGCTGTCGGACCCCAGCAGTGACGAACGCGGGATCTTTGCCGAGTTTTTCGATCCGGTGGCCCGGATGATGATCGGGGCGATCGGGGAGTGCTACCCCGACTGGAGCGTGGCCGAGGTGCATTGGGCCTACCAGGCGATGCTGGGCGCGATGATGATCGTGATGACCGACGCGGGGCGCATCGCGCGCCTGTCGGGCGGGGTCGTCGCCCCCGAGGATCACGAGATCGCCGCGCGGCACATCGTGGCGATCCTGGCCGCAGGCCTGCGCCACCGCGACCGCAGCCTGACGAAAGACACACCGGCGATGGGAGGAAAGCCGAATGAAACTGGTGACATATGACAAGGGGGACGGCATCGGCCGCCCCGGCGTCCTGGTCGAGGACGGGACCGGCATCGTCGATCTCGCCCGTGCCACGGACGGGGCCATCGCCTCGATCCAGGGGCTGATCGAGGGCGGCGACGCGGCCCTGGCCCGCGCGCGGGAGGCGGCGCGACAGGCGTCCCACGTCAAGCTTGCCGACGTACGCCTGCAGGCGCCGGTGCAGCCGCCGATCCAGATGCGTGACTGCCTGTGCTTCGAGACGCACCTGAAACAGGCGTTCTCTTCGGCCCGCAAGCTGCGCGCTTCGCAGATGCCCGACCCCGAGGCGGCACTGGCCGAGATGGAGGCCAAGGGTGTTCTCGCCATTCCGCAGACGTTCTACGACCAGCCGATCTACTACAAGGCCAACCGGTTCTCGGTCGTGGGGCACGAGCATGACGTACGCTGGCCGGCCTATTCCAACTTCATGGATTTCGAGCTGGAGTTCGGGGTCTATATCGGCAAGACCGCGCTGGACGTGACCGCGGCGGAGGCGCGGCCCTACATCTTCGGCTACACGATCTTCAACGATTTCACCGCCCGCGACGCCCAGACCGCCGAGATGGGCGGCCAGCTTGGCCCCGCAAAGGGCAAGGATTTCGACACGGCGAATCCGATGGGCCCCTGCCTCGTGACCGCGGACGAATTCGGCGACCCCTATGACAAGATGATGATCGCGCGGGTGAACGGCGAGGAGTGGGGGCGCGGCTCGACCTCGACGATGTTCTGGAGCTTCGAGCAGCTGATCGAACACATCTCGGCCTCGGAGACCCTGCGGCCGGGCGAATTCCTTGGCTCGGGAACGGTAGGCAACGGCTGCGGGCTGGAGCACATGCGGTTCCTGAACCCCGGCGATGTGGTCGAGCTCGAGGTCGAAGGCATCGGCACCCTGCGCAACCGGATCGTCAAACCCTGAGCCGGGCAGGGGGCGCTGCCCCCGTCCGCCAGGGCGGACTCCCCCGAGGTATTTGGAAAACAATGAAGATTGGGCGCAGATCCTCCTTCATCTTGCCAAGTAAACTCCGGGGAGCGCGAGGGGCTGGCCCCTCGCATGGCCGGATGCCGTGCCCATGGCGCGGGGTCTGACCTCTCGCAGCCATCGCTCCGAGCTTGACGCGCGGCCCCGGTCCCGCCTACATCGCCCGGCGCGGAGGGTTGGATGACCGCTGGTACGGGGAGACCCGCACGAGAGGAAAGTCCGGACTCCCTGAAGCAACGGTGCCGGGTAACGCCCGGGCGGGGCAACCCGACGGATAGCGCCACAGAGAACAGACCACCCGTCGCACCGAAGGTGCGCCAAGGAGGCATGTGCCCGAGGTTCGCCAAGGGGACGGCCCCGAGGCACGCCGACGGAGCCTGCGCACGGGCCAGGGTGAAACGGTGGGGTAAGAGCCCACCGGGGGGCTGGCAACAGCGCCCGCATGGCAAGCCCCACCGGGAGCAATGCCAAATAGGGATGCCACCATGGGCCGCTTCAGCCCCGGCATCCGGGTCGGCAGCTGGAGGTGTCCGGTAACGGGCATCCTAGAGGAATGGTCATCCAGCGGAGGCGACTCCGTGGACAAAATCCGGCTTACAGACCCTCCGCGCACTATCACCAAGGTGCCCGACCCGCCGCGGTTGTCGGATGTGAGGGGCCAGCCCCTCGGGTCGGAGGCGCGGCACAAGGGTGGGCTCTGCGAAGTCTATCGGGAAGGTAAAGAGGGATTCGGCCCTGCTTTCACTATTCCGGAAATACTCCGGGGGTGAATGCCGAAGGCAGAGGGGGCTGGCCCCCTTGCGCGCCCCGGCCGGGCGAAAACCCGGCGAATCCTGTTGACAGGTCCAAGCCAATGTTGCATTGGCACGGCTCAATGGATTTTCCGGAGAGGCCGCCCCTCGTGCTGCCCCCGACGCAGGAGAGACACCATGGCGAAGCCGACCACTATCAAGATCCGCCTGAACTCGACCGCAGGCACCGGCCACTTTTACGTGACCAAGAAGAATGCGCGGACGATGACCGAGAAGATGACCGTGCGCAAGTTCGACCCGGTCGCCCGCAAGCACGTCGAATACAAGGAAGGCAAGATCAAGTAATCTTGCCCGCCGCCCCCCTCGGGGCCTTTCTTGAACCGCCGCGGCCCGCCCGCGGCGGTTTTTTGCGTCGGGTCGCTCTTGTGCCGGGCGCCCGCCCGCGCAATCCTGCCCGCAGGCCAGCGGGAGGGGTGACATGGACGGGCAACCGGTACGGGACGGGGATTTCGAGGCGTTCGAGCGGCTGCTGGGCGCGCGCTATTCCTGCCGGGCCTTTTTGCCGGGCGAGGTCCCGCGCACGGATATCCGCGCCATCGTGGCCGCCGCGCAGCAGGTGCCGAGCTGGTGCAATTCGCAGCCCTGGCAGTTGACGGTGCTGGGCGGCGAAACCCTGGCCGCGTTCCGCGATGTGATGACCCAGGCGGCTCTCAACGACCCGCCGGAGCCCGACCTGCCTCTGCCCGAGGCCTACCTTGGCACCTACAAGGACCGGCGCCGGACCTGCGGGTTCCAGCTGTATGACGCGGCGGGCATCGCGCGCGACGACCGTCAGGCAAGGGCGGCGCAGATGATGCGCAATTACGTCTTCTTCGACGCGCCGCAGGTCGCCATCGTCACCACGCCCCGCGCGCTGGGCGCTTACGGGGCGCTGGACTGCGGGGCCTTTGTCAGCGCCTTCATGGTCGCGGCCGAGGGGCGGGGCGTGGCCAGCATCGCCCAGGGGGCCATCGCGCCCTATGCCCCGGCGGTGCGCCGGTTCCTGGGCATCTCCGAGGACCGCCTCGTGCTCTGCGCCATCTCGTTTGGATATGCGGACCCCGACGCCCCGGTGAACCGGTTCCGCACCGAACGCGCCTCGGTCGACGAGGTTGTGGAGTTCCGCTAAGCCCCTAAGGTTCCATCCAGATCTGGCGATTGCGCTCCCACAGCTTCTCGCCCACGAGGCAATCGTAGGGCGGCTCCTGCCGCAGCTGGGCCGGGATGATCCGCGGCTCGAGCCCCGAGATTTCCAGCACCAGCTTGCGCCGCACCGCCTCGGCAAAGTCGCGCCAGTCGGTCACCGGGATGACGAAGGCCCCCGGCCCCCCGATCACGCAGCGGGTGTAATAGACGTCGAGGTCGGGAATGCCCCAGCGGGTCGAGAACGGGTCCTCGGTCATCAGCGGAATGCCGTTGATGATGATCCCCTCGGCCAGCGCACGGTCCCGCGCGGCGGTCACCTCGGGCCCCATGTTGTTCGGCCCGTCGCCCGAGACGTCGATCACCCGGCGCAGCCCGTGGATCTGGTTGCCCTCGATCAGCGCGCGGCCCGCGTCCAGCGCGCCCGAGATCGAGGTCCGCCGCATTCCGCCGGTGATCTGCCACGAGATCGTGTTCGCCACCCGCGCCGCATCCTCGGGCCCGGCGATGATCGTCCAGGGCACGATCACGTTCTGCATGCCCGAGCCGGCCCATTCCACGTAGGTGACCGCGATGGTGCCAATGAGCCCGTTCCGGATCGCCGCGATCACCTGCGGCGAGGTCAGCGCCTCGGCATAGCCCTGGCGCTGGATCTCGAGCTCTTCCTCGTTCATCGACCGCGAGACATCGACGGCAAGCACCAGCTCGACATCGACCTCGACCAGGGTCTGGGCCGGAGCGGTGACGGGGATCAGCGAAATCAGCAGGATCAGGAGCGCGCGCATACCCGCAGCGTCGCCGCGAAAGCGCCCCCCTGTCCAGTCACAAATGCCGTGAGGCGCGCCTAGAAGCGGTCGTCGCCGCCTTGTTGCCAGGCTTTCACCAGGTTGCCGAAGCGGGTGAACTGCGCCTCGAAGGCCAGCTCGACCGTGCCGATGGGGCCGTGACGCTGCTTGCCGATGATCACCTCGGCCTTGCCGTGCAGGCGCGACATCTCTTCCTGCCAGGCGGCCATCTTCTCCAGGTCATGCTCGCCCGGCTTCTCGCGTTCCTTGTAGTATTCCTCGCGGAACACGAACATGACCACGTCGGCATCCTGCTCGATCGAGCCCGATTCGCGCAGGTCCGAGAGCTGCGGGCGCTTGTCCTCGCGGCTTTCCACCTGGCGCGAGAGCTGCGACAGGGCGATGACGGGGATGTTCAGCTCCTTCGCGACGGCCTTGAGGCCCATCGAGATCTCGGCGATCTCGTTCACCCGGTTCTCGGCGGTGCCGCGGATCAGCTGCAAATAGTCGACGATCAGCAGGTCGAGGCCGTGGGTCCGCTTCAGCCGCCGGCAGCGCGCCGCCAGCTGGGCGATGGGAATCGCTGGCGTGTCGTCGATGTACAGCGGGCAGGCCTCGAGATCCTTGGCGGCCTGGACAAAGCGGCGGAATTCCTCTTCGGTCATGTCGCCCTGGCGGATCTTGTGGCTCGAGATCTGCGACGCCTCGGCCAGGATCCGGCCCGCCAGCTGCTCGGCGCTCATCTCGAGGCTGAAGAAGCCCACGACACCGCCCGACACGGCGCCCTGGCTGCCATCGGGCAATTCGCCCTTCTTGTAGGCCTTGGCCACGTTGAAGGCGATGTTGGTCGCGAGCGAGGTCTTGCCCATCGAGGGGCGCCCGGCGAGAATCAGCAGGTCCGACTTGTGCAGGCCGCCCAGCTTGCCGTCCATGTCGATCAGCCCCGTCGAGATGCCGGCCAGGCCCCCCTCGCGCTGGTAGGCGGCATTGGCCACGTTCACGGCATCGGTCACGGCGCGCAGGAAGGACTGGAAGCCGCGTTCGGCCTGGCCCTGCTCGGCCATCTTGTAAAGCGCCTGCTCGGCCGCGACGATCTGCTCGCGCGGCTCTTCACTCACATCCATCTTGGACGCCCGGGCGGAAATGTCCCGGCCCAGCCGGATCAGCTCGCGCCGGACGGCGAGGTCATAGATCATCTGCGCATAGTCACGCACGGCAAAGCTGGAAATCGCCGCGCCGGCAAGGCGCGCGAGGTAGGCTGGCCCGCCCAGTTCCTTCAACCCCTCGTCGTCCTCCATGAAGGTCTTGAGGGTCACCGGCGAGGCGAGGTTATTCTTGGCGATCCGCGCGGCGGAAATCTCGTAGATGCGGGCATGCACCGGGTCGTAGAAATGCTCGGCCCGGATGATGCTGGCGACGCGGTCGTAGACGTCGTTGTTGGTCAGGATCGCGCCCAGCAGTTGCTGCTCGGCCTCGATCGAATGCGGCATGGTGTCCGGCGACTGGATCTCGGCCCCGGTTGCATTGAATGTCGCGACTTCGTTCATGCCTGCTGTCCCCTGATCTGCCTGTTTGTCGGCCCGTTGTCCCCGAGCCTGCTCCCTACCGCATTCCACCAATTTCAAGCAAATTGTATGTTCGCGGGGATATCCTGTGGATAATCCATTTCTACCACATCTGGCCCCATCTGGCTACGACCGGGCCAGATATATTCAGGCGCCGGCCTGCCGACGCGCCGCATCGGCGCCGCGCCGCCCAGGTTCTGCGCACCCCCGGCGCATCGTCCCTGAGGCCGCGCCAACGGCCCCGCAGGCATGAGTATTTGAAGAATAGTGAAAGCAGGGACGCCCCGATCCCCCTTCATTGTGCCGATAAACTCCGGGGGGAGTCGCCGCAGGCGACGGGGGGCTGGCCCCCCATCCGGCCCCTGTCAAAGGCGCGCCGCTCAGCTCTTGCGCGCGGCCTGCCAGGCGCGGGGGTCGTTCAGGAATTCCTCGACCCCGTCCAGCGTCGCCGTGTCGAAACTGCCCTGCCGCTTGGCCTCGGCCAGAACGTCCCACCAGGTGCAGAGGTGATGCAGCGTGACGCCGTGATCGCCCAGCGTCTGCTCGGTCTCGGGGAAGATGCCGTAGTAGAAGATCACCGCCGTATGGGCGCAGGTGGCGCCGGTGTCGCGGATCGCGTCGACGAAGGAGATCTTGGAGCCGCCGTCGGTGGTCAGGTCCTCGACCAGCAGGACGCGCTGGCCCTCGGTCATGGCGCCCTCGATCCGGGCATTGCGGCCGTAACCTTTCGGCTTTTTCCGCACGTAGGTCATCGGCAGCGCCATCCGCTCGGCCACCAGCGCGGCGAAAGGGATGCCCGCCGTCTCGCCGCCCGCGATGTTGTCGAAGGCCTCAAGCCCCGCGTTGCGCATCACTGTCACCGTCAGGAAATCCATCAGCGTCGACCGGATGCGCGGATAGGAGATCAGCTTGCGGCAGTCGATGTAGGTCGGCGAAGGCAGGCCCGAGGCGAGCGTGAAGGGCTCGGCCGCGTTGAAATGCACCGCCTGGATTTCCAGCAGCATCCGCGCCGAGAGGCGGGCGATTTCTTCGGGCGACGGGTAGGCGGTGGGGATCATGGGGCAGCTCCTGGCAGGTCTCCCGCGCGGTCTAGACCGAACGCGCGCGCCAGGAAAGCCCCGCGATCAGCAGCGGGCGTACCTGTGGGCCCAGAACAGCCGGTTCGGCATCGGGTCGGTGACATGCCGCTCGGCCAGGTAGCGGCCCCCCAGCACGTAGGCTTCGAGCTCGCCGTAATTGATGCAGGCCCAGGTCTCGGCCTCGCCTGAATGCCATTGCGCGTGATGCACCAGTTCGTGCAGCAGCACCTCGCGGAAGACAGGGTTGTCGAGCGGATCGTCGAACTGGCTCGCCCCGTCGGTCAGCGCGGCGGCGCGCAGGTAGATCGTGCCGTGCGGCCCCTCGGCCCGGGCATAGAGCGCGTTGACACGGTCATCGACCCCGTCGACCGGTGCCAGGTGCGGCGCGCCGGTGTAATATTCCTGCGTCAGTTCCTCGGGCGACATCTCGATGATGATGGGCGGCGGCATCGCGGCCGCCTCGTAGTCGGTGTTCTGGCCGATCCATTCCATCAGCCCTTCCAGCAACGCTTCCATGATCGTGACTCCTTGGCTGGCCCCAAGACTAAAGTCGTAGAGCTTGCCGAAGTCTTGAAGGATCGCGCGGTGAAGCCCGAAAATAGGGCAACGCCCAAGTTTTGGGCAATCAGGCACCTACCGGAGCGCGAAATGCGACCCGGTCGGGCAGGGCGTTGACGCTGCAGTGCAGCGAAATATGTGGCGTCAGCCGGTCACGGACCAATGAATCCGCCGGCCCGGGTCGAAGACGGTGATCGGCCCGGCGCCCGTCTCGGTCGCTTTCGGCAGGTCCACCGGCGCGTCCGAGCGGGTCAGGGTCACGGTGCCGTCGTTCAGCGGCAGCCCGTAGAATTCCGGCCCGAAGCGGCCCGCGAAATCGTCGAGTTTGCCCAGATCCCCTTCGTCCTCGAACAGCTGCGCCAGGCAGGCCAGCGCGATCGGCGCGGTGTAGCAGCCGGCGCAGCCGCAGGCGGTTTCCTTGGTCGCGGTGACATGCGGTGCCGAGTCGGTGCCGAGGAAGTAGCGCGGATTGCCCGAGAGCGCGGCCGCGACCAGCGCCTCGCGGTGGGTGCCGCGTTTCAGGATCGGCAGGCAGTAGTAATGCGGCCGGATGCCGCCGACCAGCATGGCGTTCCGGTCCAGCATCAGGTGCTGCACGGTGATCGTCGCGCCGATCTCGCCGTCGGCCTCGCGCACGTAGGCTGCGGCGTCGGCGGTGGTGATATGCTCCATCACCACCTTGAGCCCCGGCGTGGCGCGGCGCACGGGGTCGAGCACGCGGTCGATGAACACCGCCTCGCGGTCAAAGATGTCGATGGCGGGGTCGGTGACTTCCCCGTGCACGCACAGCGGCAACCCGCGCTCGGCCATCGTCTCGAGCACCGGGCGCACGGCGTCGAAATCGGTGACGCCCGAAGCGGAGTTCGTGGTGGCCCCGGCGGGGTAGAGCTTGACTGCCTTGATGATCCCGGCCTCGTGCGCGGCGGCGACATCGGCGGGGTCTGTGTCCTGCGTCAGGTAGAGCGTCATCAGCGGGGTGAAATCCGCGCCTTCGGGCATCGCGGCGAGGATGCGGTCGCGATAGGCCGCGGCCTGCGCGCCGGTCACGACGGGTGGCACGAGGTTCGGCATGACGATGGCGCGGGCGAAATGGCGGGTGGTGTCGGGCAGCACGCCGGCCAGCACCTCGCCATCGCGCAGGTGCAGGTGCCAGTCGTCGGGGCGCCGAAGGGTCAGGGTCTGGGTCATGGCTTCGTCCTACTCCGTCGCCGGGCGCAGGGGAAGGGGCGACGCGTCAGGGCTTGCGCCCCGGGGCCCGCGGGGCCTAGAAGGCCAGTGGGTCGGATGTCAGGGCAAATACGGAGCATGATATGTTCGCCACGCTGATCATCGCCGCCCTTGCCGGCGGGCTGTCCGACCGGCTGATCCCCCATGTCACGCGATTTCTGCATGGGCTGCTGCCCGACCGGCTGATGCCGGATGCGGGCGGGCGCCGGGTCGCGGCCTTCGGCGCGGCGCTGCTGGGCGCTGCGGTGCTGCTGGACCTGCTGGGCGACGGGGCGCAGCCGGTGACGCTGCTGCTGGGCGGGCTGCTGGGCGCCTTTCACCGCGAGATCCGGCAGGCGCTGCTGGAGCGGATGGACTGAGCGCTACTCGACCTCTTCGCCGTTCAACTGCGCCTCGATCTGGCGCAGTCGGCGCTTGAACTTGGGCGCGTGGACGCGGGCCACGACGTTGGCGCAGATCATGCGGCTCAGCTCCAGCCGCTCGGCCGCGTCGGTGGCGTTCAGCAGGCGGCGCAGGTAGGGGCCGTGGTTGCGCCGCGCGCGGTAGAGCTTGGCAAAATCGAGCGTGTCCAGCTTGCCGTCTGCCGCCCGCGCGATCACCTTGTTGAGGATCTGCATCTCCATCAGCTCGGATTGCAGCGCGTCGCCCATGCCCGGCATTCGGTGCTTGCGCACGTTGGGACGGGTGAACAGCGCCGCATGCATCGCGTCGAGATCCTCGCGCGGGTCATAAAGTACATGGGCTTGCATCGCCGCGTCCAGCATGTCGGGCGCATAGCCATAGCGGTCGGTGAAATCGGTGCGCCGCATCTCGATGAACCGGTCGTCCCATTCGGTCACCCGTGGGTCCAGCGTCGCCTGCGGCTGCACCGCGATCACGGTCGCGCCCGGGGCTGCGACGGAATAGGCGGCGGCGGCGTAACCGCCCGGCCCCGCGCCGTAAAAGATCACCTGGTCGAATTCGTCAAAGAACCCTTCGTCGGTCAGCAGGTCGAAATAGGCATAGACCTGCGCGTCGCGATACCAGGTGTCGCCGTCCGACAGGATGCAGATATGCGACCAGCCGAGGCGTCGGACCAGCGTCCAGCCCAGCGGCTGCGCGTCCTCGGACAGGGCCTGGATGCCCTGGATCGTCTCGAAGGTGACCAGCATCGTCTCGCCATCCTCGATGAAGACGGCGTTGTGGCGTGGTCCGAGCGGTTGCAAGTAGCCCTGGGCATCGGCAATCTCGCCCACGGACCGCAGCCAGTCGGTCTTGGAGAGCCCGACAAGGGGCGACGCCTCGGTCTTTTGCGAATCCTGCATGTCCAACTCGTCCTCACGGCCGATCATATAGGGCTCCGGCCAACCAATTCTTCTTTGGAACCCGGGTATAGGGGACCAATGGGGCAAAATTGCGATTAATTGTAGCGGATTTCCGGACAGTCGGCAGCTTGCCGCTAGGCGCCGGGGCCGCGCCGGGCATGGGCGAAAAGCCGGCGCGCCGCCTCGGGCGGCAGGGGGCGGGTCGGAGGGGTCAGCAGCAGGCGGCCCATGAGGGCGCGGTTCGGCTCTTCGCGCATGAGGGCTTCGAACCTGTCGTGGCGCCACTGGACGGCCTGCTCGTGCAGTGGCGCCAGCTGCGGGTCGGCGGCCAGCTCGGCCCGGATCGGCGCAGCACGGGCGGTGAGGGGGGCGATGGATTGGTCCTTGACCGTGCAGAAATTCCGCTCGACCCAATAATCGAGGCCCAGCTTGTCCTCGGCATGGACGGCGCGGCCCCGGTCGGATTTCAGCACGTAGCTTTCCATCGCGCCGAGGGGGTAGTGGTTCAGCTGCGCCAAGCCGTAGAGTTTCTGGCCGAAGTTGGAAAAGAGCCGCTTGGTGCGGAACTCCGGTCCCAGTTCGCGCCCCTCGCAATCGAACCAGCGCGCCGCGTCGATGCGGGCCTTGTCCGGCTGGCGGGGGCGATGGACACCCGGCAGCTTGTAGGTGCGGTCGTTGCGGTAGAGCGTCTTGAACATCGCCGCGCGCCAGGGCCAGAACAGGATTTCCGGCGCGGCCCGGGTGAATTGCTCAGGCACCGGCGCGTCTACGAAATGCTCGATGCCCGCATTGCCGAACAGCCGCCAGGTCAGCGTGATCGCGGTCGCCTGCGGCAGGGCCGAGATCAGCGCCTGCACCGTCCGGTCGCCGGTGTGGACGTTGACGAATTCGTCCACGTCCAGCGGCAGCAGCCAGTCGGCTTGCCGCACCGATGTCAGCTTGGCCGCCCGTTTCAGCGCGGTGAACTGGATGCCGCCCTTGTCATAAGGCGGATCGTTGCGGTGATGCTCGACCCAGCCAAGCGCCGCCAGCCGATCGAGCAGCGCATCCGTCCCGTCCTGGCAATCATTTGAAAACACGACGAAATGCCCGATGCCCGCCGCCCGGTGATGGGCCAGCCAGTCGAGCAGGAAGGCGCCTTCGTTCCGGACCGTCAGGATCGCGGTGACCTGTGGGGGGGCGAAGGGCGCCATCGCTCAGCTTTCGAGGTCGAGCGCGAGGGCATAGGCCACGCGCTCCGTCTCGGTCAGCTTCATGTCGAGCGCCTGGGTATAGAGCTCTTCGAACTCGGGGTTGGCGTGCAGCTCTGCGGCCTTGGCGCGGTGCCATTCGAGGCCCTTTTCATGCCATCCCCACAGCACGTCATCCGCCATCAGCCGGTCGTACTCGGCCCGCAGCCGCGGCAGGTTGCGCTGGATGGTGATGTCGCGAAAATCGCCCCAATCCATGCGGATCCAGTAGTTCAGCCCGATCGAGCGGTCGACGTGCAGCGCGCGTCCGCGCTGGCGCTTGATCAGGAAAGACTCGGCCGAGCGTAGCGCGTAGTGGTTCAGCTGGATGAGGTCGTAGCCGATGGACTTGACCGAGTTGCGCCAGCCGTTCTTGGCCGCCTCGGACGTCATGTCCTGGCCCGATCCGTTGACCCATTTCACCTGGGTCTCGAAGGCCGGATCCAGCTTGTTCGGTCGGTGGCACGAGATCTTGGAATAGGCGCCGATGTTCTTGAACATTGTCTTGAAGCCCCAGACCGTGTGCGGCTTGGGGCAGAATTTCGGGGCGCAGCGGTCGAATTGCTCGATCACGAACCGGTCGTCCAGCCGGGTCACGCCGCTATGCCCGAACAACCGCCATGTCATCGCCACGTTGGTCGCATCGGGCACACGGTCAAAGAAATCGTCGAGCGTGCCGTTGCCACAGCGCACGTTGACGAATTCGTCCACGTCCACATGGGCGATCCAGTCGGCATTGACGATCACCGGCTCGCTCAGCGATCGGTTCAGCGCGTGTTGCTGCGGGGAATTGCCCTTCCAGTCGTTGTTCAGCCGGTGTTGCAGCACGCCAAGGTCCTGCAAACGATCAAGGGTCTCGTCCGTGCCGTCGGTGCAGTCGTTGGTGTAGATCAGGAAGTTGTCGAAGCCCATGGCGCGGTGATAGGCGACCCATTCGACGATATAGGGCGCCTCGTTCTTCATGCAGCCGACGATCACGTTGCCGCTGGAGCCCTTGGGCCGATCGCGCGGGGGGGCGGGGGCGTAGGGGGCGGCCAGTTCCTCCTCGTTCACGCGGCCGACGCGGTTGTGCGGGGCAAAGGGCGTGCCGACGAGGCCCTTGAACTTCTCCTTGGCGAGCGGCGGCATCAGCCGTTCGGCATCGGGCGTGAGGCCGGTGGGCGTGCCCGCCTCGGTCTTGGCCTGCTGGCGGGCGCGGGCGGCTTCGACCACCTCGCGCGTCGCCTGGTCGATGCGGTAGAGGTTGGCCAGCAGGTATTGCGAGGCGCGAAAGCCGCGTTCGGGCGGCGCCTCGACCCAGGGCTCCAGCGGGGCGTCTGGCGTCAGGGCGGCCGAGAGGCCGGGATGGGCCTCGATCAGCGCGGCGTTGTCCTCGGCAAAGCCCTCCGACAGGGCAGAGAGCGTGCCCGCCTGCAAAGGCGCGCCGTCGATGGCGAGCGACGTGACGATCTTGCGCCACAGCTGCCGAGGCAGGACCCGCGTCCGCTTGGCCAGGAACTTGAGGATCAGCGCGTTCATCTGCCGGCCGCGCGTCAGCGTCGCGGCCGAGGGGCGGCTGGGCAGCTCGCCCGGCTCGGCCCGGCCGATATGGGCGTCAAGCGCGAAGCCATCGGTGATCTCTTCGGTCACGCTGCGGCCCGCGAAGTGTTCGATGTCGATGCCCCGGAAGGTCAGCGAGCCGGGGCCGAAGACCTCTTCCCAGCGCGTTTGCAAGCCGTTGAGGTCCAGCCAGAAGGGCGGCGCCTGCACCTCGGAATAATAGCCCGAGGCCGGGTCGTCCGGCTGGCGGGCGTCCAGCGCCGCCTCCCACCAATCCGCCGAACCGGCGAGGCTGAGTTCGGATTTCAGCGAGGCGGCGCGCCCCTCGGTCACCTGTTCGGCGTAGTGGCGCACCAGCATCCGCGCCTGTTCGTCCACATGGGCGACAAGGCTTATGTCGTCCGAGAGCGGCAGCAGCAGGGTCCGCAGGCGCTCGATCTCGGACCGGGTGATAAGCCCCGTGCCCAGCTGGTAGGCCGAGAGGATCAGCACCTCCGGCCGCGTCGCCTCGACCTCCGCCGCCAGCGCCATCGCCACCTCGCCCCGCAGGTCCGCCTGTTTGGCCGCCGAGGCGTAGCCGCGGTTGAGGCGCAGGGTGTCGATGTGATCGGGGTCCGTCACGGCCATGAAAAGCCGCGTGTGGTTCGACCCGCCGGGGCTGCGCGCGAACAGCACGCCGCGGGTCAGAAGCTGCTGGCGCTTGGCGTCCAGCACCTTTTGCACCCGCGTTGTGGCCCATTGGTCGAGCCCGATGTGCAACACGATCCGCATCACGCCTCGTCCGCGTGGTGATTGACGTTCCGGCGGCCCCACCAGGGCACGTCGCGGCCGATATGGGCGGCGAGGCGCTGGGCCGCGTCCTCGGCTGCCACGTCCAGCTCGAGATAGCGGTCGTCGCCGGCGAAGACGCGCGCGAGGAAGGCATAATGCCCGTCGATCCAACGCGCCTTGTGCGCGTCATCGCTGCCGAAGCCGCGCGGCAGGCCGGGCACGTCGAGGTTGGGCAGGCGCTTGGACCCCAGCCCGTACCAGTTGTTCATCGAGGCGACGACCTCGGGCGTTGGCCGCCGTGTCGCGACGAACCGCGCGCTGGGGTGCCTGTCGCCGATTGCGGATATGATCGCCCAGTCCATCTGCGGCCAGATCGAGCCGTCGTTGCGCGCCACGCTGATCTCGGCGAAGCCGGCGAATTCCGGCATCCAGTGCAGCGGGTCGCCTTCGTTGAAAAGCCCCAGGTACATCAACTGCGCAACGAGGGCACCGTGGATTTCCTCGCGGCTGGTCTGGGCGGCGAATATCTTGTGCTCGGCCGTCTTCAGCCCGGCCCGGCGCAGCGCCGTGGCCAGCGTCGTGGTGCCGGTCTTGGGCAGGCCAAGGTTGATGACGCGCAGATCGCTCACTGCATCTCCCCCAGGTCGCGCAGCAGGTCATACTCATCCGGCGGCAGGGCAGGCGCCTTGCGCAACGCCTCGCGCATCGCGGCCAAGTCCGGCCGGGCGTTCAACGCGGCGATCCGCGCGCGGTGAAGCGCCACGGCCTCGTTGTGCAGCGCGGCGATCTCGGGGTCGGCCTTGAGCTCGGCCAGCGCGGCCTCGAGGCCCGGCAGCATCCGCAGGATCGACGGCTCCTCCCAGGCCGGGTCGTTCCGCTCGCGCCAATAGGTGTCGTCGAAGGCGCGGTTTTCGCGGTTCACGTCGCCTCGGTCGGTCTTGACCAGGTAGCTGTCCATCGACCGCAGGGCATAGTGGTTGAGGGTCGCGAAATCCCGCGCCCCCTCGGCCGGGAACTTGCGAATACGCCGCTTGTTGGCGGCCACCAGGAACTTGTGCGGCACCGGCCGGCCCGAGGCATCGGTCCAGCGCGGCCGCTTGCGCCCCGGCGTCTTCTTGGGAAAGAACGGCCGGTGCGCGCCGTAATATTGCAGCGGAAAATCCCGCCGTACCAAGGTCTTGACCTCGATCGCCGTCTCGCCGCACCAGATGTCGGGGTTATGGGTCTTGGTGAATTGCGCAATGACGGGCCGGTCCTCGAACGCCTCCACCCCGGCATTTGCCATGAACTGGAACATGACCGAAATCGCCTGCGGGTCGCCGCAGGCCTCGATCAGCGCGGGGATGGTGTGATCGCCGGCGTGGATGTCCAGGAACTCGTCGACGTCGGCGATCCAGACCCAGTCGGCGTCCCGCACCACGTCGCGATGGGCGCAATCCTTCAGCGCCTCCATCTGGTAATTGCGGCCCTTGGCGGGGTTCGGCAGGTGCACCACCCCGCCGCGCGCCGCCAGCGCATCCAGCAGCCGGTCGGTCGCGTCCGAGCAATCGTTGGTATAGAACAGGAAGTCGGTGACCCCGATCAGCCGGTGAAAGGCGATCCATTCCAGCAGGAAGGGCCCTTCGTTCTTGACGCAGGTCACCGCCGTCACGCGCATGTCCGCCCCTTCGGCTGCGTCCCTCGCCCCGCTTGCATGGTGTCGATCTGCCCGTCCGTTCCGGTCACGGGTTTGTCCCGTACCATCGTTTATTTAATCAAATCATTGCAGAGCGGCGGAATCCCGTCAACATGCGACCCGGCCATTGCGCTTTGGTCGCATTGACCGCGCGGGGCCAAGATGCACCCTGACGCGAGGCAAGGGAGGCACCATGACCAAGGCAACATCCATCGACGCCGTGCAGCAGATGCTGGCCGAGCAGAACTACGTCTGCGGGCGCGCGCTGGCCACGGTGGTCTTCCTGTCGCTGCGGCTGGGCCGTCCGCTGTTCCTCGAGGGCGAGGCCGGCGTCGGCAAGACCGAGATCGCCAAGGCCATCGCCGCCGCGCTGGGCCGGCGCCTGATCCGGCTGCAATGCTACGAGGGGCTCGATGCCTCTTCGGCAGTCTACGAATGGAACTTTCCGGCCCAGATGATCGCCATCCGCACGGCCGAGGCGCAGGGCAATGCCGACCGCGACATCCTGAACCGCGAGCTTTTCGGCCCCGATTTCCTGGTCGAGCGCCCGCTCTTGCAGGCCATGCGACCCGACGAGAACGGCGCGCCCGTCCTGCTGATCGACGAGTTGGACCGCACCGACGAGCCCTTCGAGGCCTTCCTGCTCGAGGCGCTGTCGGATTTCCAGGTCACCATCCCCGAGCTGGGCACGATCAAGGCGCCCGAGCCGCCCATCGTGATCCTGACCTCGAACCGCACGCGCGAAGTGCACGATGCGCTCAAGCGCCGCTGCCTCTACCACTGGGTCGACTACCCCGATTTCGCCCGCGAGATCGAGATCCTGCACGCCCGCGCCCCCGAGGCGGCGGACCGGCTCAGCCGCGAAGTCGTCGCCTTCGTCCAGCACCTGCGCACGGAAGACCTCTTCAAGAAACCCGGCGTCGCGGAAACCATCGACTGGGCGAAATGCCTGCTGGCCCTCGACGTGATCGAGCTGAGCCCGCAGGTCATCGCCGACACGCTGGGCGCGATCCTGAAATACCAGGACGACATCCAGCGCATCCAGGGCTCCGAGGCGAAACGGATCCTCGACGAGGTCCAGGCGTCTCTCGAGACGGCCTGAGCAGATGCACCGATCCGCCCTTCATCTTGCCCCTAAACTCTCGGGGGGGTGTGGGGGGGCAGACAGCCCCCCCACCGGCCAGCCACGCGCGCGAACCCATGCCTGAATACCTCCCCCTCGAGCTGCCGGAAAACCCGCGCCTCACACACAACATCACCTGGTTCGCCCGGGCGCTGCGCAAGGCCGGCCTGCCCATCGGACCGGGCCGCGTGATCGACGCCGTCCGCGCGGTCGAGGCGGCGGGCTTCACCTCGAAGACCGATTTTTACTGGACGCTCCACGCCTGTTTCGTGAACCGCCCCGAGCATCGCCGCGTCTTTGCCCAGGTCTTCCGCCTCTACTGGCGCGATCCGCGCTACATGGAGCACATGATGGCCATGATGCTGCCCGCCGTGCGCGGCGTGCAGGAGGAACGCATCGCCCAAGCGGCCGAGAAACGCGCGGCCGAGGCGCTTCTGGACGGGGTCGAAGGGGACGCCCCCGAGATGCCCGAGCAATCGGGCGACGAGACCCAGATCGAGATCGACGCCTCGCTCACCATGTCGTCGGAGGAAAAGCTGCGCACGCTGGATTTCGAACAGATGTCCACCTCCGAGATCGCCGAGGCCAAGCGCATGCTGGCCCGCATGACGCTGCCCGTCAAACCCATCCCCTCGCGCCGCACCAAGGCCAGCCTTACCGGCAAGCGCCCCGACTGGCGGCGCACCATGCGCAGCGCGATGCGGCAGGGCGGCGAGATGCAGACCATGGCGCTCAAGTCGCCGCGGCACCGCTGGCCGAACCTGGTGGTGCTTTGCGATATTTCCGGGTCGATGTCGCAATACAGCCGGATGGTGCTGCATTTTCTCCATGCCGTGGCCAACCACAAGGGGGCGGGATGGGCCAAGGTGCATGCCTTCACCTTCGGCACGCGGCTGACCAACATCACCCGGCACCTCGCCACCCGCGACGTGGACGCGGCGCTGAAATCCGCGGGCGCCGAGGCGCAGGATTGGGAGGGCGGCACGCGGATCGGCGAGTGCCTGCATAGTTTCAACCGCGACTGGTCGCGGCGGGTCATGGGGCAGGGCGCCGTGGTGCTGCTGATCACCGACGGGCTCGACCGGGATGACCCCGACCAGCTGGCGAAAGAGATCGAGCGGCTGCACCTGTCGTCCCGACACCTGATCTGGCTCAACCCCTTGCTGCGATGGGAAGGTTTCGCCCCCAAGGCGCGCGGGATCGCCGCCATGCTGCCCCACGTGGACAGCTTCCGCGCCGGCCACAACGTGCAATCGCTCGAAGACCTCGCCATCGCGATTTCCCGCCCCGAGGATACCGGCGAAAAGGCCCGGCTGATGGCCGCGATGGAGGGCCGCCGCTGAGCGCTTCTCGCGCTTGGCAGGAACCTTTCCGGCCCCAGCCCTGTTGTCTGTCCAATGACCTCGCGCCCCGCGGGGTGCGAATTCGGAGGACACCACATGATCCGCAACCTGCTCAAATCCACGTCGATCCTGGCCATCGCGCTGGGCACGAGTGTGCCGCTGCCCAGCATCGCGCAGGATGCGGCCGACCAGCCCTGTCTTGAAGTGACGAACACCGACGCGGTCGGCGAAGCCGTTGAGGGCGCGCTGGACAACCTCGAGGCCACCGCCAACGACGCCTGCAACACGCTGGACGAGGCCCTGAGCCCCGAGGCGCAGGCCGAGCTGGAAGCTGCTGCCGAGGGTGCAGAGGTCGAGGCCGAGGCGACGGCCGAAGCAGAGACCGCGCCGGTCGAAGAGACGGTGGAGGAGACCACCGCCGAGGCAGCCGAGCAAGTCGAAGAGACCACCGAGACGGCCGAGCAGGTGACCGAAGAGACGGTCGAGACCGCCGAGGAAACCACCTCCGAGGCCGTGGAGGAGACCGCCGAGGCTGTTGAGGAGACCGAGGCAGAGGTCGAAGCCGAGGTGACCACCGAAGCGGAGGCCGCTACCGAGATGGAGGCAGAGCCGACCGCCGAGGCGCCGGTCGAGGCCGAGACCGAGACGACGGCCGAAACCGAGATGGAGGCAGAGCCGACTGCAGAGGCTCCGGTCGAAGCCGAAACCGAGACGACGGCCGAATCCGAGACGGCCACCGACACCGAGGTCGAGGCTGAAGCCGAGACCACCGCAGAGGCCGAAGCCGAGCCCGAGCTGCCCGAGATGGACGCCCAGGCCCAGATCGAGGCGCTGCAGCAAGAGGTTGACCGCCTGCAATCCGCCGCCGCCGCGGCAGCCGGTGCCGAAGCCACGGGCGAGGTCGTGACCGAAACCGTGACCGAGGACAGCGCCCGCTCGTCCAGCGAGGAATTCGCGACCACCGCCGCCGGCAAAGCGCAGGCGCGCGACGGGGGCGACGACGATGGCCTGTCGAACTTCGAAAAGGTCGCTCTGGCGGGCCTTGGCGCGCTGGTCGTTGGCACGATCCTCGACAACGGCTCCGAGGTCGTGTCGAACTCCGGCGACCGTGTCGTGGTGGAACGGGACGGCCAATACTACGTGCTCAAGGACGACAACGCCCTGCTGCGCCAGCCGGGCTACGAGGTCGCAACCGAGGATTTCAGCGACGGCTCGAGCCGCGTGACGGTCAACCGTCCCGACGGCACGCGGATCGTGACCGTGCGGGCCGCCGACGGCACGGTGCTGCGCCGCACCTCGATCCAGCCAGACGGCACCGAGGTCGTGCTGTTCGACGACACGCAGATCCCGGGCGCGGTCGAGGTCGACGATCTTGAAGAGACCCGCCAGGCCAGCATGGACTACAACAGCCTGACCGAGAACGAGCTGCGCGCGTTGCTTGACCAGCAGTCCGCCGCCACCGACCGCCGCTTTTCGCTGGCGCAGATCCGCCGGGTGGATCTGGTGCGCAAGCAGGTGCCGGTGATCGCGCTCGACAACATCAACTTCGCCACCGGCTCGGCCGTGATCCGGGCGGAAGAGGCCGAAGAGTTGACCCAACTGGGCCAGGCCATGCGCGAGGCCATCGCCCGCAACCCGCGCGAGGTCTTCCTGATCGAAGGCCATACCGATGCCGTGGGCCGCGCGAGCTACAACCTCGCCCTGTCGGACCGCCGCGCGGAATCGCTCGCGCTGGCCCTGACGGAATATTTCGACGTGCCGCCCGAGAACCTTGTCGTGCAGGGCTATGGCGAATCGGACCTGCTGATCAAAACCCAGGCCAGCGAACTGGCCAACCGTCGCGCTGCCGTGCGCCGCATCACGCCGCTGCTGCAGGGCAGCTGAGCCGCAGCTCGCGCGAATGCATGGCCCCCGGACCCCAGCGGTCCGGGGGCCTTCGCGCGTCCGAACACACGATGGTCCCATGGACGCGGCCGCGCGACGTGCTATCCATTGGCCTTGAGTGGAGGGCCGCAACATGAGCCAAGTCGAACAAGCACCCGAAATCGCGCTGGACTGGCACCGCGCCGGAAAGGGCGCCGTGCTTTGCACCGTGGTCGAGACCTGGGGCAGCGCCCCGCGTCGCGTGGGCAGCCAGCTGGTCGTTTCGGGCGAGGGGATGATCGAGGGGTCCGTCTCGGGCGGCTGCGTCGAAGGTGCGGTGGTGGTCGAGGCGATCGAGGCGCTGGACGAGGGCGAACAGCGCCTCCTGACCTTCGGCGTCAGCGACGGTGACGCCTTTGCCGTGGGGCTGGCCTGCGGCGGCACGATCCGGGTGCTGGTGGAACCCGTGGGCGCCGTGTTGCCCGAAGACATGCTGGCCGCGCTGGTCGAGGTGCGCGCCGCCCGCAAGCCCGTCGCCTACCAGGTGAACATCGAAACCGGCGCGCGCGACCTGACCGCCGAGGGGCATGTCCAGCGCTTCCGCATGGACCGCTCGGGCTTCGAAGAGGACGGCCAGACCTTCGTCGCCATTCACAACCCGCCGCTGCGCATGGTCATCGTCGGCGCCGTCCATATCGCCCAGGCGCTGGTCCCGATGGCCAGGATCGCCGGCTACGATCTGACGATCGTCGATCCGCGCGAAAGCTTTGCCTCGCCCGAACGCTTTCCCGGCGAGCGGCTCATGCACGACTGGCCGGACGAGGCGGTGGCGGAGGTCGGTCTCGACAGCCGCACGGCGCTGGTGCTGCTGACCCATGACCCCAAGCTCGACGATCCCGCGCTCGAGGCGGGGATGCGGGCCGGCGTCTTCTACATCGGTGCGCTGGGCTCCACCCGGACCCATGCCAAGCGGGTCGAGCGGCTGACCCAGCGAGGCTTCACCGCCGAGGAGATCGCACTGATCCACGGGCCTGTTGGGCTCGACATCGGGGCGGCGGGCCCGGCCGAGATCGCGGTGTCGATCCTGGCCGAGGCGACGCAGGTGCTGAGGAAAGGCGCATGAAATTCGGACCCGTCCCGGTCACTTTGGCTGAGGGCGCGATCCTCGCCCATTCGGTCAAGATCGAGGGACGCAAGCTGAAAAAGGGCCTTTGGCTGGGGCCGGAAGAGATCGCCAGGCTGACCGAGGCCGGTATCGACGAGGTGATCGTCGCCCGGCTTGATGCGGACGATTGCCACGAGGACACCGCCGCCGCCCGCATCGCCAAGGCGCTGGTCCCGGATGAAGGCGCCGCCGGCCTGACCCGTCAGGCGCCATTTACCGGCCGGGTGAACCTCCTGGCGCAGGGGCCGGGGGTGGTGCGGCTGGATGCAGACCGGCTGGCGCAGCTCAATGCGATCAACCCGCTGATCACGCTGGCGACCGTGCCCGATTACCAGCAGCTGGGTCCCCGTGGCATGGCGGCGACGATCAAGATCATCTCCTACGGCGTGCCCGAGGCGGACGTCGTCCGCGCCTCCGAGATCGGCCGCGATGCGATCCGGCTGGAACGGCCGGTCTACCAGACCGCGACCCTGATCATCACCGAGATCCCGGGCGGGCCGGGTCGCAAGGGTGAAGACGCGATCGCCGCCCGGATCGAGGCGCTGGGCCTGACGCTGGCGCATGTCGAATGCGTTCCCCACCACACCGCTCCGCTGGCCGAGGCGCTGGCACGCGTCAGCACCGACATGGCGCTGATCCTCACCGGCTCGGCCACCTCGGACCCCGGCGATGTCGCGCCAGAGGCGGTGCGGCAGGCGGGCGGCCGCGTGGAACGCTTCGGCATGCCGGTCGATCCCGGGAACCTGCTCTTCCTCGGCTGCCTCGGCCAGCGCCCGGTGATCGGCCTGCCGGGCTGCGCGCGCTCGCCCGCGCTGAACGGCGCCGACTGGGTGCTGGCCCGCGTCGCCTGCGGGATCGAGGTGACAGGGGCCGACATCGCCGCCATGGGCGTGGGCGGATTGCTCAAGGAAATCCCGACACGTCCGCAACCCCGGCGGGGGAAAGCCAAAAGGTGACTTGCAGCCCGCGAGCGCAGCCCCTAGGACGCAACCCAGCCGGGACGGGGGGCGACCCGGACAGGGGACAGTTGCCGCAATGGGAAGGCACGATGTCGATTCCGACCTACGTCATGTTGCGCACTTCGCGCTTCCAGAGCCTGCAGGCCTCGCTTGCCGGGCACCTGCGGGTGGTCGACGCGCGCATGTCGCGTGCGCGCCGTCACGTGATCGCGCGCGACGGTCGGCTGGCCTATCTCAAGCTGATGCTGCGGCGCCCGCCGGAACATTGCTACGACATGGCGCGGGCGAACGTGGCGCGCAAGATGGCGCGCATGGGACGGGCCTTTGCCGAAGGCGGCTGGCTGCACAACGTCTATCTCTGGCGCAAGGCGCATCATGCGCGGCTGGCCGAAGAGCTGATACGCGACACCTGGGAGGCAACCGAGAACCCGGTCGCCATCGTCTACAACGGCACCAACGTGCCCGATTCCGTGCTGGAACACGTGGCCCCCGAGGGCCGCTGCCTCTGGATCGAGAACGGCTATTTCCGCGGTACGATGCAGATCGACAACCGCGGCATCAACGCCTTGAATTCGCTTCCCCGCGACGCCGAGTTCTACCGCCGCTTCCAGCCGGACGGAGAGATCGCCCCGCCCGAGCTGAACGTGCGTGACGCCAAGCACGACATCCATGACGCGGTGGCCCTGCCCGAGGGGACGGTCTTCGTGCCGTTCCAGGTGGACAGCGACATGCAGATCACGCGGCTTTCGCCCTGGGTGAGCTCGATGGCGCATTTCCACGACATCCTGCTCGAGATGGTCGAGCGGCTGCCGGAGCAGGTGTTCGTGGTCAAGGAACACCCGATGACGCGCAACGCGCTCTGGGACAAGGTGCGGCAGCATCCGCGCATCCTGTTCCAGAACGGCCGCCCGACCGGAGAGTTGATCCGCGAGGCGGCCGGGGTGCTGACGATCAACTCGACCGTGGGGATCGAGAGCCTGGCACTGGGCAAGCCGACGGTGCTGCTGGGGCAGGCCTGCTACGTGGTGCCGGGGCTGGTCAAGACTGCCGGCAATGCCGATGAACTGGCCGAGGTGCTGTCGGGGCTTTCCGGCTGGACGCCGGACCCCGAGCTGCGGGATCATTTTCTCTACTACCTGCGGCACGAGTTCCTGTTCGGCGACGTGGGCCAGCCCATCGACGACACGCTGCCGGAGCGGCTGGCAGCCCTGCTGACCCGCCGTCATGAGGACAAGCTGCCGTAGGGTCCAGGTGGTAAGGGGCACGCCCGACCCTGTGTGGGCGCGTCGTGACCTTTGGAAGATGCGGACCCTCGCGAAACGCGACCACGTCATTTCTACGCGGGCCGTTGCACATGCGCCCTCCCGGGGGGAGGGTCGGGCGCGGCCCGTGCCTGCGGCACGCGCCAAGCGGGACGGGGCGAAAGCGTCGGCGGTCAACCGACCGGCCGGTTCACGTCCCGAAGGGCATCGTCCAGCTCGACGTAAAGCGCCTTGCGCTCGGGCTCGGACAGGAAGGCGCCGATTTCGACTTCGCGGCCCGAGCCCTTGAGCGTCACGTAATGCGGCACCGGTCCGCCATGGGCATGCATCGTAACCTGCGTCCAATAGCTGTTGCATTCCCATTCCTTGCGGTCGCCCCTGGGCTCGGTCCGGGTCAGTTGCGCCAGCTCGGGCGTCAGGATCAGTTCCTCGAGGATCTCGGCGTCCTTGTAGGACCTCTCGAGCCCCCACCACAGCGCGCCCACGGCGGCCATGGCAAAGGGCAGCAGCCCCCACAGCAACATGGTCCCGATGACCCCGTAAAGCGGGATGGTGATCAGCACGAACAGTCCCAGGATCGTCGCGGCAAAGCCGCGGCGGGGCAGGGAGCGGTAGGGCCAGAGCAAAAGACGTCGGCCCGGCCGGTCAGAGAGGGGCGTCCATTCGTAGGGCATGGCAGAGATGTAGCGCAATGGCACCTTTGCGGCGATGCGACCAGTTGCCGGCCCCTGCCGGTCCCAGGGGGGGGCAGTCGCGTGACAGGCGCGCGCCTTGCCGACCCGGAGGGGCCGTCGCAGGACAAGGCGGGGAAACGAAAAAGGCCCCGACGGGATGCCGGGGCCTTTCATGTCCTATCCGAAGGGGATCAGTGCGAATGCGCCTTGTCCCATTCCTCCTGCTTGGGGAGGATTTCGAACGTGTGCTCGGGCGGCGGGCTGGGCAGGGTCCATTCCAGCGTGTCCGCGTATTCGTTCCAGTAGTTGTTCTGGGTCACCTTCGCACCGCGGAACACAGTGTAGATCACGATCCCGAAGAACAGCAGGAACGAGGCAAAGGACAGCAGCGCACCGGTCGACGAGATCTTGTTCCAGTAGGCAAAGGCCTCCGGGTAGTCGATGTAGCGGCGCGGCATGCCCTGGCGGCCCAGGAAGTGCTGCGGGAAGAACGTCAGGTTCACGCCGACGAAGAACAGCCAGAAGTGCACCTTGCCCCAGAATTCCGGGTACTGACGGCCCGACATCTTGCCGATGTAGTAGTAGACGCCGGCAAAGATGGTGAAGGCCGCGCCCATCGACATGGTGTAGTGGAAGTGCGCCACGACGTAGTAGGTGTCATGGTAGGCCCGGTCGATGCCCGCTTGCGAAAGGACGATCCCGGTCACGCCACCGATGGTGAAGAGGAACAGGAAGCCGAAGGCAAAGAGCATCGGCGTCTTGAACTCGATCGAGCCGCCCCACATCGTCGCGATCCAGCTGAAGATCTTCACGCCCGTCGGAACGGCGATGACCATGGTGGCCAGCATGAAGTAGCTCTGCTGCTGCAGCGACATGCCCACGGTGTACATGTGGTGCGCCCAGACGACGAAGCCGATGGCGCCGATGGCGATCAGCGCCCAGACCATCGGCAGGTAGCCGAAGACGGGCTTCTTCGAGAAGGTCGCGATGACGTGGCTGATCAGGCCGAAGCCGGGCAGCACGACGATGTAGACCTCGGGGTGGCCGAAGAACCACAGGATGTGCTGGTAGAGGATCGGGTCACCACCGCCGGACGGCTGGAAGAAGGTCGTGCCGAAGTTCCGGTCGGTAAGCAGCATGGTGATGGCACCGGCCAGCACCGGCAGGGCCAGCAGGATCAGCCAGGCGGTCACGAAGATCGACCAGGCAAACAGCGGCACCTTGAACAGGGTCATGCCGGGGGCACGCATGTTCAGGAATGTGGTGATGATGTTGATCGCACCCAGGATCGACGAGGCGCCCGAGACGTGCACCGCGAAGATCGCGAGATCCATGGAGAAGCCGCCTTCGGAGGTGGAAAGCGGCGGGTAAAGCACCCAGCCCACGCCCGATCCGAGCTGGTCGTTGCCGCCGGGGGCGAACAGCGAGGCGACACCCAGCAGCGTGCCGGCCACGTAGAGCCAGTAGCTGAGGTTGTTCATGCGCGGGAAGGACATGTCCGGCGCGCCGATCTGCAGCGGCATGAAGTAGTTGCCGAAGCCGCCGAAGAGCGCCGGAATCACCACGAAGAACATCATCAGCACGCCGTGATACGTGATCATCACGTTCCACAGGTGCCCGTTCGGGGTACATTCGGCCGCCGAGGGGAACAGCCGCGCGCCTTCGAGGCACATGAACTGCACGCCCGGGTTCATCAGTTCGAGCCGCATGTAGACGGTGAACGCGACCGAGAGAAGGCCGACGAGGGCCGAGGTGATCAGGTAAAGGACACCGATGTCCTTGTGGTTCGTGGACATGAACCAACGGGTAAAGAACCCCCGGTTGTCCTCGTGTTCGTGGCCATGGATGGCTGCGTCTGCCATGAAAGCCTCCTGCTGGTGTTGACGGACGGGTGGCGGCCGCAGACGCGGAACCTCCCCATTGATCGCCGTTCTAGAATGTTACCGGGACCCCGGCAATGTTCTGATTTGACGCAGATCAAAAAAAGACCGCGCCGAAAGGGGTCTTCGGCGCGGTCATGATGTCGCGGTTACTCGGCGACCGACGCGAGGTAGGCCGCCACGTCCTCGCCGCCCTTGTTGAGCTTGAGCGTCATCTTGGAGCGGCCGCTCTCTCCGGTCACTTCCTGCAGGTAGGCGGTCGGGTCGACCACGTAGGCCGCGAGCGAGGCGGCATCCCAGACGAGGCCCTGTTCGTTCGCCGCTTCCAGCAGGTCCGAGTAGCGGAAATCGGGGTCCGCGCCCATCGGCTTGCCGATGATGCCGTAGAGATTCGGGCCGGTCTTGCCGCCTTTCTGGATGGTTTCGCCATCGGGCGAGACCACGGCGTGGCACGAGCGGCATTTCTTGTAGACGTCTTCGCCTGCTGCGGGGTCGCCGGCGCCCATGTGGCTTTCGGCCAGCACGGGGGTGGCAAGGGCCACGATAGCGGCGGGAAGAATGGTTAGGAATTTCATGGGGTTGACCTTTCCCTTTCTGGATCTCTCCGGGTCGTACCTGTGCGGCCTGCGCTGGGCGCGGGCCTTGCGTGAGAGGTAACCTAGCACTCGGCGCCGCAAGGTACACTTATAACAATGTCGCATTGTCGAATCGCCTTTCACCGTCTGGAAAGGGTGTGGCCGGACCAGATCGCCTTGCCGCGATATCGGTGTCCACCGGGGGCGCGGCGCCGCCGCCCGACAGGCTGCTGGCCTTTGCGCCGACTGACCGGGACGCTGCCGTGCATGCCGCTGTGCGACTCGATGGTCGACCCGGGCGTCCTTCGCGGCGGGGTGGCGGTTCGGCCCCCCAACAGGCCTGTGCCGGGCGCGTCGGTCCCCGCGAAAGGCCCGGCCGGGTGCCGGGCGCCCGCGGCAAGTTCGGGCGAGCGAATCGTCGCAGGGCGCATCTCTGCAGGGTCGCGCGCCCCGTCGCGCGTAGGGAATCGCGCCACCTGCGTCTTTGTTTGTCGCCCGCGGGATTATCCGCTATAGCACGCGCGAACCCACCCCTCATGACTGGAGGCGACCATGGCAGCAAAGGTATTCATCGACGGAGAGGCCGGCACCACCGGGCTTCAGATCCGCGAACGGCTGCAGGACCGGGCGGATGTGGAGCTGATCCAGATCGACCCCGACCTGCGCAAGGATGCCGATGCGCGACGTGACGCCTTTGGCGCCGCCGACGTGGCGATCCTGTGCCTGCCCGATGCCGCCGCGATCGAGGCGGTGGCGCTGTCGAAGGACTTGGGCACCCGGATCATCGACGCCTCGACCGCGCACCGGGTGAACCCGGACTGGGTCTTCGGCTTTCCCGAGCTGTCCGCCGGCCAGGCCGAGCGGATCGCCGCCGCGCGCTACGTCGCCAACCCGGGGTGCTATTCGACCGGGGCCATCGCGATCCTCGCGCCCCTGGTGGCGGCCGGGCTGGTGCCCGCCGACCACGGCGTCACGATCAACGCGATCTCGGGCTATACCGGCGGCGGCAAGGCGCTGATCGGCGAATACGACGCGGGCGAGGCGCCGGACGCCTTCATCTACGCCACCGGCCAGACCCACAAGCACCTGCCCGAGATCATGGAATACGCGAAACTGTCGCGTCACCCGATCTTTGTGCCTTCGGTCGGGAACTTCGCGCAGGGCATGGCGGTGCAGGTGCCTCTGCACCTGGGCCTGCTGCCCGGTACGCCGACGATAGAGGACGTGCACGGCGCGCTGGCCGCGCATTACCCGGCGGGCGGAGAGGTCTCGGTCGCGGACCTGGCCGACCAGGCCTCGCGCATCGTGCCGACGGCGCTGAACGACACCAACCAGATGCAGTTGCACGTCCGCGGAGACGCGGCCACGGGGCGCGTCGTGGTGATCGCCGTGCTCGACAACCTCGGCAAGGGCGCCTCGGGCGCGGCTGTGCAGAACCTCGACCTGATGATCGGCAAGACCAGCGCCCGCGCCGCGGCCTGAGCCCGACCTGCCGGAAGGAAAAGAACGCCGGTCCCTCGCGGGGCCGGCGTTCGTCGTGAATGGGGCAGGGGCCTTGGTCAGGCGCCGACCAACTGCGTGGTCAGCTTGCGCACCTTCGGCGCGGCGATGGCCATGGTCGGAAAGGCGATGGCCCAGCTGAACAGCCAGGACGAGATCCAGATCGGCATGTAATCGGGCCCGAGGCCATTGGCGCGCAGCACCGAGATGCCGGCCACGATCAGGGTCATGAATCCGGTCAGGATCAGGGTGAACGTCAGGTGGTGCTTGCGGCTGGGCATGGTGGCCTCCCGGAACGGATGTGACGTCCGGTATCTAGGCAGGCTGGCGTGATATTCAAATGTCACTATGTGTCGCAGGGGCCGGGGCTGAGCCCGACGCGAAGACCTCGTCGAAGCACTGGCGGAGCGCCACGTCGAGGTCATCCATCGTCACCGGCAACCCGAGGTCCACCAGGCTGGTGACCCCGTGGTCGCGGATGCCGCAAGGCACGATGCCCGAGAAATGCTCGAGATCCGGGTCGACGTTGATCGAGATGCCGTGGAAGCTGACCCAGCGGCGCAGGCGGATGCCGATGGCGGCGATCTTGTCCTCGGCGGGGGAGCCGTCGGCATTGGCGGGGCGGTCGGGCCGGGTGATCCAGACGCCCACGCGGCCCTCGCGGATCTCGCCGCGCAGGTTGAAGGTGCCGAGCGTGGCGATCACCCAGTCCTCGAGCTGTTGCACGAAACGGCGCAGGTCGCGGCCGCGCTTGCCGAGGTCGAGCATCACGTAGACCACGCGCTGGCCTGGCCCGTGATAGGTATATTGCCCGCCGCGCCGTGCCTCATAGACCGGGAAGCGGTCGGGGTCGGTCAGGTCCTCGGGCCTGGCCGAGGTGCCGGCGGTGTAGAGCGGCGGATGCTCGACCAGCCAGATGCATTCTTCGGCGGTGCCGGCGGCGATCGCACCGGCCCGCGATTCCATAAACTGCAGGGCCTCGGCGTAATCGGTCAGCCCGTCGGTGATGATCCACTCTACCATGGCCCCGGGATAATCCCGGTCGAGGTCGAGGGAAAGGGATTTCGGATCGCCGGGGGCGATCCGACCGGCGGGCGGCGGCTGCGCCGCCGCCCGGTTGGCGCGCGTTGAGCGGGGTTCGCCAGTGTGGCCGCGGCGGGCGCGTGGAGGGGGCGAGAGCGAGAGGCCAGCCCCTCGCTCCCCGAGGTGCGACGGGACCAAGGCGGTCGTGGGGAGTAGGCAAGGGGACCGAGGCGCAGGCGGACGGTGCGGGACCGAGGGGCGCTGCCCCTCGGGCTCCCCGAGGTATTTGAGAAACAATGAAGGGCTGGGGGCGCGATGAGGCCGGAGGTCGTGCAAAAAGACAGGGCGCGTTGGGCCGGCCGGAACCGAGGCGCGGCCCGGTGTCGTGCTTCTTTCAGGCGTGTTCGTCGTGCAGTTCGGTCAGCAGCTCGGTATAGCCCTCGATGCCCTGGGCGCCGGTCACCAGGTATTTCTGCTGGAAGACCAGCGAAGGGGCCGAGTCGATGCCCTTCGCGAGCCAGAACTGCTGCATCGCGCGCACGTCGGCGGCGCGTTCGCCCCGGGCCAGCACCTCTTGAGCCTCGGCGCCGTCGAGGCCGCATTCCTCGGCCAGCTCGGCCAGGACCGACAGGTCCGAGACATCGCGGTTCTCGGTGAAATAGGCGCGGAAGAGCGCCATCTTGACCAGGGCCTGGTCGCCCTTGATCCGTGCCCAGTCGATCAGCTGGTGCGCGTGGAAGGTGTTCACCACCCGCATGTCCTGCGGGTAGGAGAAGGCAAATCCCACCTCGGCGCCGAGCTCGATCAGCTGGGCGCGGTTGCGTGCGCTCTGCTCGGGCGTGATGCCGTACTTGGTCGCGAGGTAGCTGCGCATGTCCTGGCCCGAGGGCGGCATTGAGGGGTTCAGCTCGAACGGGTGCCAATGGATCTGCAGCGGGATGCCGGTGCGAAGCGCGGCCTCCTGCAGCTGGCCATGGGCGACGATGCACCAGGGGCAAACGACGTCCGATACGAAATCGATGCGGATGGATTTGGTCATGCCAGACATGGTGCGCCTCGAGGCCGGACTTGGCAAGAGGGGCCCGGCGCGCGGGGCGAGGCGCCGGGTCGGAATGCCGGAGAAGTGAGCCACGGGACGCGATTCGAGGCGGCGGGAAAGAACCTGCGAGAGGGTGAAATTTGCGCTTCACATCCGCCGAATCCTTCGCTATTGAGCGGCCTCACCAAGTCAGGACAGTGCGGTCGTGGCGGAATTGGTAGACGCGCAGCGTTGAGGTCGCTGTGGGGTAACTCCCGTGGAAGTTCGAGTCTTCTCGACCGCACCATCTGACCGGGGTCTTCCGGAAAATCAGGCCGCTCCCTGTCGTTGCACCGGTGCAGGCGCAGACCGGCAAAGGGGCGATCGCGCCTCTCGGACCCCAGTGGCCAAGCTCAATCCCTTGAGAAATATTTGATGGCGCGGGGCAGGACGGGGGACCAGAGTGTCACTTGAACGACCTGTTCGGCCAGAAGGGCGGCGGCTTGCCGGTCGAGAGCGTCGGCCCGCACCACCGGCTGGTCGGCCTCGCCCGCAAGGGCGCAGGTGGCTGCCGGGGCGAGGCCGAGCAGGCAAACACGCGGCCAGGGCAGGCGTCGCCACCCGCCGGAAAGTTTCGTGGCAAGAATGGGAGTCTCGCTTGTTCCGCGGGAACCATCGTATGGCCGGCTCAGCCGGGCGCAAGCTGGACTAGCGCGTCGGGCAACACGCATGTCGCGGGCCGCGTCCGCGCGAAATCCCCTTGAAACCGGGCGCACCGATCGCTGACACTGCGTCGGCACACCGCGCATTTCGACCCAAGCCACATCACCAGAGGATTTCCCGATGACCCAGCAACTTCTGTTCTACAAGAACGCCGTGCCGCTGTCGAATACGGCGCATCGCGATGTCTCGATCCGGACCGAGGGCGCCTACGGCTTTGCCCGAAGTGTCAACTCGGTGCCGCTGGTCGCGGCCGAGTTCCGCGCGGCTGCGGTCGAGGGCACCATCGTCTTTGCCGGCGCGGGCACAACCGCCTTTCCCGTGGTGATCCTGGGCCTCGCCGAGGTGCAGAACCTGTTCGTCGCCGAGGATGGCCGCTGGACCGGGCGCTACCTTCCGGCCCTTATTCGCCGCTATCCCTTTGTCTTTGCCGCGGGCCAGGAGGAGGGGGCGCTCACGCTCTGCATCGATACCGAGCATGACGGGATCAACACCGACAACGAAGGCGAGCGCCTGTTCGACAGCCGGGGCGAACGGACCGTCTACCTGCAAGGCGTGCTGGACTTTGCCCGGGACTACCAGGCCCAGTTCCTGCGCACCGGAGCCTTCTGCAAGCGCCTGGCCGAGCTTGGGCTGCTCGAGCCGATGCAGGCCAGCTACACGACCCCGGCGGGCGAGACGCGGCGCCTGAACGGCTTTTCCGCGGTGAACCGGGACCGGCTCAAGGCGCTCGGGGCCGAGACGGTGCAACAGCTGTTGCAGGCGGATGAGCTCGAGATGATCTTCATCCACCTGCAATCGCTGAACAACCTGCAATCCCTGTCGGAACGGCTGCGCGACCGGGGGTGATCAAAAGGGGATCCGGCCCGCTGCCGCATCGCCTGAACTGCGCGGTCAGCATGGCAACAAGGCAGAAGCCGGATGGCGGTGGCCGAAGCCGAGCGCCGGTTGCGCCACACGGATCAAGCGATCCGGTCCAATCGGGCGTCGCCATGGTCCCGACGCCGAAGGTCGCGCTTGCAATCGGCCCTGTTCCTCCCGGGTCATCGTCCCGGCGACCCGCCCCGCAGGTCGCTGGCGCCCTGCCGCGGGCCATCTGCGCCATTGTGCCCGCGCCCCGCATCCGGCAAACCCCAGGGCCATGGGATATCTGGGTGTCGAATCGTCGCTGACCGGGCGGCGCTGGGTGGGGCCCTCGGTCGAGGCAGAGCGCCAGGCCGAGGCGATGGAGCAGGCGACCGGCCTGCCGCGCTCGCTCTGCGCGGTGCTGGTGCGGCGCGGCGTGGCGCCGGGGGACGCGCGGCGGTTCCTCGAGCCCAGGCTGGCCGACCTCCTGCCCGATCCGCACGAGCTGAAGGACATGGCCAAGGCCGCCGCCCGCCTGCTGTCCGCCGTTGAGCGGCGCGAGCGCATCGCGATCTTTGCCGATTACGACGTGGACGGCGGGTCTTCGGCCGCGCTGCTGATCTGGTGGCTGCGGGCGCTGGGCCGGCAGGCGACGCTGTACGTGCCCGACCGCATCGACGAAGGCTACGGGCCCAACGAACCCGCCATGGCCGCCCTCGCCAAGGACCATGACCTGATCGTCTGCGTCGATTGCGGCACGCTCAGCCATGGCCCGGTCGCGGCGGCGCAGGGGGCGGATGTGGTCATCCTCGACCACCACCTCGGGGGCGAGACGCTGCCCGAGGCGCTGGCCGTGGTGAACCCGAACAGGCAGGACGAAAGCGGCGATCTCGGCCATCTCTGCGCGGCGGGCGTCGTCTTTCTTGCGCTGGTGGAATGCGGCCGGCAGATGCGCGCGGCGGGGCAACGGGGGCCGGACCTGATGGGCCTTCTAGACCTCGTGGCGCTGGCGACCGTGGCCGACGTGGCGCCGCTGATCGGCGTCAACCGGGCCCTGGTCCGGCAGGGCCTGCGCGTCATGGCCGGGCGCGACCGGCCCGGCCTCGTGGCTCTCGCCGACGTGGCGCGGATGGATTCGACGCCCAGCACCTACCACCTTGGCTTTCTCATGGGCCCGCGCGTCAACGCGGGCGGGCGCATCGGCAAGGCCGACCTCGGCGCGCGGCTGCTGGCCACCGCCGACCCGGTCGAGGCCCGCGCCATGGCTGACCGGCTGGACGAGTTGAACACCGAGCGGCGCGAGATCGAGGCGCAGGTCCGCACCGCCGCCCTGGCCCAGGCCGAGGAGCGGGGCCTGGACGGCCCGCTGGTCTGGGCCGCGGGCGAGGGCTGGCACCCGGGCGTCGTCGGCATCGTCGCCAGCCGCATCAAGGAGGCGACGGGCCGCCCGGCCGTGGTGATCGGCCTCGACGGGGACGAGGGCAAGGGCTCGGGCCGGTCGGTGTCGGGCATCGACCTTGGCGCCAGCGTGCACAAGGTCGCGGCCGAGGGGTTGCTGATCAAGGGCGGCGGCCACCGCATGGCGGCCGGCCTGACCGTGGCGCGCGGCAAGTTGGACGAAGCCATGGCGCGCCTGTCCGAGCTACTGGCGAAACAGGGCGCCGACCGGCTGGGGCCGCAGGACCTGAAGGTCGACGCGACGCTGATGCCGCGGGCCGCCACGCCGGAACTCATCAACCAGGTCGAACAGGCCGGTCCCTTCGGCGCCGGCGCCTCGGCCCCGCGCTTTGCCTTCCCGGATCTGGCTGTCGGCTATTGCCGCGAAGTCGGCACGGGGCATCTCAAGGTCACCTTCAAGGACGGTCTCGGCGCGTCGGTCGATTCGATCTGCTTCGGTGCGATGGACGGGCCAATTGGGCCGCGCCTTGCGGCGCACAACGGCCAGCGATTCCACGTTGCCGGGCGGCTCGAGATCAACCACTGGGGCGGGCGGCAATCGGTGCAGTTGCGCCTCGAGGATGCGGCGCCCGCGCAGGGCTGAACCCGGTGGTGCGGCCGGTGAAAAAACACGGGGGCGGGGCCAAGTTTCCGCTTGCACCGGCGCGGGTGATTTCCTAAAAGCCGCCTCACGCCAAGCGGCCCGTTCGTCTATCGGTTAGGACGCCAGGTTTTCAACCTGGAAAGAGGGGTTCGATTCCCCTACGGGCTGCCAGGCGCTTCCCCCGACTTCCCGTTCCCACTGCGCTCCGAGGTCATGTTTCGCGCATGAAAAAAGGAGCGCCGAAGCGCTCCTTTCCCTGTCGTCCGGATCCAGGCATCACTCGGCCGGAACGGCCACGCCCTTGCGGTCGACCGAGGCCGGCCCGGCGCCAAGCGCTACGATCATCAGCATGCCGCCGGCGATCGACACGTTCTTCATGAAGCTTGTGATCTCGGCCTGGCTGGCCATGCCGTCCATGCCGAGGCCCGGCAGCAGGTGGAACAGGGCGCCCGACGCCAGGCTGAACCCGGCCAGCAGGCAGGCGGTGATGCGGGCCTGCCAGCCGATCAGCAGCGCGATGCCGCCGACCAGTTCCAGGACGATCACCAGCGGCAGCAGCGCGCCGGGGACGCCCATGGCATCCATGTATTGCTGGGTGCCAGCATAGCCGGGGATTTTCTGCAGGCCGGCGATGATGAAGATGAGCGACAGCAGGATGCGGCCCAGCGGGGCGGCATAGGCGAGGGCGGGTGAATTGGTCATGTGAGTCTCCTATCTGGTGCGGCCGGTCACGAGAACCGGCTTGATTTTTCGCTGACCCCTCAGATAACGCAGTCGCAAAATTGAACCATTGGCTATTATCACATAGCCATCGTTCGCATGCGCGCATATTCGCGGTGATCCGTCCCCCGCGCGCGTCGCCTGAGATTGCCCTTTCCCGCGCCTGTCGCTAAATGCCGCGACATGAGCGACACGCCTTCCGACAAGCACCCCTCCGGCGCGCCCTGGCGCAATTTCTATGGCCGGTTCAAGGGCAAGACCCTGCGCCCCAGCCAGGAAACCTACCTGCGCGAGGATCTCGACGCGCTGTCGCCCGGCGCGGTCAGCTGGGAAGAGAACCCGGACCGCAAACCGCTCGACCTCGCGGCCGTCTTCGGCGACCGCCCGGTCTGGCTGGAAATCGGCTTTGGCGGCGGCGAGCACCTGGTGCACCAGGCGCAGCAGAACCCGGGCGTCGGGATCATCGGAGCCGAGCCCTTCATCAACGGAGTCGCCATGCTGCTGGGCAAGATCCGCGAGGCGGGGGTCGACAACCTGCGCGTCCATCCCGGCGATGCGCGCCATCTCTTCGACGTGCTGCCCGATGCCAGCCTCGACCGCGCCTTCCTGCTCTACCCGGATCCCTGGCCCAAGAAACGCCACCACCGCCGCCGCTTCGTCACGCCCGACCACCTCGCGCCGCTGGCCGCCAAGCTCAAGCCCGGCGCGATCTTCCGCGTGGCGACGGACATTCCCGACTACGTCCGCCAGACGCTGGAGCAGGTGCCCCGGCAGGGCTTCGACTGGCTGGCCGAGCGCCCCGCCGACTGGCGCGAACCCTGGGACGACTGGATCCCGACCCGGTACGAGCAGAAGGCCTTGCGCGAGGGCCGCACCCCGCATTACCTTACCTTCCGGCGGCAGGGCTGACCGATAGGGCGGACGCCTCCGGCGGGAGTATTTGGGGAAAAGTGAAAGCAGGGGCTCCGATCCGCTTTTCATTGTGCCTGTAAACTCCGGGGGGTCTGGGGGGCTGCCCCCTAGCGGTGCTGCGGTCGGATGGGGCTCCCAGGGATGCGCCGTCGGGGAGCTGGCCCCCGGTCGCGCATCGATCCAGACGCCCCGTTGCCGGCCCCCGCCTTTACCGCTATCACCGCGCCCGAGGCATTCCGAGGAGACCGCCCATGTCCGGCCATGGCACACCCACCCCCATGTTGTCCCGCAAGTCCGGCCCGCTGAAAGGCGAGGCGCAGGTGCCCGGGGACAAGTCGATTTCGCACCGCTCGCTGATCCTCGGCGCGATGAGCGTGGGCGAGACGCGGATCTCCGGCCTGCTCGAGGGCGAGGACGTGCTGGACACCGCCAAAGCGATGCGGGCCTTCGGCGCCGACGTGGCGGACCTCGGCAACGGGGAATGGGTGGTCTACGGCGTGGGTGTCGGCGGCTTTGCCGAACCGGCGCAGGTGGTCGATTGCGGCAATTCGGGCACCGGCGTGCGCCTGATCATGGGGTCGATGGCGACCACGCCGATCACGGTGACCTTCACCGGGGACGCCAGCCTCAACAAGCGGCCCATGGCGCGGGTGACGGACCCTCTGGCGCTCTTCGGCGCGCAAGCCTACGGCCGCGCCGGGGGCCGCCTGCCCATGACCATCGTCGGCGCGCGCGAGCCGGTGCCGGTGCGCTACCGGGTGCCCGTGCCCTCGGCCCAGGTGAAATCCGCCGTGCTGCTGGCGGGCCTCAATGCCCCCGGCCAGACCGTGGTGATCGAGAAGGAGGCCACGCGCGATCATACCGAGCGGATGCTGGCCGGCTTCGGCGCCGAGATCATGACCGAGGACACGCCCGAGGGCCGCGTCATCACCCTGACCGGCCAGCCCGAGCTGAGCCCGCAGGTCATCGCGGTGCCACGCGATCCGTCGTCGGCCGCCTTCCCGGTCTGCGCCGCGCTGCTGACGGAAGGGTCGGACGTGCTGGTGCCGAACATCGGGCTCAACCCCACGCGCGCCGGGCTCTTCTCGACCCTGCGCGAGATGGGCGCGGACCTGACTTACGAGAACCTGCGCCACGAGGGCGGCGAGCCCGTCGCCGACCTGCGCGCGCGCTTTTCGCCCGACATGCAGGGCATCGAGGTGCCGGCAGAGCGCGCCGCCTCGATGATCGACGAATACCCGGTGTTGTCGGTCGTCGCCTGCTTCGCCAAGGGTAAGACCCATATGCCGGGCGTCAAGGAGCTGCGGGTCAAGGAATCCGACCGGATCGACGCCATGGCCAAGGGGCTGCGCGCCGCGGGCATCACGGTGGACGAGGGCGAGGATTGGTGGACGGTCCATGGCCGCGGCTTCGGCGACGTGCCGGGCGGGGCGGTGGTCGAGACACATCTCGACCACCGCATCGCCATGTCCTTCCTCGTGATGGGCTTCGCGACCGAAAAGCCGATGACCGTGGATGACGCGGGGCCGATCGCCACCTCCTTCCCGATCTTCGAGCCGCTGATGACGCGCCTTGGCGCGGTGATCGAGGGGGTCTGATGCGCCGGCCTGCGGCATATTGGTGGGCCTTCTGGGCGGTCTTCGCTGCCTCGATGGTGATTTATGTCACCATGACGACCTGGACCCTGCCGACGATCGAGGCCGAGGCGGGCGGGCTGCCGGCGTTCGACATGCGGCCCACGGGCTATCATATCGACGCGGCGCGGGAGTTCCTTGGCGCGCTGAACGACACGGGTCGGGCGCTCTACACCGGTCCGCAGCGCATCATGGACCTGTTCTACCCCGGCCTGCTGGCGCTGTCGCTCTGGCTGGGCCTCTGGGGGCTTTACCGGCCGCGCGTCGCCCTGCCGCTGTGTCTTGCCGTGCTGGTCGGGGCCGTCGGGGATTACACCGAAAACCACCTGGTCGCCGGGATGCTCGCCACGCCGCTCGACGCGCTGACCGCAGACCAGGTGGCGCGGGCCAGCACCTGGACCGTCGTCAAGTCCATCGGGGATACCATCGGCCTTACCGCGCTGCTGATCGGCGGGCTCGCCGCGTTTTGGCGGCGCCGGCGGGCTTGAGGCCCCGGGCGCCTTGCCTTACGCAAGGGGCAAAACCCGGAGGCCTCATGGCGTTCACCATCGCAATCGACGGCCCCGCGGCGGCGGGCAAGGGCACGATCAGCCGCGCGGTTGCGGCGCATTTCGGCTTTGCCCATCTCGACACCGGGCTGCTCTACCGCGCCGTCGGCGCCAGGCTGCTGGAGGGCGTGGATGCGGTAGAGGCCGCCCGCGCGCTGCGGGCCGAAGACCTCGAGGCGGAGGGCCTGCGCACCCCCGCCGTGGCCGAGGCCGCCAGCAAGGTCGCCGTGATCGGCGAGGTGCGTCAGGCGCTTCTCGACTTCCAGCGGGCCTTTGCCCGGCGGCAGGGCGGGGCGGTGCTGGACGGGCGCGACATCGGCACCGTGATCTGCCCCGAGGCCGAGGCCAAGCTGTTCGTCACCGCCAGCGCCGAGGTCCGCGCCCATCGCCGCTGGCTGGAGCTGACCGGCACCGGCCACGACATCGCCGAATCCGAGGTGCTGGCCGACGTGCGCGCCCGGGACGAGCGGGACAGCACCCGGGCCGAGGCGCCGCTGAAGCCGGCCGAGGACGCAACGATCATCGACACATCCGAATTGGACATCGACGCCGCCATCGCCGCAGCGATCCGCGCCGTCGATCAGCGAAAGGACTGACCCATATGAAGATGCGCAAACTGGGGGCCCATGGCCCGGAAATCTCGGCCGTGGGCTACGGCGCCATGTCGTTCACCAATTTCTACGGTCCCGCCACGGACGCGCAGAGCGTCGAGATCCTGGATGCCGCGCGCGCACTGGGCGTGACGCATATCGACACGTCGAACGCCTATGGCCTTGGCGGGTCCGAGACGCGGATCGGCAATTACCTTGCCGCCAACCCCGGCGCGCGGGACGCGTTCCACATCGCGACCAAGGCCGGGATTTCCAAGGATGCCGACGGCAACCGCTGTTTCGACAACAGGCCCGAGCATTTCGAGGCCGAGCTGGACAAGTCCCTGAAGCGCCTCGGGGTCGAACAGGTGGACCTCTACTATTGTCACCGCCGCGACCCGAACATCCCGATCGAGGAGGTCTGCGGCACGCTCGATGCGCTGCGGCAGAAGGGCAAGACGGCCGCCATCGGCTTTTCCGAGATCGCGCCCAGCTCGCTGCGCCGGGCCGCTGCCGTCGCCCACGTGGACGCGGTGCAATCGGAATATTCGCTGCAAAGCCGCGCGGTGGAACTGGGGCTGATCCAGACCTGCGCCGAGCTGGGCACGATGCTGGTTGCCTTCAGCCCCGTCGGCCGGGGCCTGTTGACCGACACGCCGCCCGATGCGGCCAAGGTGGCCGAGCTGCCCTTCCTCGCCTCGACCCCGCGGTTCCAGGCGCCGAACCTGGCCGCGAACCTCGCCGCGACCGAGAAGTTCCGCGCACTGGCCGCCGAGATGGGCGAGCCCACGGCCGCGCTCGCCATCGCCTGGATCCTTGCTCAGGGCGACCATGTGATCGCGATCCCCGGCACGCGCTTTACCGCCCACTTCCGCGACGTGGCGCGGGGCGGGGAGATCGACCTCACGCCCGACGACCTGACGCGGATCGAAGACATCCTGCCCGTGGGCTGGTGTCACGGCGACCGTTACAGCGACGTGCAATGGGTCGGGCCGGAACGGTATTGCTGAGCCCTCATCGTGGCGCCCCCTGACGGCAGGGCGCCGCCGCCCGGGCCGGTCCGGGTCATTCCCCCTTGCGATAGCGGCCCATGCTGGCTATACCGCGCGCGTCGACAAGGCGGGAAACATCGCGGGACATCAAGCGGGCAGGGTCGGGAACACCGGCCCTCTTTGTTTTGAATGTCGCGCCTGTCCCCGTCTGACCAATGAAACCCCCAAGACCGGCGGACCCAACCGCACGGCCGGAAAAAACGCTCTGAAAAGGACTTGATACGCCATATGGCAAACACGATGGAAGAGTTTGAAGCACTCCTTAACGAAAGCTTCGAGATGGACACGCCCGATGAAGGCAGTGTCGTCAAGGGCAAGGTCATCGCCATCCAGGCAGGCCAGGCCATCATCGACGTCGGCTACAAGATGGAAGGCCGCGTCGATCTGAAAGAATTCGCAAATCCCGGCGAAGAAGCCGACATCAGCGTCGGCGACGAAGTCGAGGTCTTCCTCCGCGCGGCTGAAAACGCCCGTGGCGAAGCCGTCATCTCGCGCGAGATGGCCCGCCGCGAAGAAGCCTGGGACCGCCTGGAAAAAGCCTATGCCGACGACGCCCGCGTCGAAGGCGCGATCTTTGGCCGCGTCAAGGGTGGCTTCACCGTCGATCTCGGCGGCGCCGTGGCCTTCCTGCCCGGCTCCCAGGTCGATGTGCGCCCCGTGCGTGACGCCGGCCCGCTGATGGGTCTCAAGCAGCCCTTCCAGATCCTGAAAATGGACCGTCGCCGTGGCAACATCGTCGTGTCGCGCCGCGCCATCCTGGAAGAATCGCGTGCCGAGCAGCGCGCTGAGGTTATCGCCAACCTGACCGAAGGTCAGACGGTCGACGGCGTGGTCAAGAACATCACCGAGTACGGCGCCTTCGTCGACCTGGGCGGTGTGGACGGCCTGCTGCACGTCACCGACATGGCCTGGCGCCGCGTCAACCACCCGTCCGAGATCCTGTCGATCGGCGAGACCATCAAGGTCCAGGTCATCAAGATCAACAAGGACACCCACCGTATCAGCCTCGGCATGAAGCAGCTGCAGGAAGATCCGTGGGATCTGGTCGGCGTCAAGTACCCGCTGGGTTCGGTCCACAAAGGCCGCGTCACCAACATCACCGATTACGGCGCCTTCGTCGAGCTGGAGCCGGGTGTCGAGGGTCTCGTTCACGTCTCGGAAATGTCCTGGACCAAGAAGAACGTGCACCCCGGCAAGATCGTGTCGACCTCGCAGGAAGTCGACGTCATGGTGCTGGAGATCGATCCCGCGAAGCGCCGGGTGTCGCTGGGTCTCAAGCAGACCATGCGCAACCCGTGGGAGCTGTTCGCCGAATCGCACCCCGAGGGCACCGAGGTCGAGGGCGAGGTCAAGAACATCACCGAATTCGGTCTGTTCGTCGGCCTGCCGGGCGACATCGACGGCATGGTTCACCTGTCGGACCTCAGCTGGGACCAGCGCGGCGAAGAAGCCATCCAGGACTACCGCAAGGGCGACATGGTCAAGGCCGTTGTCCTCGAAACCGACATCGACAAGGAGCGGATCTCGCTCTCGATCAAGGGTGTCGGCGGCGACAAGTTCGCGGATGCGGTTGGCGGCGTGAAGCGTGGCTCGATCATCACCGTGACCGTCACGGCGATCGAAGATGGCGGCATCGAGGTGGAATACGAGGGCATGAAGTCCTTCATCCGCCGCTCCGACCTGTCGCGTGACCGCTCCGAACAGCGCCCCGAGCGTTTCTCGGTCGGTGACCACGTCGACGTCCGCGTCACCAACGTCGACAGCAAGACCCGTCGTCTGGGCCTGTCGATCAAGGCGCGCGAGATCGCCGAAGAGAAGGAAGCCGTGGAACAGTTCGGCTCGTCCGACTCCGGTGCGTCGCTGGGCGACATCCTGGGCGCCGCGCTCAAGGGCAACGACTGATCCCATCGGCCGCAAGGCTGCACGATATGCGCGGGCCCCGGAGGAGACTCCGGGGCCCGTTCGCGTTTGAGGGCGGGGCGGTAAGCTGCTGATCCCCAAGGGCTTCTGCCAGCCGCCGAATCATTCTTTCGCGATGCGGGCCAATCCCGCGTGATTTCCCAATTGGTTAACTCCATTTTGCCCTTCCAGCCTGCCGAAGGGGGGTGAATTCGGCCTTTCTCGGCCGGAATCCGGCCCGATTGCGATTTCCCCCTGTTTCCGCGCGGAAAGTTTGTTCTTATAGTTCTGTCAGGGAACAAGACCGGGCCAATGAAGCCCTCGGGGAGGTCGTAGACTATGATCCGTTCGGAGCTGATCCAGAAAATCGCCGATGAGAATCCGCATCTTTATCAACGGGATGTGGAGCGTATCGTCGGGACGATCTTCGACGAGATCACCGATGCCATGGCGCGCGGCGACCGCGTCGAACTGCGCGGCTTTGGCGCCTTTTCTGTCAAGAAGCGGGATGCCAGAGTGGGACGGAACCCGCGCACGGGTGAATCGGTTGAGGTGGAAGAGAAGCATGTTCCCTTCTTCAAGACCGGGAAGCTGCTGCGTGACCGTCTCAACGGAAAGTGACCTGAACCGACCATGCGTTATATCCGCTATGCCTTCTGGGCCATCGTTGCCATTTGCCTGATCACCGTCGGCCTTGCGAACCTTGGCCCCGTGACCCTGCGCCTTCTGCCCGAAGAGTTGGGGCGCTTCCTCGGGATCGATTTCCAGGTGACGGTGCCGATTTTTGCCGTGATCTTCTCGGGCGTGGCCTTTGGCCTGTTGGTCGGGTTCATCTGGGAATGGCTGCGCGAACACAAGCACCGCGCCGAGGCCCGGGAGAAAAGGCGCGAGGTCGGCAAGCTCGAGCGCGAGGTCACCAAGCTGAAGGGCGAAAAGCACCAGGGCAAGGACGAGGTTCTCGCCCTGCTCGATTAAGCCATGTCGGTCAGAGCCAAGATCTGCGGGTTGACCACGCCCGAACACGTCGCCGCGGCCGTCGAGGCTGGGGCGGCCTATGTCGGCTTTGTGTTCTTTCCGAAATCCCCGCGCAATATCAGTATCGAAGCCGCGCGGGACCTTGCCATCGACGTGCCGCCGGGCGTCGCCAAGGTGGCGCTGACCGTGAACGCGGATGACGCGCTGCTGGACGCGATCACGGCTGCCGTGCCGCTCGACATGCTGCAGCTTCATGGCGCGGAAAGCCCCGAGCGGGTGGCCGAGGTCCGCGCCCGCTACGGCCTGCCGGTGATGAAGGCGGTTGGCGTGGCCGATGCGGAAGACCTGCCCAAGATCGCCACCTACGAGGCCGTGGCCGACCAGATCCTGCTGGACGCCAAGCCCCCCAAGGGGGCTGATCTGCCGGGCGGCAATGGCCTTGCCTTCGACTGGCGGCTGATCGCCGGGCGTGAGTGGGTCAAGCCCTGGATGCTGGCCGGCGGGCTGACCCCCGAGAACGTGGCCGAGGCGGTGCGCCTGACCGGCGCGCGGCAGGTCGACGTGTCGTCCGGCGTGGAACGCGCGCCCGGAGAAAAGGACGCCGCGCTGATCGCCGCCTTCACCGCCGCGCTCAATTAGCCGGGAAAGCCGGTGCGCGCGGGCCCCGGCACCTTGTCCGGCCCCGGTAAAACCTCTAGACCCATGCGGACGACCAGAGAGGGTGACCATGGCCAACGATCTCTTCAACAGCTTCATGACCGGACCCGACGAAAAGGGCCGGTTCGGCGATTACGGCGGGCGCTTCGTGTCGGAAACGCTGATGCCCCTGATCCTCGAGCTCGAGGCCGAGTACGAGAAGGCCAAGACCGACGCCAGCTTCTGGGAAGAGATGGAATATCTCTGGAAGCATTACGTCGGCCGGCCTTCGCCCATGTACCACGCCGAGCGGCTGAGCGAACGGCTGGGCGGCGCCAAGATCTACTTCAAGCGCGACGAGCTGAACCACACCGGCGCGCACAAGATCAACAACGTGCTGGGCCAGATCATCCTGGCCCGCCGCATGGGCAAGACCCGGATCATCGCGGAAACCGGCGCCGGCCAGCATGGTGTGGCGACCGCGACCGTCTGCGCCAAGTTCGGCCTGAAATGCGTGGTCTACATGGGCGCGCATGACGTCAGGCGCCAGGCGCCCAACGTCTTCCGCATGCGCCTGCTGGGCGCCGAGGTGATCCCGGTGACAAGCGGTCGGGGCACGCTGAAGGACGCGATGAACGACGCGCTGCGCGACTGGGTGACCAATGTGCGCGACACGTTCTACTGCATCGGCACCGTCGCCGGCCCGCACCCGTACCCGGCCATGGTCCGCGATTTCCAGTCGATCATCGGCAAGGAAGCCAAGGAGCAGCTGGCCGAGATGGAGGGCCGTCTGCCCGACACGATCATCGCGGCCATTGGCGGCGGGTCGAACGCCATGGGGCTGTTCTTTCCCTTCCTCGACGACAAGTCCGTGCGGATCATCGGCGTCGAGGCCGGCGGCAAGGGCGTGAACGAGAAGATGGAGCATTGCGCCTCGCTCACCGGCGGGCGTCCGGGCGTGCTGCATGGCAACCGCACCTACCTGCTGCAGGACGAGGACGGGCAGATCCTCGAAGGGTTCTCGATCTCGGCCGGTCTCGACTATCCCGGCATCGGGCCCGAACATTCCTGGCTGCATGACACCGGTCGCGCCGAATACGTGTCGATCACCGACAGCGAGGCGCTCGAGGCGTTCCAGCTCTGCTGCGAGACCGAAGGCATCATCCCCGCGCTCGAACCCTGCCACGCGCTGGCCCATGTGATGAAGATCGCGCCCGAGCTGCCTGCGGATCACATCATCTGCATGAACATGTGCGGGCGGGGTGACAAGGACATATTCACCGTGGCGCGCTACCTCGGGTTCGACATGTCCGACACGGAAATCGGCCGCGACGCCGATTGAACGCTGTGCATGGACTGACGGCGGCGCCTGCGGGGGCCGCCGTTCGCATGTCCGGGGTCAGGCGGCTTCGTTCACGGCCGGCAGTTCGATCCCCGGCAGGGCATCGGCGATCAGGTCGTCGATGAACAGGCTCAGCAGTTGCGCCCGCCCGCTGACCCCGGCCTTGCGGTAGATCGCGTTGTTCTGCGCCTTGACCGTGCCGGGCGAGGTCGCGCGCAGCGCGGCGATCTCGGCAATGCTCAGCCCCTTGATCATGAACAGCGCCACGTCGCGTTCCGCCGCCGTCAGGCCCCAGTCGGTGAAATGGTCCTCGAGCAGGTCCATGAAGGCGCCCGAGGCGACGCGCAACCGGCTGTCGATCCCTTCCTCGCGGCGCAGCGTGGCGAGGAAGGCATAGACGGCCAGGCCTGCGCCCAGCACCAGCCCGACGACAGCGCCCAGTTCCAGCATCTCGCGCATGTGCCATGACAGGGGCGCGGCGCGCAGGCCGGCCACCGACATCACGATGTCGGCCACGAAGACCCCGGCGCAGGTCACCTGCACCAGGATCACCGCGTAGATCCAGGCCTTGCGTTTCACACGCCCGCCGGGCCGGGGTCAGTCGTCTTCGGCATCGTCGTGATCTCCTCCGTGATCGTCGCCATGGTCCGGCTCGTCGGGTTCGTCCGGTTCATCGCCGTCGTCGTCGCCTCCGCGATCCGACCCGCCCCGGTCCGAGCCGCCGTCGTCGCCCCGGTCGTCCGAGCCGCCGTCAGCCGACTCTCTGTCGCTGCTGCTCGCGCTGGACTGGCTGCCACCGGATGTGCCGCCGTCGTCTTCTCCTTCATCGTCGCTGCTGCTGCCGCCGCTCTCGGACCTTGCGCCATTCGCGCGATCCGGTCCCGACCCGCCCGAATGCACCAACCGCGGCGCGGCGCGGGTGCCGTCCTCGCGCTGGGTGAGGTCGCGCAGGATCTCTCCGCTGCGCGGGTCGAGGATGATCTCGCGCCGTTCGCTGCCGCTGGTGGCGACAATGCGCATCCGGCCAAGAAAGGTCTTGCCGATGACGATCCGCCGATAGCCCTGGTCCGAAAGTTGCGCGACCACGCCATTGGTGACCGGATCGGCCGCCTGGACCGGGCTGGCAAGGGCGAGGCCCGTCGCGATGGCGAACAGGAGGTTGCGCATGGCGGACCTACCCGCCCACAGGTATGCGGCCTGCCCGGTGAAGCAGGCCTGCGGGCCGGGGCAGGGCCCGGCCGTTGCGGTTCCGGCCCGCGTTGTGCGAGCCGGGCCTGGGATCAGTCGTCGTCACCGTGATCGTCCCCGTCATCGTGATCATCGCCATGGTCACTGTCGCCCCGGCCCCCATGGTCGCTATCGCCGCGCCCACCGTGGTCGCTGTCGTCATGGTCCTCGTCGTGATCGTCGTCGCTGCCGTCGTGATCGCCCCGGCCGGAATGGTCGTCATCCGACCGGTCGTGGCCCGTGCCGTGATCGTCTTCGTGGTCATCGTCGCCGCTGGTGCTGACCGTGCCCGCGTCCGACAGGTGCACGCCGCTTTCGCGGTTGCGCTCGGCCAGGGTCGCGCGGCTCGCTTCCTGGCGCAGGACCTGGCCGGTTTCGCGGTCGATCACCGCCTCGTATTTCTGAGTGCCGCCGACGGCCTCGACCCGGATCTGCGCGCCGGACCGTTCGACCTCGATCCGGTCGTAGCCGCGCGCCTGCAACTGGCTGACCACGCTGTCGGTGATCGCGTCGGCGGCGAAGGCGGTGCTGCCAAGCGCGGCAAAGGCGAGGGCCAAAATGGTGCTGCGTGTCATGTCTGTCTTCCTTCTCGTGAACCCGTTGGGATGAACCGGCACCCGCCCTTGCGGGATGGCGCCGATGACCGGAACAAGGCGGGTCCGGGCACCCCGGACCATGGGCCGGGGGATTAAACGACCGTCGCTGAACCGGGGGTGAATGGCTATAAACCGAGGTTTATGGCGCGAATTTTCGGGCCCTTTCGCGGGGCGCAGGCCCGGAAATCCTGTCGCGACAGGAAGTTGCGCGCCGGGGTGGTCTGCGTTTTGCCGGCCCCGGTCGGTGACGGGGGTCTGAAGAAATAAAATTACCCAAACCGGTAACATTGTTGCGCGTCGGTCACGGAGCCGCCAGATGACGGCATTTGTCAGTTGAGCGACTCGGCCACTTGCCAGTATCTCCCCCGTCACCGACCCGAGGCGGGACGGACCCTAGCGGGCGGAGGTGATCACTCCCCCGGTGCGGGCGGCGCTGCCGACCCCGTATGCCAGGGCCGCGACGCGACGGACGGGCAACGCATCTAGCTCAGTGGAAGAGCAACAGATTTTGGTTCTGTGGGCCGAAGGTTCGACTCCTTCGATGTGTTTCAAATGTAGCTCACTGGTAGAGCATTCGACTGTTAATCGAAGTGTCGCGGGTTCGACTCCCGTCATTTGACCCAAGGGCAAGGTGCGCAAGCGCCTGGGGTTCGACTCCCCTCTTTCGCGGGATACGCGATCCATACGGGACCGGGGCATGCCCTTGCAGGGGCGCGCCTGGACCTGTCGCCTGCGGGTGACAGGAACGGTCCGCCGCTGCCCTGGCCTGGTGCCGGAGCGGGGGATGACGGCTGCGCCGGCCTTGGGCCCGCGTGACGGCTGCGGCCCGATCGTGCGCCCTAGGTCTGCGGGCCCGCTCGCCCCTCTCCCGCGCCGGGGCATGGCAGGGGGCGGCTCCGGTTTCCTTTCCCTCGCCCGGTCCGGGCGATCAACACCTGTGGGGCGTGATGCCTCCAACCCTCTCAGACAAAAGGATCTTCGCTTTGCGACGACGATAGGCACGACCAAAAGGAGAAAGATGATGGGACATGTGCTGGAAACCCTGTGGGATCGCGTGACCGGGATGACCCGGGTCACGCTGACCGAAACCGAACGGATGCTCGTCCTCGAGGACGGCCGCGTGACGGCCATTCTGGGTGCCGGGCGACACCGTGTGAAGCGGGACGCGCGCACCGAGGTGCACAACATCGATCTGCTCCGGATGGCGTCGCCGCATGAGCGCGCGCTGTGGCGGACCCGGCCCGAGCTGGCCGCCGCGCACCTGGTCGAGGTCGCGCCCCTCGAGGGCGAGGTCGCGCTGGTCAGCCGCGACGGCGTGCCCGTCTCGGCCGTGCGGCCCTATGAGCGGGCCGTCTACTGGCGCGACGCCGGGGCGCTGACGGTCGAGCGCGTGGCCTATGACGACACGCTGATGGTCGCGGCGCCCGTGCTGCGCCGGCTGCTGCGGGTGGGGCTGAGCACTGCTTACACGCTGCACGAGGTGCACGAGGGGCATGTCGGGATGCTGCATGTCGATGGCGTGCTGGTGGGGCGCCTGTCCGCCGGGACCCATGCCAGCTGGAAGCTGGGGCGCAGCGTTGCCGTGAAAGCCATGGACCTGCGGGTCCGGGTGCACGAGGCGACCGGGCAAGAGGTGCTGACCCGCGACCGGGTGACGGTGCGGGTGAACCTCTCGGCCGTCTACCGCGTGACCGACGCCGAGCGGGCGGTGACGGCGGTGAAAGACGTGACCGAGGCGCTGCACCGCGCGCTGCAACTCGCCTACCGGCGCAAGCTGGGGGCGCTGACGCTGGACCGGCTGCTCGAGGAAAAGGGCAGCCTGGACAGTGCCGTAGCGGCCGAGGTTCGTGCCGAGATGGTCGGGCTGGGCCTCGAGGTCACCGAGGTGGCGCTGAAGGACGTGGTCCTGCCCGGGGAGATGCGCGAGCTTCTGAACCGGGTGGTCGCGGCCGAGAAGGAGGCCGAGGCCAACGTGATCCGGCGCCGCGAAGAGACCAACGCGACCCGCGCGCTGCTCAACACGGCCAAGGTCATGGCGGAGAACCCCGTCATGCTGCGGCTGAAGGAGCTGGAGGCGCTGGAAAGCGTCGCCGGCAAGGTCGAACGCCTGACGGTCCTCAACGGGACCGAGGGGCTGCTGTCGGACGTGGTCCGGCTGCGCGACTGACCCCTGTGAAAGATGGCCCGGCCCGGGGGAGAGCCCCGGGCCGGGTTTCAACCGTCTGCCGCGTTGGCCTCGAGCACGTCGAGCGGCACGATCTCGAGCGCGCGGACATGGGTGGCCGCCAGGTGGACGCGCGGCGCGCAGCCTTCGTCATGGGCCTGCAGGAAGCGGCTGGCGCAGAGGCACCAGCTGTCGCCGGGCCTGAGACCGGCAAAGCCGAACTCGGGCCGCGGAGTGCTGAGGTCGTTTCCGACGTATTTCGAGTAGGCGAGGAATTCGGCGGTCATCACGGCGCAGACCGTGTGGCTGCCAGTATCCTGGGAACAGGTGTTGCAATGGGCGTCGCGGAAATAGCCCGTCAGCGGATCGGTCGAACAGGGGGCGAGCGCGCCGCCGTGGATGTTCACCGCGGGGTCCTTTTGGGGCATGTGTCTGTGACCTCCTCCGGTCGGGATGCGGTGAGGGCGGAGGCGGGGGTTTCACACCCCCGCACCCCCGTGGAGTTTATAGGCAAGATGAAGGGGATCTTTGGGGATCACCGATTGCATGTAAAGGGCCTCGGGGCGCGGGGGCCTGCCAGTCGATCCAGCGGCCGTGGAAATCGGCGCGGCCCAGCGGGATCGCGTGGTCTCCGGGCCACAGGCGCAGGGTGAGCGCGGCGCCGGGGGTGACGTCGTCGGGTTCCATCGCGACCCAGGCGAGGGGGGCGGTGTCGCTGGCCTGCGCGCCGGCCGCCTGCATCGCGGCGGTGATCCGCGCCTTGGTGGCATCGGGGAAGTACTGGAAGGCGATGGTCGAAAAGACCATGTGGCAGGCGCCGTCCCAGGGCTGGGCCAGGCGCTGGTCCAGCCACGCGGCGGCGTCGCCGCGGTCGAGCGGGGCGTCGTGGGCGGCGATGGCGGCGCGGGTGCGGGCCAGGCGTTCGGGCTGGTCGGGCCAGAGGTAGGCTTGCAGGCGCAGGGCGTTTTCCGGGTCATGCGGGTCGAGCGGGTTGAGGTCGACCCCGCGCCGCTCTGAGACCGTAATCGGGGCAGCGGGCGGCTCGGCCCCGCGCCAGTCGGGCGTCAGCGTTAGCACGGGGTCGGCGGCGCCGAGCGTCGTTTGCCCGGTGGTCATGGCGTAGCGGTCGAACATCAGGTTCAGCCCGCCGCTTGCCCCCATCTCGCTCAGCCGCAGCGGCAGGCCGAAGCGGGCCGAGAGCCAGCTGGCAGCGGGCAGCAGGGCGGCGCAACGGCGGATCTCGTTGGTCTGGGGCGGGGAGCCCACCCAATCGTCGAGGAACGCTGCGTGGCGGTGCAGGGCCAAAAGCGCGGCGGTCGTCAGGCGCTCGTCATCCGCAGTGTTCGGCGGGTAGACGGCGGCCAGTTCCGGATCGGCGCCGGTCAGCACCAGCGCATGCAGCCCGCCCGCCAGCCGCAGCGGCAGGGAGTGGCCGGAGGCGCCGATCTCGCCCGGCCAGGCCTCGAACCGGGCGGCCAGCGGCAGGTCGTCGGACCAATGGTCCGCGAGGCCGGTCAGCAGGCGCCCCATGAAGGGCGAGCCGAGACTGGCGCAGGCCTCTGCCTGCGCCTGCAGCGCCTGGGCCATCCGGCTCACTTGAAGCGGTCCGCGAGTTTCTGCAGCACCGAACGGGTGTCGGGCGCCTCGGGTTCCGGGTCGGGTGCGGGCGCGGGTTTGGGCGCGGGCTTGTCCGAACTGCGCGGCGGGTTCACCCGCAGCGCCACCGCGTTCATGAACTTGCCCGTGTCGCCCGCCGCCAACGCAGGCGCGCCGTCCGAGATGCCGCGCATCAGGTCATCGAGCCAGTCTTCCTCGGCCTTGGCGAAATCGTGCAGCACGTAGCCCGCCACCGCGTCCTTGCGGCCCGGATGGCCGATGCCCAGCCGCACGCGGGCATAATCCGCGCCGATGTGCTGGTGGATCGAGCGCAGCCCGTTGTGCCCCGCATGCCCGCCGCCCTGCTTGATGCGGCACTTGCCGGGGGCAAGGTCGAGCTCGTCATGGAAGACGGTGATGTCCGCCGGGGTCAGCTTGTAGAAGCGCATCGCCTCGCCCACCGACTGGCCCGAGAGGTTCATGAAGGTCTCGGGCTTGAGCAGCACGACCTTCTCGGTGCCCAGCCGCCCTTCGCTGACGGACCCCTGGAACTTGCCGCGAAAGGGGGCAAAGCCGTGATCCTCGGCGATGCGGTCCAGCGCCATGAAGCCGATGTTGTGCCGGTTGCGGGCGTATTTGGCGCCCGGGTTGCCGAGGCCGACGAAGATCTGCATGGGCGCGGGTCCCCCTTGTTGCCTTGCGCGCCTTATACCGGCGCCGGCGGGGCAGGGCCAGAGGCCGGCCCGGTCAGGACGGCACAAAGAAAAACCCCCCGCCCGGGGGGCGAGGGGTTTCAAAGCCGTTGAAGCGGCGCGAGAGGATTACTCCTCTGCGGCCTCTTCGTCTTCGGCCGCGTCGGCATCGCCCGAAGAGCGCAGGCCCGACGGGGCCGAGATGTTGGCGATCACGAAGTCACGCTCGACGGTCGGCTTGGCGCCTTCCGGCAGTACGACGTCCGAGATGTGGATGACGTCGCCGATGTCCTTGCCGGTCAGGTCCACGGTGATGTGGTCCGGAATGTCGCCGGCGAGCACGTTCAGCTCGACCTCGGCGCGCACGACGGTCAGCACGCCGCCCTTCTTCAGGCCGGGGGCCGCGTCCTCGTTGATGAAATCGACGTGGATGAAGAGGTTGATCCGGCTGGTGCGGCGCAGGCGCATCAGGTCGAAATGCGTCGGCAGGTCCTTGACCACGTCGCGCTGCACGTCGCGGCAGATGACGCGGACGTCCTCGTGGCCATCGACCTTCAGGTTGAACAGGGTCGACTTGAAGCGACCGGCCTTCAGGCGCTTGAGCAGCACGTTGAAGGGGATCTGGATCGACAGCGGGTCGTTGTCGCCACCGAAGACGATACCGGGTACGTTGCCATCGCGGCGTGCCTGACGAGCGGCGCCCTTGCCCGTCCCCGTCCGTACCTCGGCGTGAAGATCAGGAATTTCTCCAGCCATTTTGTTCTCCATTGGTTGGGGCGGGGTTCCTCCAAGGCTGTAACCCCGCATGAAGCCGCGCCTATAGGCCAATTCCCCCCGCTTGGAAAGCCGATTCGTCCCCCCGGTTCCGGGGTCGCGGTTTTGCGGCTTGGCGCGGCGGCGGGTTAGCGCTAGCAAGGCGCGCGGGCAAGAGGGGGCGGACATGTCGCTGAGACGGGAAATCGCGGTGAGCCGCACGCCGATGGCAGGGCTGGCCACCGTCGGGCTGTTCTGGGGCACCTTTGGTGCCTGCGTGCCGGACCTCAAGGCGATCTCGGGGCTCGACGACCGCGACCTCGGCCTGGCGCTGCTGGGCTCGGCGCTGGGCGGGATGGTCTCGATGTACCTCGCGCCCCGGCTCGACGCGGCGCTCGGGCGCTGGATGCTGCCGGTGACGGCGCTGGCGCTGCTGGTGCCGCTGGCGTTGCTGTCGGGGGCCGGCGGCTTTGCCGGCTTTGCCGTTGCGATGCTGACGGCGGGGCTGAGCGTCGCCATGCTGGACATTGCCGCCAACCTGCGCGTCTCCGCGCTCGAGACGCGGCACGGGATGAGCCTGATGAACGTCAACCACGCCATGTTCTCCTTTGCCTTCGGCGGTGCGGCCTTCTGCACGGGGCTCGCACGCAAGGCAGGGTTGGGGCCTGTACCGATCCTGGCGGTGGCGGGGCTGGTTGTGCTGGCGATGGCGCTGCTGATGACCGAACGGCGGCGGGTGGCGGTGCCGGAGGGTGCGTCGGATGGCCCCGTAACGGCGATGCCCTGGCTCGTCGTGATCCTCGCGGGCTGGATCCTGCTGGCGTCCTTCATGGGCGAGAACGCGGCCGAGGCCTGGTCGGCCCTGCATATCGAGCGCACCCTGGGCGGGCTGGACGGGATCGGCGCCTTCGGCCCGACCATGCTGGGCCTCAGCATGGGGATCGTGCGGCTGATGGGGCAGGGGGCGGCGCGCCGCTTCGGGCCGGCCGCGCTGATCCTCGCCTCGGCCGCACTGGGCGCGACCGGGGCGCTGGGCCTGGCGCTGGCGGGCAGCGTGAGCATGGCCGTGATCTCGGTCGCGGTGATGGGCACCGGCATGGCGGTGATCGTGCCCTCGGCCAACTCGCTGCTGGGCCTGCTGGTGTCGCCGAACCAACGCGCCGTCGCACTGTCGCGCGCCTGGATGATCGGCTTTCTCGGCTTCTTCGCCGGCCCGTCCTTCATGGGCTACGTGGCCGAGGGCTTCGGGCTGCGCTGGGCTTTCGGCCTGATCGCACTGCTCATCGCCCTCATCCTCCCCGCGGCCCTGGTGCTCAAGCGCCGCGGCGCCACCTGAGCGCCCAGGTCCCTTTCACCTTTCCCGGAAACATCCCGGGGCGCGTGCCTTTGTGCCGCGCCTCCACCAATGGCACGCGCCCCCGGACGCGCCTGCGGCGCGTGGCCTTCGGCGAGAGTATTTCTGGAATAATGAAAGCAAAGGGCAGCTCTGCCCGTTGTCGACATGGGCGCGGCCCCGGCGGGTTTGCCCGCGGTACGGATCCTTGGAGGCAGATGAAAGCCCGGGCCCGATCCGCCCTTCATTGTGCCGATAAACTCCGGGGGAGTCCGCGGCACGCGGACGGGGGCTGGCCCCCCGGCGCGGCGGCGCAGCCGCCGCGCCCCCGGTCGGATCGCATTTGCGATCCGAAACAGGACGTCAGGCCTGCCAGCGCCCCTCGAACCCCTCGGGGATCAGCAGGTCCGCGCGGGTCAGGTCGGTGACGCGCCGCTTGCCCGAGAAGGCCATCGACAGGTCAAGCTCCCGCTGGATCAGCTCCAGCGCCTTGGTCACACCGTCCTCGCCCATGGCGCCCAGCCCGTAGATGAAGCTGCGGCCGATCATCGTGCCGCGCGCGCCCATGGCCAGGGCCTTCAGCACGTCCTGGCCCGAGCGGATGCCGCTGTCGAGATGCACCTCGACCTTGTCGCCCACCGCATCGATGATCGCCGGCAGTGCCCGGATCGAGCTGAGCGCCCCGTCCTGCTGGCGTCCGCCGTGGTTCGACACCACGATGGCATCGGCCCCCAGCTCGACCGCCTTCTTCGCATCCTCCACGTCGAGGATGCCCTTGAGGATGACCTTGCCGCCCCATTGCTCCATCAGCCTGGCAACCTTGGTCCAGTCGAGCGTCGGGTCGAATTGCTCGGCCGTCCAGGCGCCGAGATCGGCCAGGTCCGAGACCGAGTCCACATGGCCCACGATATTGCCGAAATGCCGCCGCTTGGCCCCGGCCATGCCCATGGACCAGCGCCATTTCGTCGCCAGATCGTAGATCAGCCGCGCAGAGATCTTCGGCGGGGCGGAGAGCCCGTTCTTGAGGTCCTTGTGCCGCTGCCCGAGGATCTGCAGGTCCAGCGTGATCACCAGAGCCGAGCACTGCGCCGCCCGCGCCCGTTCGATCAGCCGCGAGGTGAAATCGGTGTCGCGCATGGTGTAGAGCTGGAACCAGAAGGGCGCGTTCGTCGCTTCGGCGATGTCCTCGATCGAGTTGATGGACATGGTCGACAGCGTGAAGGGCACGCCGAAATCCCGGGCCGCGCGTGCCGCCTTGATCTCTCCGTCCGCGCATTGCATGCCCGTAGATCCGACCGGCGCCAGCGCCACGGGCATCGTCACCTTCTGCCCGATCATCGTGCTTTCGGTCGAGCGGCCGGACATGTCCACCGCCACCCGCTGGCGCAGGCGCAGCTGCGCGAAATCGCTTGTGTTCTCGCGGAAGGTCTGTTCCGTCCAACTGCCCGACTGGCAATAATCGTAGAACATCTTGGGGACGCGCCGCCTGTAGAGCCGGTGCAGGTCCTCGATATTGGTGATGACGGCCATTGTCGCTCTCCCCCGCTGGCTTTGGCATCTTATTGCCAAAGCCGCGCGGCAGTTGCAATCGGCGCCGTCGGGGATCAGGCGCTGTGCGCGCCCGCGGCAAGGCCCGAGACGAACTCTAGGATCTCGGCCACCGGCTTGCCCTCGGCCACCTGCCCGACGATGGCCGTGCCGACCACGGCGCCATCGGCCACGGCGGCGATGTCGCGGGCGGCCTCGGGCGTGCGGATGCCAAAGCCGACGATGACCGGCAGGTCGGTCTTGGCCTTGATCCGCGCCACTTCCGGCCCCACGTCGGTGGCCTGCGCGGCGGCGGCGCCGGTGATCCCGGTGATCGACACGTAGTAGACGAAACCGCTGGTGTTGGTCAGCACTTTCGGCAGGCGCTTGTCATCGGTCGTGGGCGTCGCGAGGCGGATGAAGTTCAGACCGGCCGCCTGGGCGGGCAGGCACAGCTCCTCGTCCTCTTCGGGGGGCAGGTCGACGACGATCAGCCCGTCGATCCCGGCCTCTTTCGCGTCCACCAGGAACTTGTCCACGCCCCGGCTGTAGATCGGGTTGTAATAGCCCATCAGCACGATCGGCGTGGTGTCGTCGGTCTCGCGGAACGCCTTCGCCATGTCCAGCGTCTTTTGCAGGGTCATCCCCGCTTCCAACGCGCGCTGCCCGGCCAGCTGGATCGTCGGGCCGTCGGCCATCGGGTCGGTGAAGGGCACGCCCAGCTCGATGATGTCCACGCCCGCGCCCGGCAGACCCTTGATCAGCTCGAGCGAGGTCGCCTCGTCCGGATCGCCCGCCATGACATAGGCGACAAAGGCCTTCTTGCCGGCGGCCTTCAGCTCTTCGAACTTGGCGTCGATGCGGGTCATGGGCGGTCTCCCTCGGTCGGATTGCGCGACCGGGTTTGGCGGAAAGCCGGGGCGAAGGCAATGGGGATTGCGGCGGGCGCCCCTTGAAAGCCGCCCGCCGCGGCGCTCAGGTCGCGCCGCCCGCCATGACCATCCAGTGCGTGCCGAACCGGTCGCGGATCATGCCGAAGCCGGGCGAAAAGAACGTCGCCGCGAAGGGCTGGATCGGGTCTCCGCCATCGGCGAAGGCATCGTAGAGGCGGCGCGCCTCGTCGGCCGTTTCGGTGGTGATCGTGATCGACACTGCCTTTTGCGGATCGCCCTCGAACCCCTCGGGGAAGTCCGAGGCCATGAGCGTGCCATGCCCATCGGTCGCCAACTGGCCGTGCAGGATGCGGGTCGAATTGGCAAAGGCCTCGGGCGCGTCCGGCATCTGGGCATAGGACATCATCTCGGGCGTGCCACCCAGGACTTCGGCGTAGAAGGTCAGCGCCGCGCGGCATTGGCCCTGGAAATGGATATAGGGCAGGATCATGCCGCGCCCTCCTGCATGATCATCCAGCGCACGCCGAAGCGGTCGGTTAGCGCGCCGTAGAGCGGGGCAAAGAACTCGGGGCCAAGCGGCATCCGCACCTCGGCACCCTCGGCCAGCGCGTCCCAGACGCGGCGCGTCTCGGCCGCGTCCGGCAGGGCGACGGCGACGTTGCAGCCGGCCATCGCCGGGCTGTTCCCGGCGAAATCGTCCGAGCCGTAGATCCAGCCGTCGCCCACCTTGACCGCCGCATGCATCACCGCATCGGCCGGAACGCCCGGCATGGCGGCCTGCGCGTCGGGCGGCATGGCGGAAAACGGCATGATCTCGGGCGCCGTACCGAAGAGCGCGCCATAGGCCGCGAAGGCCGCGCCGCATTGGCCGTTGAAGAACAGGTAGGGAATCGGTTGCATCGCGCTCCTCCGTGCCGGTTGCTCGCGAAGCCTAGCACGGGACGGCTTGCGGCAAAGCGCCCTTGCGCATAGACACGGCCCGATTTCGGACAATGGAGAGTGCAGATGGGCTTTCGCATGGGGATCGTGGGCCTGCCCAACGTGGGCAAGTCGACCCTTTTCAACGCGCTGACGCGCACCGCAGCGGCCCAGGCCGCGAACTTTCCGTTCTGCACCATCGAGCCGAACGTCGGCGACGTGGCCGTACCCGATGCACGGCTGGACAAGCTGGCGGCGATCGCGGGCTCGAAACAGATCATCCCGGCGCGCATGACCTTCGTGGACATCGCGGGGCTGGTGAAAGGCGCGAGCAAGGGCGAGGGGCTTGGCAACCAGTTCCTGGCCAACATCCGCGAGGTGGACGCCATCGCCCACGTGCTGCGCTGCTTCGAAGACGGCGACGTGACCCATGTCGAGGGCCGCGTGGACCCGGTCGCCGATGCCGAGACCATCGAGACCGAGCTGATGCTGGCCGACATGGAGAGCATCGAGAAGCGCCTGCAGAACATCGTGCGCAAGGTGCGCGGCGGCGACAAGGAGGCGGTCGAGCAGGAGGCGCTGCTGAAGCGCGCCATGACCGCGCTCGAGGCCGGCCAGCCCGCGCGGACCGTCGAGGTGTCCGAGGATGAGCGGCGCACCTGGAAGAACCTGCAACTGCTGACCTCCAAGCCCGTGCTCTTTGTCTGCAACGTCGAAGAGGCCAACGCGGCCGAGGGCAATGCCCATTCCGATGCCGTGGCCAAGATGGCGGCCGAGCAGGGGGCCGGCACGGTCATCATCTCGGCCCAGATCGAGGAAGAGATCAGCCAGCTCGACGCCGAGGAGGCCGAGATGTTCCTGTCGGAGATGGGGCTGGAAGAGGCCGGCCTCGACCGGCTGATCCGCGCGGGCTACGACCTGCTGCACCTCGAGACCTATTTCACCGTCGGCCCCAAGGAGGCGCGCGCCTGGACGATCCGCGTCGGCACCTCGGCGCCCAAGGCCGCGGGCGTGATCCACGGCGATTTCGAAAAGGGCTTCATCCGGGCCGAGACCATCGCCTATGCCGATTACATCGCGCTGAACGGCGAACAGGGCGCCAAGGAAGCCGGCAAGATGCGGTCGGAAGGCAAGAGCTACATCGTGCAGGACGGCGACGTCATGCACTTCCTCTTCAACACCTGATCCTGCGCGTGCCCGGACACGGGCCGTGCCGGAACAGGTGGAGGGGGAGGGGGGCGCTGCCCCCGTCCGCCCGCTGGGCGGACTCCCCCGGAGTATTTTCGGAAAAGTGAAAGGCAGGGGCTGGCGTGCCATGCGCGCGCGGCCCGAATTGCGTTCGGCGGTGTGGCGACCCCGGCGGTGCAGGGTGATTCTTGGGCAAGTGGTCCATTTGGTCCTGTCTCTGGTTCGGGGCGCCCAAAACTTCGGCCATATTGCCCGCTTGCACAAGAAAACACCGCGGGCGGGCGGAAAAGAATTTTCCCAACAAGAAAAACCATTGACTGAAAGTGATCCTGCGCGCTGAGATATAGGCATCTGTGATCCAGTTGGTTGAATTGGTCCGAACCAATGGGCCGCCGGCCGGGTCGCATGTTTCGACATCTCAGGACAGGGAGACCAACTTGGAACAAGATCTGACAGCCTTGGCTGCCGCCGTGGCAGAGCTGCAGGCCGGGGTCGCCGCCACGAACGGCACCTTCGCCGAAACCTTCTATTACCTGACGATCCCGATCATGGTGCTGATCCATGTCGGGTTCCTCGCCTATGAAATGGGCGCCTCGCGCTCAAAGAACGCGCTCGCCTCGGGCATCAAGAACATCCTCGCCTTCGCGATGATCGTGCCCTTCTTCTACTTCATCGGCTGGTGGATCTACTGGGCCTTCCCGACGGGACTGACCCTCAGCGAAGGTGCCATGGGCATCTCGGGCCTGGCCTATGCCAACGAGATCGCGCTGCCCTGGAGTCCCTACATGGGCCCGAACCTCGACGATCGCTCGTCAGGCGTGTTCTGGGGGGCCTTCGTGCTCTTTGCCGCCACCACCGCCTCGATCATGTCGGGCGGGGTGATCGAGCGCATCAAGCTGACGGGCTTCGTCGTGCTGGCCATCGTGCTGGGCGCCTTCGTCTGGATCATGGCGGCCGCCTGGGGCTGGCACGCCGACGGCTGGCTGGTGACGAAGTTCGGCTACCATGACTTCGGCGCCGCCGGTGTCGTGCACATGGTCGCAGGCTTCTTCACCCTTGGCGTGCTGATCAACCTCGGTGCGCGGGTCGGCAAGTTCAACGCCGACGGCACCGCCAACCACATCGCCGGCCACTCGATGCCCATGACGCTGATCGGCCTCATGCTGATCATCGCCGGCTTCTGGGGCTTCCTCATGGGCTGCGTCATCGTTCCGGGCGAGGCCTGGTCCTGGGGCAGCTCGATCGAGGCGACCATCTACGGCACGCCCATGACCATCTCGGGCATGACCTTCAACGTGCTGATGGGCTTTGCCGGCGGCATCATCGGCGCCTGGATGATCACCCGTGACCCGTTCTGGATGATGTCCGGCGCGCTGGGCGGCATCATCTCCTGCGCCGCCGGTCTCGACCTGTGGTACCCGCCCATGGCCTTTGCCATCGGCTTCATCGGCGCCAGCGCCATGCCCTTCGTCGCCTCGTATATCGAGCGGCGCGGGATCGACGATGCCGTGGGCGCCTTCGCGGTGCACGGCTTCCTCGGCCTTTGGGGCGTGATGGCGGTGGGCATCGCCGCGCAGGGCTACCCGGCGCTCTTCGGCGAGGACGTGATCGTCACGTCGTTCACCGGTCAGCTAGTCGGTGCGGTGGTGATGGGCCTGATGGGCTTCGTGCCCGGCTACGTCGTGTCCTACATCCTCAAGGTCACCGGCCAGCTGCGTGTTCCGGCCGAGGCCGAGATCCTCGGGCTCGACGCGGTCAAGGTGCCCGCATCGGCCTATCCCGAAGCCCTGCATCCCTCGGTCAGCCCGGCCGAATAACCCCTCAAGCGGAAAAGGAAATCGACATGGAAGCTCCTTTCGACAGCACCACCTGGGACGGGATCTCGGGCCCCATCTACGCCGGCTACGGCTCGGTCGAAGGCCTGTGGCTGCTGCTTGTCCTCGCCATGGTGATCGTCGCCATCGTGTTCGGCTGGCGCCACGAGGACCACGCCTACAAGGCGACCAAGCGCAAGTCCTGATCTTTGGCGGTTGGGGCTGCGGCCTCGCCCCCCCCCCCCTTCGCAAGCACGGAAACGCGCGGATGGCCTCATCCGCGCGTTTTTCCTTGGGATGTCGGCTTTCGCGCGGCAGATGTGCTGCCGGTTCTCCCGGCCATGTGGCGCAGCTTTTGCGGGGCTTGGTCCGACTGCCTCGCCCCCTTTGTCTTGGCCCGCACTAGGCTGTCCCGGGCAAGGATGACGCAAGGCGGGCCTGCAAGGGCCCGATCAGCAGGCGGCAAAGCCCCGCCATCCGGACGCAAGAAAAATCCCGCGGCACTTGCGTGCCGCGGGAGCATCCATGTCAAGGCCGCGCCCCGCAGGGCGGGAGCCTCAGTTCTGAAGGTATGCGTTCATGCTGTCGTCCAGCGCATCCTTCCAGGGCGTGTGGTGGACCGGCGCCATGGTGCCCGTGATCACCGACTTGTAGCGGTTGTTGCGGAACCCCATGATATCCTTGGCCTTGTGCTTCTTCCATTCAAAGAAGGCCTCGCAGGCGCCGTCGATGTCGAAGCTGGGATAGTCGGTCTCGGCCACCAGTTCCTTCACGTAATCGGCCTGGTACTTGATCGCGTACTTGGTGTCGTCATCCGCCTCTTCGCGGGTCTCGCGTTCCTTGACGTCGGCCAGCATCTCTTCGGTCGTGACGCCCGAGATGTCGATCTTGCCGAGGATCGCGTCGCGGACCCACCAGGCCTGCGCGTCGAACATGTTGAAGGTGAACCACTGGTCCTGCATGCCAAGGTAAAACAGCGCCGGGTTGTAGGCGTAGACGACGCCTTTATACAGGTCCGCCGTCGCCAGCCGGTTGGCCGTCTTCAGCCGCAGATCGTCCGGCAGGAAGTTGAAGAAATGCTTGTAACCGGTGCAGAGGATGATCGCGTCGACCTCCTTGGTGGTGCCGTCCGAGAAATGGACGGTGTTGCCCGACACCTTCTCCATCGCGGGCTTCTCTTCCCAGTTGTCGGGCCAGTTGAAGCCCATGGGGGCCGAGCGGTAGCAGGAGGTGACGGTCTTGGCGCCGTACTTCCAGCATTGCGAGCCGATGTCTTCGGCCGAGTAGGACGAGCCCACGACCAGGATGTCCTTGCCCGCGAATTCCCGCGCGTCGCGGAAGTCATGGGCATGGACGAGCCGGCCGTTGAACGATTCGAAGCCCTCGTAATAGGGCACGTTCGGGGTCGAGAAGTGGCCCGAGGCGACGATCACGTTGTCGAAGTCCTCGGCATAGACGCTGTCCTTGACGTGATCATGCACGGTCACGGTGAACTTGGCGGTCGCGGCATCGTAGTCGATCCAGCGCACGGCGGTGCTGAAGCGGATCCAGTCGCGCACGTTCGCCTTCAGCACCCGACCCTCGATGTAGTCGAAGAGCACGGCGCGCGGCGGATAAGAGGCGATTTGTTTGCCGAAATGCTCCTCGAAGGAATAATCGGCGAACTCCAGCCCTTCCTTGGGTCCGTTCGACCACAGGTAGCGGTACATCGAGCAATGAACCGGCTCGCCGTTCTCGTCGAGGCCGGTGCGCCAGGTGTAGTTCCAAAGGCCCCCCCAGTTGTCCTGCTTTTCAAAGCAGACGATCTCGGGGATCTCTTCACCCTTGGCCTGCGCCGACTGGAAGGCCCGCAGTTGTGCAAGGCCCGATGGGCCCGCGCCGATGATCGCCACGCGTTTCTTGGTCATGTCCGACTCCCTTGTTCGAGGATGGTTCAATTGGTTCTTTTGGTCTGAACCAAAATTCGCGGCACTGGTCCTGTCTGTCAACGATTTTTCACCACAGAAATATCTTTTGCCCTAAGATGAAGTCGTGTCTGCTTTTCCTTTCAGCGGACCAGTGGTAGGAATTGGTATGCACTCTTCCAGTTTCGCGCATCGTCTCGCGCTCACGTCGCTATTTCCCAAGACCCGTGTCGGGATGACCGACCCGATCAAGATCGGCTTTCTTGCGCCTCTGACGGGGCCTGTCAGTTCCTGGGGGCTGCCCGGTCTCAACGGGGCGCGGCTGTGGGAAGATTGGCTGAACCGCGCCGGCGGGCTGATGATCGGCGGGCGGCGCTACCCGGTGCGGATCATCCCCTTCGACTGCGGCTATGACCCGGACCGCGCGCTCGAGGGCGCCCGTCACCTCGTGCTGACCGAACAGGTCAAGCTGTTGATGATGCTGGGCGGAGACACCTTCACACCGCTGCGCGCCTTCCTGAACGAGCACAAGGTGCTGACCTCGACCCTGCTGCCCAGCGACCTGTCGCCCGACACCCGCTACCTGATCGCGCCCTCCGAGGTGCACCCGATCTACAACGTGACCGGGGTCGACTGGCTGGCCCGCACCCAGCCACAGGCGCGGCGCGTGGCGCTGTGCAGCCAGAAGGATGCGTTGGGCCTGCCGTCGATCGCCACCTACCGCGCGGCGTTCCAGGCGGCCGGCCTGCCGGTGGTCAAGGATGTGCAATATGCGCCCGACCACACGGATGTCGCGGCCATCGTGCAGCCGATGCTGGACGCGGACCCGGACGTGCTGTGCTGGTGTACCAGTTACACGCCAATGGTCCACGCGATGACCGAATATGCCCATGACAAGGGCTTCGAGGGCCAGATCCTGTCCTGCACGCTCGACAATTACCAGCGGCTGGTCGACCGCACGTCACAGGGATTCATGGAGGGCACGATCTTCCAGTTTCCCGACTTCGACGACCCCAAGCTGGCGCGCAAGGCGTTCTTCTTCAACCGGCCCAGCACCTTCTTCAAGGAATACAACGCCCGCTACCCCGGCAGCTGGAGCGCGGTGAGCTGGGAATATGTCGCCATCCTCGACATCTGGCACGCGGCGGTCGAAAAGGTCGCCTCGGTCAACCCGGTGTCGGTGCTGGCGACGATGAAGCAGCTGGACTCGGTCACCCACGCCTTCGGCCCGGCCCGCTGGTGGGGCGAATCGATCTTCGGCATCGACAATGCGCTGGTCGGCGACTGGCCGGTGGTGACCCTGCAGGAAGGCCGGGCGCGGATCGTCGAATTCGGCTCGGTCCCCGATTGGCTGGACCGGCACGAGGCGCTCTTGCGCGATCACATGGAGGCCGTTGGCCAGCTGTGGCAGCAGCGGCTGGCCAAGGGGGCGGGGCCGATGGGTCTGACCGCGCGCGACCTGGTGGACGAGGCGCCCTGAACGCCCGTCAGTCCGGTTGCAGGAACAGCTTCTGTTCCTCGACCAGGTGCAGCTTGGTGATCTCGACCGCCGCCTCGACATCCCGCGTGGCGATGGCGTTGAACAGCGAGTTGAACCGCGTCTGGTAATCCTGGATCCGCACCGGCGTCAGATGCTTGCGCATCAGCGCGGTGCGAAAGCTCTGCCGGCAGACCTCGATCGTCAGCTCGTAGCAGGCAGCCAGCAGCGGGTTGCGCGTGGCATGGGCGATGGCGCGGTAGAAATCCTCTTCGGACCGCGTGAATTCGGTCACGTCGGTGCGCACCGCCTCGATCCGTGCGACGATGCGGGCCAGGTCCTCGAGCTCGCGCGGGGTCATGTTCATGACCGCAAGGCGGATCATCTCGGGCTCGACGATCGAGCGCACGATCAGGTGGTCAAGCGGGCTGGTCCGCTCGCCGATGGACCCCGGCACCGGCGCCTCGGGCGCGTCGGACTGGTAGGTGACGAAACTGCCGCTGCCCTGGCGACGGCGAATCATCTCGCGTTGCTCCAGCACGTCCAGCGCTTCGCGCACGGTGTTGCGCGACACGCCCAGCTCGGCCGCCAGCGCCCGTTCGCTGGGCAGGCGCGATTCGGTGGGGTAGTCGCCGGACTGGACCCGGGCGATCAGCGTGTCCACGACGATGCGCACGGTCTCCCCGATGGCCTGTCCAAGCGGGAATTCGGCCTTGGCACTCCTGTTCATCGGGGGGATATCCTGCAGCTTGAGTTCGTTCCGCACGGTTATCCTACACCCGCCCCTGCGCTTCAAGCGTGACGGGGCAGGCGTTTGGGGAGTTGACTAATGAGAAAACAAGTTTAACAACAGGAAATGTCGGAATGGGGGTCCCTCGCGGCCGTCGTCCGGTGCCGCGGCCCATGTCGCGGACCGCCGGGAGAGGTCGGATACCCGCCCCCGCGCCAGGGCGGCGCCGTGCCACAACCGGGCCAGCGCCCGCGGCAGTCGCGGGACCTGAGGGACAGGAAGTAAAGACCATGAGCATTAAGTCTGACATCGAGATTGCGCGTGAGGCGGTGAAGCGTCCGATCCAGGAGATCGGGGCGAAG
>NZ_JAIMID010000013.1 GCF_019966535.1 Mesobacterium pallidum | reverse complement strand
GATACGACAGATGCCCGAAGGTCTTCCTCTCAGCCATCGCCCTCGCCGCAATCGTCATCTACTGGCTATGAGTCCTGGCCCTAAGGCCGCCTGTCAACTTTGTTGTAAAGCGCACGTTGCCGAACAGTTCACCAAATCCGGCCACCGGACCTGGTCGGAATAGCTTAATGCCCGGAGGCGCATCGTCGGGCGTCACATCTGTGTTTCTCGATTTCAGACCGTGCTTGATTTCCATCAGAAGTGTCGGCACGTCGTTCAGCATCTCGTACTGTAGGGTACTGTCGCCGAATCCATCTCGGACATAGATCGTACGCGTTTCCGTCATTCAACGGCTCCTTTACTGCACCTTTACTGCACCCGGCCGCCGTCATGCGCGCCCCGCCCGCCGATGTGACCGAACCCGATGCGGCGTCAGTCTCCGGCGCCCCGCTCGTCCGACCTTCCCCAGCCAAACGCACCGACGCAACCCCGACCGACCCCAAACGGCCGGACCAATGCACCGCCGCCACGGCCGCCCTACAACACCTCCCTGATCCGCCGCAGCGCCTCGAGGATGTTCTCGGTCGAGTTGGCGTAGGAAAAGCGCAGGTAGCCTTCGCCCCATTTGCCAAAGGAGGTCCCCGCCACCGTCGCCACGCCGCAGTCGTCGAGGAAGCGGTTCTGCGCCTCGATCGCGCTCATCCCCGTGCCTTCGATGTTGGGGAAGGCGTAGAAGGCCCCGCCCGCATCGGAACAGCGCACGCCGGGCAGCGCGTTCAGCTCGCGCACGATGACCTCGCGGCGCGCGTCGAACTGGGCGACCATGTCCCGCACCGCGTCTTGTGGGCCGTTGAGGGCCGCGATCCCGGCATATTGAGTGGCCGCGTTGACGCAGGAATGGTCGTTAATGCAGAGCCGCGTGACATGATCCACGCAGGCCTCGGGCCAGACCGCGTAGCCCAGTCGCCAGCCGGTCATGGCATAGGTCTTGGACCAGCCGTCGAGCATGATGAGGCGGTCGCGGATCTCGGGGTATTGCAGGAGCGAGACATGCTCGCGCCCGCCGTAGAGCATGTTGGAATAGATCTCGTCCGACATCAGCGCGACGTTCGGATGATCGGCAAGGCCCGCGACCAGCTTGTCGATCTCCTCGCGCGGGGTCACGCCGCCGGTGGGGTTGGCGGGGGAGTTGATGATGATCAGGGACGTGCGGTCGGTGATCTGGGCCAGCACTTCCTCGGCCGAGAAGGCAAAGCCGTTCTCTTCCTTCAGCGCGATGGGCACAGGCGTGGCGCCGGAATACTTGATGACGCTTTCGTAGATCGGAAAGCCGGGGTTGGGATACATGATCTCAGCGCCGGGTTGGCCGAACATCAGGCAGGCGAAGAACATCGTGGGCTTGCCGCCGGGCTGGACGACGACGGTGTCGGGGTTCACCTCGACCCCGTGGCGGCGGTGCAGGTCGGCGGCGACCGCCTCGCGCAGGGCCGGGATGCCATTGGCGGGGGTATAGCCGTGGTGGCCGTCGCGCAGGGCCTTGATGCCGGCCTCGACGATATGCTCGGGCGTCTGGAAATCGGGCTGGCCGATGCCGAGGTTGATGATGTCGCGCCCTTCGGCTGCGAGTTTCTGGGCCCGCGCCAGCACGACGAACGCGCTTTCGGTGCCAAGCCGCGACAGGCTGTCGGCGAATTTGAGCTGGGTCATGCGGACCTCTTCCCCTTTTGGTCGATGCCCGTGATAGCGGGTTTCCGGCCGCGGGCGTGTTCAGTTTTTCTAAGCGATGCTGTCAGGCAGGGTTAATCCATGCCGCCGATCAGGTCCATCTGTTCGACCTCGCGGAACGAACAGCCCATGGCGGTGAGGCAGGCGCGGACCTGCGTCTCGTGCTCGGCCGCGCGGGCGCGCAGCCAGCTGTCGAACCGGGCCACGATGCGGCGGTTGAAATGGCGCGGCGGGCTGACGATCCAGTAGGCCGGGAAGACGACGACCGGCACCTCGGGGCAAAGCGGCACCAGCTCGCCCCGTTCGAGCTCCGTGAGGCAGAGGGCCGCATTGTCGAGCGCGACGCCGCCACCCTGTTTCGCCAGTTCGATCGCCATGGACGAACGGTCAAAGCGGAACGGGTATGTCAGGTCCGGCAGCGCGATGCCCTGCGCGGCGAGCCAGAGATCCCAGCGATAGAGCGCCTTGGCGCTGTCGATCAGCCGGGCCGAGGCAAGGCGGGTGGCGAGGTCTCCGTCCAGCCCGTCGCGGTAGGCGGGGCTGCACAGCGGCATGACGAGATCGCTCATGGCGGGGTTCACGGTCAGCCCTGGCCAGTCGCCGTTGCCGTAGCGCAGGTCGAGATCGATCGCCTCGGTCTCGAAGGCGCTGTAGTCGGGGGTGGCATCGACGCGGATGTTCCAGTCGGGATTTTCCGCAGCGAAATCGGCGATGCGGGGGCCCAGCCAGCGCACGCCGAAGCTGGGAGAGGTGCGCAGAACGAGGTTGCGCAGGTCGCGCTGCCGCGCAATGGCCGACCGGGCGTTGCGCAGGGCGTGGAAGGCCTTGGTGGTGGTCTGGAACAGGCGGTCCCCGTCGAGGGTGAGGACGAGGCGGCGCTTCTCGCGGCGGAAGAGTTTCACGCCGAACTGCGCCTCGAGCGCGGAGACCTGCTGGCTGACGGCGGAGGGCGACACGCCCAGCTCGGCCGCCGCGCGGGTCACGGTGCCCAGCCGGGCGACCGCTTCGAAATATTCCGTGGCCTTGAGGTTGATGTCCCGCATGTGGGCGAGAGTAGCGGGCGGCGGCGCGGAGGGGAATGGGGTGTGGGTTTGCTTGCACGTGTCCTCTGCGGTGGTCCGCGCGATATTCGTCCACTCGCCAGAGATGTTCGCAAATGCGCGTGGCGACGACCTGAGAGCATCCTCAAACTGATGGGGCCAGCTGGAAGAAACCCGACCCGGAACCTTGGCAAATCGGACGACCTTTTCGACAAGATCCACGCGCGGAACAAAGGCCGCAAGGCCGCCGCGCATCATGCGTCAAGCATGTCTTCGACATGACCGGCCGCCCCTAGGCACGGCGATTTGGATGGGCCTGGCGCTCCCTTCGAAAGTTCTACGGACCTGGCCGGGATAAAGCGCCCCCCACGACCCTCGGATCGCCGCCCCCCGGCACGGCGATGCGCGTCTCGTCACCCGGTTCTTGGGGCGGCAGGCCAAATCGGAAATCGATGATCGTCCTTGGTCCAGGCGTGGCCACGGCTCACAGCCGCGCCTGCACCGCCTCCACCACCGCATCCGTGGTGATTCCGAAATGGCGGAACACGTCGCCCGCGTCCCCGGAAGCGCCGAAGGACGACATGCCGATGAATGCGCCGTCCATGCCAAGGTACCGGTCCCAGCCGAAGCGCACGGCGGCCTCGATCCCGACCCGAACCGTGTCCGGCCCCAGCACGGACGCGCGATAGGCGCGGTCCTGCTGCTCGAAGAGCTCCCAGCAGGGCATCGACACGACGGCTGTCGGCACGCCCTGCCCCTGCAATACCTCGCGGGCCGCGAGGGCGATCTGTACCTCGGAGCCGGTTGCCAGCAGCGTCGCGCGGCGCTCCCCGTCAGCCTCGGCCAGAACGTAGGCGCCCTTCGCAACAAGGTTCTCGGGCCGCGCATCGCAGACCAGCGGCACCGGCTGGCGCGAGCAGATGATCGAGGTCGGCCCATTCCGATGCGTAAGCCCCAGCTCCCAGGCTTCGGCCATCTCGATGGCGTCGGCGGGGCGGATCACCCACATGTTCGGGATCGCCCGCAGGGACGCCAGGTATTCGACCGGCTGGTGCGTGGGACCGTTCTTGCCGATCCCGATGCTGTCATGGCTGAAGACGAAAAGGCCGGGAATCCGCATCAGCGCGGCCATCCGAAGCGTGTGCCGCATGTAATCGGAGAACACCAGGAACGTGGTCCCCATCGCCACGATCCCGCCGTGCACCGTCATGCCGTTCATCATCGCGCCCATGGCATGTTCGCGCACGCCGTAATGGATGTAGCGCCCCGTGCGATCCGTCGCCGTGAAGGGCGCCATCTGCCGCTTGTGCCTGGTCGCCGCCTCGAGGTCGGGCGCGCCCGAGATCAGCTCGGGGATGACATCGGCAAGAGCCGAGAGCATCTCGCCCGAGGCCTGGATGCCGGGGCGCGGGCTGCCTTCGGCGGCAAAGCGCGCCTTGGCCTCGGCGATCACCGCGTCCCAGCCCTTGGGGAGGTCGCCTGCCATGACGCGGTCGAACTCGGCGCGCTCTGCCTCGGGCAGCGCATCGACGCGGGCCTGCCAGGCCGCGCGCGCCTCGGCCCCCGCGCGGCCGGGACGGTGCCAGGCATCGTAAAGCGGGCGCGGTATCTCGAACGGCGGATGGCGCCAGCCCAGCGCCGCACGGGCGGCATCGGTGTCCTCGGCAAAGATCCGGCCGCCATGGGCCGCGCGGTCGTCCTGGATCCGGGGAATGCCGAAGCCGATGAAGGTGCGGCAGGCGATCATCGACGGCCGGGCGTCGGTCTTGGCGCGGGCAATGGCCTCGGCCACGGCGATGGCGTCATGGCCATCGACAATCTCGACGTGCCAGCCGTTGTTCTCGAACCGCACCATCTGGTTTTCGCTGACGGTCTGGGTGGTCGGGCCGTCGTCGGTCATCCGGTTGTCGTCCCAAAGCCAGATCAGCTTGCCCAGTTGCAGGTGGCCGGCAAGCGCGATGACCTCCGACGCGATCCCCTCCATCAGGCAGCCGTCACCGGTATAGGCATAGGTGTAGTGGTCGACGATCCCGTCGCCGAACCGGGCGTTGAGGATGCGTTCGGCCACCGCCATGCCGACCGCATTGGCGATGCCCTGCCCCAGCGGGCCGGTGGTGGTCTCGATCCCCGCCGAGACGTCGAATTCCGGGTGGCCGGCAGTATGCGAGCCGAGGACGCGGAAGTTCCTGATCTGCTCGATGTCGATCTTGTCGTAGCCGCAGAGATGCAGCAGCGAATAGAGCAGCATCGACCCGTGCCCTGCCGAATGCACGAACCGGTCGCGGTCCGGCCAGTCGGGCACCTTGGGGTCGAACTTGAGGTGATGCGCGAAAAGCCCCGTGACGATGTCCGCCCCGCCCAGCGGCGTGCCGGGGTGGCCGTCCTCGGCCCGGACGATCGCATCCATCGACAGGAAGCGGATGGCGTTGGCCATGCCCCGCAGGGTGACTTTTTCGCGCTGCAGGATTTCCATGGTCATGACCGCCCCTCCGATGGCCGTTCCGGCACGTCAGGGTAGTCAAGGAGACCCTCCGCACTCAACCGCGAAAACTTAAACCATTTGTTAGGCCATCTTAATCGCGGGACAGCCGCGACCGCAGTTCGGTCTTCAGCACCTTGCCGTAGTTGTTCTTGGGCAAGGCGTCCGTGAAGTGGTAGATCTTGGGCCGCTTGAATCGGGCGATGTGAGCGAGGCAAAGCGCATCCAGCGCGGCCTCGTCCACCTCGGCGCCGGGATGACGGACGACAAAAGCGACGACCACCTCGCCCCATTCCGGGTCGGGCTGTCCGACGATGGCCACCTCGTGGACGGCCGGATGGGTCAGCAGGACCTCTTCGACCTCGCGGGGGTAGATGTTGGACCCGCCCGAGATGATCATGTCCTTGGACCGGTCCTGGAGGGTGACGTAGCCCTCGTCGTCCATGCGGCCCATGTCGCCGGTCCAGAGCCAGCCGTCCTTGATGGTCCTGGCCGTCGCCTCGGGGTTCTGCCAGTAGCCGGCCATGACCGTGCGCCCGCGCACCGCGATCTCGCCCACATCGCCACGGGGCAGCTCCACGCCGTCGGGCCCGAGGATCGCCACCGCAACCTCGGTCTGCGCGGTGCCGACCGAGTTCAGCCGCGCGCGCCAGCGCGGATGGCTGCGGTCCGCCACCGTCTCGCGCGGCAGGGCGGTGATGCCCATGGGGCATTCGCCCTGGCCATAGATCTGCACGAAGCGGGGGCCGAGCGCCTCGACCGCCTCGAGAATGTCGGCCTCGTACATCGGCCCGCCCGCGTAGACGATGGTGCGCAGCCCCTCGCCGGTCAGGCCGCGCGCCTTGGCGACATCGACCAGCCGCCGCACCATGGTGGGCGCGGCGAACATCGAGATCGGGCCGACCACGGGGCCCAGCGCAAGGATCTCGGCCGGATCGAAGCCCCCGCTTTCGGGCACCACGTGGCGCGCACCGCGCAGCACGTGCATGACGTTGTAAAGCCCCGCGCCATGGCTCATCGGGGCGGCGTAAAGCGCCGCGTCCTCGGTGCGCACCTCGTCCACGTCGACGAAATAGCTCAGCGCCATCGAGGCGATGTTGCCCGCCGTCAGCATCACGCCCTTGGGCTGGCCGGTGGTGCCCGAGGTGTAGAACAGCCAGACGAGGTCGTCGGGCCCCATCGGCGCGGGCGCGGTGCCCGGCGCGGCCCGCATGGCGTCGAACTCGGGCCCGGCGACCGACAGCACGCGGTTGCCCATGTAGGGTTCGAGCATCGCCGCCGCGGCGTCGTCGCAGATCACCAGCCGCGCGCCGGAATCGCCGATGATCCAGGCGGCCTCGCGTTCATGCAGCTTGGCGTTGATGGGCACCGCCGCCGCACCAATCCACCAGATGCCGTAAAGCGCCTCGAGGTATTCGGTGCAGTTGCCCATGAAAATCGCGACGCGGTCGCCCGGTTCGATCCCGCGCGCGGCCAGCGCGGCGCCGATCCCGGCGGCAGCACGGGCGAATGCGGTGTAATCGGCGACGACCTCGGCGCCCCGGATCAGCGCGGGCGCGTCCGGCCAGCGGGTCGCGCTGCGGGCCAGCCAAAGCGCGGGATTCATGCCACCCCTCGCGTCGTCACATGGTGATCGCCCTGCCCTCGGTTGCCTCTGCCCATGGTGCCCTCCCTCGTCGCGGGCAGGGTAAGGCGGCCGGGCGGCGCTGGCAATCAGCCCGACAGGATGTCCTTGAGGCTGACGTCGGTGCTGGGCGCCTCGCGCAGGTCGAGGGCCGAGACGATGTCCACGAGGTGGCTTTTCATCAGCTCTTCGGCATCCTGACCATCGCCGCGGCGGAACGCCTCGACCAGCGCGTGGTGGGCATGTTCCTCGCAAAGCGCAGAGTGCCGCTTCCAGTAGAGCGCGATGATGAGCGACGAGCGTGCCACCAGCCGCTCGATGAAGCCGGCGATGATCGACTGGTTGGCAATGTGCGAAATCTCGATGTGGAACTGACCCGACAGGCGCAGGGCCTTGCCCGATTCCCCGGCATCCAGCGCTTCGTGTTCGGCGGCGATATGCGCCTCGAGCCGGGTCAGCGCGGCTTCGGTCATCCGCTCGGCGGCAGAACGCGCGGTGCGCGGTTCGAGCAGGGCCCGCGCCTCGAACACCTCGCGCGCCTCGCGGATCGTCGGCTTGGCGACAAAGGCGCCGCGGTTGCGCTTCAGCTCGACCAGCTGCTCGTGCGACAGCGCCTGCAGCGCCTGCCGCACAACTGTGCGCGACACGTTGTAGATCTCGCTCAGCTCGTCCTCGCCCAGCTTGGTGCCGGGCACCAGCCGGTGCTCGTGGATGGCCTGCGAGAGTGAGGTCACAAGCGTCGCCGTGGGTCCCGAAACGGTGGGCTGGATGAAGGCGGGGTTCTCTGTGATTCGGGTCATGCAATGCTCCTGCCTTCCGTCATGGGCGCGGGGCCCAACGCAGACAAGAGCGCGATCTTGAACACAGTTCAAAACCAGATTGCATACAATCCTGTGCACAATAAGCCGTCATCTTGGGAGCAATTTCGATGAAAGCTTGTGCAACGCGTGAAAAACGGGCGCGGGACTCTGCATTTTCTTTGCGCAGCGCCCGGCCGGGCTGGCTTTCTTGGGTCAGCAAGCGAACGGGGCCCCCGACATGTCCATGCAATCCGACCTGGAACTGGTATCTCTGACCAAGCGCTACGGCGACGCCCTGGCCGTGGATGCGATCTCGCACCACTTCAAGGCGGGGGTCTATGCCTGCCTGCTGGGGCCCTCGGGCTGCGGCAAAAGCTCGACCCTGCGGATGATCGCCGGGCATGAAAGCGTCAGCGACGGGTCCATCGTGCTGGGCGGCCGCGACGTGTCGCACCTGCCGCCGGCGAAACGCGGCACGGCGATGATGTTCCAGAGCTATGCCCTGTTCCCGCACCTGTCGGTGCGCGACAACGTGGCCTTCAGCCTGCGCATGGCGGGTGTCGACAAGGCCACCCGCCTCAAGCGCGCGGACGAGATGCTGGCGCTGGTCGAGATGCAGAAATACGCCGACCGCAAGCCCGACCAGCTGTCGGGCGGCCAGCAACAGCGCGTCGCGCTGGCCCGCGCGCTGATCACCCGGCCGCAGGTGCTGCTGCTGGACGAGCCGCTGTCGGCGCTCGACCCGTTCCTGCGCATCCGCATGCGGTCCGAGCTGAAGAAGCTGCAGCGCGAGCTGGGCATCAGCTTTATCCACGTCACCCACGGCCAGGACGAGGCGCTGGCGCTGGCGGACGAGATCATCGTCATGAACAACGCCGTGATCGAACAGAGCGGCCCCGCGCGCGAGGTGTTCAACGCCCCCCGCACCGCTTTCGTGGCGCGTTTCATGGGCGGGCACAACGTGCTCGACCTGCCGCAGGGCAAATTCGCGCTGCGCTCGGACGAGATGGTGGTGACACCCGCCGCCGCCGGCAAGATCGACGGCCGCGTCTCGGGCATCGAGTACCAGGGCACCCATGTCGCGCTGACCGCCACCGTGGCGGGCGAGCAGGACGTGACCGCCCTGATCCCTGAGGCGCAATTCTTCGAGACACCCAGGGACCTTGGCGAGGTCATTGGGCTGGGTTGGGACGAACGGGCGGCGCATCCGCTCGCCTCCTGACCCCAAACAACAACGCCTGAACATCCATCAGAGAGGACATCACATGACCACGATCTCCAAGGTCCGCTACAGCCGCCGGTCGCTGCTGAAGACCGGGGGCGCCGCGCTGGCTGCCGCCGCGCTTCCCGCGCCCATGGTCTGGGGCCAGGAAACCAAGAACATCACCCTGCGCCAGTTCGGCACCGGGGTGTCGAACCTCAACGACGTGGCCAACAAGGTCAAGGAAGACCTCGGCTTCACGCTCGAGATGACCGCGCTGGATTCGGACAGCGTGACGCAGCGCGCGGCGACCCAGCCCGACAGCTTCGACATCGCCGACATCGAATACTGGATCTGCAAGAAGGTCTGGCCGACCGGCAACCTGCAGGCCATGGATGTCAGCCGGATCGCAAACTACGACAAGATCGTAGGCATCTTCAAGGACGGCAAGCTGACGCCCGAAAGCGAGATCGCCCAGGGCACCGCGCCGCATACCGTCGGCTTTGTCCCCGAGCAGGGCGCGACCACCTTCGCCGACGAGCAGACCAACTGGATGACCCTCATCCCGACGATCTACAACGCCGACACGCTGGGCATCCGCCCCGACCTGATCGGCCGTCCGATCGAGTCCTGGACCGAGCTTCTGAACCCCGAGTTCAAGGGCAAGGCGTCGATCCTCGACATCTCGTCCATCGGCATCATGGACATGGCGATGGTCTGCGAGGCCATGGGCGAGATCCAGTATGGCGACAAGGGCAACATGACCCGCGAAGAGATCGACAAGACCATGGCGATCTTCACCGAGGCCAAGAAGGCCGGCCAGTTCCGCGCCTTCTGGAAGACCTTCGATGAATCCGTGAACCTGATGGCCTCGGGCGAGGTCGTGATCCAGTCGATGTGGTCGCCGGCCATCACGGCCGTGAAATCGCGTGGCATTCCTTGCGTCTACCAGCCGCTCAAGGAAGGCTACCGCTCGTGGGGCGGCGGCATCGGCCTGTCGAACTCGCTGTCGGGCATGGAGCTGGACGCGGCCTACGAATACATCAACTGGTACCTCTCGGGCTGGGTCGGCGGCTACCTGATGCGCCAGGGCTATTACTCGGCCGTTCCGGAGACCTCAAAAGAGTTCATGTCGGAAAACGAGTGGGGCTACTGGTTCGAGGGCAAGGAAGCCACGGGCGAGATCACCTCTCCCACCGGCGACGTGCTGGCCCAGGCGGGCGAGACCCGCGACGGCGGTTCGTTCGAAGAGCGCATGGGCGCCGTGGCCTGCTGGAACGCCGTCATGGACGAAAACCAGTACATGGTCCGCAAGTGGAACGAGTTCATCGCGGCCTGATCCACGATTGGATGCGAAATGGGTTTCGGCGCGCCGCCGCGCGCCGACCCGCGGGGGGTCAACCCCCCGCACCACCCGACCCGCGGGGGGTCAGCCCCCGCACCACCCGACCCGCGGGGGGCCAGCCCCCCGCACCCCCCGGAGTTTATTGGCAAGATGAAGGACGGATCCATGCGGTTGATCGTCAGCGAGGCACCGAGATGAGCAGGCAGCTTGTGGCGTGGATCCAGGCGGCGCCGATGGCCGTCGTGATGCTTGCCTTCCTCGTGGCGCCGATCGCGATGATCGTGATCGTAAGCTTCTGGGGCGCGACGGAATATTCGATCTACCCCGCCTTCCAGTTCGACAACTACCAGTTCCTTTTCGGCTCGCCCGTCACCTACACGGTGTTCCTGAACACCTTCAAATACGCCGCGATCACCTGGGCGTTCACGCTGGTGATCGGCTTTACCGTGGCCTATTTCCTGGCCTTCGAGGTGCGCAGCCTCAAGTGGCAGATCGGGCTGTTCCTGGTCTGCACGATCCCGTTCTGGACCTCGAACATCATCCGCATGATCTCGTGGATCCCGTTCCTCGGCCGCAATGGGCTGGCCAATTCCACGCTGATCAGCTGGGGTGTGATCGACGAGCCCCTGGAATGGCTGCTGTTTTCCGACTTCAGCGTGATCCTCGCCTTCGTGCACCTTTACACGCTGTTCATGGTCGTGCCGATCTTCAACTCGATGATGCGCATTGACCGCGCGCTGATCGAGGCGGCCTATGACAACGGCGCGAGCGCCTGGCAGACGCTGTGGCATGTCATCGTGCCGCTCTGCAAACCCGGCATCATGATCGGCACCATCTTTGTCACCACGCTGGTGATGGGCGATTTCATCACCGTGCGCTTCATGTCCGGGTCGCAGCGGGCCAACGTGGGGCGGCTGATTTCCAACGACATCGGCCTGTTGCAATACCCCTCGGCCTCGGCCACCGCCGTGGTGCTGCTGTGCACCGTGCTCATCGTGATCGCGCTGCTGCTGCGGCTCGTCGACATCCGCAAGGAGCTTTGAGATGGAAAAACGCAGCCGCACCTTCTACCTGCTCGGAGCCTTCTTCGTGCTGTTCGTGCTCTTTCTTTACGGGCCGATCTTCACCATCGGCATCCTCAGCTTCCAGGGGCCGCAGGGGGGCCTGACCTTCCCGATGAACGGCGTGTCGATGCACTGGTTCCGGGACCTGTTCCAGGAGCAGGCGGTGGGCGACATCTGGGGCAGTTTCCGCCGGTCCTTCGCGCTGGGGCTGATGGTCATGGTCACCACGGTCACCGTCTCGGTGCTGGGGGGGCTTGCCTTCCGCAAGCGGTTCAAGGGCGCGAGCGTGCTGTTTTATCTGACCATCGCCAGCCTCGTGATCCCGTCGATCCTGGTCTCGCTGGGCGTGGGCCTCATCTTCAACCAGCTGGGCCTGCCGGTGCATTGGGCCAGCTCGGGCTATGGCAGCCAGCTGACCTGGACCTTGCCTTTTGGCCTTTTGATCATGTTCGCGGTCTTCAACCGCTTCGACAAGAGCTACGAGGAGGCCGCCCGCGACCAAGGCGCCACCGCCTGGCAGACCTTTGCCCATGTTGTCCTGCCGATCATCGCGCCGTCGCTGCTGGGGGTCGCGCTTTTCGGCTTCACGTTGAGCTACGACGAGTTTGCCCGGACCCTGCTGACGGCGGGCAGCTACAATACCCTGCCGCTCGAGATCTTCGGGATGACGACCAACGTCACCACGCCTGTGATCTTTGCGCTGGGGACGCTGACGACGATCTTTTCCTTCCTGGTGATCGGCGTGTTCTTCCTTCTGGTCTGGGTGATGTCGCGCCGCAAGGACACCACGTCGGACGCGGGCAAGGGGATGGTCTGACCCGATGGCGGTCGTCCTGATCAACCCCAACAGCACCGAGGCGATGACGACAAGCGCGCTGGCGGCGGCGCGCGCGGCCTCTCCGGGGATCGCGTTCGAAGGCTGGACCTCGCGCCTGGGCCCGCCCGCGATCGAGGGGGCCGAGGATGGCGAGGCGGCGATCCCGCCGCTGCTGGACCTGGTGCGGAAGGCCTCGGACGAGGGCGCCGAGGCGATCATCATCGCCTGTTTCGACGACACCGGGCTGGATGCCGCCCGCGCCATGGCCGCCTGCCCGGTCGTGGGGATCGGCGAGGCGAGCTATATCATGGCCGGGCTGATGCCGGGACAGGCCGCCGTCATCACCACCGTCGCCGCCGCGCTGCCGGTCATCACGGGCAATATCGCGGCGCAGGGCCATGCCCATCGCGTGGGCGAAGTGATCGCCGCCAACGTGCCCGTGCTGACGCTGGAACATGACCCGGAGGCCGCCGCGCGAGAATTCACGAAAGCGACCGAGCGGCTGCAAACCGCCCCGTCGACCATCATCCTTGGCTGCGCCGGGGCGGTGACCATCGTGGACCGGCTGAACGCCGCCCTGCCCTATACCTTCATGGACGGGGTCAGCGCCGCCGCGCGGCTTTGCCGGGCCTTCACCTGAGGGCAAAGGCCCGGACGCGCCTCAGCCGAGGTGATGCACCTCCTGCAGCCCGTAGACCGGAGTCGGGATCCCCTCCATCCGCGCCTTGAGCTGCAGGGCGAGGAACTGCGAGTAATGCCGCGACTGGTGCAGGTTGCCGCCGTGCATCCAGAGGTTTTCCACCTGGGTCGGCTTCCACATGTTGCGCTGCTCGCCCTCCCAGGGGCCCGGGTCCTTGGTCGTGTCGGACCCGAGGCCCCAGCACTTGCCAAGCTGATCGGCCTTGTCCTTGCCCATGAGGTCGGCCACCCAGCCGTTCATCGAATTGTAGCCGGTGGCATAGACCACGAGGTCAGCGTCGAGATGCGTGCCGTCGTCGAGGTTCACCCCCGTCTCATCGAGGCTCTCGACCTGCCCGCGCTTGAGCTTGATCTCGCCGTCGATGATCAGCTGGCTGGCACCCACGTCGATGTAATAGCCCGACCCGCGCCGCAGGTACTTCATGAACAGCCCCGATCCGTCGTCGCCCCAATCGAGCCAGAAGCCCGCCTTTTCCAGCCCCTCGTAGAAGGCCGCATCGCGCTCCTTCATCGCCTCGTAGGCGGGGATCTGGAATTCATGCAGGATGCGGTAGGGCAGCGAGGCAAAGATCAGGTCGGCCTTTTCCGTGGTGACCCCGGCGGCGACCGCTTCTTCGGAATAGAGCGCGCCGAGCCCGATCTCCATCAAACTGTCCGAGCGCACGATATGGGTCGAGGAGCGCTGCACCATGGTGACGTCCGCGTCGTGCTCCCAGAGCGCAGCGCAGATGTCGTGGGCCGAGTTGTTGGACCCGACGACCACGACCTTCTTGCCGGTCCACTGGTCCGGGCCCTCGTGTTCCGACGAATGCTGCTGCACGCCCTTGAAGACGTCCATGCCCGGGAAATCGGGCATCCGCTTCTTGCCCGACATTCCGGTCGCCATGACCAGCTGCCTGGGGCGCAGCACCACCTCTTCGCCGTCACGATCCACCACGACCGTCCATTCGCCCTTTGCTTCGTCGAACTCGGCCGACTTGGCGGTGGTGCGGGTCCAGTAGTTCAGCTCCATCACCTTGGTATACATCTCGAGCCAGTCGCCGATCTTGTCCTTGGGGGCAAAGACCGGCCAGTTTTCCGGGAACTTGATGTAGGGCAGGTGGTCGTACCAGACCGGGTCATGCAGGCAGAGCGACTTGTACCGCTTGCGCCAGCTGTCGCCGGGTCGGTCGTTGCGTTCCACGATGATCGTGGGCACGCCCAGTTGCCGCAGCCGGGCGCCCAGGGCGATGCCGCCCTGCCCGCCGCCGATGATCAGGACATAGGGCTGTTCGGTGTAGCCCAGCTCGGCCGCCTCGCGGGCGCGCTCCTCGGCCCAGGTCTCGCGGTTCTTGCCGGCGCCGTGCTTGGCGCCCAGCGGGCGGGCAAAGCCCTTGGGCTCCTCGTGTCCCTTCAGCTCGGCCATGGTGGTCAGCAGCGTCCAGATCTTGCCGTCCTTGAGGCGCATCAGGCCGTAGCCTCGCGCGATACCCGTCTCGAAGCGGATCCAGGCTGTGGTCACCCCGTCCTCCTCGGTCGGGATCTCGCCCTCGGCCAGTTGCCAGCCGGTAGGCTTGGTCGTCGCCAGCTGGTGGCGCAGCATGTCGCCGACCTGGTCGCGGCCTTCAACCGTCTTCAGGTTCCAGGTGAACGTCACCAGGTCGCGCCAGTAGCACTCCTCCAGGAACATCTGTTGCGCCGCGGCGATGTCGCCGCTTTCCAGCGCGCCGCCGAAATCGTCCAGGAACGCCTGCACCTGCGTGACCAATGTCGAATCGAGCATCTCACTCCTCCTCTCGTGTTGTTGGATCTCCTCCGGGGGTGAGGCTGGCAGGACGGGCCGGGGTCCGGCAACGGCGGCGGGCCTGCAGGGGCCCGAAAACGGCACGGGGCGGGTCCGGGCGTTGCGCGCGCAACAGCGGCGCAACTGGGGTGCGTCAGGCGGGTGGGGTCAGGCAGGCGGGGTGAGCCCGGCCTTGCGGCAGCGGCGCAGCACGGTCGAGCGGTTGACCCCCAGCCGCCGAGCCGCCTGCGACATATTCCAGCCGCAGGCGCTCAGCACCGCCTCGAGGTCCTCCTCGGGCCGGGGCGCGCCGTGCGAAGGGCAATGCACGGGCGGCGGCAGGTCCGGCAGGTCGATCACCGCGCCCTCGGCCAGCGCCAGCGCGACGTCCAGCGCCTGTTCCAGCTCGCGGATGTTGCCCGGCCAGTCGCGCGACTTCAGCGCGTCGCGGGCGGCGGGCGTGAGCCGCGTGTCCCCGGCCGAGCGGACGCGCAGCAACCGGTCGAGCAGCCAGTCGAAATCGGCCCGGTGGCGCAGCGGTGGCAGCGCGATCACCGCCCCGGCGACGCGGTGGAAGAGATCGGCGCGCAGCTCCTCGGCCAGCGTAGAAGGATCGGCGCGGGTCGTGGCCACCACGCGCAGGTCCGCGCGGCGGTCAAGCAGCGCCAGCAGCGCCTCCTGCGCCGCATCGGTCAGGTCCTCGACCCCGCGCAGCAGCAGCGTGCCGGGTGCTGCCGCGTTCAGCGCGGCCACCGCGTCCGGCCCCGAGGCGCAGCGCAGGTGGTGAAAGGCGTGCCCCGGCGGGCCGCAGACATGGATCGCGCGGCCCAGCTTTTCCTTGCCCGTCCCCGTCTCGCCCCGGATCAGCAGCGGCACGCCCGTGACGGCCAGCCGCGCCGTCTGCGCCAGCACGCGGGCCAGCGCGGGGTCGGGCCCGGCAAAGCTGCCCAAGCTGCCCGGCAGCTCCGGCTCACGCCGCCGCAGCCCTGCCGCCCGCGCGCTTTGCGGCGCGATGGCATGGCCGAACAGGCCCCGCCCGTCCTTGAGCCGCAGCACCCGGTCCTCGGTCGGGCGGCCGCGCATGAGGTCGGGCATGTCGTCCACCGTCACCTCGAGCCAGTCGTCGATCCGCGTGCCGATCAGCTTGCCCCACCCCTCCGGGTCCAGCGCCCGCCGCGCGCCCGAGGTCATGCCGACGATCCGCCCGGACCCGTCCAGCGCCACGGCGGCCTCGGGATCGACCTCGAGGAATTCCGGGCTGGTCGAGACCCGCAGCACCCAGTCGCGCCGCGTCATCGCCATAAGGTTCGCCATCTCGACCCGCCGGGCCGAGGCGGTCACCAGCCCCATGGCCAGGTTCTGCGAAGATTTCGGCGAGGGCGAGCGCAGCAGCGAGATGTCGAGTACGGCCGACAACTCTCCCTTGGTGTCGAAGATCGGCGCCGATGTGCATGACAGCGGCACATGCGACAGGCCGAAATGGTCGCCCTGGTGGATGGTGATCGGCTCGCCCGTCACGATACAGGACCCGACACCGCAAGTGCCCGCCAGGTCCTCGGTCCAGTCGGACCCGAGGTAGAGCCCGGCCTGCCGCAGCTCGTCCTCGAACCGCGGATCGCCGAAGAAATCCACGCAGACCCCCTGCGCATCGGCCAGGAGCAGCACGTAATTGTGCCCGGCCACGTGACGGAACAGTGCCTGCAGGCCCGACCGCGCGGTGGCGATCAGCCGCTCGGATTGTTCGCGATGCTCGCGCAGCTCGGTCTCGGTCACGATATGCGCCGGATCGGGCCGCGTCGGGTCCATGCCGTAGGTCTCGACACAGCGCCGCCAGCTGTCGGCCACGATGCGGTCGCGCCCGGTCTCGAACCCGCGCAGCACGCGGTCGATCTCGTCCACATGGTCGGTGTCGCGCATGCCGTCCTCCCACAGCCTCGCCGCGCGACACTACCATGGGCAGAACCTGCGGCCTAGCGGCACCAAGATCGTAGGCCGCCGCCCCGTGCCGGCACGCCGGCTTCAGCCATGCACGGGCTGCAACCCGCCCCGACGATTTCGCTGTATACTTTCGCCGCGCAACCCGTTATGTGCGCGACTTGCCCCATTCCATCGGCCGCCCTGAAGGCCCGCCGATCCCTCTTCGGAACCGACCCCCATGATCACCCCCCTTTCGGAAGCGCTGGCCGAGCGCGGCTTCGACACACTCACCCCGGTGCAGCAGGCCGTCACCGCCGCGGATGTCGGCGACGGCGACCTGCTGGTCTCGGCCCAGACCGGGTCGGGCAAGACGGTGGGCTTTGGCCTGGCCATCGCGCCGACGCTGCTGGGGGACGAGACCGCCTTTGGCCCCGCCGGCACCCCGCTGGCGCTGATCGTCGCGCCCACGCGCGAGCTGGCGTTCCAGGTCATGCAGGAGCTGCGCTGGCTTTACGGCAAGACCGGCGCCATGGTGAACGCCTGCGTCGGCGGCATGGATGTGCGCCAGGAACGGCGCCTGCTGGAACGCGGCACGCATATCGTGGTCGGCACGCCCGGGCGCCTGTGCGACCACATCCGACGCGGCGCGCTGGATCTGTCGGACGTGCGCGCCGTGGTGCTGGACGAGGCGGACGAGATGCTCGACCTCGGCTTCCGCGAGGATCTCGAGTTCATCCTCGAAAGCGCCCCGGCCGAACGCCGCACGCTGCTGTTCTCGGCCACCGTGTCGCCGGTGATCGCCAAGCTGGCCGAAGAGTTCCAGAAGGACGCGCAACGGATCAACACGATCGACAAGGCGCAGCAGCATGCCGACATCGCCTACAAGGCGCTGCGGGTGGCCGCGCCGGACGCCGATCACGCCATCTTCAACCTGCTGCGCTTTCACGACGACCAAAGCGCCATCGTCTTTGCCAACACCCGCGCCCAGGTGAACCACCTGACCGCGCGGCTGCACAACCGCGGCCTGTCGGTCGTGTCGCTCTCGGGCGAGCTGAGCCAGTCCGAGCGCAGCCATGCCCTGCAGGCGATGCGCGACGGCCGGGCGCGGGTCTGCGTGGCGACCGACGTGGCGGCGCGCGGGATCGACCTGCCGAACCTCAACCTCGTGATCCACGCCGACCTGCCCAAGAACACCGAGGGGCTGCTGCACCGTTCGGGCCGCACGGGCCGCGCCGGGCGCAAGGGCATCTGCGCGCTGATCGTCCCCCCGCGCGAGGTCAAGAAGGCCGAACGCCTGCTGGGCTGGGCCAAGATCAATGCCGAATGGGGCGTGCCGCCCTCGGCCGACGACATCATCGCGCGCGACGAGCAGAAACTGCTCGAGGCGCCGACCTTTGCCGAGCCGCTGACCGAGGAAGAGGCCGCCTTTGCCGCCAAGCTCCTGGAGCGCCACGGCCCCGAGGCGGTCGCCGGCGCCCTCCTGCGCCTGCACAACGCGCGCAACTCCGCGCCCGAGGACCTGCAGGATCCCGACACCGCACCGAAAAAGCGCGAGACCAAGGAATTCGGCCCCAGCCAGTGGTTCGCCCTGTCGGTCGGCCGCAACGACCGGGCCGAGGCGCGCTGGCTGTTGCCGATGATCCTGCGCACCGCCGACCTGGGCAAGGACGCGATCGGTGCGATCCGGGTCAAGGACAGCGAAACCTTCGTCGAGATCGCCGAGGGCGAGGTGGCGAAATTCCAGGCCGCGCTTGGGCCCACCGGAGAGATCCAGGACGGCATCACCGTGCGCCCGGCCGAGGCCCCGGCGCAGGGCGCCCCGCGCGGCCCGAAGCCGTCTTTTGGCGACAAGCCCCGGTATGAAAAGCGGGACGACAAACCGGCATACGAAAAGCGGGATGACAAACCCCGCGAGGATAAGCCCCGCTCCGAGAAACGGGACGACAAGCCCCGGTACGAAAAGCGCGATGACAAGCCGCGCGGCGACAAGCCGAAATGGGACAAGCCGAAGTATGAAAAGCGGGATGACAAACCCCGCCCGGACAAGCCGCGTTACGACAAGCGCGACGACAAGCCCCGCGCCGCGAAGCCGGCGGGCGCCAAGCCCGCGCCCCGCGCGGATGCCGCCCCCAGTCGGCCCGATCCGGCCAAGGCCCGCGACACCAGCCAGCGGATGGAGCGCCCCGGCAAGCCTTCGGCAAGGGCAGGCAAGCCGGCCTTCGGCAAGGGTCCGGGCAAACCGGGCGGCAAGCCCGGCGCGGCCAAGAGTTTCGGCAAGCCCGGTGGCAAGCCCGCGGGAAAGAGCTTTGGCAAGCCCTCCGGCAAACCCGGCGCCCCGCGCGGCGGCGCGGCCACCCCGCGCCGTAAGCCCAGTTGACCTGACAGGCGCGCGCCGGATGGACCGGGGCGCGCCGCTGCACTAGGCTCGGGGCCGACAGCGGGGCCACCCCGCCCCAACCGGCAGAGGCCCCATGCCCGACGACAGTCCCCGCCTGACCCGCGTCACCACCAGCCACTGGGGTGCCTTCGAGGTCGAAACGACCGGCGACCGGATCACCGGCGTGCGCCCCTTCGCCCACGACCCGGCCCCCACCGCGATCCCGCAGGCGATTCCCGCTGCCGTCCACCACCGCAACCGCGTGGCGCGCCCGTCGATCCGGCGCGGATGGCTCGACGGCAAGGGCGGCAAGGGCCGCGGCTCCGACGACTTCGTCGAGCTGCCCTGGGACGAGGCGCTGGACATCGCCGCCACCGACATCGCCCGCATCAAGCGCGACCATGGCAACGGCGCCATCTTCGGTGGTTCCTACGGCTGGTCCTCGGCCGGGCGGTTCCACCATGCGCAAAGCCAGGTGCACCGGTTCCTCAACAGCATCGGCGGCTATGTCGCGTCCTTCGGCAGCTATTCCACCGGCTGCGCGCAGTCGATCATGCCGCATGTCTTCGGCGTCAACTTCCTGGCGCTGCTTTACGAGCACCAGGACAGCTGGCAGACCATCCATGACCACACCGAGACGCTGGTGATGTTCGGCGGGATCAACCCCAAAAACGCGCAGGTCTCGATGGGCGGGATCACCGAACATGACACCGGCCCCTGGTTCGACCGCTTTGCCGCCAAGGGGATGATGCGGCTCAACATCGGCCCGCAGCGCACCGACGCGCCGACGGGCTGCGACTGGCTGCCCCTGCGCCCCGCCTCGGACACCGCGCTGATGCTGGCGCTGGCGTATGTGCTCGAAGCCGAAGGTCTGACCGACCATGCCTTCCTGTCGCGTTACACCGTCGGCTTCGACCGCTTCCGGCCCTACCTGATGGGCGAGGTGGACGGCCAGCCCAAGGACCCGGACTGGGCCGCCCCCCTCTGCGGCACCGACCCCGAGACGATCCGCGCCCTCGCCCGCCGCATGGCCGCGACCCGCACGCTGATCACCGTCGCTTGGTCCCTGCAACGGGGCGAGCATGGCGAGCAGCCGTTCTGGATGTCCGCAGTCCTGGCCGCCATGCTGGGCCAGATCGGCCTGCCGGGCGGCGGCGTCGGCTATGGCTACGGCGCGATCGGCGGGGTCGGCAAATCGGTCATGGGCCTGCGCGGCATGACCTTTTCGCAGCTGACCAACCCGGTGACCGACACGATCCCCGTCGCCCGCATCGCCGACATGCTGCGCCGCCCCGGCGCGCCCTATGACTTCAACGGGCAGCGCCGGACCTACCCAGACATCCGGCTGGTCTACTGGGCCGGCGGCAACCCCTATCACCACCACCAGGACCTCAACGCCCTGCACGAGGCCTGGCAAACCCCCGAGACGATCATCGTCAACGAGCCGTGGTGGACCGCCACCGCCAAGCGTGCCGACATCGTCTTTCCGGCCACAACGCCCTACGAGCGCGAGGATATCGGCCGCACCAGCATGGACGACTACCTGTTCCACATGCCCGCGCTGATCCCGCCGGTGGGCGAGGCGCGGGACGATTACGCGATCTTTGCCGGCCTCGCCGAACGGCTGGGCGCGGGCGAAACGTTCACCGAGGGCAAGACCGCCGACCAGTGGATCCCCGAGCTTTACGCTGAGTACCGCGCCCTGGCCGACGAGCAAGGCATCGACGTGCCCGACCTCGACACCCTGCGCGACCAGAACTGGGTGCGCCTGCCGATCACGACCGACGGCCCGAACCGCACGCTCTTTGCACCCTTCCGCGAGGACCCCGAGGCGCATCCGCTGCCGACCCCCTCGGGCAAGATCGAGATCTTCTCGGACACCATCGACAGCTTCGGCTATGACGATTGCCCCGGCCATCCGGCCTGGCTGCCGCCCGCCGAATGGATGGGCCGGGCCACGCCCGAGACGCCGCTGCACATGGTCTCTCCCCAGCCCGGGGACAAGCTGCACAGCCAGCTCGAGGCGGCGCTGGCCGACGTGCCCGGCCAGCGCCCCGTGGCGCTGGCGATCCACCCCAAGGACGCCGCGGCCCGGGGTATCGAGGACGGCACGCTGGTCCGCGTCTTCAACACACGCGGCGCGGCGCGGGCGCGGGCCCATGTCACCGACGCCATCCTGCCCGGAGTGGTCGCCCTGCCGACCGGCGCCTGGTACGGCGATCCGGGCGGCAACATCGACCCCGATGGCAACCCCAACGTGCTGACGCCCGATGTCGGCACCTCGCGCCTTGGCCAGGGATGCAGCGCGCATACGGCGCTGGTGCAGGTGGCGCCGCTCGAGGGCTGACGGCTCCGCCGCGTCAGCCGACGCACGGCCTTGATGGTTACACCCGTAACCGCCATGATCGCGCCGGGACAGGCCCCTGCCCTGCCCCGCGCGGGCCGGTCCCGTGCGCGGCGCGGCGCCCAGGGGTCCACCACCACATACCGGGAGACGTCATGACCGACGGCAAGAGCTACACCTACCAATCCATCGCGCAATCAGTGCAGGACCAGGGGCTGGACACGATGTTCGGCCTGATGGGCGATGCCAACCTGTTCATGGTCGACCACTACGTGCGCCAATGCGGCGGCAATTTCGTGCCGGTCGCCTACGAGGGCAGCGCGGTGCTGATGGCCCTCGCATACGCGCGGATCGCGCAGAAGGTGGCCGTGGCGACCGTGACCCACGGCCCCGCGCTGACCAATTGCGTCACAGCCCTGGTCGAAGGCGCGCGGGCCAACGTGCCCATGGTGCTGCTGGCCGGCGACACGGCGATGATGACGCCGCAGAACCTGCAGAACATCGACCAGCGCGAGGTGGTCAAGGTCACCGGCGCGGGGTTCGAGCAGATGCGCTCGCCCCAGACCGCCAGCTACGACGTGGCCCATGCCTTTCACCGCGCGCGGGTCGAACGGCGGCCCATCGTGCTGAACATGCCGGCCGATTTCATGTGGCAGGAAGTGGCGCATGAAAAGCACGTCTTCCCCAAGTACGGCGCGCCGTCCTACGTGCCCGAGGGCGATGATCTGGACGAGGCGGTGGGCATGATCGCCTCGGCCCGGCGGCCGATCATCCTCGCTGGCGTCGGCGCGATCACCGCGAAGGACAAGATCGTCAAGCTGGCCGAACGGATGGAGGCGCCGCTGGCCACCACGCTCAAGGCCAAGGGCCTGTTCCGGGGTCATCCGGCGAACATGGACATCTTCGGCACGCTTTCGACGCCCGCCGCCTATGACGTAATCGCCAAGGCCGATTGCGTCGTCGCCTTCGGCACCAGCCTGAACCAGTTCACCACCGACCAGGGCAAGCTGATGAAGGGCAAGCGCGTGGTGCAGATCAACGACGATCCCGTAGCCGCCGCGCATAACTACCACCCCGACGCCGCGCTGATCGCCGATGCCGGGCTGACCGCCGACAACATCGCCTGGTGGCTGGACGAGGCCGAGATCGCGCCGACCGGCTTTTCCAAAGAGCTGGACATGGAGGAGCTGACCCGCCACCCGGTCGCCACGCCCGGCAAGACCGGCGCGGGTTTCATCAACTTCGTCGAGGCGCTGGAGCGGCTCGAGCCTGCCCTGCCGGAAAACCGCATCCTGACCACGGATGGCGGGCGCTTCATGACCGAGGTCTGGTGCCGGATCTCGGCCCCCGATGCGAAAAGCTTCATCGCCACGACCAACTTCGGGTCCATCGGGCTGGGGCTGCAAGTCGCCATCGGCGCCGGGATCGCCGCGCCCGACCGGCCGGTGGTGCTGTTCACCGGGGATGGCGGCTTCATGATGGGCGGGGTGAACGAGTTCAACACCGCCGTGCGCCTGAAACAGGACCTGATCGTCGTTGTCGCCAATGACAGCGCCTACGGAGCCGAGCATATCCAGTTCCTCGACCGCAGCATGGACCCCGGCCTGTCGATGTTCGACTGGCCGTCCTTTGCGGAGGTGGCGACGTCCCTGGGCGGGCAAGGCTTTGTCGTCACCTCGAACCAAGAGCTGGATACCGCGATCAAGGCCATCGAGACCCGCGACCGCCCGCTGCTGATCGAGCTGCGGCTTGACCCGAACGACGTGCCGCGCATGCGGATCTGACGGGGGCGCTTGACGCCCCCTGGCCGGGACCCTAGCCAAGGGGCGTCACAGCTGCGAGGCCCCCCGATGACCGACACCGCCACCGCCCCGATGGGCCGCTTCGAACGCCTGCTGTCGCTTTGGGTCGCGCTGGCCATGGTGGGCGGCATCGCGGTCGGCCTCATGGCCCCCGGCCTCGTGCAGGCGATTGCCGCGGCCGAGGTCGCGTCGATCAACCTGGTGGTCGCGGTGCTGATCTGGGCCATGGTCTACCCGATGATGGTCGGCGTCGATTTCCGCGCCGTGGCGGGCGTGGCGCGCCAGCCAAAGGGGCTGCTGGTCACGCTGACCGTCAACTGGCTGATCAAACCCTTCACCATGGCGCTGCTGGCGGTGCTGTTCTTCGACCATGTCTTCGCACCCTGGATCGCGCCCGAGGACGCGGCGCAATACACCGCCGGGCTGATCCTGCTGGGCGCGGCGCCCTGCACGGCCATGGTGTTCGTCTGGTCGCAGCTGACGCGCGGGGATGCGACCTATACCCTCGTGCAGGTCTCGGTGAACGATCTCATCATGGTCGTGGCCTTCGCGCCCATCGTCGCCTTCCTGCTGGGCGTGACCGAGATCACCGTGCCGTGGGAGACGCTGGTGCTGGCCACCGTGCTTTACGTCGTGCTGCCGCTGATCGCGGGGCTGATCACGCGGCGGCTGCTCGGGTCGCAGGGCGCTATCGACGCCTTCACCGCCCGCGTGAAACCGCTGTCGGTGATCGGCCTGATCGCCACCGTCGCGATCCTCTTCGGGCTCCAGGGCGAGACGATCCTGGCCCGCCCCGCCGTGATCGCGCTGATCGCCGTGCCGATCCTGATCCAGTCCTACGGCATCTTTGCCATCGCCTATGGTGCCGCCTGGGCGCTGAAGGTGCCGCACCGCATCGCCGCCCCCTGCGCCATGATCGGCACCTCGAACTTCTTCGAACTGGCCGTGGCCGTGGCGATCAGCCTCTTTGGCCTCAACTCGGGCGCGGCGCTGGCCACGGTCGTCGGCGTGCTGGTCGAGGTGCCGGTGATGCTGAGCCTCGTCGCCTTTGCCAACCGCACGCGGGCACGCTTTCCCGGGTGACGCGGCGGCACCCAAGTCCCAATACACAGGAAACAAATTTGCCAACGGGTAAAGCCGCGCTTAGACTCGTCCCACCACTTCCCGTGCAAAGAGACCCCATGCCGGATACACGCACCAAGCCAACCGATGCCGCCAAGACAAGCAAGCTGACCCAGGACCCGCACCGCCTGCGCGAGGACCGCGAGATGGTGCTCGAGGTGGCGATCGGCCGCGAGGTGCGGTCGTTCCGCAAGCAGCAGAACATCACCGTGGCCGAGCTGTCGCGCCTGACCGGTATTTCCATCGGCATGCTGTCCAAGATCGAGAACGGCAATACCTCTCCGTCGCTGACCACCCTGCAGACGCTGGCGCAGGCGCTGTCGGTGCCGCTGACCGCCTTCTTCAAGGGGTTCGAGGAAAAGCGCGAGGCGGTGCACACCAAGTCCGGCAAGGGCGTCGAGATCGAGCGCGCGGGCACCCGCGCCGGTCATCAGTACAACCTGCTGGGCCATCTGGGCGCCAATTCCAGCGGCGTGATCGTCGAGCCCTACCTGATCGAGCTGAACTCGGAATCCGACACGTTCAAGACCTTCCAGCACAGCGGGATCGAAATGATCTACATGCTCGAGGGCAAGGTCGATTACCGCCATGGCGCCGAGCTCTACCCGCTTGAACCCGGCGACACGCTGTTCTTTGACGCCGATGCGCCGCACGGGCCGGAACGGCTGGTGCAATTCCCGATCCGCTACCTGTCGATCATCAGCTACCCCAGCGAGGGCTAGGCGGTCGGCATGCCCTTGGCGCGTCTCAGGCGCTTCTGTGCGGCGATGCGGAAGGGCGCATTGGGCGCGCCGTAGCCGCGATAGCCGGAGCGTTGCACGATCTCGAAGAACAGCCCGCCGGCAAAGGCCGACGTGTAGCACTGGAAGAAATCGCCCCGATCGTCGGCATCGTAGAGCACGTTGAACCGTTTGAGCTTGTCCAGCAGGCCTGCCGGCAGGTCGAACCGCGCGGCCAGGTCGTCGTAGTAATTGCCCGGCATCGGCAACGGCTTGAACGACAGCGCCTCGAGCTGCTCCAACGTGGCAAAGATGTCATCCGTCGCCATGGCGACGTGCTGGACAGAGGCGCCGAATGTCTCCTCGAGGAAGGCCCCCGCCAGCGTCCGGTGCGTGTCGGCCCCGTTCAGCGTGACCCGCAGCGCGCCATCGCGCGTCTCGACCGCCTGGCTGCGGACCAGCCCGTCGGGGTCGATCACGTCGACCATGGGTGACTTCTTCATGTCGAAGAGGGAGGTGTAGAACAGCGTCCAGCTGAGCATCTGGTCGTAGCTCATGGTCTGCGCCATGTGGTCGATCCGGGTCAGCCCGGCGCCCGCGGGCGAGCCCTTTGCACCGAACTCGAGGTCCCAGACCGCGCTGAGGTCCGCGCTGTCATCGATGAAATGCAGCACCGATCCGGACAGGCCCCTGACCGCCGGAATGGGCAGCTCGCCCGGCCCGGCGGGCTGGCTGAAGGGTTCCGACCCCAGCGCCCGGGCCCGCGCCACGACCTCGGCCGCGTCGGGCACCTGAAGGCCGATATCGCAGACGGCGGTGCCGCGCGCGTTCCAGACATGGGCCGCGTGCCCTTCGGTCTCGCTGTTCAGCACGATGCGGATCTCGCCCTGCTGCCACAGCGTGACCTGCTTGTTGCGATGGGTGCCGACATGGGCAAAGCCAAGGCTCGCCAGAACCTTGGCGAGCGTCTCGGCCTCCGCCCCGCGGGTGGCGAATTCGACGAAACTGACGCCCTTGGCCGCGATCCGCGCAGGCATGGGATCCATGGCGACCGGCAGGTCCGGCTCGGCTCGGCGCACGTCGTCCATCAGCGCGATCAGCGAGCGGTGGCCGTCGCGGGCCAAGGTCGCGGTGTCGCCGCCCCGGAACTGGTCGTTGAAGATCTCGAGGCTGATCGGCCCGGCATAGCCCGTCGCCGTTACCGCGCGCATGAAATCGGTCACGGGCAGGTCGCCCTCGCCCGGCATGTTGCGGAAGTGGCGCGACCAGTACAGCAGGTCCATGTCCAGCGCCGGCGCATCGGCCAGCTGGACAAAGAAGATCTTGTCGCCGGGAATGCGCCGGATCGTCTCGGGGTCGATGCCGCGCGACAGGGTGTGAAAGCTGTCGAGGATCACGCCGACATTCGGGTGATCCGCCCGCCGCACGATCTCCCATGCGTCGCGGTGGTCGTTGACGTAGCGGCCCCAGGCCAGCGCCTCGAACCCCACCTTCAGGCCGCGCTTCGCCGCCCGTTCGCCCAGTTCGTGCAGGTCGGCGGCGGCGCGGTCGATGCCGCCCAGCGCGCGGGGGTGGCAGGACGAACAGATCAGGACAAGGTCCGTCCCCAGCTCCTGCATCAGGTCGAACTTGCGCTCGGCCCGGTCGAAGGCCTTGGCGCGCAGCGGCTCGGGCAGCCCTTCGAAATCGCGGAACGGCTGGAACAGCGTGATCTCGAGCCCGTGGTCGCGCACCATCTGGCCGACCTCGCGCGGGCCGGCCTCGTCGGCGATGAAGTCCTGTTCGAAGATCTCGATCCCGTCGAACCCCGCCTTGGCAATGGCGTCCAGCTTTTCGCGCAGGTTGCCCGAGATCGAAACGGTGGCGATCGAGGTTTTCATCGGCTTATCCCTGGTAGCCAAGCAGTCGGGGGAACCATAGCACGAAATCGGGCACGAAAGTGATGATCCCCAGCGCGACAAGCAGCGCGATGATGAAGGGCCAGACCTCGCGGATGATGCGCCCGACCGGCTGGTTGGTGACGTTCGAGACGATGAACAAGAGAAGGCCATAGGGCGGCGTGATGAGGCCGAGCATGGCGTTCACGACGGCGATCACGCCGAAATGGACAAGGTCGATGCCCATGGCCTGCACGGTCGGGATGAGGATCGGGATGACGATCAGGATGATCGCGCCGCCTTCCAGCACGCAGCCGAGCAGCAACAGCAGCACGTTGATCGCGATCAGGAAGCCGGTGGGCGACAGGTCGAACCCGTTCATGAAGGCGGCGAGGTCGTTGGGGACGTTCTCGCGCGTGATCACGTAGTTGAAGGTGATCGACCCGGCGATCAGGATGCCGATGGAGCCGGCCGACTTGGACCCGGCCTTGAGCGTGCCCCAGAAGCTGGCCAGCGACACCGAACGGTAAAGCACGACCGAGATGATCAGCGCATAGGCGGCGGCGACGGCGGCGGCCTCGGTCGGGGTCATGATGCCGCCGTAGATCCCGCCCAGCAGGATGACGGGCAGCATCAGCGCCGGGAAGGCTTCGCGGGTGACGCGGGGCAGTTCGCGGGCCGGGACGGCCTCGTCCACCGGGAACCCCCGGCGCACGGCGATGATGTAGTTCATGATGCCCATGGACAGGGCCATCAGCAGGCCCGGCAACATGCCGGCGGCAAAAAGATAGCCGACCGACTGGTCCGACACGAGCGCGTAAAGCACCATCGGGATCGAGGGCGGGATGATCGGGCCGACGGTGGCGGTGGCGGCGGTGATCGCGGCGGCATAGGCCGGCGTATACTTTCCGTCGCGGGTCATCAAGCCGATGATGATCTTGCCCATGCCCACCGCGTCGGCCACGGCCGAGCCGGACATGCCGGAAAAGATCACCGAGCTCACCACGTTCACATGCCCCAACCCGCCGCGGAACCGGCCCACCAGGGCCTGGCAGAAGCGCAGCAGCCGGTCGGCCAGGCTGCCCACGTTCATGATGTCGGCGGCCAAGATGAACAGCGGGATCGCCAGCAGCGTGTAGCCGTTGTAGAGGCCCTGCAGCAGCTGCTCGGTCGCGATGGACGGGTCGAAGCCGCGCGGCATGCGCATGTCCATCATGATGAGGTACAGGAACGACCCGCTCATCATGGCAAGTCCGACGCTGAGGCCCGACAGGGCCAGCGCCGCGATCAGGACCATCGACAGGGTGAAGGGATCAATCATAATCGTGGCTTTCGGCGTCGGTGACCAGGTCTTCGGGCCGGCGCGAGCCGGCGATGCCGCCCCAGGCGACAAGCAGCATCCGGATGATCACGGCGACGTGGAACGGGATGTAGATGGCAAAGACCAGGTCGAAGGGCCAGCGGAAGGCGGCCGTCCGCTCGATCCCCATGAAGGTCACGTAATCCCAGGCATGGGGCAGCGTATAGGCAAAGATCGCGGCGGTGGTCAGGCCGGCAAAGACATCCATCGCCCGCCGCCCCGCGCGGGGCACGGCGTTGTAAAGGATGTCGAGCCGGATCATGTCCGAGGTGCGGATCACGAAGGTAAAGCTGAAGAGGATCCCCCAGAGCCAGGCGATGGTCACCCATTCCACGGTCCAGAGCACCGGCAGGCCCAGCACGTAGCGAAACAGGATCTGAAGGATGAAGACCACGAACATCGACAGCAGCAGCGCCGCCGACAGGTGGTTGGCCCAGCCCGAAATCCGGTCGGTCCATGTTCGCAATTGGGTCATCTTGCCTTGCTCTTCCTCAAGGGGTCCGGGCAGGCGGGCGCACCTGCCTGCCCGGTCATGTCAGAATGTCCGACGGGTCATTGCATCGCGTTGATCTGCTCGTACAGACCTTCGGGCCAGTCGGCGTCGGCGCCTTCTTCGGCATATACCTTTTGCACGTTTGCGGCAAAGGCGGCGAGGTCGGGCGTGTAGACGATCATGCCGTTGGCGATCATGTCCGCCTCAAGCTCGTTCTCCTGGTCAAGCGTGATCTGGTCCAGCGCGGCCTCGAAGTTGACGGCACATTCCTGCACCTTGGCCTGCTGCTCTTCAGTCATCTCGTTCCACTTCGCCATCGAGATGGTGAACTGGTTGTTGGCGATCAGGTGACCGGTCTTGCCGATGTGGTTCAGGACCTCGTCGAACTTCATGCTGCGGGTGGCCGGGAAGCCGTTGTCCTGGCCGTCGATGGCGCCGGTCTGCAGGGCGGTGTAGACTTCCGAGAAGGGCACCGGCACCGTCGTCGCGCCCATCGCGCGGCCGACCAGTTGCCAGCCTTCGCCCGGGGGCATGCGCAGCTTGACGCCGTCGAGGTCGGCGGGGGTCATGATCTCGCTGTCGCCCTTGTAGCCAAGGTGACGGGCGCCGATGTAGGGGTTGGCCAGGACCTTGACCTGGGCCTTCTCCTCGATCTCGGCAAGGATGCCGTCAAGGGCGCCGCTGTTCCAGGCTGCGCGCATGTGGGCGAAGTCACGGAACAGGAACGGCGCGCCCAGCACCTTGGTCGAGGGCACCTGGTTGTAGAAGTCGAAGATGGCGAGGTTCGCCATGTCGAGGTTGCCGCGCTGCATGGCGGTCAGCTCGGTCCCCTGCTTGAACAGGGTGGCGCCGTGGTACGACTGGAAGTCGAACTGGTCGCCAAGGCATTCGCCGAATTCCTTGCGCAGCGTGGTGGTGCGGATGTCGTTTTCCTGCACGGTGTCGGAATAGATCAGCTCGACCTTGTCCTGGGCGGCGGCCATGGTGGCCGTGAGCCCGAGAATCGCGAGGGCGCTGGTGAGGGTCTTACGCATGTGGTTTCCTCCCTTGATGCGTGGTGGGGTCCAGGGCGTCGAAAGTCGCCCGCATTCGTGTCGGATCGGGCGCGAGGCCCGAGAAAAGTTCGAAGGCGCGGACGGCCTGGTAGACCGCCATGCCCGAGCCGTCGAGCGCCCGGCAGCCGCGTGCACGGGCAGCGGCCAGAAAGGCCGTCTCGAGCGGAAAATAGATGATGTCGGCCACCCAGAGACCCGCGTGCAGAAGGTCTTCGGGCAGCGGCGTGCCGGGATGCGCGGCCATGCCGATGGGCGTCGCGTTGACGATGCCGGTGGCAGCGCGGGCCGCCTCGACGCTTTCGGCCACGCCCACGCGGTCCGCGCCCAGACGGGCGGCCAGGTCGCCCGCCAGCCGCTCGGCCGAGGCGCGGTTGACGTCGAAGATCTCGATCCGCTGCACGCCGTCGTCCAGCAGCGCATTGGCCACGGCCCCGCCGGCCCCGCCAGCGCCCAGTTGCAGGACGCGGGCCTTGTCGGCCCCCGGCAGCCCCTGCCGGAAGGCGGTGGCAAAGCCCCAGTAGTCGGTGTTGTGACCGAACCGCTTGCCGTCCCGGAACACGACCGTGTTCACCGCGTTCACCGCGCGGGCGGCATCGGACAGCTCGTGCAGGTGCTGGGCCACGACCTGCTTGAAAGGATGGGTGACGTTGACGCCGGCATAGCCCTCGGCCTCGACCCGGTCCAGCAGCGCGGCAAGGTCGGCGCCCGGTTCGTGCTCGAGGTCGAAAAGGTCGTACTGGTAGTCGAGCCCCAGAGCCCGCCCCTCTGCCATGTGCATGCCCGGGGTACGCGACAGGCCGATGCCGTGGCCGATCAGGCCGACGCGCACGGCGCGCGCGCCATCGTGGCGCAAAGTTGCGGATTCGATTTGCGTCATGTCGTCCTCCCTGCCCACAGCATTGTTCGACCGGGTACAATATGTCAAGCCGGATTTTGTACTGGACAGTTAAAAGATGCCCTGACTATGGTCCCGGCCAAGTATCCGCGCCCCTGCCCCGGCCGGGCCGCACACCCCAGGGAGGTAATTCATGAACCCGGAACTGAATGCGTTTCTCGCCCGTTGGGACCAGGAATGGTCGACCCTCAAGGACGGCGCGACCCCGGCCGACCGCCGCGAGCATTTCGAGAAGGTGGCGCAGAACATGCGCCTGCCGACCCCCGATGACGTCGATTGCGAGACCGAGCACTGGATCGACAGCCCGTCCGGCCCCGTTCGCGTCCGCATGTTCCGCCACACCTCGGGCGGCGTGCAGCCGGCGCTGATCTACATGCATGGCGGCGGCTGGATGCAGGGCAGCCCGGAAACACATTGGGACATCACCGCGCGCATCGCCTCGTGGAACAAGCAGACCGTCATCAGCGTCGACTACGCGCTGGCGCCGGAACGCCCCTTCCCCGAAGGCTTCAATCAGGTGGTGGCCGTGGCCCGCTGGGCCCATGCCACGGCGGGGGATCTCGGGATCGACCCGGCGCGCATCGCCATCGGCGGGGACAGCGCGGGCGGCAACCTGGCCGCCGCCGCCACGCTGGCGCTGCGCGGCGAGATTCCGTTTCTTGCCCAGGTGCTGGTCTACCCGGCCTGCGACGGCGACCGCACGCGGCCGTCCTACCTGGAAAACCCCGACGGCCCCATCGTCAAGCCCGATGGCAAGGTCGAGGCGCTCTATGCCAAGGACCACCAGGACAACCCCTTCGTCTGGCCCTTGCTGGCCGAGAGCCATGCCGGCCTGCCCCCCGCCTTCGTCGCCGTGGGCGAGTTCGACCCGCTGCGCGACAGCGGCGTCGCCTATGCCGAGGCGCTCGAGGCGGCGGGCGTGCCGGTGACGCTCGACCGGGGGCCGGGGCTGATCCACGGCTACCTGCGGGCGATGGACTTCTGTGCCGACAGCATGGCCAAGCTGCGCCTGATGGCCGCCTGGCTGGCCGAGCGCAACGGATGACCCCGACGCTCGAGCCGGTCTTCACCATCGAGGCCGAGATCGGCGCGGCCCGGTCTGCCGGCGCCTCGCCCATGGGCGAGCGGCTGCATATCCCGATCACCGGCGGGCAGGTCTTTGGACCGCGCCTGTCGGGCCGCGTCCTGCCCGGCGGGTCCGACTGGCCACTGATCGCGCCCGATGGCACCAGCCGGATCGAGGCGCGCTACACGATCGAAACGGACGACGGCACGCCGATCTACGTGACCAACATCGGGATGCGCGTCTCGCCCCCCGAGGTCACGGCCCGCCTGCGCGCGGGCGAGGCCGTCGCGCCCACCGAGTATTACATGCGCGGCGCCCCGGTCTTCGACGCGCCCGCAGGGCCGCATCGCTGGCTGGCCGAGTCGCTCTTTGTTTGCACCATCACCCCCGGCGGCGGCATGGTGCGGATAGAGGTCTTCCGCGTCACCTGAGTTACGCCAGCCCGCGCGTTTCGACCGTGCTGCCACCCGGCTGCTTGCGCACGTAAAACCCGTTCGGGATCGCCTCCTGCACCAGCGGCACATGCGAGATCAGCCCGACCGCGCGGTTGTCGCTGACCAGCGCGTTCAGCACCTGCAACACCTGGTCGAGCGTGCCCGAGCCGTTTTCCGTATCGAGGCTGCCGAAGCCCTCGTCGATGAAGATCGTGTCGAGCCGCACCTTGCCGCTGGCGCTTTCGACCACGTCCGCAAGCCCCAGCGCGAGGGCCAGTGCGGCGATGAAGGTCTCGCCCCCCGAAAGTGTCGCCGTGGGCCGCGCCTTGCCGGTGTGCAGGTCGAACACCTGGATGCCGAGGCCGCGCTTGCCCCGGCCGCCTTCGAGGTCCCGCTCCAGCCGGTAGCGGCCCGCGGTCATGGGGCCAAGCCGCAGGTTCGCGGCGTCCAGCACCTGGTCGAACATGGCGCCGATGGCGTAGGTCTCAAGCTCGAGCTTCTGCGCATTGTCGCCATTCGTCAGCGCTGCAAGGTGCCGCAGCGGGCCCGAGGCCGCCTCGGCCGCGTCCAGCCTGGCAAGCGTTTCGGCCAGCTCGTCGCGGAGCCGTCGCAGCTGGTTGCGCGCGTGATCCGCGCCGCTCCGCGCCTCGGTCGCGGCGGCCAGACCCTGTGCCGCCGTATGGCGTGCGGCCTCCAGCGCGGCGAGGTCCGGCGGGGCGAGATCGCGGATCGCCTCGGCCGTGCTCCGGGCGTTGTCCTCTGCGATGGCCAGGCGGCGGCCGAACTCAGCGACCCGCGCGCGGTCGGCCTCGAGCGTGGCGATGGCGGGCTTGAGGCGGGCGTAGTCGGCCTCGGTCACGCCCGCTTCCGCCAGACGGCTGCGGAAGGCCTCGGCGGCCCTGGCCTTGCGCGCCTCTGCCTGGGCCAGCGCGGTTTCGGCGGCCTCCGATTTCTCGGCCGCCGACAGCGCGGCCTCGCGACTGGTGCGGGCGGCGTCCTGCGCCGCCTGCATGGCCGTGCGGCGCGCGTCATATTGCGACTGCGTATCCTGCCGCGCCCGGGCCAGGGCCTCCGCGTCGCGCAGGTCTTTGGGCACGTCCGACAGCATCTGCGCGAGGCGCGCGGCCTCGGCCGCCCGCGTGGTCTGCAAGGCCGACAGCTCGGCCTGCGCGCTGTCCCGACTGGCGGTGAGCGCGTCGACCTCCTGCTTCAAGGTCTCGCAGGTCGCCTCCAACCCTGCGATATCCGAGGCCGGTCCAAGCGCCGCGAGCTGGCGGTCGATCGTCGCCATCCGCCCGCGCAGGTCATCCAGGCCCTCGTCAGGCGCGGGCAAGGCATCGCGCGCCCGGGCCCGTTCCTCGTGCCGGCTTTCGGCGGCCGAGAGCGCGCGTTCCGCCGCATGGTAATCGGCCTCGGCCTGTTCCCGCGTCTGCCGGGCCTTGCGGAACGCCTCGTCCAAACCCGCATGTTCCGCCGTCCCGGTGGCCGGTTCCGGGTGGTCCACACTGCCACAGACCGGACAGGGCGCGCCGGGCGCGAGCCGCGCGGCGACATGAAGCGCCTGGACGCGGGCCAGCGCGGCCTCGGCGGTGTCGAAGGCGTGACGCGCGGTCTCGGCCTGCGCCCTGGCGGTGTCGCGGGCCCCGGTTTGCGTCAAGAGGTCGGCCGCGGCCTTGGCCAGAGCTGTTTCGGCCGCGGCACGCGCCTCGGCCTCGCTGAGACGCTGGCCGAGCGCCTGTCGCCCGGCCTCCAGCGCGCGGCGCTCCGTGTCGGCCTCGCGGGCCTGGCGCAGCCAGGTTTCGGACTCACGCAGGCTGTCCTGCCGGGCGACGCGTTGACGGGCGGCGATGTCGGACGCGCGCCCCGCCTTAGCCACGCCCTCCGTCGCCCGCCCGAGCGCTGTGCGGACATGGGCGGATTTCTCGAGGACCTCGGCGTGACGGCCAAGGGTTTCGACTGTGCGACGCAGGGCCTCGGTTTCGTCCGTCCGGGCGTCTTCGCGGGCGAGGGCCTGCTGCGCCTGCGCGGCGGTGGCGGCCGAGGTGACGGCAGCCCCCCGCGCGAGGTCGCGCGCGGCCCGCGCCTCACGCGCCTCCGCGTCGGCCCCGTGCACGGCCGCCTCGGCATCCACCAGCCGGCCGGCCTTTTCCGCGCGCGCCACCCGGGTCGCGAGGGCGTCGATCCCGGCCTTGCCGGCCGTCAACTCCGCCAGCGCCGCGCGGGCGGTTTCGGCGGCCCTGAACCGGTCAGACAGCGCCTGCCCGGCCTGCACGGCCGCCTGCGCGGCCTCAAGGCTGGCGCGGGCGGTGGCCTCCAGCGCAGTACGTTCGGCACAAAGTGTGTCGGCCGCCACGATGCCTTCGGCCAGCGCGTCGGTGCTCTCGAACCCTTCGGCCGCGAGGCGCCCGGCGCAGACCTCGCGGGCGGCACGCACCTCGCGCTCGGCCTCGGCCGCGTCGGCCTTCAGCCGGGCGGCGAAGTCGCGGTAGAGCGAAACGTCGAAGAGATCGCGCAGGATCGCCAGCCGGTCGCGGGTCTTGGCGGTCAGGAAGGTTTCGAACCGGCCCTGCGGCAGCAGCACGATCTGGCGGAACTGCTCCGGGCCGTAGCCGAGCATGTCAGAGACGGCGGCATCGACGATCCCGACCTTCTTTTCCGCGACGATCTTGCCGCGGGCGTCGTCGGTGATCTCGTCCGGCGCAAGGCCCGTGGCGTCGAAGAGGAACGCCTCGTGCGCCTGTTTCGTCTCGCCCTCGCCGCGCGCCTTGGGGCGCATCTGTTCGGGCCGGCGCAGCACGACATAGCGGCGCGGACCGACGTCGAAGACGAATTCGACCTCGGTCATCTGCGCCGGGTCGGCGTGGTCGGAGCGGAGCGAGGGCGATTCCTGCTCTCCCTTGGCGGGTTGGCCGAAAAGCGCGAAGGTCATGGCCGAGAAGAGCGTGGACTTCCCCGAACCGGTCTGGCCGTAGATGCCGAAGAGGCCGGCAGCCACCGGCTCGCGGAAATCGACGACCTGGCGACCGGCATAGGGGCCGAAGGCCGAAAGGGTCAGGCGGACGGGTCTCATGCGGCATCCTCCGGCGTGCCCAGCGCCTCGGTGGCGACGGCGCGCTCGGCCTCCGTCAGCCCTTCGTCACGGACATGGGTCAGGAAGTCGTCCAGCACTTCGAGGGGGCTGGCGAAACGCGCCGACGGTGCTGCGACCGGCTTGAGCGCCCCGGCCCGGTCGCGGGATTCGTAGCTGAGCTCGCAGGCGTTGGGAAAGACGGCGCGCAGGCGTTTCATGCCGTCGATCACGGGCACCTCGTCGGTCAGCACCGCCTTGACGAAATCGTCGGTGGGCGGGGCCAGCAGCAGCTCGGCATGTTTGCCGCGCAAGACCTGGATGCCACGCGGCGGGGCGAAGGGGACGGTGTCGATGGTCACGGACCCGCCGGCGGCAAGGTCCACCAGCGACATGGATTTTTCCGACCCCGCCTCGTCGAAGCCGAAGGCCAGCGGCGATCCGGAATAACGGATGTGCGGCGCGCCGACCGCCTGGGGCCGGTGCAAATGGCCAAGCGCCACGTAGGCCGCGCCGTCGAACACCTCTGCCCCGACCGTCTCGACGCCGCCCACCCGCACCAGCGAGCGTTCGCCGTCGCTGGGCCGCGCGCCGGTGACGAAGGCATGGGCGGTGATGACCCAGCGCGCGCCCGTCGGCAACGCGGCGCGGGCGGCGGCGACCTCGGCCGCCAGCACGTCGGCGGGGGTCGACAGCGTCTCGTCCCCGAAGACCTCGCGCGCGGCGAATTCGTAGGCGAAGGGCAGCGCGGAGAAGGCAACCGGGCCGTGGGCGTCATGCAGCACCAGCGGCGGGTCATGCGGGCGAGGCACGCCGCGGATCAGGGCGCGGCGCGCGTCGGTGAGGATCGACATCGCTTCGATCCGGTCGCCGGAATCGTGGTTGCCCGAGATCATGACGACCACGGCGCGGGTTTCCGTGGCGATGCGGGTGAGGAAGGCGTTGAACATGCGCACGGCCGTGGCCGGCGGCGCGGCGCGGTCGTAGATGTCGCCGGCGACGACCAGCGCGTCCACGTCATGGTCCTTCACCGCCTCGACCACCTGCGCAAGGATCGCGGCGTGGTCGTCCTCGAGCGAGAGCCCGTTGAACTGGCGCCCGAGGTGCAGATCGGCGGTGTGGAGGAATTTCATGACGCGGCCTGTACGCTTTTTGTTCCCATAGCATCCATGGGTCCGCGCGGGGCGTCAAGGGATCCGCGCGCCCGTGTCGGGGCGCGCGGGGCATGGATCAGGCGTGTTCGGCCGCCAGCTCGGCGCAGCCGGTCTTCAAGAGGTCGAAGACATGCCCCGAGAAGCTGTTCCAGACATCCATGCGGAAGGCAGTGTCGCCGTCGCGCCACAGGATCACGGTCTGGCCGTCAAAGAAGGTGCGGCGCCCCTCGCCCACCGGGATACCGTCGATGTCGCGGGCACAGCCGATGGTCAAGAGCTCGGCCGCATGGGCGCCCTTGATGGTCAGCGTGACCTCGCGCGCCGAGACATCGACGAGGCTGTGGGGCAGCGTGGCATAAGCATCGGCGCAAGCCGAGGCGATGGCAGCGGTATCATCCGAAGGCGCGTGGATCATCCATTCGTCAGGGCCGAGGCAGATCACCTGCCGCTCGCCCGCCGGGACCACCTGGCCGATGCGGGTGGGCAGCGTGAGCCCGAGCGCCGCGTTCAGCGGGGCCAGGTCACCCCGCGCGCGCAGCGACAGGCGGGCGCAGGGCGCGGCAAGGGCGATCTCGGCGGCGGTGGATGCCGCCAGCACGCCGGGGGCCTTCTGGGAAATCGGTGCGGACATGGCGCTCTCTCCTCAGATCTTCAGGCGGGTGTTGTCGGGATCGACGAACACCATCGGGGTGATCTTGGCAGCGATGGTCCGGTCGGGCATCGGGATGTAGACGGTCTCTCCCATCTTGTCCTGCCCGCCGGCGACCAGCGCCAGGGCGATCGGCTGACCCACCGCGTCGGATGTGTACGACGAGGTGACATGGCCGACCATGGTCATCGGCAACGGCTGGTTCGGGTCGAATACGATCTGCGCGCCCTCTTCCAGCTTGCTCTTGTCCTCGGTCAAGAGGCCAACGAGGTGCTTGCGGCCCTTGGTCACCAGGTCGGGCCGCGCAAGGCCACGCTTGCCGACAAAGTCGGGCTTCTTGCGACCCACGGCCCAGCCCAAGCCGCAATCGTCCGGCGTGACGGTGCCGTCGGTGTCCTGGCCGACGATGATGTAGCCCTTTTCGGCGCGCAACACGTGCATCGTTTCCGTCCCGTAGGCGGTGATGCCGTATTGCTGGCCGGCCTCCCACAGGGTCTCCCACAGCTTGCGGCCCATGGGGGCGGGCACGTTGACCTCGAACCCGATCTCGCCGGTGAAGCTGACGCGCCAGAGGCGGGCGGGCATGCCTGCCACCTCGAGCTCGGTGCACGACATGTGCGGGAAGGTCTCTTCGGTCAGTTCCAGGTCCTTGACGAAGGGCTGGAGAAGCTTGGCGGCGTTGGGGCCGTTCAGCGCGATGGTCGACCATTGCTCGGAGGTGGAGGTCAGCCAGACATTGAGGTCGGGCCACTCGGTCTGGAGGTAATCCTCCATCATGTTCAGCACCCGCGCCGCACCGCCGGTGGTGGTGGTGACGTGGAACCTATCCTCGGCCACGCGGGCGATCACGCCGTCGTCGCGGATGAAGCCGTCATCGCCCAGCAGCAGACCGTAGCGGCAGCGGCCGACGGCGAGCTTGGTCCAGGGATTCGTATACACGCGGTTCATGAACTCGACCGCGTCGGGGCCGACCACCTCGATCTTGCCCAGGGTCGAGGCGTCGAAGATGCCGACCGACTTGCGCGTCGCCACGCATTCGCGGCGCACGGCGGCCTCCATGTCCTCGCCCGCTTTCGGGAAGTACCAGGCGCGGCGCCACTGGCCGACGGGTTCGAACACGGCGCCGTTTTCCTCGGCCCAGGCGTCGATCTGCGTCTTCCGCGTCACCTCGAAATGGTCGCCCCGGTGGTAGCCGCAAAAGGCCCCGAAGGACGTCGGCGTATAGGGCGGGCGGAAGGTGGTCAGGCCCACCTGTGGCTGCTTCTTGCCCAGCGCATCCGCGGCGATGTTCAGGCCGTTGATGTTGGACATCTTGCCCTGGTCGGTCGCCATGCCGTTGGTGGTGTAGCGCTTGACGTGTTCGATGGACCGCATGCCTTCGCGCACGGCCAGCCGCAGGTCCTTGGCGGTCACGTCGTTCTGGTAGTCGACGAATGCCTTGGCCCGGCCGGGGTTCAGGTCGGTCGGCAGTTCGCGATGGGTGACGCCGGTGCCGGGACGGTCGTTCTCGACCGCGTAGGTGGCATCGGCGCCGGTCTTGCCCAGCGCGGCCACGCTCTCGCGGCCCTTCTCGGCGCCGTCGTTCAGCGCGGCCTCGACGCCCCAGAGCCCGCGCGAGGCGCCGGCGATCAGGCAGTCTTCGGGCGTCACATCGGGCAGGAAGGTGGTCTTGTCGTCGTCCCAGGCCAGCTTGCCTTGCGTGTGCGAAAAGAGGTGCAGGGAGGGCGTCCAGCCGCCCGACGTCAGCACCGCGTCGCAGGCGATGTTCTGGCCGCCTTCCACATGGCCGCTGCGGATCGTATTGACGCGCAGGGCGTTCACGCGCAGGCGGCCCGAGGTGCCGGAGGCGGTGTGCGACAGCTTGACCGGGATGCCGCGCGACTGCGCGCCGTCCAGCAGCGCCTGCGGGACGGACTCGCGGGTGTCGACGATGGCCTGCACTTTGGCGCCGGCGTCCGACAGGTCGAACGCGGCATACCAGGCGCTGTCATGGCAGGTCAGCACGATGGGCTTGCGACCCACCAGCACGCCGTAGCGGTTGAGGAAGGTCTGCGCCGAGCCTGCCAGCATCACGCCGGGGCGGTCGTTGCCGTGGAACACCAGCGGCTTTTCCAGCGCGCCCTGCGCCAACACGACCCGCTTGGCGCGGACGCGCCACATGCGCTCGCGCGGGGTGTCCTTGGGCAGGGTCGGCAGGTGGTCGGTCAATTTCTCGACCATGCCGATCATGTTCTGGTGGTAATAGCCGATGGCCGTGGTGCGGGTCATGATCCGGACCCCGGCGTCTTTCAGCGCGGCCAGTTCCGACGCCAGCCAGTCCCAGGCCGGCTTGCCGCCGATCTGCGCCTGCGGCTCGGACAGCAGGGTGCCGCCCGCTTCGGCGTTCTCGTCCACCAGCACGACCTTCAGCCCGTCCACGGCGGCGGCCTTGGCGGCGGCGATCCCGGTGGGGCCCGCACCGACGATCAGCACGTCGCAATGCAGGTAGCGCGAGGCATAGTGGTCCGGGTCTTCCTCGGTCGGGCTCACACCCAGGCCGGCGGCGGCGCGGATGAAGGGCTCGTAGACCTTGTGCCAGAAATTCTTGGGCCACATGAAGGTCTTGTAGTAGAAACCGGCCGAGAACAGCATGTAGGCGGCGTCGTTCACCGCGCCCACGTCGAATTTCAGCGACGGGTACTTGTTCTGCGAATTGGTCTGCAGACCGTCCCAGATCTCCTGCACGGTGGCGCGGGTGTTCGGCTCGAACCGGCCCGGTCCGCGACGGGTGCCGATCAGGGCGTTGGGCTCTTCGGACCCCGCCGCCACGGCACCTCGCGGGCGGTGGTACTTGAACGACCGGCCCATGAGGTGGACGCCATTGGCCAAGAGGGCCGAGGCGACGGTGTCGCCCTTCAGGCCCGAAAAGGTCTTGCCGTCAAAGGAAAAGCTGACCGGGCGCGCGGCATCGACGCGGCCCTTGCCGGAAACGCGGTACTCGCTCATTTCTGGCCCTCCGGGAGCAGGGTGGAGAGGTCGGGACGCGGCGCGCCCGCCTTGTAGGTCGTCAGGAACTTGTCGCTGACGGTGTCGCGCACCGCGTTGAAGAACCGGCCGCAGCCGTGGAAATGCCGCCAGCGTTCATAATGCGGCCCCTTGGGGTTGGCGCGGATGAACAGGAACTCTTCCCACTGGTCGTCGGTCTGGCCGCTGGGGTTCTCGGGGCGGATGATATGCGCTTGGCCCGCATAGGTGAACTCGGCCTCGGGCAGGGTTTCTTCGCAATAGGGGCAATGGATCAGAAGCATCTCGGGTCCTCTGGCGCGCGGGGCGCGGATATGTCGTCAATCGGGGGCTCGCCTGTGGCACACCCGTTTCGTCTTTGGGTAGGGTGGGGTTTCACCCCACCTTTAGTGGGCAACCGCGGCGGCCGCCGCTTCGTCGATCAGCCGGCCGGTCTTGAACCGCTCGAGCGTGAAGGGTGCGTTGATCGGGTGCGGTTCGTTCTTGGCGATGGTCCAGGCAAAGGTATGCGCGGCGCCCGGCGTGGCCTTGAAGCCGCCCGTGCCCCAGCCGCAGTTCACATAAAGCCCTTCGACCGGGGTCTTGCCCAGGATGGCCGAGCGGTCCGGCGTCACGTCCACGATGCCGCCCCATTTGCGCAGCATCCGCATGCGGTTGAAGATCGGGAAGACCTCGGTGATCGCGGCCACGGTGTGCTCGATCAGCGGCAGGCCCCCGCGCTGGGAATAGCTGGTGTACTGGTCGGTGCCCGAGCCGATCACCAGCTCGCCCTTGTCGGACTGGCTGATGTAGGCGTGCACTGCGTTCGACATCACCACGCAGGGGAAGATCGGCTTGACCGGCTCGCTCACCAGCGCCTGCAGCGGGTAGCTTTCCAGCGGCAGGCGCACATCGGCGGTCTGCATCACGACCGAGGTGTGGCCGGCAGCGGACACGGCGACCTTCTTGGCGCCGATGAAGCCCTTGGCCGTCTCGACCCCCGCGACAGACCCGTCCGCGTTGCGGCGGATCGCCGTCACCGGGCAGTTCTGGATGATGTCCACGCCGCGCATCGCCGCGCCGCGGGCATAGCCCCAGGCCACCGCATCGTGACGCGCGGTGCCGGCCCGTTCCTGCAACGCCCCGCCCATGACGGGATACCGCGCGTTCTGGCTGATGTTCAGCGGCGGGCAGTATTCCTTGCATTCTTCGGTGGTCAGCCAGCGGTTGTCGACGCCGTTCAGACGGTTGGCGTGGATGTGCCGCTTGAAACTTTGGACGTCATGCACGTTATGCGCCAGCATCAGCACGCCCCGGCGCGAATACATGACGTTGTAGTTCAGCTCCTGGCTGAGGCCTTCCCACAGGTCCACCGCGTGATCGTAAAGCCTGGCGCTTTCGTCATAAAGGTAGTTCGAGCGGATGATCGTGGTGTTCCGGCCGGTGTTGCCGCCGCCCAGCCAGCCCTTGTCGATCACGGCCACGTTGGTGATGCCGTGCTGCGTGGCCAGGTAATAGGCCGCGCCCAGGCCGTGCCCGCCCGCGCCGACGATGATGACGTCGTATTCTTTCTTGGGCTGGCTGTCGGGCCATTGCTCGGTCCAGTTCTTGTGACCGGTCAGGGCGTTCTTGAGCAGCGAAAAAGCGTTGAAGCGAGTCATGGGCGAACCCTCGGCTTGGGGGTGATGGGCCGCTGGTAGACGCTTTGCGTAGGGCGCGTCTGGACAATTGCGTCACGCTGGCGGAATATTTTCGCCATGCCCCGGAATCCTGCGTCACATCTTCCTGAACAGCGCCTGCGCGTCGCCTTCCTGCTGGCCGACCGGTTCACTCTGACGGCGTTTGCCAGTTTCGTGGACGTGCTGCGGCTGGCCGCCGATGACGACGACCGCTCGCGGCCGATTCTCTGCGACTGGACGGTGCTGGGCGAAACGCTGGACGGGGTGACGTCCAGCTGCGGGGTCAAGGTCGAGCCGAACACAAGGTTCCGCAACGCGCCCGCCGCGGATTACGTGGTCGTGGTCGGCGGCCTCATCGGGGACGAAAGCGCCCTGCGGCCCGAGGCGCTGCGCTTTCTGCGCGACCGGGCAGAGGCGGGCGTGCCGATCATCGGGCTTTGCACCGGCGTCTTCATCCTGCAGGAGGCGGGGCTGCTCAACGGCTACCGCTGCTGTGTCAGCTGGTTCCACCACCAGGATTTCCTCGACCGGTTCGACCGGCAGACGCCGGTGTCGGACCAGCTGTTCGTCGTGGACCGCGACCGCCTGACCTGTTCGGGCGGGCATGGCGCGGCGCATCTGGCGGCCTTCCTGATCGACCGGCACATCGGCACGGCGGCTGCGCAGAAAAGCCTCAACATCCTGATGGTTGACGGCCCGCTGAGCGGAGAGCGCCCCCAGCCCGGCCAGCAGGCCCGCCACGCGCCGCGCGACGCGCTGGTCAAGCGGGCGCTACTGAAGATGCAGCAGAACATCGGCGTGCCCCGCACCGTGGCCGAGATCGCCGAGGCGGTGGGCGTCGGCCGCCGCAGCCTGGAACGCCGCTTCCTGGCCGACCTGGGCGCAACGCCGGCACAGGTCTACCTCGACCTGCGGCTCGACCGGGCGCTGCAGAAACTCCGCGCGACATCCGAGCCGGTGGCCGAGGTCGCGCTGGCTACCGGGTTCTGCGACGGCTCGCACCTGACGCGGGTGCTGCGCAAGGAACGCGGGTTGCGCCCGACCGAGGTCCGCGCCGAGGCGTGAGTGCCGTTCATCGATGTGAACGCGAAGGGGCCATTTGGCCCCCGGACCCGTCTTGCGCTTTGCGCGCAAACCTGCATAACTGCGGGGAGTTCGGAAAAAATGCGCGAGTCGGGAAATTTTGCAGGATATGGGGGAGGCACTGGGACTGGCCATCGGGCTGGTCCTGTCGGGCGACGCGGACCTGGCCGAGATCGTCGGCCTGTCGCTGCGCGTCAGCCTGACCGCCACCGGCCTTGCCTGCTTGATCGGCCTGCCCATCGGTGCTCTCGTCGCCATCGGCCGTTTTCCCGGCCGCAGCGCGGTGCTGGTGCTGATGAACGCGCTGATGGGCCTGCCGCCGGTCGTGGTCGGCCTGCTGGTCTACCTGCAACTCTCGCGCTCCGGGCCCTTGGGCTTCCTCGGCCTGCTCTATACGCCGACCGCGATGATCGTCGCCCAGACCATCCTGATCGCCCCCATCGTCGCCGCCCTGTCGCGCCAGGTGCTCGAGGACCTGCATGTCGAATATGCCGAGCAGTTCCGCTCGCTCTGCCTGACGACCACCCAGACCGTGCAGGCGCTGATCTGGGACGCGCGCTATTCGCTGCTGACCGTGGGGCTGGCGGGGTTCGGCCGCGCGGTGGCCGAGGTCGGCGCGGTCATCATCGTCGGCGGCAATATCGACCACCTGACGCGGGTCATGACCACGGCCATCGCGCTGGAAACCTCGAAGGGAGAGCTGGCGCTCGCCCTTGCCCTCGGCATGATCCTGCTGGTCATCGCGCTGGTGGTGAACGGCGCGGTGCAGACAATCCGCATGTCGGCGGTGAGGCAGGCCCATGTCTGACGCCGCCCTCATCACCCCGCTGCGCGCGGCCCACGCCCCCGGCCCCACGCCACTGCTGCCGCTGGCCGTCCGCGACCTGACGCTGCGGTTCGGGGACACCACCGTGCTGGACAGCGTCAGCTTTGACCTGTCGCCGGGCGGCTGCACCATGATCATGGGGCCGAACGGGGCCGGGAAAAGCCTGCTGCTCAAGCTCTTGCACGGGCTGATGGCGCCCACGTCCGGCCGGATCGACTGGGGCGGGCACAGCGCCCATGCCGCCACGCCGCGGCAGGCGCTGGTGTTCCAGAAACCCGTGCTGCTGCGCCGCTCGGTCGCGGCCAATATCGACTTTGTCCTCAAGGCCCGGCGCAAGGACCGCGCCCGCCGCGATGCGCTGCTGGAACACGTCGGCCTTGCGCATAAGACCCGCCAGCCCGCCCGGCTGCTCTCGGGCGGAGAGGCGCAGCGGCTGGCGCTTGCCCGCGCGCTGGCCACCGACCCCGAGGTGCTGCTGCTGGACGAGCCGACCGCCAGCCTCGACCCCGCCTCGATCCTCGCGATCGAGACCATCGTGGCCGAGGCACGCGCCCGGGGCACGCGCATCATCTGCGTCACCCACGACCTGGGCCAGGCGCGGCGCATGGCGGACGAGGTCGTGTTCCTTCATCGCGGCCGCGTCGCCGAACAGGCCCGCGCGGTCGATTTCTTTCCGCAGCCGCGCAGCGCCGCCGCGCGGAACTACCTGGACGGCCGAATCGTCGTCTGAAGACTCAAAGGGAGCCCCCATATGTTCGCCAAACCCCTCGCCGCCGCGGCGGCGGCCCTTCTGCTGACCGGCGCGGCCTTCGCGCAGGACTCGATCATCGTGCAATCCACGACCTCGACCGCCAATTCGGGGCTTTACGATTACCTGCTGCCGATCTTCCAGGACAAGACCGGCATCACCGTGAACGTGGTGGCCGTGGGCACCGGCCAGGCGATCAAGAACGCGGAAAACTGCGACGGCGACGTGCTGCTCGTCCATGCCAGGCCGGCCGAGGAGAAATTCGTGGCCGCCGGTTACGGCACGGTGCGCATCGACCTGATGTACAACGATTTCGTCATCGTCGGGCCAGAGGCCGACCCGGCCGGGGTCGGCGGGATGGAGGACGTGCAGGCCGCGCTGCAAAAGATCGCCGGGACTGGCGCGCTCTTTGCCTCGCGTGGGGATGACAGCGGCACCCACAAGAAGGAACGCGCGCTCTGGTCCGACGCCGGGATCGACCCGACCACGGCCAGCGGCGACTGGTACCGCGAGACCGGCTCGGGCATGGGCGCGACGCTGAACACCGGCATCGGCATGGGCGCCTATGTCTTGACCGACCGCGCGACCTGGATCAGCTTTGCCAACAAGCAGGATTACACCGTGCAGGTGCAGGGTGACGCAGACATGTTCAACCAGTACGGCGTGATTCCTGTCAGCCCCGACAAGTGCCCGTCGGTCAAGGTCGAGGCCGCGCAGACCTTTGCCGACTGGCTGGTCTCGGCCGAGGGGCAGGCGGCCATCGCCGGCTACAAGGTGGCGGACCAGCAGTTGTTCTTCCCCAACGCGCCGCAAAACTGATAGATGTGCCGGGGCGCGACCGCGCGTCCCGGCATCCACCAGAACGGCCCCGCATGACTGACCTTGCCTTTCCCGACCACGAATACCTCACGGTCAAGGAACTGGCCGAGCTTCTGCGGCTCAAGGAACGCAAGGTCTATGACCTCGCCGCCTCGGGGGCGGTGCCGTGCTCCAAGGCGACGGGCAAGCTGCTGTTTCCGGCGGCCGAGATCCGCGACTGGATCGAACAATCCCGCACCGGTGCCCTGCCCGGCGCCCCCCGCCCCACTGCATCGCGCCCGCCCATCGTGCTGGGCAGCCACGATCCGCTGCTGGACTGGGCGATCCGGCAATCGCGCTGTGGCCTCGCCAGCTATTACGACGGATCGCTCGACGGGCTCGACCGGTTCCTGCGCGGCGAGGGCGTGGCGGCCGGGATGCATATTCACGACGCAGCGACCGATGGCTGGAACGTGCCCGCCGTCAGCCGTGCGGCCTCGGGGCAGGATGCGGCGCTGGTGGCGTTCGCCACGCGCCGGCGTGGGCTGGTCTTCCGGCCCGGCGACGCGGCGCCCGCGCAGCTGGCCGACCTGTCGGGCCGCCGGGTGGTGCCACGGCAGCCGGAATCGGGCACCGACACGCTGTTCCGCGAACTCGCGGCCAAGGACGGGCTGGACCTCGGCGCGCTTGACCTCGCCCCCGTGGCCCGGACCGAGGACGAGGCGGTCGAGGCGGTGCGCCGGGGCGATGCCGAGGTGGCCTTTGGCCTCGAAGCCGTCGCGCGGGGCTACGGGCTGTCCTTCGTGCCGATCGTCGAAGAGCACTTCGCCCTGCTGGTCGACCGCAAGGCCTGGTTCGACGCGCCGATGCAGGCGCTCATGGCCTTCTGCCGGTCCGACACCTTTGCCGCCCGCGCCGCCAGCACCGGCGGCTATGACACCTCGGCCCTGGGTCAGGTCGCCTGGAACGCCTGACGGTCAGGCGAAATGTTGGGGATATTGCACCATGATCTCGGGCAGCCGCGCGATGGTGCCCGACAGGTGCGCGCGCATGGCATCCGTCGCGGCGTGCCGGTCGCCGGACATGATCGCTTCCAGCAGCGCCGCGTGGCCCTCGATGACCGAGGCGCGCTTGCCCTCGCTGGGCAGGTCGAGCGTGCGCAGCCGGGCCATCTGGTTCGACCCTTGCAGCACCACGCCATGCAGCTCCGCAAAACCGGCGGCAACGAAAAGCGCGCGGTGAAAATCCTCGTCCAGCTGGCGGAAAAGATCGACCTGGTCGGGGTCGCCAGCCAGCGCGCGCTGCATCTTCAGGATCGCGGCGGTCTTGGCCAGCGCGGCCTTGTCCGGCAAGGCGGCCAAGGCGTTCGCCACCTCGCATTCGATGGCGGTGCGCAGGAAATGCTCCTGTCGCAGGCTTTCCGCATCGAGATGCGTCACCACCGTGCGTGACTGCCGGAAGGTGGCCACCAGCCCGTCGCGTTCCAGCCGCTGGAGCGCCTCGCGCAGGGGTGAGGCGCTGACCCCGAACATCTCGGCCAGCTCGGGCCGCGACAGCCGCGCGCCCGGCGGCAGGTCCAGCGCGACGATGCGTGCCCGCAGCGCCTCGTAGACCCGCGAGGCGATGGTCTGGTCCTGCAAGGTGTCCGGCAGTCGGGCAGTCGGGCTGGCAGAGGGCATGGGCGCGGGGGTCCTCGGGCAGGTCACATGACGGCGCGCGGTAGCGCGGTCGACAGGGCGGGGACAAGGGCGAGCAGGATGAAAAACACCGCCAAGGCGACGAAAAACGGCAGCGCGGCGCGGGTATAGGCGCCGGTCTTGACGTTCAGGATGCCGCAGACGGTGAACATGATGACGCCCACGGGCGGAGTCAGGCCGCCGAGATTGATCAGCAGCACGATCAGGATGCCCATGTGGATCGGATCGAAGCCCGCATTCGTGAGCACCGGCATGACGATGGGCGTGACCAGCAGGATGTTGGCCGCCCCTTCGAGGAACATGCCCGACACCACCAGCACGGCGACGATCAGCATCAGGATCGCCCATCGGTTTTCCGTCAGCGTGGTGACGAAGGCGGTGATCTGCTGCGGCGCGCGCTCCAGCGTGATGGCATAGCCCAGCACCCCGGCCATCATGATCAGCAGCATGATCATCCCGAGGTCATTGAGCGATTCCGTCATCGCCTCGATAAGCTTGGCGACGGTCAGCTCGCGGTAGACGAGGACCCCGATCAACAGCGCGTAGAAGACAAGGAAGGCTCCCGCCTCGGTCGCGGTGAAGATGCCGAAGCGGAAGCCGACGATCAGCACCACAGGGAACATCAGCGCCCAGACGCTGTCCTTGAAGCTGGCCCAGAGCGCGCCGCGTTCCGGCCGCACATCCAGCATCGGCACATGGCCCGACCGGCGCGCGATCAGCCAGGTCGTGCCCATCAGCATCACCGTCAGCAGGATGCCCGGGATGACGCCGGCGAGGAACAGCCGCCCGATCGAGACCTCGTTGATGAAGCCGAAAAGGATCAGCCCGATCGACGGCGGGATCGTCGCGGTGATGATCGAGCCGAAGGCAAGGATGGCGGCGGTCATCGGCGGGCCGAAGCCTTCGTCGATCATCGACGGCCCCAGCAGGCGGCTTTCCATCGAGGCATCGGCCACCGCCGAGCCCGAGATGCCGCCCATCATGAACGACAGCAGGATGGACACCTGCGCCAGCCCGCCCGCCAGCCGCCCGGTCAGGAGGCGCGAGAAGGTCACCAGCCGCTCGGTCACGCCGGTGACGTTCATCAGGTTGCCGGCGAGGATGAAGAAGGGCACCGCCAGCAGCGGAAAGCTCTGCGTGGCCGAGACCATCTTCTGGATCGCCACGGTCGGCGGCATGGTCCCGCTGAGGACAAAGACCGGGATCGCGGCCAGCATCAGGGCAAAGGCCACGGGCTGTCCCAGCACGAGGAACAGGGCAAAAAGCGCGACGATGAGCAGGAGCATTGAGGTCAGTCAGCCGGTCGGGGCGTCACGCCACAGCGCGACGGATTGAACGATCATCGTGCGCAGCAGCAGGCAGAGCCCGGCCACCATCGACGCGTGGATAAGCGACCCGTGCATCTGGGTCGCCCCGATCAGGCGCGGGTGCATCAGCACCGCGTTGCGCCAGGCGTAGGTCAGCAGGAACGCCAGCAGCACGACCAGCACGGCGCGGTTCGCCAGCTCCAGCCAGCGGCGGTGCCGGGGGTCGAGGGCATCGGGCAGCGCGGTCAGGCCGAAGTGCCGGTTGCCCTGCAGCGCGAGGTCGGCCGAGAGCATGCAGAGCCAGACAAAGCACAGCTGGGCGATTTCGACCGACCAGATGATCGGCGCGCCCATCGCGCGGGTGATGGATGCGACGGCCACCAGGACCACGATGGCGATGAGCAGGAGGATGGCGCAGCCTGTTTCCACGCGACGAAACAGGGCCCCGGCTTTGCGATACATGGCTGCGTCCTCCCCCCGCCCGGGATCACTCGGCCAGCACGGCGCGGACGATCTCGGCTTCTGTCTCAAGGTCCAGCATCGTGTAGACCTTGGCAACCGCCTCCTTGAACGGGGCGAGGTCGACCTCGCTGACGGTGACGCCTGCCTCGGCGACCTTGGCCAGCGCTTCTTCGCCCTGCTCGATCGTGAGGCCCGAGGCATAGCGGCCGTTCTCGACCGCCAGGTTGCGGACGATGGCCTTGTTCTCGTCCGAGAGCTCGTCCCAGCTGTCGGCCGAGATGACCAGCGCGGTGACCAGCTGGATATGGCCGGTCTTGGTCACGTTCTCGATCACCTCGTACAGCTTGGCGCCCCAGATCGCGGTCGGCTGCGCCTCGGCCGCGTCGATCGAGCCGAGTTGCAGCGCGGAATAGACCTCTCCCCAGGCGATGGGCGTGGGTTCGGCCCCCATGGCGCGGATCGTCTCGATCCAGACCGGGGCGCCGATGGTGCGCATGCGCACGCCCGCAAGGTCGGCGGGGCCCGAGATCGGTTTCTGCGTCAGCGCATGGCGCGCGCCCTGGTACCAGTTCGACGCCAGCATCACGAGGCCGGCCTTTTCGGCCAGCTCGTCGCCCCAGGCCAGGTATTCGTCGGAGAGGGCGAATTTGTCCGCCTGCTCGTAGGTGTCAAAGAGGAACGGCGCCGACATGATCGCCAGCGACGGGACAAAGGACGACAGCCGCGCCACATCCGTCACCGTGCCCACATTGGCCCCGGCGCGGGCCTGGTCCAGCATTTCGGTCGTGTCGCCCAACTGGCTGTTGTGGAAGATCTCGACCACGACCTCCCCGCCCGTGGCCTCGGCCACCTCGGCCGCGAACTTGTCGAGCCCCTGACCCATCGGATCGTTCGGTGCCAGCACGGTGCCGATGCGCAGCGTGGTTTCCGCCTGCGCCCCGGCCGCGAGGGCCAGGCACGTGGCCAAAGCGGCGGACAGCAGCCGCCCCTTTCTTGCGAAAGTCATGGTGAATTCCTCCCTGTCTTGGATGTTCCTCCAAAGTAATATATTAATATTCTTATCTACACAGTCCTGTCAATTGCCTTGCGCCCTGCGGGCTTGACGGCTGGCGTCAGGGCGCGGAAGGATCGGTAGGACCGAGAGGGGAAAGCGCATGCAGGACAAAGGGTTGACGGCTGAGGCGGCCATGTTCCGGCCGCTGTCGGATAAGGGAGCGAAGCTGGGCGAAAGCCCGGTCTGGTCGGCGCGGGACGGGGCCGTCTGGTGGGTCGACATCGACGGGCGGCAGCTTTTGCGCACCCGCATGGACGGATCGACCGACGCATGGCAGACGTCCGAGACGCCGGGATTCGTGCAGATCCTCGGCGATGACGTGGTGCTGGGCATGGAAAGCGGTCTTTTCCGCTTTGCCCCCGACGCGGGCTTCGCGCGGATCGCGGAGCTGGCCGCAAAGGGCCAGCGGTTCAACGATGCCTGCCTTGACGCGCAGGGGCGGCTCTGGGCCGGGACGATGGACCGCGAGGCGCGGCGCGACGATGGCGTGCTTTATCTCTACGAGGCGGGCGGCCAGCTGCGCCCGGTGCTGGACGGGTTCCGCATTATCAACGGGCTGGCCTGGGACGACACCCGCCAGCGGCTTTACCTGTCGGATTCGCACCCCGAGGTGCAGACGGTCTGGACATGTTCGGTGGGGCCCGAAGGCAAGCCTGGCAACCGCGCGACCTTCGCCGCGTTTCACGACCTCAAGGGGCGCCCAGACGGTGCATTGGTCGATCCGGGCGGCGCCTACTGGATCGCCGGCGTGGGCGGCGCGCAGATCTACCGCTACGCCCCCGACGGCAGGCTCATGGCCACCTACGACGTGCCGGTCGCCGCGCCGACAAAACCGGCGCTGAGCCCCGGCGGCATGGTGCTGACGTCAAAGCACGACGCGCAGGGGCTCGGGCGGCTGCACCTCTGGGCCAGTCCGCCCGTCTGAGCGTCAGGCCGAGGCCGCGTCGAACGCCGCCCGCGCCGCCAGGATCTGCGGCATCCCCGCATCGGCCCAGTCCACCAGCGCCAGCAGGTGCGGCAGGAACCCCTCGCCCAGCGCGGTCAGGCTGTAGCGCACGCTGGGCGGCTTGGTGTCGAACACCTCGCGCCGCACCAGCCCGTCGCGTTCGAGGTTGCGCAGCGACTGCGTGAGCATCCGCTTCGAGATATCCGGCAACGCCCGCAACAACTCGTTGAAGCGGCGCGGCTCTTCGCCCAGCTCCATCAGCACCAGCACCGGCCACTTGGCCGAAACATGGTCGAGCACCTGCCGCACCGGGCAATTGTTCGGCTCGAACCCTTGCGCGCGCCAGGCCTCCATCCGGCTGGCCTTGGCGCCCCCCATGCTTCCATCCATGACGCGGTCCCCTTTTCGTAACCTTGTGCCGAAAACCTGCCTCCTTCCGAGGCAAGCCATAAGTCTCTAAATGAGACCTGTACACGATTCGAGACCTGAAAGGAAAGACCATGACCACCCATCTCGTGACCGGCGCATCGGGCCAGCTGGGCCAGCGTGTCGTCGACCACCTCGCGACCCTCGTGCCCGCTGCCGACATCATCGCCCTCGTGCGCTCGGACAGCGCCGCCGAGGCCTATGCCGCCAAGGGCATCGCCACGCGCCGCGGCGATTACGAAGACACCGCCGCGCTGGAAGCCGCCTTCGAAGGCGTAGACCGGCTGCTGCTCATCTCCTCCTCCGAGGTCGGCAAGCGCGCCACCCAGCACGCAAACGTGCTGAATACGGCCAAGGCCGCGGGCGTCGGCTTTGTCGCCTATACCTCGATCCTGAACGCCGAGACCGGCGGCATGGCCTTGGCCGAGGAACACCTGGCCACCGAGGCGGCGCTGAAGGGAAAGGGCATCCCCTACACCCTGCTGCGCAACGGCTGGTATTCCGAGAACATCGCCGGCACCGCGCCGCAATCGGTCTCGATGGGCCAGCATTTCGGCGCCGCCGGTGAGGGCCGCTTCAACACCGCCTCGCGGCAGGACTACGCCGAGGCCGCCGCCGCCGTGCTGGCCGGGGCCGGCCACGAGGGCAAGGTCTATGAACTGGGCGGTGACAGCACCTTTACCCTCACGCAATACGCCGCGCTGCTGAGCGAGGTGTCCGGCAAGGAGGTCGCCTATGTCGACCTGCCCGAGGCCGCCTATGCCGAGGCGCTGGTCGGTGCGGGCCTGCCCGAGGGGTTTGCCGGCATCCTTGCCGACAGCGACGCCAAGGCCGCTTCGGGCGCGCTGGCGACCGAGAGCCGCGACCTGAGCACGCTCATCGGCCGTCCGACCACGCCGATGCGCGACACGCTGACGGCCATCCTGGGCTGAGCACTCCGATGGCGTCCGGCGTCACAGCACGTCGGACGCCTTCATGTCCTCGACAGCAAAGTCGATCAGCGCCCGCACCTTGCGCGGCAGCGTCCGCCCCTCGAGGTAGACCGCGCTGACCGGCGCCGTCGCCCCCGTGAACCCTTCGAGCACCGGCACCAGATCGCCCGCCGCCAGCGCCGCGCCCAGCGCGAAGCGGGGTCCGTAGGCGATCCCCATGCCCGCCCGCGCCAGCGCCGCCGCCGCGCGGGCCGAGTTCACCTGGAACCGGCCCTGCACCTCGACCACCCGGTCCAGATCGCCCTGCCGGAACGACCAGCGCCGCGGCGCGCGGCGGTTGGTGTCAAGGATGCAGGGATGATCCGCCAGCGCCTCGGGCGTCTCGGGCGCGCCATGGGCCGCGACATAGGCCGGGCTCGCCACCGCGACCGAGCGCATCTCGCCCAGCTTGCGCGCCTTGAGCGACAGCATGTCCGACTGCCCGATCCGAAAGGCGACGTCGATCCCGTCGCTGGCGAGGTCCGCATAGCCATCATGCAGGCGCAAATCGAAGGTCAGGCCGGGGTTCTGCGCCCCGAACCGTGCAAGCATCGGCGCGACGTAGATCTCGCCAAAGGTCACCGGCGCCGAAATGCGGATCACCCCCATGAAGCCGCGCGAGCCCTCGGACACCTCGGCCAGCAGGTCGTCAAGCTCGTCCAGCAGCGCAGGCGCCCGGGCCAGCAGGTCCTCGCCCGCCGGGGTCAGCCCGACCCGCCGCGTGGTGCGCTGGAACAGGCGCACGCCCAGCCGCCCCTCAAGTTCGGCCACGTATTTCGAGGTCAGCCGGTTCGACATGCCCAGCTGGTCCGCCGCCCCGGTGAAGGAGCCCGTCTTGGCCGTGGCCACGAAGGCCTTGAGTTCATCGACGATGTCCATGGCATCCCCATTCAGAACATTTCGAAGAAAGTCATTTACCGATGTCGCCATTTCATACGGAAACAGCAAGGGCTAATTTCCCGCCAATGCAACCGGCCAAACCACGATGGCCACCGCCAAGGAGAGTTGATCCCATGACCACCCAGACCCCCACCCAGGCCGATACCGCCGCCACCCTCCTGCGCGTCGCCAGCGGCGTGCTCTTCGTCGCCCACGGCTGGATGAAGATCAGCGTCTTCACCATCCCCGGCACAGTCGCCTTCTTCGATTCCATGGGCCTGCCGGCCATCGCCGCCTACCTGACCATCCTGGCCGAGATCGGCGGCGGCCTGCTGCTGATCGCCGGCGTGGCCGTGCGCCTGGTCTCGCTTCCGCTGATCGCGGTGCTGTTGGGCGCCACCTGGGCCCATGCCGGCAACGGCTGGTCCTTCTCGGGCGAGGACGGCGGGTGGGAATACCCGCTGTTCTGGGCCATCGCGCAGGTCGCCATCGCCCTGCTGGGCGCCGGCGCCTACGCCCTGCGCATCCCCGCGCTGCAAAAGACGTTGGGCCAGTTCGCCTGACCCCGCGCATCTGACACCGGCCGGTCCCCACGACGGGGCCGGCCCCGGACCTCCCTCCAAGTCACCACACCCGGAGACCCCCCAATGTTCCGCATCATCACCCTTACCTCTGCCATCGCCCTTGGCATCGCCCTGTCGGGCCCGACCAAAGCGCAGGACATCACCGAATCGCCCTCGACCGTCGGCGCCACCTACGTGCCCGAAAGCGCCGCCACCGCGCTCGAGCCCGGCCAGAAGATCGAGAACCTCTACACCAAGAACGTCACCCAGCCCTACATCCTGCAAAAGCTGACCGACCGGGTCTATTTCTTCCAGGCCGGCTTCTACGGCACCGTGTTCTACGTCGGTGACGAAGGCGTGCTGCTGTTCGACGCGCTGGAAGGCCAGGGCGAGGCGGTCCTTGCCGCCGTGGCCCAGGTCACCGACCTGCCGATCACCGCGATCCTCTACAGCCACGATCACGCCGACCACATCGCCGACGCGCCCAGGCTGATCGCCGCCTTCCCCGAGCTGCGCATCCTCGCCACCGCCCGGACTGCCGCGCTGATGGAAGAGCTCGGCTCGGCCCTGCCGCGCCCGACCGAGGTGATCCCGGCCGACAGGAATGCCTTCGACTTCGAAGGGCTGACCGTCACCGTCGCGCCCTTCACCGCCGAGACCCATGCCCATGACCACGCGGCCTATGTGCTGGAAGGCACCGGCGTGGTGCACGTGCCGGACGTCATCAATCCCGACCAGCCGCCGTTCTGGTCCTTTGCCGGCGCCGATGGCTATTTCGGCTATCGCGAGCTGGTGAACCAGATCGACGCGCTGGACTGGGACTACCTGTCGGGCGGTCATGGCAATGTGGGTTCGCGCGCCGATGTCGCCTTCTACCGCCAGTTCCTCGATGATCTCGAGGCCGCCGTGGGCGAGGCGCTGGGTACCGTCGCCTTCGGCTCGACCGTCGAGAACCCGGCCGCGGTGAACGCCCACACCGCGTACCTGTCGACCTGGATCAAGGCCGTCGGGGAATACGCAACCGACGCGCTGCGGCCGACGTACGGCGACTACTACGGCTTTGACTATGCGACGCCGAAGAACGCCGAAATGGTCGGGATGTACATGTTCTCGTATCGCTGAAACACTGGCGCGTCGGGCCAGCCCCGGCGCGCCGCCCCCACCCGCCTGACCTGAAAGGAAACGCCATGTCTGTCACGCATACCCTCGCCTCGCTCAGGGACAGCCTATCGGCCTCGAGCCGGATGCCGCTGGTGTTCCTGGGTCACGGCTCGCCCATGAACGCCATCGAAGACACCCATTACGCCCGCGCCTGGACCGAGCTGGGCCGCACCCTGCCCCGTCCCCAGGCCATCCTGGTCGTCTCGGCCCACTGGATGACCCGCGGCACCACGCTGGTCGATGTCTCGGCCATGCCCAAGACGATCCACGATTTCTACGGCTTCCCACAGGCCCTCTTTGACCAGCAATACCCGGCACCGGGCGCGCCCGAGCTGGCGCGTGACGTGGTCACCCTGCTGGCCAGCCACCATTCTGACGAGGACGACAGCTGGGGCCTCGACCACGGCGCCTGGACGGTGCTGAAGTTCCTCTACCCCGGCGCGGATGTGCCCGTGTTCCAGGTGTCGATCGACATGTCCCGCGGGCTCGACCACCAGCTCGAGATCGGGCGCACGCTTTCCCAGCTTAGGGACCGAGGCGTGCTGATCCTTGGCTCGGGCAACGTGGTGCACAACCTGCGCGCCGTGAAATGGGGCGCGGGAGCCACGCCGCACGACTGGGCGCTCGAGTTCGACCGGCTCTTTGCCGACAAGCTCACCGACCGCGATTTCGCGGCGCTGGCCGACCGCAAGGGCCTGGGCACGCTGCTGGCGCAGGCGCACCCCTCGGTCGACCATTACCTGCCCGCGCTCACCATCGCGGGCGCCTCGGACGACCGCGATGACTTGACCTTCATGACCGACAACATCGACCTCGCCTCGGTGTCCATGCGGTCCTACGTTTTCCACGCTCGCTGACCGGAGGCTGATGACATGCTCGTAGACGGCAAATGGACCGACACCTGGCAACCCGTGCAGAAGGCCGACGAAAAGGGCCGGTTCGTGCGCCAGGTGTCGAGTTTCCGCAACTGGATCACCCCCGATGGCGCTGCCGGCCCGACCGGCGAGGGCGGCTTCAAGGCCGAGGCGGGGCGTTACCGGCTCTACGTTGCACTTATCTGCCCCTGGGCCTCGCGCACGCTGATCGCGCGCAAGCTCAAAGGCCTCGATGACCTGATCCCCGTCACCGTCGTCAACCCGGTGATGACGGACCAGGGCTGGCAGTTCGGCGGCTACGAGGGCGCGGACGCGGATCCGCTGTTCGGCGCGACCCATATCCACGAGCTCTACACCCGCGCCGATGCCGGCTTTACCGGCCGCGCCACGGTTCCGGTGCTGTGGGACATGGCTCGTGGCGTCATGGTCAATAATGAGAGCGCCGACATCCTGCGCATGTTCGACACGGCCTTCGAGGGGTTGGTGCCCTCGGACCTGCGGCTCTACCCCGCCGAGCACGCCGCCGGGATCGACGCGCTGAACGCCGAGGTCTACGACCGGCTGAACAACGGCGTCTACAAGGCCGGGTTCGCCAGTTCGCAAGAGGCCTATGACGAGGCGGTCGCCGGCGTCTTCGACACGCTGGACATGCTCGAAGAGCGGCTGACCGGCGATTACCTCTTTGGCGACCACGTGACCGAGGCGGATATCCGCACCTTTGTCACGCTGATCCGGTTCGACGCGGCCTATCACGGGCTTTTCAAGACCAACCGGCGGCAGATCGCCGATTACCCGCGCCTCTCGGCCTACATGAAGCGGATCCTGCGCCGGCCCGGCGTGCGCGAGACGGTGAACATGGACCACATCACGCGCGGCTACTATGCCATCAAGGCGCTGAACCCGTCGCGTATCCGCCCCGTGGGCCCGGCCCATGTCCTGCGGCTGCTGGACGCGGCCTGACCGTCCGTGGCCGGCCTTTCGCGGCCGCACCATGTCAGAACTGACAGGTCCGGGCGGACCCGCGGGCAAAAACCCACATCTTAAGTACGACTTTTGTTCGGGCCTCCCACTTGTCTCGTGGAAAAAGATGCGACTCTCATGTAGTTTCATGTGACGGGAGAGCCCCACCACCAGACCCAACGGGCGCCAGGTCCTGTCAATCAGTACCCGGGCGCAGGGGGCCATTCGGATCGCAAAGACCGGGCCGGCTGGTGGTGCGCGTACCGACAGGCCCGGTCCGGCCAGGGAGGAAAGACCATGAAAGTGCTCATCCTCGAAACCGACCCGATCGTCCAGATCGACCTGGCCTACTGGGTCTCGGACCTTGGCCATGACCTGATGGGTCCTTTCGGCACCGAGGACTCGGCGCTGCGCGCCTGTTCTCGATCCCTCCCCGATGCGGCCATCGTGGATTTCATGCTCGGCCCCGAACGGGACAGCCGGGACCTGGCCGGCCTGCTGCTGGACAACGACGTGCACCTGGGCCTCTTCAGCGCCCACGGGCGGCGGCACATGCCCGAGAACCTGCTGACCGTGCCGGTGATCGACAAGCCGGGAACGCCCGACAGCATCCGTGCCTTTCTCGACGCGGCGCCCGGGCCGGATTAGCTGCGCGCGGTCGACAGGCGCACCACCAGTTCAGGCGCCGGCGCGGCGATGCTGGCGCCGTCCGTTCCCGTCTCGAGCGTATCGACCAGCAGCCGGGTCGCAAGGTCCGCCACCCGGTCGAGGTGCAGGTCAAGCGCTGTCAGCGGCGGTGTCTCGCTGCGTGCCCGCAAGCCGTCGTACCGCGTGGCGACCCGGACTTTGCCCGGCACGTCCAGCCCTGCGCCGCGCAGCGCGGCCATCACGCCGGTTGCCATGGCGTCGATCGGCACCAGCACCGCATCGGGCGGGCCATGGGCGGCGATATGCGTGCCCAGCGCCTCGCGCGCGCCGCGCTCCCCCTCTGCCTCGGGCAGCGCGATGACCTGCGGCACGATCCCGCGCGCCGCGCAGCGGGCCGTGTAGACCGCGCGAAACACCTCGTTCGAGGCGCGCGGGCTTTGGCCGATGACCAGCGGGATGCGCGTTGCGCCGCCCTCCGCCAGGTGATCGAACAGCATCCCGGCCATCGCCTGGTAATCCAGCGTGACGCTCAACGTGGCGCGCGGCTCGGCCGGGCCGATGACCACCGTGGGCACGCCCCGCGCGGCCAGCAGCGACAGGTAGGGATCGTTCGCCGAGGGCTCGACCAGGATCGCACCGTCGAAAGCGATCGTGCCCAGCGCCGCGCCCGGATCGGCGATCGGCGGGATCAGCAGCAGCGCGGTGTTGCTCTCCATCGCGGACACGGCGGCCGAGGCGGCAAGCTCCATCAGGAAGCCCAGCCGCGACGTCCCCGCCGCCACCGCGGTCGGCATGGATGAGAAGATCGCGATGGTCCCCGCCCGCCCCGTGCGCATCCCGCGCGCGGCCAGGTTGGGCACGTAATCCAGCGTCTCGATGGCACGGGTGATCCGCGCCTGCGTCTCCGAATCGACCCGCCGCTTGCCGCTGAGCGCGTTGGAAACCGTGCCCGGAGAAACCCCCGCCAGCCGCGCCACGTCCTTGATCGTCGCCCGCTTGCGCGGGGTCGCGGCCTTTTGATCCATGCAAGCATCGCCTCTTTTCTAAGCGCATCGCGGTTGTTTCCGCCCATGCGCGCGCCGTCACGAGAAAAATCGCCTCTGTGGACCATTAAAACGTTTTAATAGCATCCGGCGCAAGGCAATAGTGCATTAAAACGTTTTACAGCACACGGGAGAACACAATGCTGGACAACATGAATGGCACTTTCGACCCGGAACACGCCAGTGCGGTGACGCTGGGACGGCGGCGGCTTGGCCTGACCGCGCTTGACCGCGCCAAGACCGCCGGAGGCTACACGCTTTATGCCCGCCAGACCGGCGGCGGCATTGTCGACCTTGTCGATATCGAGGGCAGTATCGCCCACCAGTGGCAGATGCCCGTGCGCCCCGGCCGCGACGCCGTGCTTCTGGAAAACGGCAACCTCGGTTACAACGGCAGCCATGCGACCTCGGCCGCGCTTTATCCCGCCTGGGACCTCTGGCACGGCGGCGATTTCTACGAGGCGACCCCCGAGGGAGAGATCGTGTGGCGCCACGAGGACATCTACCATCACCACGACGCGCAATGGCTGCCGAACGGGGACCTGCTCTATACCGTCGCGGCCGAACTGCCGAAGCACCTCGGCCAACGCGTCTGCGGCGGCGACCCGCGCAAGGACGGGGCTGACAGCATCTTCCAGTCGGACATCGTGAAACAGGTGAACCGCAAGGGCGAGACGGTCTGGGAATGGAAGATCTGGGATCATATCGACCCGGCCGACCTGCCCGTGCACCCGATCTTTGACCGCCGCCACTGGCCGATGATCAACGGCGTGTCCGAGACGAAAGATGGCCTGATCCTGATGAGCCTGCGCACCACCTCGGGCGTGATCGCGGTCGAAAAAGCCTCGGGCCGCATCGTCTGGCATGCCGGCCCCGAGGTGGTCGCCCAGCAGCACACCCCGGTGATGATGGAAAGCGGCACCGTGCTGGTCTTCGACAACGGCAACATGCGGCCGGGTTCCTCCAACCCCTTCTCGCGGGCGCTCGAGTTCGACCCGAAGACGATGGAGACGACCTGGGATTACACCGACCCCAACGCGCCCAGCTTCTTTTCGCCCTTCATGGGCAGCGCGCAGCGGCTCTGGAACGGCAACACACTGATCTGCGAAAGCGCCTTTGGCCGGCTCTTCGAGGTCACGCCCAAGGGCGAGATCGCCTGGGAATTCGTGATCCCCGATTTCGCGGACTACCCGGCGCCGCTGAACCAGTTCATTCGCGGACAGCACAACACCTGCTTCCGCGCCCATCGCTACGCGGCGGAGCGGGTGACATGGCTGTGACAGAAGCACCCGACACCCCACGGGCCCGCCGCGCGGTGCCCCGCTTTTCGCAGCTCCTGTCGATGGGGGCGACGGCGGGGCTGCCGCTGGTCTCCTTCGCCTTCATCCTCGGCATCTGGGCCATCGTCGGCGCCTCGGGCGCGGTGAAAGAGGCGATCTTTCCCGCCCCCTGGTCGGTCTGGTCCGCCACGGTCGAGATGTGGCAGAACGGCACGCTGCAAAAGGACCTCGGCAAGTCGCTGGGCCGCGCCGCGGTCGGCTTCGGAATCGGCGCGACGCTTGGCGTTTCGCTCGGGCTGCTGACGGGCCGCGTGGCGCTGATCCGCACGCTCTTGAACCCCTTCCTGAACCTCTTGCGCCCGATCCCGGCCATCGCGCTGGTCCCCGTGGCCATCGTCTGGTTCGGCATCGGTGAGGGGTCCAAGTACTTCGTCGTCAGCTACACCGTCTTCCTGACCGTCTGGTTCAACACGCACCACGGCATGGAATACGTGCCCGACACCTACCTGCGAGCCGCCCGGTCGCTTGGCGCGACGAAGATGCGCGAATTCCTGACAGTCGTCCTGCCCGCCGCCGCACCGCATATCTTTGCCGGCATCCGGCTGGGCGTGGCGCTTGCCTTTCTCAGCCTCGTCGCGGCCGAGCTGTCGGGCGCCTCGTCCGGCATCGGCTTCCGCCTGCAGGAGGCGCGGCAATACGTGCGCACCGACCGGATGTTCTCTCTCCTGATCATCCTCGGCATCCTCGGCGCGGTGGCGGACCTCGTCGTCCACGCCATCGGCAAGAAACTCGTCCATTGGGAGCAAGGCTGATGACCGATCAACTGACAGGCCGGGTCGAGATCGACGATGTCGTGATCCGTTTCGACGGCAAGCAGGGCCCGGTGACGGCGCTGGACCGCACCTCTCACGTGCTCGAACCCGGCACCTTCACCGCGCTGATCGGCCCCTCGGGCTGCGGCAAGTCCACGCTGATGAACGCCATCGCCGGCTTCGTCGCGCCGGCCGAAGGCGCGCTGCGCCTCGACGGGAAGCCGATCACCGGCCCGTCCCCGGATGTGGGCGTGATCTTCCAGCAATACGCGCTGTTTCCATGGTTCACCGCGCTCAACAACGTGCGTTTCGGCCTCAAGCAGTTCGGGCTGTCCAAGACCGAAGAGATCGACCGCGCCCGCGCAGCGCTGGACGAGGTGGGCCTGGGCGCCCATGCGGACAAGTACCCCCAGCAACTGTCGGGCGGGATGAAGCAGCGCGTCGCCATCGCCCGCACCTTCGCCGTTGGCCCCAAGGTGCTGCTGATGGACGAACCCTTCGGCGCGCTCGACGCGCAGACGCGGCTGGTGATGCACGACCTGCTCCTGGGGATCTGGCGCAAGCACCGGGCGACCGTGCTGTTCGTCACCCATGACGTGGACGAGGCGCTGCTGCTGGCCGACCACGTCCAGGTGATGAGCCATGCGCCCGGCCGCATCATCCGCCACTACCACCTGACCCATCAGCGCCCCCGCGCGCTCAGCCGGTCAGGCAATGACCTTCTCGAGATCCGGGACGAGATCCTGGGCCTTCTTCACCCCAAGACCATGCTTGCAGACACCCTCTAGGAGACTGACATGAAACATCTTTCCATCCTTGCCCTCGCCTCTGCTCTCGCCGCGCCAATGGCAAGTGCCGAAGAGCTGACCTTTGCCTGGTCCCCGAACCCGCAGACCCCGCAGGTCGATATCGCGATCCAGAAGGGCTATTTCGAAGAAGCCGGCCTCGATATCGAGTTCGTCGCCTTCCGCACCGGCCGCGAGGGGTTCGAGGCGATGATCGGCGGCCAGGTCGACGTGACCTTCATGGCCGAGTTTCCGGCCGCCGTGGGCGCGCTGACCGGGCAGGAATTCGTCGTGATCGGCGATCTCGCGCGCTATACCGGCAGCAAGGTGATCGTGAACACCGCCTCGGGCGAGGTGGCGACCCCCGCTGACCTCGCCGGCAAGCGGATCGGCACGACGATCGGCACCAACGTGAACTTCTACCTCGACAAGGTGCTGTCGGAGGCCGGGGTCGCGGCCGAGGTCGTGGGCGCCGCCCCGCCGGACCTCGTGCCGGCGCTGGCGCGCGGCGACCTCGACGCCATCGTGCCCTTCCCGACCTTCTACACCGCCGCGGCCGAGACGCTGGGCGACGATTACGCCGAGCTGCGCGTGCCGGGCTACGAGGTCCACTACATCCTCGCCGCCACGCCCGAGATGGCGACGGAACGCAGCGACGTGCTGGATGCCTTCATGGGGGCGCTGGCCAAGGCCGATGCCGACGTGAAGGCCGACCCGCAGGCCGCGATGGAGGCCGTCAGCGCCTCCCTCCAGGGCGCGATGACGCCCGAGGCGCTGGCAGCCATGTGGCAGGACGTCGAGATCGGGCTGACGCTCGACAAGGGGCTGGCCGAGCTGCTGTCGGCCGAGGCGGACTGGGTTCTTTCCAAGGGCGTGGTCAAGGGCGAGGCGGTCAGCCCCGAGGCGATGCTCGAAACCTTCGCCCCCGCCGCGCTGGAAAAGGCCGCCCCGGCGGCCGTGTCGCTGAACTGACCACGCGCGGCCCCGCAAGGGGCCGCGTCTAGCACCCGTTCGGCGCGCGTAGCAGCCCCGCGCCGAACACCTTGTCCGGGCCCCGGGCGCCCATGTCCTCGGCCCGGGCGGCCAGCCCCGCGCGCAGGTCTGCGACGTCGCGATGCGCCAGCGCCGGGTCGGCCGCCACCACGGCGGTGACGAAGGGCGCGGCCATCGACGTCCCGCTCGACACCGTCAACTTGCCGCCCGGGCTCAGCAGGATGTCGACCCCCGGCGCCGCGATGTCCACGTGATCGCCCTGCACCGCGCGGCGGTAGATCGCGCCGTCGGCGTCCACCGCCGTCACCGCCAGCGCGAAGGGGAAGGCCGCCGGAAAGCGCGGCGGGGCCGCGGGGCCGGCATTGCCGACCGCCGCGATCAGCACCATGCCCTCGTCCGCCGCGCGTTCCATGGCGCGGGCGAGCAGCTTGTTGCGCGGCCCGGCGAGACTGATGTTGACGACGTCCACGTCCTGCGCGGCCAGCCAGTCGAGCCCGCGCAGGATCGACACGACCCCCGCCGCATCCCCCGCGCCCAGCCCCGGGTCGATCACGTTGGCGCTGTAAAGCGTGGTGCCCCGCAGCCGCCCCGGCCCGACCAGCAGCTCGGCCATGCGGGTGCCGTGATCGTTGCGCGGCGGAGCGTCGCTGCCGGTGAAACTTTCCTGCCGGATGCGCCCGTCGGCAAGGCCCGGGTAGCCCGGCTGCACCCCGGCATCCAGCAGCCCGACGCGCGACCGCGCGCGGCAGCCGCCCGCCGGCCAGCCGATCATCTGCGCGGCATAGCCCCCGCGCCCCTCGGCCGGCCGGCTTTGCAGGGTGTACAGGTGATTGGCACCGGATGTGATACCGGGCACCTCGGCCTCGGTTTCCGCGATGGCCTGCGCGAGGGTCCGGCCTGCGGGGATGCCCAGCACCACCATCGTGTCGCCAAGGGTGCCGAGGCGGTAGACCGCCCGCACCTCGTAGCCCAGCGCCGTGACGCGATCGATCAGCAGCTGCGGGTCATCCGCGGTCAGCACCACCAGTTCCTGCATGTCCGCCACCGCGTAGGTGTTGCCGTCGGGATGCGGAACGCGTGGCAGGACGGTGTCAGTGCAGGATGCGAGGGCCAGGAGCAGCAGCAGGGTCAAGCGGCGCATCATTTATTCCTCGGAAACCAGGTCGATCAGCGGCGAGGCGGCCAGTGCTGCGCGCGCGGCCGCGAGATCCTCGGCGCTGTCGAAGGCGAGGCGGAAGAGGCCGATGGCGCTGGGTCCGTCCACCACCCGCGCGCCGATCTCGCGCAAGAGCGCCTGCGTCTCGGCCATCTGCGCGTCGGCGGTGAAGGCGACGGCGAGTACGAAGCCCTCGGCCTCCTCCGACACCGTTCGATAGGTCGGTGCGTCTCCGGGGGCGGTGGCGATGTAGGCGCCCTGCCCCAGCACCAGCGCGCCCAGCACGACGGCCGCCACGCGCCAGAAGGCCGTGCGGGGCGTAGTGGGGACGTTCGCGGGTGCGCTGCGTTTGATCTCTGCCTCGAGCCGGCGCCAGCCGAGCTCCCGCGTGTCGGGGCCATCCGTCGCGTCGCCGAGGGCGCCCTTGAGCGCCGAGGTCATCGCCAGTTCTGCCCGCAGGGCGGGGTCGCCCTCGGCCGCCGCCTCGATCCGGGCGCGGAGCTCCGCATCGGCCCGGCCGTGGGTATAGGCCAGGAGGTCCTCTTCGCTGAAATTGCGCTGGCTGGTCATGGCTGGCTCCTTTGCGAAAACTCGTGCTCACAAGGGTTGGACGGGCCAGCGGGCAAAAGGTTCGAAATCATTTCCGCCCCTTTCCCGAGAGGCAGCGCAGCAACAGCTGCTTGGCGGCGTGGATGCGGCTTTTGACAGTGCCCTCGGGCACCGCCTCGATCCCCGCGATCTCGGCCAGGGGCATCTCTTCGTAATAGGCCAGGTGAACGACGGCGCGCTGGCGCTCGGGCAGCGCCTCGACGCAGGCGCGCAGGCGGGCCGCGTCCTGCACCGCGCCCAGCGCCGCCTCGGGATCGGGCGTGTCGTCGGGGAGCTGGTCGTCGGGATCGCCCAAGGTGACGCGCGCCTGCTTGCGGATCACATCGACCACCTTGTTGCGCGCGATCGTCAGCATCCAGCTGCGCACACTCGACCGCCCCTGGAACCCCGCCGCCCCGCGCCAGACGGTCAGCATGGTGTCATGCACGATGTCCGCCGCCTCGGCCTCGTCCCGCACGCGGCCGCGCACGAACCGGGTCATGGCATCGGCATGGGCCATATAAAGCGCCTTCATCGCGGCCATGTCGCCATCCGCGACCCGCGCCAGCAGCGCGGTATCCCCGTCGGCATCGGTTTTTCGTCCTGCGGCGCCCAGCATGGCGCCTTTCTAATCCGAGGCCCGGCGGCCATCCAACCGCAAATTGAACGGCCCGGCGACTTGCCGTCACGTCCCTGCCATATCCGCTGCCGGAACGCGCAGGAGATTTCCACGATTTTTTTTCGAACCTTTTTCCGCCGCGCCCGACCAATCCACATAACCGCCCCGCCGGGGCACAGCATTTCAGGAGAAAGACCATGGCGATCATCAATGGCAACAACGACGCGAACCTTCTTGTCGGCACCGAGGATGCCGACCTCATCGACGCGAACAGCGGCAATGACACGCTCGAGGGCCTTGGTGGCGACGACACGCTTTTCGGCGACGATGGGGAAGACCTGCTGCAGGGCGGCGACGGCACCGACAGCCTGGTCGGCGGCAACGGGGCCGACACGCTGGCCGGCGGCGCCGGGGCGGATGTGCTCGAGGGCAACGGCGGCGCGGATTTCGCCGATTACTCGACCTCGGACGCGGGCGTCACCGTCGCGCTGAACGAAGGCATCGGCGCCGGCGGCCACGCGACGGGCGACACCTATAGTGGCATCGACGGCCTCATCGGCTCGGCCTTCGACGACCGCTTCATCCTGCGGCTGACGAGCGGCAACAACGGCTTTGTCGGCTTTGATGGCGGCGACGGGTTCGACACGCTGACGCTGCAGGAGTTCAACGACTTCGGCGGCGATCTGTTCACCAATATCGAGGCGATCGAGATCAACGACACCACCAGCGGCACGCGTGGCTTTGGCCTGCGGTCCGACCAGGTGCAGGGGCTGGAGCAGGTGACCCTGGTGCAGAACGCGGGCGGCAACAGCATCGCCATGGACTTCACCGTCGACAATGGGGTGGAGCTGGACCTGTCGGGCATCACCTTCACCGGCTTCGACGCGGGCCACAGCACCTTCCTGTCCGGCACGGGCAGCGCCGAGCGGATGACCGGATCGCATATCGCCGACCTGGTGCGCAGCGGCGGCGGGGATGACACCGTGTTTGGCGAGGCGGGCAACGACACGCTGGATGGCCGCGACGGGAACGACATCCTGGACGGCGGCGAAGGCGACGATTCGCTGATCGGCAACAACGGCAACGACCTGCTGTTGGGTGGTGACGGCGCCGACACGCTGGACGGCAACGACGGCGCCGACACGTTGGAAGGCGGCGCAGGCGCGGACGTGCTCAACGGTGGCAGCGGGCCGGATTTCGTCAGCTATGCCAGCTCGGACGCCGCTGTCATCGTGTCGCTCAACGAAGGCGTCGGCCAGGGCGGCCAGGCGACGGGGGACACCTACAGTGGTATCGACGGCATCATCGGATCGGCCTTTGATGACGTTTTCAGACAGCGCGTCGCGGTCGGCAACAACGGCTTTCTCGGCTTTGACGGCGGCGACGGGTTCGACACGGTCGAATTGCAGGAGTTCAACGACTTCCGCAACGACCTGCTGATCAACGTCGAACGGATCTTCATCAATGAGACGACCTCGGGGCGGCGCGGTTTCGACGCCACTTCCTCGCAGATGGTCGGGGTAGAGCAGATCGAGGTGCTGTCCGCGCCCGACAATATCATCGAGCTGTTCGTGCAGCACGATGGGTTCGAGGTCGACCTGTCGCATATCGAGATGATCGGCTTTGACGGCAACGACACGATCCGCATCGACGGCAACGGCAGCGACAACGACATCACCGGCACCACGGCCAACGACCGGATCGCCGGCGGCGGCGGGCGCGACGTGATCGAAGGCGGCTCCGGCGACGACACGATCTTCGGCGGCGATGGTGCCGATACGCTGGTCGGCGGCGAAGGGGCGGATTTCCTGGACGGCGGCAGCGGCCACGACATCGCCGATTACAGCGCCTCGGACGCCGGTGTCGACGTGACGCTGCAGGGACAGGGTTTCGGCGGCCATGCCGAGGGCGACCAGCTGACCGCCATCGACGGGCTGTCCGGGTCGCTCTTCGACGACCGGCTGGTCGGCAAGGACGATGGCAACCAGTTGCTGGGCCTTGACGGTGACGACACGCTCATCGGCCAGTCGGGCAACGACAGCATGATCGGCGGCGCGGGCAACGACAGCCTCGATGGCGGCAACAACGAAGACATGCTGAACGGCGGGGCCGGCGATGACTTTCTGGATGCCGGCAGCGGCAATGACATCGTGCTGGGCGGGGCCGGCGCCGACACGCTGATCGGCGGCTCGGGCAACGACGTGATGGCGGGCGGCACCGGCGACGACATCTTCTTTGGCGGCGCCGGGACCGATTTCCACGACGGCGGCACCGGGTTCGACATCGTCACCTACGAGACCTCGACCTCCGGGATCGGCATCGACCTGCAACTGTCGACCAACAGCTTCGGCGACGGCACCTTCGATTTCTTCTCGGATATCGAGCAGTTCCGCGGCTCGGCCTTCAACGACCGGATGGCGGGCGACCTGCTGGACAACCGGTTCGAAGGCGGCCTGGGCGCCGACACGCTGGACGGCGGGGTCGGGTCGGACTGGGCGATCTACGCAAGCTCGGTCGAGGCAGTCGACGTGGATCTCGAGCGGGCCAGCCAGCTTGGCGGCGACGCCCAGGGTGACGTGCTGGCCCGGATCGAGAACGTCGAGGGGTCGGACAACGGCGATGCTCTGGCCGGCGACCAAGGCGCGAATGTGCTGACGGGCGAAGGCGGCGACGACGTGCTGTCGGGCCGCGGCGGCGCCGACCTGATCGACGGCGGCGCGGGCCGCGACCTTGTCGACGGCGGCACCGGGGCGGATACCCTCACGGGCGGCGCGGATGACGACACGCTGCTGGGCGGCGACGGCGAGGACGAGTTGACGGGCGGCGCCGGCAACGACGCGCTGGACGGCGGCGCCGACGACGACGTACTTGACGGCGGCGCGGGGTCGGACACGCTGGACGGCGGCTCCGGCAACGACACGCTGGACGGCGGCGGCCGCCGCGACACGCTCGAGGGCGGAGACGGCGATGACCTGCTCTCGGGCGGCGCCGGGGCCGACGCGCTGAGCGGCAGCACGGGCCGCGACACGATCGACGGCGGCACCGGCAATGACGACCTGTTCGGCGGCGGCGATGACGACCTGCTGCGCGGCGATAGCGGGGCCGACCGGCTGTTCGGCGCGGCCGGCGACGACAGTGCCTTCGGCGGGGCCGGCAACGATTCGATCTTCGGTGGCAACGGCGCCGACCTCATCGAAGGTGGCGCGGGCAACGACCTGCTGACCGGTGGCGCGGACGCGGACACCTTTGTCTTTGCGGGGGCTTTCGGGGCCGACGTGATCACCGATTTCGACGCCCTCGACACCGCCGAGGTCATCGACCTGAGCGGCGTGGCCGCGATCACCGGCTTCTTCGATCTGAGGACCAACCACATGACCCAGGACGGCGCGGACGTGCTGATCGATGCCGGCGACGGCAACACGATCCGGCTCGAGGGCATGTTGGAGGGCGACCTGGGCGGCGACGACTTCCTGTTCTGATCGCCGAACCCCGCAAGACCAGAGGCCACGCATCCCGGCGGCGCGTGGCCTTCGCCGTTTCAAGCCCTCAGAACGGGCCCGATCCGGTCTCGAGCCAGAGGCGGTCTTCGGGCGTCAGCTCTGCCGCCATGATCGCGTCGTAGGCCGAGATCTCTTCGTCGCTCAGCGCCGCGCGCCACTTGCCACTGGTGCCGCTGTCGAAGAACCCGGCATCGGACTTGAAGAACCCCTTGCCGCCCGCAGGGGCGAAGCGCGCGGCGTTGCGCTTCATGTTCTCGAAACCGGCCGCCTCGACCAGTTGCGCCATCACCGGCGCGGGATGCGCGACCCCGAGGATCGCGGCCAGCCGGTCGAAGGCGCCCGCGAGATCGCGTTGCATGTCCGCGTAGTGAAAGAGCGCGACGTTAGGTCGGTCCGCCAGCGCCCGGGCGGCGGTGTAGTGGCGCAGGATATGCGCCAGCGGCGTGGCATCGCACTCGGGCCCATCGGCCGAGCCGCCAAGGAAATGCGCAAAGGTCTTGGCCGGGTCGTCCGCGGGATACCAGGGCTCGAACACGTCAAGCGGCAGGTTGCGCACGTGGCGACGGAACGACAGGTGCGCGTCGAGCGGATGGCGAAAGACGCAGATGTATTGCGCCCCTTCGTCCAGCGGCAGCCCGTCCAGCGGCGTGTGGCTCTTCATGCTGCGCCGGTGGTCCATCGCCTCCAGCCGCGCCGTCACCTCGGCGATGTCGCGCGACCGGATGTCGACCCAGGGTGCGCGGATCGGCAGGTCCGTCTCGACCTGCGGATCGCCGCTGAGCAAGAGCGCGATCATGGTCTGCATCCAGGTCGTGCCGCTTTTCGGCGGGGTCACCACGATCACGTCACCCGGCCGGATCGCCACGTGATCCCAGCGGCGGCTGTCGGTCAGCGGGCCAAGGTAATGCGGTCTGTCGGTCATCACGGGGCCTCAAGGTCTGTGTCCGAAGGGAAGAACAGGCGCGCCCGGAACACAACTGCAAATGCGCAACCGGCGCCCCACCGCCCCATCGGCAAAGTGTTCACCGCGGGCCCATGCGGCCCCTTGACCTTGCGCCCCCGTGCTTCGACAACGGGGGGACCTCGTGCGCTGAACCAAGGGAACAGGCCAATGAAATTTCGCTTTCCGATCGTCATCATCGACGAGGATTTCCGGTCCGAGAACACCTCGGGCCTCGGCATCCGCGCCCTGGCCCAGGCCATCGAGGCCGAGGGGTTCGAAGTGCTGGGCGTGACCAGCTACGGCGACCTGTCGCAATTCGCCCAGCAGCAAAGCCGCGCCAGCGCCTTCGTGCTGTCGATCGACGACGAGGAGTTCAGCCCCGGCCCCGACCTCGACCCGGCCGTGGTGCAACTGCGCGCCTTCATCGAGGAAGTGCGCTGGAAGAACGCCGATGTGCCGATCTTCCTGCATGGCGAGACCAAGACCTCGCGCCACCTGCCCAACGACATCCTGCGCGAGCTGCACGGCTTCATCCACATGTTCGAGGATACGCCGGAATTCATCGCCAAGCACGTCATCCGCGAGGCCAAGGCCTATATCGAATACATCCAGCCGCCCTTCTTCAAGGCGCTGCTGGATTACGCCGAGGATGGCTCGTACTCGTGGCACTGCCCCGGCCATTCGGGGGGTGTCGCGTTTCTCAAGAGCCCGGTGGGGCAGATGTACCACCAGTTCTACGGCGAGAACATGCTGCGCGCCGATGTCTGCAACGCGGTCGAGGAACTGGGGCAGCTCTTGGACCACAATGGCGCCATCGGCGAGTCCGAAAAGAACGCGGCGCGGATCTTCAACGCCGACCACTGCTTTTTCGTGACCAACGGCACCAGCACCTCGAACAAGATGGTCTGGCACCACACTGTCGCCCCCGGTGACGTGGTCGTGGTGGACCGCAATTGCCACAAGTCGATCCTGCATTCGATCATCATGTGCGGCGCGATCCCGGTGTTCCTCAAGCCCACGCGCAACCATTGGGGCATCATCGGCCCGATCCAGCGGTCCGAGTTCGAACCCGAGGCGATCAAGGCCAAGATCCGCGAGAACCCGCTGCTGGAGGGGGTGGACCCCGACACCGTGCAGCCGCGCATCATGACCGTGACCCAATCGACCTATGACGGGGTGCTTTACAACACCGAGGCGATCAAGGGCGCGCTGGACGGCTGGATCGAGAACCTGCATTTCGACGAGGCCTGGTTGCCCCATGCCGCGTTCCACCCGTTCTACGGCACCTACCACGCCATCGGTCACAAGCGGGAACGGTCCGAGAAATCCGTCACTTACGTGACGCAATCCGTGCACAAGCTGCTGGCCGGGATCTCCCAGGCCAGCCACGTTCTGGTCAAGGACGCCAAGGAGACGAAGCTTGACCGGCACCTCTTCAACGAGGCGTACCTGATGCACACCTCGACCTCGCCGCAATACTCGATCATCGCCTCCTGCGACGTGGCCGCGGCGATGATGGAGCCGCCGGGCGGCACCGCGCTGGTCGAGGAATCCATCGTCGAAAGCCTCGAATTCCGCCGCGCCATGAAGAAGGTCGGCAAGGAATACGGCAACGAGTGGTGGTTCAAGGTCTGGGGGCCGGACGATTTCGACGAGAACGAGGATGGCATGGGCCGCGCCAAGGACTGGCAGCTCAAGCGCACCGACAGCGAAGGCGTAGAGCCGGGCGGCAAGGACAGCTGGCACGGCTTTGGCGACATGGCGCGCGATTTCAACATGCTGGACCCGATCAAGGCGACGATCATCACGCCGGGCCTGGATATCGAGGGCATGTTCGGCGAGACGGGCATCCCCGCGTCGATCGTGTCCAAGTACCTCACCGAACATGGCGTGGTGGTCGAGAAGACCGGGCTTTATTCGTTCTTCATCATGTTCACCATCGGCATCACCAAGGGCCGGTGGAACACGCTGCTGGCCGCGCTGCAGCAGTTCAAGGACGATTACGACCGCAACAACCCGCTGTGGCGCGTCATGCCCGAGTTCTGCCAGGCCCAGCCGCGCTATGAACGCATGGGGCTGCGCGACCTCTGCCAGCATGTCCACGCGATGTATGCCAAGTACGACGTGGCCCGCCTGTCGACCGAGATCTACCTGAGCGACCACCACCCGGCCATGACGCCCTCGGACGCCTATGCCCATATCGCGCGGCGCAAGACCGAACGGGTGGCCATCGACGATCTCGAGGGGCGGATCACCACCTCGCTGGTGACCCCCTACCCGCCGGGCATCCCGCTGCTGATCCCGGGCGAGGTCTTCAACGCCAAGATCGTGGATTACCTGCGCTTCAACCGCGAGTTCGCGCGCGAATGCCCGGGGTTCGAGACGGACATCCACGGGCTGGTGCAAGAGACCGGTCCGAACGGCGAACGGCTGTACTTCGCCGATTGCGTGGCGGGCTGACGCGGGGGGCCGCATCTGCCCGACGTTCGACGCTGCAGCAATCGGGCCGCCGCCGGCGGCCTGGACGTGCTATGGTAGATCACGCACGCAGGAGGACCGACAGACATGACCCCCGAAAAGATCGCGCTGGTATAATGCAGCTTCCGGCAAGTTATGCCGATTGCCGGCCCGGCGGCCGACATCTTCTATGACAGGCTGTTCGAGATCGCGCCGCAGGTCCGGCCGCTTTTTCCCGAGGATATGACCGACCAGAAGAAGAAGCTGATGCAGATGCTCGCCGTCGCGGTGAACGGGTTGACGAAGCTGGACGAGATCCTGCCTGCCGTGCAGGACCTTGGCCGGCGTCACGCCGGTTACGCCGTGACGTCCGAGCATTACGATCACGTGGGCGCGGCGCTGATCTTTACCCTCGGCAAGGGTCTGGGCGACGATTTCACGCCCGAGACGCGGGAGGCCTGGGTCGAGACCTATGGCGTGCTCGCCTCGGTCATGATCGAGGCGCAGGAGGGCGCCGCCGCCTGATCCCGCCCGCGCTGCGCCGCGTCAGTCGCGCCCGCGTCCCGGCAACTGCATCAGGGCCGTCTTCATCCGCCGGTAAAGCTCGGCCGGGTCATGGCAGCCGTTCAGCCAGAGGCAGTTGTCCGGCTTCCCGGTCTGGCGCAGCCAGTCCACTACCGTCATGCCCGTCGTCAGCTCACCCGCGCATTCCACGTCGACGGGGCAGAGCCGCCCGGTGAACAGCTCGGGCCACAAGAGCGCGCCGACCGCCACCGCATCGTGCAGGGGGCGCGACTGCGTGCCGTACTTGGCGTTACCGTAGCGCTCGAAGAACCGCATCATGCCGCCGCAGGCCCGCATGACCTCGGTGCCTTCCGCCTCGAGCTCGGCCGACCAGTTCACCGGTGCGGGGGCGGCATGGGTGCAGTCCAGCGGCACTGCCGTCACCGGGATGCCGGCGCCAAGCACGATCCGCGCCGCCTCGGGGTCGACAAGGATGTTGTACTCGGCCGCCGGGCTCATGTTGCCGCCCTCGAAATAGCCGCCGCCCATGAAGACGATGCGGGCGATGTTGTCCGCGATGCGCGGCTCGCGCCGCAGGGCGAGCGCGATATTGGTCTGCGGCCCCAGCACGATCAGCGTCACCGGCGCGGGATGGGCCAGGACCGATCGCACGATGAAATCGACCGCGTGGCCCTCGGCCGGGCCCTGCTTGGCCAGCGCCCAGTCCCAGCCGTCGATGCCGGTCTCGCCGTGGATCTCGGGCACGGGGCGCGGCGCGCGCAGCAGCGGGCGGTCGGACCCGGCATGAACCGGCACGGCGCCACGTCCGGCCAGTTCGACGATGCGGCGCGCATTGTCTGTCGTCTGCGCCAGCCCCATGTTGCCCGCCACCGTGGTCAGCCCCAGCACCTCGAGCTCGGGCGCGCCCAGCGCCAAAAGAATCGCAAAGGCATCGTCCTGCCCGGGGTCGGTATCGATGATGACGGGGGTTTTCGGCATGGCTTCTCTCCTGTCGCACGGCCAAGTGTCACCGAAATGGTGACTGCGCGCTGCATTTTTATGCGGATGTCACGTCTGACCCGGTTTTTTGCACGAGGTGGGGCCGTTGCCGCTTCCCATGCGTCACTCGCCGGATACTGTATACAGTATGCATAGAGGAGATCGCGAATGAAAGGCGAATTCGACAACATCCCGATCGTCGACCTGTCCGGCCTGGCGGCCGGAGCCAGCGACGAAGCCCGGGCTGCCACCGTCGCCGCATTGAAGGAAGCGCTGGAGGTGTCGGGCTTTGCCTACCTGGCCAACCACGGCGTGCCCGAGGACCTGGTCGAGCGGATGCGCGAGGCGAACATGGCCTTCCACGACCTGCCGCTGGACGAGAAACTGAAGCTCAGGATCAATGGCTACCACCGCGGCTACATGCCGATGTCGACCTCGACCATCGTGACCTCTTCGGTCGACAAGGTGACCAAGCCGAACCAGTCCGAAAGCCTGATGATCATGCACGAGGTGCCCGAAGGCTCGCCCAATGCCGGCAAGCCGTTGCAGGGGCCGAACCAGTTCCCCGAGAGCCTGCCTCAAGTCGAGGAGACCGCCCTTGCCTACATGGCCGAGATGACGGCGCTGGGCGCCCGCATCGCCGGCGGCCTGGCCGAGGCGCTGGGACTCGACCGCGACTGGTTCGACCAGTTCTTCGAGGACCCGACCCTGTTCCTGCGGCTGCTGCACTACCCCGAGCAGCCGGACGAGGACAAGCTGTTCGGCTCGGCCCCACATACCGATTACGGCTTTGTGACGCTGCTCAAGCAGGACAATGTCGGCGGGCTCGAGGTGCGCAACAAGCACGGCGAGTGGATCCCCGCGCCGCCGATCGACGGCACCTTCGTGATGAACGTGGGCGACATCCTGGCCAAATGGTCGAACGGACGCTTTGTCTCGACCCCGCACCGGGTGCGCAACCTCAGCCCGAACGACCGCTATTCGCAGCCCTTCTTCTACGATCCGTCCATGAGCGCGCTGGTCGAATGCCCGCCCGCCATGCTCGAGGCCGGGGAAACGCCCCGGATGACGCCGGTGCTTTACGGCGACTACCTGCTGGACCGGCTGAACCGCAACTACGACTACCGGAAAGAAGCGTCCTGACGGGGCCGGCAACGGCACCGAACTGGCACCCATAACGGCACCTACAACAGGGAAACAGACATATGAAAGACTTCAATCGACGCCGCATGCTCCAGGCCCTCGTCGCGCTTGGCGGGGCCTCCATCGTCAACGCGCCCGCCGTCTACGCGCAGGCCAACAACCTGGTCATCACCACCTACGGCGGGTCGTGGGAAAAGTTCTGGCGCGACATCCTCGTGCCCGCCTTCACCGAACAATCCGGCATCGACCCGACGCTGGATATCGGCCTTGGCCGGGTCTACATGACCAACATGCGCGCCGCCGGCGCCGAGAACCCGCCCTACAGCTGCGTCATGACGAACGAGATCTACTCGACCGTGCTGCGCGAAGAAGGCTTCTTCGAGAAACTCGACCTTTCCAAGCTGCCGAACTACGCCGACCTCTACCCCGTCGCGACCGCCGCGTCGGACGGCTGGGCGGCCGTTGGCCTCATCTCGCCCATCGGGATCGGCTACCGCACCGACATGGTCTCCGAGGCACCGACCAAGTGGACCGACCTCTGGGACAACCCCGAGCTGGCCGGGCGGCTGGGCCTTTACAACATCGTCAACTCGGCCGGGAAGATGTTCCTGATGCTGACGTCCAAGATCTACGGATCGGGCATCGACGACCTCGACACCGGCTTTGCCAAGCTCAAGGAACTGGGCCGCGTCTACCAGACCGACTTCAACATGAGCACGGCCATGGCGACCGGCGAGATCGCCGTCGCACCCTTCGACTTCGGCGAGATCGCGCGCCTGCGCAATCAGGGCCTGCCGGTCGATTGCATCATCCCCGAAGAGGGCCTGATGATGTGGGACCAGACCTTCAACATCACCGCCAACACGCCGTCGCGCGAAGAGGCCTATGCCTATCTCGACTTCGTGCTCAGCCCGGTCGGCCAGGACCTCTTGATGCGTGAATTCTTCGTCTCGCCAGTCAACAAGAAGGTCACCGTCCCGGCCGAGCTGGCCAAGGACGTGCCCGTCTCGGGCGAGGCGATGTCGCAGTTCATCGCATGGGACTGGGACCTGATGAACGACAACGCCGAGGAAATCGCGCGCCGCTGGAACGAGATCTTCGGCGCCTGACCCCAATCCTCCCTGACTTCCCGCCCGGTCTCTCGTAGACTGGGCGGGCCTTTCCCACTTACCATCGCCGGATCCCCATGACCGAAGTCTCTTTGCGAGCGCTCCAGAAACTCTATGGCAAGACCCTCGCGCTCAAGGGCATTTCGCTGGACGTCGCCCATGGCGAGTTCGTGTCGCTGCTCGGTCCCTCGGGTTGCGGCAAGTCGACCACGCTGAAATGCATCGCCGGGTTCGAAGAGGTGTCCGACGGCCGTATCTGTTTCGACAACAAGGACATCTCGCGCAAGTTGCCCGAGGACCGCGACATCGGCATGGTGTTCCAGTCCTACGCCCTCTTTCCCCACATGACCGTGGCGCAGAACCTCGCCTTCGGGCTCGAGATGCGCCGCCTGTCGAAATCCGTGATCGCCGAGCGGGTGGCGAAAGCGATGGAGATGGTGCAGCTGACCCCCTACGCGGACCGTTTTCCCAAAGCGCTGTCGGGCGGGCAGCAGCAGCGCGTGGCGCTGGCGCGCGCGCTGGTGATCGAACCGGCGATCCTGCTGCTGGACGAACCGCTCGCCAACCTCGACGCCAAGCTGCGCAACGAGATGCGCGGCTTCATCCGCGACCTGCAAAAGCGCGTCGGCATCACCACGATCTACGTGACCCACGACCAGGACGAGGCGATGACCATGTCCGACCGGGTCGTCGTGATGTTCGACGGCGAAATCGCCCAGGCCGCCACACCTGAAGAGGTCTACGACCGCCCCGCGTCCGAGCGTGTGGCGCGCTTTGTCGGCAATGCCAACATCCTCGAGCTGCCGGTGATGGCGGTCCGCGACCGCGCGGCGGGCGGGTTCGACCTGACCTTGCCGGGCGGCACGCCGCTGCACCTGGCCGCCCCCGCCCCCTGGGCCAACGGCGCGCTGCGCGTGATGGCGCGGCCCGAACAGATCAGCCTGACCGATCCCGGCTTTGGCCAGCTGGGCGGCCGCGTCGCCAAGCGGTATTTCAGCGGCGGCCACGTCGAATATACCATCGACACGGATTGCGGTCCGTTGCTGGTGCTGGGCCCGACCACCCAGGCGGTGCACGAAGGGGACGCGGTTGGCCTGACCTTCGACGCATCGCGCCTCTGGCCGATGGCGCCCGAAAGCGGGGCCAAGCCGTGAAACGCTTTCGCTCCTACCTGCTGATCGCCCCGACGGCAGCGCTGATCTTTTTGTTCATCGTGCTGCCCTATGTCACCGTCCTGATCATGAGCTTCCGCGCCCCCGCGGACGGCCAGCCCTATGGCGAAGGCTTTTCGCTGGGTGGCTACGCGCAGTTCTTCGGGCAGGCCTACTATGCCTGGTCGCTGCCGCAGACGATCCTGCTGGGCATGGCCACGACGCTGATCTGCCTGGTGCTCGGCTACCCGATCGCGTTGCATATCGCGACCGCCTCGCGCAAATGGCGCGGGTTGCTCTACGGGATCGTGCTGTCGCCTCTGTTGATCGGCATCGTCGTGCGCAGCTACGGCTGGACGATCCTCTTGGGCAATTCCGGGGTCATCAACGCGACGCTTCGGAACCTCGGCGTGATCGACCGGCCCCTGCCGCTGATGTACAACAATTTCGGCGTGATCCTGGCACTGGCCCACGTGTTCCTGCCGTTCATGGTGCTGCCGCTGCTCTCGGCGCTGCAATCCATGGACCCGGCCATCGCGCAGGCGGCCCGGTCGCTGGGCGCGCGACGCTTCACCATTTTCCGGCGCGTGACCTTCCCGGTGTCGATGCCGGGCGTTCAGGCCGGCTGCATCCTGGTCTTCGTCCTTGCCATCTCGTCCTACGTGACCCCGGCGCTGGTCGGCGGCATGAGGGTCAAGACGACGACGCTGCTGGTGGTCGATGCGCTGATCGACCAGTTCCAATGGCCCTTCGGCTCGGCCATGGCGCTGGTGCTGGCCGTCTCGGCCGGGCTGATCGTGCTGATCTTTGCCCGCCTCACCCGCATGAAGTGGACCTGACCCATGCAGATCGCCACCCCTGTGCTCGCGCTGTTCCGCGTCTGCATCTATGCCTTCCTGCTGGCGCCGATCGTCGTGGTCGTGCTGGCGTCGTTCAACGCGGGCAACTTCCTGACCTTCCCGCCGCAGGGGCTGAGCCTGCGCTGGTTCTGGACCTTCCTGCAGAACGACGTCTTCCTCGACGCCATTGCCTATTCGGCGATCCTCGCCGCCGCCTCGACCGCCGTGTCGCTGGTGATCGGCACCATGGCCGCGCTCTACTTTGTCCGCCACGCGGGGCGCGAGGCCGAGACGGTGCGCGTCGGCGTGCTGCTGCCGCTGATCCTGCCCGAGATCCTGACCGCCATCGCGCTGCTGTTCTTCTTCTACGAGATCGGCATCGGGACCGAGCACAAGATCGCGCTCTTTACCGGGCACGTGCTGATGACCCTGCCCTTCGTCTTCCTGAACGTCACAACGTCGCTGCAGGGCCGCGACGATTCCGTCGAGCTGGCGGCGCGGACGCTGGGCGCCTCGCGCTACACCGCCTTCCGGCGCATCACCCTGCCGCTGATCGCCCCCGGGCTTGCCACAGGCGCGGTCTTTGCATTCATCATCAGTTTTGACACATTCGGCGTATCGTTCATCCTCAAGGGCACGGGCTCGGCCCCGCTGCCGATCCAGCTCTACGACTACCTGCGTTTCAATTTCACACCCGAGGCCGCCGCCGTGTCCACCGTTTCCATCCTGCTGACCCTTGTCCTTGTGACCGCCGCGGACCTGCTCTTCGGGCGTAAGGCCTGACCTTGGTGGAGGAACTGGACGCCCGGCTGAACATCCGCCCCATCGGCCTCGAGGTGGCGGACCGTCTCGAATCCGCCATCGTGCGCGAGGCCTTCGCCCCCGGCGAGGCGCTGCGCGAGCTCGAGATCTGCGCCCGTTTCGGCGTGTCCCGCTCGCCCCTGCGCGAGGCGTTCCAGATCCTGGAAAACCGCGGGCTGGTCGAACGCCGTCCGCGCCTTGGCACCCGCGTCACCGAGATGTCGGTCGAGAACCTGGACGAGATCGCGATCTGCCGCGCCCCGCTCGAGGCGACCTGCGCCAGTCTGCTGGCCGCGCATCCGGACCATGCCGTCATCGCGGCCGAGCTGCAGGTGCAGCTTGACGCCATGGACCGCGCCCGGCGCGAGAACCGCCCCACCGACGGGTTCGAGGCGAACGTGCGCATGACCGCGCTGCTGCACGCCCGCTGCGGCAACTCCGTGCTGCAAAAGCTGCTGCGCCAGCTGGACAGCCCGGCCCTGCGCTATCGCTACCACGCCTATGCCCGCGCGCCGCGGATGCTGGACGCGATGATCGACGGCAACACCCGCATGCTGGCTGCGATCCGCGCCGGGGACGAGCCGACCGCCCGTGCCGTCACCGAAGAGCTTGTGCGCGACGCCTGGCAGACCATGCGGCAATCCCTGCTCGAGACCTATCCGGCCGGGAACACCGATGGCTGAACGTCCCGACATCGCCCTGCTGGGCTACATGATGGACTCGGTTGTCGATGCCCTGTCGGAGGTTGGCACCGTGATAAAGGCCGACGGCATCGCTGACCTGCCCGCCCCCCGCCGCGCCGCGATCCGCTGCGCCGTGACCTCGGCCGTGAACGGCGCGCGGCCCGCGTTGCTGGACCTGATGCCCGGGCTGTCGGACATCGTCTCGGCTGGCGCGGGGCGCGATCTCTTCGACATGGGCGACCTCGCCGCGCGGGGCGTAACGCTGCACGACACCGGCGACCTCGTCAGCTCGGACACGGCGGACATGGCGGTCGCGCTGCTGTACGCACTGGCCCGCGACATCGTCCGCGCCGACGCCCATGTGCGCAGCGGCACCTGGGCCGGGGCGCATTTCGGCAGCCGGGTCCGTGTCTCTGGCCGCAGCGTCGGCATCGTCGGCCTCGGCCGGATCGGGAGGCTGGTGGCCGAGCGGCTGGAGGGCTGCGGGTTGCGCCCCGTCTACCACGGCCGCAATCCGCGCCCGGACGCCCCCTGGCCCTATGAGCCCGACCTCGAAGCCTTGGCCGCCCGCGTCGATTTCCTGGTCCTGACCCTGCCCGGCGGGGCCGAGACCGAGCGGCTGATCGACGCCCGCATCCTGTCGGCCCTGGGCCCCGAGGGCTTCCTTGTCAACGTCGCCCGCGGCAGCGTGGTGGACGAAGAGGCGCTGATCGACGCGCTCTCCACCGGCCGGATCGCCGGCGCCGCGCTGGATGTCTTCCGAGGCGAGCCTGCCCCCGATCCGCGCTTTGCGGCCTTGCCGAACACGATCCTGACCCCGCATATCGCCGCGATCACCGGCAATTTCGCCGACGAGCTGGCGCAGGACATCCGGCGCCAGGTGGACGCCTGCCTCGGGTAACGGGGCTGGCGTTCAGCCGGCCGGGACGGCGGCGCGAGACCTCGTGCTCACGCCCCGAGGCGGCCTCTCTGCGAGTGCCGTCCCGGCCGCGCAGCTTGGGCGGGCGGATACGGTCGTCACCTACGCCGTGCTGCGCCTGTCGCCTGACCCGTCCCGCGGCATCCATCGGCCATGTGAGACTGCCGGGCAGGTCGCGGTAATCGCCGAACCGGGTCTGCCCGATCACGGGTTTCCTGGAAGGAACCGACCCCAGGGCAATCGCCGGATGTTTCAAATGGGCGCGTCCCATTGTTTGACCCGGCGCGTGGTTCGGAGGCGTTTCAGCTGTTTCAACCCGCAATGGCGAGACTGCGAAACACTGGCGGCAAAACCGGGAAAATGCCGCGTCGGCGGCGCGCCCCAGCCGGCTCTTGACGCCGCGGCCCTGCGGTCCATGTCCCGGTCATGGGCAAGCATGACGCCCATCTCGGTCCGGCCATGCACGGCCGGACCGGACTGCGCATGAGCTGACGCAAGGAGCCTGTTGCCATGGACGACCGCGCCGGGCCTTCACGCCCGCTCAAGGTTCCCGCCGGCCGGATGTCCCGCCTGGCCCGGCTGGGCGGGTTGACCGCGGGCGTCGCGGGCACCATGGCGCTCCAGGCGCTGGGAGACGTGGCGCGCGGCACGCGACCCGAGGCGCGTCGGCTGCTGATGACCCCCGGCAACCTGCGCCGCGTCGCCGACGAACTTGCGCGCATGCGCGGCGCCGCGATGAAGGTCGGCCAGATCCTGTCGATGGACGCCGGCGAACTGCTGCCGCCCGAGCTGGCGGGGATCCTGGCCCGGCTGCGCGACCAGGCACATGTGATGCCGCCATCGCAGCTGAAACAGGCGCTGACCGGGGCCTGGGGGCCGGACTGGCAGCGCGCCTTCCGGCAGTTCGACGTGCGCCCCGTGGCGGCGGCCAGCATCGGCCAGGTGCACCGCGCGACCCTGAAGGATGGGCGAACGCTGGCGATCAAGGTCCAGTACCCGGGGATCGCGCAAAGCATCGACAGCGACGTGGCCAATGTCGGTGCGCTGGTGCGCCTGTCTGGGCTGGTGCCGAAGGGCCTTGACCTGGCCCTCTACCTCGAGGAGGCCCGCCGCCAGCTGCACGAAGAAACCGACTACCTGCGCGAAGGGGCCCAGATGGAGCGCTTTGCCGCGCTGCTGGACGGTTCCGCGACGTTCGCGGTGCCCCGGTTCCACGCCGACTGGAGCGGCCGCAGCGTGCTGGCGATGGACTTCATGGCCGGCCGCCCGATCGAAAGCGTGGCGGCGCTGGACGCGGACGGGCGCAACCGGGTGATGGCAGCGCTGGTGGACCTCGCCCTGCGCGAGGTCTTCGCCTTCGGCGTGGTGCAGAGCGATCCGAACTTTGCCAATTACCTGCACAACGCCGATACCGGGCGGATCGTGCTGCTGGACTTCGGCGCGGTGCGGGACCTCGACGGGGGCGTCACGCAGGCCTATCGCGACCTGCTGCGCGCCGGGCTTGCCGGTGATGCAGGCGGCGTGCAGGCGGCGGCGCGGGACCTGGGGCTGATCGCCGGCGGCCCCTTCGATCCGCGCATCCTGCGGATGATCGCGCAGGTGCTCGACGCCATCGGCGCCGACCGGTTCGACTTTGCCGACCGGACCCTTGTCCGGCAGCTGAACGCCGAGGGCATGGCGCTGGCCGACGCCGGCTACGCCCCGCCGCCGGTACCGATGGACGTGCTCTACATCCAGCGCAAGCTGGGCGGGCTGTTCCTGCTGGGCAGCCGACTTGAGGCCCGGCTGTCCCTGCGCGAGATCATCGCGCCCTACCTCTGACGCCCGCCGACATGATCACAAGGGCGTGCAAGCAGGGCCGCCCCCCCTGCGCCGGCGCGATTCTGCGCTAGTCTATGTTCAGATGCCAATGCACCAAGGGAGGCTTCCGCATGACCCGACCGCCGATCACCCGCCGTGGATTTGCCGCATCCGGGGCCGCCGCGCTGCTGGCCGCGGGGGCCGGGCTGGCGGTGCCTGCCCGGGCGCAGGGCCTCGCCCCGACGGCTTCGATGCGCGGCGGCGCCAACAACTACCTGCCCGGCGCGCCCCTCGTCGACCGGATCGGCGGCGGTGGCTTTGTGATGTCCGGCACCGTGCGCCGGGCCGGCGATGGCGCCCCGCTGTCCGGGATCCGCATCCAGGTCTGGGCACATACCACCGAGGGGCGCGAACGCGACCCGCACAGCCATGGCGCCACCCTGACGGATGCGGACGGCCTGTTCCGGATCGAGATGCCGCAGATCGTGCCCGTCTTCGGACAGCCGCATGGCCACCTGGCCTATGACAGCGGCGCCTTCCAGACGGTGTTCCTGCGCCCGGTCATGGCCAGCGCGCGCGACACCAGCCTCAGCGCGGATTTCGTGCTGCAACCGGCCTGACCGTGACGCGCGCCCGCGCGATCCTGGCCTGGGGCGCGATTGCCGCCCTCCTCGCCTGGCCCCTGGTCGCGGCGGCCGGCAGCCCCTACCTGCAATACCGTGATCCCGTCTACGTGGCCGCCAGCTTTGCCGGGATCGCGGGGCTGTCGCTGCTGGTCCTGCAGCCTCTGCTGGCCGCCGGCCTGCTGCCGGCCCTAGCCGGGAGAACAGGGCGCAGGCTGCACCGCTGGACCGGCGTCGCGCTGCTGCTGGCCGTCGCGGTGCATGTCGCCGGGCTGTGGATCACCAGCCCGCCCGACATGGTCGATGCGCTGACCTTCACCGCGCCGACCGCGTTCTCGGCGTTCGGCGTCGTGGCGATGGGGGCGCTGGTTGCCGCGGCCGTCCTGGCGGCCCGCCGGACGGCGCTTGGCCTGCGCCCAAGGACCTGGCGGCTGGCCCATACCGGCGCGGCCCTTGTCGTCGCCGCGGCCAGTGTCTCGCACGCGGCGCTGATAGAGGGCACCATGGGCCCCCTGTCCAAGATCGCCGCCTGCACCGCGGTCGCGGGCGCGCTGGCCGTGGCGATCCGGCGCCTGCGCCCCTGGGCCGGCCCGGCCCGCGCGCGCCGGGACCGCGGCGCCGCCTGATCCGCCCCGGGGCCGTGGCGCAGGCCAAGGGTCATGCGCGATACACAGCGCCCCGCTCGGTTGGGCCCGGCGCCCGACCACGCCCCGCATTCGATGACCCGAATGATCCCCACGACCTGCACGCTCAAGGAGGTGCGGAGGTTGCGATGCCCCTGTTGCCCTGCGCTGGTCTTTTTTCGACGGGCAGGCCGTCGCGACCTGCGGCACGGTCACCGAGGTCTTCGGCAAGGGCGCAGGCCCGGTCGAGGTTGCCGCGAAAGGCAACGCCCAGCGCCGGGGACACCCGCAGGTGCAGGGGCGTCGGGTTGAGCAGGAAGCCCTGCTGGAAATGGGACTTCGCCACGTCGAACTCTCCGTTCAGTGCCCGGGCCCGGGCCAGCACGCACTGCGAACTGGGATCGTGCGGATCGAGCGGATCGAGGGTCATCGCAATGTCCGCATGATGCGACGCGTGGCGCACCGTCTCCTCGGACCGAAAGGCGCCGGGACAGTGAGGTGCAGCGTGGTGTGCAGGTCGGCCAGGTTGGAAAGCGTGGGCCCGAAGCAAGACGCGGCCCCGGCGACACCTGCATGGTCGATCTCACCCGGCGACATGAGGACCGCAAACCGCTGAACGCGACCGCCAGCCGGGCCCTCGATCCGCAGGGCCGGGCGGCGCTGATCGCCCGCTATTCCAAGGGCCGGTCGACCAGGGCTGCCCCGGAGGACATGCCGTGCTTCGGGCTCGGGCGCGCCTAACAGGCGCCGCGGGCAATCCATTCCCGGCGGCGGCAGCCCCGGGGTGCGCGCCGGGGCCCGCCAAGGGGTCAGGGACGCGGCCCCTTGGCCGCGGCCCAGTCCGCGTCCGAGATGTTCAGCTTGTGCATCCGCGAATAAAGCGTCGTCGGCTTGATGCCGAGCAGCCGCGCGGCCCCCGCGTCGCCCGACACCTGGCCCCCGGTCTCGCGCAGGGCGGCGACCAGGTTGGCGCGGGCCAGGTCCTGCATCTGCGCCTCGGTCCGCACGGCGCCGGCCTGGGCCGGGCCGGGCGCGGCGCCCGCGATCTCGACCACCAGCTTGCGGTTCTGCGACACGATGGCCGCGCGTTCCATCACGTTGTTCAACTCGCGCACGTTGCCGGGCCAGCCGTAGGATTGCAGCTGCGTGACCACCCCTTCGGTCAGCACCGGTTCGGGCCGGTTCAGACGGCGGCAGGCCAGCCGCAGCAGGTGCGCGGCCAGCAGCGGAATGTCCTCGGGGCGCTCGCGCAGCGGCAGGCAGGCAATCGGGAAGACGTCGAGGAAAAGGTGCAGGTCCTCGCGGATCCGGCCCGACTTGCGCAGCTCGTCCGGCGGCAGCGAGGTCGCGGCGATCACCCGGATGTCGAGCGGCTTTTCCCGCGTGTCGCCCAGCCGCGTCACCGCGCGGCTTTGCAGCGCATGCAGCAGCTTGCCCTGGATCTCGATCGGCAGTTCCTCGACATCGTCGAGGAACAGCGTGCCGCCATGGGCCAGTTCCAGCTTGCCGGGCTTGTCGCGCGCCGCCCCGGCAAAGGCGCCGCGCAGCTGGCCGAAAAGCTCGGCCTCCACGTCCTCGGGCGCGACCGAGCCGCATTTGAAATGGATCAGCGGCCGGCGCGACCGCCCGCCGGCCTTGTGGATCTCGGTCGCCACGAGGCCCTTGCCGGTACCCGCCTCGCCGGTGATCAGCACCGTGGCATCGGTCGGCGCCACCAGGTCGATCCGCGTGACCACCTGCCGGATGGCCGAGGAATTGCCGATGATCGCGTGATGCGCCCGCTCGGTCGTGATCGCCTCCTGCAGGTAGGCGTTCTCCTGCTCCAGCCGGTCGCGCAGGGCGGCGACCTCGTCCAGCGCCTCGCGCAGCTTGCGCTCGCCCTCGAGCCGCGCGGTGATGTCGCGAAAGATCACCACGGCCCCGGCCAGCAGCTTCTGGTCGTAAATCGGGGTCGAGACGTATTCGACGCGGATCGGCTTGCCGTCCTTGCGCCAGAACACCTCGTGGTCGATCCGGTTCACCTGCTCGAACCGGAAGGACCGGTAGATCGGGCATTCATGGGCGTGGTAGAAGTCGCCGTTGAGGTGGTGGTGGTGGATCATCGCGTGGATGTCGCGGCCCAGCAGGTCGTCCGAGGTCCAGCCCAGCATTTCCTGCGCCGCGCGGTTCACAAAGGTGGTCTTGCCGTCGGCGTTGATGCCGTAGATGCCTTCGCCCGCCGCGTTCAGGATCAGCTGGTTCTGGCGCTCGAGCTCGGCAAAGAAGCCTTCGGCCCGCTTCCATTCGCGGATGCCGGCGCGGTGCAGGTCCGCCGTCTCGGTCAGCTGGGTGCGGCGGTCGAGCTGGTCGAGATCGATCAGCATCAGCAGCAGGTGACCGGGCTGCCCCGCCACCGGGCGCGCGCGCAACTCGCAGGCCAGCCGCTGGCCCCCGGGCGGGGTCAGCGTGACCGACCGGGTCCAGCCCTCACCCCGATGATCCACCTCTTCGACGAAGACGATGAAGCGCGGCAGGTCATCGCCGAGGAAGTCGGAAAACGCCGCCCCCGTCCCGCCAAGCCCCAGCATCCGGGCCGCGTGCGCGTTGCAGGCGACGATGCGGTCGCGGGCGGTGTCGAGGATGATCGCGGCCTCGGGCAGGGCGGCGAGGACGGAATCGTCCAGGGGGGTCATGACGCTCATGTGCCCAGCCTAGCGCCGCAGCGCAGCGTCGTGTAGCGAAATTTCGTAAATTACGATATTTCGTAAAAACACTTCACCGCACACGGAGTTTAAGTATCTGTTTTAATTTTATTTTACCCCATTACGCGAACATCCCCCCGCGCCTTTTTTCGCGTCAGACTGCGCGCCATCCTGATGCCAATCAGTGGCGAAAGGAACGACGATGACGATCAAGAGCCTTGGAAATCCCTTCTCGGAAAAGACCGACCTGCGGCACGGCGCCGAATGTGGCTGCGACAGCTGTGCCTCCGGGCACGCCCACCATGCGGAGAGTGTCGCGCCTGAAAAGATGTCCTCCGAGCAGATGCTCGAACGGGCGGTGGAAAGCGCCATCGTGCGGTCCGTCTTCGGGCAAAGCGACATCGGCCGCCGGTCCTTCATGGGCATGCTGGGCGGCGGCACGGTGGCCGCGGCGCTGGCCTCGGTCTTCCCGATCAACGAGGCCAAGGCCGCCATCCTCGACGAACTCGGGCCGCCGGAAAAGACCGACCTCAACATCGGTTTCGTGCCGATCACCTGCGCCACGCCGATCATCATGGCGCAGCCAATGGGCTTTTACGAACGCTATGGCCTGAACGCGCAGGTCATCAAGACCGCCGGCTGGGCGGTGGCGCGCGACAAGTCGCTGTCGGGCGAATACGACGCAAGCCACATGCTGACGCCGATGCCGCTGGCAATGACGCTGGGCGCGGGGTCGGTTGCCACGCCCTACATCATGCCCGCCGTGGAAAACATCAACGGCCAGGCCATCGTGCTGTCGAACGAACATCTCGACAAGCGCGACCCCAAGCAGTGGAAGGGCTTCACCTTTGGCGTGCCCTTCGAATATTCGATGCACAACTTCCTGCTGCGCTACTACGTGGCCGAATTCGGGCTGGACCCCGATGTCGATATCCAGATCCGCGTGGTTCCGCCGCCGGAAATGGTCGCCAACCTGCGCGCCGGCAACCTTGACGGCTACCTCAGCCCCGACCCGTTCAACCAGCGCGCGGTCTGGGAAGGCATCGGCTTTATCCACACGCTGACCAAGGACATCTGGGAAGGGCACCCCTGCTGCGCCTTCGCGGCGCCGCTGTCCTTCGCGACCGAGCTGCCGAACACCTATGGCGCGCTGCTCAAGTCGATCATCGACGCGACGCAATACGCGTCGAACCCCGAGAACCGGAAAGAGATTTCCGCCGCCATCGCGCCCACCAACTACCTCAACCAGCCGGTGCCGGTGATCGAACAGGTGCTGACCGGCACCTATGCCGATGGCTTGGGCGAGGTGAAGCAGGTGCCCGACCGGATCGACTTCGACCCCTTCCCCTGGCACTCGATGGGCGTCTGGATCCTGACCCAGATGAAGCGCTGGGGCTATATCGAGAACGATATCGACTACGCCGCCGTGGCAGAGCAGGTGTACCTGGCTGCCGACGCCAAGAAGGTGATGAACGATCTCGGCTACGAGGCGCCCGACGTGACCTACAAGTCGCACACGATCATGGGCAAGACCTTCGATCCGGCCGAGCCCGAGGCCTACGTCAAGAGCTTTGCGATCGGGAAGGGCTGATCCATGCTGGGCACCCTCTCTGTCAACCAGCGCGCGGCGATCCTGTCGGTGGTGATGCTGGTGGTCGGCCTCCTGATCTGGGAGGCCGCCATCCCGGCCCAGAAGGCCGCCGAAGAGCTGACCGAATACGAACGGCTGACCGGAGGAGGCGCGCCCAAGGCGGGCGTGCCGCCGCCCAGCCAGGTGATCGCCAAGGCCTGGGAGCAGCTGTCGAACCCGTTCTACGACGCCGGGCCCAACGACAAGGGCATCGGCATCCAGATCGGCTATTCGATCTACCGCGTTCTGACCGGCTATTTCCTGGCGGCGCTGGTTGCCATCCCGCTCGGCTTTCTCATTGGCATGAGCCAGGTCGCCTACAAGGCGTTCAACCCGTTCATCCAGGTGCTGCGGCCGATCTCTCCGCTGGCCTGGATGCCACTGGCACTGTTCATCATCCAGGACAGCGAGGCGAGCGCGATCTTCGTGATCTTCATCTGCTCGATCTGGCCTATGCTGATCAACACGGCCTTCGGCGTCTCGGGCGTCCGCAAGGACTGGGTCAATGTCGCCCGCACGCATGAGCTGGGCAGCCTGCGCACCGCATTCACCGTGATCCTGCCGGCCGCCGCGCCGACCATCATCACCGGGATGCGCATTTCCATCGGCATCGCCTGGCTGGTGATCGTCGCGGCCGAGATGCTCGTGGGTGGGACCGGCATCGGCTACTACGTCTGGAACGAGTGGAACAACCTCGACCTGACCTCCGTCATCTTCTCGATCCTCATGATCGGCGTCGTCGGCATGCTGCTGGATTCGGCCTTTGGCTACCTGCAGCGCAGCGTCGCCTACGTGGAATAAGGAGCCGCCCCATGACCAGACCCTACCTCAGCATCGAACAGCTGACGCAGCGTTTCCCCGATGGCCAGGGCGGTGAGATGACCGTCTTCGAAGACGCCAGTTTCGGCATCGAAAAGGGCGAGTTCGTCTGCATCCTCGGCCATTCCGGCTGCGGCAAGTCGACCATCATGAACATCCTCGCCGGGCTGGCCGAGCCCACGTCCGGCGTGGTCAAGATGGACGGGTTCGAGGTCTCGGGCCCGTCGCTGGACCGCGGCGTGGTGTTCCAGAACTACTCGCTGCTGCCCTGGCTCTCGACGCTCAAGAACGTGACTTTCGGCGTCAAGGCGCGGTATCCCAGCTGGTCCAGGGCCAAGGTCGAAGAGCACGCGCGCGCCTACCTGGCCAAGGTCGGGCTCGAGGGCGACGTGGTGCACCGCAAGCCCAGCCAGCTCTCGGGCGGGATGCGCCAGCGCGTCTCCATCGCGCGGGCCTTTGCCAACCAGCCCAAGCTGCTGCTGCTCGACGAGCCGTTCGGCGCGCTCGACGCGCTGACCCGGGGCACGATCCAGGACGAGCTCATCAAGGTCTGGGGCGACACCGAGCAGACGGTCTTCATGATCACCCATGACATCGACGAAGCGATCCTGCTGGCCGACCGCATCCTGCTGATGACCAACGGCCCCTTTGCCCGCGTGGCGGAATCGGTCGAGATCACGATCCCCCGGCCGCGCAACCGGACCCAGATCGTCGAGCACCCCAATTACTACGCGATCCGCAACCACCTGGTGCAGTTCCTCGGACACCGCTCCAAGGAGCTGGCGGGCCAGCAAAGCGGTGGCGCGGCCCAAAGCCCCGAGCCGGTGCGCATCGACAAGACCAAGCCCGACGCCGACCCGGAGCCCGAAGGGGCCCGGCTGCGCGCCGTGAACGAGTAGAGCCATGACCCCCCAAGCCCCCCGCCCGCCGCTGCCGCCGTTCTCGTACGAGGATGCGGTGCGCAAGGTCCGCATGGCCGAAGACGCCTGGAACACGCGCGACCCCGACAAGGTCGCGCTGGCCTACACGCCGGACACGCGCTGGCGCAACCGGTCGGAATTCCTGAACGGCCGCGACGAGGTCCGCGATTTCCTGGCCCGCAAATGGACGCAGGAAACCGGCTACCGGCTGATCAAGGAGATCTGGGCCCATGACGCGCGCCGCATCGCCGTCCGCTTTTGCTACGAATACCTCGATGCGACCGGCCAGTGGTTCCGCGCCCATGGCAACGAGAACTGGGAGTTCGACGATCTCGGCTACATGGCGGTGCGCCATGCCTCGATCAACGATGTGCCCATCGCCGAGACAGACCGCAAGTTTCGCTGGCCCCAGGGCCCGCGCCCCGCAGATCACCCCGGGCTGACCGAGCTCGGACTTTGACTCGCGCCACACTGGAAAGGAGACCACCCAAATGAAAGACAGCTTCGAGGTGCCCAAGATGATGACCAAGGAAGACGTGACGATGATGATCCTCTCGGCCAAGAAACAGGCCGGGATGACCTGGGAGCAGATCGCGGAAAAGATCGACATGTCGCCGGTCTGGACCCATTCGGCCTGCATGGGCATGAACGGCTTTCCCAAGGACAAGGCCGCCGCGCTGGTCAGCGTGATGGGCCTGCCGCAGGAAGCCGCCAGCGTGCTGGAAGAGCCGCCGACCAAGGTCTGGGATCAGGCCGTGCCGACCGATCCCTGCATCTACCGTTTTTACGAAATCGTCGGCGTCTACGGCCCCACGCTCAAGGCGCTGATCGAGGAAAAGTTCGGCACCGGCATCATGTCGGCCATCGACTTCGACATGTCCGTGACCAAGGTCGAGAACCCCAAGGGCGACCGGGTCAAGGTCGAGATGTCGGGCAAGTTCCTGTCCTACAACTCCTGGTAAGACCCATGCCCGCGCCCGGGACATCGGGCGCGGGCATGGCCGTCGCTGCGGGCGTCCCGGCATCCCTTAGGGGGCGCCCGCAGCGATGGTCCACGGGGTGCCTTGCGCCCTGCATTCCATCGCCCGGTCCCTGTGGCCATTGCGCATGGCCCGCCGGCGCCGCGGCCGCAGGCCCGATAGCCATGCCGCGCGCACAGCGCTAGGCTGGCCGCATGGGCTGGATCGACGCCATCTTCGTTCACAAGGCTCTGGCCGCCGCCGCATCGCTGGGCTGCATCGACACCGGCACCCGTGCCGCGATGCTGGCAGAGGCAGGGATCGATCCCGCGCGCCCTGTCCAACCGGGCGACATGGTCCCGGACAGCGCCTTTCTTACGCTGCTGGAGAGGATCGCCGGCAACGGCGCGGATGGCCGTTCGGTGCCCATCCGGGTGGGCGCGGCGATGCGCTGCGACGATTACGGCGCCTTCGGGCTGGCCTTCAAATCCGCACCCGACCTGCTGGGCGCCTATGCCCGGACCGAGCGGTTCGGCAGGGTCGTCACCTCGATCGCCAATTTCCGCGTCGCGCGCGCCGGCAGCCGCGTGACGATGGAGGTGATCCCGCCCCCCGCACCGCGCCCCGGCCTGGCCCTGGTCAACGAGCTGGCGGTCGCCGCCGCCTGCGCACTGAGCCGCGAGGTCAGCCGGGACCCGTTCGATCCGGTCGCGATCCACCTCGCGACCGCCCGCCCGGCACAGGATGCGGCCTGGCGCGCCCATTTCCGCTGCCCCGTCCACTTCGGCGCGGGGCGGGACGCGATGGAGCTGTTGCTGGAAGATGCCCGCCGGCCCAACCGGCTGTCCGACGCCGGCATGGCGCGCTTTTTCGACGCGCATTTGGAAGGGCAACTTGGCCAGGTGCCGCGAGACGACGGCCTCGCGCAGCGGGTCCGCGACCAGGTCGGCGCAGGGCTGAGCGAGGGCGTGCCGACCCTGGCCGAGACCGCCGCAGAGCTGGGCATGAGTTCCCGCACCCTGCAACGCCGCCTGTCCGGGGACGGGCTGGCCTACCAGGACCTCGTGGGGACCACGCGGCGCGCCCTGGCCGAGCACCTGCTGAGCCGCACGGATTACGCGCTTGCCGAGGTCGCCTTCCTGACCGGCTTCTCGGACCAAAGCACCTTTACCCGCGCCTTTCGCCGCTGGACCGGGCAGACCCCGGCCAGCTTCCGGCGCGCCGTGGCGGTCTGAGCGCGCCGCGCGAATGGCGCAGGCGGCCCAAAGCTTGGCGCGCCCGGCCAATGCCCAGGCGCGCCGTGGCCGCTAGTCAGCGCGTATCTCTCACCCAACCCAAGCCCGGCGCGCCCCCTTGGCCCGGCGGGTTGCACGCAAAGGACATGACCATGACCCTGACAGGTTTCCAGAAGATCGCCCTTGGCCTCGGCGGCAGCGCCGCGCTTTCCATCGGGCTGTTCATCACGCTCGCCCCGCAGGCCTTCTATGCAGGCTACGGGATCACGCTTGCCCCCGGCGCCAGCATGCTGAGCGAGCTGCGCGCGCCCGGCGCCGCGCTGGCCACGCTCGGCGCCCTGATGCTGGCCGGGATCGTCCGGGCCCGGCTGGCACCGATCGCCCTGGCGGCATCGCTGACCGTGTTCCTCGGCTTCCCCGCGGGTCGCGTGGTGAGCCTTGCGCTGGATGGCCTGCCCTCGGCCAGCGTGCTCGCCGTGCTTGGCGCGGAACTGGCCATCGCGCTGCTGCTGCTGGCCGCCTTCCGTCCCATGTCCCGCCGGGACGGCCTGGCGGACATGCCAGGCTGACCCCGCAAGGCGGCGCGGCGCCAGGCTCGGGACCTCGGCAACGGGTTCACACCCGTCACGGGGTCTCGGGCACCTTCCGTGAACCCGCAGACGGGGCAGTCTGGTGCGGCGTTTCGGTCCGTCGTCTCACGGCTCTGGTGCAAGGTCCTGCGGGAACAGGCTTCGGGTCCTGGTCAGCCACGCCCACCACGTCGATCAATCGCCGCGCCGCTCAATTGTCGCCGCATCGTGCCGGCCCTGGGCTGGCCGCCCCGCGCTGATGCCTGAAATTCCGGCAGGCAGCCCCATCTGCGCGGCCGAAGAACAGCCGACTGTGATTAACAGGAGACTCTTGATTGAAGGCATGTATACTTGCAGACATCAACACGCCTCAGCCTTGGGAAACCCATGTTCAAACATCTCACCCTCACCGCCTGCCTGCTCTCGCTGACCTCCTTTGCGGCTTCGGCGGACACCCTGCGCTTTTCTCACATCATGCCGCCCGACCACTATTTCGACAAAGATGCCAAGGCCTGGGCCGATGCCCTGACCGCCGCGTCCGACGGCGAGATCGAGGTCCAGGTTTTCCCCGCAAGCCAGCTTGGCGGTCCGGTCGACCAGTTCGACATGGCGCGCGACGGAATCGCCGATGTCGCTTGGGTCAACTGGGGCTACACACCCGGCGCCTTCCCGATCATGGAACTGATCGACATTCCCTTTTCCATCACCGCGCCGCGGGACGCCGCCGCCCGCGGAGTCCACAACTGGTACAAGGCCTATGCAGAGACCGAGATGCCCGACGTGCATTTCTGCCTCGCACACGTCGGACCTCCGGGCACGTTCCATTCGTCCAAGCCGATCGCGACCCCAGCAGATATCCAGGGCCTGAAAGTCCGTCCGTCCGGTGGCACCATGGCACAGGTCATTGCGGACATGGGCGGCTCGGCCATCCAGGTTCCGGGGCCCGAGGTCCGCTCGGCCATCGACCGGGGTGTCGCGGATGCGATCACCTTTCCCTGGGGTTCGCTCAAGGTCTTCGGGATCTCTGAGGCGGTGAAATACCACCTCGACCGCAACATGTATTTCGCCGGCGCCGGACTGGTGATGAACAAGGCCAAGTACGAGGGCCTGTCCGAGGCCGGCAAAGCCGCTGTCGACACCGTATGCAGCCCCGAATGGGCCGAAAAGCTGGGCGCGTCCTGGGTCGAGTTCGAAGCTGGCGGCAAGGACCTCGTGATGGCCGACGAGGGTCATCAGCTGCACGTGCTGACCGATGCGGAAATGGACGAATGGCGATCCGCTGCCTCCAAGGCCGGGGACCGCTGGATCGAAAACGTCACGGCCAAGGGCCATGACGCCGCGGCAATCCTTGACGCCTTGACGGCCTCCATCGCTGCCGAGACCAAGTGATGCAGTCGGTTGCACGTCTTGTAACCTATTTCGCGAGCCTCTCTCTGGGGCTCGTGACCCTCTTCACCTTTGCCGCGGTCATCCTGCGGTTCGGCTTCAACAGGGGCCTGCCCGACGCCTTCGACTTCGCCCGCCTGTCGCAGGGTGTGGCGCTTGCCTGGGGCATCGCGCTCGCGACCTACGACCGCGAACATATCGGGATCGACATCAAGTGGTCCGCTCTCGGGGAAAGGGTCGGCCTGGTGGTCAACCGGCTGGCCGACGTGATTTCCGCCGCCTTCCTGGCCACGCTGGCCTGGGTGATGATGGCACGCGCGCTGAAGTCCGTCTCGACAGGGGGCTCGACCGCCGAACTGCGCGTGCCCCTCTGGCCGGTCAATCTGGTGATCGCGACCGGAATCGTGGTGGCATTTGCTGCGTCGCTCGCCCTGTTTCTCAAGAAAGACGACCTAATCAAATGAACAATCCCGTCGCCACCGGACTGGGGTTCGGTCTTCTGTTCGTGCTGCTGATGCTGCGCGTTCCGGTCGGCTTCTGCATGGCCATCGCTGGTGCAGCAGGCTTTGGCTGGATCGTCGGAGCCGGCCCGGCGCTGAACCTGATGGGGCAGGTCACGTTCAACACACTGACATCCTATGAATTCTCGGTCATTCCGATGTTCATCCTGATGGGGGTCTTCGCCGCGCGAGGGGATCTGAGCCGCGAACTGTTCCAGTGCGCCCGCGCCTGGATCGGACATGTGACCGGCGGCCTTGGCGTGGCCTCGGTGCTGGCGGCCGGCGGGTTCGCGGCGATCAACGGGTCCTCGATCGCCACCGCCTCGACCATGACTCGCGTCGCCCTGCCAGAGATGGAGCAGAGCGGCTACAACGGCGGACTGGCCGCCGGGCTGATCGCGGCAGGTGGCACGCTTGGCATCATGATCCCGCCCTCAGCGGTGTTCGCGCTGTATGGCTTCATCACTGAACAGGACATCGGCAAGCTGTTCATCGCCGGCATCATTCCGGGCGCGCTGGGCATGGCCATGTATGCCGGCGTGATCATGCTGATCGCCTGGCGCCGGCCCCATCTGATGGTGCGCCAGCCCAAGGCCTCGCGGGCCGAACGCTGGAGCGCGTTGCGCAAGGTCTGGGCCGTTCTGATGCTGTTCGTTCTGGTCATCGGCGGCATCTACGCGGGCGTCTTTACCGTGACCGAAGCCGCCGGAGTCGGCGCCGGAGGGGCATGGCTGATCGGAGTCGTCCGGCGCAAGCTGGGGCTGGCCGCGACATTCCGCTGCCTGGCAGAGGCGCTGCGCATGTCCGCGTCGATCTTCACGCTCGTCATCGGCGCGCTGATCTTCGGCTATTTCCTGACCGTCACGGGAACGACAACGGCCCTGATCCGATGGCTGGCGGAACAGCCATTGCCGCCACTTGGGGTGCTGTCGCTGATCCTTCTGGGCTACCTCGTCCTGGGCGCGGTGATGGACGAACTGGCAATGACCCTACTGACCCTGCCGATCGTCTTTCCGGTGATCGTGTCCCTCGGGTTCGATCCGATCTGGTTCGGAGTGATCTATGTCATGGTCGTCACGCTTGGCATGATCACCCCGCCGATCGGGATGAACGTCTTCGTCATCAACTCCATCGCCAAGCACGTGAGCCTGCGCCAGATCTACGTCGGCGTCACGCCGTTCATCATCTCGGACCTCGTGCGGCTGGTGCTGCTGGTGGCCTTCCCGGCGCTCTCACTCTGGCTGCTCTGAGCCATCCCGAAAACGAAAGGCCCCGCCGGATCGCTCCGGCGGGGCCTTTGCGTACGTGACCGGCCTGTCAGCCCAGCATCGACCCGAGCACGTTGGTCAGCAGGCGCGAGATGTCGTTGTCGGTCTCGTTCACCAGCAGCGCGCCACAGAAGAAGATCGACCCGACCGAGAACACCTGCCCCCCCGCCGGCGTCCGATACCAGATCACGTCCGAGCGGATCATCTGCGACGTCGGCTCTCCGGTCATCGACTTGCCGGGCGACAGCACATCCTCCGGCGGGATCGAATAGTCGCTGTCATGCCCTTCGGACACGGCAAGGCGCACGAAAGTCTCGGGCGTGCCAAGCTCGACATCCGCGCGGTCCAGTTCGAACCCTGCCGCGCCGCCGCCGTTAAGCCCGTAATCGCCTAGGATGGGACCGGTGATCCCCTCGAGCAGATGCGCGGCAGGACTGTCGCGGGCGGCCGGGTCCAGTCGGTAGTGGCTGCCGGTGAACAGCCCCTGCGCGGTGAACCCCAGCCCGCAGAGGACCTGCGGCGGCCGCCCTGCCCGACGCCATAGCCCGCCATAGCTCGGGGCAAGCTGGTGGTAGTTCTCGGCCACGTCGGTCCCCCAGGCCCGCATGCCCAGTTCCGCGCGGCGCAGTTCCAGCATGCCGGGCAGCGCGTCGTTGCGTTCCACACGCCAGTAGAACCCGTTGCCGCCGAGATAGCAGAAATTGCCGCCCTGCTGCTGATAGGCCGCCAGCGCATCCATCGTGCCGGTCGTGTGATATTCCGGGTGGCTGCCGGTCAGGACCACATCGTAGCCCGCGATCAGGTCGACCCCTTCGCGGTCCAGATCCTCGTCCGTCACAACGTCAAAGCCCTGCCCCGTCCGTTCCAGCCAATGGGTCAGGTGCGTGTCGGCGGGAAAATGGCGGATGCCCGATCCCTTGGGGTCGCAGAAGGTCAGGAACCCCGGCCGCATCGTCATCATCGGCCGCAGCCGGGAAGAAAAGTGGTGACCCGATCCGTCGGGGTGAAAGTTGTAGACAGAAAACCCGTAGAGATCGTAGTCGTCCGGATTGTGCCTCGGGGTGTCCCAGTCCGCCATCCGCGCCCGCAGGGCCGCGTCCAGGTTGCCGCGCGCATAGTTGGCATAGCACTGATAGGTGTAGGTCGAGGCCAGGAAGCAGATGCGGTTGCGCCGTTCGTCTCCCGACAGCACGTAGAACGGCACCGTGTCACTGTGCGGCCCCTGGGTCAGACGCACGGCGTAGATGCCGCTGGCAAGATCATCGGGGATCGTGACCTCGAGCGAGGTTTCCCATCCGCAATCATACAGGTCATCTTCGTGAAAGTGGATCGCGGCATAATGGCGGGGCTCTTCCGTCCATTTCATCACCGCGCCGGTCCAGAGGCTTCCGCGCATCGCCCGTGTCGGCACGTTCACCACATGCCCATGGGCTTCGGACGGCCCCCGGTCGGTCAGGCGCTGCGTGGTGATGCCGTCCGAGAAATCCCAGAACGCCAGCAGACCGCCCGTCCCGTCCATCCCGGCATCAAGTCGCGGATCCTCCAGCCGGCCGTTGAAGTGCGCCTCGTGCAGGCCGCCAGTTGCCGGCCGGGCCGCCAGCCGGACCGGGCCGGTGCGCAGTCCCGGCGTTCCGCCGGCGCGGATGCGGACATCCACCGGGTCCGGCTGACGCTCGACGGCGGTCAGCCCCCTGACGCCCAGGATCGCCTCGCCAGTCGCCGAATCCGCGGCCAGGGTGATCTCGTACCAGACCTTCCGGCGCAGGCGGACATCCAGCGTCAGCCGGATGTCCCCGACCGTCGCGATCACGGCATCCTCGGTCGCGCTGATCTCCCATCCTTCGGCATGGCCAAGCACGGACGGCGTCCCACGCAGCAGCCAGGGCTGGACCCGCAGGCTGAACCGCGCGGCATCCGGCAACGCGATGGCGGGCAGCGCCGCATGGGACCCGAGGTCGATCGGCTGGTGCCGTCCCTCGAACGCGCCCAGGTCCGCGAGTGTCGTGGCCTTCATCCCGCCGGCGGCGGGGTTGGCATCGCCAAGATGAAGATGCAGAAGCTCGGCCTGCACCGGCGCATCCGTCTCGGCGGACGCCTTCAAAGCCAGCGTTTCCCCGGCGCGGCCGGACAACTTGTCGAAATAGCCCGCAATCGGCATTGCCTGGGTGCGGCGCATCGGGTTTCTGAATCCGGGATAGGTCATGCGGACGTCCTTGCTGGGTGTGTCGGGCCGGAAAAGGCTCTATCCGGCGGCGCGCTATGTGTATACATGTAGGCATATTGGTCAGAGAGGCGAGGCAGCAGTGACGGACAACCAGCTGGACGCAATAGACAAGAGCACTGCGGGCAATCTGTCGGAAAAGGTCGCGGAAAGCATCTTGCGCAGTGCGATCGAAGGGCGGCTCAAGATGGGCCAGCGCCTGACCGAGGTCGAGCTTGCGCGCGAGATGGGCGTCAGCCGGGTCCCCGTCCGGGAGGCGCTTCGCGCGCTCGAGGCGAGGGGCGTGGTCGAAACCAACCACCGCGAGACCCGGCTTTTCGAAGGCAACATCGTTGCCCTTCGAGAGCTGATCGAGGCGCGCAAACTGGTACAGCTGGCGGTGCTTCCCGAGGCGATCATCCGCGTGCAAGAGAACCCGGAGCTGCTGTACGGCTTTGAAGATGCGCTGGATCTGGTGCGCCGTCATTTCCGCCGCGGAGACCCCTACGAGTTGTCGATGGCCGTTCTCGAGTTTCACCGGCAGCTCTTCGTCGCGGCGGGGAACCGGACGTTGCAGGCGATGTTCGACCTGATCGCCCCGCGCATGATGATCGCGCTCGGGCTGACGCTTTTCGAGACGCCCGAAAACCGCATCATCGGCGAGCACGAAAAGTTCCTGTCCATGATCCGCAAGGGAGAGACGCAGGCCGCGCTGGATTTCCTGCCGGACCTGATCGACGAAGGCCTGCTGACCCCGCACGGCGGCAAGACCGCCGCGCCATGAGCCGTAATCGCGGATCGCAGCCCCCATTCAGAAAAGCAGTGCAATAAGCAGCGCGCTGGCAAGGATGTTCAGCTGCATCCCGCAGGTCGCCAGCGCCGCCATTGTCGCGGGCCCTTCGAGGGCACGCGCGACGCCGATGCTGTGAGAGCACAGGCCCAGGGCAAACCCCTGGGCGAGATCGTCGTCGATCCGCATCAGCCGCGCCAGCACGGGCAGCAGCGCCGTGCCAAGAAAGCCGTTCAGCAGCACTGCCAGCATGGCAAGACCGCCCTGCCCGCCCAGTTCGGCCGACAGGGGAACCGCCACGGCGACCGTCACGGACCGCGGGACCAGCGTGGCGATGGCGGCGCTGTCCAGCCCGACCCATGGCCCGACGACCATGACCGACACGATCGACGTGAACGCCCCGGCAACAAGTGCGCCTGCCAGCGCCGGCCAGAATTCGGCGATGACCTTGCGGTGTCGCCAGAGCGGCAGCGCAAGCGCCACCGTCGCCGGACCGATCATCAGCGTCAGCGGCGCCGCGCCGCGCAGGTAGGTTTCGGGCGCGATGTTCAGCAGCCCCAGGATCGCGATGACCATCAAGACCGAGGTCAGCACCGGATTCAAAAGCGCCGCGCCCCCGCCCCTGCGGGACAAAGCCGAGGCCCCGAGCCACAGGCACAGTGTCAGCAGGATGGCCGCAGCGCTTTCGAGACGCAGGTCCGCCATCATGTCACTCGCGAACCGCGCCACGTCTGCGCGACAGACGCGCCAGAGACGAAAACGCGCCGAGTGTCGCAAGCGCCGTCAGCGGCAGGGTGAGCGCGGCGACAAGCGCCAGACGCGGCAGCAGACGCAGAAGCGCAGGATCAACCATCAGCGCAAGCGCGGCGAGCGGAACCAGGAACAGCGCGAAGTTTGATAGCAGCATCTCGGCGGCCGGCGTGATCCATGCCTCGGCCCGCCGTACGGAGGCCAGCAGCACCAGCGCCGTCAACAGACCGTAGACGGTGCCCGGAAGCGGCAAACCGACGACGGACGCGATCCCTTCTCCTGCGAGAACGCTTGCAAGAACCAGAACGAGGCCAGGCAGCATCCGCCTACCCCCGCAGCGATGCAACCGTCGCGTCGAGGGCTGTGCCCAGCCGGTCGCAGATCTGGTCCAGCTCGTCCTCGGTCGCGTTGAAGGGCGGCGCAATGATGACGTGATCGCCGGTCTTGCCGTCAATCGTGCCGCCATTGGGGTAGATCGCCAGACCTGCCTCAAGCGCCGCGCGTTTCAGACGGTCGGAAAACGCGACATCCGGCGCGAACGGCGTCTTGCTCTCCCGGTCCGAGACGAACTCGAGCGCCTGGAAGAATCCGCGCCCGCGAATTTCGCCGACATGTGGATGTTGACCGAAATGCTGCTGAAGCCGATCGGTCAGTTTGGGTCCGAGATCGGCAACATTGGCGACCAGGGCCTGTTCCGTGATGATGCGCTGCACTTCCAGCGCGCCGCGCGTCGCGACCGGATGCGCCTGGTAGGTGTGACCGTGCACGAACGATCCGGTGCCGGCAGTCAGCACCTCGAGAACCTTCGGAGCGATCAACATGGCACCGATCGGAACATACCCGCCGCCAAGCCCCTTGGCGACGGTCTGGATGTCGGGCGAGGCGCCTTCCCATTCCCAGGCGTGGGTGCGCCCGGTCCGGCCCATCCCGCACATGATCTCGTCCGCGATCCAGAGGATTCCGTAGCGGTCGCAAATCTCGCGCACCGCCTTGAAATAGCCCGGCGTGGCGACGGCACAGCCGGAGGTAGCGCCGACGATGGTTTCCGCGATGAAGCCCGCGACATTGGCGGGACCGAGCCTCAGGATCTCGGCCTCGAGTTCGGCGGCAAGCGCGGCGACATAGGTTTCGTCGTCCTGCCCCTCCGGCTGGTAGTGATACGGAAAACAGGGCGATACATGGCTGAAGTTCCGCATCAGCACCGGCTCGTAGATCGACCGCCGCGCGGCATGCCCGCTGGCCGCAAGCGCTCCGAACGTATTGCCGTGATAGCTCTGGCGTCTGGCAATGAAGATCTGCCGGTCGGGTTCACCCCGTTCGATATGGTACTGCAATCCCATCTTGATCGCGCTGTCCATGCTCTCTGACCCGGAGGACACGAAGAAGGCCCGCGCAAAGGCACCACCGCTGATGGCGATCATGTGATCCGCCAATTCCTCGGCCGGTTCGGACGAAAAGAACAGCGTGTGGACATAGGCGACCTTGGTCGCCTGATCTGCAATCGCCTCTGCCACGCGGCGGTTCCCGTGCCCGATGCAGGCCACAGCCGCCCCACCCGACGCGTCCAGCACATGCAGTCCGCCGGCAAGGGTCAGCCAGCTGCCTTCGCCGGCCACGGCGACCTGGAAATCCGTTTTGGTTGAGCGGTGCAGCACATAAGTCATTGTGATCATTCCATTCTGATGTTCGCCCTGGGCGATTGGATCAGCGCGCCGATGAAGGGCCGCCGTGCTGACCCATCAGTTATTGCCTACATGTATACATTGCAAGGAAATTCAGAAAAGGCGGCCGCAAATGCCGGTCGAAATCGCGAGATCGACCAATTCTTGATCGAAACCAGAGGCCATGCGGACCGCACACCTGGCCTGTTGGTGAAACCGCTTCGGGGTCCTGCGCCACTACATACGGGTCGAAACCTTCGCACGGATGGACACCGGGGCGAGCCATGTTGGCCATCCCTTGTTTGGCCATCCCGGTCGAGACCCGTCGGCGGCGCCTGTGCCCACGCAAGATAACAAGGACGATGGCGACGCAGGCAGCGGCCACGCCGCGCGTGGCAGCCCCGTCCCCGAAGGCCGCGGGACACGCTTGTCCCAGGCAAGGAGGACGCGGGCCATCATCCGACATGTGCGCGCCGCTCAGCGGGACAAGGTCGGGCATGTCACCGCTCTGCTGTCGCGCGGTGAACCATGCCCTTCCCCTGAAATCAACGGGTCCTCACCCCGGCTTGCGGATGCTCTCTGCGAGAGGGGTGCCGTGGCGCCGCGCGCTGGCGATTGTCACTGCATCAGGTTCGGCAGGAAAAGCGTGATCTCGGGCACCGACAGCAACAGCGCCATCACGAAGATTTCGCAGACGAGGAACCAGCCGACGCCCCTGAAGATCGTGCCCAGCGCGACCTCCTTTCCGACGACCGATTTGACGACGAACACGTTCATCCCCATCGGCGGCGTGATCATCCCGATCTCGATGTATTTCACCACGATGATCCCGAACCACACGAGGTCAAGCCCGAGTGCATCGATGACCGGCAGGAACACCGGCATGGTGATCAGCATGATCCCGAGCGGGTCGAGGAACATGCCGAGGATCAGGTAGATCACCGAAAGCAAGATCACGATCATCAGTGGATCGCCCGCAAAGCCGGCCGTCATGTCGACCAGAAGCGCCGAGACCCCGGTGAGCGACAAGAGCCGGGTATACATGACAGCGCCCATGCCGACGAAGAAGATCTGTGCCGTGACCGACATCGCTTCTTTCAGCGCCTCGATCATCTTGCGGCTGTCCATGCGCCGCTGGAGGATGGCGATGAACAGGGCAAGCGCAGCACCTGCCGCGCCCGCTTCGGTCGGGGTGACGATGCCGGAGTAAAGCCCGCCGATGATTCCGAGGATCAGCGCGGCCAGCGGCCATGTCTCGCGCAGGGCAAGCATCCGGTCGCGGCGCAGCGTCGTGCGTTCCTGCTGCTCGATGGGCGGGGCCAGCGACGGGTTCAGCTTGCACCGGATGATGATCATCACGACATAGGCCAGGGCCGTGAGAATGCCGGGGATCACCCCCGCGATGAGCAGGGCGGAAATCGACGTCTCGGCAAAGACGCCGTAGAGCACCAGAAGGATCGAGGGCGGGATCAGCGCCGAGAGCGTGCCCGCCGAGGCGACGACCCCGGTGGCAAGGCCCTTGTCGTAGCCTGCGCGCAGCATCTCGGGAATGGCCAGCCGCCCCATCGCCGCCGCCGAGGCGAGCGACGAGCCGCAGGCCGCGGCAAAGCCCGCGCTTGCCATGTTCGCGGCGACGGCCAACCCGCCGGGCAGCGCAGAAAACCACAGGCGGGCGGCGCGGAACAGGGCCGAGGAAATGCCGGACTGGTTCGCGATGGCGCCCATCAAAAGGAACATCGGAATCGCCGTCAGATCCCAGTTGGCCGCAAAGGTGAACGGGGTCTCGCGCAGGATCGAGAAGGCGATCTTGAAGTTGCGCACATAGGCAAGGCCGAGGATCGACACGACGCCGAGCGCCACGCCGATGGGCACGCGCATTCCGATCAGGAACAGCAGGATCGCAAGCGTCGAGAGACCGAAGTAGATCGTGTCCATGTCTCAGTTCCGGGTCTGGAGGTTGCGTTCGGTGGCGCGCGACAAGAGGCGCGATAGAAAGGCGAGCAGCATGACCACCCCGGCTGCCGGAAGGAACCAGCGCACCGGCCAGATCGGAAGGTAGCCGCCGAGGATCTCCCAGACTTCGCCGCGCTTCGTGTTCTTCATCGCGGACTCCCAGGTCTGCCAGACAAAGGCCGTGAGGTAGGCCATCGACAGAAGGTCGGTCAGGACCTCGACCATCGCCTGGCGCCCGGGCGACATGCGGGACACGAAGATGTCGGCGGTCACGTGCTGGTCGCGCAGGGTGACATAGCCCAGCGGCAGGAAGGCCACGGCGACCATGTACCACGAGGCCGAGATCTCGCCGGTGCCGGGCAGGGGCGCGTTGAAGACCGTGCGTGCGACGACATCCGCCGTGACATGCGCCATCATGAGAAAGCCGAAGACGAGGGAGACGGCGAACAGCGCGTCCGCCATCTTGGTGACGATGAAATGGAATTGCCGCATGGCGGTCGCGCTCCTCCAGGGGCCTTGGGTCGGGCGTGGCGCCGGGGCGCCACGCCATCAGTCAGATCAGAGCGCTTCGGGATCGAGCTTGGAGTAGACTTCGTCCCACAGCTTCTGGGTAAAGGCGTCCACGTCGGTGCCGACCTCTGCCGAGATCGCGGTCCACTTCTCGAAGGCCGCGAAATAGGCATCCATCAGGGCGGCGGGGTCGGCGACGCCCAACTGCTTGCCGTTCTCGATCAGCCGCGCGCGGTCGACCTCAGCGAACCCGTTGACAAGCGTGACCAACTCTTCGCTGGGCGTGACATAGGACACGCCGTTGTCGGCGACCTGCGCCTGAAAGGTTTCCTCGTCCTTGAGGACGTAGTTGCCGATCGTATGCTTGGCCGAAGCATAGGCCGAGGCCCGCAGGTGGGCGATCTTGGCCTCGGTCGACAGCCCTTCATAGGCGTCGTAGTTCATCACGAAGCCAAGCGCCGGGGCGGTGGTGCCGAGCGGCAGGTCGGTCACGAACTTGGCATATTCGCCATAGCCGAAGGTCTTGAGCCATTCACGCGACGCCATGAGGCAATCGAGACCGCCCTTTTGCAGCAGACCGACCGCTTCCGGCAGGGTGACCGAGGTCGGGGTCGCCCCGCCCATCGCGGCAATCTCGCCGTATCCGCCCGTGGCGCGGATGCGCTTGCCTTCCATGTCGGCCAGCGAGGCGACCGGAGAGGTGCACATCAGCCGGTAAGAGGCCGAGGCGAAGCCGCCAAGGGGCAGCACGTTGTTGTCCTTGGCCTCTTCAAGGCACGCGGGGCAGCCGAGGAACACCACTTCGGCCGCGGCGCCCGCGGTCGCCACCGGATCGTCGCCCGGAACAACAACCGAGTAGAGCAGCGTGAGCGAGGGCATCGCGCCGGGTGTGTAGACGGGAATTGCGAGGCCCGCCTGCATCAGGTCGTCGCCGACCTGCGCCAGGGTTCCGCGCGGATCCGCAAGCTGGCCGCCCGCGATCAGCTCCCAGGTCACGTCGCCACCGGTCTCCTTCGAGATGATGTCGAAGGCGCCGGGCAGCGTGTCGGTGTTCAGATAGTCCGAAGCTGGCGGCCAGGAGCCGTAGATGAAGTCTTCGGCACATGCCGCGCTTGCCAATGCGGCGCCAAGGGTCGCGCCAAGGATGATCGTATGTTTCATGTCTTCCTCCCAGTTGATGATGCTGCCGGCCAGGGTCAGGCGGCAGTTACTTTCACCGGCTGCGCGGTGTAGCCCCGCAGCCAGTTGTTGATGAACCGTTCCGGCGGCCCGTCATACGCGATGGTCCTGACCCGTTCGGCGAGCGCCGTGAGCACGGCGGTCGCCTCCAGCCGCGCGACCATCTGGCCGACGCAGGCGTGGATCCCGTAGCCGAAGGCCAGATGGCCGACGGGCTTGCGCAGGATGTCGAATTCCTCGGCACGGTCCCAGCGATCCGGGTCGCGGTTCGCGGCGCCAAGGAAGGTCATGACTTTCTCTTCCGCCCCAAGCTGGACGCCGGCGAATTCGGTCGCCCCGGCCGTCGTGCGGCCGATGATCGGGCTCGAAGGCGAAAAGCGCAGTGCTTCGTCGAAGGCGAACTTGGCAAGCGAGGGGTCGTCGTGCAGCAGCGCCCATTGCTCGGGCCGCTCGATCAGCGCGTGGATCGTCAGGCCGATCCCCAGCATGGTCGTGTCGATCCCGGCCGAGATGAAGGCGCGCACCAGCATGCCCGCGTCCTCCTGGGAAATCTCGCCCGCATCGGCGGCGGCGTAGATCTCCTGCCCGAACCCGCCCGGTTGGAGGTTCTCGCGCGCCATCTGTGCATCGACATAGGCAAAGGTGCCCATCTCCTCCACGATCTTGCGGGCCGCGTGGTAGCGGTCGTTGCGCGGCCCCATCGCGTTGAAATTGAGCGTCGAATAGGGCATCAGGTGTTCCCGCCCTTCCTTGCGCATCCCCACGCTGTCCGGCAGCACCTTGAACGGGAAGGCAAAGGCCAGGTCGGCCGAGGCGTCGAAGCTCCCCTTGGCCACGAGCGCGTCGACCATGGCCTCGGCGGTGACGCGGAACGTCTCCTCCAACTGGCGCAGGGCCTTGAGCGACAGCACGCGGGTCAGAACCTTGCGGTTCGGCGTGTGGATCGGCGGATCTGCTTCGAGGATCACCGAGGGCTTGCGCCACGGCTCGTCGCGCTTGACGTTGGTCAGCCCGGTGCCGAAGGAGGACGAGAAGGTCTCCCAGTCCTGGAAGATCTCGCGCACCTGCGCGTCGCGGCCCGAGGCCCAGAACCCGTATTTCGGGATCCAGACGATCGGCCCGGCCTCGCGGATCGCGCGGTCGATCGGATCCGGGTCGTTCAGGGCGGCATCGCTGAACGGGTCGACGTCCAGCACCGGTCGGTCAAGATTTACGGTGGTCATCTTCTATCCTTTGTTCAAGGAGTTCAGCGCGTCTGACGCGGCTTCGAGCCATGTGGCAACCGCGACGGCGCCCGGGTCGGGATGGCCCAGGACGCGGTCGCCGATGTAGCTGGAGCGCCCGCGGCGCGGGGACATGTCGGCCGTGGCTTCCGCGCCCGCGCGCGCCGCCTTCGCGGCCAGCGCGAGACGCTCGGCAGGGGGCGCCGGTGTGGCCATCGCATCGCGTGCCGGGATCAGCGCATCGACCATGGTGCGGTCGCCCGGGGCGGCCCCGCCCAGCTCCGTGACCGATGCGACGCCCGCGGCAAAGGCGGCGGCCAGGGCTTCGCCAGCCTCGCGGTCGGTGGTCAGGGCATGAGACGCGCCAAGCGCCAGGATCGCATAGAGCGGCCCCGAGGTGCCGCCGGTCGCGGCGCGGACCGTGGCGGCGACATGGCGCCAGAAGTCGGCCCCGTCGAGCCCGGCCAGGGTCGCTTCGGTGGCGAGAATCGCCTCGGCCCCACCGGCGAGCGAGCGGCCGATGTCGCCGTCCCCGGTGATCTGGTCAAGCCGCGTGAGGCCCGGCTCGGCGGCGATGATCGCGCGGGCCGCGGCCGCAACGGCGGCAAGCATGGCGGGGTTTCCCGCGCCGGCCGCAGGCGCGACGGCCTGATGAGGCGGCGCGGGGACCTTGTCGGTGACATGGGCACCTTGACCGGGGATCATCCAGGCGGGCGCCCGTGTCGGCGCGTCGAGCGCCCGCGTTCTCTCGGGGTCGAGACGCATGAGGGACAGCGAAACGCCGGCCATGTCGATCGCGGTCAGGAAAGTCCCCGACCAGATGCGCGCCACGGTCAGGCCGCGCGCCTCGCAGGCACGGATCGCATCGCGCGCCATGATCGCCAGTTCCATCGGCGGTGTCGCCCCGAGGTTGTTGACGAACAGAGCCACCGTTTCGCCCGCTGTCATCCCACGATCCTCGGCGATGCGCCCGATCAGCGTCTCGGCAAGCTCGGCGGCGGGGCGGATGGCGACGCGGTCCGACCCGGCCTCGCCATGGATGCCGAGGCCCAGCTCGATCTCGTCATAGCCCAGTTCGAAGTTCGGGCTGCCGGCTGCGGGCACGATGCAGGGCGACAGCGCCACCGACATCGACGCGGTGTCCGCCACGGCCGCCTCGGCCAGGGCCTTGACCTCGGCCAGCGGCAGGCCCCGTTCGGCCGCGTCCCCCGCGATCTTGTGGATCAGCACCGTGCCGGCCGTGCCCCGCCGCCCGGCGGTCTTTTCCGCCGATCCCAGGGCCGCGTCCTCGTCGACGATCATCACCGCGACGTCCAGCCCTTCGGCCCGGGCAATCTCGGCCGCGAGGCCGAAGTTGAGCCGGTCGCCGGTGTAATTCTTGACGATCAGCAGCGCGCCGCCCGGCCCGCCGACCGTGCGGATGGCGGTCAGCACGGCATCGGTCGAAGGCGAGGCAAATACGTCGCCTGCCACGGCGGCCGTCAGCATGCCCTGGCCGACATAGCCCGCATGGGCCGGCTCGTGCCCGGACCCGCCACCCGAGATCAGCGCGACCTTGCCGGCGGCGCGCAGGGCCTCGAAATCGTCGCGCACGACGATGGTGGTGCCCTCGATCAGGCGCAGGCCATCCGCGGCGCGAACGGTGCCTTCCAGTGCATCCGCAACCACGGAGGAGACGTCGTTGATGAGTTTCTTCATGCGGACAGAGCCCCGGTTTGCAAAATTGTTTTGGCGTGGATATTCAAGTGCGATCGCCTGACAGGACCTATCGCATGACGGATGAGATTATCGACGAGCCGGGACGCAGCGTGGATGCCGCGCACTACCTGCCGTATTTCCTCACGACGCTCAGCAGTGCGTTTTCCTGGGGCGCGTCCAAGGTGTTCCGCGCCGAATTCGGTGTCGGACTGAACGAATGGCGCATGCTGTCGTCCCTGCGCAACGAACCCGGCATCCGTGCGCAGCGGGTCTGTGAAATGGTGTCGATGAACAAGTCGCTGGTCAGCCGCTCGGCCCGCAGCCTCGAGGAGCGCGGGATGCTGACCGAACGTCTCGTGGATGGTCAGCGCCGCATGTGGCTCACCCCGGCGGGGGCCGAGATGCATGACCGAATCATGAAGGTCGCCCTGGAGCGTGAGGCGGCGATGCTGACCGGTTTCAGCCAAGCGGAGACCGACCAACTCTTCCGTTTCATGGCGCGTCTGCACGAGAACCTCGCCCTGGTGGACAAGCTCGACGTCGACTACACCAACCGCTGATTTCGCGTTCCGCTGCCGGGCGCATGCGCCGCTTCGACCCCTGTGCAACTGACCCTCCCTGTCATCTCCTGTTGCAAAGGTTAGTTTAAATAGCAACTTGTTTACAATTCAACTGGTATGTTGCGCCCCTGGAGGGTTTTCTGGAAATTTTCTTTAAGCCTTTGATAAGATGAACTTATGTCGACAGGTGGTTTCAGGCGGGTTTCGCGTGAGGCGGGCAAGGGGCTCTGATGCACAAAGCCTGCAAGGGTTTCATCTCGTGACTCCAGAGCGGTCGCTGGCATGTATCCGCAGACCGACACCAACGACCAACAAGACCAGGAACTTGGCCGCCCATGACGAAACGCCAGAGCGTCGCGGTTCGCTGACGATCCGATCCCGGCCCGAGAAACGCGCCGGGATGCCTTGCCGGCCGGCGTGGCCGCCAGCAGACCCATGATGATGACGCCATCCAGACCTGTCTGGCGGTGCGGGGTCTGTTCAACACGGCCGAAAGGGATCGCGCCACTGGCCCGAGCGATAATGACGACCCGGCAGACGACCGGTCTTGTCGAGAGCCTGCCGCGGCTGGTTGGTCTGGACTGGACGGTGCCCGCCTTCGCCGGCCTGTCCCCCCGTCAGAAGACCCTGGCCGCCAACATCCCCCGTCGTGGACCGAAAGCCCCGTGCCTCGACTCCCCGACAGTCGGCCATCGAGGGCGAAGACGCGTGGCGCGCACGCAGGCGTGAAGGCCCCAAACGGCGCGTCAGGCGCAAGATCCGCCTCGGGATCGACGAGAAATCACTCGAGATCAGAGCCATCCATTCTCCGGCAGGCGAATTGCAAAGAGAATCCGCCGAGAGGGGGGACCACCGGGCGCCGGGCCGGCAAGGCCCCGGTTCTGCCCGATCTGATCGGCCTGATCCCTGCGGATCAGGAACCGGGTCGCGTCACGCCGAACGGTGCTTGCGACACGCGCAATCACAACCAAGCCATCGACGCTCGCGGCGCTCATGCCGTGACCCGCCCCGCAAGACAGCCACACCATGGAAAACAGTCACCGCCGATGCTGGTGCACGGTATCGAAATCCAGCGGACATCCGAAACCATTGGCCGTGCCCTGTGGCGACGAAAGAGCGGCTCACAACCGGAGCCGGGCCGGGACAAAGATGCACCGCGTGAAACCGCCGGGCCAGCGCCTGACTTGGACCGTCGGGGCGGCGAGGGCCTGGTCCGCATCGCCCTTGGCCGACGGCTCCACCGCGCTTGGCAGAGCTGTCGCGGAAGCGGTCGGATGAGCCGATCCGTGGAATGGGGACCTCGGCCATCACCGCCGCGTGCAACACAGCCCGCGCATGGGGCCATTACCGTTCATCGCCCATCAGGGTGACGTCGCCTCGCTGCGCGCGATCGGGCACACCACGCGGGCCCGCGCCGACAATGACCTGGCGCGTCATGCCGACCCGTCCGCCGCATTTCCGGAGGCTCCTTTCGGAGACCGCTTCCCCCGTGTCGAACCGCCTATGCGTCCCGTTCCATGATCCACTCGACCTCTGGTGCCGGCACAAAGCGCCACTTCCGCAGCGGCCCGGCCATGACGTTGAGGTAGTACATCTCGAACCCGTAGGGCGCACCGCAGGGATGGTGCCCGCGCGGCACCAGTACCACGTCGCCATCAGCGACGGCCATGGTTTCGTTCAGTTGCAGGTCGTCGGTATAGACGCGCTGGATGCCAAAGCCCGAGGCCGGGTTCAGCCGGTGGTAATAGGTTTCCTCGAGGTAGGTGATCCGGGGGTAGTCGTCCTCGTCGTGGCGATGTGACGGATAGGAAGACCAGTGGCCCGCGGGGGTAAAGACCTCGGTCACCAGCAGGCTGTCGCAATAATCCTCGTTCTCCATGGCGATGTTGTTGATATATCGCGTGTTGGCGCCCTTGCCGCGTTCCGTCAGGGTGATCCCGTCGGGGCCGATGCGCCGCGCCGCATGCCCGCCCTGCCCCGGCGCGCTGCACACCGCGATCACGCAATCGGTCGTGGACTCCGCCGTCCAGTCGCACCCGTTCGGCAGATACAGGCAATGCGGCGGCGTCTTTTCGAAGACATCCATCCGCGCGCCCAACTCGCCCCAATCCTGCCCCGCGCCGGTGACGCGTGCCTTGCCCTCGACCATGACAAGGATCACCTCGCGGTCGCCTGTCGCCTCGGCCACGGTTTCGCCCGCGCGCAGGCGGTACAGCGAGAAGCCGACATAGCGCCAGCCCGCCGATTGCGGCGTGATCTCATGCACCTTGCCATGGGTGCCAAAGGGTTTACGCAGCAGATCAGTCATCAGAAGTCCTCTTATCGGTGACCGGCACCCAGGTCAGCAGCAGGACATAGCCTGCCCAGGCCCCGACCGCGCCGAACATCAAAGCCCATCCCGGGCTGCCGGTCAGGAGTTCGACCACGGCCCATCCAAGCGCCAGGACCACCGTCAGGATGCGGCGCCAGATCGGATTGAAGAAGGGGTGGCGCAGGTCGAACATCTCAGCGCGCCACGGTCAGGCCGGACTTGGCGCAGATATCCAGGATGTGATCATAACCCAGCTTGGAATACTCGTAGGGCGGGGCCTTGGCCGGGTCCTGCTCGGCCTCGACGACGATCCAGCCGGTGTAGTCCATCTGGGCCAGACGGTCGGTGATCGCCTGGAAGTCGATGCAGCCTTCGGGGTCGCCCGGCACGGAATAGACCCCCGCCGCCACGCCATCCAGAAAGCTCTCGTCCTGCGCATGGACCCAGTCCAGCACCGGCTGGCGCACGTCCTTGAAGTGGACATGCTTTACCCGGTGGCCCCATCTGTCCAGCACGGCCAAGGGATCGGCCCCGGCAAAATGCAAATGCCCGGTGTCGTAAAGCAGGTGCAGATCGGGGGTCGAGCCCTCCATCAGCCAGTCGATATCCTCGGCATCCTGAACCATCGCGCCCATGTGGTGGTGATAGGCCAAGGGCGTGCCGCGATCCGCCGACCACTTCGCCAGCTCGGACAGTTTGGCGGCATAGGTCCTGACCTCGTCACGGCTCAGCTTGGGACGGCGCGACACGGGCGTGTCGATGGCCCCCTGAATGGTGTTCGAACACTCGGCGTAGACGATGCAGGGCGCGTTCAGCGCGGCGAACTGGTCGACCTGCTGGCGGATCGCGTCTTGTTCGGTCGCCAGATCGTTGACCATCAGGTTGCCTGAACACCAGCCGCCGCACAGCGACACGCCATAGCGGTCCAGATAGGCCCGCAAGCCCTCGGTATCGGCGGGCATGCGGCGGCCGCGCTCGACCCCCTGATAGCCGACCTTCCCCGCATCCTCCATCGCGCCTGTCGTGGTGAAGGCGGCGGTCAGGTCAGGCAGGTCGTCGTTCTGCCAGGCGATCAGCGAGATCCCGATCTTCACGCTCATATCAGTGTCTTTCCCAAAAGGCGGTCAGTTGACCAGCCGTTGCTTCGTCATACCGTCCAGGTAGGCCGCATAGGCCTTGTTCACGCCGTCATGGTCGCTGACCGCGGGCACCGCCACGTCCCACCAGTGGCCTGCCGCGCCAAATCCGGGTCCCTCGGCCGGGTTGGTCTCGATCACGATCACGGTGGGGATGGTGCGGCCACGGGCGTTTGCAATCTCGGTTTCCAAAGCCGCGATGTCGGCGGCCTTGACCGCATGGGCCCCCATGCTGGCGGCGTGGGCGACATAGTCGATCTGCGGCTGGTCCTGCACATTGCAGGTCTCGTAGAGGTTGTTGAAGGACGGCCCGCCGCAGACCAGGGTTTGCAGGCGGTTGATGCAGCCGTAGCCCCGGTTGTCGGTCAGCACGACGGTGAAGGGCACGCGGCGCATCACCGCCGTGGCCAACTCGCTGTTCGCCATCATGTAGCTGCCGTCACCCACAAAGCAGATCACCTCGCGTTCGGGAGACGCCAGTTTCAGGCCCATCGCGCCGGCGATCTCGTAGCCCATGCAGCTGAAGCCGTATTCCATGTGATAGCCGCCCTGGCTGGCTTGCCACAGCAGCTTGAGCGCACCGGGCATCGTGCCGGCGGCGCACATCGCCACGGCATCCTCGCCGGTCGCGCGCTGGACGGCACCGATCACCTCGGCATCGAGCGGGCGATAGCCTTCGCCGCCCGTGCGGGGCTGACAATGGGCGGTGACGGCGTCCAGCCACTCGGCGCGCAGCCTGGCGTCCGGGGCGCTTGCCGCATGGTCGCCCAGGGCGGCGCTGATCTTGTTCAGCGCCACTTTCGCGTCGGCCACCATCGGCACCGCGCCGTGTTTGACGGCGTCATAAGCCGCCACGTTGATCGAGACCAACCGCCGCGCGGGGTTCTTGAACAAGGCCCAGGACCCGGTGGTGAAGTCCTGGAACCGCGTGCCGACCCCGATCACCAGGTCGGCGGTCTCGGACACCGCGTTCGCCGCCGCCGAGCCATCGACACCCGAGGCGCCAAAGTTCATCGGGTGCGCCTGCGCCAGCGCCGACTTGCCCGCCTGGGTTTCCACGAAGGGGATGTTGTGGCGCGTGGCGAAGTCGCCCAGCACGTCTTCGGCCCGAGAGTAGATCACCCCGCCTCCGCAGACGATGACCGGGTTCTTCGCCGCCTTGATCAGGTCAACGACCTCGGCCAGTTCGCCCGCATCCGGCTCCGGGCGACGGATGCGCCAGACGCGCGGCTCAAAGAAGGCGTGCGGATAGTCATGCGCCTCGGCCTGCACATCCTGACAGAAGGACAGCGTGACGGGGCCGCAATTGGCCGGATCGGTCATCACCGCCATCGCACGCGGCAGGCAGGTCAGCAGGTGTTCGGGCCGGGTGATCCGGTCAAAGTACCGGCTGACGGGCCGGAAACAGTCATTCGCCGAGACCGTGCCATCGTCAAAATCCTCGACCTGCTGCAGCACCGGATCGGGGCGGCGATTGGCGAACACGTCGCCGGGGATCAAGAGCAGCGGAATGCGGTTCACATGCGCCAGCGCCGCCGCCGTCACCATGTTGGTCGCGCCCGGCCCGATGCTCGAGGTCACTGCCATGGCGCGCGTCCGCCTGGACGCCTTGGCAAAGGCAATCGCCGCATGTGCCATGGTCTGTTCGTTCTGGCCGCGCCAGGTCGGCAGCGCATCGCCCGCGTCATGCAGCGCTTCGCCGAGGCCGGCCACGTTGCCATGGCCGAAGATCGCCCAGACACCGTCGATGAAGCGCTCGCCGGTTTCGGTCCTTTGCGCCGCAAGGTAACGCACCATGGCCTGCGCGGCGGTCAGTCGGATCGTTTGTGTCATGTCACCAGCCCTTTATTCGGCAGCTTGCAGGGCACCGGCGCGGGCCGTGTCCCAGACTTCGCACAGGTGGGAAAACCGCCTGGCCATCATCCCGACCGCGTCCGCGTCGCTCATCTCGCCCTGCATCCAGGCGCGGGCCGCATCGCCAAAGATCGTGCGGCCGACGGCAAAGCCCTTGACCAGCGGCTGCTTGGCCGCCAGCTGGAACGAAGCCGCCAGTTCATCCTCGGGCGCATCGAGGCCCAGCACCACGATGCCCCGCGTGCGCGGGTCGTTGCGGGTGATCGCATCCACGGCGTTCTGCCAGGCGGCGTCGGTCTTGAACGGCTCCAGTTTCCACCAGTCGGGGTAGACCCCCGCATCGTAGAACTGCTGGATCAGCGTGGCCGTGGTGGTGTCATCGACGGGCGCGACCTTCGACGGGATCACCTCCAGCAGGAATTCCAGCCCGGCCCGCCGCGCGGCGGTGAAGAGGCGCAGGACGCGTTCCTCTTGCAGCGCGCGCGTGGTCGCATCGTCGTCCGGGTGGCAGAAGACCAGCAGCTTGACCACGTCCTCGACCGCCCACTCCCGGAACCGGCCAAAGTCGATGCCAAGGTCCTTTTCGAACTGGATCGGGCGCGAGCCCGGATCCTCGGTCGGGCGCCCGATCCACAGGCCCGAGCCGCTGGCGCGGTGCAGCGCAGACCGCCCGATGCGGTTGTCGCACAGGATCCCATAGCCGGGCTGGCCGTTCCGCACCTTCAGCGCCGCGTCGAGGCACAGCTCCTTGAAGGTCGCGCCCTTGTCGGGCGTATAGCCCGCCATCTCCTCCAGCTGCATCCGGTGGTCAAAGGCAAAGGTCCGCAGCACCTCCGCCTGCGCGCCGGGGCGCGTATGGCGGTTGGTGGCCCAATGGACCTGCTCCAGCTCTGCGTCGTTGCGCAGGTCGGGCTGGATGATGCCGCGCTCGAAGAAGAACTGAAGTTCATCCCATGACGGGTACGCCGGGGTGCAGCCATGCCGCGACACGGCAAACGCCCCGCAGGCATTGGCGTATTTCAGCGCAACGGGCCAGGGCTCGCCATCCAGCCAGCCCTTGAGCAGCCCGGACATGAAGCCATCGCCCGCGCCCAGCACGTTGAACACCTCGATCGGGAAGCCGGGGCCGGTCTGGCCATCGTCCAGCGAGTCCGGAATATCCCCTTCAAAGGCCACGGCCCCCATCGGCCCGCGCTTGCAGACCAGCGCCGCCCCCGACACGGCCCGCACGGCGCGCAGGGCGGCGATGGTGTCGGTCGAGCCGCCCGCGATGTGGAATTCCTCCTCAGTGCCGACGATCAGGTCGAATAGGTGCAGCGTCGATTGCAACTGCGCCGTCACCTCGGCGCTTTCGGCAAAGCGACTTTCGCCGTCGCCATGACCCAAGACGCCCCAGAGGTTCGGTCGGTAGTCGATGTCCAAAGCGGTCTTCACCCCGTTTTCACGCGCGATGGTCAGCGCCTTGAGCACGGCGGCGCGGGTGCGTTCGTGGCTCAGGTGCGTGCCGGTGGGCACGACCGAGCGCGCGGATTTGATGAACTCGGGGTCGATGTCGCCTTCGCACAGCGCCATATCCGCGCAATTCTCGCGGTAGAAGATCAGCGGAAATTGCTCCTGATCGCGGATGCCAAGGATCACCAGCGCCGTCAGCCGCTCGGGATCGGTCTTGACGCCTCTGGTCTCGACCCCCTCGCGCCGCAACTGCTCGACGATGAACCGCCCCATGTGCTCGTCGCCCACGCGGCTGATCAGCGCCGACTTCAGCCCCAACCGCGCCGTCCCGCAGGCGATATTGGTCGGAGACCCCCCGATATACTTGTCGAAGGACGCCATGTCCTCGAGCCGCCCGCCAATCTGCGCGCCATACAGGTCCACGCCCGCGCGGCCAATCGTGATAACGTCCAAGGGTTTCGTCATGGGGAGGCTCCCGTCAAAGGCTGCGACGGATCAAGCGAGACCCGGCGCAGGGATCGTTTCAGTTGGTGGCCAAGGTAACGGCCTGACCGGATTTTGCGGATTGCAGCGCCGCATCGGCCAGCTCGAGCGCGCGCAACCCGTCCAGACCCGTGGTCGGCGTCGGCGCCCCCTGTTCGACCGCTTCGACAAAGGCCGAGATCTCGGCCGCATAGGCCGCCGTGTAGCGCGACATGAAGAAGTTCAGAAGCGGCGGCTTGGTGTAGCCGTCACCATTGGCCAGCTCGATGTTCGCCTCGCGGTGGTTCATGGCAGAAACGGACCCCTTGGAGCCGTGCACCTCGATCCGCTGGTCGTAGCCATAGGTGGCGCGGCGGGTGTTGGTGATGGTGCATTGCTTGCCGCTGGCGGTGCGCAGGATCACGTTGAGGCTGTCGTAATCGCCCAGCTTGCCGATCTCGGGGTCGGTCAGGACCGAAGCCTGCGCCATCACGGTTTCCACCTCTTCGCCCAAGAGCCAGCGCGCCACGTCGAAATCGTGGATCGTCATGTCGCGGAAGATGCCGCCGGAGCTTTTGATGTAAGCGGGCGGCGGCGCGCCCGGATCGCGCGAGGTCAGCGTGACCATCTCGACCTCGCCGATGCGGCCCTCGTCGATGGCGGCCTTGAGCGCCCGGAAATCGGGATCGAACCGGCGCTGGAAGCCGACCATCAGGGTGCCGTTCTGGGCCGCGACGGTTTCGATCACCTGGCGCGCGCGGGCCACGTCGAGATCGACGGGCTTTTCGCAGAACACGGCCTTGCCGGCCTTCACGAAGCGTTCGATCAGATCGGCATGGGTGTCGGTGGGCGTGCAGATGATCACCGCGTCGATGTCATCCGCCTGTTCGATGGCCTCGATGCTGCGGATTTCGCAGCCGTACTGATCCTGCAGCGCCTGTGCCGCTGCCGCGACCGCGTCCGCCACGGCGACCAGAGTGGCCCCGGGGACCGAGGCGATGGCGCGGGCGTGGACTTGTCCGATGCGACCTGCGCCGAGAACTCCGAATTTCACAGTCATAGTCTTCCTCATGAAGGGCACAGCCCGGTTGAGCGCCGCAGGTTCGAGACCGACGGCGATTGTCTTTGCGGCGTGACCGGCGATCAGGCGGCGTCGGCATATTCCGGCTGGGTCTTGGCGCCGGTGATATAGGCCACGACGTCCTCGCCGGAGATTTCGCCGGCCCGGATGTCGAGATTTGCGCAGATGCGCCCGCGCCGGAAGACGACAATCCGATCACACAGGTCCATCACCTGCCGCATGTTGTGGCTGACCAGGATCAGCGGCTCGCCCTGCTCTTTCAGCGTGCGGATGATGTTCTCGACCTGCGCGGTCTCCTGCACGCCAAGCGCGGCCGTGGGTTCGTCCATGATGGTCAGCTTGGAATGGAAGGTCGCGGTGCGGGCGATGGCCACGCATTGCCGCTGCCCCCCCGACATCCGTTCGATCGTGCCACGGATGTTGGGGATCTTGACGCCGGTCTTTTCCAGCGCGCCGATCGTCCGCTCGCGCATGGCCTTGTAGTCGAGGATCGAGAACGGCCCGAGCTTGAACTTGACCAGCTCGCGCCCGAGGAACAGGTTGTCGGGCACATCGAGCTGATCGGCCAGCGCCAGCGTCTGGAACACCGTCTCGATCCCCGCGTCGCGGGCATCCATCGGGTTCTCGAAATGCACCGGCCTGCCGTCAAAGACGACCTCGCCGCGGGTGCGGGTTTCGACCCCGGTGATCTGGCGCACGAAGGTGGACTTGCCCGCCCCGTTGTCGCCCATGATCGCCACGTGCTCGCCCTTGTGCAGGATGAAATTCGCGTCCTGCAGGGCATGCACGCCACCGTAATGCTTGGTGAGGCCGCGCGTTTCCAGGATCACCTCGCCCGACGGCGCCGCGCCGTGAGAGAAGTCCGTGCTGTAAAGATTTGTCTGTACGTCGCTCATGGTCTCTCTCCCTTATCCGCGCGCCGCGGCGCGCCCACGGCGCCACTGGTCGAGCACCACGGCAGCCACGATGATCGCCCCCTTGACCATCTCCTGGTAGTAGGCGTCGAGGCGCAGGTAGGTGAAGCCCGAGATGATCACGCCAAAGATCAACGCCCCCAGCACGGTGCCCACGATGGATCCGCGCCCGCCGGCCAGGCTGACGCCGCCGATGACGGTCATGGCGATGGCGTCAAGTTCATACATCACCCCCATGCCGGCCTGCGCCGTCAGGTTCTTGGAGGCCAGCACCAGCGCCGACAGGCCCGCCAGCATCCCTGCAATCGTGTAGACCAGCACCTTGTGGCGGTCGACCTTGATGCCGGACATGCGCGCCGCGTCCTCGTTGGACCCGATGGCATAGGTGTGCTTGCCGTAGACGGTGTACTTCAGGACAAAGTGGAACAGGATTGCCAGGCCGATGAAGATGACCACGGGCGACCAGCCCGCCAGCCCGTTGCCGATGTCGGCGAAGGGGTCGGTCGGAAACGAGATTGGCTGCCCCTTGGACCACCACTTGGCGGCCCCGCGCGCCGCGACCATCATTCCGAGCGTTGCGATGAAAGGGGGAATCTTGGTGTAGGCGATGAGCAATCCGTTCACCGCCCCGGCAAGGATGCCGATGGCGAGGGCCACGATGATCGGTACGATCACCGGCAGATCCATGAAGGCTTCGCCAAAGATCGCCTTGGGGTTCGGGTTGCCGTTCACCAGCGCGGTCTGCGCGAAACTCATCGAGACCATCGCGGTCAGCCCGACAACCGAGCCGGGCGACAGGTCGATGCCGCCGGAAATGATCACCTGCGTCGATCCGATGGCAATGATGCCGATGATCGAAACCTGAAGGATGATGATCTTCAGGCGGACCATGTTCAGGATGGTGCCGTCGCGGGCTGTGTTGAAATCGAACAGCAGGCTCTGACCGTTCATATAGGGCAGGACTTGCCCCAGCAGCTCGAAGATCGCGATGATGGCGACGAGCGCGATGAACACGTTCATCTCGTTCGGCCATGCGCGTTTCTTTGCGTCGAACGTCAGTCCGCCAATGCCATGGGACGTCTCGGACATCCTCTTCCCTCCCTGTTGCGCGACTTCGTATTAGCGATCGGGCCCGACTTTGCCGCGATCAAATTTGATCTGATCTGATCAAGCGCGCGCCATGACCCTGATCTGGCGCGAAATCGGACGCCGCGCATGTCATCCTTACCCATTTCCGCAGCGGGAAAGTCGGGAGAGCGGAGCCACGAGGGCTCCGCCCAGGCGTCGCATGTCGCGACGGTCAGTTCTTCGACGTATAGTCGGCGAGGTTTGCCGGGGTCACCAGTTCGAACGGGATGTAGACCTTCTGCGGCACGTCCTCGCCGCGCGCCAGTTTCAGCGCCGCGTCAAGCGCGCCGGCGCCCTGGCCCGCCGCGTTCTGGAACACGGTCACATCGAGATCGCCCGCCTGCATCGACGCAAGTGCATCCTGGGTGGCATCCACACCGGTCACGACCACGTCGTCCATCGAGACACCCGCCGCCTTCAGGGCCTGGAGCGCGCCGATGGCCATTTCGTCGTTGTTGGCGAACACGGCCTGGAAAGATGCGCCCGAAGACAGCCAGTTGGTCATCAGGTCCTGCGCCTCGTCTCGCGACCAGTTCGCCGTCTGCTCGTCGATGACGTTGATGAAGCTGCACATGTCCATGCCGATCACGTCATGGAAGTCCTTGGTGCGCTGCACGGCCGCCTGGTTCGACAGCTCGCCCATCATGATGTAGATATCCGCCCCGGCAGAATGACCTGCCGCACGCAGCATCTGGCAGCCTTCGAAGGCGGCCAGCGTGCCGGACTCGATCTCGTTGGACGCCACGAATGCCTGATTGTCGGGGAGGTTATCGACGTTCACGGGCTGGCGGTTCACGTAGACGAGCGGAATGCCTGCAGCGGCGGCAGCCTGCGTCATCGCTTCGGTCGCCGAGGTGTCGACCGGGTTCACGATGATCGCATCGACGCCCGACGCGGCAAAGTTGTTGATCTGGTCCAGCTGCTTGGCCACGTCGTTCTGCGCGTCCTCGATCTGGATGTCGATGCCTTCAAGGCTGTCCGCATAGTCCTGCATGCCGTTGCGCAGCACCGTCAGGAAGTTGTCGTCGAACAGCGCCATCGACACGCCGATGGTTTCGGCCATCGCGGTGGTGGACATGAGCGACACGAGGCTCGCTGCGATCAGGGTCTTTTTCATGGGTTTCCTCCCGTTGATGGTGTCCGGCGCACCACTCCCTATGCCGGATACCCCCTCCTCCAGGGGCCGTCTCGCCTCTGGCTCAGGCGGCTTTCGCCTGAAGTTCAGAGGTGATGAAGTCGAAAGAGCGCTGGAGCGCCGTGAACGGATCGTCCAGCGCGTGAATCTCCGGCGCAAAGCATTCGTAAGAGATCGCGCCGTCGTACCCGGCGGCGGTCAGCGCCTTGATCTGGTCGATATTGCCAAGGCGGTCATGTTCGTTGACCAGCACGCGGTGCGCGTCCTCCATCTGCTCGACGCTCAGGGACGGATCCACCACGCCCGAGATATGCACGATCCCCGTATGCTCCGGAAACAGCGGGCCGCCATCGGCCAGCGTGTGGTGGAAGGTGTCATGCACCAGTTTGTAGCGGTGGCCGGCGTCCAGCGCCTCGATCACGTCGACCAGTTCCTGCTTGGACCGCAGGGACGACCGGCCAAAGCCCAGGGGCTCGACAAGTGCGGTCATGTCCGCGGCCTCCAGCATGGGCAGCACTTCCTTCAGGGCGATGCGCAGGTTGGCCTGACGCTCGCCATTGCCGGTCTGGGTGCCGTCGTTGCGCGGGATCAGGCTGATGGTCTCCGCGCCGGACGCCTTGGCCGCCGCAATGATCGTCTCGACCTTGGTGCGGATCTCGTCGGACCAGCTGTTGAAGGCATAGACCTCGCTCATGCCCAACAGGCGCAGCCCGCGCGTGCGAGCCATGTCGCCTGCTTGCTTCGGATCGATCCCGTCAAACAGCGGGCGATCAAGATCGTTGCGCACCTCGACGCCGATGCATCCAAGCGCCTTGGCAAGATCAAGGAAGGCCACGTAGTCAAGACGGCGCACCGTCATCTGGTTGAGTGCAAATTTCATGGTGTCCTCCCGCCGCGACGCGTTTGCGCCGTCTGTCACGAGGCGGACGTTGCGCCGAAGCGCGGCATTCGGTCAATTGATCGGCCGCATTTTGCGCCATGAATGACGTTTTTCTGCGCGCGCAAAATGACGTTTTAACGCCATTACAGCATTTCCGGCAGCACCAGGTGCGGATCAAGGAAATGTTGCCCCGAGATACCGTCATCCCCCTCTTTGACCGACCGCACCATGTGCGAGATCAGATCAGCGCACAGGGCCGGAAGCGGCGTGCAAATCGCCATGGTGACATAGCCATCCACCAGCGCCGCGCGACTTTCCTTGGTCACCTCGTTGACGACCAAGGCCACGCGCGGGCTGGAATGGGCTTCGCGCAGCGCGGCGATGGCGCCCTCCATCCCGCCGCCCGCCACATAGATTCCCTTGAGGTCCGAATGCCGGCTCAGCAGGTCCAGCGTCGCCTCGTATGTCAGTTGCCGAGTTTCGAGATTGACGAGCGTATCCAGAACGGAAAACCCGGGCGCATTTTCCCGCACATAGGAGCGGAATCCGACCTCTCGCAGGTCATGCCCATGCCAGCGGTTGCCACCGACAAAGATGGCCAGCTTGCCCGGTTGCGGCAGCGTCTTGGTGATCATCCACGCCGCAACCCGCCCTATTTTCATATTGTTCATGCCCAGGTAATTGCGACGCACGCCTTGCGCGAAGTCGTTGAGCAACGAAAAGACCGGTATACCCTTATGCTTCAGCTCGGTGACGACCTGGGCCAGCAGCTGATGGTTGACCGCCGTGGCCGCAATGGCATCGCACTGCGACAGGCTTTGCAGCGCCCTGGCGAAATCTTCGGGGCTTTGTGAGGACGCATACCGGACAACCGCCCGGCCCCGGATATCGGTTCGCGCGGCGACGGCCTGCTCCACCTCGCGCACGAAGTTCTGGTAAAATTCCTGGCTCTTCTTGATGAAGACAAAGCCAAAGGTCATCTCGGGCACGGCGGCGTCGATGTTCTGTTCGATGAGCCCACGCGCATGGTAGCCGACCTTGTGCGCGGCTTGCGCGATCTTGCGCATGGTCTCCTTGCGCACCTTGGCGCGTCCGTTCAGCGCCCGATCGACCGTGGTGACGCTGACGCCCGCCTCGCGGGCGACATCCTGGGTGGTGGGGCGACGGGCCATGACGTCCTCCGTGACGGAATTACGTCATGTCGTCGTAGCGTATCGCCTGATGCGTTGCAAGGATCAGAGCGCGGCGAGGAAACTGTCGAACTCGGCGTCGTCGATCGGCACGACATGACTTGGCGCGGGATACGCCCCGCTGTCCACATCGGCGCGGAATTCACCAAAGGCCGCGACCCGCTCGCGCTGCAGCCGGGAATATTCGCCGGCAAAGTCGCGATAGGTCTTGGCGTGGCGCGGTTTGTGCCCGCGCGTGCAGCCCAGCACATCCTCGGCGAAAAGGTACTGCGCATCGGCCCCCGACCCGGCCCCCATGCCCAGCATGATCAATGGCGTGCGCCTGCTGATCTCGGCCCCGACCCGATCCGGGACCACTTCCAGTTCAGCCCCGAAGGCTCCGACCTCTTCCAGCTGCTTCACATGCCGCCAGACCGCCAGTGCACTGTCCGCCGTCTTGCCGACAGCCTTGAACCCGCCGGTCCAGGTCGATTTGGACGGGATCAGGCCGACATGGCTGACCACGGGGACGCCGTCATCCGCCAACGCCTTGATGGTGCCAAGCGAGGATGCGCAATAGACGCAATCGCCGCCAATCTGCATGACGCGATGCGCCGCGCGCAGGTAGTCCTCTTGCGTGACGAGCTTACCGTAAAGCAAGCCCACCTGAACAAAGCAATCGCCCGCCGCCTCGCGCATCTCCGGGGTCCAGACCGGATCGATGATCGACAGCATGTCGATCCCGGCCTCGGCGGCGGCGGCGGCTTCGTCGGGGGTTTCGACATAAAGCATCGTCAGGGTGCGCTGGCCTTTCAGCGCGCGGATATCCGCAACGGTGGGGCGTGTCATGTCAGACCTCGATCATCACGCGTCCACCTTCCACCTTCACGGGGTAGGTGTTCAGGTTGACGCAGGCGGGGGCGCGCAGCGCCTCGCCGGTGCGATAGTCGAAGGTCGCGTTGTGCTTGGGGCATTCGATCTCGTATTCCATCACCAGTCCATCCTCCAGATGCACCTCTTCGTGGGTGCACTTGCCGTCGGTGCAAAAAAAATCTCCGTCCGGCGAGTGGTAGATCGCGAAGGTCCGTCCGTCGTGGTCGAAGCGGATCAGATCCTCCTGGTCGATGTCGTCGGTCGCGCAAGCGTCAATCCAGGGCATTTTCCTGTGTCCTCCCTAAAGTCCTGTTCGGTGGTAGTGGGCGGGCCCCTCCGACCCGCCCGATGTCATTCTGCCGCGGTGCCAAGGGCATCCTGGTGGAAATCCCCGCGGTACGGTTTGGCCGTGGGGGGCAACCCGCGCTTGATGAAGAAATCCTCGTTCCTGAGCTGCCGCTTCAAGGCGGGCCACATCTCGCGGAACCCGGCGGCAATCGACCGGTTCGGCGCGGGCAGATCATGCTTGATCGCCTCGTGCAGCGCGGGCAGCTGGTGATAGGGCACCATCGGGAACATGTGATGTTCGACGTGGTAGTTCATGTTCCAGTAGATGAAGCGCGAAACCGGATTCATGTAGACCGTGCGCGAATTCAGCCGGTGGTCGATGACGTTGTCCGCCAGTCCGCCGTGCTGCAGCAGCCCGGTCATCACATGGTGCCACGCGCCATAAAGCCGGGGCAGACCGATCACCATCAGCGGCAGGATCGAACCCATCGCCAGGGCCAGCCCGATCGTGGCGGCGTAGATCGCCACCCAGATCCGGGCGACACGGACGACCTTGTGCTGCTCCTGCTCGGGAATCCAGGTGGCCTCTTCCGGGTGGATCTTGCCCGCGGCGTTGTAAAGCATCCGCGCCCAGCCGTTCCATGCATCGAAGATCCCGAAGAAATTCGCGATCAGCCGGGCGAACTCCGGCGGCCGCATGATCGCAATCTCGGGATCACGCCCGACGATGACCGTGTCGGTGTGGTGCCGTGTGTGGCTCCAGCGCCAGGTCACGGGGTTGCGGATCATGCAAAAGCACGCGACCTGATAGAGCCAGTCGTTGTAGTGCCGCGTCTTGAAGGCGGTGCCGTGGCTGCATTCGTGCCAACGCGAATCCATCGCCGAACCGTAGAGCACGCCATAGGCCAGCCAGAACGGCGCCGACCACCAGGACGGCCAAAGCGCGATGCCGATGGCGGCAAACAGGATCATCGACCCGAACAGGATCGCGGTGTCGCGGATGGCCGGGCCATCCTCGCGCTTCATCAGGTCCTTCATCTGCTTGCGCGGGATGTCGGTGTGATACCACTCGGCGGCAGCCAGACCGGTTTCAACCGCGCGCTGCGCATCCGGGCCCAACATGGAATAGTCACGCTTGGTCATAGGTCCTCCCCCTCGCAAAGGCGTGTCGATGGGGCACATTATCCCGGTGCCGTCGGGCAACGAAGACTTTCCGCTTGGAAAGACCTCAAAACACATCATATTGAGAGCTCAGATTGATGTGATTACCCCAAGGCTGGCATGACCCGCAAACCCACGATCGCCGATCTGGCCAAGGCCGCGCAGGTCGGCGCAGCCACAGTCGACCGCGTGCTCAACGCGCGCCCCAACGTCTCGGAGCACGCTCGGATACGCGTGACCGAGGCGGCGGTGCGGTTGGGGTATCCCCTGCCCGCACCCCTTGCCCGGCTGGGCGCCCGGGATCGACCGGAGCTGTCGCTGGGCTTTGTGCTGCACAAGCGCAATCAGGATTTCTACCAGCGCTTCGCGGCAGAGATCGAGACCGCCTGCAAAGCGCGCAGCGATGTGGCGATCGCGCTGCGGTTGAGATTTTCCGGGTCTCAGTCCCCGGATGATTTCGTCAAGGAAATCCGCGCCCTCGCGGGGTCTTGCACGGCTATCGCTGCCACCGGGGTCAACCATGCCAGCCTGACCGGACTTGCCCAAGACCTGGCGCAGCAGGGCATTGCGTTGTTTTCGCTGCTCAATGATTTTGCGGGCTCTGCCGGGCGCGGCTATGTCGGTCTCGACAATCTGAAGGTTGGGCGGACGGCGGGGTGGATGATGGCAACCCGCATTCAAAGGCCCGAAAAGGTGGCTGTCTTTGTGGGCGGCACGCGTTGGCATGGGCAGGCGATGCGGGAAACCGGCTTTCGGTCCTATCTGCGCGAATACGCGGATCGGATCGAAGTGCTCGACACTTCGGTCAATCTCGAAACGCGGCAGCTGACCTACGAGGCGACGCTCGACCTGTTGACCAGGCACCCGGATTTGGCCGGGCTGTACGTCGCCGGCGGCGGCATGGAGGGCGCGATTGCCGCCTTGCGCGAAACCCGTCCCGCGGACAAGGTCACCTTGATCGTGAACGAATTGACTCCCGACAGCCGCCGCGCCCTTGCGGATCGCTATGTGACGATGGTGATGGCCACCCCCTTGGACCAGCTTTGCGCCGATCTGGTCGAGCGCATGGTCGGCGCGGTGCTTGGCAAGACAGGCGGGCCGCCGCCCCGCGATCTCGAACCACGCCTGTATCTGCCGGAATCGGTCTGAGGCCCCACCAGGAGACGACAGAATGGCGATCACGCTGAAAGATGTTGCCGAACGGGCCGGCGTATCCCGATCCGCCGTGTCGCGGACCTTTACCCCCGGCGCATCCGTCTCGGCCAAGACCCGCGAGAAAGTCGAACAGGCGGCGCGCGAACTGGGCTATCACCCCAACGCGCTGGCCTCTTCTCTGACCACGGGGCGGACCAAGCTGATCGGCCTCGTGTCGAACAACTTTCACAATCCGGTCTTTCTGCAGGTCTTCGACCTGTTCACCCGTGCGCTTCAGGACAAGGGGTTGCGGCCGCTGCTGGTCAACCTGTCCGACGAGGTCGATCCGACACAGTCAGTGCGCATGTTGCGGCAATATTCGGTGGACGGGGTTGTCGTCGCCTCCTCGACCCTGCCGCCCAGCTTTGCCGAGGCGTTCCGCGACGCGGGCATCCCCGTCGTCAACAGCTTTGGCAGGCCGACCGCCGCGCCCAGGGTCACGGTCGTGGGCATCGACAATGTCGAAGCCGGGCGTCTAGCCGCGCGCACGCTGATCGCGCGGGGCTACGGGCGGGTCGGGTTCATGGGCGGGCCAGAGACCGCGACCTCGAGCCAGGACCGGCTGGCGGGTTTTGCTGCGGTCATTTCGGCCTGCCCGGCGGTGACCATGACGTACAGCTTTGCCGGTGCCTACAGTTACGAGGCCGGACGGCGCGAGATGGCCCGGCTGGTCGCCGACACCCCGGCAGAGGCGTATTTCTGTGGCGATGACGTGCTGTCCATCGGCGCGCTCTCGGCCCTTCAGGACAGTGGCCTGTCGGTGCCGGGCGATATCGGTCTGATCGGCCTGAATGACATGGAAATGGCCGGCTGGGAAAATATCGGCCTGACCACGATCCGCCAGCCGATCCCCGAGATCGTGCGCGCCTCGATCGATCTGATCGTCGCATTGCTTGCCGATCCGACGCGCCCGACCGAAGCACGGGTGCTGCCCTGCACGCTGATCACGCGCAGGACCCTGCGTTAGCGGAACATCGGCGGGCGGGCATCCACCCAGGCGCCGCTGTCGCGGGCCGAGGTCACCGCCGCATGCACCGCCGCCATCGAGCGCACGCCATCCTCGGCATTGGGCAGGCCGTCCCGCGTCTCGCCCCGGATGGCATCGGCCAGATCGCAATAGATGTTCGCAACCGCCAGGGGAAAACCTTCGGGATGGGCGATGGCGACGCGGGAAAGGCGCATGGCGTCCGCATGCAGCCCGCCCTCGCCCTTTTCGATGATCTGGGTGCGTCCGCCCACCGGCGTATGGATCAGTTGGTTGGGTTGCTCGGAGGCCCAACGCAGCCCGCCGGTTTCGCCAAAGACCTGAATGTCAAAGCCGTGCTGCCGCCCGATCGCCACCGATGACGTCCACAGACGCCCGACCGTGCCGCCCGACATGCGGAAGTTCACCATCGCGTCGTCTTCCAGTTCGCGCGACGGGATGGTCGAGACGAAATCGGCGGACAGGCGCTCGACCTGATCGTTGCAGATGAACGATGCCATGTGCAGCGCGTGGATGCCGCAATCGGCGAATTGCCCGGACACGCCTGCCATGGCCGGATCATAGCGCCAGCGCACACGCGGGTTGTCGGCGTCGGTCGCATCCCCATGGTGACCGTGGCTGAAATTCGTCACCACCAGCCGGACCTTGCCCAACTCGCCCGCCGCCACCATGGCGCGGGCCTGCCGGATCATCGGATAGGCGGAGTAGCAATAGTTCACCGCGCAGATGCGCCCCGAGGCCCTGGCGACGCGAACGATCTCTTCACCCTCTTCGACGGTCATGGTCATGGGCTTTTCGCACAGCACGTTGAACCCGGCCTCGAGGAACGCCTTGCTGATCTCGAAATGGGTGGCATTGGGCGTGGCGACCGTCACCAGATCGACGCGGTCCGGACGGGCCCTTTCGCCCGCCAGCATGTCTTGCCAGTCACCATAGGCGCGGTCTGCGGCAATCCCCAGCTTTTGCGCGTAGGCGCGGCCCTCGTCGGCGCGGTGATCCAGCGCGCCCGCGACAAACTCGAACAGCCCGTCCGCCTGCGCGCCCAGCCGGTGTGCCGGTCCGATCTGGCTGCCCATGCCGCCGCCGATCATGCCCCATTTCAGTTTTGCCATAGCGGGTCGTCCTCAGTTGAAACCAATGCTTTCCAGGTAGTCGCGGTTCTTGCGCGCATCCCCCAGCGGATCCGGGTCCAGCGTCGGGTCGCAATCCTGCTCGACGGTGCACCAGCCCTGGTAGCCGCTGTCCAGCAGGAGCTGCCGCACCGCGGGAAAATCGACCTCGCCATCGGCCAGATTGCAGAAGATCCCCTGCCCGCAGGCGTCATAGAACCCGGTGCGGTTGGCGATCGCCCGCGCCTTGACGTGCGGGTCGGTGGATTTGAAATGCACATAGGTGATCCGGTCCATGTGCCGCCGCATGAAGGCGACGGGGTCGAACCCCGCATAGCTGCAATGACCCGTGTCGATGCACAGTTTCAGCGTATCCGGCGAAACCTCGGACAAGAGACGCTCCACCTCCGGCTCGAAATCCATGAAGCCGCCCGCGTGGGGATGAAGTTCAGGGATCAGCCCATACTCTTCGGCGCCCATCCGGGCGATGGTGACGATCCGGTCGCGATAGGCGGCCCACTCGGCATCGTCCATCTGCGCGGCCTCGCCGGCACGGCCCGCCGTGGGCGCGCGCCGCTCGGCAATGGAATCGATCAGCACGAAATGCCGCGCGCCATGCGCCTTCAGCGCCTTGCAGGTGCGCACCGCCCCGTCCAGCACATCGTCCCATTTGTCCGGATCGTGAAACGGCCGAAACACCACGCCGCCGATCAGTTCCAACCCGTTTTCATCCAGCGCCTCGGCCAGCAGGGCCGGGTCCTCGGGCATGAAACCCACCGGGCCAAGCTCGATGCCCGTATACCCCGCCTCGGCGCAATCGCTCAGCACGCTGCGCCAGCTTGGGTTGCGCGGGTCTGCCGCGAATTCGACACCCCAGGAGCAGGGCGCGTTGCCGATACGGATTGCCATGATGTCCTTTCAGACTTGCGCGACCGGCACCCAATGCCGGGTATTCGATGATGCCAGGACGGCTTCGACCACCTCGGACACGGCCAGACCGTCTCGGAAGGTCGGCCAGACAGGCTGGCCGGTCTCGATGGCACGCAGAAAGTCGCGCGCCTCGATGATGATCTGATCCTGATAGCCGGTGCCATGCCCGGGCCCCTGACAGAAGGGTTCATAATCCGGATGTGCCGGGCCGGTCAGGATCCTGGTGAAACCGCGCGTGGCCTCCGGCCCCTCGGCGCGGTACAGCCAGACGGCATTCTGATCCTCCTGATCGAACTTGATCGCGCCGTCGGTGCCGTGGATCTCGTAGGCATAGCCCATCTTGCGTCCGGTGGCGGTGCGGCTGGAATAGATGTGCCCCATCACGCCCGAGGCAAAGCGGCACATGATCTGGGCGTGGTCGTCATTGGTGACGGTGCCGCCGGGGCGCTCGGCATGGACGGTTTCCACATCGGCCATGACCGACGCGATCGGCCCCATCAGCGCCAATGCGGCATTGATGGGATGCGGGGCCAGATCGCCCATGTTGCCGTTGGACTGCCCCGCCCCGCGCCAGTCACGGGGCGCGTTGGGGTCGGCATAGAAATCCTCGGTATGTTCACCGCGAAACCACGTCACGCGGCCAATCGCCCCCTCGGCCAGCAGCTGGCGCACGAACTGGCTGGCGGGCGTGCGGATATAGTTGAAACCGACCATGTTGGCGACCCCGGCCGCCTCGGCCGCCGTGACCATGGCGCGGGCATTCTCGGTGCTGTCGGCAAGGGGCTTTTCGCACAGGACCGGCTTGCCAAGTGCAAAGGCCGCCTCGGCAATCGGGCGGTGGCTGTCCTGCGGAGAGGCGATCACCACCGCATCGACCGCCGGATCGGCGACCAGTTCCTGCCAGTCTCGCGCCGCGCGGGCAAAACCGAACCTGTCGCGGTACCGCGCGGCGCTTTCGGGGCTGGAGGCGGCGACCATTTCCAGCCCTGGCCGCAGTGCCGTATCGAAAACAGCCCCGACGGCCGACATGGCAACCGCATGGGCCTTGCCCATGTAGCCACCCCCAATGATGCCGATGCCGATCCGGGTCATTCCATGCCGCCTCTCAGGGTTCGATTTTGCATTGCAACCGGTTGCAAAACTCGTAACCTGCCCTCGGGAACGACGCAAGGGGGGATCATGCGGCTCGGCGGACTCGAGAAGAACAGCTTCATCATCGTCGGGCGCGCCGGGATCGACCTGTTCACCGATGCCGGGGTCAGGGTCGAGACCGCGCAGAGCCTGACCGTGGACCTTGGCGGATCGGCGGCCAATACCGCCGCGGGCCTGTGCAAGCTGGGCAGCAAGGCGGCGCTGGTCACGCGCGTATCCGACGATGCGGTGGGCAGCTATTGCATCAACCGCCTACGTCACTACGGCATCGATCCCCGTTATGTGACCCCTGTGGGCGGCGAATATCGCACCTCGCTGGCGGTCTATGAAAGCGTGCTGGACGGGCATCGCAACGTCATCTACCGCAACGGCGCCGCGGATTTCCAGATGGAGGTCGCCGATGTCGAAGCGGTGGATTACGCGGCCTATGGCGCGCTGATCACCGCGGGCACCGTCTTTGCCTCCGAGCCATCGCGCACCGCCGCCTTCAGCGCGATCGAACTGGCCCGCGCCGCCGGTCTGCCCATCGTCTTCGACGTGGACTACCGGCCATATTCGTGGCCCTCGGCGCAGACAGCCGCTGACGTGCTCAGCCGCGCCGCCGCCCTGTCGGACGTGATCGTCGGCAATGACGAAGAGTTCGGATTCATGGCGGGCGGCCATGACAAGGGCCTGACCAAGGCGCAAGCGCTTGCCGATGCGGGCGCCAGCATCGTCATCTACAAGATGGGGGCCGAGGGGGCGATGACCTTTTGCGAGGGCAAGACCCTGCGCACCGGCATCTACCGGGTCGACGCCTTGAAACCTGTCGGTGCGGGCGACAGCTTTCTGGCCGGATTCCTCAGTGGTCTGGCCGGCGGCCAATCCGTGCAGGACGCCGTGCTGCGCGGTTCGGCCTGCGCGTCCATCACGGTGTCGCGCCCCGGTTGCGCCCCCGCCCTGCCCGATACAGCTGAACTCGAGACGTTCCTGGCCACCCATCCCGGCCCAAGCCCGCTTTGACGAGGACATCCCATGCATATCCCGCCCCATGACAACCAGAACCGGCCCATCGTCGGTATCGACAACCCGACCGTTCCGCTGACCTATTTCAACATCGTCAAGTTGCAGCCCGGCGAGGCGTTCGAGTATCAGGTGCCGGGCTATGAGACCTGCATCGTCCCTGCCACCGGCACCGTGGATGTGGATGTCGAGGGTGTCTCTTTCGCCAAGCTGGGCCATCGCGGCGTCGATGTCTGGGATGGTGAGCCCGAAGGGGTCTATGTGCCCGTCGGGGCCAGGGTCACGATGGTCTGCACCCGGGCCGCCGAGGTCTTTGTCGCCGGGGCAAAATTCGACACCGTGCTCGACCCGTTCGACGTGCGCGCGCATGACCTTGTTCAATACGGCTCGGACGACACGAAAACCCATCGCAAGATCAAGCACATACTGGGCCAGAAGCATCACGGCAAGGTCGGGCGCCTGCTGGTGTCCGAACTTTTCACCGTTGGCGCCGGTGGCTGGTCGGGCTTTCCCAGCCATAAGCACGACACGGATCGGCGGGACAGCCTCGGGGGGGAGATAATCGAGACGCGGCATGACGAGACCTACAACTTCCGCTTCCGACCCAACCACGGCTCGGGCGTGCAGATGCTGCAACGCGAGGACGGCAAGCCGGGCGACGCCTATCACATCGTCGATGGATCGACGATCTGCCTGGACAACGGCTATCACCCCTGCTGCGTGCTGCCGGGCTACGAGATGTATTACTTCACCATCCTCGGCGGGCTTTCGCAGCGCCCCCTGGTGCAGTTCTTCCAACCGTCCCATGCCTATCAGATCGAGACGATCCCCGGCATCAAGGACATGATCGCAAAGTTCAAATGACACTGGTCACGCTGGCGGACGTCCTGCAACCGGCCTTGACATCGGGCTATGCGGTGGCCGGGCTGGTCTGCCTTGGCTGGGAAGATATGCGCGCCTATGTCGGCGCCGCCGAGGCGGAGGACCTGCCCGTCATCCTGCAAGCCGGGCCCGCCTGCCGCGCGCATACCCCCTTGCCCGTACTGGCTGCGATGGTCCGGCATCTGGCGGACAACGCCAGCGTGCCGGTCGTGGCCCATCTGGACCACGGCTATACGCTGGACGAATGCAAGCAGGCGCTGGACTGCGGCTTTACCTCGGTGATGTTCGACGGGTCACGCAAGCCGCTCTGGCAGAACATCGACGAGACCGCGCGCATCGCCGAACTGGCCCATGCTGCGGGGGCGTCCTGCGAGGGCGAAATCGGCTTTGTCGGATATGTGAACGGCGCGGAAAGCGCGGGCACCGACCCGGACGAGGCACGCCTCTTCGCGGCGGAAACCGGCGTGGACGCCCTGGCGATTTCGGTCGGCAACGTACACCTGCAGCGGGGGGCGGGCGCCGGTCTGGACGTGGCGCGCATCCGCGCCATCGAGGCGGTGACGACGGTCCCGCTTGTGGTTCACGGTGGCTCTGGCGTGCCGATCGACCAACGGCGGGCGTTGGCCCGCGAAACGAACATCTGCAAGTTCAACATCGGCACCGAATTGCGGCAGGCCTTCGGACAGGCTTTGCGCGATGCCGTGACGTCCGATCCGGAGCGGTTCGACCGGCTGGAGATCATGCGGGAAGTCGAGACGGCTCTTGTCGTCAAGACCAGCCAGGTGATCCGCACCCTGGGGCCGTGAGCTTCCTGCACAGAGGTCTCGGCGCATTCCCGACGTGCAGCTGCAACACGGGGCGTCCGTCGTCTTGTCATGAAGAGACCAACGGCAATGCCGCGCCTGAACGGCAGCCGTGTCCCCGTGAGGTCGTGGTCACGGCCAAATCGGCCGATCGTCGCCTTTCGCCCAGCCCGGCGGATGTCGAGGACCTGCTGGCTGAACGAGATGGAACCGTCAGCCTGGAATGCCTGCGCCATCGGGTGACTCGGTTTGGCCGGCACATGCCCTTTGCATCAAGCGCGACTGCGACTGTCCCGCCTCCCCAAACCAGCCGAAGAAGCGGTTCAGATCGCCTCGACATGAACGGCGATTTCTGGCGGCCCATGATCAAATCAACGCCGACTGCCGACCCCACCGCTCTTGACGCTCAGCCCTCTCATGTCGACACGCCGGGGACGACGGGTGGACCGCAGGACCAGCCGGACTGCCGAAATAGCCGCCTGACGGGCAGAGCCGTCGCTTGTGTCAATCAGGCCGAAACAGGTTGGCGACCCCTTGGGGCATCGGCAAGTTGGCCGATCCCGTCGCCCCCTGGCTTGGCACCGGCATCGCGTAAATCTTGCGGGATGCGGGACATCATGCCGAAGGCGATGACGGGCGTCACGCATCCGTCGCCAATGCCGCGCGCAGCGCCACTTCGTCCAGCGGCTTGCCGTTCGAGAAATGCGCCCAGGCGTGTACGCCCTGCCAGAAGAACAGCTCAAAGCCCGAGATGATGTCCAGGCCCTGAGCCGTGGCATCGGTCAGGAAGCGCGTGTCGACCGGCGTGTAGACCGCATCGAAGGCCCACTCTGCGCCCCGCATGGCGTCCGCCGGCAGCGGCGTGCCCTCGTAGCCGACCATGCCGACGGGCGTGCCGTTCAGCAGACCCTGCGCGCCCCGCGCGGCCTGGGCAGCATCGGAAAAGGTGGCAATGCGGATCGATCCGGCGACCGCACGCAGGTCCGAGGCCAGCGCCTCGGCTTTCGAGGCGTCGCGATCAACCAGCCGAATTTCCGTCGCCTGCAGCGGGATCAGCCCGAAGGCCAGTGCCCGCCCCACCCCGCCCGTGCCGATCAGGCAGCAAATGCCCGGCGCCGTTTGCCGCGCAGCGCGGTAGGCCGCCTTGAAGCCGGTGTAGTCGGTGTTGAAGCCTTTGGGCCCATCCGGGTCGAACAGAACCGTGTTGACGGCCCCGATTGCGCGCACCAGCGGATCGTCCACCGTCACCCTGGTGACCGCGCGTTCCTTGTAGGGATAGGTGACGTTGATCCCGCGCAAGCCCCGGGTCGGGCACTGGTCGAACACCGCATCGAACTCTTGTCCCATGTCGCGCGGGATGAGCCGATCGTATTGCACGGTCATGCCGTTCTGCTCTCCGGCCAGCCGGTGCAGAAGCGGCGATCGGGACCGGGCGATGTTGTCTCCGATCAGGCCCAGATGCAGGTCGGTCATGATGTCAGCTTTCCTTGAACAGCTTGGATTTGCCCCAGCGCCACACGGGGGTTTGCGAGACAAAGATGAGGATCACGGCGACCAGCAGCGTCAGGCTCAGCGGGCTGGTGACGATCCCCCAGAAGAACCGGCCCAGCTCCTCGCGCTCGGATATGATCGCGCGGCGCCAGTTGTCGTCCAGCAGGCGCGACAGGATCACCCCCAGGATCACGGGCCCCAGCGGATAACCGTAGTGGCGCATGAAATAGCCGAACACGCCAAAGCCGAGCATCCAGTAGACATCGGTGACGGCATTGTTCACCGCGAAGGCCCCGACGATGGACAGGAGCATGATCAGCGGGATGAGGACCGCGCGCGGCATTTCCACGATCTTGGTGAACAGCTTGATCCCGGTCAGACCAAAGATCAGCATGAAGACGTTCGCCATGACCAGACAGCCGACGATGAACCAGAACATGTCCGGTTTCTCGATCATCAGCATCGGGCCGGGGTTCAGCCCGTGGATGAACAGCGCGCCGATCATGATGGCGGTCACGGCATCGCCCGGAATGCCAAGGGTCATCATCGGGATGAAGGCACCGCCGACGGCGGCGTTGTTGGCGGTTTCGGGGGCCACGAGACCCTCCATGGCGCCTTCTCCAAAGGGCACTTCGGGGTTCTTGGTGACCCGTTTCGCGTGGTCATAGGCCATGAGCGCGGCGATGTCGCCGCCGGTTCCGGGCAAGGCGCCGATGATGACGCCGATGGTCGAGGTCTGAAGCGACAGCGGCAGGTGCTTCTTCACGGTCGCGAGCGAGGGCACGATGCGCGAGATCTTCTGCCGCACCGCGTCCTTGTCGACGTGGTGCAGTTGCAGCAGCGCCTCGGAGACACCGAACATGCCGATCATCACCGCAATGAACGAGATGCCGCCGTTGAGCAGGTTCAGGTCAAAGGTAAATCGTTCGGTAAAGGTCAGGGGATCGCGGCCCACCGCGCCGATTGCGATGCCGAGGGCGCCCGCGAAGATGCCCTTGACCAGCGAACCCTGCGACAGCGAGCCGACAAGCAGGATGCCGAGGATGGCCAGCAGCATGTAGTCGCGCGGCTGGAACTTGAGCGCGAAGTCCGACACGAAGGGCGCGGCCAGTGCCAAAACGCCGATGCCGATGAACCCGCCGATGAAGGACATGACGGTGGTCACGCCGATCGCCGTCCCGGCCTCTCCGCGCTGAGCCATGGGATACCCGTCAAGCGCGGTGGCGATGGCAGAGGGGGCGCCGGGGATGTTCAGCAGGATCGCCGTGCGCGAGCCGCCATAGACGCCGCCCATGTAGATGCCGATCATCAGCGAGATCGCCGGGTAGACGTCCCAGGAAAAGGTGAAGGAGATCAGGATCGACACCGCCATCGTGACCGACAGGCCGGGGATCGCACCGACATAGACACCGGCAAAGGTGCCAAGCCCGACCAGCAGGAACAGTTGCGGTTGGGTGAAGACAAGGAAGAAATCCATGAGCGCGGTCATTCTGCACCCCCTGAGAACAGCGTACGGAAGAACTGGACCAGCTCGGCCTCGGGCACGATGCCTGCCGGCATGAGAACCGAGAACACGATGCGGAAGATCAGCCAGATCGCGACCAGAGCGGCCAGTGCGATGGAGATGGTCCAAACCCATGACCGCCGCCCCAGCACCTTGATCCCGATGATCAGGAAGGCAGCCGAAACCGGCAGGAAACCGATGGGTCTAAGCGCCATGCCGTAGGCGACCAGCAGTCCGGCGAACACGATCACCGTCCATGGTAGGATATCCTTCGACACCGTCTCGGTCCGGTCCAGCGGCAGGCGCGCGGTCCTGAGCAGGACCAGCGCACCGCTGATCACCATCACCACCGTCGTTGCCAGCGGGATGGAGCGCGGCGAGGACAGCCCGTTGGGGCCAAAGGAATTCTCGATCCCCCAGGCGTCCCAGACCAGGTACAGGCTGGCAACCGTCAGGAAGGCGGCAAACAGCAGCTCTCCCGGGCGACGCTTGTCCGGCTCGCCGCCGGGTGTGGCATCGGATGTGCCGTCGTGATGTTCCGGATCGATCTGCATGGGGCCCTCCTCCCGCTGGACCTGTCTGAAAAAAGGGGTGCCGCACCCAGTGGAATGCGACACCCCGGTCGTGCCTCGGGCCTGGCCCGACAGGGAGAGTCAGGTCACTCGCCGGGGCGTGCGATGCCGAACTCTTCCGGTGATGCCTTCGTCATGCCCGCGTCCTGGAGCAGCCAGGCGGTGCCTTGCTGCCACTTCGAAAGGAACGCCTCGGCCTCGTCGCCCGAGATGTTCATCAGGGTGAACCCGCGGCCTTCCATCAGCGCCACGAAGTCGGCGTTCTGCGCGGCCTCGGCATAGGCCGCGGTCAACTTGGCGACCACCTCGTCCGGCGTGCCGTTCTTGGCGAACACGCCAAAGAACGGGCCCCAGGGCAGGTAGGTGTTGTAGCCGTCATTCACCTCGGCCACGACTTCGACATCGGGCAGGTTCGCGTTCCTGGCCACGTCGACCAAGCCCAGCGCCTTCATGTTGCCGGCCTTCACGCCTTCGATGGCCGCGCCCAGAACGGCGGGCATCACGTCGATCGCGCCGCCTTGCAGGCCGGTCAGCGCCGGGCCGTCACCGTCGTAGGGCACGAAGATCACGTCAAGGTCGCCCTCGACCGCCTCGACCATCGCGGTCACGACGGAGGGCAGGCCGCCCGGACCGGTCGAGCCGAACCGCACTTCGCCCGGATGCTCTTTCACATAGGCGATCATCTCGGAATAGGTGTTGAAGGGCGCGTCATTGTTGGCCACCAGCAGCGGCGTGCCGCGGGCCAGGATGTTGATCGGCGTGAATTCCGAGTAATCCTTGTCGCCAAGACCCATGATCTTGTAAAGCATCGGGTTCTCGGCGCCCATCAGGACCGTGTAGCCGTCAGCCGCGGCATCGGCCACGTAGTTCAGAGCGATGGCGCCCACGGCGCCGGTCATGTTCTGCATCACCACGGTGCCGCCCAGGATCTCTTCGGCATGCGGCGTGACCGACCGCATCACGGTGTCGGTAGAGCCGCCGGCCCCCCACTGGATGATGCCCTGGATTTCCTTTTCGGGGTACTCGGCCACGGCCATGCCGGTGGTCAGTGCAAAGGCCGCAACGGCCCCCATCAGAATGCGCTTCATGGTATCCTCCCTAAGCGTTTCCCTGTCTCCCTGCGGCGGGATCCTCCCGACCGGGCGACGATGGCAGTTGGTATGCATGAGTCGATGCCTTAACGTCAAATACCCATAATTTTCTGATCGTAACCTGATGTTAATTTTTTGCGCTCACGCCTTGCGACTGCCGCGCAGTGACTGCCCCTCCTCGATCGCCTTCGCCAACTCGCGGCGGAACTGCGCGATGGCGTATTCGGCAAACCCGGACAGCACGCGCCCCTTCTTGCGCACCACATGGATGCCGACCTGCGTGTCTTCTTTCAGCGGGCGCCGGATGACGCCGGGCATGTAGACCTCGGCCACCGAGAATTCGTCGATCACGGCAACGCCCAGCCCGTGCCGGACAAAGCTGACAAGCGTCTGGGCAAACCGCCCCCGCATGGCATGTTGCACCGTCAGCCCCTCCTTCTCGAAGGGCCGGGCCAGGAGGCGACCGTAGGGATCAGCCGGCTCAAGACCGATCACGGGGTGCCGGACAAGATCATGCACGGATATCTCGGGCAGGTCCGCCAGGGGGTGCGCTTCGGGCACGATCACCACTAGGCGGCCTTCCGCGATCTTGTCATTCTCCACCGCCGCATTGGCAATCGGCGAGCTCATGACAACGAATTCGCCGCGTTCCAGCAGCAGGTAGTCCAGCGTCTCTTCGATCTTGAGGATGTTGAGGTCGATGAACAGATCGGCATAGCGCGCCCGCACCTGTTTCATCACCCGCGCCGAGATGAACTGCGCGACCGACGGGGCCGAGGCGCAGGACAACCGCACGTCTTCGCCCTTTTGCAATGCGCCGACCGCCTGTTGCAGGTTCTCGACGCCCTTGTAGACCTCGCGCAGCTGGTCAAAGACTTTCGACGCCTCGATCGAGGGGACGAACAGGCCGGACTTGCGTTCGAACAGACGGATTCCAAGGCTTTCCTCGGTGTGCTTGACCAACCGGCTGATCCCCGGGGCCGACACGTTCAGCATTTGCGCGGCGCCGTTGATCGTCCCGGTCATCATCACCGCCCGGACAACCTCGATCTGCCGCAATGTCATTTCAGTCATGGGCTCCTCCACGGCATTAACATGACGTTACCATCAGCGCAAAACAAGCAATTGACGTTACCCGACCCTGTCGCGAACTTGCGCGAAAAAACGAGGGCGATGGACATGGATATGGAATGCGACCTGCTGGTGATCGGGTCCGGGGCGGCGGGGCTGGCCGCGGCCGTCACGGCAGCCCATCATGGCCTGCGCGTGATTCTGTCCGAGAAATCCGCGACACTGGGCGGCACCACCGCCTGGTCGGGCGGCTGGATCTGGGCCCCCTGCTCGCCCGTCGCGCACCGGCACGGTATCGTCGAAGACCCATCCGAGCCGCGCCGGTACCTGGAAGCGGTGCTGGGCAACACCTTCAACGCCGCACGGGTCGATGCCTTTCTGCGCGCCGCCCCCGAGATGGTCGGCTTTTTCGAGACGAATACCGCCCTGACCTTCGATTGCGGTGCCGGTATCCCGGATACCTACAGCCACCAGCCCGGCGCGGGCATGGGCGGCCGGTCGGTCATTGCGCAGCCCTACGACGCCCGGGATCTTGGCGCAGCTGTCGCCCTGTTGCGCAAGCCGATGAAGGAAACGACCTTCTGGGGCATGACGATTCAGGCCGGGCCGGATCTGCGCGCCTTCATGACGGCGACGCGGTCGCCCGGGTCGGCGCTGCACGTCGCCAGGCGCCTCGGGCGGCATCTGTGGGACCTCGCGCGGCACGGGCGCGGGATGCAGCTGCGCAATGGCAACGCGCTCGTCGGGCGGCTGCTGCGCGCGGCGCTCGATCTGCAGGTCACGCTCCTGCCGGGTCATCCGGCCAGGGATCTGTTGCGCGAAGACGGTCGGGTCGCAGGGGCGACATTGGCGGGACCGGATGGCCCGGTGCGGGTGACGGCGCGCCGGGGTGTCGTGCTGGCGGCGGGCGGCTTTCCCCATGACCTCGCGCGCCGCGACGAGCAGTTCCCGCGACCCGAGGCGCACCTGTCGCTGGCGCTGCCCCATGCCACCGGCGACGGGCTGCGGCTGGGCGAAAGCGTCGGCGGCCGTCAGGCCGACACCCTGGCCAGCCCGGGCGCGTGGTGCCCGGTGTCGCAGGTGCCCCATGACGATGGGACGACGGGTGTCTTTCCCCACATCATCGACCGCGGCAAGCCCGGGCTGATCGGCGTTCTGGCCGATGGGCGCCGATTCACCAACGAAGGGCTGGGCTATCACGACTATGTCCGGGACATGATCGACGCCCTACCCGAGGGGGCCGAGGCCGCAAGCTGGCTGATCTGCGATCACCGCTTCATCCGCCGCTACGGGCTGGGCATCGTGCGGCCGGCCCCGGTGCCGCTGGGACCATGGGTCAGAAACGGGTATGTCACCCGCGCCGAAACGCCCGAGGCGCTGGCCAGGGCCTGTGGCATCGACCCGGGCGGATTGACCCGGACGCTTGCCAGGTTCAACGACGGCGCGCGGCGCGGCGAAGACCCGGCCTTCGGGCGCGGCACAAGCGCTTACATGCGTCTTCAGGGTGACCCAGAGGTCGCACCGAACCCCTGTGTCGCCCCGATCGAGACCGGGCCGTTCTACGCCGTCAAGGTCGTGCCGGGCAGCTTTGGCACCTTTGCCGGGCTACAGACAGACGGCGCCGCCCGCGTTCTGGACGCCGACGGGACGCCGATCGCTGGTCTCTACGCGGCGGGGACCGACATGGCCTCGGTCATGGGCGGACATTACCCGGCGGGCGGCATCAACCTTGGCCCTGCCCTCACGTTCGGTTTCATCGCCGGGCGACATGCCGCGACGGGATCCTGACCATGCGACTGGTGTCTCTTGCCCATCTCACCGCCATCGAACTGGATCCCCCCGCGCTGATCCATGCTGCCGCCGAGGGCGGGTTCGACGCGGTCGGCCTGCGCCTGCTTCGGGTGACGCCGACCACACCGGGCTACCCGCTGTGGGAAAATGCCGCGATGCTGCGCGAGACACGCGCCGCGATGACCGCGACCGGTGTGACGGTGCATGACATCGAATTTCTTCGCATCACGCCGGAAACGGATCCGGAGACCTTGCAGCCGTTTCTGGACACCGGTGCGGAGCTCGGCGCAAAGGAGATCATTACCGCGCCCTATGACCCGGACCACGGCCGCATGGCCGACACGCTGGGCCGGTTGTCGGACGCGGCCAGGGACCGGGGCCTTGGTGTGGTGCTGGAATTCTTTCCCTGGACCACCATCCGCACCATTGACGAAGCCGTGCAAACGGTTGGTCAGGCCGGGCCGCATGTCGGCATCCTTCCCGACAGCCTGCATGTCGACCGCTCGGGGTCGTCCCTTGCCACGCTGGCCTCGCTGGGGCCGGAGCGGCTGCGCTTTGCACATCTGTGCGATGCTCCGGTCCTGCCGGCCTATGACGAGGAAACCCTGCTGCACGCGGCGCGCGAAGAGCGGCTGCTGCCGGGAACGGGGCAGATCGACCTCGGCGCCTACTTGGCGGCGCTGCCAAAGGACCTGCCCCTCGGGGTCGAGGTGCCTCGCACCGCCAGGGCACACCGCGTCGGGGCCCTGGAACTGGTCCGGGAAACCGGCAGCGCGGTGCGCTCCTTTCTTGCTTCCGTCGGGCGATAGCGGCCCCAAGGCAGGCTGTAGCGGCGACGGAGCGACGGCCGTGCCTGCGACGCAGCCGCGCCCGGCGCGATCCGGCACGCCTGCCCGGGATGCAGTCAGGCCCGGAGCACGGTCCGATGCGCGAGCCGCCCGTCCCTGCGCACGGGCTCGAGCTCTGAGCGCCGCACCAGGCGATTGACATGCGCCAGCGTCTCGGTGAAGGCAAAGCTCATCTGGTGCGCATCGAGCTGGCGGGTGAACAACACGGGCACAAGGTCGGCCACGGTCTTCGGATCCTGCGCACAGGCCTCCCGGATCAGATCGCAGCGGTGCTCGTGATGGTCTTCCAGCTCGACCGCGCGGGTGTGCAGGCCCCGGAAGGGCCGCCGGTGGCCGGGCAGCACCAGCACCTCGGCCGGAATATCCTGGCGCAATTGCCGAAGGCTGCGCAGGAAGTGCCCAAGCGGGTCGCCGTTCGGATCGGTCGCCGACACGCTGACATTGGGCGAAATGCGCTCGAGCACCTGGTCGGCGGCGAAAAGAAGCCCCTCTTCGTGGCAATACAGCATGACCTGCTCGGCGGCATGCCCCTCTCCGGTCAGCACCCGGAATTCGCGGGTGCCGATGACAAGAACATCCGCGCGGACCAGCCGGTGGAATGAGCGCGGCAGGGGATGCACCAGCCGAAGATAGTCGTTGCCCCGGATCGCCACGATGCCGGCCCCTTCGGCGGACATCCCGTGGCTGACGTAGAAATCGAAGAACTGGCGCGACCCGGTTTCGTTCGGCGCAAGCGAGATCAGCCGGCTTTCGGCATAGGACGACAGGCTGGTCAGCAGCGGGGCATCGAACCTTTCGCACAGCCAGCCGGCCAGGCCGATGTGATCGGGATGCACATGGGTCGCGATCACGCGGGTGATCGGCGCGCCCTGCAGCACGTCGCGCAGCACGGTCTCCCAGGCGGCAAGGGACTCTTTCGTGTTGATGCCGGTGTCGACGATCGCCCAGCCATCGCCGTCGCGGATGAAATAGACGTTCACATGGTCCAGCTGGAACGGCAGCGGAAAGCGCACCCAGAGGATCCCCTCGGCGATCTCGACCGGCACGCCAAAGGGCGGGACGTCCGGGAACGGGAAGGTCAGGGGCGCGCGGTCGGGGTGTGCGGGGTGTGTCATCATCTGTCCAGTCGCGTTCCGGACCGATGAATGGCGTATCTGGCCCGTCTTCCGTTGCCATGTCGCGTGGCGCGCATGCGGCCGGCACGGTCCACGCAGGATGCAAGGACCTGGTATGCCAGCGTACGATTGCTCCTGACATGCGGAAACGCCGGATTCAATCGCAAAACGCCCATCCGGCAAGCGCGTGCAACGGTCGGGCAAGGTCGGCCCCCGGGTTTCGACGGCTGCGTCGCGACGTCATTCCAGGGCCGATGCGGCCCATCCGGCCATGTAAAGAGTGGCCAGAGGCGCGCAATCTGATAGTGCAGAAGCATATGATACACATCCGAAAGGTTCGAGATGCTTGACACGACGGGCGCGCGCACAGGCGCGCAGGTAGCATGATGCCCGCGCGGGACAGCGGACCGATCCGGCTTGCCGCGACGACGATTCTGGTGCGCGAAGGCGACGGGATCGAAACCTTGATGGTCAAGCGCCACCACCAGATCGACTTCGTGGCCGGGGCGATGGTCTTTCCCGGCGGCAAACTGTCCCCTGACGACATGGACCCGGGCTGGCGTGCGCTCGTGCGCGGCTGGGACGACACGCCCGAGATGGAGCGTGGCCTGAGGATCGCCGCGATCCGCGAGTGTTTCGAGGAGACCGGCATCCTTCTTGGCGATCCGGGCCGGGCGCTCGACGATCCGGACAGCGCCGGGGCGCGCCAACGGATCGACCGAGGCGAGCTTTCGTTCCTGGCCTATGTCCGTCAACATGGCGTCGAGCTGGATCTTGCCGCACTGACGCTGTTTTCGCGCTGGGTGACGCCGCCCGTCGTGCCCAAGCGCTTTGACACCTTCTTTTACGTCGCGCGGGCGCCCGAGGGGCAGATCGCGCGGCAGGACGGGCGCGAGGCGGTCGAGGCCGAGTGGATCGCACCGACCCGCGCCCTCGAGCTTGCGCGCACGGGCGACCGGCTGATCGTCTTTCCCACCCGGATGAACCTGCGGGTGCTTGGCGAACATGCCCGCTTTGCAGAGATCGTGGCAGCCGCGCGCCGTCGGGACGTGCCCATCGTCGAACCGGAGATCTTCGAACGGGACGGCAAGCCTCATCTGCGGCTGGGCGAGGCCCTGGGATACGGGTTCGTCGAAGAGCCGCTGGAAACGTGACCCACCGGATGATGGACAAAAGCCCGCGCTTTGTGTCATGAGGCGCGTCAACCCGACCCTGCCAAGGTATGTGACCCCGTGACCGGCCCCGCCAAACCACAGCCCAAGCGCCTGCCTCGCGACAAGCGTGTCGCGTCGATCCTGGAAGCGGCGCGCACGGTTCTGCGGGACCGCGGCAGCGAGCAGTTCACCACGGCCGAGGTCGCCGAGCGCTGCGGCACCTCGGAAGGCACGATCTACAAGTATTTCCCCACCCGGCGCGACCTGCTGGTCATGGTGGCCGAGCAGTGGTTCGACGAGTTCCTCGGCCAGACCTATCCCGACCGGGCCGACAGCCCGATCTCGGAACGGCTGTACCACGCCATCTGGTGGGCTCTGTCCATCGTCCGCCGCGAGCCCGCCTTGACCCGTTTCGTGCTGATGGAGCTGCGGGCGGATCCCGGATACCGCACCCTGCGCATCTACCGGCAGAACCGGCAGACCGTGGAACGGGTCATGAAGGTGGTCCGCGAGGGACAGAGCTCGGGCGACTTTCGCGCCGATCTCGATCTCAACCTCGTCCGCGACATGATCTTTGGCGCGATCGAGCATCAGACCTGGGCCTACCTCAGGGGAGAAGGCGATTTCTCGGTCGACGCATCGGCCAGCGGGATCGCCGACGTCGTGATGCGCGGCATCGAGGTGCCGGGGGCGGCCGGCGATCCGGTCGCCCGCACCGTGAAGCGGCTCGAGGCCGTCGTAGGCCGGCTCGAGGCGAAACTGGACGACTGACGGTCAGCCGGGAAGGACCCCCTGCGCCCGCAGCGCCTCCACCCGGTCGCTGGCGATGCCCCAGTCGGCAAGGACGGCCGCGCTGTCGACCTTTGCATCGGGCGGTGCCCCTTTCAGCCCGGTCTTGGTCCGGCTGAAGCGCGGCGCGGGGTTCGGCTGGATCACCCCCTCCTGCTGGCCATAGACATTGCGGGCGATCGCGGCGGGATGCTGCACAGCCTCGTCCATGTCGAGAACCGGCGAGACACAGGCATCCGTCCCCGCGAAGACAGCTTCCCATTCATCCCGGCTGCGTTCAGCGATCCGCGCGGCGAAGATGCCGCGCAACTCGTCCCACCGCGCCGTGTCGTACTGTCCCGGAAGATCCTTGAGCGACAGCCCGAGCCCTTCGACGAAGAGCGCGTAGAACCGTTTTTCGACCGCCCCGACGGCCAGCCATTTGCCATCCTTGGTCTCGTAGCAGGTGTACCAGGGCGACCCGCCATCCACGCTGTTCGTGCCGCGTTCGAGGTTCCAGAAATCAGCCTGACGATAGCCGCTGTGCATCGACATCAGGCTTGCCACCCCGTCGACCATGGCGGCATCGACCACCTGCCCCTGCCCGCTTGTGCGGGCCTCCACGAGGGCGGCCAGCATCCCCATGACAAGGAAAAGCGACCCGCCCCCGAAATCGCCGACGAGGTTCAGGGGGGCGACCGGGGCGCCGCCGCGCGGGCCGATCGCCGCCAGCGCCCCGGTGAGCGCGATGTAGTTGATGTCGTGACCGGCCATCGCGGACATCGGGCCTTCCTGCCCCCAGCCCGTCATGCGACCGTAAACCAGCGCGGGGTTCAGCTCGAAGCAGGCGTCGGGCCCCAGCCCGAGCCGCTCCATCACGCCGGGCCGGAATCCTTCGACAAGCATGTCCGCCCCGGCGACCAGGTCCCGGACCAGCGCAACCCCCTCGGGCGCCTTGAGGTCCACCGCGACCGCGCGTTTCGAACGGTTCAGCAGATCGAAACGCCGTTCGATGTCGAACCCCAGGTCGCCCGTGGCGAGGCGTTGCACGCTCACCACCTCGGCCCCCAGATCGGCCAGAAGCATCCCGGCATAGGGACCCGGCCCGATGTTGGACATTTCGACGATTCTCACACCTGACAACGGTCCCATTCGATTCCTCTCGAGTTAGGCTTACTATTCGAAAACGCTGCTCACCCGAAGCGGCGCACTTTCCCATGCGCCCCTAAAAGCATGACTTAACATGACGTTGAAAGCCGGGCCGGTCAAACAAAAACGCTAGCGTACAATATGGTTGACTACGGCAATTGGTGAGTTAAACTCATTAGCGAAATTCAAGCCAAATGGAGGCCCCGTGGACAGGTCTGACATCATAGCGAGATTTGCCGAGGTCGCGCAGGACCCGCTGGCCTATGCCGCGGCCTGGAAGGCGCGCACCGGCAAGCAGGTCATCGGGTCGTTCCCGATGAACTTCCCGGGCGAGCTGGCCCATGCCGCCGATACGCTCCCCATGATCCTTCAGGAAAGCGACGAGGCGATCACCGTCGGCCACGGCGTCCTGTTCCCCTTTTACTGCGGCTACACGCGGTCGATGGTGGACCAGGCCGCAAGCGGCAAGTTCGACGTGCTCGACGCGATCATGTTCGGTGACCATTGCGTCCAGCTTCTGGGCGCGGCCGACGCGATCCGGATGAAGCTGACCGATACCCGCGTGATCTTTTTCCAGCTGATCTCGTCGATGTGCGATCCCTGGACGCAGGGCCGGTCCGAGGAAAGCTTTGGCAAGCTGCGCGACGAGCTCGAGGATTTCATCGGCGCCAAGGTCAGTGACGCGGCGCTGCACGCCTCCATCCGGCTGTTCAACAAGAACCGCGCGCTGATCCGCAAACTCTACGAGATGCGCAAGGCCGGCACCGCCGCGATCCGGGCCGTGGAGATGCAGCATGTCGTGAAGTCCTCGATGATCATGGACAAGGCGGAACACACCGACCTGCTGCAAGAGCTTGTCGCCAGCTACACAGACGCGCCGGCGGCGGACCGCAATGTCCGGCTGCACCTGTCGGGCCATTTCTGCCAGGCACCGAAGCCCGAGCTTTTGAACATGATCGAAAGCTGCGGCGTCACCGTCGTGGGGGACGACCTCTATCACGGGTTCCGCTACATTTCGACCGACGTGCCGGAAACAGGCGACCCGGTCGCCGGCCTGGCGCGCTGGTACATGGACCGCAACACGGGCGTCCCCTGCCCCACCCGCGTGCAGAACAATGTGGACTGGGAGGCCTACCTTCTCGACGCGATGCGCGAGGAAAAGGCGGACGGGATGATCGTGCTCATGGCCAAGTTCTGCGAGCCGCACATGTATTACTACCCCGAGGTCAAGGAAGCCTTCGAAGGGGCGGGCGTGCCGCACCTGCTGATCGAAACCGAACACGAGGGCATGGCGATGGAAGGTCTGAAGACCCGCGTCGAGACCTTCGTCGAAATCGTCAAACGCCGCGAAGCCGCCTGAGCGCGGGGAAAGGACAGCCATGAACATCGCCACCAACCCGATGCCGGGCAAGAAAGCCAACAAGCTGAGCGCAACCCGCATCGCGGGCAAGCTCGTGAACGATTACTGGGAAATGGTCTGGCGCGCCAAGGAAGAGGGCAAGCTGATCTGCTGGTACGAAGGATCGGCGATCAACCCGTTCCTCGAGGCCGCCGACATCTGCTGGGTCCATGGCGAAGCCTATTCGGCCATGCTGGCCGCCCGTCACCAGGAGGTGAAGGCGCAGCAGGTCGCGGAAGAGCGCGGCTACATGCGCGAGCTTTGTTCCTATGCCCGCACGCACCTGGGCTGCGCCGTTTCGAACCAGCGCCTGCGCGGTGACGACACCGGCGCCGTGCCGGATGACGACGACCTGACGTGGAAGCTCCCGGCGCCCGACATGATCATCTCGGCCTATGCCTATTGCTCGACCGGGCAGCAGTGGGACGAGATGACCAGCCGCGTGTTCGGCAAGAAGGTCCCGATCTTCAACGTGTCGCTGCCGTGGATCTGGGGGTCCAAGCCGGATGCCGGCTATCTCAAGGGCCAGGAATGGGAAGAGACGTCGGACTACGTCACGCGCCAGCTCAACGACATGGTGAAATTCATCGAGGAACAGACCGGCAAGCCCTATCCCTGGGACCGGCTGTACGAGATGATGGCCGACATCAAGCGCGCCTCGGAGCTGCGGCTCGAGGCGATGGAACTGTGCACCGCCCAGCCCGCACCTGCCAGCTTCTTCGACTGGGTCGTGTCGATCGCGCCGATCAACAACCTGCCGGTCGCCGGGGTGAAGAACTACTTCGAAACCGTGCTGGACGAGGTCAAAGCCCGTGTCGCCGCCGGCGAAGGCTGCGTTCCGGATGAAAAGTACCGGCTGTTCTTTGACGGTATCATGAACTGGAACAAGGTCGGCTGGCTGGCCAACAAGTTCGCCAATTACGATGCGGCGGTCATTGCCGGGCGCTACACCCACATGGCGTTCTGGCAGGAGCCGGGGCTGATCAATCCGAACGATCCCGTGCGGGGCATGGCGCAGAACTACCTGATCTGCCCGAACAACCACGCCTCGCCGATCCTGATCAAGCTGATCATGGACCTGTGCCGCAAGTTCGAGGTGGATGGCATGGTGATCCATGCCTCGCGGACCTGCCGCGCCTTCACCAACCCGCAATTCATGATCGCCGAGACCGCGCAGCGCGAATTGGGCATTCCGTCCTCGATGTTCGAGGGCGATGTGACCGACGAAAGCTTCTACAAGGACGAAGTCCTCAACAGCCGCGTGGAAGCGATGCTCGAAGCGATCGAATCCCGCCGCATGTCGGTTGTCGCCTGAGGCGGGCAGAAAGGAGCGTCATCATGAAACGCCATGTAATGGGGATCGACTTCGGGTCGACCACGGCCAAGTGCGTGATCCTCGACATGAAAGGTAACATCGTCGCCGACAGCGTGGCCCATATGGGCGCGGTGTCCGGCGAAGGCGTGAAGGCCGCGATCCGGGACACGCTGGACAAGGCAGGCCTAGAGCAGGCGGACATGGGACGCACCGTGTCCACCGGCTACGGCCGCCGGATGCTGGACGAGGCCGACAAGAACTATACCGAGATCACCTGCCATGCGCGCGGTGCCGTGGCCATGGTACCGGGGGCGCGGCTGGTGATCGACATCGGCGGCCAGGATTCCAAGGTCATTTCCGTGGATTCGAACGGGCTCGTCGCGCAATTCGCAATGAACGACCGATGCGCGGCCGGCACGGGCAAATTCCTCGAGGTGCTGGCCCGCGCGGTCGAAATCGACCTCGAAAGCCTGGGCGATACGGCGCTGGAGGCCAAGGAAAAGCTCAAGATCTCGTCGATGTGCGCCACCTTCGCAGAGACCGAGGTGATCTCGCTTCTGGCCGAAGGCTACGCGAAGACCGACGTGCTGGGTGCCGTGCATGCTGCCATCGCCGCCCGAACGCTGGGCCTGGTGGGCCGCGTGGGCAAGAACGGGCCGGTCGTGATGACCGGCGGCGTGGCCAAGAATCCGGCGGCGGTGAAGTACATTCAGGACGCCCTTGGCATGCCCCTGCACCTGCCGCACAAACCGCAAATCGCCGGCGCGCTTGGCGCCGCCCTGCTGGGCCTCGATGATTACCGAAAGCAAACGGCCTACGTGATCTCGGAAGAGGAGGACATGGCCCACGAGGACCAGATGGCCCAGGACAAGGCCTGCATTCCGGGATGCCGGGGGACGCCCGAGCTCGTGGTGGACCCGGCCGAGGCAAAGCCGGCCCCGCGCAAGGGCGGGCTGAAGTCCATCCTGAGCACCCTGCAGGACAACCTCTGAGGACGGCCGCCGGATGGATCGGTTTCCAGCACTTCGTCTGATCCTCAAGCTTGGACGCAGGGGGGCCGCGATCATGGCATTCGGCGCGACCTTTCTTTTTATCTGGCAGGCCTGGGGGGCGCTTGTCTGGTGGTCCCTTCTGCCGGCTGTCCCGGTGCTGGTGGTCACCTACTACCTGTTCAAGAGCTACGTCGAGATCGTGCAGATCATCACCGAGATGGTGCACTAGGCGCGATCCCGACGCCGAAGCCCGGTCGACGGCGGGGTTCCCGTACCCTTCCCGATCGACCAGCCGGACCTGTGCCTCCCCTTGGCGCAGGTCCGTTTTCTTTCCGACACCGGCACGAGAAAGGCCGCCGTAAGCTACGGCGGCCCTGGTTTCGCTGGACGGCAGTGCTGCGCGGTCTCAGGCGATCTGGGAATCCCGCTGCGGCCGGCTCCAGGCCGCCGGAGCAAGACGGCCGTCGGCGCACATCTCGAGCAACACGTTCTTCTGGATCTTGCCGGTCGGCGTCATCGGAAACTGCTCGACAAAGATCCAGTGCTCGGGTGTCTTCTGCGGCGACAGGCGCGTGCGACAGTAGCTCCAGAGTGCCGCGCAATCGGGCGGCGCGGCGATGTCCTTGGCCTGGACCACGGCGCAGACCGTTTCGCCCCATGTCTCGTCCGGCAGGCCGATCACCGCGACCTGCCCCACGGCCTCGTGTTCGAAGATCACGTTCTCGATCTCGGCCGGATAAAGGTTCATGCCGCCGCGGATGATCATTTCCTTCAGCCGGCCCGTGATCCGGAAATACCCCTGCGCATCCATCGCCCCGAGGTCGCCCGTGCGCAGCCACCCGTCGGGCGTGAGCGCGGCAGCGGTCTCTTCGGGCTTGTTGTAGTACCCGAGCATCGTGTTGAAGCCGCGCACCCACCATTCGCCGATCGCACCGACCGGCAAGGTCTCATGCGTGACCGGATCGACCACCTTCACCTCGACATGCGGGATCGGGCGGCCGATGGTCGTCGCCTGCAGCTCATCGCTGTCGCTCGTGAAGGTCTCGAGGAAGGGTCCGTTCGATTCCGTCTGGCCATACATGATCGCGAACTGCACGCCGAACTCGGCCTTGGCGCGCTTCACCAGCGCCTCGGGCACGGCCGCGGCGCCCGACAGGATCGAGTTGAAGGTGGACATGTCGCGCGTCTTGAAATCCGGATGGTTCAGCAGCGCGAGGATCATGGTGGGCACGATCAGCGAGCTTTGCACCCCTTCCTCTTCGATCAGTTGCAGGAACAGCGCCGGATCGAAGGCGGGCATGAGGATGAAGGTCCCCTGCCGGGAATAGACGCCGATCTCGGACACGATCGAGCCACCGACATGGAACATCGGCATGGTGTTCAGCCAGATGCCGCCGACCGGGAAGTCGGCCCGTTCGACGATGAAATGCGCGGCGTTGATGACGCCCCGGTGGTGCAGGCAGGCGCCCTTGGGAAACCCTGTGGTGCCCGAGGTGTACTGGATCTGCAGCATGTCGCCCGGGTCCAGATCCGGCAGCGCCCGGTCCGGGTCGGCCCCCGAGATCATCGCGCCCATCTCGGCGACGTTGATCGCGGTGTGCAGGTGATCCAGCCGGTCCATCACCGTCTCGACGATGGCGGCCAGGTTCTTGCCGCGCGACTCGTCCGCATGGATCACGCCGGCGGCTTCGGATGTCGCGAGAACGAATTCCACCTCGCGCGCGGTATATGCCGGGTTGATCGGCACGTTCACGAGGCCGGCAAAGCTCAGCGCCTGCTGGAACAGCACCCATTCCGGGGTTTCCGGGGCAAGCAGACCGATCCGGTCTCCCGGCTCGAACTGCTCGAGCAAGGCGCGGGCGAGCATCTGGGCATCATGGGCCAGCTCGGCAAAGGTCCAGCGCCGGCGCGCGGCGGGATCGGCGATCCCCTCGACCAGTGCGAGGCGATCGGGCACTTCGGCCGCGTTCCTGAGCATCATGTCGCCAAGCGTGCTCTCGATCAGCGGTCCGGTTTCGTACTTCGGAAAATAACTCTCCGTGAATGGCGCTTGCGTCATGGTCTCTCCTCCCATTTGCCCCCCGTGCCGTGGTGTCAGGTCTTGTCTCGCCGCTTGAGCACCTCCGGCATGACAGACCGGTGAAAGCCGTTGAACTCGGGGATGTTCTTCGGCTCGTAATCGGCGGTCCATGTCTGGCGTGCGTTCGGCGCCCCGCCGTCCACCCGCAGGCAGGTGCCGGTGATGTAGGCCGCCGCGGGCGACAGCAGGAACACGATCGCGGCCGAGATCTCGGCCTCGGTGCCGTAGCGGGGCAACGGGACCTTGTCGGCATATTCCAGCAGCCGCTTGGTGATGTGCGGCTCGTACTGGTCGAACCCCGACGAGGCGATGCCGCCCGGCGCCACGCTGTTCACCCGGACCCCGGAATGGGCCCATTCGCAGGCGGCGGTCTGGGTCAGCGTGTGCATGCCGCCGCGCGCCGCGCCGGAATGTGCGAACTCGGGCCAGCCGTGCCACATGTCGGCGGTGATGTTCACGATGGCCCCGCCATGCTCCTCCATCCAGCGCGTGTAGGCCTCGCGCATGAAGATGAAGCCGCCGGTCAAGTTGTTGCGGACGACCGCCTCGAAGCCCTTGGTGGACAGGGTCTTCATCTCGGCCCGGTACTGGCCGCCCGCGTTGTTGACGAGACCGTGCAGCGCGCCGAATTGCTCGAGCGTGCGGTCGATGACCGCGATTACCTGCGTTTCGTCACGGATGTCGCAGGGCATGGCGACGACCTTGCCGCCATCCTCGTTGATCTCGCCGACCACGGTATCAAGCTTGTCGGGATTGCGCCCGACAATGACGACCTGCGCGCCCAGGTAGGCCAGCTCATGCGCGGTGCAGCGGCCAAGGCCGGACCCGCCGCCGGTCACGATGATGGTCTGGCCCTCGAAGAGGCCGGGCGCAAAGACAGAGGTGTAGCTCATGCTGCCGAGATCCCCCCGTTGAGGCTGATGGTCTGGCCGGTCATCTTGGCCGTCTCCGGCCCGGCAAGGAACGCGACCAGCTCGGCCATTTCGCCCGCGGTGACGACGCCGAGGCTGGCCATCTTCTTGGCCTTGGAAAACAGCTTCTGGGGGAATTCGCGCGCCATGACGACGTCATGCAGGTCGGTGTCCTCGATGATCGAGGGCGTGATGCAGTTCACCCGGATATGGGAGCGCTTGAGCTCCATCGCCAGCGTCCTGGTGAACATCATGATCCCGGCCATCAGGCCGCCGATGATCGTCTCGCCCGGTGTCGCGGCCTTGCCCGCGTCCGAGGCGATGTTGATGATCGCGCCGCGATTGCGGGCCTTCATCCCGTCATGGACCGCGCGGGCCAGCAGGAAATAAGGCAGGATGTGCGACGTGGTCATCGACTGGATGTCGTTGATGTCGATATTGTGGAACAGCTCGGGATAGGGATGGCTCGTGGTGGTCGAGATGAGCAGCACGTCGATGCCGCCCATCGCCTCTTCGGTCGACTTGACCATGTTCACCACTGCCTGCGTGTCCGCCACGTCTGCCGATTGGTAGTGGACCTTGCAGTCCGGGAACTCCTCCTGCAGGCGCGCACGGGCCGCTTCGCCACGTTCGGGATTGCGGCCGTTCAGCGTGATCTGCGGCGCGCCCAGCGACGCGAGCTTGCGTGCGCTGGCATAGCCCACGCCCGCCGTGCCGCCGGCGATAAGAACCCGCGCCTCGGTGATCGGAAATGCCCCTGGGGCCTGTGTGTCGCTCATCTTGTCCTCCCTTGCGGCCCATCTCAGGCGGCCCGCTTCCTTGCGTCGATGGCTTCGATCATCGCCTCGAGGCGCACGTTCAGAAGCTCGTCCTTGTAAAAGCTCTCGTCGGCCACGTCGCCTTCGAAGAACATCGCCTGTCGCCCGTATTTCTTTGCCGATCCGGCGATCAGGAACTGCGAATTCGTCATCCCGCGGCAGGTGCGGCTGGCATGGCAGACCACGCCGTCGATATCGAACTTGTCGCAAAGCTTTTCGATCTCGCCGATCATGATCGGGGCGCCGTGGTTGTTCGGGCAGATCAGGTAGTTCTGGGCCATGCCGCGCACCGGGTTCTCGAGGTCGATCAGCTGCGGCTCCTGCCAGAACGACATGTGGGTATAGCGGCCCGCCACCACGCAGGCATTGACCGAGGCAAACTTGTCCGCCAGCCAGCCGACCTTGTTCCAGTTCATCATCCCGTCGAAGAACAGGCGATACTTCTCGTCCTTCACCGCGCCTTCGCCATTGGCGATGCGCGTCTCGATCTCGGCCTTGACCCCCTCGAAATAGGTGACGAGGTTCTGGTCGCCCGGCAGGAAATTGACCGGGGCGATGGAGACGATCCAGTCGAAGAAACTGGCCGGTGACGGCGTGGCAGTGCAAAGGTCCATCGCCTCGAGCCGCAGTTCCGCAGCGCGCTTGACGTAGGACATCGAGTCGGACAGCCGATCGAAATCGAAGGGCCGCCCGGTGTGTTCGGCCAGGAAGTCGGTGAGGGCCATCAGCTGCTCGGCCACGTAGTCCGACCGCTGCTCCCATTCCTCGCCCTGCATGTATCCCGCGTCGGGCCGTCCGCCCCAGAGCAGCGGGATCTGAATGGTGAACATCGGGACCTTCTTGCCGAACATCCGGTAGGTGATGTCGTCCCATTGCTGCCCGGACGAGCAGTAGGGATAGGCGTTCACGATCATGTCCGGCGCCGGCAGCTTGAGCATCGTCTCGATCCGCGGATCGTCGGGGTCGAGGTCGGAGGTGCCGGATTTCAGCTTGTCCATCTCGATCAGCATCTGGCCGATATGCGTGCGGGCATAGGAACACAATTCGCGGTCGTAGCCGCGTGCGTCCCCGCGCGCCTGCGCGCCGATCTCGCGATGCCGGGCCGCCAGCATCGCGGCCCATGCCTCACCATGAACCCAGACAAGGTCATGGGCATGGAAGAACGGAGGAATATAGGTGCCGTTGTACCAGACGACGGTCTTGCCCTCTTCCTTGGCGCGAAAGACCCCCTCCCAGTATTCCGAGACAAGCTTGCCGCCGAATTTCGTCGCGGCGAGCTTGTTGGCCTTTTCGCCATTGCCGAAGATGGGCCTGGTCTGAGCGGTCAGTGTGTCTGGTGACATGTCATTTCCTTTCATGCGGTGGTCAGGGCGGCCTTGCGCCCGGCGACCTCGACAAAGGTTTCCACGCGCGTCTTGAGCGCCTCGAGAGGCATGTCGTCGTGCTCGGTCTCGATCAGGAGATGGGGGACACCGCGCGCGTCGAAGGCGTCCTTGATCTCGGGATAGAAATACATGTGCGGCTCGCAGAACTTGACCATGAGGATGATCAGGCCCCGTGCACGGGTCGATTCGATCCGCTCCAGCAGATAGGTTTCCCAGTCTCCGCCTCGCGTGGCCCGCGTCGGGCAGGGCACGCGGCGGTTCTTGTCGAGGTACCAGCGCGTCATCGCCTCCACGGGGTCGGCGCTTTCGTCCATGTCGGCATGGATGTAGCGCCAGCCGGTAAACAGGTCGTCGCCCACCACATGGGCGCCGCAGCTTTCGATCAGGTCGAGAATTGCGGGCTTGGGGGCGTGACACATATGGCCCGACAGGTAGATCGGCAGGCCCTGAGCCGGGCCGGAGGGCAGGCCGGCAAAGATCCCATCCATCAGCGCGATGTGTTCGGACTTGTCCATCACCATGCTCGATTTCACCACGGTTTGCATGTCACGGGCGGACAGGGCGATGGCCCCGGCCTGGCGCAATGCGTAAAGCTCGCGGATCTGGGCCCGGTTGTGGTTGTAGATGCGGATCGAGTCACGGGCGGCCTCGGTCGTGATCCTCTGTCCGGTCAGGGCCTCGAGTTCCTGCCAGAGCTGGGAGAACGTGCCGCGGGTTTCGCGGGCGGCCCATCCGGCATCAAGCGTGGTGCAGAGCTGGTTGAACAGGATCGGCAGGTCGGGCCGCTCGGCCCGAATCACGTCGGCCGTGCCCAGCAGCTGCACGCAGTGATCACCGAAGAGGATGGCGTCCAGCCCGTCAAAGGCGCCCCTCAACAACTGATCGGTCAGCGACCGGTTGTAGCCGCAGTAGAAGTTGAACACGCTCGACTGGCCGACCGTGATCGGCTCGGGGTCGTCCTGAATGAGTGTCGGGATCGCCCCGGCCGCATGCGCAAGCTCTGCCGGAAAGTGCATCGGGAGGATGCCGATCACCGGCCTGCCGGTCTTTTCCTTGAGCCGCGCGGCATAGGTCAAGGGCGCGGATACCGCCACTTCCATCCTTGCGAGACAATCGCGCATATCACCCTCCCCCTCCATATAGAACACTAGCGTACTAAGTTTCACTCATCAGTCAAACAGTATTTTGAGGCAATGTAATTAAGGACACAGAAGGAGCTGCCGCAGAGCTTTCCATAATCTTGGTAAGCGTCACTCATTTCAGGTTCTCTTGACCAGCGCGATACGCCCCGAGGCGATCTCGTCGACAAGGCGGAACTTCTGAAGCTTGCCGGTTTCGGTCATGGGCATCTGGTCAACCACGTACCAAAGGCGCGGCGCCTTGTAGTGCGCCAGCTCGGCACGGCATCGCGCAAAGAGAGCGTCCGGGTCCGGCGTCACACCCGGCATGGGCTGCAGGACGGCCCCCACTTCCTCGCCCCATTCGGGGTGGAAGATGCCGATCACGGCTGCGGTCGCCAGGCCACCCGCTTCCATCAGCACCTCTTCCACCTCACGCGGGTAGATGTTCTCGCCGCCGCGAATGATCATGTCCTTGATCCGCCCCGTGATCTTGAAGAAGCCGCGCGCGTCCATCTCGCCAAGGTCGCCGGACCGCAGCCATCCCTCGGGCGTGATGGTCGCCGCCGTTTCCTCGGCCATGTCGAAATAGGCGATCATGTTCTGGTAGCCGCGCGACTGGATCTCGCCCTGGGTGTTCAGGGGCACCGTTTCTCCTGTCGTGGGGTCTGCCACCCGCAATTCGACATGCGGCAAAGGTTGCCCGATCGTGCGTTCGGCGTCCTCGGGCGAGTCGTCCGGATGCGTTCCGGTGATGCTGCCATGCATCTCGGTCTGGCCGTAGATGTTCGATATCGTGGCGCCGAGACTGCTCCAGATCCGCCGGATGAGCTGCGCTTCGACGACGGAAGCGCCGGAGGTCAGGCTCTTGAGCGTGGACAGGTTGTACGACTCGCGATCCGGATGCGCGAGCAGCTGCTCGATCATCACCGGGACAAGCAACGAATAGGTCCCGCCGTGCCGTTCGACCGCGCGCATGAAGGCAACGGGATTCCATTCCGGGACCAACACGTGAGTCGCGCCCAGCATCACGGTGCCGATTCCCGCGTGACCCATCGATCCGATGTGGAACATGGGCATGGCGTTCACGAACACGCCCCCTTCCTCGAGGCCGGCGCGCGCCTGGGTGTAGCGCGCCATGTTCGCGACACCCATGTGGGTGAAGATCACCCCTTTCTGCGCGCCCGTCGTGCCCGAAGTGAACATGATGACGGCGGGATCGGTCGGCGCCACATCGGGCAAGGCGCCCCCCTGCCCTTCGCGCAGGAAGGCGGAGAAGGTATCGAGCGGGATGATTTCGCGCAGCGCCGGAAGGTCCTTGGCGACGGCGCGGGCCGTGGCGACAAGGTCATGTCCGCGGTAGTCGGTGTTCACGAACAGCCCGGCCGCCTGCGACTTGCCCAGGACATAGGCCAGTTCACGCGCCTTGTAAGCCGGGTTCACCGTGACCAGCGTGATTCCAGCCATGGCGCAGCCGTAAAGACCGACGATCCATTCGGGCAGGTTGTGCGCCCAGAACGCGACACGCTCTCCCGGTTTGAACCGGACAAGAAGCGCCTGGGCACAGGCCTGGGCGTCGGCGGCCAGCTTGGCGTAGGTCCAGCTGCGGCCATCGCCTTCTGCAAGCTCCTCGACCAGTGCGAGCCGGTCAGGCGCCTGCCTGGCCATGTCGCGCAACGCGTCACCCAGCGTCGTGACCCGAAGCGGCGGGCCGTCCCAGGCAGGCCAGTATGAAGTGTCGAGCGTTCTTTGGCGGTAGTCGTCCATCGCACGGGCCTCCCCTCCCGATGCGAGCCCTCCGGCATCCGGCTGCGCCGAAGTGATCCCTGCTCATCCAAGTTAGAACGCTAGTTTACTTTAATCAAGCGCACGGTATCCTGCCCGAAGTGAGACCATTTCACCTCGACCGGGTCCTCACCGCCAAAAAATTAGAACGCTAGTTTACTTTGTGCTTCCTTACGGTAAACTTGCCTCGAGAGGAAAGCTGGCCCGCCGCCATCACTGATGACGCGGTCCGGAGCACAAGTGGAGGAGACGGCATGGATTTCGACCTGCCCAAGACGATTACCGACAAGCTCGCCGAGCTCGATGCCTTCATCGAGGCCGAAATCAAACCTCTGGAGGAGGCGAATCCGCAGTTCTTCGATCATCGGCGCGAATATTCGCGCACCGACTGGGAGCAGGACGGAGCGCCCGCCCAGGCATGGCGCGACCTGCTGTCCGAGATGGAGCGACGTGCCGACAAGGCCGGGCATCTTCGTCTCTGCCTGCCGGAAAACTGTGGTGGCCAGGCCGCCGGCAACCTGATGAACGCGGCCGTGCGCGAGCATCTCGCGGCTCGGGGGCTGGGATTGCACAACGACCTGCAGGACGAGAATTCGATCGTCGGCAACTTCCCCATCGTGCCCGCCATCGCGCGCTACGGCAGCGAAGAGCAGAAGTCGTTCATCGAAGGGATCATCACGGGGACCAAGCACCTGTCGTTCGCCCTGACCGAACCCGGCCACGGCTCTGACGCAACCTGGATGGAAACACGGGCGGTCCGGGACGGCGACCACTGGGTCATCAACGGTCAGAAGCGCTGGAACAGCCAGGTCGGTCGCGCGCATTCCAATCTCGTGTTCGCACGCACCAGCGGCAAGGATGGAGAGAGCAAGGGCATCACGGCCTTCATCGTGCCCACCGACACGCCCGGTCACAACTGGGTGCGCAACCTCTGGACCTTCAACATGCCGACAGACCACGCCGACGTGGACCTGGTCGATTGCCGGGTGCCGGACAGCGCCATCCTGCACGAAGAAGGGCGGGGCCTCGAGATCGCGATGATGTTCATCCACGAGAACCGCATCCGGCAGGCGGCGGGCAGCGCGGGGGCCGCGCGCTACTGCATCGCCGAAGCGGTGAAATACGCCAAGGAGCGGGTCCTGTTCGGCGACAGCCTTGCCACGCGTCAGGCGATCCAGTTCCCGCTGGCCGAGCTTTACGCAGAATGCGAGCTGGCGCGGACCTACATCTTCCGCACCGCCTGGAAGATGGACCGCCAGCCACCCGCAGAGATCACCGACGAGGTGTCGATCTGCAACTTCATGGCCAACAACCTGGTCTGCCGCGCCGCCGATTTCGCGATGCAGGTGCATGGCGGGCTCGGGTATTCCCGGCACAAGCCGTTCGAACACATCTATCGCCACCACCGGCGCTACAAGATCACCGAAGGGTCGGAAGAGGTGCAGAAACGTCGGATCGCGCACAAGCTCTTCGGGTTCGGGCGCGGGGCGTCATGACCGAAGCGCTCGACTTCGATCCCGAGGCGCTGCGCCGGTTCCTTTCGGACTTCCTCGGTCGGCCCGTGGTCGAACTGACCATCAAGCCGACCCAGGGCGGGATGTCCAACCCGACCTATTTCGTGACCGCGGACGACTGGCGGGCGGTGCTGCGCAAGAAGCCTCGGGGCCAGCTTGCCAAATCCGCCCATGCCATCGACCGGGAATACCGGGTGATGGGGGCGCTGGCGCAAACGGACGTTCCGGTGCCCGAGCTCTATCACTACCACGAGGACGACAGCCTGCTTGGCACGCCGTTCTACCTGATGGAATGGCTTGAGGGGCGGGTGTTCGAAACCTACGCGACGCCGGGCCTCGACCCCGGGGAACGCGGCGCGCTTTTTGCCAGCATGGCGGAGGTGATGGGCCGGATTCACCGCCTGGACATCGCGAGCGCGGGCCTGGCCGACTACGGGCGCGAAGGCAACTTCTTCCGCCGGCAACTTGGCCGCTGGTCACAGCTCTGGCAGCACTACAGCAAGGGGCCCGATGACATCCCCGATATCGACCGGCTGATCGCATGGCTTGAGCCGCGCATTCCCGACAGCGAGACCCTGGCCTTGTGCCACGGAGACTGCCGGATCGGGAACCTGATGTTCCACCCGACCGAACCGCGCGTGATCGGCGTGCTGGACTGGGAGCTGTCGACGCTGGGCCATCCGCTTGTGGATGCCGCGTTCAACACGCAGGCCTGGTACATGGCGCCGGACGAGAACGGCGGCCTTGTCGGGCTGGACCTGGAGGCGCTGGGAATCCCGGCCGAGGCGGACTACCTCGAGACCTATTATGCCGCAGCCGGATCGGACGAGCGCATGGGCGATGTGCACCGGGTCTTCGCGATGTTCCGCGGGGCGGTCGGGTCGGCCGGCGTCGCGGTGCGTGGCGAACAGGGAAACTCCACCCTGCCCGACAGTGCCGCAGTGGGCCGCAAGCTGGCCATCGCCTATGCCGCACGGGGCATGGATATCGCGATGACCCAAGGCTAGCGAGCACCGCCCCCGACGACAGGATTGGACTGCAGGAAAGAGCGGCCTTCGGGCCGCTCTTTCCGCGTGTCCGTCAGAACAGCAGGTTCGGGAGCCAGAGCACCAGGGCCGGGGCCAGGATCAGAAGCGAGACGCGAATGATGTCCGCGATGATGAACGGCACCACGCCCCGGAACACCGTCTGGATGCGGATGTCGGGCTGCATCGTCTGGATGACGAACAGGTTGATCCCGATCGGAGGTGTGATGAGTCCGATCTCGCAGGCGACCACCACGATCAGGCCGAACCAGATCGGGTCGAACCCCAGCGCGGTGACGATCGGGAAGAAGACCGGGATGGTGATCAGGATCATCGAGATACTCTCGAGGAAACATCCCAGCAGAATGTAGATCCCGACCATGACGAAGATGATCGTGATCGGCGCCATGCCCGAATTGGTCACCAGGTCATTGAGGTAGGTATGGATGCCGGTCAGGTTGATGAATTCGACAAAGATCGAAGCGCCGAAGAGGATGAAGAACATGCTCGTCGAAACCAGTGCGCTGTCCACGACGATCTGCCAGATGCCGCGCCACCCCAGCCCCTTGCTGAAGATGGCCAGAAGCAACGCGCCGAACGCGCCGATCCCGGCCGCTTCGGTCGCGGTGAAAAAGCCCGAGTAGATGCCGCCCATCACGAGGCCGAACAGCAGCACCACCTGCCAGACCGATTTCAGCGCGCGCATCCGTTCGCCCCAGCTGACGCGCGGTGTGTCCGCGTGAGCCTCCGGGTCGCGCCAGACGCTCCAGCGGATCGCCGCCATGTAGCCCAGCACGCCGATCACGCCGGGGATCACGCCGGCCGCAAAGAGCTTGCCGATATGGGACTGGGTCGCGACCGCGTAGACGATCATGACGACGCTTGGCGGAATCAGGATGCCCAGCGTGCCGCCCGCGGCCAGCGTCCCGGCGGTGAGGGAATCGCGGTAGCCGTACTTGCGCATCGAGGGAATCGCGATGCGCGACATGGTTGCCGCCGTCGCGACGCTCGACCCGCAGATCGCGCCGAACCCGCCGCAGGCCACGATCGTGGCGTTTGCCAGCCCGCCCTTGCGGTGGCCCAGGAACGCCTGCGCGGTGGTGAAGAGCTTGCCCGAGATGCCCGCGCCCGCGACGAGGCTGCCCATCAGGACGAAAAGTGGCAGGACCGACAGCGAATAGGCCATCGTCGACCCTTCGATGGCGAGGCCCGCGACCGTGCGTGCCGGGCGCCAGCCCAGTTCGGCATACAGCCCGATAAAGCCGACGATGCCAAGGCCAAGCGCGATCGGGATGCGGGCGAGGATCAGGATGAGGGCCGCGCCGAACGCGGCAAGCGCGGCGATCATCGGGCCACCCCCCGGCCGCGGCGCGCGATGGCGATGATTTCGTCAACGATGACGACAAGGCATGCGAGCAGAAGCAGGACGGTAAACACGAACATGCCCCACCAGACCCAGGTCATGCCCAGGCCGAGTTCGGACAGGTTTTCGCCAGAGCGCGCCGTGCGGTCGGCAAAGACCTTGATCTGCGCGATCATCACACCGTAGATCACCAGGCCGATCCCGTTCTCGACGATCCGTTGCAGGCTGTTTGCCAGCGTGCCCGGCGCAGTCCGGAAGAGTTCGACATTGATGTGCTTGCCGCGCAGCGTCAGCAGCGGCACCGCCGCGAAGGCCATGAACCCCATGGCGAGTTCGGTCAGCTCGGTCCCGGCCAGAAGCGGACGGTGCAGAAAGTCGCGCATCCCGACATCGACCACGACCAGAAGCATCAGGAAAACCAGCGCTGCGGCCGACAATGCCTCGAGCGCCTGTTCTGAAAATTTGCGCATCGCACTGCCCTTGTTGGATCATTCGCATGCCTGCCCCGTTCTTTCGGAGCATCGCATGCTGCGCGGCCCGCAGCGGAGCCGCGCAGCAGATTACCTGGCAGTGGCTCAGCTGCCGCTGCTGGTTTCGGCGTAGTCCTTGGCATAGGCGTCCAGCATGGCCTGCGGATCGTCGAGCCCGGCCTCCTTGGCGCGGGCAATCCAGTCCGCGGTGATCGGCGCCGTCATGTCCTTCATGCGGGCAAGCATGTCGTCCGAGAGGTAGATCGGCTCGATGCCGGATTCTGCCAGCTTGGCCATCGCGGTCTCTTCGGCGATCCTGTTCTGGGTTCCCGCCGTGCGCGAGATCGCCTCGCCCGCGATGGCGTCGATCGCGGCCTGGTCCTCGGGGCTGATGCTGTTCCAGGTGTCAAGGTTCATCGCGACCATCGTCACGGTCTGCACGATCCCGCCGGTGACGTGGTAATATTCGTTCGCCACCTCGTCGAGCTTGAACCCGGCGATCGCCGAGGCATTGGTCACGATCCCGTCGATCACACCGCCGGACATCAGTTCGTACACCTCCGAGATCGGCTTGGACACGGGCGAGGCGCCGACCATCTCGATGAACTGGCCACCCATCTGGCCCGGGCTGCGGAGCTTGACGCCCGACAGATCCTCGACCGACCCGATGGCCCTGTCCTTGGTAAAGATATGTGCCGTCGGCGTGCCGATATAGGCCAGAACCTTGACGTCGCCAAAGACCCCGGCCGGCTTCATGAAGTTCTCGTAGGCGCGCCAGCTGGCGACCGAGCGCCCCATGAAGTCGTCGCCGAGCCAGGGCAGTTCCACGCCTTCGGCAGGAACGAAGCGGCCGGTGGTGTAGGACGGCACGATCACGGCGGCATCGGCCAGCCCGTCCACGACCACGTCGTAGGATCCAACGACCGAGCCGATGAACTTGGGCGCGATCTCGAACGTCACGCGGCCCTCGGTGACCTGCTCGACCTCTTCCATGAACGGCAGGAACACCTTGTCATGCAGGTAATAGCCCGAAGGCAGCCAGTTGGAATAGCGGATCGTCACGTCCTTGGCAAAGGCCGAAACGGTGCTCATGCCGACGGCGAGCGCGCCGAGGGCGAGAGTCTTTCCGAGTGTCTCGAAGTTCTTCATGATGTCCTCCCTGACATTGAACACCGGCGTGCCGTCCCAGTCCTCCGACGACAAAACCAATGTAGCTAATCATAATCTAGCGTATTATGAGGGTCACTCACCAGTCAAGATTTTTCGAGAGGGACAGCGTGCAATTCATCGCTCTATTGTGGGGCAAGGGGCCATTGACCCTCTGGTAAGCGGAATTCACCTTGGGCGCGCGTACGCGATCACCCAACCTGCTTTTCGTGTCCCTGCCAATAGGGCGCGCGCAGAACGCCCTTTTGCACCTTGCCGGCGGCAGACATCGGGAACGCGTCGGTGAAGGACAGGCTGCGGGGGCATTTGTACCCGGCAATCCTGTCGCGGCAGAACGCCATGATGTCTTCGGCGCGGGCGTCGTGCCCGGCCTTCAGAATGACGACCGCGTGAACACTTTCGCCCCATTCCTTGCTTGGAATGCCGAAGACCGCGCAATCCTGCACTGCCGGATGCCGTGTCACGGCATTCTCCACCTCGGTCGAAAAGACATTCTCGCCGCCGGTGACAATCATGTCCTTGCTGCGCCCGACGATGGTCAGGAAACCGCGCGCGTCCATCCGGGCCAGGTCGCCGGTATGGAGCCAGCCATCGCGGATCGTGTCGGCCGTGGCACCGGGGTTGTTCCAGTAGCCAAGCATTACGTTTCCGCCCCGGACGACGATTTCACCGGTTTCGCCAAGCGGCGTGTCCCGCCCGGTCTCGTCCACCAACCTCAGTGTCACGCCGGGAATCGGTCGGCCGGTTGCCGTCCGCTTGTTGGCCTCCCCTTCGCCGAAGTGATCGGCCCAGGGCAGCGTCGTCAGGATGCCGGTCGTCTCGGTTTGCCCATAGCCCTGGATGAATTCCCAGGTCGGCAGATTGTCGATCATCCCCTCGATAAGAATGTCCGGAATCGGAGAGCCGCCATAGATGCACCTGCCCATGCTCGTCAGATCGAACTCTCCGAACCGGGGATGATTGAGCATCATCGACAGCATGGTGGGCACGAAGGTCGCGAAATTGGTCCGTTCCCGCTCGATGGCCCGCATGGTGGCGACCGGTTCGAACTTGTCCTCGATGACATGTGTGCCACCCGTCATCGTGACCGCAAAGACGGGCATGGTAGAGACGATGTGGAAGAACCCGGCAATGTGAAGGTAGCGGGTGCTGCGCCCGATCCCGCCGCCGATCATCCAGAACATGGCCGAGATGAAGAGGTTGCGGTGGCTCAGCATCACACCTTTCGGATGGCCCGTCGTTCCGCCGGTGTAGAGAATGCCCCAAAGGGCATCCTCGCCACCGGGCCATTCATCGGCGGGCGCAAGGTCCGGCAACTGCGCGGCATAGTCCTCCATCCCCACGGGGCAGGGCCCGTGCCCGGTGTGGACGAGGGTCAGACCCGGGATCTCGCGCCTCAATCCCTGAGCCAGGTCCGCGAAATGGTGATCGACGGCAAGGACCTGCGCCCCGCAATCGCGCAAGGCATGGACAAGTTCTTCCAGGGACCAGCGGGTGTTCAACGGCACGATCGCCGCCCCGACCCAGGGCACGGCAAACAGCCAGTCGAAGAAGGTGGTGGAGTTCAGGGCAAGCACCGCCACGCGGTCGCCGGGCGCCACCCCCTGCGTAATCAGGAACCGACCGGCGCGGGCGATGGTATCGGCGGTGTCGCGCCAAGTCCTGCCGACCCCGCGTTCGATCACGGCGATACCGTCCGGGTTCGTCTGCAGGCAGCGTCGCAGCAGGTTCGTGAGTTGCATCGTCTCCTCCCATCTGCGCGCCCTGCACAGGTTGCCCTATTGCGCCGTGACCCCTCCGTCCACGGGAATGGCGGTGCCGGTGATAAAGCCGGCCTCTGGGGACAGAAGCGTCGCGATCACCGTCGCCACCTCGCGCGGTTGCCCCAGTCGCCGCATCGGATGCGCGCCGCCAAGCACCTCTTCGGGCGAACGGTCCGGATCGGCATAGCGCGCAAGTTTCGCCAGCATCGGCGTGTCGATCCCGCCGGGACATACCGCGTTGATGCGAATGCCACGGGCGGCCTGTTCCAGCGCCACCGCGCGGGTAAGCCCGATGACCCCATGTTTCGCCGCCGAATAGAGCGAGAGCCGCTTCATGCCGCGAATCCCGGCGACCGATCCGATGTTGACGATCGACCCGCCACCGGACATCAACGCGATCTCGCCCTGCATGCACAGCATCGTGCCCAGAACGTTGATCGCCAGCACGCGGTTCATTTCATCGACCGTGCGCTCGGTGAACGCACCGATCGGCCCCTCGTAACCGGCTGCATTCAGGGCGGCGTCGAGCCGTCCATGCGTGGAACGGATATGCGTCATCAGGCGGTCGACATCCGCAGGGTCTGACACGTCCGTCATGACCGATTCGGCCGAGCCGCCGGCCGCGCGAATGGACTGCACAGCCTCGGTCGCATCGCTGAGATCGGCAATCACCACGTGATCCCCCCGCTCTGCGAGAAGCTCGCTGGTGGCGCGGCCAATGCCGCTGGCACCTCCGGTGACAAGTGCGATCCCCATCAGTTCCTCCCCGACAGCTTGCATGTGGCGCTCGGGACAGGAATAATACGAAAGGTGATGGTACGCAAGCATACCTTTATTGTGACCGTTGCGCGGCCACGGCCGGGAGGAGGCAACATGAACGAACACGGTACTCTGGAGGCAACCCGAACCTTCGTGGAGCGGCGTCTTCTGGGGGAGTTTGCCTCGGAAGACGCGATCTCCGACGAGGCGGTGCGCGAGATGAAATCGCTGGGTCTCTTCGGCACGTTGATCGCCAGGGACCATGGCGGCCTGGGGCTCGATCTGATCACCCATGGCAGGATCATCGAAGAATTGGCGCGCGGATGGGTGTCGGCAGCCGGCATCCTCAACCCCCATGTGCTTTGCTGTACACTGGTCTCAACGGCGGGAACCGAGGCGCAGAAGGCCGCCCTTCTGCCACGTCTCGCAACTGGCGAATTGCGCGGGGCCTTTGCGCTCAGCGAGCCGCACGCCGGATCGGATGTGCAGGCGATCACCACCCGCGCAGAGGCGCAGCCCGACGGCGGATATCGCCTGAACGGGCGCAAGCGGTGGATCACCAACGGTCTCGCGGCCAACGTGGTCTTCACATTGGCCAGGTCCGATCCCGATGCGCGGCCGGCTCACAGGGGCATGACCTGTTTCATCGTCGAGAAGGAGCCGTTCGCCCGGGTCGGATCAAGCCCGTATGCCGGCGTGGACATTCCCGAGATCATCGACAAGATGGGCGATCGCGGGGTGGAGACGACGGACATGGTGCTGACCGATTACCACTGCCCCTCCGAGCGGGTGCTCGGAGAAGGCGCGGGAGTCGGCCAGGGTTTCACGCAGATGCTCGCCGCGATGGAAACCGGGCGGATCGGAGCCTCCTCCATCTGTCTTGGCGTCGCGCGGCGCTGCATGGAGGTGGCCGTGGACTACGCGCTTGACCGCGAGACCTTCGGACAGCCCATCGCGGACCACCAGGCGATCCAGTTCAAGCTGGCCGACATGGCCGTGAAGATCGAGGCGTCGCGGTGCCTGATCGAGGCGGCGGCCGCGGCGCGGATGCGCGGTGAACGCTCGGACCGCGCGGCCGGGATCGCAAAGCTCTATGCCTCGGATGCGGCCGTCGAGATCGCCGAGGAAGCCTTCCGCATTCACGGGTCGAACGGGTATTCCAAGGGGTCCGAGATCGAACGGCTCTACCGTGACGCCCTATCCCTGGTGAGCGCCGAGGGGCCCTCCGAGATTCAGCGGCTCATCATCGGGCGGGGCATTGTCAGCGAGGCGCGCCGCCGCAAGAACGGCTAGGGATACGGGACGGGCGAGGGTTCCGTCTAGGCCGCAACCGGCCCGCAGCAGCAGAATCGCCTTTGATGCCCTCAGGTCGGCACCTGCACGCTTGCTTTTCGTACGCTAGCAAACTATTTTTGCATGACGCGCAAGGGAGGCGACCATGGATGGTGAATACAGGGCTCGATTGTACTGGTTCGAAGACCTCGAGATCGGGGCGCAGGGTCGATCGGCGTCGCGGACAATTACCGAACATGATGTCGGGACCTTCGCGGGCCTGACCGGCGACAACGCCGAATTGCACACAAGTGAGACCTATGCCGCCGAGTCGATTTTCGGCGGGCGGATTGCACATGGGATGCTGAACCTCGTGATCGCGCACGGGCTGATGGTGCGGGCCGGCTATCTCGATGGCACCGGGGTGGCGCTGCTGGGCTGGAACAACACGCGCTTCGTAGCCCCCGTCCCCATCGGAACGACCGTGCGGGCCGAGTGGGAAACCATCGCCCTGCGCGGCAGTACCTCGCGCCCGGACGTGGGTATCGTCACCGACCGTGTCGTCCTGAAACGCGCGGACGGGGTGGTGGCCATGACCGGCGAAGTGACCGAGATGGTGCGCCGACGGCCATTCTGACCCCTGCCGGACGAAAAAGGCCCGCGCATCGGCACGGGCCTTTCGTCCTTCCGTAGGGCGGGGTTTCACCCCACCGTGCCTCACAGCTTTTCGGTCAGCTCCGGGACGGCGGTGAAGAGATCCGCGACCAGGCCGTAGTCCGCGACCTGGAAGATCGGCGCCTCTTCGTC
>NZ_JAIMID010000012.1 GCF_019966535.1 Mesobacterium pallidum | reverse complement strand
TCGACGACTTCGTCGATGACACAGATCTCGTCGCCCGCATCAAGGCCAAATCACCGCGGTAGCAACCGGCCGGTTACTGCCGAAAGCGTCTCGTCTCAGATTTAAGGGAAACGCGACATCGGCCTTGCGAATATGAGGCATCCGGGTGAGCGAAGCGGCAGGCTGCTGGTGCGCGGCGATCCACGATATCGCCTGGAACAGCCAGCCATCACGGTGCCAAGGATCGTCACCCTCCGCCAACGTCAGTTGTTTGATCGCTGCAGTCGCCTGCTCGGCATTGGCAGCAGGTCCCGGCACCCCCGCACCGCTCAGGATCTTGGCGACGTGGCGATATTGGCCGAGAACTATACGTGCAACCTGTTCGGCGAGTGCGTCCTCATCATCGATGGACCACGCCCAGCCGTGGCAGAGTTCGCCATGATCTATTGGAACGAGTTTGAGAGTCATGGGCACGCCGAGCCATTGCCCGAACTTGTAGGGGAGCAACCCAGCCACGATTGACATTCATGGTCGAATGGCAATTGTCATCGCACCTTTCTCTAGGCAGTGGTGGGTAGCGGATCGGTACCCTCGCTGAGGATGGTCAGATAGGCGCGATAGCTGAAAACACGCCCCCGCTTCCTCCCAGTAATCTCCTCAAGAATTCCGAAGCGTTGGAGGTCGGCGAGGGCCGCGTTCACCGTCGGAGCCGACAGACCGGTGTACTCGACCAGTTGGTTCGCGGTCAGGAAGGGGTGCTGCTGGAACAGTTCATGGATACGCAGTGACGAACCGGCGCGATCGCTTTGCGCTGAAATGCGCTCGCGATCCTCCTTAAACAGGTCAACAATCCGCGTGGCGGCATCAAATGCCTGGTTTGCCGTATCCGCCACGCCAGCGAGGAAGAAGTCAAGCCAAGCCTCCCACTGACCATGCTCACGAACCTCCTGGAGCAGGCGATAGTAATCAGCGCGATGCGTCTTAAGAAACAAGCTCAGATAGAGGAGAGGCTTTTGCAGCACCCCATTGACGCAGAGGTACAATGTTACCAGCAACCTGCCGATGCGGCCATTGCCGTCGAGAAAAGGGTGGATGGTTTCAAACTGGACGTGCAGCAGTCCTGCCTTGATGAGAGCAGGAAGGCGGGACTGGTCGTCGTGCATGAAGCGTTCAAACGCGCCGAGGCAATTGTCCAGTTCCGTGACGGGGGGTGGAACGTACAGCGCATTACCGGGACGTGTCCCTCCGATCCAGTTCTGGGAGCGCCTAAACTCCCCGGGGTCCTTGGTGCCGCCACGTCCGCTTTGCAGCAAACGCGCATGCATCTCGCGGATTAGCCTCAGGGACAGTGGCAAGTCTTCGAGGCGCTCCAACCCGTACATCATGGCATCGACGTAGTTCGAGACCTCGCGGATGTCATCGATTGGCTGGCCCGCCTGTGCTTCGGTCTCGAAACGCAGCAGGTCTGTCAGCGTCGATTGCGTTCCTTCGATCTGTGAGGAAAGTACGGCCTCCTTGCGGACATACATATAGAGGAACAGTTCCTGGCGCGGCAGAAGCATCGTGATGCCATCCAGCCGCCCTAAGGCGCGCTCCGCGAGGCTGAGTCGGTCGAGAAGCCCCAGTACGTCGATTGTTGGGACTGGAGGCAGGGGAGGTGGTACGAAGGCGCGGACCGTCTCTCCTGCAACGGGGGTTTCGACAAAGCGGCCAAGGCGTTGGTTGGGGTCTGAATCGGTCATAGCTCACTATGATGCCCCTCTTTTATTTAAGCAATACGGGCTTCGCTTAAATAGTGGGTAGGCTAAGATAAGCGGGTTTAATTAACGTGGTGAGAGTAGGTCAGTGGCAATATGAGCGGGTTCATGGCAGCTTCCTACTGCTCTCGGTTGCAGGAATCCTTCCCGATGCCTGTGCGGAATAGCCTCTTCCAGAGAACACCATCGATCACGAGTCGCCAATCGAGACCTTTCGGCTCATTGGCCCGCATTACGGGCGTCCTACGCGATATGGCAGCTACGCGCACGACAACTCGGATGGCTGAAGAAGGCCAAAGGTCGTATCTGTTACATTCCGAGTCGGGGTTAGTTTCATCAAATCGGCGAACGGAATTCGTGGGTGCTTGTTGTCCATAAATCATCCTGCCCTTTGGTCAGGACCGCGCCCTACTCGGTCGGCTGCATGCAGCCGCCCTCCCCGAGCTGAAACGCTGCCTCTCCCTGCGACGTACCGCTGGCCGTGCCGTCTCCTCCGGAGCCAGCCCGACCAGCCGTCGCATGGTCGTGGCAACGCTTCATCTCGGCCATTCGGTAACGGTCGCTGGGGCGGGGCGGGTCGCTTCAATAGTCTCGTTTTTCCCGTGTCAGCCGGTGTTAGTCCTCGCTTTGCCGGACATGCTGTTCTGCCATCATTGACCGCAAAGGAGTTTCGACAACCGCCGGATCGCTCTGGCCAAAGCTGGCAGAGGGTCGGTGTTGGACGCGATGTAAAAAATCGCAAACTATTGGGATGCCGAAGAGGGTTGGTCCGAAATCGGGATGACCCGCGCCCGGTGCAGATGCCACGGCGGTCTGCTTGAAATCGCTCAGCCAGATGGCACCTCACTCGACCAACTTACCACGGGCAAGCGGTCGCGCCACGTTAGGCAAGGCTCGGCAAAGCGCGAACCCGTCCGGCTGCGGCTCGGGGTGAGAGGGCAGAAAGGACACCGCCCCCGGCAGTTTCATCGGCTGTTCACCTGGGTGTCCTTCGCGGCCACCGCACTTCTCCCGATGTGTTGCTCTGCATGACATGCTGGTCGCAGCTGTCGTCCCGTCCACAAAGGTTGTCGCCGATCTTTTTCCCCTGACCCTACGGGTCATTCCTCGCGCGCCAAAAAGACCGGCGCCTGCCCCTCTCCGCTACGCTTCGCCTTCGGTGTGGCCGGGCCTTGGCCAGCTGCAAGGTGACCATCATTGCAATGCAAACAAGGAGAAGAGCAATGACCACGAACTGCATTAAATTCACCAGCACCGACATCGAAACCGCCAAGGGCGTCGGCTCCATCTCGACCCTGACCTTCGACCTCGACATCACGGTCGAACCCGTCGCGAGCACGAACCCGATGGCCCCCACGCACCGCGTCCTCGGCCGCTCCCCGCGCGGCAAGCTGGTCGAGTGCGGCGGCATCTGGAAGAAGCAGAACAAGGAGACCGGCGCCGACTACTACACGCTGACCATCCGCGACCACGGCTTCAACGCCAACCTCGGCAAGGCCGCAAACCAGGACGATCTGTCCCTGCAGGCTGTCATCCCTTGGGGCCCCAAAGACGCCGCCTAAGCCAACGGCCAGACCGCTCCGGCGGTCTGGTTTTTTCTTGTTCCTGGGAACGACAGCGGTTTGAGTGAACGAACGAAATATGAAGCCCCGAAGCAGCCTATTGCGGGCAACATTGCGAGCTTCATAAGTCCTACACCACCCTTGCTCAGGGCAGCATGACCCCGCGGTTCTGAACGGTCACATACATCAGCGTCCAAGAATTAAGGGAACAGTGACACCCGCATAGCTGTCCTGCACGGTTACACTGTGCTCGGCATCCCGCTCGCGGAGGCCGTGAGATCAGTCTTTGTCTTGGACGAACGGCACGTGCTCAATTGGCGCGACGGATGCTGAGTTATCGGACCTGATGAATACACTCCGCGCGAAAACTCTAAAGATCGGGATGAGACACAGCATCTACATCCCAAAACCGCCGCATTGCTTCCGGAGGAACTCTTGTCAGGTTGGTTGTCGCGGCTGTCTGCGGCTAATTTCTGTCATGCGACGCTTCCTGCTCATGTCTAAATCTGATAGCGCGCCGATCGCCGGACGTGATGCAGATCGTTCAATCATCGCGGCGAGCGCGATGTCAGGCGAAGAGCGCAAGAAGCGGTGCTACGGCCTTCTGCCAGCTGTCACGCGCTTCAAGCCGGCCGATCCAGCCCGCGATTCTGGGGAATTCGTCCAGCGAAATCCCCGCTTGGTCGCGATACATGAATGTGGTCGCCAGATAGAAGTCGGCAAGGCTGAGTGCGCCTGCAATCCAATCCTTATCGTCGAGTCCGGTTTCCAGAACGGCAAGGAACTGATCGGTGGCTTTCCGTTCCGCTTCGACCACAGTAGGATCAGGATCGCCCATGCCGAATTTCTCTTTGAGGAACAGCTCAAAGGACAACTTCTGCATCGCCGGGCCTAGGTGGATGGCTTGCCACCAGGCCCACTGATCGACGAGGGCCCGCGTCTTGAGGCCATCAGGATAGAGCCCTGCCTCGGGCCGGATCCCGGCCAGATAGGCACAGATCGCCCGGGACTCCCAGAGCACGAAATTCCCGTCCTCCAAAACAGGCACCTTTGCATTTGAATTGCGGGCAAGAAATTCCGCCGCGCGGTTGTCCCCGGCACGGATGTCGACCTCGACGATTTCGAGTTCCACGCCCAGTTCGTGCGCCACCGCCCGTACACGCAGCGCATTCGGTGAGAAGTTCGCGTTGTAAAGCCTCATGACATTTTCCAGCATTATTGTTCCTGCGGCGCCTGAAGAAGCGCCGCGCGGTTAGCGGCCAGGAAATCGGCCACCGACTGTCCGGGCTGGCCGGTGAGCGATTCGAGATCGCCGCTGGCCACATCGAGATAGCCCTGCGCGATTGCTTCGTCGAAGGAGGCAAAGACCCTCGCCATGAACTCCGGCAGTCCATTTGCGATCATCGCCTGCACCAGATCCTCGGCGGGCAGGGCGACATAGGGGATTTCCTTACCCGCAATTTCGGACAAGATCGCCGCGACCTCGGCCTGGCTGACCGTCTCCGGCCCGGTGATATCGAGGGTCTCCCTTCCCGTAGCTTTCATTAGCGCCGCGGCTGCGGCACGGGCGCAATCCGCGCGTGTCACATATCCGGTCTTGCCATCTGCTGCGGCGGAGAAATGCGTGCCCATGGCGACGCTCTGCTGGCCGCCCATCAACAGAAAGTCGGTGTACATATTGTTGCGCAGGATCGTATGATCCGCCCCACTTTCCGTGATCAGCTTCTCGGTCCCTTCGTGGTCTTGAGCGAATCCGATTGGACTTTCCGCGACTGGGCCTGCGAAGGAGGTATAGACGATGTGGTCGATACCTACCGTCTTGGCCGCAGCAATCGCATTGGAATGAGCTGCGAGCCGCTTGCCCGGCTCCAGATCGTCGGTGGAGATGATGAGGAGACGCTTGCCGCCCGCGAAGGCTGCTTCAAGAGAAGCCGGGTCGTTGAAATCGCCCTCGCGCGCCTCGACTCTTTTTCCCGCCAGATCGGCAAGCTTGTCGGGAGTGCGCGAGATCGCGATGACCGGCCCGGCACCTGCCTGAACCAGCAGGTCGACCACCTGCCGGCCAAGTTGTCCGGACGCGCCGGTCACGATGAAGGGGCCGTTCTGGATGTTGGACATGGTATCTCTCTTATCTTGATGTTTCTGCAAGCGCGCTTGCGATCAATCGTGGATTTGGGTGGGGGCGGGATTCGCCAGCTTGCCGCGCGCGAAACCCCAGCTTGTGGTCAGGATTTTGATCATCACATCGACCTCTGCCTCATCGCGTGGAGCAAAGGCCATGATCGCATTGGCCGGGATGTATCCGGCCGAGGCCATCGGGTGCTGTTCGCCCCATCCCTTCGCGATGAGTTCCTCAACCGCCGCCAGCGGCAGCATCATGTGCGACGAACCGTCATAGGCGGGATGCACATGCGCAAATTCGCGTCCGATCATGAAGGCTTCGCGCGGGCCGCAGGCATGCGGCCGCGGCAGGACTAATGCCTCGGCGCCGGGGACCGAAATACCCGATCGGCAACGCTCGACGAAGGGCAGGGCGAAGGCCTTCTGCTTGAACAATGCGTGAATCTCGGCCGAGGAGTTCTGCGACACTTGCTCATGCGGGGCGCACTCGGTGGTTTCGGGGCGCGGACCCTGCCGCAAGGGAAGTTCGAAGCACATATCTGGTCCTATCCAAATCTGAACGCGCTTTCGACCGCGCCCAATACGTGATCCTCGAGGGTCTTTTCCCCCCGATCCGCAAGCGCGGCGCCGGCCACGACGTGCAATGGAATTAGATGTTCCTCGCGCGGATTGGCGTCGCGTGCGCCGGGTGCCCGATCCCAAGCAGCCAGCATGGCGCGGCGCGCCCCGGGGTCTTCATGGGTCACCGCACCCGTGAGCCATCGGTCGAAGTCGCCGCCGTTCACCGGGCCATCGGGTCCGCCCCTCATCGCCCGCATCATCTTGCCCATGTTGTGATAGGTGTTGCCGGACCCGATGATCAGAACACCTTCGTCTCGCAAGGGCGCCAACGCGCGACCAGCAGCAAGATGCGCCTCAGCGTCGAGATCGTCGCGCAGGCTCAGTTGGACGGTAGGTATGTCGGCCTCAGGCAAAGCCACCTTTAGCGGAACAAACACCCCATGATCGAAGCCACGCGTAGCGTCGGCCCGGGTTTCAAAACCCGCGCCATTCAATAGCTCGCTTGCACGGGCCGCCAGCGTAGGATCGCCTAGCGCGGGCCAGGTCAGCTGATAAGTATGGGGGGGAAACCCCTGATAGTCGAACAGCAGCGGCGGCGCGGAGTTGGTCTGCACGGTAAACACCCGTTCCTCCCAATGGCCTGAGATCACGAGAAGCGCCTTGGGCTTTGCCGGCAGGCTCGCAGGCAAAGCCTCAAGGAATCTGCGGTGCCTGTCCCAGGTGTCAGGCGGGTTCCAGTCCATGAAGAAGCAAGGGCCGCCTCCATGGGGAACAAACACTGTCGGCTGCCTTTCGGTCATTCTGTCGTCCTTTTGAACCCCAAGCCCGAGGGTGGATGGCCAGCGCCGTGGCAACTCCGCATCGGATTAATTCGTCTCTGTCGGAAACGTCGGCGCATATGCCGACTTTACCGCACGCACGCGATTGGCTGTCATCCACGAGGCGATCAGGAGCACCCAGGTCGCAAGAGCCGGTGGCCAGCCTGGATCGCCCGCGCCCACATGCGCCCCGAACGCCAACACCAGATGCCAGAACATCGCCGCGTAAGCCCAGTCCGCCAGCATCGCCGAAGGGCGCCAGAGAATCACCACCGCGCCGACAATCTTCAAAATCGCGAGCGGCCAGATGATGTATGTGGGATAGCTCAACACCTCGCGATACATGCCCGCGACCATATCGTGGGATGAGATGTAGAAAGTCGCCGCACCCAGATAGACCAGCGCCACAAGGCCGGTCGCGATCCAGTAGACATACTTTGCCACGTTGTCACTCATCACCGCACTCCCTGTTTGCAAGGGCTTGTTCAGCCGCAGTTTCCGCTCTAAGTACCTTTAGGTGTCTTGCATCGTTCGTGAAAGTAGGCACTTAAAAGTAACTAGATTACTTTAACCGCGAGGATAATCCACGATGAAGAGCGTCCAGCCCCCCTCATGCCCGATGGAGGCGCTTCTGCGTGTCATCACAGGCCCTTGGACGATCTATATACTCTGGGTTCTGTCCGAGCAGGGACCGCAGCGTTTCGGCGCGCTCAAGCGTTTGGTGCCCGGCATTTCCACCCGGGTCCTGACCGAGAGGCTGAGAATGCTGGAACATGCTGGCGTTGTATGGCGCGAGCAGGCCATGACCATCCCACCCGCTGTCACCTACGGGCTGACTGAGCGCGGCGCGGAACTGCGCGGCGTGCTGGACAAGCTTGGCTCGATCGCACGCCGCTGGGAGGCCGAGGGTGCCTTTGTCGGGACCGCAAGCGCGGCAGAATGACGGTACCCCTCCTGTTCGCGGGATAATCCCGCGCCCGAGAACAACTCAGGCAGAATCAGACCCGAAGCTCATGACGAATTGAAAACGGCGCTAGAAAAAGCCGCCAAGCGGCGCTTGGTGGGGTAGATCCGCACAGCTTTACGCTTTGCTGCTAAATCAACTTCTATCTACTATACTCACTAGACGGTACAGTAAAGCTTGTAACCGCCTAGTCCTGCCTGGGATAGAGAGAACGAGATGCCCGTGAGAAAAATGGCCGACGTCATGATTGGTGCGCGCGAGGTTTTCTTCCGATGCGGTTACGAAGGAGCCACGGTCGATGCAATTGCCGCTGAAGGAAAAGTGTCGAAGGCAACCATGTATTCGTATTACCCGACCAAGGAGCAACTGTTCCTGAGCGTGGTTGAATCCGAATGCGGTCGGCTTGCGGACGAAATCCTCCGGCCCTTGATCGCGTCTTTGGAGCCGCGCGCCCAGTTGGAAGAACTCGCCCTTCGCATGGTCGACCTCACCTTGGACGACACCTACATCCGTCTCCTGCGAACGTGCGTTGGCGCCTCCGAGGCACTGCCCGAAGTGGGTGAGGTTTATTTTCGCGCAGGCCCGAAACCTGCCCGCGAACTCGTCGGTCGGATTCTGGAGCGCCTTACGCGCGAAGGCGCGCTCGATGTCGATGACGTCCGGCGCGCGTCCGATCACTTCATACACCTTTGCGTTTCGGGGCTACTTATGCCGCGCCTTCTCGCAGTGAAACGAGCTGTCCACCGCGAGCAACATGCGCGCGAAGCGGTCGCTGCATTCCTGCGACTTTACGGTAGCGGCCACAGAGACAAATTTTCAGATTGAGCTCGCTTGCCAAATACGGGGCAGCGCATTAGCTCGCCCAATGACTTAACCGACCGGACGGTACAGGGTGACTGCACAAGTGGAAAAGCAACCGAAGAACGCCTCGCCGAAGATTCTCGGCGCTGCGCGGGCGATTGCGCTGCGAGAAGGCGCGGGAAAGATCACGATCGACGCCGTCGCTCGGGAATCCGGCCTCAGCAAGGGTGGGGTGTTGTACAACTTCCCCACCAAGAAAGCGCTTCTGGCCGGGCTGCTCGACGAAATGCTCGCGGAGCACCGCGAACGTCTGGCGTCGGTCCCGGAAGGGCACAGTTCCCGCACCCTGCGCGGTCATCTCGAGACAGTTCTGCAAGCCGTAAGCACCGATGATGACCTTTCGATGGCTATTCTCGCGGTTTCGGCGTCGGATCCGAATCTTCTGGACCCGCTGAGAAGAGAGCTGTCCCGTGATGTCGAGCGCATCCGTTCGGACGCGCAGGACGACACTGCGGCGATGGTTCTTTTTTTGGCGATCCAGGGTCTTCGTTTCCAGAGGCTTCTTCGCCTCGCGGATGGTGACGACGATCAGCAAGACGCCGCCATCGACAGATTGAAGGACATGATAAATGAGCTTGAATAGAACCAGATACTTCCGAGGAGGTGCCGCTGGATTGGTCGCCCTTCTTCTCGCCATTGTCCTTCTCGTGCAATTCAACCCGGACATCGCATCCAAGGTCTTCGCGCAGACTACGGATGAGGTTTCCGGTGCCGATGCGCAAGGGAGCGCCGAGCAAGACATGGCCCAACCGGTCACGGTCGAAGTATCGCGTGCCGAGCTTCGCGATAGCGATAGGGCGCGCAGCCTGGCAGGCCGCGTGGAGCCCGCCCGGACCGTGGATATTGCCTTTCAGGTTTCGGGTCAGCTTTCCGACCTCGCGGTAGATGCTGGGACTCGGGTCGAGAAAGGCGATTTAATTGCCGCGCTCGACCCAGTCGATTTCGAATTGGCCGTGGATCGGGCGCAGGCCTCTTTCGACCTCGCAAAATCCGAATACGATCGTGCGTTGAGTCTGACCGAGAGGGGGGTGGCGACCGACGCCCGACTTGAAACGAACCGCGCGCAGCTTGCTCAGGCAGAAGTCGCCCTGCGTGAAGCGGAGCGACGCTTGGCTCAAGCCACGATCACCGCGCCCTTCGACGCCATTGTCGCGCGCATCTTTCTGGAGGAGTTTTCGAACGTCACCCCTGCGGCTCCGATTGCCAGGTTGCAGGACATCAGTGAAATGCGGGTGCGGATTTCGCTGCCCGAGGAACTCGCCGCGATGGCACGGGCCCAGCCCGATGCATTCAGGGTAACCGCCTCTTTCCCCGCCGTGCCGGGATATGACGCAACTCTGTATCTGCGGAAATTCGTGACCGATGCAGACCCCACAGCCCAAACCTATGACGTCGAGTTTGCAATCGAGGGCGCCATCGACCCGAGATTGCTGCCCGGAATGACGGCGAATGTGCGCGTAGCCGCCGCCGCGGAGGGTGCGCAATCGCGGTTGGTAGTCGTCCCGGTCTCGGCGATCGACACGACGAGCCGGAGCGAGCCGTCCATCTGGCTGTATGACGAGGGGACCGGCCGGGTGTCCCGTAAGACGATCCGCCTGGGGCTGCCGAACGACGACGAAATCGTCGTGCTTGAGGGGCTCTCCGGAGACGAACTGGTTGTGTCCGGCGGGTGGTGGCGCCTGAAGGAAAACGAAACAGTCGCGGTTCGCGGCCTCTGAACGATCCTGGACCGGAAAACCGAAACCATGACAATGAGTATTTCCCGCGCAAGCATCCGACGTCCGGTCGCCGTTTGGCTGGCAATTATCTTTTGCCTTCTCGGCGGTTTGTGGGGGCTGAACACGGTCGGACGCCTCGAAGACCCGAGTTTCACGCTCAAGACGGCGCTCGTTTTCGTGCCCTATCCGGGCGCGACGGCGATGGAGGTGGAAGAGGAAGTCACCGATGTCGTGGAAAGCGCACTCCAACAGATGAAGCAGCTCGACCGGGTGGAATCGAAATCCATGCCGGGCATGGCCCAGATCACGGTCGAGATCGAGATGACCTATGGGCCCGACGAGATTCCGCAGGTCTGGGACGAGATGCGCCGCCGTATCCGCGACATCGAAGGAGAGCTTCCCTCCGGTGCGCAGTCTCCGATCATCAATGACGATTTCGGCGACGTCTACGGCATGTTCTACGCTGTGACGGCCGATGGGTTGAGCGCCTCGGAACAGCGAGACCTCGCGACTAAACTGCGGCGCGACCTTGTCACCGTCGACGGGGTGGCCAAGATCGAGGTTCAGGGGCTGGCTGAAGAGGAGATCATCATTTCGATCCCTTCGGCGCGCCTGACCGAACTGGGCCTGCCACCGGACCAGATCCTCGGTATCATCGCCGACGAAAACCAGGTTTTCTCCAACGGCGAGATCAGCGAAGGGCTGTCTCGGCTGGGCGTGTCCGTTCCGCCGGGTTATGTCAGCGTCGAGGGCATAGAGGCGCTGCGGCTCGGCGCCCCCGGAGAGGTCGGGCAGATTGCGCTCTACGACATCGCTCGCGTGGTCCGAGAGGAGACAGAGCGGCCGAGCCAGATCGTGCGTCACAATGGCACGCGGGCCTTCACCCTCGGGGTCTCGGCGCTCGTGGACCGCAACGTTGTCGAGGTCGGCAGATCGGTCGAGGCACGGCTGGACCAGCTGAAGACCGAATTGCCGGACGGCGTCGAGATCGTACCGATCTATGAACAGCATAAGGTCGTCGACGAAGCGGTCTCGAGCTTCCTCGTCGGCCTCGGTCAATCCGTGGCCATCGTCATCGGGGCGCTGATGCTGACCATGGGTTGGCGCGCGGGTTTGGTCGTGGGTGCCACGCTGGGCCTCACGGTTTTTTCCACACTGTTTTTCATGTCTGTCTTCGGCATCGAGATGGAACGGATCAGTCTCGGGGCTTTGATCATCGCCATGGGCATGCTGGTCGACAATGCCATCGTGATCGCCGAAGGCATGCTGATTGGCATGGCGCGGGGCAAGTCCGCCGAAGACGCCGCCGCCGATACAGAGACCGCGACAGGGTTTCCCCTGCTTGGGGCCACCGTGATCGGGATCATGGCGTTTTCGGGCATTGGGCTATCGCCAGACGCCACCGGAGAATTCCTGTTCTCGCTTTTCGCGGTTATCGCGATTTCGTTGCTGATGAGCTGGATCCTCGCCGTAACCGTTACACCCTATCTTGGGAAGCTCCTTCTGAAGGCGCCAAGAGACACCTCCAAGGACCCCTATCGCGGCTTAGTCTATTCGGCTTATCGCGGTTTCCTCTGGATGGCGCTGCGCGCCCGCGTGCTCGTAGTCCTGACGGTCGTCGGAATCACGGTCTGGTCGGTCATGGCCTTCGGCCAAGTCAAGCAGGCTTTCTTTCCGGCGTCGAACACCCCGATATTCTACGTCGAATTCCAGATGCCACAGGGCACGGACATTCGAGCCACGAATGAAGAAATGGCCCGGCTCGAGGCGATCATCTTAGGCGAGGAGATAGTGACGGACGTTACAACGCTTGTCGGGCGAGGGGCCAGCCGCTTCATGCTGACCTACAACCCTGAGCAGGCCGATGCGAGCTACGGTCAGCTGATCGTGCGTGCGACCGATGCCACACTCATCCCCGATGTTGCGGCGCGTCTCAATCGCGAACTGCCGGCGCAATTCCCCAATGCTCTTATCCGCGTCGAGGAGATCGTCTTCGGTCCGCCTGCCGGGGCCGATGTCGCCGTTCGCTTTTCGGGACCCGATCCGGTAGTCCTCCGGCAGCTATCGGATAACGCGCTTGCGATCTTCGACGAGGCCGGCACGATCACAAACCCGCGCACAGACTGGCGACAGCGCGAAATTCTCGTCGAACCCATCGTCGACGAGGCTCGCATGCGGTTGGCCGGTGCGACTCGCGGATCGATTTCCGACACCGTGCAATACGGGACCTCGGGCCTGCGGGTCGGCACCCTGCGCGAAGGCGATGCCGAAATCCCTATGTATCTGCGGCTTCCCGAGGTCGAGCGCGACGGGCTGGATCGTTTGCGCGATCTCTCCGTCTGGTCGCCGGGTGCAAATGGCTATGTGCCGATGGCCAACCTCGTCTCCGGCTTTGAGCCCCGCCTCGTCGAGGCCCTTATCCACCGCCGCGACCGTGAGCGTACGATAACGGTCCTCGGCGGTGCAGGCGGCGACCTGACAGCAGATGAGGCCTTTCGCAGTGTCCGCTCTGATATCGAAGCCATTCGGCTTCCCGAAGGCTACACGATGGAATGGGGTGGCGAGTTCGAAAGCGCGGGAGAAGCGCAGGCAAGTCTCGGCAAACAGCTTCCCTTGGGCTTTCTGGTAATGCTGACAATTTCGATCCTGATGTTCAACAAAGTGCGCCAGCCACTGATCCTGTGGCTCGTGGTTCCGATGTCGGTCACGGGGATGGTTCTTGGTCTGCTGTTCACTGGGCTACCGTTCACGTTCACGGCGCTTCTCGGCTTCTTGTCCCTTTCCGGGATGCTGATGAAGAATGCCATTGTGCTGGTGGAAGAAATCGATCAGCAACGCGCCGAAGGTGTCGAGGACTATCAGGCGGTAATCGATGGCTCGGTCAGCCGTTTGAGGCCCGTCGTGCTGGCTGCGGGCACAACGATTTTCGGTATGACTCCGCTCATATCAGACGCCTTCTTCGCATCGATGGCTGTCACAATCATGGGTGGCCTCGCGTTCGCCTCGATCCTGACACTGGTCGCGGTGCCGGTATTGTATGCGCTGTTCTTCTTGATCAAGCCGCCTAAACAAGAAAACGCTCCTTCAGGTTCCCCAGCGACAGCCTGAACGCAGATGCAGTTATAAGCGTTTCTCTGAGCGCCCTCGACCCGTCTTAAGGACGGTGTAGGCATGTTCCGTCGCCTCAAGCGCGCCTTCGAGAAAACCGCCGAATGTCGGAGCCACTTCGGTGCCGCCAAAGACGAGCGCTTCGTCCCACAGGCCTGAAAGAACGCACGGCAGGCCATAGTTCGGGTGGGCAAAAAAGACAGCGAAACTGCGGCTGGCAGCACGCCAGGCGCACTCCCGCTCCATGGTCTAGGCCTTCAAGGCATGGACCGAGGCCCAACTGCTACGCATTCCCGGCAAGGACGGTCTCGCGAAGGCCTTCCGCTATGGTCTCAGCTGCTGGCCGTCATTCGAGCTCTTCCTTGGAGATGGCCGCGTCGGCATCGACGACACCACCGCCGAGCGCGTCATGCGCCCGATCAGCATCGGGCGAAAAAACTGACTTTTTGCAGGCTCCGACAGCGGTGGCGAAACGCTGTCCCGGGCGATGTCCCTTGTCGAGACAGCCAAGATGAACGGCCACGATCCGCAAGCCTGGCTGGCCGAAATCCTCGACCGCATCCACAATCACATGACCAACCCGCTCAACGAACTGCTTCCATGGAACTGGACGCCGATGAACTGATCCGCGGTAACAACCGGGCGGTTACGTTTTCGGGAAGGTGATTACCTTTGAATCTTGAGGTCCGACTTCGCCTTTGCTAGGAATCGAACAACAATTAGAAAAACAGCAAAGTCGAAAGTGCAGATGTCTGGACCCCTTGAGCAACTGAGGATTGTAGAACTTGGTCACGTAATTGCCGGACCACTTGCGGCAGCTTTACTCTCGGATTTTGGTGCAGATGTCATCAAGATCGAAGCCCCCAACCGGACGGATATGATGCGCGACCTTGGACCCAAGGCAGAGGATGGGGTGGGCGTCTGGTGGAAGACTTTGGGCCGCAACAAGAAAACACTAGGCCTGGACTGGAAGTCCGACGAGGGCCGGGACATCCTGCGCAGGTTGGTTGAAGATGCCGACGTGCTGATCGAAAATTTCCGTCCGGGTGTGCTAGAACGTGCTGGTGTTGGGCCAGACGTGCTGCACGATTGGAACCCGGACTTGGTTGTCTTGCGGGTTTCAGGTTACGGACAGGACGGTCCGATGCGCGACGTGCCAGCGTTTGGGCGTGCTGCAGAGGCCATGAGTGGATTAGCGCATCTGACCGGTTTTCCCGACGGGCCGCCGATGCACCCCGGCTTTCCGGCGGCCGACAGCACGACAGGGCTGATGGGCGCTTTGGGAATCATGATCGCGCTATTTGCTCGCGAAAAGGGCATTGCACGCGGTCAGGTCGTCGATCTTGCGGTGTTCGAGGCGTTGCTTCGGTTGATGGACTATCCTGTTCCCGCATTGACTGGCGCTAACCTCTCGCCGCGACGCAATGGGCTGCGCCAGCCGATGGACTTTGCTCCGGGGGGGATGTTCCGAACGTCCGATGGGGTGTGGCTGACCGTTTCGGCAGGGAGCGCGGAAACCGCGCAGCGCCTGTTGCGGGCGGTCGGAGGCGATGCCCTCGCCGATGACCCGCGGTTCGCGACATTGGGCGAGATGTCGCGGCACATGACGGTGGTCTTTGACGCGATCAATGATTTCGTCACGCAGCACACGGCTAAGGAAGTGGAAGCGGTATTCGCCCGCCATGATGCGGTTGCCTCGCGTGTGTTGAGCGTCGAAGAGATCATGACGAACGAGCAGATACGCCATCGTGGGGACATCGTGTCGGTCGACGGCAAACAGACCAAGGTCATCGGCCCGATCCCGCATCTAAGCGCCACACCTGGCGAAGTTCGCTGGCTGGGACGACCGCTTGGCGCGGACAGCCGAAGTATTCTGCGTGATCTTGGCTTTGACGATGATCGGATCATTGCCCTTTGTGAGGCAGGGCTCGTTAGTCTGGAAGAGAAGGGGACACCGTGACATTTCGAATGACGGACGATCAGAAGGAAATTCGCGACCAGATTCTGCGGATTTGTGCAAGGTTCGACGGCGACTACTGGCTGGACCGGGATCGTAACGGTGGTTTTCCCCATGATCTGCACAGGGCAATGGCCGATGGCGGCTGGCTGGGTATCGCCATGCCAGAAGCTGTCGGCGGCGCGGGTCTGGGGATCACCGAAGCGACCATCATGATGCAGGCAATTGCCGAGTCGGGGGCCGGCGCAAGCGGAGCCTCGGCCATCCACATGAACATTTTCGGGCTCAACCCGGTGGTGAAGTTTGGGACCGATGAGCAGCGCGCGCGTATGCTTGGCCCTCTAATAGCAGGCGATGAAAAGGCCTGTTTCGCCGTAACCGAACCGACGACCGGGTTGGATACCACAAAGCTGAAGACCATGGCGGTGCGGCAGGGGGACAGATATGTCGTGCACGGACAAAAAGTCTGGATTTCTACCGCGCAGGTGGCGGACAAGATGTTGCTTCTGGCCAGAACAACGCGGCTAGAGGATGTGAGCAGCCCGACCGAAGGGCTGAGCCTATTCTATACAGATCTCGACCGAAATTTCGTTGACGTGCGAGAGATCGAAAAGATGGGTCGAAAGGCTGTCGATTCGAACGAAGTCTTCATCGATGGATTGCCGATTCCGGCTGAGGACCTGATCGGGGAGGAGGGCAAAGGCTTTAGGCAAATTTTGCACGGGTTGAATCCCGAACGCATCCTGGTGGCCGGTGAATGCATCGGTATTGCGCGCAACGCACTGGCGCGAGCGGCGCATTATGCAAACGAACGTGTGATTTTTGACCGCCCGATCGGCCAAAATCAGGGTGTTCAGCATCCACTCGCCAAAGCCTGGGCGCGAGTGGAATCTGCCAATCTCATGGTGATGCACGCTGCAGCCCTCTACGATGCGGGAGAACCCTGCGGCGTCGAGGCGAACGCTGCCAAGCTTTTGGCCGCCGACGCCGCGGTCGAGGCGACCGAAGCCGCGCAAATTACATTTGGCGGATTCGGATACGCCAAGGAATATCACGTGGAGCGACTGGTACGGGAGGCTCTGCTGTTCCGCATCGTACCGGTGACACCGCAGATGCTTTTGTCGTTCATAGCAGAAAAAGCCCTTGGGCTTCCAAAGTCTTACTGATCGGAGATGACGGGCGGGGCTGGTGCGAAAAGTTGTCTTGACCAATTTTCTAACACCCGTTAGATTACTGGCAGCTGCCCCTAATGGGGAATGGGAGGAGGCGTCATGAATAAGACGCAGTTTGGGTCTTCGAGGGAGGACCTATTAAAACGTGCAACCGTTTACGCAAGCGGTTTATTCACCGGCAAAGTCGTTGTGGTGACCGGGGCCGGAGGCGGATTGGGGCTGGCAATTGCGACTCTGTTCGCAAGGCTCGGGGCCAATCTGGCGATCAATGGACGCAACGAAGAGAAACTGGCTTTGGCCAAGGAGTTCCTTGAAAGTTTCGGGGGCGAAGTTTTCGCTGTGCCTATGACCATCCGGGAGCCTGAGCAGGTCGAGGATTTTGTCGCCAAGACGAACCAGGAGTTCGGGGCGATTGACGTATTGGTGAACAATGCTGGGGGTCAGTTTCCGCAAGCAGCGTTGGAGTTTAGTCCAAAGGGCTGGAATGCGGTCATAGACACCAACCTGAACGGCACGTGGTGGATGATGCAATCCACGGCGCGCCACTGGGTTGCCAACAAGCAATCGGGCTCCATCGTCAACATCGTGGCCGATATCTGGCGCGGCATGCCCGGCATCGCGCATACCTGTGCGGCCCGGGCAGGGGTAGTTTACCTGTCCAAGTCGGTTGCGGTGGAGTGGGCCCCGCACGGTATCCGAGTGAACTGCGTGGCGCCGGGTTGCTGCGAAAGCAACGGTTTCGGGAACTACCCTCCGGAGGGTTCTGCGACCTTTCAGGACTCCAACCCGATGCGGCACGCCGGGGACGAATGGGATGTCGCTGAAGGGGTTGTCTATATGGCGGCGAATTCAGGGAAATTCGTAACCGGAGAAGTTCTGAACATCGACGGTGGGCAGCAATTGTGGGGGGATCCATGGCCAACGGGGCGGCCGGACTACTTCCGGATTACCTGATGTTGGCCGTGAACCTTAGGGGGACAATGATATCTAGATGACGACAAGGATTAAAACAGCAATCGGAGCCGATGATGGGGCGATACTGGAGTGCAGCGGGGTCGAACGACGGTTCGGCGGCATCGTCGCTGTCACCGGTGTTGACCTCGTTATTCGACAAGGGGAAATCTTTGGACTTGTCGGTCCGAATGGCAGCGGCAAGACAACGCTAACAAACGCAATTACCGGATTTTACCCGCCAAACGAGGGCAGGGTCCGGCTGGCAGGAAACGACATTACGGGTACGGCGCCTCACAAGGTTGCCAAGCTCGGCGTTGCCAGAACGTTCCAAAATCTTGCCCTGTTCAACGGGATGAGCGTTCTGGACAACATCCTGCTCGGGCGGCACATCCACATGAGCCCAGGCGTTTTGCGTACGGCGCTATATTGGTGGGCAGCACAGCGTGAAGAAATCGAGAACCGTAAAATCGTCGAGGAGGTGATCGAGTTTCTACAGCTCGAGAGCATTCGGCATGAGTTGGTCGATGGTCTTCCGATCGGGTTGAAAAAGCGGGTCGAGCTGGCGCGGGCATTGGTGGCCGAGCCACAGATGCTGATTCTCGATGAACCGATGGCCGGCATGAACCAGGAAGAGAAAGGGTATATGTCCCGTTTCATTCTGGATGCCCGTGCCGAACGCGGCGTCAGCGTTCTGCTGATCGAACACCATATGGATGTCATCACCGGCATTTGTGATCGGATGCTGGCACTGAATTACGGTGAAATGATCGCCAGTGGCATCCCCAAGGAGGTTGTGAAGGACCCGCGGGTCATCGAGGCATATATCGGAGGGTCGCATGACTGATTTGACGAAGAACCGGTCTTCAGGCGGCGAAACGATTGGTGCACTTCTGGCGAAGAACGCGTCGCTCCACGGAAAGGATATCGCCCGTCGCGAAAAAGAGCGTGGGATATGGAAAGAAACCACCTGGGCGGAATACGCCCAAGAGGTGGTGGCCTGTGCGGCTGGGCTTGAAAAAATCGGCGTGAAGCCTGGCAAAGCAGTGCTTGTTCTGGGCGATAACCGTGCGCGGCTCTATGGCGGCATGCTGGCTGTTTCGTTGCTTGGTGCCTACGCCATGCCCGCTTATCCGGGCGCAACTCTTGAGGAACTAAAGCACTTTCTTGGCGAAGTCGAGATCGTCGCGGCCATTGCGGAAGATCAGGAACAGGTTGACAAGATCCTGGAACTGAAGGACGCGGGCGCCGAGGGCATCGACCACATCATTTATGATGAAGCGCGCGGTCTTGGCTTCTACGAGGTTGAAGGGTTGTTGTCCTGGGATCACCTGATCGAAGTTGGTCAGCACGATCTGAACGAAACCCCGGGCCTGCGTGAGGAACTGCTTAGTCGTGCGAAGCCGGAAGATCCGGCCATTTTTCTGCACTCCTCCGGAACGACGGGCGCGCCGAAGGGCATCGTACTGAGTCAGAAGAACGTTCTTGCTGCTGCTCGGAATGGACATGCGGCGGGTGCCTTCGACGAAAATGAGGAGATCCTCGCGTACTTGCCGATGGCCTGGGTGGGAGACTACGCCATAACCGTTGCCGCGGCACTCCTTTGGCGTTTCACCGTGAATGTGCCTGAGCGCCAGGAAACGGTCGTGCGCGACATGCGCGAGATCGCTCCGACCTTCTATCTGGCGGCTCCGAGAAGCTGGGACCAGATGCTGACGACAATCCAGGTGGGTATCGAAAATTCGACCCCTTTAAAGAAACGGCTGTACCATTTTTTCATGGATCGGGCCATCGCGGCGGAAACGCGCAAGCTGAATGGCAAAAGCGGCGGTGTTCTTGAGCCTTTGGGCCGACTTTTGGGCGAGGCAATCATTTTCGGTCCGGTCAAGGACCAGTTCGGAATGAGCCGACTCAAGAACGCGTTCACCGGCGGTGAAGCAATCGGCGAAGACACCTTTGTTTTCTACCGAGCCTTGGGAATCAAATTGCGCCAACTCTACGGCCAAACCGAAAACAGCGCGATCAATGCAATTCAGTCTCCGGGTGAAGTGCGCCTTCATACGGTTGGCAAACCCGCGCCCGGCGTCGAGGTGACCATCGCCGAGGACGGGGAGATCTTGGTACGCTCGGACAGCGTATTCGAAGGGTACTTCAACAAACCCGAAGCGACCGCCGAAGCCCTTGAGGGCGGGTGGCTGCATACAGGTGATGCCGGGTATTTGGAGGAAGATGGACACCTGGTTGTTCTGGGGCGCGTCTCCGAGGTCATGCATACGGCCGGAGGCGAGCGGTTTGTGCCAAACTACATCGAGAACCGGTTGAAATTCAGCCCTTATATTAAGGATGCTGCCGTAATCGGCGCCGGGCTTGACGAATTGACGGCTATGGTCTGCGTGGATTTCGAAGCCGTTGGCCACTGGGCAGAGGTGAACGGCGTGCCCTATGTGTCTTATGCCGATCTTTCTCAGCGTGAAGAGGTCGCGACGTTGCTTCGCGAGGCCTTCCAACGGGTCAACAAGGCCGTCACCGAACCATTGCGCCTGCAACGCTTTGTAAGTCTGCCGAAAGAATTCGACCCGGACGATGGTGAAATCACGCGAACCCGAAAACTGCGGAGGAAGGTCGTTCAGGAACGCTATGCCGACGTGATCGCGGCGCTCTACGACGGTTCAAAAGAGGTCCATGTAAGCGCGCAGGTGACTTACGAGACCGGGGAAGTAGGGAAGGTCGAAAGAAGCCTTCCCATCAGGGAGGTATAAATGGACTGGGTCTTTCTATCAGAGCTTGCGATCAACGGAGCCTTGACGGGTCTGCTGTACTCGCTATTCGCCATCGGCCTTGTGCTGATTTACAAGGCATCTTCGGTGCCCAATCTGGCTCAGGGCGGGTTGACCATGGTCGGGGCCTATGTGGTCTTGGCGCTGGCACGCGACGTGGGTTTACCCTTGTGGCTGGCCATCCCTCTGGCTGCGGTTGTCATGTTCGGCCTTGGGTTCGGCATTGAGCGTGTTGCTCTGCGCCGTCTCGCAGGTCGGCCGGTTGTCATGATCTTGATGCTGACACTCGGCCTCGACATTTTCCTGCGGGGTACAACGCTTGCGATTTGGGGCGGGACGTCACGTTCGATGGAATTGGGCGTCAGCTATGATCCACTGTTTTTTGACGACATCTTCATCAGCCGCATCCATCTGGTTGGTGCCGGTGTTGCGCTCGCCTTGTTTGTCGCATTCATGCTGTTTTTCCGAACCCGGACCGGGATCAAGTTGCGGGCGATCGCGGATGATTACATGGCTTCGTGGTCGGTAGGTATCTCGGTTGAACGCGGAGTTGGCCTGTCCTGGGCGCTGGCATCCGTTGTTGCCGTCGCTGCGGGCGTTATCTGGGGCGAGATTCAGGGTGTCGATCAGGCGCTGTCGCTGTTGCTTCTCAAAGGTCTGACAGTTGCCGTTCTCGGTGGTCTCGACAGTATCCTTGGCGCCGTGATCGCAGGCATCATCCTGGGCGTCGTCGAAAACGTTGTTTCTGATTTCCTCGATCCGCTTGTCGGAGGCGGAAGCCGTGAGCTTATCGTCGCCGCCGTGCTCATTCTTACCGTCATGATCCGTCCGCACGGGCTGTTCGGTCGTCACGACATCGAAAGGGTGTAAGGGATGTTTTACAGACTTTCCGGCGTCCATCACGCCAACTACGTTTCGGACAGCCGTATCTTCAAGGTGCCTGCCGACAGAAATCTGACAGCATTCATCTTTCTGATCGGTCTTGCCGCGCCATTCATCATCCCGTCGCTTTATCTGAACAGCTACATGCTTCCCTGGCTGATCTGGACGGCCGCCGCGCTTGGATTGAATCTGGTGACAGGTTGGGCAGGCCAACTTCACTTGGGTTATGCTGCGGTCATGGCCGTCGGAGCGTATTCGTCGATCCATGCCGCGCGTTTCGGGGTGCCGTGGGAATTCGCCCTGATCATCGGCGGATTGACGTCATCCGTGATCGGCAGCCTGTTTGCTTTTGCCGCTTTGCGGGTCAAGGGACTGTATCTCGCCCTTACCACTCTTGCGATGCAATTCGTGATGGACTGGGTTCTGACCCACTCTCCGGCGATCTCGGGGGGTTCACACGCGTCGCTCCAGTCACCGACATTGGCTCTGCTCGGGCAAGAGATTACCACTGATACTGGCTTCTACTATGTCGCCTTCGGCTGGTGTGTGTTGGTGACGATCTTCATGCTTAATCTCAAGCGTACTGGACTCGGTCGCGCCTTGGTCGCTGTCCGGGAAAAAGACTTTGCGGCCGCGATCCTGGGTGTGAACAGTTTCTACTACAAAATCCTCGCGTTCGCGACTTCGTCGTTCATCGCAGGCGTCAGCGGTGCGTTGCTTGTTGCCACCTTTTTCTTTCTCGCCGCACCCGAGCAATTTTCGGTTGCCGTTTCGATCCAGGTTCTTGCGATGGTGATTGTTGGCGGCCTTGGCAGCATTATCGGTTCCTATTTCGGTGTTGCCCTGATCCTTCTTGTTCCGGGTATCGTGAACGGTCTCGTCGTCACGCTGAGTGACGGGCTTGGCATGCAGATCGATGTTGAAACACTCGCTCACATCCCGAACGCAGTCTATGGCGCACTGATCGTCATTATCCTTCTGATCGAACCACTCGGTTTGGGAAAACTCTACGGCAACATCAGAGACTATCTGATGGTCTGGCCCTTCGATCAGTTCAAGAAATAGGGGAATGCCGATGCAAGAAAAAGTTGAAGCCCAGAACATTCTATCCATGAACAGCGTCGAAGTACTGTACGACAATGTAATACTGGCGATCAAAGGTGTTTCGGTCCAAGTCCCAAAGGGCGAGATGATCGCACTCTTGGGATCGAACGGAGCGGGAAAAAGCACCACGTTGAAAGCGATCAGCGGTCTTTTGAAGGCTGAGCGCGGACGCATCAGCCGAGGTGAGATAACGTTCCAGGGAGTGGACATTACCGAAGCGCTCGCGCAAGAACGCGTCGAGATGGGCATCTGTCATGTCATCGAAGGGCGGCGGGTCTTCGAACATCTGACCCCCGACGAGAACCTGACCGCCGCCGCGCCGCGCGGAATGTCCCGATCAACGCTGAATGCGGAAAAGGACAAGATCTACGGATATTTTCCGCGGCTTGCCGAACGCAAAAGTTCGCAAGCAGGCTATTTGTCGGGTGGTGAGCAACAGATGCTTGCCATTGGGCGGGCCCTCGTGACCCAGCCGAAGCTGTTGATGCTTGATGAACCAAGTCTCGGGCTTGCTCCGTTCCTGGTCGAGGAGATCTTCGGCATCTTGCAAAAGATCAATAAGGATGAGGGCCTGTCCGTCCTGCTGGTGGAACAGAACGCCCTGGCGGCTCTGGAAATCGTTTCGCAAGGGTACCTTATCGAGAACGGCCGCGTTGTTATGCACGGCACCGCCGAGGCGCTCAAATCTAACTCCGACATTCAGGAGTTCTATCTAGGCGGCGGAGAGACCGACTTTCACAACGTCAAGCACTACAGCCGACGCAAACGTTGGTTGAGTTGAGGTACTAATCAGAAGTTGTTCAGGGAGGAACAAATGAAGAAATTTACCAAAGCGTTGGCTGTACTATCCATGTTCGGAGGAGCAGTGTTCAGCACCCAGGCGCTGGCCGAGCCATTCAAGATCGGCATCTGCTACGACCTCAGCAAAGCCTATACCTTTGCCACGCCGCAGGTTTCGCAGGCCGCGATGGACCTTGCCAAGCTCATCAACATGAAGGGCGGCATCGGTGGCGAACCGGTCGAAGTCATCGTGCGTGACCACGGGAACGAACCGCAGCGCGGAATCGAGTGCTACTCGAAACTCAGCCGCGAGGGCGTCTTTGTTTTCGATACCCTGTCCACTCCGGTGTCTCTGGCTATCCTGCCGCGGGCCATGGAAGACGGGCGTATCCTGATGCAGTCTCTTGTCGGGCGCGGCGATGCCGTTGATGGCACCGTCTTCGATTGGGTCTATCCGATCGGGCCGACCTATTGGGGACAGGCCGCCAACGATGTCGCCTACATCAAGCAATTGCATGACGGCGATCTGTCAGATGTGAAGGTCGGGTTTGTTTACTTCGATTATCCCTTCGGGCAGGAGCCGATCGAGATCCTGGAAACCCTGTCCGAGAAAGAGGGTTTCGAGCTTGAACTGTACCCCGTGCCACTGCCTGGCAGCGACCAGGCCGGCGTGTGGTCGAAGGTGCGCCGCGACAAGCCCGATCATGTGATCGTCTGGATGCTGGGCGGTGCCCATGTGGTTGCCTCGAAAGAGATGAAGCGCAATCGCATTCCGATGGACAAATACATCTCGGTCAACTGGCTGAACGAAGTCGATATCGCCAACATCGGTAAAGAGGCCGCCAAAGGTATCAAGCGCGGGACCAATGTCGTGGGCGGTCAGGATATTGCCCTGTATCAGGAAATCATGGCCGAGCTTTATGACAAGGGCGAGGGATCCGGCCCGATCGAGAAGACGCAGGACGTTTTCTACAACACCGGGCTGGCCATGTATTCGATCATGTTCGAAGCCGCGCGCAAGGCGGCGGAAGCCGAGGGGCTGCCGATCACTCCGACATCCTACAAGGCCGGACTGGAGTCGCTTGAGGGCTATGACGCGAACGGGCTGATGGCCCCCGTTACGGTGACGGCCGAAGATCATGGCGGCGGGGGCAAGACCCGTATCGAAATGTGGGACGGAGAGACTTGGGTGCCGCAAACCGACTGGATCTCTGCGTACACGGACGTTGTGTGGGGTGTGGTTAAAGAGAGTTCCGCGAAATACGAGCAGTGAAAGACTGGTAGCAGGAAGGGCGACGCTACGCGGGGCGGCAGCGGCGTTTACAAAGCGGTATCACCGCCCCAAACCAAACCAACGGGAGAGAGAAAACATGAAAGTCAAACAGCACATTAAGGCAGTGGTACTTGCTACTGCGCTGGCAGCAAGCGCGACTGTTGCCTCAGCGCAGGACAAGGAGCCGATCCGCTTCGGACTCTGCTTCGACCTCAGTAAATCCTACACGTTCATTTCGCCGCAGGTGGCCCAGGCCGCGCAGGACCTGGCGATGTACACCAACGAAAATGGCGGTATCGAAGGGCATCCGGTTGAAGTCATCATTCGCGATCACGGCAACGAACCGCAGCGCGGTGTGGAATGCTACGAGCAGCTCAAGCGCGAAGGCGTTTTCCTTTTCAATTTTCTGTCCACGCCGGTCACGAACGCGGTTCTGCCGCGTGCGATGAAGGACGGCAACGTGTTGATGCAGTCCTTTGTTGGCCGCGGTGACGCGGTGGACGGCGAAGTGTTCGAATGGGTTTTCCCGGTCGGTCCGACGTACTGGCAGCAGGCGGCAAATGACGTTGCCTTCATCAAGGGTCAGATGGGCGGTGACTTGAGCAAGGCGAAGATCGGGTTCATCTATCTGGATTATCCCTTTGGCCAGGAACCGATCGAGATCCTGAAAACGCTTTCCGAAAAGGAAGGGTTCGAACTGGAGCTGTATCCCGTGCCGCTTCCCGGGTCGGATCAGGCCGGCGCATGGAGCAAAATCCGCCGCGACAAGCCTGACTACGTGATCAGCTGGCTGCTGGCGGGCGGGCATGTGGTCGCCTCGAAGGAAATGCGCCGCAACCGTTTCCCGATCGACCGCTATCTGTCGGTGAACTGGCTGAACGAAGTTGATATCGCCAATATTGGCGCACAAGAGGCGAAAGGCATCCTGCGCGGGACCAACGTGGCCGGTGGCCAGGAAGTTCCGATCGTCAAGACGATGCTGGACACCTACTATGCCAATGGCAAGGGCAGCGGTCCCGAGAGCCTGGTGCGCGACGTGTACTACAACACGGGCATGGCGATCTACTCGGCCGGTTTCGAAGCCGCGCGGATCGCAATTACTGAAAACGGTTGGCCGATCACACCGGAAAGCATGAAGAATGCCTATGAATCGATCGAGGACTTCGATGGAAACGGCATCATGGCCCCGGTTACAGTGACCGACAAAGACCACGGTGGTGGCGGCAAGACTCGGGTCGAACAGTGGAATGGCGAAACCTGGGTTCCGCTGACCGACTGGAGCGCCGACTATCTCGACGTTGTTTGGGATGTCATCAAGCACAGCTCCGCGACGTTCACCGTCGAATAAGACAGAGCTTCCCCGCGGCAGACATGTCGCGGGGAAGCTTTCCGCAGTTAGATTGTCCCGAGAAAGCGAAGCAGGTATCATGAGCCCCATTGACGTGAAGATCGAAGACGGAATTGCGACCGTCTGTATCAACCGGCCCGAACGTAAAAACGCGCTTTCCGTGGCGGCGACGAACGGGCTGACCGATGCTTGGGAAAAGATCGAGGCGGATGACAGCGTTCGTGTGGCCATTCTGACTTCTGCCGATTGCGGCGTTTTCAGCGCCGGACTGGATCTGAAGGAAGCCACACAAATCGCACGCGACGAGGGTGTCGATATTCTGACCAAGATGCGCGACCCGTTTCACGAGACCATGCGCGCCTGCAAGAAACCGATCATCGCGGCGATGACAGGGTCGCTGATGGCGGGCGGCATGATGCTGACCTTGAATTGCGATCTGCGGGTCGGTCTCAAGGGGACCAAGGTCGGTATCACCGAAGTAAAGATCGGTCGTGGATCGCCTTGGGCATCGCCAGCATTGTCCATGCTGCCGCAGCCCATCCTTATGGAAATAGTTCTGACCGGCGACTTGATGCCGATCGAGCGCCTGCACGAATACGGGTTCACCAACTATATCGAAGACACTCCCGATGCTGTCCGCGCACGGGCCTTCGACCTTGCCAAACGCATTGCCAGCGCGGCCCCGCTGTCGGTTGTTGCCGCGAAAGGCAGTGTTCGCGCAACCATGGATCTGGGCTGTGCCGGTGGCCTGAAAGAGGGCAAGCGCCTGCACGAGGTGGTTTACGCCAGCAACGACGCGATTGAAGGCCCAAAGGCCTTTGCTGAAAAGCGAGCACCCGTCTGGACCGGGACCTGATGGAGACTTGAATGACTGAGCTTATTCGCCTGGACAGGGATGGCCCTGTCGGAATCCTGCGGTTTCTTCAGCCGACAAAACGCAACCCTTACAGCATCGGGTTCGTCGAAGAACTGGTGGCGCTTCTGCGCGAAGCCGAACGGGACGCTACGATCCGTGTCGTTGTCATGACCGGCGGCGATCATTTCAGCAGCGGCGGCGATCTTGTCGGGTTTCAGTCCGAGATCGCCAAAGGCGCGCGGGCGACGTCGGAAATGGTGGACCTGGTTCACGATGGCGGACGCGCGGCCTATCTGTTTCGCAAACCTCTGATTTCCGCGGTATGCGGCGTGGCTTTTGGCGCGGGCCTCAGCCTGGCCTTGTCGGCGGATATTGTCGTTGCCGCCGAAGATGCCCGGCTGTGCGAAGTATTTGCACGCGTCGGCGGTTGTCCCGACACGGGATCAAGCTGGCTGCTTCAGCAGCGCGCCGGTGCGGGCGTTGCCCGGATGCTTGTGCTCACGGGCCGTGAAATCGACGGGCGCACCGCCAGGGACCTGCGCGTTGTCGAAGAATGCGTGCCGGCCAACCAGGTCGAGGTACGGGCGCTGGAAATTGCCCGCGAGATTGCAACGCACCCGATGTTTGGCGTTCAGACCGCCAAGCGTGTGATGCGCGCCGCAGCCGAGTGCAGCTATCTCGAGGCGCTGGATATCGAGCGCGATGCCCAAAGCGTTTTGCTGTGCGCGCATGACTTTCCCGAGGCCATGAAAGCGTTTTCGGAAAAAAGAACTCCAGAATTCAAAGACCGTTAGCTCGGTTGAAACCTTATCGCAAAACTCAAGGAGACCACGCCAATGAAGGTACTCGTGCCTGTGAAGCGCGTGATCGACTACAACGTGAAGGTTCGTGTCAAAGCGGACGGAAGCGGTGTCGATCTGGCCAACGTTAAGATGTCGATGAACCCTTTCGACGAAATCGCCGTCGAAGAGGCGATTCGCCTGAAAGAGGCCGGCAAGGCCGAAGAAATCGTCGTGGTTTCCATTGGCGTCAAACAGGCGCAGGAAACCCTGCGCACTGCGCTGGCCATGGGTGCGGATCGTGCCATTCTGGTGGTTGCCGCCGATGATGTGCACACCGACATCGAGCCGCTGGCCGTCGCGAAAATCCTGGCCAAGGTGGTCGAGGAAGAGCAGCCCGGTCTGGTTCTGGCGGGCAAACAGGCCATTGACAACGACATGAACGCCACCGGCCAGATGCTGTCGGCGATCCTCGGTTGGAGCCAGGCGACCTTTGCCTCGGAAATGGGCATCGATGGCGACAGTGCCGTCGTGACCCGCGAAGTTGACGGCGGCCTGCAGACCATCAAGGTCAAGATGCCCGCGATCGTCACTGTGGACCTGCGCCTGAACGAGCCGCGCTATGCGTCGCTGCCCAACATCATGAAGGCCAAGAAAAAGCCGCTGGATGAGAAAACCGCCGATGATTACGGCGTTGATGTCACGCCGCGTCTGGAAATCGTCAAAACCTCCGAGCCCGCGGCACGCGCGGCCGGTATCATGGTCGGCTCGGTGGACGAGCTGGTCGCAAAACTCAAAGAAGCGGGGGCTGTGTAATGGCTGTTCTTCTTCTCGCAGAAGTCACCAATGGTGAACTGGCAATCGACGCAACCGCCAAGGCCGTGACCGCGGCCAAGGCCCTGGGCGATGTGACCGTTCTGTGCGCGGGCGCCTCTGCTGCTGCCGCAGGCGACGCCGCCGCCATGATCGACGGTGTGGCTAAGGTTCTGGTCGCCGAAGACGCATCGCTGGGTCACCGCCTGGCCGAACCGACCGCCGCGCTGATCGCATCGCTGGCCGGTGACTATGAACATATCGTCGCCCCGGCCACCACGGACGCCAAGAACGTCATGCCGCGCGTTGCCGCGCTGCTGGACGTGATGGTCCTGTCGGACGTGTCCGGCGTTGTCGATGGCAACACGTTCGAGCGCCCGATCTATGCCGGGAACGCGATTCAGACCGTCAAATCGTCGGATGTGAAAAAGGTCATCACCTTCCGCACCTCGACCTTTGATGCCGCTGGCGAAGGCGGGTCTGCCTCGGTCGAAAGCATCGGCGCCGGGGACGACCCCGGCTTGTCGGAATGGGTCGAAGACAAGGTCGCCGCATCGGATCGTCCCGAACTGACCTCGGCCGGTGTGGTCGTGTCCGGCGGGCGCGGCGTTGGCTCCGAAGAGAACTTTGCCCTGATCGAGAAACTGGCCGACAAGCTGGGCGCCGCCGTTGGCGCATCCCGCGCCGCCGTCGACTCGGGCTTTGCACCGAACGACTGGCAGGTGGGTCAGACCGGCAAGGTCGTGGCACCGGATCTGTACATCGCCGCCGGCATATCGGGCGCGATCCAGCACTTGGCCGGGATGAAGGACAGCAAGATCATCGTCGCGATCAACAAGGACGAAGAAGCCCCGATCTTCCAGGTCGCCGACTTCGGACTGGTCGCCGACCTGTTCCAGGCCGTCCCCGAACTGACCGAGAAGCTGTAAGGGCCACGGCCCAACCCGCCAAAACGCATCAAAGGCCCGCCGAACCCCCGGCGGGCCTTTTTTGGTACGAGCCGAATGGGCGGCGAGCGGATCGGACGGACCAGGATGCGCGCGGTCCTAAGCCTTGTGACGCCTCGTCAGAACGGCTCCGGTTCATTGTCAAGAAGCAAAACACTTGTTAGATTTTGGCTCAACACAAGCTTGAATCGATAGGAAAAATTCATGTCTCTGATTAAGAACTCCCCTAGCTGGGCAGTGGATGAACACAAGATGTTCGCCGATAGTACACGCAGGCTTTTCGATGCAGAGATGGCTCCGAAGATTGAAAAATGGACGGAACAGGGAATTGTTGACCGCGACTTCTGGAAAACAGTCGGTCAGCAGGGTGTCATGGGTGGCTCGATTGCCGAAGAATATGGTGGGTTCGGTGGCGGCATCGGGTTCGACGCGATTACCGTCTACGAGCAGGGGCGCACCGGTGATACGGGTTGGGGCTATGGGATCCAGTCCATCGTAATCCATTATCTCAACGCATATGGCAGTGAGGAACAGAAGAAAAAGTGGTTGCCGAAACTGGTCAGCGGCGACAGCGTTGCGGCGATTGCCATGACCGAGCCTGGAACGGGCTCTGACCTCCAGAACGTACAAACCTATGCGGAAAAGGATGGCAACCACTACAAGATCAACGGATCGAAGATCTTCATCACCAACGGGCACGCGGCGGATCTGGTTGTGATCGTGGCAAAGACCGACCGCAACGCCGGCGCCAAGGGCCTTTCGTTGATCGTTCTGGAAACCGAGGGTGCCGAGGGCTTTCGCCGGGGACGGAACCTGAAGAAACTGGGTATGAAAGGTTCGGATACGGCTGAGCTGTTCTTCGAAGATGTACGCGTGCCTACGGCGAACCTGCTTGGTCCGGAAGAGGGGCAGGGGTTCTACCAGCTGATGAAGCAGCTGCCTTGGGAGCGGCTGATGATCGGCATTACCGCGCTCGGTTTTATTGATTTTGCGATCGATGAAACGGTCAAATATGTTCAGGACCGCAAGGCATTTGGAAGCCGGATCATGGACTTCCAGAATACGCGCTTCAAACTGGCGGAATGCAAAACCAAGGCCGAATTGCTACGTTCCTTCGTCAATGATGGGCTCGCGCGTCTTGAAGCGGGCGAACTTGATACGGCCACGGCTTCGATGGCGAAATGGTGGGGCAGCCAGACGCAGAACGAGGTCATGCATGAATGCCTGCAACTGCACGGTGGTTACGGTTTCATGATGGAATACCCCATCGCGCGTCTTTATGCCGACAGCCGGGTCCAGATGATCTATGGCGGCACCAACGAGATCATGAAGGAATTGATCGCACGTTCGATGGACGTTTGATCCGTCCGGTGCCGGGTGGGGCTATTCCCTACCCGGCCCCAGAATTTCGTCGCTGTGTTCCCCAAGTCGCGGGGCCGGGCGATGATCATGTCGCGCCGGGGTCGCTGAGAAGCGTATCGGCGGGCGTGTCGTCCAGATCGCACCTTCGGTCGGGTGATCAATCCGTTGAAAGAACCCGGTCGCGGCAAGATGGGGATCGTTCGGCAAATCTGACAGGTTGCGCACCGGCATGGCTGGTATGTCTGCCTGCTCCATCAGGGCAAGCCAGTCATTCGTGGTCCGGGTCAGCGCAATCTGCGCCACCATATCGTATACCGCGCCGATGTTGCGGCTACGGGTGTCCATGTCCGTGACCCAGACATGGTCGATCATGTCATTGCGCCCAACCGCCTTGAAAAACCGTGCCCATTGTACGTTGGTGTAGGGCAGAATGGTGATGTAGCCATCAGCGGTCTGAACTGGACGCCGGTGCGGAACCAGCATGCGGGCATAGCCGAAATCCTGCGGAGTCTCTTCAAAGGTGGCCCCATCCATATGTTCGGCCAACAGGAAGGCGGCCAGCGTTTCAAACATCGGAACCTCGACATGCTGGGCCTCTCCAGTACGTTCGCGGTGGAACAGGGCACCCATCACGGCATAGGCGGCGGTGACCCCGCCAAGCTTGTCGGCGAGAATTGTCGGGGCATAAGCGGGCGGTACCCCAGGGTCGCGCAAGGTTGCCAAGCTGGCCAATCCCGACACCGACTGGACGGAATCGTCGAATGCAGGCTTGGCGGCATAGGGCCCGTCCTGCCCGAAACCGGTGGCGGATACCATGATCAGGTTCGGGTTTTCCTGGCGTAGAGTTTCGGGATCCAAAGACAATCTGGCCAGCGCCGCAGGCCGAATGCTCGAAATCATCACATCGGCATCGATGAGCAGTTTGCGCAACTGATCGCGACCGGTTTGCGTTTTTAGGTCCAGTACGACACTGCGCTTGTTACGGTTGGCCCCCAGAAAAGCGGCACCCATCAGCTTGTTGCGCGATGGCTGGACCTGGCGAAGAAGATCGCCCTCGGGGCCTTCCACCTTGATCACATCGGCCCCCAGATCGCCCAGCATCTGCGTCGCCAAAGGTCCGAAAACCACAGAAGTCAGATCGACGATCTTCACGCCTTGAAGAAGCCCCGGTTTGTTCTCAGCGGTCATTTGGTTGTCCACCCTTTTAGTTGCCCACCGTTTTTATGAACGACGGCCGAACTCGGCGCGAAGGGCTTTGCCTTGCGCATCGAAGGCCGGGCAGGGGCCCAGTGCCGTTTCGCCGAGGCTGCGCCGGATCGGGGGGGTCGGGACGTTGATTTCACCGGAAGGCGTGCGAATTACGGACCGGTCAAGCTGGGGGTGACCGGACAGGGTCGCCACGTCGTTCACCGCGCCCGAGGCAATGCCCGCAGCGTCAAGCCGCTTCAGCATCTCGGCGCGGTCATGCGAGGCGAACACGGCCTTGATGAGAACTTCGAGCGCGGGTTTGTTTTCAATTCGCGACGTGTTGTCATGGAACCGGGGGTCGGTTGCCAAAGCCGCATCGCCCAGTATGTGTTCACAGAACCGTTGCCATTCGCCGCTGTGCTGAACGGTAATGACGACAAGCTGACCGTCCTTGCATTCATAGGCCCCGTACGGGCAGATGACCGTGTGGTTCAGTCCGACACGAGGTGTCGGCTTGCCAAGGTGATCGTGATACAGCAGCGGAACCGACATCCAGTCGGCCATCACATCAAACATTGCCACGGAAACGCCGCTGCCCTTGCCGGTGCGATCACGCCCGACAAGTGCTTCGCAGATTCCAGCATGGGCTGTCATACCGGTGGCGATATCGCAGACCGACACGCCCACCCGTCCTGGTCCGTCGGGTGTACCGGTCACTGATGCCAGACCGCTCTCGCATTGCACCAGAAGGTCATAGGCCTTGGCGTCGCGCATCGGGCCGTCTTCGCCATATCCGGTGATGTCGCAGGTCACGAGACGCGGGAAGCTCTCTCGCAGAGTCGCGGAATCGAGCCCGAGCTTGGCCAGCGCGCCAGGCAGCAGGTTCTGAATAAACACATCTGCGTTTTCCAGCATCCTGAGCAGGATTTCACGGTCTTCGTCGGCTTTAATGTCCAAGGCGACCGATTCTTTGCCTCGGTTCAGCCATGTGAAATAGGCGCTTTCACCGTTGGCGGCGGTATCGTAGGCGCGGGCGAAATCGCCTGCGCCCTTGCGTTCGATCTTGATCACGCGCGCGCCGGCGTCGGCCAGCCGCGAGGAGCAAAAAGGCGCGGCGACTGCCTGTTCCAGCGCAACGACGAGTTTGCCGGAAAGGGGGGCTAAGTCTGAACCTGGCATGAGTTTCTCTCAATTGATCCTGAAAGGTTGACTAAATCTAACAATTGTTAGAAAGATTATCAATACGCTTAAACAATGACTGGGTCGCTTGAAGGAGAACACCTATGCAGGATGCCAAAGGACCAGACCAGCTTTTCCAACGCGCGCTGGCAGAGGGCGAGATTCTGCTGCCCAAGTGCGACGACTGCAGGGCCTATCACTTTTTCCCGCGAGTCTTGTGTCCACATTGTCATGGCACCGCGATTTCGTGGAAGCAGGCTGGCGGCAAGGGACGGGTCCACACCACAACAGTCGTGCGCCGAAAGCCCGAACGGGGCGGCGACTACAACGTATGCGTCGTCGAGCTGGACGAGGGTGTCCGGATGATGAGCCGGGTCGAGGGCATTGCCCCGGGTGAGGTCGTCATCGACATGCCTGTAACCGCATTCGTGGGCGAGGCCGAGGGTGTTCCGGCCGTGCTTTTCAAACCGTCGGAGGGATAGGCCATGACCACTGAACTTCGGGGAAAATCCGCCATCGTGGGAACCGGTCATGCCGGTTTCGGAGAGGCCCATGGCCTGACGGCCTATGATGTCATGGCGCAATCCGCGCTTGCGGCGCTTGGCGATGCCGGGCTGAAACTGTCCGACGTCGACGGGCTGTTCTGCACCATGATGGAAGACAGCATGCCGGCGCTTATGGCGGCGGAGTATCTGGGCATCCAGCCCCGGTTCATTGATGGCACGATGTCGGGCGGTTCGTCCTTCGTAAACTACCTGACGTCCGCGACCATGGCGCTGGACGCCGGTCTGTGTGATGTCGCGCTGATTGTTTATGGCTCCAACCAGCGCACCGCGTCGGGCAGACTGGTGACCGCTTCACGTCCGCCGGCCTACGAGGCGCCGTATAATCCGCGCTATCCGATCTCGGCCTATGCGATGGCGGCGGCGCGGCACATGCATGAATATGGTACCACCCGCGAACAGCTGGCCGACGTGGCCGTTGCCGCGCGGGCCTGGGCGCAGCGCAACCCCGAAGCGTTCGAGCGCGGCCCGCTGACCCGCGAGGACGTGTTGGGTGCGCGCATGGTGGGCGATCCATTGACCGTGCGCGACTGTTGTCTTGTCACCGACGGTGGCGGCGCGATCGTAATGGTCCGCGCGGACCGCGCCCGGGATTTCCCGAAGGCACCTGTCTATGTGCTGGGCAGTGCTGCGGCAAGCTCGCACCGGCAGATTTCCCAGATGAAGGATTTCACCGTGACCGCGGCCCGCGACTCGGGCGCGCGCGCCTTTGCGGCGGCCGGAGTGACCCCTGCGGATATCCAGGCGGTCGAGCTCTATGATGCCTTCACCATCAACACGATTTTGTTTCTCGAAGATCTTGGGTTCTGCGCGAAGGGCGAGGGAGGGGCCTTTGTCGAGGGCGGACGCATCGCGCCTGGCGGCGTGTTGCCGGTGAACACGAATGGCGGCGGCCTGTCCTGCGTGCACCCCGGGATGTACGGCATCTTCACAGTGATCGAGGCTGCTCGTCAGATCCGTGGCGACGCGCCGGGCATTCAGTTGAAGGATATCGACCTGGCGCTGGCGCATGGCAACGGCGGTGTGCTGTCCAGCCAGGTCACGGCGATACTTGGATCGCAAAACACGCTCTGACGGCAACTAAGGGAGGAAAGTAAATGCCATTGGATTTCGAGGCATTGTCGAACTGGGACTTTGAGGAAATCGAACAGACGCTGACCGAACGGGATACCATCCTGTATGCACTCGGCCTTGGGTTCGGCGAGGATCCGACCGACAAAAAGGAGCTGGCCTATGTCTATGAGGACGGGCTCAAGGCAGTTCCCTCGATGGCGGTCATTTTGGGGTATCCCGGCTTCTGGCTGCGCGATCCCAAGACCGGCGTAAACTGGCAGAAAGTGCTGCACGGCGAACAGTGGCTCGACATCTACAAGCCGCTGCCGACAACTGGCCGGATTGTCGGCCGCAGCAAGATCGACTTCATCGCCGACAAGGGCGAGGGCAAGGGAGCCGTCATTTACCAAAGCCGTGATATTATCGACGCGGACAGCGGTGAAAAACTGGCGCGCGTGGCGATGTCGGCTTTCTGTCGCGGTGATGGGGGGTTCGGCGGTGAAAACCAAGCGGGTCCGGCACCCGCAGTGCTGCCTGATCGGGCGCCTGATCATGTATGTGATATCGATACCCTGCCGCGCCAAGCCCTTATTTATCGTCTCAGCGGTGATTTCAATCCGCTTCATGCTGACCCGGATGTTGCCCGTTCTGTCGGGTTCGACCGCCCGATCCTGCATGGTCTGGCGACCTATGGGCTGGCGGCCCGGGCGATTCTAAAGACGTTGCTTGACTATGATTCTGCCCGGCTTGTCGGTCTGGATGTTCGGTTCTCGGCGCCGGTCTATCCCGGCGAAACCGTGCGGTTCGAAATCTGGGAAGAGGACGGCGAGGCCCGGTTTCGAGCATCTATTCCGGCACGCGACGTGGTTGTTCTGAACAACGGCGCGGCGCGCTTCGCCTGAGGCAGTGAAGATGGCTCAACCGCTCAAGGATATCCTGGTGCTGGATTTCAGCACCCTTCTTCCCGGTCCGATGGCGACGCTCATGCTGTCTGAGGCCGGCGCCGAAGTGATCAAGTTCGAGCGTCCCGGAGTCGGCGAGGACGCGCGCCACACGGAGCCAAAGATCGACGGAGAGAGCATCGGATTTGCTGTGTTGAACCACGGCAAGCGATCGGTGGCCATCGACCTCAAGTCAAGGGGCGCAGTGGAACGTCTGCGCCCCTTAATCGAGAAGGCCGATGTTCTGGTAGAGCAGTTCCGTCCCGGCGTGATGGACCGGCTCGGGCTTGGTTATGATGCTCTGCGCGAGATCAATCCCGGTCTCATCTATTGTTCGATCACCGGCTATGGCCAGACCGGACCAAAGGCCAGCGCCGCCGGCCACGACCTCAACTATGTTGGTGATGCGGGTATCCTGTCGCTCAGTCGCGGACCCGATGACCAGCCAACGGCACCGTTCGGGCTGGTCGCCGATATCGGAGGCGGAACCTATCCTGCGGTGATGAATATCCTGCTGGCCCTGATTGCGCGGCAGGCGAGCGGGCAGGGGACGCATCTGGATATCGCAATGTCCGAGGGAGCGTTCGCCTTTGCCTATTGGGCCCATGCCGAAGGTGTGATTGCCGGGCAGAACATCAAGAACGGTGGCAGCCGCCTGACGGGTGGCCTGGCCCGGTATCGGCTTTATACGGCCGCGGACGGGCGTCAGATCGCCGTCGGCGCGTTGGAAGAAAAGTTCTGGCAGTCGTTCTGCGATGTCATTGGTTTGCCGGTGGCGCTTCGCGATGACTGGTCCGATCCAAATGCCTGTGCCGCGGAGGTTGCACGTCGTCTGAGGGAACATCCCTCGACCCATTGGGAGGCTTTGCTGGCAGCGGCAGATTGCTGCTGTTCGGTCGTGAAAACGCCCGCCGAGGCGGCACATGACCCGCATTTCAAAGCGCGTGACGTGTTCGGGCGGGCCGTAAAAATCTCCGGCCGGAACGCGCCTGCTTTGCCGCTGCCAATTGCGCCGGAGTTCCGTTCTTCGGGAAATTCGGTCGGAGTTGCAGCCACTCTGGGCGAAGACAATACGCGTTATGGCGTGGACCAACCAAAGACAGAGTAAATCCCGTTGACGGGCAGGTTTTGAATCGGTAATCTAACATATGTTAGAAAAAGGGAGGGGCCAATGGACAAGTCTGACGATGACCTGCCGACAGAAGCTGAGCGTTATGTCATGCCATCGCGCTTTGTGGAAAGCGATAGCTTGGAAGTGCAGGGTTTCGTGACATCGGCTTTGCGTGATCTTCCTGTGGACGCAACCAATCGCGACAAGGCAATCCGCCTGTTCGAAGCGGTGCGCGACGATATTCGCTATGATCCCTATTGTTTTGCGCTGGATGAGGACTCTTACCGTGCCAGCCGTATCGCTGGGGCGGAAGCGGCGTTTTGCGTTCCCAAGGCAATTCTTCTGGCGGCTTGTTTGCGTGCTGTGGGTATCCCCGCCGCTCTGGGGTTTGCGGATGTGCGCAACCACCTGAATACACCCAAGTTGCAGGAGTTGATGGGGACCGATCTCTTTATCTACCACGGCTATGTTCAGCTGTGGTTGGGGAATGAGGCCTACAAAGTGACACCTGCATTCAACATGGAACTGTGTGAAAGATTCGGGGTCAAACCCCTGGTCTTCGACGGCTATCACGACGCGCTCTTTCACGAGTTCGACGAACAGAATCACCGGCACATGGAATATGTGAACGACCGTGGTCTCTATTTCGACGCGCCGATGGGTGAGTTCCTGGTGGCGTTCAAGGAAACCTATCCGAAGCTGGAAGAATTCAACCGCATCCGGATATCCAAGGATGCGAGCGGATACGATGACGGTTTCGCAAAGGAGGGTGCCTCTTGAGGTATCTGGAAGACTTCTCGCCGGGCCAAGTCTATCGCTTTCGCAGCGCTCCGATGAGCGCGGATTCAATAAAGGCGTTTGCCAAGGAGTGGGATCCGCAGCGGCTGCACACCGATGAAGACTATGCAACCGCCATACATGGCAGCCTGATCGCCTCGGGCTTTCAGACGATGCTGGAAGTGTTCAGGCCGGTCATGTCTGAAATGATGGTCGATGTCGCCAATATCGGTGGCATGGGCTTTGACAATCTGCGCTGGCTGCGGCCGGTGCGCCCGAACGAAACCCTTGATGTCGAACTGACGGTCAACGCGGTCACGCCGTCAAAAAGCAAGCCCGACAGAGGTGTTTTGCACTATACGCTCAGCGCCAAAAACCCTGCGGGCGAGGTCGTTTTTTCGACCGACACCCCCGTGATGATTCAGCGAAAACAAAATGACACAGACTGATATCCTTTCCAGCGAACAAGAAGACCTTCGCCTGTTGCGCGAGAGCGCGCGCACGTTGTTTGAACGGGCGGGCGGAAGTGACAGAGCCCGAAAACTTCGTGATGCCGGGGGCGGTTTCGATGCTGAGATGGTCCGGGAACTCGCCGAGGCCGGTGTTTTCGGCGTGGCGGTGCCCGAAGATCAGGGCGGGCTTGGCATGGGCCTAGCCGCCGGGGGTGTCATCGCCGAGGAAGTCGGCCGTGTGTTTGCCCCGGAACCGGTCGTGTCGACGATAGGTCTGAGCCTCGGCCTTCTGCGCCGCCTTTGTCCGGATCATCCGAAGATGGCACAGCTCATCGGCGGCGAAATTTCATTGGCGGTTGCCTGGCAGGAACGCGGCCCCGACGGGGCGCCTGCCGATGCGACCTGCCGATACGCGGACGGAAAGCTGACCGGTGGCAAGGCCTGGGTCGTCGGTGCGATCGGTTCGCACGGGTTCCTTGTCGTGGCCGAACAGGATGATGGTCCGGTTCTGGTTCTGGCTGAGGCAGACGCGCAGGGGCTTGTCATCGACAAGCGGACGCAGGCGGATGGCAGCTCTCTGGGCGAGCTTTCGTTTTCGGGAACTCCGGCCGCGGAATTGGCCAGCAGCGGTGCGGTTCTCACTGCACTGGCCGAGGCTGTCGCCGATGCAACGGCGCTTGCCGCGGCCGAGCTTGTCGGCGTGAGCGAGCGCGCCTTCGAGATCACGCTCGACTACATCAAGACGCGGGAGCAGTTCGACAAGCCGATCGGATCATTCCAGGTCATCCAGCACCGTGCCGTCGACCTCAACGTGATGTGCGAGGTCGCGCAGGCCGGAGTGCGGGAGGCGCTTGCGCAGATGGACAGCGAAACCGATCCAAAAGTCCGGGCGCGGCTTGCCAGCCGGGCCAAGGCTCGCGCGGTCACCGCCGCCAAGAAGATCACGCGCGACGCCATCCAGCTGCACGGGGCCGTCGGTTATACCGACGAGTTCGACATCGGGCTTTATCTGAACCGAGCGCTGGTTCTGTCCGCTTGGCTGGGCGATGACGCCTACCACAGACGGCTTTGGTTCGAGGCGCGAGAACAGGAAGGAGCCGCACAATGACCGACTGGAACGCAATGAGCGATGCGGATTTCCGCAAGGAAGTGCGCGCGTTCTTCGAGGCGGAATATCCCGAAGAGCTGCGCCACCTGCCGCACCGACCGAAGTTCGCCGAGATCGAACATTGGCACCGCAAGCTTCACGCCAAGGGCTGGGTTGCGCCAGCCTGGCCCGCTGAATTCGGCGGTATGGGCCTAAACGCTGCTAAGCTGCTGATCTTTTATGAAGAGCAGCAGCGCTGGGGCGTCAATCGCGGCCGCGACATGGGCGTGCAGATGGTCGGGCCGCTGATCATCAAATTCGGCACCCAGGAACAAAAAGATTACTGGCTGCCGCGTATCCTGAGTTGCGAGGACATCTGGTGCCAGGGCTATTCCGAGCCCGGTGCCGGGTCCGATCTTGCCAATCTGCGCACACGCGCGGAAATTGACGGCGACGATTTCGTCATTAACGGCCAGAAGATCTGGACGACGATGGCGCATGATGCCACGCACATCTTCATGCTGGTGCGCACCGATCCCGATGCGCCGAAGAAACAGCAGGGCATCAGTTTCCTTCTTGCTCCGATGGATCAGCCGGGGATCGAGGTGCGCACGATCACCACCCTTTCGGGTGAGACCGAATTTTGCGAGGTGTTCTTCGACAATGCCCGCACTCCCCGGGAAAACCTGGTCGGCGAACTGAACAAGGGCTGGACGATGGCCAAGGCGCTTTTGAGCTTCGAGCGCATCTTCATCGGCTCGCCAAGTCTGGCCCAGAACGCTCTGGGACAGCTTGAAAGCTTTGCCCGTGGCCGTGGCGCGTTTGACGATCCGGTGTTCCGTGACCGCTTTGCCCAAGCGGCACTGGATGTGGAAGATCATGCCGCGCTTTATGCCCGTTTTGCAGATCAGCTCAAACGTGGCGAGACGCTCGGTGCGGATGTGTCCATGCTGAAGATCTGGGTGACTGAATGCTTCCAGCGCATCACCGAGCTGATGATCGAAGCAGCCGGTCCCGATGGCGGCTCCATCGGGCCGCTTCAGGTTGGCAATGTTAGCGTCGACGTTTTGTCGAGCTTCTACAAGGCCAGACCTACCACGATCTACGGTGGATCGAACGAAATCCAAAGAAACATCCTGTCCAAGGCCGTCCTGGGACTGCCTGGCTGAACCCATACCCTGAGGAGGAAAAGACCTATGTCGGAGCGTTACGCAAAGTACGACAAACTGAAATTTGACTACCCGGCGGATCGCGTCCTGCGCATCACGTTCGACCGGCCCGAGACATTCAACTCGGTCGATGCCGAAACCCACACCCAGATGACGGACATGTGGATCGACATCGACCGCGACCCCGACATCAACGCGGTCATCGTGACCGGCGCGGGCAAGGCGTTTTCGGCGGGCGGCGATTTCAGCCTGATTGAGAAGATGATCGGCGACTCGCACGAGATCATGAAGACGTGGAAAGAAGCCAAGGATCTCGTCTACAACATCATCAACTGCAACAAGCCGATCATTTCCGCGATCAATGGCCCTGCGGCAGGCGCGGGCCTTGTGGTTGCCATCCTGGCCGACATCTCGATCGCCGGGAAACGGGCAAAGATTGTCGATGGTCATCCGCGTCTGGGCGTTGCCGCTGGCGATGTCGCGGCGATTATCTGGCCGCTGCTGACCTCGATGGCCAAGGCGAAATACTATCTGATGACCTGCAAGCCGGTGTCGGGCGAAGAGGCCGAGCGCATCGGTCTGGTGTCAATGTGCGTCGAGGATGACGAGCTTCAGCAGATCGCTTTGGACACGGCTGTCGAACTGGCCAACGGCTCGCAAAGCGCGATCCGCTGGACCAAGTATTCGCTGAACAACTGGCTGCGCCAGGCCGGGCCGATCTTTGATGCGTCGACCGCGCTGGAGATGCTTGGTTTTATGAGCGAGGACGTCAAGGAAGGTGTGTTGTCGCACCGCGAGAAGCGCGCGCCAAACTTCCGCAAGGACTGCCCGCTTTAACGCCCGATTGGACGAGGAGGCATGGAAATGTCTGATGATATCTACAAAGATATAGCGCAAGCCTATGCCGCTGCGGCCGAAAAAGCTCCTGGCCTGAAATCGCGATTTACGGCTGCCGGATTCGATCCGGCAGCCGTCACATCGGTGGCGGACCTCTCGCGACTTCCAGTGATGAAAAAAGAAGAGCTTCTGAAGATCCAGCGCGAGAACCCGCCTTTCGGCGGATTCCTTGCCTCGGATCTGAAGGATATTGGACGGATCTACGTGTCCCCTGGCCCAATTTTCGAGCCGGCCCTTTCGGGCGAGGGAGGTCATGGCCTGGACCTGCTTTTCAAGGCGGCAGGCGTGGGGCCGGGGGATATCATCCTGAACACCTGGATGTATCATCTTGTGCCCGCAGGCTTGCTGTTCGACGAAGCGGCACAGGCCGCAGGTGCCACGGTGATTCCCGGCGGCGTGGGCAATACCGAGCTTCAGGCGCAGATCATCGTCGAAACCGGCGTGACTTCGATCTGCGCCTCGACCGCGTTTTTCCTGACGCTGGCGGACAAGGTGATCGAAACCTATGGCCGCGACGCATGGAAGGTGAAGACAGCCTTCCTCGGCGGTGAGATGGGCGACTGGATGGCCAAGCGCCGCCGGATCGAGGCCGAATACGGCGTGTCCACCTGGGCCGCCTATGCCACCGCCGATCTAGGCCTTGTCGCCTATGAGGATGGCGGCGAAGGCTATCTGGTTCATCCCGACCGCGTGGTGCAGATCTGCGATCCGGTCAGCGGCGAACAGGTCGCCCATGGCGAACCGGGCGAGGTTGTCGTGACCGCGCGCGATGCCACCTGGCCGATGATCCGGTTCGGCACCGGCGACAGCGCCTTTGCCCTGGAAAGCAACGCGGATGGCACCGTCAGCCGGATTTCAGCATTGCAGGGACGGGTCGGGGCAGCGGTCAAAGTGCGCGAGATTTTCGTTTATCCGCGCGTGGTTGAAGAAGTTGTCATCGGCACGCCGGGCGCAAAGGCCGCGCAGGCCGTGGTAACGCGCGAGAACGATCGCGACATGATCCGCCTCTCGCTTGTGCTGGAAGACGGTGCCGACGCTTCTGCTGCGGAAGCAGCCGCCGCCAAAAACTTCAAACTGCATACACGAATTCGTGTCGACGAAGTGAACATTGTTTCGGAACTACCCGAAAATGCAGAACTGATCGTCAACCAAAAGGACCGCTAAGATCGGGTCTCGATCATTCGCGACAACCGCAGAAACAGATGGGCGGCCGGGCAACCGGCCGCCCTCTTTCGTCAGGAACAGAGCGCATCTTTGGCGACCTGGTATTCCCGGTCGAGACGGTCGACGTAGTCCGCCGTGGTCATCACCTCTTTCACCGCTCCGATCCCCTGACCGCTGCCCCAGATGTCACGCCAGGCCTTGGGGCGAATGTCGCCGGTGGCCAGATCGAGTTTGTTGCCGATCCCGGCCAGGTTGTCCGGATCGAGACCGACCGCCCGCACCGACGGTTTCAGATAGTTGGCATGCACGCCGCTGAAATAGTCGGTATAGACAATATCATCGGCCCCGCCTTCGACGATCATTTGCTTGTACTCCTCCGACGCGACCGCCTCGGTCATGGCAATGAAGGGGGATCCGATATACCCAAAATCCGCACCCATGGCCTGCGCCGCCAGAATTGAGCGCCCGGTCGCGATGGACCCGGACAGGGCAAGCGGACCATCGAACCATTCCCGGATTTCCTGAACCAGCGCAAAGGGTGACAAGGCCCCGGCGTGGCCGCCAGCGCCGGCGCAGACCGCGATCAGGCCGTCGGCGCCCTTGTCGATCGCTTTCCTGGCGTATTTGTTGTTGATTACATCGTGCAGTACAGTGCCGCCGCACTCATGTGCCGCCTGGTTGACGTCTTCCCGTGCGCCCATTGATGTGATCCAGACAGGCACTTTCCAGCGCGCACATATTTCGACGTCCCGCTCAATCCGATCATTCGATCGATGGACGATCTGGTTGACCGCGAATGGCGCGGCGGGCCGATCGGGATTGGCCTGATTGTGCGCGTCAAGCTCTTCAGTGATGCGCTTGAGCCAGGCTTCAAGCAGCGGCGGTTCACCTTCGGACTCGCGTGCGTTCAGCGCCGGAAAGCTGCCGATGACGCCGGCTTTGCACTGGGCGACGACAAGATCCGGCCCGGACACCAGGAACATGGGCGAGCAGATCACAGGCAGGCGCAAGCGGCCGAGAGGGGTGTCGGAGTACATTGTCTATTTCTTCTTTGCTGTTTCAACAGGGGGTGCCGAGGCCCGTAGCCGTGACGGGCGCGCATGGGAAGGGAAGCCGAAAAAACGTGCCAGCAGACCGCAAGGAAATACACAGAACGGGTGAATTTTACACATGTCTGATTTTCCGCACCGGACTATTGCCCGTCGCTCAATGCCACTCCTATCGTGTTCCATGCTAGCCCATTCCTGGGAGGAGGAAGCGGTGCCATTGCTCTACAGCCGCTCGGAAAGCGTTGGTCGGATGACTTTCGATTTTCCCGAGAAGAAGAATGCCCTTGATCAAGACGCACGCAAAGAGATGGAACGCATCGTCACCCAGGTGCGCGACGATGACCGCGTGCGCGCGCTGTTGATCACGGGTGCCGGGGGCGCGTTTTGCGCCGGAGGCGATATCAGCACCTTCGCCGGTTCTTCGCCTGTGGCCATGCGGGACCGCATGAAACAACAGCACCGCGTAACCCGGATGCTATATGATCTTGAAAAGCCGGTCGTCGCGGCGGTTGCCGGGCCGGCCTTTGGCGTGGGGTTCAACATTGCGCTTCTGGCTGACGTGATCCTGGCCGCGCCCTCGGCCCGCTTTTGCCAGGCCTATGCGCGCGTGGCGATCGTGCCCGACGGTGGCGGGCTTTACTTGCTGGCGCGGACGGTCGGGACGCAGCGGGCGAAGGCGATGTTCCTGACGGCCCAGGTGATCGATGCCCAAGAGGCGCACGACCTTGGGATCGTCCACGCAATCCACGAAGAAGACGCGCTCGACGCAGAGGCCGATGCGCTGGCCGTGCGTCTGGCCGAAGGGCCGACCCGAGCCTTTGGGCTGGGCAAGTCGATGCTGAACCGTGGCATGGATTGCGATTTCGCGACCTATCTCGAGATCGAGGCAACCGCCGAAGCCCATATCATGCAGACCGCAGATCACCGCGAGGCGGTCGCCTCTTTCAAGGAAAAGCGCCCGCCGGGCTTTGTCGGATCATGAACGCGGCGCCCGATTGTGGCCCGCTGGCCGGTCTTCGGGTGATCGACCTCGGGCAGGTCTACCTTGGGCCCTATTGCGGTCTGATGTTCGCGCTCATGGGGGCCGAGGTCATCAAGGTCGAGCCGCCCGGCGGCGACAGTATCCGCGGCATCGCGGGCGGGCGCGAGAACCCCGCAGCGATGATGCTCAATTCCAGCAAACAGAGCGTGACGCTTGATCTGGGGTCCGAGGGCGGGCGCAGCGCCCTGCTGGCGCTGGCAGATTCGGCCGATGTTCTAATCGAGAATTTCCGTCCCGGTACGATGGAGAAACTGGGGCTGGGGTGGGAAACACTCTGTGCCCGCAATCCGCGCCTGGTCATGGGGTCAGGAAAGGGTTACGCGGCCGATTCCGTCTATCGCGATGCGCCGGCGATGGATTTTCCTATTCAGGCCCTGACCGGGCTGATGTCGGTGACCGGGTTTCCCGATGGTCCGCCGGTGAAATGCGGCGCAGCGATCACCGATTTTCTGGGCGGTATCCACCTTTTTGGTGGCATTATGGCGGCGTTGCATGCGCGCGGCGCGACAGGGCGCGGGGACTTTGTCCAGATCGCGATGCAGGACGTCACGCACCACGCGCTGGCGTCGAATATCGCAAGCTATCTGCTGGCGCCTGACGGGTTCGCCGACCGGGCCGGCAACAGTCAGGCCGTGCTCAAGGTCGCACCCTACGACCTGTTTCCGGCGCGCGACGGGCAGGTGGCCATCATGTGCCTGAATGATCGCCACTGGCAGCAGCTGACCCGGGCCATGGGTCGCCCTGATCTGGCCGAAGATCCCGAACTGGCCGCGGGACCCGCGCGCTGCGCGCGGCGTGCCCAAGTCGATGGCTGGGTGACGGCGTGGACCTCAAGTCAGACCCGCGCCGAGATTTTCGCGGCCCTGAGCAGCGCACATGTGCCGGGCGCCCCGGTGCGCACGCTCGCTGAGGTGGTGTCGGACGATGACATGCGCGCCCGCGGCATGATCCATGACCTTCCGCATCCAGACCTGGGCACGGTCCCTGTTCCAGGGCTGCCGATGCGTTTCGCGGCTCACCCACAGGTCGCCCCTATCCCCGCACCAACCGTAGGCGCCGATACGGCGCGCATCCTGGCCGCGCTGGAACAGGACCTGCCCTCTGCTCAATCAAAGGACACCTACTGACATGTTCAAGCTCGATCCGGAATTGGAGGATTTTCGCAACGAGGCACGCAAGCTGGCTGAGCGCGAGTTTGCTCCCAGGGCCGCCCATTGGGACGAAGCCGAAGAGTTTCCAGCCGCGAACCGCGACAAGCTGGCCGAACTTGGCTATCTGGGAATGTTCATCCCTGAAGAATACGGCGGCTCCGGCGCGCCAGTGATCCAGGGCACGGTGTTTCTGGAAGAAATGGCGCGGGTCTGTTTCAACACGGCGCTGGTCTCGCAACTCTACCTGAACGGCCCATCCCGGGCAATCAGCGTTCTGGGCAGCGACGAGCAGAAAAAGCGGTTCCTGCCAGACATGGCGGCCGGCAAGAAATTCATCGCAATCGCCATCAGCGAGCCAGAGGCGGGGTCGGCGGTGACAGACCTGCGCACCACGGCCACAAGGGACGGCGACGGATGGGTGCTGAATGGCAACAAATGCTGGTCCACGGGCGCCCATGTGGCCGATTATGCGCTGGTCTTCTGCCGTTTCGGCAAGGCCAGCGGGGCGAAGGGGATTGGTGCCTTTGTCGTCGATCTGAAGAAGCCGGGCGCGCGGATCGGCCACATATCGCTGAAGATGGGTGGCCGGGGGCTGACCGAGGCCGAGATTATCCTTGAAAACTACAAGGCCGGTCCCGAGGATGTGCTGGTCGAAGGGGACCCGGAAAGCTCGCGCTCCTTCGCGCTGTTGATGAGCAGTTTCGGACCCGAGCGGGTGGGCAACGCAGCGATGTGCGTGGGGCTGGCGCAGGGCGCTTTCGATGCTGCAAAGTCGTATTCCGAGATTCGCCATCAGTTCGGGCGCCCGATCAAGGAATTCCAGGGCCTGCAATGGAAAATCGCCGACATGGCCACACAGATCCATGCTGCGCGTCTGATGGTCTATCGGGCCGCGACCAACCCCGCGCCGAACGGCTTTCCCGATCCGATGGATGCGACCATGGCCAAGCTTTACGCCAACGAAATGGCGCAGAGGGTCACGAACGAAGCGCTGCAGATCCACGGTCACAATGGTTACACGCGCGAATACCCGCTGGAACGTATGGTGCGTGACGCGCGCGGCTTCGCGCTTGGCGGTGGCACCGTCGAAATCCTGCGCAATACGATCGCCGCCATGGTCTACGGCCACAGCTTCGACCAGCGGCGGGGGTAGGGCGGATGCATCCCTCGTTGCTAACGACAGAACAGGTCGCTCTCAAGGATGCCGCGCGCAAACTGGCGCTCGGGGAATTCCGGGACCGCGCCGCACGCTGGGACCGCGACGGCATCTACCCCGAGGAAAACCACCATCGCCTGGGCGCGCTTGGCTATCTGGGCATGACCATTCCCGAAGAATACGGCGGTGGCGGTACGCCGCTGGTGGATTGCTATCTCGTGATCGAAGAACTGGCCAAGGTGGATTTCAATACCGCGCTGATCGTTCACGATCAGAACGTCTCGCCCCGGATCATCGCCACCTGCGGCAGCGAGGCGTTGAAGCAGGCTTTCCTGCCCCGCTTCGCCGCGGGCGAGATCGAATGCGCGATCTCCTGGTCCGAGCCCGAGGCCGGGTCGGACGCCACCGCGGTGACGACATCGCTGCGCCCGGACGGGGACGGGTTTGTGCTGAACGGCGGCAAGATCTTTACCACTTTCGGCGACAGGGCCGATTACCTTCTGGTCTATGCTCGGTTCTGCGAAAGCAAAGGCGCGCGAGGCATCGGAACCGTTTTGGTGCACCGCAAAAGCCCCGGCGTTTCGGTCCATATTCTTGAACAGAAGATGGGCGCGCGCGGCTGCAACGAATGCGAGATCCATTTCGACGATGTGCGGGTGCCGTCCGAAAACGTCGTGACCGAAGGGCTGGCCGGCAACTCCAGCGGCTTTGTCCGCCCGCTGGGTGTCTATAACGCCACGCGCGTCGGCATGGGGATACTGGCGCTTGGTGTCGCCGAGGGGGCGTTCGACCTTGCACGCGACTACATGAAGACCCGCCGGCAATTCGGCAAGGCGCTGTCCGAGATGCAGGGGCTGCAATGGATGATGTCGGACATGAAGGTGCAGATCGAGGCCGCGCGGTCGTTGTGTTATACGGCGCTGTCGCTGATCGACCGCGGCCAGCCCGATCCAACATTGTCTTCGATCGCCAAGGTTCAGGCCACCGAAATGGCACAGCGCGTCACCCATGACGCCATGCAGATGTTCGGTGGCTACGGCTATTTCGGTTCGCTTCCGTTGGAGCGGATGGTGAGGGATGTGCGGATGCTGACGATCACCGGGGGAACGACCCAGATACATAAGAACGGGATTGCTCGGGCGCTGTTCACTGACTGACGAATCTTCGCCAAAGGGAGGGGTGGTCATGACAAGCGATATCACTGTGGAACACTCAGAAGGTCTGGCCGTCGTGTCGTTGAACCGGCCCGACAAGCTGAATGCGCTGACCCTCGACATGCGCGTCGAACTCCTGGACGCGTTTCGCGATATCCAAACTGACCCGCGGATTCGCGCCGTATTACTGCGGGCCGAGGGCCGCGCTTTTTGTGCGGGTGCGGATATTTCGACCATGGGCAAGGACGATGTCTGGGGTGATCGGGCGCGCTTGTACAGGGCGCACCAGATGATCCTTTCCATATTCAATTGCGAGAAGCCTGTGGTTGCCGCGGTGCGCGGTCCGGCGGTCGGGATCGGTCTGAGCATGGCGCTCGCCTGCGACGTTATCCTGCTCTCCGAGACGGCAAGATTCGGTCAGGTTTTTCGCAAGATCGGGCTGGCCCCCGATGGCGGCGCGGCGTTTTTCCTTCAGAATCTGATCGGTCGGCAACGTGCGACGGACCTTGCCTTCTCAGCGCGGATGGTGCCGGCGGATGAAGCCCTGAGCCTGGGATTGGCAAGCCAGGTTCATCCCGATGATGCCCTCGACCGGGCGGCCCTGGACTATGCGACAGACCTGGCCGCGGGGCCAACCTTTGCCCTGGCCGGTACCAAGCGGCTGATGCGCGCCGCGATGCAACCGTCTCTGGAGAGCTTTCTTGAAACAGAAGCCATCATTCAGGGGCAAATCATCAAGAGCGCGGATCACGCCGAAGGCATCGACGCCTTTCTGAGCAAGAGAAAACCGGTTTTCCGTGGCGTATGACCAAGCGGATTGGCCCTTTTTACGACAGGGAAGAGATAGTGATGGAAACAGTCATTGCACGACTTGGCAGGGTGTCGCGGATTATCACCTATATTGCGACTGCCCTGGCGGCCCTGATGATGGTCCACGTCACGCTCGATGTCATCCTGAGCCAGTTCATCGCCGAGCCCCTGCCGGGCACGGTGGATTACGTGTCGTATTATTACATGGTCGGGCTGGTCTTTCTGCCGCTTCCCTTCGTCGAATACACCAACGAGCACATCAAGGTCGACCTGATCCACGATCTGCTCCCGACGGGGGCGAGGACCGCTCTCGACATGCTGGCTCTGGCGCTGTCTGCGGTGTTCTACGGGCTGCTCACCTGGCAGACCTGGATCGATGCCGTCGAAAAATACCTCATCGGCGAGCAATCCATGGGCATGGCGGCGGTGACCGTCTGGCCCGGTCGCTTCTGTCTGCCTCTTGGTGCGGGGCTGATGGTTCTGCTCTTGCTGGCCAAGCTGATCCAGAGGCCTTTCACCGACGCTGGCATGGCCGGCCCCAATCACGACATGTACGAATAGGAGTGGAACGGTGAGCTTTTTCCAGATCGGCCTTTGCGGCATCGTTTCTGTCATCCTGCTGGTCTTGCTGCGCGTTCCGATCGCGGTCGCGCTGGGTATCGTGTCCTTCTTCGGGTTCTGGGCGATGCTGGGAAGCGGCGCGGCTTTCGGCCTGCTGACGGCGGTGCCCTATGATTTTGCCGCGCACTGGACCCTCAGTTCGATCCCGATGTTCCTGTTGATGGGATACGTCTGTTACCAGACCGACATCACGCGCGGGATCTTCAAGGCCGCCCGGGTCTGGCTGTCATTCCTGCCGGGCGGGCTGGCGGTCGCCAGCGTGGGCGGCGCGGCGCTGTTTTCGGCGGCGGCCGGCTCCAGCCTGGCCTGCGCCGCGGCAATGGGCCGGATCGCGGTGCCGGAAATGCTGAAGCGCGACTACGATCCCGGGCTGAGTACCGCCGTGGTTGCCGCAGCCGGCACCATGGGGTCGCTCATCCCGCCGAGCATCCTTCTGATCATCTACGGTATTTTTGCCGAGGTCGCGATCAGCAAGCTGTTTCTGGCCGCGATCGTGCCGGGCGTACTGACGATGCTGGGGTACTGGGCCGTGATCATCGTTCGTGTGTGGATCAATCCCGCGCTCGCGCCGTCGCTCGACGAAAGCGCGACATGGTCCGAACGGCTGGAGGCCCTGAGCGAGACATGGCCCGTGATCTTGCTGGTGGTGGGCGTTTTCGGCGGTCTGTTCACCGGGATATTCACACCCACGCAGGCCGGGGCTGTCGGGGCGGCGTTGTCCTTCGTGATTGCGGCGGCGCGCGGCACCCTGAACTGGAAAGTTTCCAGGATCGCGCTGATGGACACTGCAAAAATGACTGCGGCGATCTTCATCATCGCGGTCGGTGCCAACCTGTTTTCGAGGTTTCTGGCGATCAGCGGTATCCCCGAAGCGATGACCGACCTGGTGATTGATATGGGGGCCAGCTATGTGATGCTGGTTTTCGGCACGGCCGTGATCTTTTGTCTGCTGGGCATGATCCTCGATCCGCTGGGCATCCTGCTGCTGACGCTGCCGATCCTTCTGCCGATCTACGAGGCGAACCATATCAGCCTGATCTGGCTGGGCGTGCTTGCAACCAAGCTGGTCGAGATGGCTCTGATCACCCCACCGGTGGGGCTGAACGTGTTCGTGATCAAGGGCATCGTCGGTGATGCGGTCCCGATTTCACTGATTTTCAAGGGTGTTTTGTGGTTTTTGGCTGCGGATGTGGTGGTCCTGATCATCATGGTCGCCTTTCCCGAACTGATCATGTTCCTGCCAGAGCTCGGCAACTGATTTGGCCATCCCGGCCGTGACGAACCCCGCGCAATAGCGGGGTCTTGAAAAAGAGGAGGAGACCACATGAAACTGACCAATGCGTTTGCCGCGCTGGCGGCGACGACCGTTCTAGCGGCGACACCGGCCCTGGCCGAAAAGCGGGTGACTATATCCAACTGGACGTCACCCAATCACGCGACATCGCGTGGCCATGCCGCCTTTGCCGAAATGACCGAATCTGAATTTCCGGATGCCTTCGACTTCAAGCTGTTTGCCGGCGGCGCCTTGCTTGGCCCCAAGCCAACACTGTCCGGCCTGCGCGACGGCGTCGCCGATGTAGGTCTGCTGGCGTTGACCTATTTCAGGTCGGAAATGCCCTATGCGCAGCTCGTCGCCGATCTCGCTCTTTTGGGCGAGGACCACTATGCCATGGCCGGCGCGACCAGCGAATTCGTGATGCTGCACTGCCAGCCGTGCAAGGACGAGTTCGCAAAGAACGGCATGGTGGCGCTGAGCGGGATCAGCACTGCGCCTTATGTATTGCTGACCACCAAGCCGATCGTCGAAATCAGCGATATGCAAGGGGTCAAGCTGCGCACGGGCGGGTCGGTCTGGGACCGCTGGGCGACACGCCTTGGGGCAGAGCCGGTAAACGTGCCGTCGAGCGAGATGTACGACACGATGAGCCACGGTGTCGTCACCGCTGCGGTGCAGCCGGTCGGTGCGCTCAAGGGGCACAGTCTGATCGAGGTTGCCAAGCACCTGACGGAGTTGCCGTTGGGCACCTATCATTCCGGTTCGATCTTTGCCGCCGGCCCGAAATTCTGGATCTCACTTTCGCCGGAGCAACGCGAGCAATTCGTCAAGAACATACCCGAGGCCGTGGCGCAGACCGAGGTGTACTACGAAACCGACGATCTCGACGTGCTGAAAGAGGCGGGTGGGCTTGGCCTGCAGGTACACCAGCCGTCGCCTGAGTTTCTTCAGGATCTCATTGATTTCCGCACCGCCGATCTTGAAGAGATCGCCCGCATCTCGCGCGAGGAACGCGGCATCGAAGATCCGGAACCGCTGATCGCAACCTATCGCGAGCTGATCGAGAAATGGCACGGTCTGGTTGAGCCGCTGCAACCGATCCGGGACAATCATCAGCCTTATGCAGACCTTCTGCGTCAGGAGATTTATTCCAAGATCGACTTCGCAACCTACCCGAACTGAGCCGTTTCAGGCCTGAATACACAGCGGCCCTTCGCAAGAAGGGCCGCTTCATTGCTTCCTTCGTCTGTTCAGAGGGTGGCTTCGGTGCCCAGGATATTCGTCACCTGGCTGGACAGGACACCGCCGTTGCCGTGGGCCAGGGCCAGTTCGGCACTGCCGATCTGGCGATCGCCAGCATCGCCGCGCAGTTGCCGCACCGCCTCGACCAGCGTGAAGATGCCGTACATCCCGGGATGCACGCATGACAGGCCGCCACCATTGGTATTGACCGGCAGGTGGCCGCCAGGCGCGATGCCGCCGTTCGCCACAAACGCACCGCCTTCGCCTTTCTTGCAAAAGCCCAGATCTTCTAGAAAAAGGATCACATTGATGGTGAACGCGTCGTAGAGCTGGACCACGTCGATGTCCGCGGGTTTGACACCCGCCATGTCCATGGCCGTTCGCCCTGATTGCGCAGCGCCGGTCACGGTCAGGTCCGCCATTTCGGAGATGTCGCGGTGCGTCGTGCCCTCGCCGCCGCCCAGCAAATACACCGGAGGTCTGGGGTGATCCTTGGCCGTCTCGGCCCGGCGCATCACAATCGCGCCACCGCCATCGGTCACAAGGCAGCAGTCGCGCACCCGCAGAGGGTCGGAAACCGGCCGCGAGGCGATGACATCCTCGCGCGTCAGAGGATCGCGCATGAAAGCGTCGGGGTTCTTTTGGGCCCAGGCCCGGGCCGCCACCGCCACGTCGGCCAGCTGTTCGCGCGTTGTGCCGAATTGCGTCATGTGACGGTCTGTGGCCAGCGCATAGGACGACAGCGGGAACAACGGTCGGTAGGGGGCCTCGTAGGTCGGCAGGCCAAGCGCAGTCATCAGCTTGCCCGAGGCGGTGCGCTGGTTCGATCCGTAGCAGATCAACACGGTATCAGCGAGCCGCAATTCGAGCAGCATCGCGGCCCAGAGCGTGTGCGACAGGAACGACGAGCCGCCCATGCGGTTGTTCATCGTGAACCTGGGGTTCAAGCCCAATTCCTGCGCCAGTGTAAGACCCGACAGCATATCCAGCGGCTGGCAGGTGGCAACGGCATCGACCTCGCCAAGTGCGATCCCCGCATCGGCAAGCGCGCCGTGCACCCCCTCGATTGTGATCTCCATCGAGCTTTTGCCATGGGCCTCGCCGCAGCCTGCCAGCGCTGCACCGACGATGGCGGCTTTTCCCCGTAAACTCAATTTGCTTCTCCTTCTGGCCGGAAAACCACGGCGGGGTCACCTTCGGCGCCTTCGCCGATCGACGCGGTTACTTTCAGCCCGGCGACAATCTGGTCATGCGCGATACCGTCGATGCGCGACATCATTCGTACCCCTTCCTCCAGGTCCACCAGAACCACGTTGTAATCGCCGCCTCGTTCCGGTTTTCGGCGCACGACCGTTCGCGCATAGACGGTGCCCCTCCCGGTTGGCGCGAACCATCCCAGATCCGCGCTGCCGCAGGCCGGACAGATCACGCGCGGATGGAATACATGGGTGCCGCAGCCGCCACATTTCTGAATCTCGAAGACGCCCTCGGCCAGCTTCGCGGCGAAGACGGCGTCCGGCCCTGGGCCTTGTCCAATGCCGGCCATCTCAGAACCCGATGTGGAAGCCACCGTTCACGCTCAGGTGCTGGCCGGTGATATAGGATGCCGCGTTGGACAACAGGAAACAGACGGGCTGCGCGACTTCTTCAGGGGTGCTCATCCGTCCCATCGGAATCTGCGCCATATACCTGTCGGCGAATTTTTCAGAGCGGATGGTCTCAGTCATTGGTGTCTCGACCATTCCGAAACAGACTGAATTGACGTTGATGCGGTAACGGCCCCATTCACGCGCGGCGCTCATTGTCAGGCCCAGAACCCCGGATTTTGCCGCGCCATAATTGATCTGACCGATGGTGCCGCGACGCCCGGCATCGGATGAGATATTCACGATGGCACGGCGCGCGGCGCTTTCGGGGTCTTTTTCGACCCGGTCCTTGTAATAGGTCCCCACGGCCTGAAGGCAGGCGAAGACACCGGTGAGGTTCACGTCGATGACCTGTTGCCAGGTGGCCCGGTCCATCTTGTGGATCATCGCGGCGCGCACGATCCCGGCGTTGTTCACAAGCCCGTTGATGTCGCCGAATTCGTCGAAGGCGAATTTCACGAGCTTCCCGGGAAAGTCCGGGTCGGCCACATTCCCCACGATGGCGCGGGCATTGCCACCGATCTGTTCGGCGGTTTCCTTGACGCCGTCCTCGTTCAGATCGTTCACCACGACCTTGGCGCCCAGCTCTGCCGACAGCGCCGCCACACCGCGGCCGATACCCTGTCCGGCGCCTGTGACGATAACCACTTGATTGTCCAATGCCATCGGGTTGATCATTTCTGTCTCCTTTTGTCCTTCGTTTGTTTGGTCTCGCTCACCATCGGTTCACTCAGGTGGTCACGACGGTGGTGCGAGCCGCTTGATCACGGCATCGCCATGGGCCAGATGGTGCCCGTCCTGATTGAAGATCTCGCCCTGTACAAAAACCAGTTTGCGTCCGCCCCCGACAATGCGCGCGCGGGCCGTCAGCGTGTCTCCTTCGGTCGCCGGGGCGACGAAACTGGTGGTAAGCGAAAGCGTAAGGCAGCGATGACCTGGGCGGCCATCCCCCGCGTAGGCCGCGCAAAAGGTGACCGCGTTGTCCAGCATGGTCGCGTAGACACCGCCATGCACCGAAAAAGCGCCGTTCAGGTGATCGCGTCCGATGGCCAACCGCAGCTCGGCTTTGCCATCGGACCACGAGACGAAGCGCACGCCGAGCAATGCGTTGAACGGGGCGGGGATGTCCGGTCTGCCGTCTTGTGCGCTCATATTACGCTGTCTCCTGCTTGGCCGAGACCATCACCAAAGCGACAGCCACTGCCGCCATAGCGGCACCTGCGCCCACCGCGCCGAGGATCGGAACCGCCAGACCCGCGTTCGAGGGAAAGGCGAAGGCCAGACCGGCAATACCAAGAAGGACGCGGGCGATTGTTCCTGGCAGTCCGGTTTCGATCCGCCCGACGCCAAACAGATACCCCTGAATACCGGCGCAGATCAGCAGAATGCCGAGACCGGCGCGCAGAACCGTAAGCAGGCTTTCGAGTGGACCGGCTTGCAGGATGAACGCCGGATCAAGGACGAAGAAGAAGGGAATTATATAGACGATGCTTCCAAGCTTCATCGCTTCGAAGGCCGTCGCAAAGGGTTTGGCCTGGGCGATGGCCGCCGCGGCGAAAGCCGCGAGCGCGACGGGGGGGGTGATATAGCTCAGCATGCTCCAGTAAAGGATAAATAAATGGACGCCGATCGGATCGAGCCCGCCGGCGACCAGGGCGGGTGCCAGCGACACCGCCAGAATCACATAGGCGGCGGTCACGGTCATGCCCATTCCAAGAATGAAACTGGTCAAAGCCCCCAGCAGCAGAAGCAGAAAGATGTTGCCGCCCGCGATGAACAGCAGATCGTTCGAGATCGTCCCGGACATCCCGGTCACCGCCAGTCCGCCGACGATCAGCCCGACCGCCGCAAGAATGGCAACAAGTTCGACGAACAACTGTCCCGTGGCGATCAGAAAATTCATCAGCTCCTTTCGCCCCCAGCGTGATTTTGAGAGCAGCTGGTTCAGGACAAGAAGCAGCGCGGTCGCATAGAATGGAGCGATCGCCTCGCGCTTGAGGTAGAGCAACATCCAGATCAGCAGCCCGAAGACGGCGAGAAAGTACCAGCCTTCGCGCAGCACCTTGCCGATCCTGGGAAGGTCGGCGCGCGGAACGCCTTTCAGTCCGTTGCGCGCCGAGTATGCGTCGATTTGTGCGAACAGGCCGAAAAAGTAGAACAGCGAAGGAAGCACCGCCGCCACAACGATGTTGGTGTAGTCGGTCGCCAGGAATGTCGCCATGACAAAGGCCGTGGCGCCCATGATAGGGGGCATCAGCACCGCCCCCGTCGACGCCGCCGCTTCGATCCCCGCCGCATAAGTGGGCCTGAACCCCACCTTTTTCATCGCTGGAATGGTAATTGATCCGGTCGTCAGCACATTGGTGATCACGCTGCCGCTCATCGAACCGGTCAGCCCGCTGGTCAGAACTCCTACCTTGGCCGGCCCGCCCCGGACATTTCCGAGCGCGGCAAAGGCGATGTCGATAAAAAACGGACCTGCGCCGGTATGTTGCATCGCAACGCCGAAGATCATGAACCCCACGACAAGATTGACAAAGCTGCGCATCGGTATGCCCAGCACACTTTCGCCGCTCATCGCGTGGAAGATCGCCGTTTCGACGGGCGAGCGCTGGAAGCCCTGGATCGGGCCGGGCGCATAGTTGGCGATCATGGGGTAGATGGAAAATACCAGGATTACCGCGAACAGCGTCCAGCCGCCGGTGCGGCGCGCGGCCACGAGCAGCAGGAACCAGAAGGCGAAGCTGGCGATCACGGCATTAAGAGGAGCGGCGAAATCCCACCCTTTGTTCACCACGCTGCGCCCGTAGTAGGCAAAGAAGGCGCAGGTGATCAGGGCCAGCAGGGCCAGAAAGTAATCCCACCATCGCGTCGATCCGTAAGGATCTGACTTTGAACAGGGAAAGACAAGGAACACCAGTGGCAGCGTCAGCAGAAGCATCACGTAGAGGTAGTGAATTTCAAGCAACCGGACGTTCATGAAGAAGCCCAGATTGAACAGATGGTTGACCGACGCCGCGGTCAAAAGCAGCGCCGAGACGACGAGCGACCAGCGAACAAACGCGGGCAGGGTGCCCATACCGGTCGGTTGCGCCGGCGCTTCCTGTGTTTCCTGTGCCATGCCCGTATTCCAGTTTTGTGCTGCGTTGCTTTGTGCAAGGCGCCTGTGGGGCGCCGCGCTGTGTCGCATCAGCGGAAAAAGACTTCGTGGCCGGCCGCTTCCAGTGCGTCGGCACGGGCTTTCATCCATGCAGCGGCAAATTCTTCTTCACCCTCTGGAGCGTCCCCGACAAATGTGCCCCAGGCCCGCAAGAGCACCTCTTGCCGTTCCACCAATTTGTCCTGGTTTGCCTGGGCTTCCGGTGTCCACAGACCCTTTTCCTTGAAGTAGGCAACGCTGCCATCGCTCCATGGCATCACCCAAGACAGGATCTGGCGATCAATCGCATACGCATTGGCACCGGGGGCGGCATCCTTGTAATCGTCGAACCCTGCGTCAAGCGCGGCTACGATGTTGCGCACCTCGGTGGAATCCTGATCGGAGTTAGTGACCAGGATCGGATAGGGGTACTGCGCCATGGGCAGTGGGGAGGCAGGGTCGATGCCCGGCCCCACAGACACCATATGCGGTGTCACGAAGGGCGTTACGCTGGTGTAGCGTTCCCATGCTTCTGTCTGGTCCGCGGGTGTTTCAAGCCATTTCAGGCCGCGCGGGCTTGACTCGATCTGGTAGTTTACGGTGGTCGTCGTCAGTGCAAAGGCGGCATCCACACGGTCTTCGAGAATGCCCTGGAGCGTGTTCACATAGCCCGAGAATTCCACTGCCTCCACGTCGTCCCATGTCAGGTCCGCAAAGGCCAGCAGCCCCTCCATGTTGACATCGATCGCCGGCGAACTGACGGCGCGACCGACCCGTTTGCCCTTGAGGTCCGTAATCGTCTCGATGCCGGCATCGGCCGCGACGGCGACACCCAGACCGTAGTCGCCGACAGCCTGAAGCACCGCGCGGATCGGCTGCGGGCCCCATTCAGGCGCAGCAAAAAGGAAAACCCCTTCGGCAGCGAAATAGGAGGCGATGCCGCACAGGCAATAATCGACCGTCCCGTTTTTGAGCGGCGTCATCCGCGAGACGTCGTTTCGCCCCGGAAGCACGCGGACCGTCGATCCGTATTTGCTGCGCATCATGTTGCCGATGGCTATGGAATGCGCATGACCGGCCGATCCCGTGTCATAGGCCGACCAAGCGATCACGTCAGGCAGATCGATGTCTTGCGCGCCAGCCGAGGTGGCCATTGCCAGGCATGCGGCAGCGATCCCGGTTATCTTGAACTTCATGATATTCTCCTCCTTGTTGGTCGTTGGTCCCGGGTGGCGCCCATTCAGATCAAAGCTCTGAAAACGCGACATCCTTGTCGACGCGTATTTCAGGCGGCAGCCCGAGAATGCGTTCGCCAATGATCGTGCGCTGGATCTCGTCCGATCCCCCCGCGATCCGGTTGCCCGGCGCGGTCAGGTATTCGTTTCGCCAGCGCGCCACGTCATCCCCGACCTTGGCTGATATGCCCGCCGAAGTTCCCGCCAGATCCATCCCGAAAGCGCCCATTTCCTGCCGCAGCTTGCCCAGCAACAGCTTGCCGATCGAGCCCTCTTCACCCGGTGCCTGGCCGCGCGAAAGCGACGTCATGACCCGGTAAGAGGTGAATTCCAGTCCGCGTTGACGCGCGATGAAATCGGCAATGCGCGCGCGCACCTCGTCGTCCTCGATGGCCGGGCGACCGTTCCGTTCGACACGGGTAGCCAGATCAATCAATTCCTCGGCCCGCGCACCGCCACTGGCCCGGCCGACGGAAATACTGAACCGTTCGTTCATGAGTGTGGTCAGCGCCACTTTCCACCCTTCGGATACACCGCCCAAGCGGGCGCTGTCTGGCACGCGCAGGTTGTCGATGAACACTTCGTTGAAACTGGAGCTGCCCGAAATCTGGCGAATAGGACGGGTTTCGATGGCCGGGTCGGACATGTCCACAAGGAACATGGTCATTCCCTTGTGCTTGGGCACCTGTGGATCGGTGCGCGCCAGCAGGATGCCGTGAGTGGAATAATGCGCCCCCGAGGTCCAAACCTTCTGACCGGAGATCACCCATTCGTCGTCTTCGCGGCGTGCACGGGTGCGGATACCGGCCAAATCGGACCCGGCGGCGGGTTCGGAAAAAAGTTGGCACCAGATGTCTTCGCCCGTGAGAGCCCGGGGCAGGAATCTTGTTTTCTGGTCTTCGGTGCCGTGGATCATGACCGTAGGCCCGACCAGCCCGATCCCGATCAGAAAGACGTTGGGCGGGACGGCGTAGCGCCCTTCCTCTTGATTCCAGATCACTTGCTCGATCGGAGTGGCGTCACGCCCACCGAAAGCACGGGGCCATGTCAGCCCCGCCCAGCCTGCGTCGGCCTTTCGTGCCTGCCAGTCGCGCGCACGGGCAACTTCGTCGGCGTCGCGGGCCATGAAATGGTCCTGGGCCTTTTCGCTTCCATTGCGGCGGGTCGCGGTGGCATCAAGCCAGTCGCGCGCCTTGGCGCGGAACGCGGCTTCTTCCGGGCTGTCGCTGAAATCCATCTGCACTTTGTCCTTGTCAGTTCGCGGCCCTTTGGCCGTCCGCCAGATTGCAAAGCAGCCGCTCGCGCCACAAATCGGCCAGGCCGAGTTCGGCCTTCAACTGCCATCCTCGCCGCAGAAACAAATGCGGGTCGGCCGCCCAGGTGAACCCGATCCCACCGTGAAGCTGCACCGATTCCTCAGTGGTGAATTGCACTGCATCGAGAGCCGCGAGGCGTGCTACCGCCGCCGCTTCGGACAGCCGTTCATCCCCGCTCGCCAGCGCCCAGGCGCCGAAAAAAGCATTGGACCGTGCCAGCTCGATCTTGGCGAACATGTCCGCGAGCCGGTGCTTGACCGCCTGAAAACTGCCGATCTGGCGTCCGAACGCCTGCCGCTCGCAGGCATAGTCTCTGGTCAGGAAAAGCGCCCGCTCGGCCAGGCCGATCTGTTCGAAGGCGGCCAACACTGCGGCGCCGTCCAGAAGAGTCCGGATCGCTGCGGGATCGGACCCGGGAAGCAGTTCAACCGGCGTGTCGTGAAAGACGATCTCGGACGTCGGACGGGTGCGGTCGATCGCATCCAGCGCGCTGATCGACACCGAGGGGTCCGAAAGATCCGCCAGATAAAGGCGCGCGGTGCCGCCTTCGTCCAGGGCGGCGACGATCGCGAATGACGCATCGGATGCGAACGAAACTGGCGATTTCCGTCCCGAAAGGCGATCCTGCAGCACTTTTGCCGAGACCCGTTCCGGTGCAGACCCTCCATCCTCGGCAAGCGCGACGGTAACGATCATGCGGCCTTCGGCGATCCGGGGAAGCAGATTTTCCCTTTGGCTTTGCGTGCCCAAGTCCTGAATCGCGGGGATCGCCAGGCCAAGAACCGGGCCAAAAGGTATGGCGGCCAGGCTACGGCCGATCTCTTCGGCGACAATGGCCAGTTCGATCGCCCCCATCGCCGCCCCCCCGTAGTCTTCGGCAATTGCAAGGCCCAGCCATCCGCCGTCCGCCAAGGCGGTCCAGGTTGCGGAATCGAACCCGTCGGCAGCCTCAAGACAGTCATGCGCCACCGCGAGAGTGGCGTGATCGCTCAGCATTCGTGCCAGCGTGTCGCGTATGGCATCGTGTTCGTCGGAAAAGCCGAAATTCATGCTGGTCCTCTTCGGGTCATGGCATTTGGCGCCTGTTCACAAAAAGGTAAGGTACGCGTTCGGTATGTCCCAAACGCTATCCGGCACCAGCCGCGTAAAACCACATATGTGCTGTGGCGTGGAAAAAGGGGCCACTGGAGCGAAGAATGCGATTCATCAAGAATGTGCTCAATCGACGTGAAAGCCGCAAAAACGAGGCAGTCGATTGATTGCTGCGGAGCTTGCCGCCTAACGTGAAGGAACCGGGGCGTGTTCCGGGCGCAGGACAGATGTGGCCGAACCCTCTCAGAAAATGGAACTGATCAAGGGAATTGTGCGAAATGGAAACTGTAGGACTCGGGTTTTGTTATGAAGATTTGCCAGTGGGGCGCAGGTTTCGGACCATTGGCCGCACCGTCACCGAAACCGATATCACGAATTTTGTAAGTGTTACCGGCATGCTTGAGGTCTTGTTCATCAATCGTGACTTCCGAGAGAAGGAATCCAATATCCCCGGTTTCGCCGCGCCCGGTGCGCTGGTCTATACCTTTATGGAAGGGCTCTTGACCCAATCCACAATGCAACATACCGGCTTTGCCTTTCTGGACATGGAACTGAAGGTCATGGGGCCCACATTTGCCGGGGACACCATCCATTGTGAGGTCGAGGTAACAGAATCGCGCCGGTCGAAGAGCCGTCCGAACCGCGGATTGGTGCGGACGCGAAACAAGGTGTTCAAGCAAACCGGAGAACAGGTATTGGAGTATACGCCGTTGCGGATGATCAAGGCCCGCATGACGGATAAAGAGCCAGGAAAGGCATAGGCCTGTTCCGGATAGCGGCACTGGAGACATGACTATGAAAACCGCGCAATCTGGCCCAGCCGAAGCCGCCGGGCGCACATCGGAAGGGCCCCGGTCCTTGACGCGTATCCTTGCGTTGTTCGATCTTTTGGCGCGCTGCAAACGTCACATGTCTCTTTCGGAACTCAGCATCGCGATTGATTGCCCCAAGAGCAGTTTGCTGGTGCTGCTTCGGCCCCTCACCGAGAAGGGGTATCTGATGCGCGAGGAAGACAATTACTTTCTGGGTCCGAGGATTTTTCAGTTCGCCCAGTCAATTCTGACCAACCACCCGTTCGAATCGGTCCTGCGCGGGGTGATGAATGATGTGGTTAACCAGACCGGTGAAACCATCCTGTTTGCTGTCCGGGACGGCGAGAAAGTCATTTATTCGTCGGTCATCGAAAGCCCCCAGCCCGTTCGGTATGTCGCCCAACAGGGGATCAACCGGCCATTGTTCTGTTCGGCATCGGGGCTGGTCATGCTGGCCTTTGACACGCAGCAGGAACTGGACGATTATTTTCGGCGCACTGAATTAAAGCCGCTGACGCCTAATTCGATCACCGATGAAAATGAACTGCGCGGGTTAATTTCGGAGATTCGCAAAACCGGGTATTCCAGTACAGCTGGAACCGCGCATGTAGATGCAGCGGGGTTCGGGGTTCCGGTCTTTCGCGCCGACGGACACTTGGCAGGAGCATTGGTGATTGGTGCTCCTCTGGAGCGCGCCAAGCGTAACAAGAAGCGATATGTTGCCGCTGCCAAAACGGCCGCTGAACAGCTCTCCCGAGCACTCGGCTATCGTTCGGAGGTTGGGGAAACCGGCCGGCACTAGACGTGTGCCGCCCGCCGTTGTTGTCATTCCGCAGGCGGGATCATCTCAGTCCGAGTCCCCGCGCAATGATACCGCGAAGAATTTCGCGTGTGCCGCCGCGCAACGAAAACGACGGAACGGCGAGTTCGGTATACGCCAGAACAGCCGCATAGCTATCGCTCCCGCCAGGCACCGCCGGGCGCGACACAAGACTTCGGGCCAGGCGCGGAATGTCCTGTTCGAAAAGCGCTCCCAGATCCTTGACAATGGCAGCCTGAAGTGACGGGTTCTCTCCTTCGTTCAACATTCCGGCCACCGATCGTGACATCTGCCGCAGCACCATCAGATGCGCGGACAAACGGCCAATCTCGGCCTGCTGCGCTTCGGTTGCGTCGTCGCGCAGCAATCGGATCAGTTCCTCGATCAGGGCAAACGACGACAGGAACCGCTCGGGGCCGCTGCGCTCGAACGCCAGTTCGCTCATGACCTGCGACCAGCCCTCGCCCTTTTCGCCCAGCAGCGCATCGGAGGGCAAAAAGGTATCGTCGAATACCACCTGGTTGAAATGATGCTCACCGCCCAAGTCGATGATCGGGGTGATCTGAATGTTGTCGGTGGCCTTGAGATCGACCAGAAATTGGCTCATCCCGCCGTGGCGGTCGTCGCTCTTGCCGGTGCGGCAGAACAGGATCATGTAATCGGCGACATGCGCATAGGTCGTCCAGACCTTCGTGCCGTTGATCCGGAACCCCCCGTCGACCTCGGTGGCCATCGTGCGCGTCGCCGCCAGGTCCGAGCCGGAATCCGGCTCGCTCATCCCGATGCAGAAACACAGTTCGCCCGCGGCGATGCGCGGCACGATCCGGCGTTTCTGATCGTCGGTGCCCTTGGCAAGTATGAGCGGACCGCTCTGCCGATCTGCGATCCAGTGCGAAATCACCGGGGCACCGGCGGCCAGTAGCTCTTCGGACACGACATACCGCTCAAGCGCGCTGCGCGCGTGGCCGCCGTATTCCTTTGGGAAGGTCATGCCGACCCAGCCGCGCTGCGCCAGCTTTCGTGAAAAATCACGGCTGAACCCATTCCACGACTGCGCGCGTTTTATGGGCGGGAAATCGGCCAGTTCGTCGGCCAGGAACGCGCGGACCTCTTGCCGGAGGTCGTCATAGTCGGCGCCGGGCGGGGGGGGAGAAAAAGCGGTGAGGGTCATGCCTGGGTCCCTTTTGCAGCGCTGTCTGTGATGAAATGCCAGAAGGTGTCGTGGGGGCTCGACAGGGCGGCCCGCCCAAGTTCCCTGGTCCAGTCAAGCTCGGTGCCGAACTCGTCACGCCAGCCCCAAATCCGTTTGGTGAAATGGTGAAGCGCGTGTTCCTGGGTATAACCGATGGCCCCGTGAATCTGGTGGGCCAGGGCCCCGACCTTCTCGGCCGCTTCTCCGGCGCGGGCCTTGGCGGCGGCAACGGCCAGCGCAAAGGCCGGTGTGTCATAGCTGCCGGCCGCCATCTCGGCGGCCGTGCGCGAGGCTGCGGTTTCTCCGGCCATTGTCGCAAGATTGTGCTGGATCGCCTGGAACCTGCCGATTGGCCGTCCGAACTGCACCCGGTCGTTGGCGTATTGAACGCTCATCTTCAGGATGGTCTCCATCGCCCCGGTGGTGGCAAGACTGCGGATAAGTGCACCAAGCCCGCGCATCCCTCCCACGGGTCGTGGCAAGGGGGTGACATCGGTCTCTGTCAGGGTATAATCGAGTTCGATGTCGTCGCGTGGCATCCCGGCAAAATCCTGCGCCGGGTCAACGATCAGATCCTTCACCGGCAGGGACAGGACGTGATCGACACCGTCCAGGACGCCAATGGTCACGATCCGGTTCGCCCAGCGGGCAAAGGGCACCAGTGTCAGATGCCCGCTCGCATGGATCTTCTTGCCGCGCCGTTCCAACCGCAGCGCTTCGCCTTCGGCGATGGTCAGCCTGCCACCGGGAAGGGCCATATTCGCGGCCGCCAGAACGGCGTTTGCGATCAGGGTTTCAGCCAGAGGCAAGGGCAGGCCATGCGCCCCGACAATACGCACAAGACCGAGCGCCTCGGCCGGTGGCACGCCGAAACCGCCTGCGTCCTCTGGCACCAGCGCCATGGTTAACCCTGCCTCCTCGATCTGCGTCCAGAGCGCCTCGGGGCATTGTCCCGAGGCGGCGTCTTCGCGCATGCGGTGGGTGACATGGTCGCGGAACAGTCGCTCTGCCATGTCATGAATCATCGATTCCATCAGACGGTCCTTTCAGACGGTGTTTGATCGGCGCTGGACATTTCCTTCACGGGCTTGTCCTGCCGCGCATGGTTTTTTTGCCCGTCGGGGGCCGACGCCTCTCGCAGTGGCGGCAGATGCAGCCGCGTGCGCAGATCCCGGCGGAACGCACTGGCAGAGGGCGCCGCGCCCCCGTCCCTGCGATATTTTCCGAGGCAATCGGCGATTTTGTCGCCGATCGCGGCAGGGGTTGCCGGATCCGAGGGAGAGCCGGGGTGCGCCGCGACCGAGGTTTCGGCCAGGGTTACGTTCCCTTTGCGCAGGCGGACATGGACCGTCCCATGGTCCACGCCAGCGTGATCCCGCCCCGCTTCCGGCATGGTTTGGATATGCACCATGTCCATAAGCCGGCGCACCGCGGGGCGATGGGGGCTGTCCCCTTCGAAATCCACCAGCCCGACCTGGCCCTGCTGCAGGGCCACGGCGAGCGTATAGGCGGCACAGAACTTGGCCTGCATTCCATCTTTGGGGTCGGTGACATGCAACGGGACCATGACGCTTTCGGGCACTGTCATTTCAATCACCGATCCTTCGGGCACCGCCTCGCCGCCGCGTTCGGCGTGAAGGTGCCGCCCGGCGGCGATCATCCTGTGGGTGAGGTAGCAGCAGGGATACAGCTTGCGGGACACCGTGCCCAGATCGATCCGCGGTTCCACCGCTGCGGGGTCGGCCGCAATCCCGTCCGGGCCGGCATAAAGGTCGAAGAAGCCGCGCGCCGCGAAGATGTCCGGGGCGCCCGTGATGCCGGCCTCGGCCATCCGGGTGGCCCGCAATCCGACAAGGGCGGCGTTTCCGGCCTGGATCGGTTTCGCCATGGCGCCGAAATTGATCTGCATTCCCCCGGCCAGCGACGCGGCCAGGGACAGGGCGTTGCGGACTGCGTCGTCGTCGAGCCCAAGCTGATGCGCGACCGCTGCCGCCGATGCCAGAACCCCGATGGTCGACGTTGCGTGCCAGCCCTTGTTGTAGTGGCCAAAACCCAGGATCTGACCGAGCGCGACATTGACGGCTGTTCCGACCGCAAGCGCGGGGGCAATGCGGCCGGCCGTGTCCGGCCGGACATCCACGGTGGCCAGCAGCGCCGACACGATTACAACACTGGGATGGGTGACGCTGACCGTATGGACATCGTCGAAATCGAGCGCATGACCGGCAACCGCGTTCAGGAACGCGGCCTGTTCGGGACTGCCACCTTCAGCAGCTCCTGCCGGGACTGCCGGTCCGCCCGCGTCAAGCGCCGCCAGCCGGCGAACCACCGGTTCATGCCACCCGCCATAGATGGCGGCTATGGTATCCTCAACGCAAAGCGCGGCCTGCTCGGCGTCTGCAACGCTCAGCCGGTGCGGCGCGGCGACGAACCGCGACAAACGGATGGTGAAATCGCTGATCATCCACTTCTTTCTCTGACACTGCATATTGCCTCATCAAGGCGGGCGCTATCAACTCTCGGCCCCACTCTTTCGCACATATGTGTTGGAGCGGGATGCTTGCGTTGTGATCCTTGCTGCCGTTGGATATTCTGGGTGCTCATCCTTCCTCTGTTTCCGTGCAGGATCGGGCGTTGGACGTGACCGTAGAACTTCGGAAAGAAGAACAGACGTGGTTGAGGGTATCGGCGTGAAAAGTCGGGCAGACAAGCACGCATGTGCGGAGAGACATTTCGAGGCATCGTTGTGTCATTGACCGCCAGACGATGTATCCTCGGAGGCCCGGAACCAAGGCGGTCAGTGCCACCACAAATCCGGGCTAGTCCGCCCTGCGCCGACAAGATGAGCACCTTGTGTGTCCTTGCCTGTGAATGGGAAATTGTCGGCATCGCATTTCCGCCGTCGTGCCATGAAAGACCGCATCTGCCGTTGCGTCACAGACACAACGAGCGCCTTCGGAAAAGGGGGGGCAGATGTCGCCTGTCGAGCGCCTGAAACGTTCCGGCAAGCGCAACAGGTTTACGGCCATTTGTCTGCTGATTTGTCTTGGCGCTGCCATCATTCAGGGTGTCTTGCCCTCCGCCGTCGCGTCCATCGCTGCCGCGCCGTTTTTCTGCATCTATCTTGCCATTTCGTCCCGCTACATCGCCCGTGTCGGATGGGTGCTGCTTTTCTTCTCGCTCGCGATCGCCCTTCTGGCGCTGGCCAATGGAATCGACCCCGGCATCTTCGTCCAGGCGGCGGGGCGCGTCGTGTTCCTGTCCGCTCTGCTGACGGCTGTCGCCTTCCTGCGCATCGCGGCCACCCAAGACCCGATTGTCGAGGTTGCCGGTGAATTCCTGACACTGCAGCCGCCGACCCGTCGCTACGCCTCTCTGGGTGCGGGCGGGCATCTGTTCGGGGTGCTTCTAAATCTCGGCGGGCTTGGGGTGATGCTGGAGATCATAATGAAAGGGCTGGCGGCGCATCGGCACGAGATGGACGAATTCGTGTTCCAGGCTCGCAAGCGCAGGATGGTGAGCGCCTGTATGCGGGGGTTTTCCTCGATCGCGTTCTGGACGCCGTTCGGAATCGCTCTCAATCTGATGATTCTCACAATACCGGGGCTCGAATGGACGACCCTGGCGCCTTACGGGATTGCTCTGGCCGGGATTCTGTTTCTTCTGGGATGGCTGTTCGACACGGTGGAATGGTGGCGCCCGCCCTCGGCGCGCGGCCGGGCACCGGCCCTGAGCGGTGACTTGCCGGACTGGAGCCCCTGGGCCGTCCTGATCGTGTCCGGGCATGTGCTTTTTTTGGGCGCCGCCGTGGTCACGCTGGACCGGTTGACCCAGTACAGTTTCCAGACCGTCCTGATCACCATCGTGCCGATCTATGCGCTGCTCTGGTCGGTTATGCGCAGCGGCAGTGGCAGCCTTGCCGGTATATCGCGCCGGTTTGTGACCCAGGCACCGGGTTTCGCGACCGAAATGAGCGTCATCGCGTCGGCGGGGTTCATCGGCCTCGTCGCGCTGGAGGTCGTTCCGGTCGAATGGATTGCCGACCATCTTGGCTGGATCGCAACGCGGCCTGTGCTGACCGTCGTGCTGTTGATCATGACGGTGTTTCTGACGGGGCTGCTGGGCGTGCATCCGATGATCTCGGTGGTCCTGCTGGCAGAGGTGGTCAACCGCGTCGGCGTGGAAGGTTTGTCGCCGCTTGCTCTGGGCCTTGCACTGGCTGGTGGCTGGAGCAGCATCATCTGCATGGGACCGGCCATCACGGCGGTGGTCTACGCCTCCTCCATCGTGGGCGAGCGGCCGCTGACCATCGGCTTGCGGTGGAACGGGATCTTCGGTGTTGCGAGCATCCTCCTCATCACGCTCATCGTTGGCGGCGGTGTCGCGGCAGGGTGGTTCTGACCGGTCTCAATTGCCTGTCAGGAACCGGGCGCAAGCATTTCCACATATGTGTTCGATCAGGCTTTGCGCTAGTCGGAAGGTGATGGACCCCATAGCGTCAACTAGGATGGGTCAGCGCAATCACTATCGGAGTGGCACGCCCAACGATGGAAGGCCAAGCGAAACCCACACGTCGCAGCAAGGTCACAGGCCTGCAAGACGCAGCCCGGCTGGCACGAGGCGCTTTGGAAGAACGCCCCGAGCTTTGTCTCGGTGGTCTGTTCAAGCAAAGCCGCCCTGTCGCACTGGTGCGCGCGTTGCTGGCCGCGGGCGCAGATGGTCTGCATGTGTATTCCTCGCCGGGCGCGGGGTATGATGTCGACCTGATGATTGCGGCAGGCGCGGTCGCACAGGTCTTTATTCCCGGCGTTACGCTGGAAAACCGGCTTTGCCCCAATTTCCGCCGCGCGGTCGAGGCAGGGCAGGTGACCGCGCACGCGCTGGATGCGCTGACCGTGGTGGGCGGGCTGATGGCGTCGGCTCATGGCGTGCCGTTCCAGCCAATCGACGCGCTGCGCGGATCGGACGTTCTGAAGCACAACCCGCTTTTGCACGAAATCGACTGCCCGTTCTCCGGCCGCCGTATTCACGCCGTCGGGCCGATCCGCCCCAGAGTGACGTTCTTGCACGCGCAGGAAGCCGACCGTTGGGGAAACCTGCGCCATCTCAGCACGATGGTCTACGCCGATCAGCTGATGGCACGCGCGTCTGACATGGTCATTGCCAGCGTGGACCGGATCGTGCCGGACGAGGTCGTTCTGGACGATCCCTCGCGGGTTACCGTGCCGTCTTATTATGTCGATGCCGTGGTCGAGGTGCCCTATGGCGCGCACCCAACCGCGAGCTTTCCCAACTATGCGATGGACGAGGACCATATCGACGCCTACGCCGATCTGGGGGATGCCGCCCGGACCGGCGACAGCACGGGGCTGGACACCTATATCGCCCGCCATGTGACCGGACCGAAAAACCAGAGCGACTACATCGAAGCGGTCGGGGGAGCCGGGTATTTCGCCGTGCTCGAAGCCGAGGCACGGAACGAATGAGTGCAGCGGTTTCCCCAATTGAACAGATGGTCGTCGTGTTGGCCCGCGATCTGGCCGACGGAGAACTGGGTGCGGCGGGTGCAGCCGCGTTGGTGCCGATGGCGGCCATTGCGCTAGCCCGCGAGCTGCATGCACCGAACCTGACGGTCGGCGGCGAGATGTTCTTCAACCCCGAGCCGGGGCGTTTGTATCCGTCGATGCTGGACGATCGTGCGCTCGGCCGCTGCGAGGCCGCCGAGACCTTTATCGAGTTGTTCGGCCACAGCCATCACGGGCTGGATTTTTTCTTTCACAGTGGCTTGCAGCACGATGTGTACGGCAACATCAACCTGCACCACGTCGGCGGCACGCTGCACGCACCAAAGATGCGCGGGCCGGGGGCAGCAAACCTGTCATACTGCCACACCTCGTCGCGGTATTACATTTGCCCCACCGTGCATACGGCGCGAAACTTTGTGGAAACGGTCGATTTCATCACAATACCCGGACATCTGTCCGGGCCTGCCGCGAAACGCGACGCCGGGCTGGTCAATGAAGGACCGCGCCTGGTGGTGACACCGCGAGCGGTTATGGATTTCGACAAGACGACGCTGCGAATGCGACTGAAATCGGTGCATGCGGGAAATACGCCCGAAGAGGTCCAGCGTCATACGGGGTTCGATCTGGCGATCAGAGGCGAGGTGCCGCAAACGCGGCCACCAACGGAGGAAGAATTGCGCGTTCTGAGAGAGCGGATCGATACATCGGGGGCCCTGCGTGCTTAAGCGACCGGGCTGACGTTACTTTAAAGGCAAAAACGGGAGGATAAAATGATCCAACGCAAGTTGACCGGATACCGGGCGGCGGTGGGTGCTATCGCGGCCATGGGCGCGATAGCCCTTGGCGGCGCGGCATCTGCCAAGGATCTCACGATGGGCACGACCAGCCCGACGTCGAGCCATTTCACCATTTCGGTTGCGATGAGCAAGGCGATCGAGACCGGCATGGAAGGCACCAATGTCAGCGTGATCGAAACCGGGGCCAGCGTGGACAATGTGCTGCGGCTGGCGCGCGACGAGATCGACCTTGGGCTTGCCACCACCGACATTCTGATCTCCGCCAGAAACGGGACCGGCAAGTTCGAAGGTAACGCAATCCCAGATACGGTTGCGCTTTATCCTTACAGCGCCTCGATCCTGCTGATCGCGGTCACCGAAGAGTCTGGTGTGACGACGCTGGACGAACTGGACGGAAAGAAGTTCAATCCCGGCATCCGCGGATCGGCGGCCGAGACGTTGACGACCGGTGTCCTGTCCATGTTCGATATCAACGCGGACCTGGTGCATGGCGCCGTTGGCGACGCGGTGGAAGGCATCAAGAACCGCCAGATCATCGGTTATAGCAAATACGGGGCCGCAAACTCTGTCGATGCAACCCTGCAAGAGTTGATGACAAGCACCAAGATGCGGTTGATCGGCTTCACCGAAGAGCAGGAGAAAGCGGCGACAGAAGCCATGGAGGGCGTCGGTTTCACGACTCTTCCCGCAGGGCTTATTCCGGGATCCGAGGAAATGCGGGTACCCAAGCTCAACGTCTTCTTCCTGACCCGCACCGGCGTCATGGATGACCAGAGCGCCTATGACATCGCTCGCAGCATCCACCAGAACATGGACCTGCTGGTCGAAGCCTGGCCGCAGCTTGCGGATTACGACATCGCCGCCGATGCCGTCGCCACAATCGAGACCGGTATACCCTATCATCCAGGTGCGGAACGTTATTGGAGAGAGGCGGCCGGAAGCTGACCGGAATCGCGGGCCGTCACGACGGCGGCCATAGGCTGATCCAGACGGGGTGCTGCGGGCACCCCGCCGTTACCGCTCTCGGAGAGAACATGACGCAGACATCGACCGCAATACCCAATTGGGAACGGCGCGGAGGGCAGGCGCTTGGAGTATTGTTGGCGGCATTCGTCGCTCTGCATTTCTACAATGCCTTATTCGGGCAGTTCGAACCGCTGGTTCAGCGGCCGATCTTTATCGGTTTCGGTATCGGCGGCGCGTTCTTTCTTTATGCGGCACGCGCCTCGCGGACCGGTGCGCGAAGCGGGATTGAACGGGCTGTGGACATCATGCTGGGACTACTGGCGTTCGCGGTTTGCCTCTACGTGATCCTGAACCGGGATCGCTTTTCGGATATCATGGTGCGCTATGGGCCGATCGACAAGGCGGCAGGTCTGATAGCTGTTCTGCTGACCCTCGAGGCCGCGCGCCGGGTGATCGGATGGTTCCTGCCGCTGCTGGCCCTTTGCACCGTGATCTATTTCTATTTCGGCTATGACCTGATCGACGGCGCCTGGCGCCCGCCGCGCGTTTCGGCACGTACCGCTGTCGAGACATTTTACAGCTCGACCACCGGCCTGTTCGGCTACCTTGCGGATATCGGGGCACGGGTCATCGTGATCTATGTGCTTCTGGGGGCGCTCCTGCTGTCGACCGGGGCAACGGATGCTTTCATGAAAATGGCAACGTGGATCGCCGGTCGAACGTATGGCGGCCCGGCAAAGGTCTGTGCCCTGTCTTCGGCGATGTTCGGGACGGTGACCGGTTCGGCAGTGGCCAACGTCATGGCGACCGGCTCGATCACCATTCCCACGATGAAGCGGCTGCGCTATCCACCGGCCTTTGCCGGGGCGGTCGAGGCCGTTGCCTCCTCCGCCGGCCAGCTTACGCCGCCGGTGATGGGGGCAGCGGCCTTCATCATGGCTGAGTTCCTGAACATTCCCTATACCGACATTGTCGTTGCGGCGATCGGTCCGGCATTTCTCTACTACCTGGCGGTATGGCTCGGGGTGGATCTCTATGCGCGTCGCACAGGGTTGCAACCGACACCGAGGAGCGAAATGCCCGAACCGGCGGAATTCCTCGCACCGGACAAGTCAATTCCCTTGTTTCTTCCCATCGCGGCGATGGTCTACTTCCTGTTCAACGGCTACACGCCGAGCTTTGCAGGTGCCGGTGCTGTTATCATACTGGTTTTGGCCTGTGTGGTGGTGCGCCCGTTCGCGCGTGACGGAAGAGAGCAGGGCGTGCTGGCCTCTTGGGCCAAGCTGGCGCGCGACCTCTATGAGGGGATGATCGAAGCAGGGCGGGCGTTGGTGATGATCGCCGCGCTGCTAGCCTGCGCCGCCATCGTCGTCAAGGTTCTGACGGCGACGGGTGCCGGGGTCAAAGTCTCGAACCTGTTGTTCTCTGTGTCCGGTCAGGGGTTGATCGTGGCCCTGTTGCTGGCGGCGGTGCTGGCGATCTTGCTGGGTATGGACGTGCCGACGACGGCCTCCTATGTGCTGGCGGCGGCAATCGCCGCGCCCAGTCTCGTGCGGCTTGGCCTACCCGAACTGACGGCTCATCTTTTTGTCTTCTACTATGCGATCCTGTCGGCCATCACGCCACCGGTCTGCGCCAGTGTCTATGCCGCCGCCGCCCTGGCAGGGGCCAATTTCTGGCGGGTGGCGGGTCGCGCGCTGATGTTGGCCGGAGCGATCTATGTGGTGCCGTTTCTCTTTGTGTTCCGGCCGGGCATACTGGCCCAGGGCGGCACGGTGCAAATCCTACTGGATATGGGCGTGGCCTGCGCCGCGGTTTTTGCCGTCAGCGTCGGCACAAGCGGCTGGTTTCGTGGAAAGGTGCCGGTCATCGGCCGGTTGCTGTTCCTGTCGGCTGCCGGCTTGCTGTTTTACGCCGCGCCTGCGGCCGACATCGTTGGTGGGCTGGCGCTGGCCGGGCTCTTGGCGTGGCGGTTTTTGCGCGGAGCACCGCAGCCCGGCCGCGCCGGGTGACCTCCGAAAAGCGAAGAGCCACCGCAGACAACCTCTGCGACGGCTCTTCCACATTCGGCCCCGAAGTGGCGGTGCCTCTGGCCTCAGGTCATTTTGAAGTAGGGAAAAGTCACTTCGTCGGTTGCCTTGACGAACGTCACTTCCACCTTGGCCCCGATATGAACCTTCTCGGGGTCGCCGGTCTGGATCCGGCTCATCATCCGGGGGCCTTCCTCCAGCTCGATCAATGCCACGACATATGGCACGTCATCCGCGAAAGTCGGCCCTGCCGGACGGCGCGCGATGGTGAAGGTATGCACCTTGCCGCGTCCGCTCACGGTGTTGAAGCGCAGATTGTCGGAATGGCAATACGGGCAAATAGAGCGGGGATAGAAATGATGTTTGCCGCAATCGCCGCAAAGCGGGATGTCGAGGCGGCCCTCGCGCGTGGCCTCCCAATAGGGGGCACTGTCATGGTCGATCACCGGAAGCGGTTTTTCAATGCTCATCGTCTTAGCCCTTCTGCAAAATCACGGTCGCACCTGAGGAAAGCGTACCCCCGGTACCATGCACCAGAGCGGTCTCGGCGCCCTTGACCTGGCGCTCGCCGCCTTCGCCGCGAAGCTGCCGGACGGCCTCGATCAGCAGGAACATTCCGAACATGCCCGGATGCAGCGCCGAGAGGCCGCCGCCGCTGGTGTTCATTGGGAACGCCCCGCCTGGTGCCGTGCGCTGGCCCGACACGAAATCCCCGCCTTCGCCGATCTTGCAGAAGCCGAGAGCCTCGAGCGAGAGCAGCACGGTGATGGTAAAGCTGTCATAGATCTCGACCAGGTCGATATCCGAATGGCTCACCCCGGCCATTTTTATTGCGCGTTCCCCGGCCTTTTGCGCGGGAAGCAGGCGGGCGAGGTCCGGCATTTCGCCGATGGCCCAGTGGGTATGCGCCTCGCCATAGCCCTTGACCGCGACGGGACGGGTGTTGAGGTCCTTGGCCCGCTCGGCGGTGGTCATGACGAGGGCGCCGGCCCCGTCGGTGACGAGACAGCAATCGAGCAGATGCAGCGGCTCCGAGATCATCGTGCTGGACAGCACGTCGTCAATGGACAGCGGATCGCGACGCGTCGCCTCGGGGTTCAACTGTGCCCATTTCCGCGTCGCGACGGCGATTTCGGCCAGATTCTCGGACGTGGTGCCAAATTCATGCATATGGCGCTGTGCGGCCATCGCATAGCCGCCCACAGGCGTGGGCATTCCGTAAGGCGTTTCATGCTGCATGGACAGGACTGAAGGCCGACCCCCTAGATTGCGGCTGCGCAGGGATTTCTGGTCCGAGCTGTAGACAATCAGCGCAACCTCGCAATAGCCTTCGCGAAGAGCCATGGCGGCATGTGCGATATGGGCCTCGAATGCCGAACCGCCAATATTCGTGCCATCGACGAATGTCGGCATGATGCCCAGATATTCGCCCAGCGTCACCGTGGCCAGTTGGCCGGGGCCGGGGACCCCCCACATGCCGGCCGTCAGAAGACCGTCGACATCGCTCAACTTCAGTCCTGCTTCTTCGACGGCGGCTTTTGCCACAAATGCGGCATGACCAAGGACCGAAGCCTTGGTGACGAACTTGCCGTCCTTCAGCGGCGCGTCGGCGATGCCGACGACCACCGGTTCTCGTCCGTTCTTCATATGCTCTTTCTCCTTCTTGTCGGGCTGTCCCGGTGCGCCCCGAACTGTTAGCCCGGGCGCATGGTCTTGGCGATGAGCGTACGCTGAATCTGCGAGGTTCCGCCGCCGATGGTGCTTTGCATCCCTTCGCGGAAATACCGCTCCATATCTGCTTCGGGCAGCATCGAGTGGCCACCCAGGATCTGCATTCCGTTGCGCGTCACCGTCTGCAGCGTCTCGGAGGCATAGAGCTTTGCCATCGAGACCTCTCGCGTGCAGGGCGTCTTGGCTGCGGCCAGGCTGGCGGCGCGATAAACCAACAGCCGGGCGGCATCGACCTGGGTCTGCATGTCGGCCAGCATGTGGCGGATCACCTGAAAGTCGAAGATCGGCTTGTCGAACTGAATCCGTTCGTGGGCGTAGCGCAGAGCATCGTCTACGGCTGTCTGGGCATTGCCCACATAGGCGGCGGCCACGGCCACGCGTTCCAGTTCCAGATGGTCGGTGATGATCTTCCAGCCATCGTTTTCCGTGCCCAGCAGCGCATCGGCCGGCAGTTTCACGTCGTCCACGAAAATCTCGGTGGTGCCGGTTGCGCGGCGCGCCATGGTCGGCAGCTTGCGGATGTCCAGACCTTCGGTGTCATTGGGGATCAGGAAAACCGACAGCCCCTTGTGTTTGGGCGCGTCGGGGTCGGTCCGGGTCAGCATTGCAAGGATTGCGTTATCGGCCGCAGCGCCCGAGCACCACAGTTTCTGCCCGTTGACGACCCAGCCGTTGCCGTCGCGCCGCGCGCGGGTCTTTGTCGATGCCGCATCCGACCCCGCGCCCGGTTCGGAAATCGAGATCGAAAAGCGGATGTCGCCATTGAGGAAGGGCTGGATGTACCGCTCTTTTTGCTCGGGCGTGCCGAATTTCTCGACATTCATCGCGGTGAACGTCGCCACCATCAACCCGGTCGAGAAGTCAAAGCCGTATTTGGCCAACCCTTCGCACATCAGGGCATAATCCATGATGTCACCGCCAAGACCGCCGCTCTCTTCTGAAAACAGGATGCCGAGCCAGCCCTGCTTGGCCACTTTTTCATAGGCTTCGTAGGGGTATTTGCGCTCGCGGTCGCAATTGCGGATATAATCGCGGCCGATCTCTTCGTCGACGAAACGCTCGACGGTGGCGCGCCACATCTCTTGCTCGGGTGTCAGAAAGTTCATGCGCTCTGTCCTTGTGTCTTGTCGTGCGCCGCACGGATTTTGGCCGGTTCTCCGGGGCGATCCAGACGCGACTTGCGGATCAGCAGGCTGAACTCGCAGCGCAGGACCGTTTCGTCCCGCTGGTTGATGCCTTCCAGTTTGCTGGTCACGACGCCGTGCCTTTCGTCATGGTCCTTCAGGTCGATGATTTCGGTGCGGGCCCAAAGGGTGTCGTTGATAAAAGTGGGCCGCAAAAAGCGTAGCTTGTCACAGCCATAGAAAGCGGCCAGCACGGAACTGTCGAAGGGGATCATCGCATTGACGATCGAGAACACGAGGCTGCCCTGCACGAGGCGCTGGCCATACAGAGACGATTTGGCGTGCTCGACGTTGGAGTGAAGTTCCAGCCAGTTCCCGGTCAACATGCAGAAATTGACGACATCGGTTTCGGTCATCGTCCGACCGCTCGAAATGCCGGTCTGGCCAAGTGACAACTCTCCAAAAGGGTGACGTATCACGTTGATTTCTCCTGTCCGTCCGCCTTTGATGACAAAACGATCAAGGCATCGGCGGCGACCAATCCCTTCCCGTCGGCCCGAACCATCACAGGGTTGATTTCAATTTCCGAGATCAGATCGGCGTTCTCGGCAAAGAAAACAGATATGCGTGAAATCAGGTCTGCCAGGGCATCTTTGTCGGCCGGTTCTGCGCCGCGTAGTCCAGTCAGCAACCGCGCCCCCGGACCCGATCGCAGCATGGCCGCGGCAGTTTGCGGGGTGGCGGGCGCAAGCCTGATTTCGGCGGCATCAATCAGTTCTACAAGGATGCCGCCAGGACCGGCCAGAACGATCGGACCAAAGGTGTCGTCGCGTTTGCAGCCGATAATCCATTCGGCCACGGACCCTTCTTCCATTTCCTCGATCAGCGCCGTGCCGCCCGCAAAACGTTCCGCCATTTCCGCGGCGGCCTGTTTCGCCTCGTCGGGGGAAAGACCCAAACGGACGAGCCCGTGATCGGACTTATGCGGATAGTCATCGTGACACAGCTTGGCGACACAGCGCCCGTGGTCGGGGTCACGTCGGGGCACCGGGATTCCAATCCGTTGCAGCAGATCCTTCGCATCGGCCTCGTGGATAACCGTGCGCCCGGCACGCTGCCAGTTTTCCAGCGTTTCTCTTTGGGTCATGCCACTTCTCCTGTCGCGACCGCGAGTGCGGCGAGGCCCGATGCCGCCCGAGCGGGCGAATCATAGACAGGAACGGCTCGTTCGCGCAGCGCCTCGCCCGAGGCATTGCTGCGTGCCGAACCGGTCCAGACGATCAGAATCGGCTTGTCTGTGCTGTCGAACGCCTCGGCCAAGGCCTCGATGAACTGCTGATCTGGCACAAATGTGATAATTGCGATGGCAATATCCACGCCCGGATCGGCGGCAACGGCCTCCAGACAGCGTCCGACATATGTGGGATTCGCCAAAACCACACCGGTCAGATCGACCGGGTTTGTCACCGACCCATAAAAGGGCACATAGCGCGACAGCGCCGTCTGCGTCGTTTCATCCAGCACCGGAACCTCGAAGCCGGCGCTTTCGGCCAAGTCGGTCATTTCGACGCCAAGCCCGCCGGTGACAGAAATGATCCCGACCCTGTTTCCGGCAGGTCGTCGACCCGCGGCGAGCGCCGTCACGGCATCGACGGCGGCGACGGATTCACGGGCGCGGATGACACCGGTTTCGCGAAAGACCGCGCTGATCACCCGGTCGTCCCCGGCCATGGCGCCGGTATGCGACTGGACCGCGCGTGACCCGGCGCGGCTGCGCCCACCCTTGACCGCGACAATATGCTTCCCCGCCTGTGTCAGCCGCTGGGCCGCTTCGGAAAAACGGCGTCCGTCGCGCAGTTCCTCGACGTAGCAAAGAACCACCCGCGTCTGGGGGTCGTTGCCCAGATAATCCAGCAGGTCCGCTGCGGTCAGGTCGGTTTCGTTGCCGCTGGAAACGATGGCGTTGATGCCCACGCCGCGTTCGCCCAGGCGCAACGCCATAAGGCCCGCAAGCGCGCCGGACTGGGAAATCATGGCCACGGGACCAGGCCGAAGATCGTTGAACATCGGGCTGAAGGTCAGTTGCAGGTCCGCCGCGGGGCGCACCACGCCTTCGCAGTTCGGTCCGACCAGTCTGAAGGGCGCGTCTTGCATGATCCGGCGCAAGCGCTCTTCGTTGTCATGCCCTTCTTCCCCGGCTTCGGAAAAGCCCGAGGTGACCCCGACCACGACCTTTACATCGAGCCTGGTGCAGGTCTCCAGAGCGTCCAGCGCGACCCCGACCGGCGTTGCCAGCACAACCACGTCGATCGGGCTGTCAATCTCGTCCAGACTGCGCACAGCCGGAAGGCCTTCGATCTCGCCGCCCGAAGGGTTCACGGGGATAATCGTGCCGCTGTAACCGTTGCTCTTCAGCAGGGCCATGACGGCCTGCCCCAACTTGCCCTTGGTGCGGGACGCGCCGACCACCGCAATGGTGCGAGGGTCGAACAACCCGTCCAGTGCGTCGGCTACCGTGGGCCGGCATGCCGTCATTCGATTCGTGTTTGGCTCTGCCATTCTTTCCTCCGTCAAGTGAAAAAACATCGGCTCGTTTCGGCGATCTAACGGTTGTTCGATTGTTCTCGCAATGGATTCTAGTTCCGAGCAGAATGAGGCTTTCAGAGCCGCAAACTAGGGCTTGACGTCGGAAAATTCGCAGAACGAGGCAGACACGTGAAAATGGAAAATGGGCCACTGAGCGATGTCAGGGTGATTGAACTGGGGCATGTGATCGCAGCACCGATGTGCGGCGCATTGCTGTCCGATTTTGGCGCCGACGTGGTCAAGATCGAGCGTCCGGGGCAGGGTGACATGCTGCGGGTACTGAGCGCGCGGGCCAGTGATGGCGTTGGCGCCTGGTGGAAGACCCTGGCACGAAACAAGCGTCTGATGGCGCTGGATTGGAAGAGTGAAGACGGCCGCGCCATTCTGCGCCGGCTGGTCGAAAACGCCCATGTGCTTATCGAGAACTTTCGACCCGGTGTTCTGGAACGGGCAGGGTTGGCCCCAGAGGTCCTGCATGAGTGGAACCCCGATCTGGTGATCGTGCGGATCTCGGGCTATGGCCAGACGGGGCCGCGCGCCTCGTGGCCGGGTTTCGGTCGGGCCGGCGAGGCCATGAGCGGACTGGCGCACATCACCGGCTTTGCCGACAACGCGCCGATGCACCCCGGCTTTCCCGCTGCGGATTCGACCACAGGCCTGATGGCGGCCTACGGCGCGATGATGGCGCTGCATGCGGTGCAGAACGGCCGCGCCCGGGGGCAAGTGGTGGACCTGGCTATTTTCGAGCCGCTGTTGCGCCTGATCGACTATCACGTTCCGACGCGAACCGGCGCGGGGCTGCCGGTTGACCGAAACGGGCTCCAGGCGCCCAATTCCTACGCCCCGGCGGGGGTGTTTCGCGCCCGCGACGGGAAATGGGTCACAATCAGCGCAGGCAGTGCCGCGACCGGGCGGCGGCTTCTGGAAGCCGCGGGCGGAAAGGAATGGGCGGAACAGCCGCAATTCCAAAGCCTCGATGGCTTCGCGGAGCACATGGACGAGATTGTGGACCGTCTCGGCGCATTTGTGGCACAGCATGACGCGCAGAAGGCGATTGACATCTTCCAGGCCCACGATGCCGTGGCTGCGATGGTCTATGACGTCGATGACATCCTGGCCGATCCGCAGATCGCCGCGCGAAGGGACATTGTTGGGGTGGAGGGCGACGACACCAAGGTCGTCGGACCCGTGCCAAAGCTGGACAAGACGCCGGGACGGCTGCGCTGGCTTGGGCGCCGCGAACTGGGTGCTGACACCCGGGCGATTTTACAAGAGCTCGCGTACGACACCGGGCAAATCGACACCCTAATCGAACAAGGCACTGTGGCCGAACCGGGCCGCTGAGCCGGGTCTGCAAGACGTGAGGAGAAAATCATGACCTATCAGATGACATCCGAACAGCAGGGAATCCGCGATGCGATCCTGCGGATCTGCGAAGAATTCGACGACGAATTCTGGCTGACACGCGATCGCGTAGGCGGTTTCCCGCGAGAGCTGCATCAAAAGCTGGCCCGCGATGGCTGGCTGGGGATTGCAATCCCCGAAGAGTACGGAGGTGCCGGTCTTGGCATCGTCGATGCCGCGATCATGATGCAGGCCATTGCGGAATCCGGCGGCGGCAACAGCGCCGCATCGGCGATTCACATGAATATCTTCGGTCTGAACCCAGTCGTGAAATTCGGCACCGATGACCAGAAAAAGAAATACCTTCCGCCTTTGGTGGCAGGCGATGAACGTGCGTGTTTCGGGGTGACCGAGCCGACAACCGGTCTGGACACCACCAAACTGAAAACACGCGCCGTGCGACAGGGTGACCGATATGTGGTGCACGGCCAGAAGGTCTGGATTTCAACCGCCCAGGAGGCCGACAAGATCCTGTTGCTGGCGCGCACGACCCCGCTTGAGGACGTCAAGAAACCGACAGAAGGATTAAGCCTTTTTTACACCGATCTGGACCGATCTTTCGTCACCGTGCGCGAGATCGAAAAGATGGGCCGCAAATGTGTCGACTCGAACGAACTGTTCATCGACGGGCTTCCGATCCCCGCCGGGGATCTGATCGGCGAAGAAGGCCAGGGCTTTCGTCAGATCCTGCACGGGCTGAACCCCGAACGGGTTCTAATTGCCGCTGAAGCAGTCGGAATCGGGCGGAATGCGCTTCGGCGCGCCGCGGATTACGCCAATGAGCGCGTCGTTTTTGGCAGACCAATCGGTCAGAATCAGGGTGTACAGCACCCCCTGGCCGCCAGCTGGGCGGAACTGGAGGCGGCCAACCTGATGGCGATGCACGCCGGCGCGCTCTACGACGCGGGCAAGCCCTGCGGAAATGAAGCCAACGCAGGAAAATATCTGGCCGCCGAAGCGGCGGTGAAGGCGACACAGACCGCGCAGCTGACCTTCGGGGGGTTCGGATACGCCAAGGAATACCATGTCGAGCGTCTTGTTCGCGAGGCCATCCTGTTCCGCATCGCGCCGGTCACCCCGCAGCTGGTGCTTTCGTTTATCGCGGAACATGCCCTCGGCCTGCCAAAATCCTACTAGTTACGAACATCAAAGGAAGTCCCATGCGAATTCATGGAATGGATGCCATTTTCAACCCTCGCTCGGTAGCGGTGATTGGCGCCTCAAGCGATCCCAAGCGCATCGGCGGAAGGCCGGTGGATTTTCTCAAGCGGCACGGTTTCGACGGCCCGATCCTGCCTATCAACCCGAAATCGCCAGAGGTGCAGGGCCTGACGGCGTATCCGTCGATCTCGGAGGCACCCACGACACCGGACCTGGCCGTGATCGCGCTGCCCGCGCCGCTGGCCGTTCAGGCGGTCGAACAGTGCGCGGCCCAAGGTGTGCGGGGGGCGGTGATCTTCAGTTCGGGGTTCTCGGAGGTCGATGCCGACGGGGCCGCCCTTCAGGCGCGCATGGTCGACATCGCGCGCGAGGGCGGCATGCGGCTTGTGGGGCCGAACTGCCTTGGCATCGCGAATGTGCGCCACAACCTCTATGCGACATTCACGCCCGGGGTCGAAAAACACCTGCCAAAACCCGGCGGCGTGTCGATCGTCAGTCAAAGCGGCGCGTTCGGCTCGTATTGCATGACGCTCGTTCGAATGCGCGGACTTGGGGTCAATATCTGGGCGACGACGGGCAATTCCTGCGATGTCGATTTTGCCGATGCCGTGGCCTATTGCGCGCAGGATGACGATACCCGCGTCATCATGGGATATCTCGAAGGGGCAACCGATCGCGACAGGCTGGTCGAGGCACTTGAGCTGGCGCGGGCCCGGGGAAAGCCGGTGGTCATGATGAAGGTCGGGCGCAGCGCGGTCGGAGCAGAGGCCGCGCAGTCGCATACCGCCTCATTGGCTGGGGCAGACGCGGTTTATGACGCGGCGTTCCGGCAGTACGGCGTTTACCGGGCGCAATCGGTCGATGAAATGTTCGATGTGACTTATGCCTGTGCCGAATCCGCGTCGATGATGCAGGGCGACCGGCTGGGCCTTGTGACAGTCTCGGGCGGGGTCGGGGTGCTGATGGCCGACGAAGCCGAAAAGCTGAAACTGGACGTGCCTGCGCTTCCCGATCATGCACAGAAAAAGCTGAAAGAGGTGCTGCCATTTGCCGGTGTCCGAAACCCGGTCGATGTGACGGCGCAGCTGGTCAACCAGATCGATCTTCTGGAAACCAACATGGATGTGTTGTTTGGTGACGGCGAGATCGATGGGGCCATCATCTTCATGTCGACGGTCGGACTTGTCGCCGACCTGAACGAAGCCATTCGGCGCGGACTGGAGCGCATTCGCGAGAAATATCCCGATCGGCCAATGCTGTTCTGTTCGCTGACAGAGCCAGAGGGGCGCGCCGCGTACGAAAAGTCGGGGTTCATCGTGTTCGAGGAACCGACCCGTGCAGTCCGGGCGATGGCCGCATTGCGCTATTTTGCCCGTTCCTTCGCGCGGGCAGGCGAAAAGGACCCGATACCCGAACTCTCCAACCTGTCGCCGTTGCCGGACGGAATTGTGAACGAGATCGAGGCCAAGGCCCTGCTTGCAGAGGCCGGAATCGGGATCGTGCGCGAAACCCTGGCCACCACCCCCGAAGCGGCAGCTCAGGCAGCGCAAGAAATGGGATTCCCGGTCGTGCTGAAGATTGCCTCGCCCGACATCTTGCACAAATCCGACATCGGGGGCGTCGCGCTTGATCTGCGTTCGGCCGAAGATGTCCGCTCTGCCGGGGCACGAATCTTGGAATTGGCGTCCGAGAAGATGCCCGGTGCGCGGATCGACGGGCTGGTCGTGGCGGAACAGGCAGCACCTGGACTGGAGGCTATACTCGGCGTGACCCAGGACCCGGCTTTCGGCCCGGTGGTCATGTTCGGTCTGGGCGGGGTGTTTGTCGAGGCCCTCGAAGACGTGTCTTTCCGCGTCGCACCATTCGGACCTGTCGAAGCGCGCCGTATGATTGACGAAATCCGCAGCCGCAAACTGCTGGACGCATTCCGGGGCGCGCCCGAACGCGACATCGACGCCCTCGCCGGCGCCCTTGCCCGACTGTCTGCTTTTGCCGCCCATCACGGGGCCGCGCTTGAGACCATTGATGTCAATCCATTGATCGTCGGAGCAAGCGGGCAGGGAGCCGTCGCCGCTGACGGTGTGATCATACCCGCCAATCGAGGAGGCCACTGACAACCGAACCCGAAATCTTTCCTGATCCCCAAGCCGCTTGCGGCGTGCCCCCGGCAGTTTTCTAACAGTTGACAGAATTTACAAGCGCGGCCATCCTTCCGTATGGAACGCTGTGCATATAACTGCACACGAAGGGAGGAGATCATGGAAACCGCGCATCAGACTTCAGCAAGAACAGGCGGCGATCAAATTGTGAAATCGGTGGCGCGCACCTGTCAGACTTTGGTGTATTTCGATGAAGTTCAGCGACCGCTTTCGGTCGTGGAAGTGTCCAAGGAACTGGGGTACCCGCAGTCAAGTACCTCGGCGCTGCTCAAAAGCTTGGTGAAGCTTGGATTTCTGACCCACGATGCCCGAAAGAAGAGTTATTTTCCCACCGAGCGCGTTCCGCTTTTAGGGTCGTGGATGAATCCAGATCTGTTCGGCGAAGGCACCATCCACCGGCTGCTCAAGGCAATTTCGGAACGCACACGGCATGTGGTGGTTCTGGCAACCAAGAATGGGGACGAAGCCGAGTACGTGCAAGTTGTCCGCCCGAAAGATTCGCCGATCCACCACATATCGCTCGGGACACGTCGTCCGCTGGGTAACTCAGGTGTCGGGCGCGTTCTGATGAGTCGTTTCAGTGACGACGAAGTGCGCAGTCTGTTCCGCAGGATCAACGCCTATCGCGCGCCCGACAAACCGGCAGTGGATGTGAAAGCTTTCGTGGCCTCGTTGGCAGAAACCCGTGCCAAGGGCTATTACCTCTCAACCGATCAGGTGGTTCAAGGGAGCGGCTTGATTTCCATGCCGTTTCCTAACCATCTGAACTCGCGGCTTTTCGCTGTCGGGGTTGGCGCTCCAACTGATGTTATCTTGAGATCCGAAAAAGAGATCGTAGGGATCATGCACGAAGAAATCGTTCGAAATCTGAAGAAGATGGGTCAACAGTCCCTGACCGCCTGACCGCCTGGATCAGCCAGCGCCGTAAAAAATGGCCCGGCTTGACGAAGACGGGACTTGGGGGGCGCGGACGAAACGCGCCACTTGCCAATGTCAGGGTCCGTTTTCAGGCGGCGGAAATAGCCTCTTCGCGTCAGGCTCAAGGTTGAGCCTGACCGGCGGGGCGTCGTTAGCACCGGCATCCCCGAAGGCCGGGCGGTGTAGGATGCGCTGCCCAGAGCAGTGCGACCACGGTTTCGGCCCGCCCCAAGAATACCGGCTTGAAGAGAGGCGCCGCGAAAGAGGCCGACCATCATCGTGTTGATCGTAAGCGGCGTCTACGCCCCACCGGAGTTCAGCTCGACGGCTTGAAGTTCCAGGGTAGCAACTCGTCGATCCGGTTCGCGGGATGCCCTGCCGCGATCGCCTCGAGCGTCGCCTTGAGATAGACAAAGGGTACGATTTCGTTGATCTTTGCTGTGGCGATGAGCGAGGCGATGCGGCCCCAGGTCCGACCACCTTCGTCGTGGCCGGCGAAGAGTGCGTTCTTCCGCGTCAGGGCGATCGGCCTGATGAGATTCTCCACGGCATTGGAGTCGATCTCGACGCGTCCGTCCTGCAGGAAGGTCTGTAGCCCGTCCCACTGCCGGTGGATATAGGCGAGTTTCTCTCCGAGGCGGGACTTGGCGGAGATCCGGCGGCGCTGGCTCTGCAACCATTCGCCGAACTGGGCCACCAGCGGCGCGGTGCGTGTCTGTCTCGCCGACAGGCGCTGTCCCGGTCCCATGCCGCGGATCTCGGTTTCGATCCGGTAGAACTCGGCGATCCGGCGCAGCCCCTCGGCGGCGATCTCCGATCCATCACGGTCGAAGACTTCCTTCAGCTTCCGGCGGGCATGTGCCCAGCAGTGCGCAACCGTGATCGGCGCGCCGCCCTTGCGCGAGGGGCGCGTCAGCCGATCGTAGCCGGGATAGCCGTCCAGCTGCAGGATGCCGTCGAAGCCCTGCAGGATCTGCTCCGCGTTCACGCCGGCGCGGCTCGGGCGGTAAGTGAAGACCACGCCGGGCGGGTCATCGCCGCCCCAGCCCCGATCATCTCGGGCCAGCGCCCAGAGGAAGCCAGTCTTCGTCCTGCCTCGCCCGGGCTCCAGAACCGGCGCCGTCGTTTCGTCCATGAAGAGTTTGCCCGAGCCCTTCAGGTGCTCGGCGAGCCGGTCGACCACCGGGGCAAGGTGGAAGGCCGCGGTGCCGACCCAATCGGCGGGCGTGCTGCGCCGAAGGTCGATCCCGGAACGCGCGAGGATCTGGCTCTGGCGATAGAGAGGCAAATGGTCGGCGAACTTGGCGACGAGCACATACGCAATGGCGCCCTCGGTCGGCAGCCCGCCCTCGATCAGGAAGGCAGGGGCTGGCGCCTGGGTGACCCCTTCGGCGTAGGCACGGCAGGCATACTTGGGTCGAACCGTCACGATGACGCGGAGCTGGGCCGGCACGATGTCCAGCCGCTCGCTGCGGTCCTCGCCGATCCGGTGCATCGTGCCGCAGCCGCAGGGACACTCCAGGCTGGCCGGCTCGATCATCTGCTCGATCCGGGGGAGGCTCTCAGGCAGATTGCCCCGATTGCGGCGGGCGACCTTGGATCGCCGCGGACCGGACGAGGCCGTGGCGTCTTCATCCTGCTGGGCCTCTGCCTCGACGACGGCAGTTTCCAGATCTTCGAAGGCCAGCTGCCGCTCGTCCTCACTCAGTTTCTCGGACCTTTTGCCATGCACGACCTGGTTCAGTTCGGCGACGAGGTGCTCGAGGCGCTTGTTGGCTTCCCTGAGTGCATCACGCTCGCGCAGGACGGCCAGAACAGCGTCACGCTGGTCTTCCGGAATGGCCGACAGGTCGAGGGATAGGGCGCTGGACATGGCGGCATCATATCCCGCTCCTGCGTTTGTCAGGCCGGCTTTCCCCGCCCTGAGTCACTCTGCCACAGCGGGGGCGCGCGTCTCCAGAGACCGCACCCGCCGCCAGTCCAGCCCGGCGAACAGCGCCTCGAACTGGGCGCGATTCAGGGTCATCGCACCATCCCGGATCGCGGGCCAGGTGAAGGTGCTCTCCTCCAGCCGTTTGTAGGCCATGACGAGACCGCTGCCGTCCCAGAACAGGATCTTCATCCGGTCTGCGCGCTTCGCCCGAAAGATAAAGACCGTCCCGGTGAACGGATCTTCGGTCAAGGTCGACTGCACCAAGGCTGCCAGTCCATCATGCCCCTTGCGGAAGTCTACCGGCTTCGTCGCCACCAGGATGCGGACCCCTTGAGACGGCATCAGCATGCAGGCGCTTCCAGAGTGCGCACGATCGCGGCGATCTGACCTGCCGACGTGTCAGAAGACAGCTCGATCCGGGTTGTTCCCTTGACGATCCGGATCACCTGCTGGGGCTTCGCGTCGGAAAGCTCGGGCGTCTCAGTCGGATCGCAAATGACCAGAGGCGCGAAGACCGGCTCTCCGAGTTCCGCCGGAGGAAGAACCAGCTGGCCCTGCTTTGCCAGACGCCGCCAAGCCGAGAGCTGGTTTGGGCGGATGTCATATCGCTCGGCAATCGCATTCACGGTCGCTCCCGGCTCCAAAGTCTCTGCCACAGCGCGAGCCTTCACGTCGTCCGGCCAGCGCCGATGACCTGACCCGTAGATCTCGACGCCCAGAGATCTGAGAAACGAATTTGTCGCGCACATTGCGAAACACACTCCCCATCATGAGATGGATATCACCTCGCAGTGCCGGAGCTCATCTACAACGTGGGGCGCAGCCGCCGCTTACTGTTGATCGGCAGGCCACGGAATCCTTTCTTTCGGCCGTGAAAGCGCTGGAGATTCCCACCCACGATTGGCGTTCGATCTTCTCTGTTGCGTCGCCGCGGATTCAGTTCGCGTATTCGCATATATGTGTGATCTCGCGACAGTTGCGCTCCCGGCCACCCATAAACATTGACCGGTTCACCGCACCATGGTGCGCTGATCGACAACGCCACAGGGAGGAAGACTGCCATGACAAGAAACACAAAACTCGATCGGTTTGCCGCAGGGGCGGCGCTGGTGATCGCGGTCGGAACGATGCCGCAAATTGCGGCGGCCGAAGTGACACTCAAGGTTGCAGATACCTTTCCGCCCGGCCACTACATCGTCGAGACCGGCACCACCTACTGGATGGACCGCGTAACCGAGCTGACCGATGGCGAGGTCAAGTTTCAGTATTTCGGTGCCGGTCAGTTGGGTTCGCTGCGCGATATGTTCTCGATGGTGCAGACAGGCGTGGTGGACATCGGCTATGTTCCGCCGGCCTATAACGGGGGCACGATGCCGCTGGCGGGCGTGCACACGCTTCCTGGCCTTTTCTCGCAGAGCGTTGTCGGGACGCCCGCTTTTTTTGAAACGGTGACGTCGGATCCGATCCTGCAAAACGACTTCCTGGCCAACGGGATGCGCCCAGTCTGGGGTGTAATGACCTCGACCTACAACCTGTTCACCCGCGACCAGGATGTTAGCGGCATTGATGACATCAAAGGGCTGAAACTGAAAACCATTGCCGGGAACATGGCGGAGTCGGTCAAGGCCCTAGGGGGCGCGCCGGTTGATATTCCCAGCCCGGAAACCTATCAGGCCATCCGCACCGGCACCGTCGACGGCACGATCTTTCCCACCACCAGCATCTATTCCTACAAGCTGGACGAGGTAATCGATACCGCCGTTCTGGGTCTGGATGTTTTTGTGTATTGGGCGCCCTACGCGATCCGCGAGGAGGTCTGGCAGGATCTGTCGCCAGAGCATCAACAGGCCATTCAACAGGCGTCGCAGGAGGCGATGCAGCGAGTTGCCGAAGAAACCGACCGATCGGCCGCCGAGCTTGAGGACAAGATGCGGGACAGCGGTATCGAGGTCATCGTTCTGGATGAAGCGCAGCGCGAAAAGGTCAAATCGGCCACAGCGCCGGTGTTCGATGCCTGGGTCTCTGGTCTGCAAGAGCGCGGACTGCCTGCGGGCGAAGTGCTGGAGATGTTTCGTGCGAACATCGAAAAGCACCAGACGCAGTAAGGCGCGCAACCGTGTCCCGTCACGATCTTGATCCCCGAGAGGACGCCGTGCCGTCGCCGAGAGTTGGATTGCACGGTCCTCTGGGCCGAGCGATGGACCGGGTGGATACCGGGATGAACTGGCTGTCGCGCGCTGCGATGATGGTCATGCTGGTGCTGATCCTCATACAGGTCTTTACGCGCTATATCCTGAATGACCCGATCGAAGGGGTCATTGGCGCTACAGAGCTATATCTGATGCCCATCATCGTGTTCGGAAGCCTGAGCTATCTGGAAATGTATGATGGCCACGTGCGAGTGGGGATAGTGTTTGATGCTCTGCCCGAAGGGCTGCGGGCCGGTTTCAATGTCGTCTTGCGATTGGCAGCGGCCGCGTTTTTTGCGCTGATCTGTTACGGTGCCTCGCGCGAGGCGCTTAAGGCGTGGGACTTCGGATATCGCACATCCGGCGACATCGACGCGCCTCTCGTCACCACGCTTGTGATTGCGCCGATTGGCTGCGTGCTGATCGTTCTGCGCCTTCTCGTAAATGCGGCGGGTGACGTTCAGCACCTTCGCGGCGCTTCGGATCGGATTGGCTGAGTATGGAATTTCTTGCACCTGTGTCGCTATTGCTGGCGGGGCTTCTCGTCGTCGGGATGCCGATAGGCTTCGCGATGGGCATCGCCGGCACCGTCGGCCTGTATCTGATCGGCGGGCTCAATCTGGCGCTCGGCATCCTGTCGGTGGCCCCGTATCGCAACACCGCCTCTTGGCTGTTGACCGCCATTCCCTTGTTCATCTTGATGGCCGAGATCCTGTCGGCCAGTCGGATTTCGTCGGACATGTTCCGCGCCGCCAACAGGTGGGTGGGCCATTTGCCCGGCGGACTGGCCGTGGCCACGGTCTTTACCAGCGCAGGCTTCGGGGCGGTTTCGGGCTCGTCCACCGCGGCGACGGCCACGATGGCGCGCACCGTCGCGCCCGAGGCTGAGAAATATGGCTATGACCGCGGCATGATCGTAGGCACGGTTGCGGCCGCCGGGACGTTGTCGATCATGATCCCGCCTTCGGTTGTGCTGATGGTTTACGGTATCATCACCGAAACCTCGATCGGCGGGCTGTTCATTGCCGGCATTCTGCCGGGTCTCATTACCGCGCTCAGCTTTGCCGGGATCACGATGGTCTGGGCGACGCTGAACCGCGATCTGGCGCCACCAGTGCAAAGCCATGGGTGGCGTGAGCGCTTCGCGTCACTGCGCGACATCTGGCCGGTGGTTCTGCTGTTCGTCTTTGTCGTGGCCGGGATTTATTCTGGCGCTGTCACCGTGACCGAAGCCGCCGCGGTCGGCTGCTTTGGCGCGATCATGATTGCCGCCGTGTTGCTCAGACGTATGGGCTGGCGCGAATTCATGGGGGCGCTCGAACGTACAACGCGCCCGACTGCAATGATCTTCACCATTATTATCGGGGCGCACATTTTCGGCTATTTTGTCACCCTGACCATGGCACCGCAGGCGCTGGTTTCGTACGTGCAAGGGCTTGAGATCGGGCCGGGCGTGGTGATTTTAATCCTGATCCTGATCTACATCCTGCTGGGCTGCGTGATGGATCAGCTGGCGATCCTGATCCTGACCATGCCGATCGTCTTTCCAATGGTCATGGAGCTTGGCTATTCGCCGATCTGGTTCGGCATCCTGGTGACCAAAACGGTCGAAATCGGGCTGATTACCCCCCCAATCGGAATGAACGTTTTCGTCGCCAGCTCGATCACCGGCGTACCTCTTAAACGGGTCTTTGTCGGGGTGCTGCCTTTCGTGCTGGCCGAGTTCGCGGTCTTGGCCCTGATCGCATTCTTTCCCGAGATCGTAACCGTGTTCTCGGGCGAATACTGACAACCTGAAGGAGCGTAACTTGGAACTGGGACTAAAGGACAAGGTGGCTATCGTCACCGGATCGGGTCGCGGGATCGGCGCAGTGACCGCCCGCGCGCTGGCCGAAGAGGGGGCGAAGGTGGTGATCACCGATATCGACCCCGAAACCACAGAAGCCACCCGCGCCGCTCTTGAGGCCGACGGATACGACGCGATCGGCGTGGTCTGCGATGTCACGAACGAGGCACAGGTCGAAGCCCTCGTCTCGCGCACGATCGAAGCATTTGGCGCCGTCCACATCCTGGTCAACAATGCCGGATTTCCGCGCGACAACTACATCACCAAGATGCCCGAACAGGACTGGGACGCTGTTGTGGGCGTGATCCTGAAGGGTGCCTATACCTGCTCGCGCGCCGTGGTGCCGTACTTCATGGAACAGAAGTGGGGCCGGGTGATCAACATCTCCTCTCGCGCCTATCTCGGCAATCCGGGACAGACCAACTATGCCGCCGCCAAGGCCGGCATCATCGGCTTCACCCGGGCGCTGGGGATGGAACAGGGGCGCTTCAATGTCACCGTAAATGCCATCGCGCCGGGGTTCATCGCCACCGAGATGATCGAGGCGCTTCCAAACTACGACCGGATAAAGTCGCGCGCTCTGGCAATGAATACCGTGCAGCGCCTTGGCAACGAACGCGACATCGCCAACGGCGTGGTGTTCCTCGCCTCGGATGCGGCGGAATACATCTCGGGCGAGACGCTTCACATCACCGGGGGGCGATATGGCTAAACATGTCCCGGCCTCCGCCTGTGTCGAGGATCAAGAGACGCGGATGCTGCGAGACAGCATCCGGGGCTTCATGGCGCGCGAGCTGACCGAAGAGCGCATCTCGCAATGCGAGGCGACGGGCGATCTGCCCTGGGCGATAATGGGCGAGCTACGCCAGTTCGGCTATCTTGGCGGGCTTCTCTCGGAAGAGGCCGGTGGCTACGGCCTCAGCTATCGCACCTGGGCGATGATGATGGAGGAAGCAGGATACCGCTGGCTTTCACTCCGGGTTCTGCTCAACACCGTGAACATCGTGATCGCACTGTTCCACCACCTGGGCGATGCGCGCCAGAAGGAAAAGTGGCTGAAACCCGTCATGGCTGGCCAGATGCCGGTCTGGGTGGGGATCACCGAACCCGACCACGGCTCTGATGTTGCCTCGGTGCAGACCCGCGCCGAGGACAAGGGCGACCACTGGCTGATCAATGGCGGCAAGCTGTGGACGACGAACGGCGTCAACGGCCGGGTCGGAATCCTGGTGGCACGGACATTCACGGAAGGCTGTGATGGCGATCTGAGTCTGTTCATCGTGGACCTCGAGGAGACCGATTTCGAAGCTTCGCGGGTGGGCACGATGTTCATCAAGGCCACCGCGACATCGCAGCTGGCCTTTCAAGACGCAAAGGTGCCAAAGGAAAACCTGTTGGGTCCTGCGGGAAAGGGCCTCAAGGCGATCCTTACGGGGTTGAATTATGGCCGGCTCAACGTGGCGGCGGGCGCGGTGGGCGCGGCGCAGCGGTCGTTGGACCTGTCCACCGATTACGTCAAGACGCGCAAGCAGTTCGGCAACGTGATCGGAAGCTATCAGCTGGTGCAGAAGCTGATCGTCGACATGACCATCCGCACCGAAGCGGCGCGCGCGTTGACTGACCGTGCCGCCCAAGCGCTGGACGCGGGTCTGCCTGGGCGCAAGGAATGCTCGATTGCCAAGCTCTATGCCAGCGAGGCGGCGCATGAGGTGGCCTCGATGGCGCTGCAGGCGCACGGCGGGCTGGGCTATTCGACCGACTACCCCGTCGAACGGTTGTTCCGCGACACGCGCGGCGGGCTGATCCCCGAAGGCACATCGGAAATCCAGACATTGATCATAGGGCGCGAGGTTCTCGGGATCTCGGCCTTCACCTGAGGAGGCGGCCATGCCGATGACCTTTCTCCAGGCCCTGAGGTTGAACGCGCGGCGGTTCCCCACGAAACCCTCGGTGGTGTTCGAGGGGAGGAGCCAGACCTATACGGATTTCCTTGACCGGGTGGAACGGATGATGACGGTGCTGGCGCGGCGCGGCATCGGACCGGGCGACAAGGTGGCGGTGATCTCGGAAAATCATCCCGATTTCCTTGCCGCCTATGTGGCGGTGACGGGGCTAGGCGCAATTCCCGCACCGATCAACTATCGCATCGCGCCCGAAGTCATGGCCGATGTGGTTGCCCGCTCGGACAGCAAAACCCTGCTGCTGGGCGATGCGGCGCTGGATCATGCCGATCTGTTCCGGACCGTGGTGGACGACATCGTCACCATCGGCGACGGGGCCCCGCAAGGACTGCCGCGCCTGTCGGACCTTCTGGCAGACACACCGCCCGATCCGCCGCAAGGGCAGGACGGCACCACGATCATGCTGCACACGTCGGGGACCACCGGCAAGCCCAAGGGCGCGCTGCGCAGTCTCTTCGGCATGGAGGAACGCGCCATCGAGCAGCGTTTCCGCCCCGACGACCGGGCGCTGTCGGCGCTGCCGATCTGCCTGTCGGCCGGCTGCACCTATACGCTGCTGCCGCTTTATCTGGGTGCCAGCGTCTATCTGATGCGCCGCTTCGACGGGGCCGCCGCGCTACGGCTGATCGAAGACGAGCGGCTGACCGCCACCATGCTGCTGCCCGCCATGCTCCAGCGGATGGTCGAGGCCGAGGGGTTCGCGAGCGCCGATCTGTCGTCGCTGGGGACTTTGCAATCTGGCGGCGGCGAGATGTATCTCGACCTCAAGCGTGCCGCGCTCGACAAGTTCGGCGATGCGCTGATGATCTATGCCGCCTCCAGCGAAGCAGGACCCTATGCCAACCTGACCGCTCGGGATCTGCGCCGCAACCTTGCGGGCAACTGCGTCGGCCGCCCCTTCTTCGGGGTGGAACTCAAACTGCTGGACGACGATGGAAACGAGGTGCCGCAGGGCGAGGTCGGCGAGATCTGCACCCGCAGCGAAAGCCGCTACGACGGGTATTACAAGGATGAGGCGCTGACCGCTGAAACCCGGCGCGGCGACTATCTGACCGTGGGCGATCTGGGCCGGATCGACGACGAAGGGCTGCTCTGGTTCACGGGTCGCAAGCGCGACATCATCAAGAGCGGCGGCATCAATGTCTACGCCCCCGAGATCGAGGAGGCGCTGGCCGGCCACCCGGCGATTGCCGAGGCGCATTGCATCGGCCTGCCCGATCCGCACTGGACCGAGGCGATCTGCGCAGTGATCGTGCCCGCGCCGGGCGCGCAGCTGACAGCGGCCGATGTGATCGCCCATGCCGAAACCCGGCTTGACCGATACAAGCGCCCGCGGCGCGTGGTCTTTATGACGGCGGTGCCGCGCAACCTGACCGGCCGCGTTCTCAAGGCTGAACTGAAAGAGGCAGTGCTAGCGCTGCCAGAGGAGGAAACCCAATGACACGGCCCGATCTTTCGGCCCTCAAGGGCCAGCAACTCTACTGGGAGGACCTGAACGAAGGCGACCAGTTCGATAGCCCCACCCGTACCATCACCGAGGCCGACGTGGCTAATTTCGCCTGCCTGTCAGGCGACTTCAACCGGCTGCACGTCGATGCCGAATATGCCGCCGATTCGGCCTTTGGCCAGCGTATCGCGCACGGGCTTCTGGTGGTGTCGGTGATGTCCGGGCTGACCACGCGGATGCTGATGAACACGTTCCTGGAACCCTCGCTTCTGGGGTTGCTCGACATGCAGTGCAGCTTTCCCAACCCCACCTTCATCGGCGACACGATTGGCGTGCGCGTTACCGTAGCCGAGAAGCGCGAGACTTCGAAACCCGAACGCGGCATCCTGTCGTTCCGGCGCGAGGTCATCAACCAGCGTGGCGAAACCGTGGTGGAAGGGGTCTGGAAACTGCTCGTCCGGCGGGCGCCGCAAGGTGGCTGAGCCGGTGGTCGCCCGCGACTTTCCCGATCTTTCGCGGCTCTTGTCGCCACGCAGCGTGGCGATCCTGGGCGCCAGTGAAAGGCCCCGTAGCGTGGGCAGCGACACCTTGCTGAACCTTGCCGAGCATTCCGACTTCGATGGGCAGATCTTTCCGGTCAACCCCGGGCGTGAAAGGGTGCATGGTTTGCGCGCCTATTCTGCAATGTCGGCCTTGCCTGGCCCCGTCGATGTGGCGGTGGTGTGCCTTCCAGCCGATGCGGTGGTGGGCGCCTTGCGCGATTGCGCGGCAGCAGGAACGGGGTTTGCGGTGGTCTTCACCTCTGGCTTTGGCGAAACCGGGGATGAGGGCCGTGCCGTCGAAGCCGAGATGGCTGAAATCGCCCGGCAAAGCGGGATGCGCATCTACGGGCCGAACTCGCCAGGGCTGAGCAACATCAACCGCCGCCTTGGGCTGACCTTTTCACCGGTATTCAAGAACGACACGCTGGGCGGCGGCATTGGGCTTGTCACCCAGGGCGGCGGACTTGGCCGCGCCTTCATCCAGGCAAGCGAACGGGGTATCGGCGTTGGCCTGTGGTGCTCTACCGGCAACGAAGCCGACCTGACCATGGCCGATGTCGTGTACCACATGGTGGGCGATCCCGACATAAAGGTAATCGCCCTTCTCGCCGAAGGCTTCCGCGACGGGCCGCGCTTTCTGGCAGCTGCCCGCGCCGCTGCTCGCGCCGGCAAGCCGGTGGTGGCGATGAAGGTGGGCAAGTCGGACTATGGCGTTGCTGCCACCCGTTCGCACACCGCCGCGCTTGCCGGATCGGCGGCGGTCACCTCGGCACTGTTTCGCCAGCATGGCATCGTCGAGGTGGAGGATCTGGACGAATTGATCGATACGGTGGCGCTGTTCGAGCGCGTCGGCATCGCCCCGCGGCGGGGGATCTGCGTCTATTCCTTCTCGGGTGGCACAGCGGCGCTGGCCGCCGATATGGTGGGCAGCGCCGGGCTGATCCTGTCCGAACTGGCCCCCGGCACCCGCGCGGGGTTGCGTGCGCTGGCCCCGTCTTATGCGGCGGTCGATAACCCGGTGGACCTGACCACCCAGGTCTTCACCCAAGACAAGCTCAACCGCGATTGCCTGTCGCTGGTGGCGCGGGACCCGGCCACCGATGTTGTGCTTCTGCCGATTCCCGCCGACTACGGCCCGATCACCGACCGGTCCGCCGACGACATGGTCGCGCTGGCGCCGGACAGCCCGGCTCTGCTCCTGCCGGTCTGGATGAGCGGGCATCGCGCCGCTGGCTATGCCACGCTGAACGCGGCAGGGCTGGCGCCTTTTCGCAGCCTCGGCAAGGCAGTGACGGCGTTGAAGCGGCTGATCTGGCGCGGCGACTGGAGCCCCTCGGGGACCTCCACGCTTGCTCTACCCGCATTTCCGCCCGGCGAGCTTGACGAGGCTGCCGCCAAGGCGGTGCTGGCCGACCTGGGTCTGACCGTGCCCGAAGGACGGGTCGTGACCAGTGCCAGACAGGCAGGCGAGGCGGCGCGCGGGATCGGCTTTCCGGTGGTGCTCAAGGCGCTGGTGCCCGGTCTTCTGCACAAGACCGAAGCCGGGGCCGTGGCCGTCGGGCTGATGGATGAGCAGGCGCTGGCGGCGGCCTGGGGCGCGATGATGACATCGCTTTCAGCACAGGGGCACAGGCTGGAGCGCGCTCTGGTTGAGCGCATGGAACAGGGGCCGGGCGTCGAGGTGATGGCGGGACTGCACCGCGATCCGGTGTTCGGCCCGGTGGTGAGCTTCGGCCTCGGCGGCGTGATGGTCGAGGCGCTTTCTGACGTCACGCACCGCGCCGCGCCCTTTGGGCGGGACGAGGCGCTGGCGATGATCGACGAGATCCGCGGACGCGCACTGCTGGGTCCGCTGCGCGGCCGCCCCGGCGCCGATCTGGGCGCGCTGGCCGATCTTCTCGTGATCCTGGCCGCCCTGGGTGCGCGCGGCGACATCGCGGAGATGGATCTCAATCCGGTGCGCGCCGGTCCGGCGGGTGCGACGGTGCTTGACGCGGTGATCCTGCGCGCTCCGACCGAGATAGAAGGAAAGGCAAGGCAATGACGGTAAAGACGGACATCGGTTTCACCACCCGCGACCGCATCTATGTGCGCGGGCGCGATCTGGCCGATGAGATCCTGGGCAATATGGATTTCGTCGACATGATCTATTTCACCGCCACGGGGAAAGAGCCGGATGCCCGCACCCGCGCGATGACCAACGCGATCATCGTCACCGCCACCGATCACGGCCTTACCCCCAGCGCCATCGCCGCGCGGATGACCATTCTCGGCGCGCCGGAATCGCTTCAGGGTGCGGTGGCCGCGGGCTTGCTGGGCGCGGGGAACCATTTTCTCGGCACCATGCAGAACGCCGCGGCCTTTACCCGCGACGAGATCGGCGAGCTGTCCGACAGCGACGACGACGCAGCCTATGCCGCCCGCGCGCAAGAGGCCGTGCGCGCCTTTCGCGCGGCGCGCCGGATCGTGCCAGGCCTCGGTCATCCGATCCATGTCGACGGCGACCCCCGCACGCCGGTCCTGCGCCGGATCGCCGGCGAGAATGGGTTCGACGGGCGGCACTGGCGCTTCATGGCGGCCGTCGAGGCCGCCGCCCGCGAGGAATATGGACGTCTGCTGCCCATCAACGCCGCCGGCGCGGTCGGGGCCACCGTTTCGGACATGGGGCTTGCCCCGATCTGGGCGCGGGCCTTCGCCCTGATTGGCCGATCCGCCGGGCTTCTGGCGCATCTGATGGAAGAGCTCGAAAATCCGCAGGGTCAGAAGATCTGGGACATGATCCTGGAACAGGACGACTCGGCGGAATGCGCCGGGATTGCCGACCCGGACCGCGCAGACAGCACAGGAGAGCAAAAATGACCGGCACTGCACCGCTTTCGGGGCTTCGCGTTCTCGATCTGACCGAGCTTCTGCCTGGGCCCTATGCAACGCAGCAACTGGCCGAGATGGGGGCCGAGGTCATCAAGGTCGAACGTCCTGCGGGCGACGCCGCGCGCGCCATGTTCCCCGGCCTCTTTGCCGCCGTGAACCGCGGCAAGAAAAGCATCGCCCTGAACCTAAAGGATGACACAGACCGCGCGGCTTTCCTGCGGCTGGCCAAACGGGCGGACGTCGTGATCGAGGGTTATCGCCCGGGCGTGACCGCGCGGCTGGGCATCGACTATGAGACGCTTTCGGCGCTCAATCCCGGCCTCGTCTACTGTTCGGTCAGCGGCTATGGTCAGACCGGGCCGGCGCGCGACTGGCCGGGGCATGATCTGAACTACGCGGCGATGGCGGGCGCGGTGGCGATCTCGGGCGCGCCCGACGGACCGCCTGAATACACGACGGGCGTGCCGATCGGGGATCTCTCGGCAGCCATGTATGCCATCATCACCATTCTTGCTGCGTTGCACGGACGCGACGCCACGGGGCGGGGCCAGTATCTGGACGTGGCGATCACCGACGCGCTGGCCAGCTGGGTCGCCCCGCGCTACGGTGTGTGGGACGCCGGACGCCAGGCCGGGCGCGAGATCACAAAGGCCGATATCCTGCGCCGCGCCGCCTATGGTATCTTCGCGACCGCCGACGGTAAATACATCACCATCGGCGCGATCGAGACGCATTTCTTCCGCCGCCTGATCCGTGCCACCGGGATGACGGGCTTCGACGATCCTGCGCTTGACGACTTCGCCGCACGCACCGACCGCACGGATGATATCCGCGCCGCCCTGACCCCGCTGATCGCCGCGCGTCCCTATGCGCATTGGGCGGAGATCTTCGAGGCCGAGGATGTTCCCTTCGCCCCGGTCAACGGGCTGGAGGATCTGGCCCGGGACCCGCAGCTCAAGGCGCGCGGGATGGTGCGCTCAGCCGGCGCGGCCCAGGTGATGGCCTTCCCGGTGCCGATGGCTGGGATGAGTGATCCGGCGGGCCACGTCCCGGCAGTGGGCGAGCATCAGGCCGAAATTCTGGACCAAGCCGAAAAGCTGGAGTGAGGACCGATGCAGTTTGAGCTGGACGACTGGCAGGAAACGGCGCGGCGCAGCTTCCGCAAATACCTTGACGCCGAGGTGGCGCCCCTGGTCGAGGCGCACGAGGATGCCCACCGTCCGCCGCCGCCCGAAGTGTTGCAGAAGATGGGCGAGTTCGGCCTGCTGGGCGGTCTTTTGCCAGAGGCGCAAGGCGGTGCCGGGCTTGATTATCTGACATATTGCGCGCTGCTGTGCGAGCTGTCTCAGGTATGGCCGTCGCTGCGCAGCATCGTCAGCACGTCGAACCTTGTCCTGATGATCGTCGCGCAGCATGGAACGCCGGAGCAACAGGCAAGGTGGCTGGGCGATCTGGTTTCGGGTCGCAAGACAGCCTTTTTTGCGCTGACCGAGCCGAACGTCGGCTCGGACGCCAGCAACGTGGAAACACGGGCCCGGCGCGACGGTGATGGCTGGCGGCTGAACGGACGCAAACTGTATATCTCCAACGGGACCGGGGCCGATCTCGGGGTGGTTTTCGCGCGGTCGGGCGACGGCGAACGCGCGGAGGTATCGGCCTTCGTGGTCGAGGCGGGAACAGCAGGGTTTTCAACCCGAGAGGTCCGCAGCATGGGCATGAATTCATGCCCGCTAGGCGAGCTGCTGTTTGAGGACGTATTGCTGCCCGCAGACCACCTGATCGGCGCCGAGGGCGAGGCGTTCGCCATCGCCAAGCATTATCTGAACGTGGGGCGCTGTTTCGTTTCTTTCACCTGCCTGGGCCTGTCAATTGCCGCCTATGAGGCGGCGCTGCGATATGCGGGCGCGCGAGAACAGTTCGGACGCAAGATCGGCGGGTTTCAACTGGTCCAGCAGATGATCGCAGATATGTTGACTGGCGTGGAAACCTCGCGGTTGCTGGCGTGCCGGGCCGCTGACGCGCTGGATCGCGGGGCACCGGATCGCGGCCGGGCCTGTTCCATGGCCAAGCGTCACAACTCCGATACGGCTCTGCGGGTTTGCGAGACTGCCCTGCAAGTGCACGGCGGGGCCGGATACACCCGTGATTTCCCCGTCGAGCGCTATTATCGCGATGTGCGACATCTCACGATCGCTGAAGGCACCAACCAGCTTCAGGCGCTGCTTCTGGCACAGGGGGCCCTGGGCATCTCGGCGCTACGGGGCTGATCGGTCCGCAGTTTGCGCACGGTCTGTCGCCGCTGCCGGTCTGAATGGCAGGCGGAATGCGGGCACAGGGCGGGTCAGATTCCCAAATACGAACGGCGCACGTGATCGTCGTGGCGCAAGACGTCAGAGGCTGCGGCGAGGGCGATTGTCCCGTTTTCCAGAACATAGGCGCGGCTGGCGAAATCCAGCGCCATGTAGACATCCTGTTCCACCAGAAGAATGCTCAGGCCGGTGCGGCGCCGACCGTCGAGGGCCTCGTACATCTGCTCGACCATCAGAGGCGCGGGGCCGAGCGACGGCTCGTCGAGCATGATCATGCTGGGCCGGGCCATAAGCGCGCCCGATCGCCAGCATCTGCTGCTGACCGCCTGAGAGCCCTCCGGCAAGTTCGCGGGCCTTCTGGCTCAGCATCGGAAAGGGCGTCCTTTCGGTCTTTCGCGTCGAGTGCGGCGCTCGCACCCACGATCAGATTTTGCTCGACCGTGAGTGACCCGAAGACGTGCCGCGCCTCAGGAACATGGACGAGGCCGAGGCGCGGAATCTCGCTGGCGGCAAAACCGCCGATTTCCTTGCCATCGTGGCGGATCGCTCTGGAACGGGCGGCCACAAGGCCCGAAATCGTGCGCAGAAGGGTGGATTTGCCCGCGCCGTTCGGTCCGATCACAGCCACGACCTCGCCCTCGGCCGATCTCGATGCTGACGCCGTGGAGCGCGTCGAGCAGACCGTAACCGGAGACGAGAGACTCGATCGACAGCTTCATCTTGGGCCCCGGTTATAGTTTTCGCATCAGTTCAGAGGATTGGGCTCTTCCACAGCCACCTCTGGCGGCCAGATCGTGACCTTTTTCGTGCCGCCGTTCTTCCATTGCGCGATCAGGTTCTGCGATCCGACGTTCCTGCCGTGTTCGTCGAATTTGATCCGCGAGAACGGCGAGATCAGCTGATCGCCGGGGATGTCGATCTTAAGGATGGCGGCGCGAAGGTTCTCGGTCGTCAGTTTCTGGCCGGACTCAAGCGTCTTCTCCAGCACGGCCTTCAGCGTGTAGACACCGCGGTTGCACATCGACGCATAGCTTGACGGCACGATGCCGTGCCGTTACTCGTAAGCCTTCACAAAACGCTGGGCGCGGTCCATGTCGGGATTTAAGTAGTCCACCGTGCTGAGATTGACGTCCTCGACGAAGCCCCTGTCCACCAGTTGCGGGGTGCGCACATCAACCGGACCGCCACTGATTCCGACAATGTAGGGCTTGAAGTCATGCTGCTGCATTGCCTGGAGCTTGGTCACCACATCTTCGGTGTAGCCGGCCCAGATCACCATGTTGGCACTCGATGTCTGCACCCGCTTGACCGGCGGCAGAAGGTTGCGATCGCTGCGCGAATACGGCGCGCTGGCGGCGATCTCGATGCCCCGCTCCTCCAGCAGAACTTCGATCCGCTCGATGGTTCCGGCGCCGCGCGGGCTGTCTTCATAAAGCAACGCCGGGACGACGTCGCCTTGCGTCATCAGGTGTTCGAAGAATTCCACGACCGTGGCCGCCTCGGTATCGGCTGTGATCTGATCGGAGAAATACCATTTGTAACCGCGCTCGAGGAGCTCGGCCGACACCGCCGGCGAGTTCAGGTGAGGAACCCGCGCCTGCTCGGCGAACTGCGCCGCAGCCGATGTGCCTGCGCTGATCTCGCAGCCAAGGATGACCGGAGCCCGCTCGAGGCGGGTCAACCGCTCCATCACCTGGCGCACCACCCCGGGATTGCCCTGTGTGTCGTAAAGTTGGATCTTCAGCGGCCGACCGGCGACGCCGCCATCGGCGTTGATGTGCTCAAGGGCAACTGCGATCCCCTTTTGCGCATCCTGTCCGGTCACGGCGATCGCTCCCGACATGGCGACGATCGCCGGCATCACGATTTCTTCGGCTTAGGTGTTTGATCCCACGGTTTAATGGTGTGATCCTTTCGCAGGAATGGAAGGAGGCCCTATGGGACAAGTTCGTCACGGAAGCGCCACGACCACGCACGCCGTCAGAACAGCAATACAGCGATCGCAAGCTTCGCTCGCGGCGCTGCGCCCTTGGGTCGCGGGTCGACTGACCGCCAGACTACGGCGCGCATTGCTGACTCGAAGGGTGCGATACCGCAAAGGGAAAAGAAAATGGACAGTCAGCCGCAGCAGCCAGCCGAGGGGGACGGACCGCTTGCGGGTTACAGGGTGCTTGATCTTTCGGTCAACGTGCTTGGACCGGTGGCGATCCAGATCCTCGGCGACATGGGGGCCGACGTCATCAAGATCGAGTCACCCGACGGCAACTACACACGCCAGGTGGGACCGTCGCGCAACCCGAAGATGGGGGCACTGTTCCTCAATACAAACCGCAACAAACGCTCGGTCGTGCTCGACCTGAAGAAACCCGACGCGCGGGCCGCGCTCCTTGATCTGGTGCGTTCCGCGGACGTGCTGGTGCATTCGATACGCCCCGGCGCCGCCGAACGGCTGGGCGTCGACTACGAGGCGATCCGCGCGGTCAATTCCCGCATCATTCATGCCTCGTCTTCTGGCTTCCGGCTGGATGGTGAGCGCCGCGACTGGCTTGCTTTCGACGATGTGATCCAGGGCGCCAGCGGCGTAGCCGGGATGATGGCCCGGGCCACCGATGAGCCGCGCTATTACCCACGGTAATCGCCGACAACTATGCGGTTACATCCAGGCATCGTCCATCGCGATGGCCTTCGTCTGGCGCGAGCGCACCGGCCACGGGCAGCAGGTAAACGTGCCGATGATGGATGCGATGGTCAACTTCAATCTGATCGAGCATCTCTGGGGCGCAACGCTCGACCGGCCCGATCTGGGCATGGGTTACAGCCGGGTATTCTCGCCCCATCATCGGCCTTATCCAACGCAGGACGGGCACATCTGTGTGATGGCGGCGATGGACAACCAGTGGCTGCGTCTCTTCGACGCCATAGGCCGGCCCGAGCTGCGCGACGATCCACGATTTGCCACAGCAGAGTTGCGCACCGATCACATTGACTAGTTATATTGGTTCCTCGCCGAGGCAATCGCGGGGAATACAACCGCCGAGTGGCGCCGCCGGTTCGACGCGGCCGACGTGCCGAATGGACCGGCCAACAGCCTGGAGGATCTGCTGGTTGATCCCTATCTGGTTCAAACCGGGTATTTCGAGCGCCACGAGCACCCGACAGAGGGCGCCGTCGTGACGCTCCGGATACCGGTCCAGTTCTCGGACAGCCCCGGCCGGGTGCGCCGGCTGCCACCGCGGCTGGGCGAGCACACGGAGGAGGTTCTGTCCGAAATCCGCCTTCCGCGCGCCGACGCCTGACGGAACCAGGCCAGGCGGGCAGCCGGTGCCCGGCTGGCCAGGATCGGTTCGCGGCCAACCGGACCCGCCTGTCCCAAGCTTCCGGCTCCGCCCATTTTACTGCGCGGTATAGCCGCCATCGACCACCATTTCGGATCCGGTCATATAGGATGCCTCGTCGGACGCCAGAAACGGCACCGCCCCGGCTACTTCTTCCGGTTGGGCCGGGCGCTGCATGATCGTTGTCCCAAGTATATCCTTCTGACCGTCCGGGTCAGCCAGTCTGAAAGGAACCATCGCCGGAATCAAATGTGCGGAAGATCCTGTACGTTATCCATCCAGGATTTCTTTCGAGATGGTCATTCATGCGTCCTTTCGATGAAGCATGGACCGGATCAGTCATACACAAAAGGTCGGACACTCTCGCTGCCGCCCATCTGCGCCATATCGCCGAAACCCAATTCGCCCGCGCCGTTCGCGCATCAACTCGTCGCCGAGATCGGGACCGGCGAGGCGCATCTACGCCAGATCAATGTGGCCGAACGTATGCACGGCTCGCCCGGACTTCAGCTGCATAACGGACGACCAGGCTGAGTGTCGAAGGGCAGGATTCAGATGCACCCACCGGCTGACTTCTGCGCGTTTTTGGTGGCCTGGCCCGACACAGGAGCCGGGCCGACCACGATCTGGTATCAGTTCCTTTTCAGCGCGGACCGGAAGGCTTCCAGGATCTCGGTTCCGGGCTTGCCTTGGGCATCGAGTTGCTCGGCCCATTCGGACCCAACCGTCGACAGGATCTGGTTCAGCTTTTCGACATCTCCGGCGGGCAGGTCAACGAAGGTCACGCCCGCCTCGGCGATCTGCTGCTTGACTTCAAGGTTCTGGCGGTCGGCAGTTTCGCATCCTTCCCTAGTCAAATCTTCGCCGATCTCGGTGATCGCCTGCTGGACGTCTTCGGGCAGACTGTCCCACTTTTCCTGCCTGATCACGTAGGTCGCGACAAAGGAACCAAAGTTCATCCCCTGCGTACCCCAGTCAAGGAATGTTTCCATTCCGTAAGGGGTGACACTGGGATAGGGGAAGAGCCCGGCGTCGATCGTCCCGCGCGACAGCGCCTCGCGCACTTCGGGCGCCGGCATCTGCACCGGCACGCCGCCGATTTTCTGGACGGTCAGGTCAAGCGCGCCGCCAGTGCTGCGGATCTTCAGGCCGTCCATGCTGTCCAAACCGGTGATCTCACGGCTCGACGTCAGCAGGTTGTAGGGCGGCAGCACCATCGCCATCAGCAGGCGCACGCCGTTCGGCGCGAATTCGGCCTGGTCTAGCGCGCCGCCGGGCTTGGCGATCTCCCAATAGGCCATCGTGCCCTCACACGACGTCGAAAACGCCTCGGGCAACTGCCCGACCGCCGAAAGGGGCATCTTGTCGCTGACATAGGAGGGGCCGACATAGCCGATATCGGTCACGCCGGTCTGGGTCAGCGAGAGCAGGTCCTTGGCCTTGCCGAGTTGCTGAGCCGGGAAGTACGCGAACTCGGTTTTCCCGGTCCGCTCGCTCACCCGTTCCATGAAAGGTTCGATCAGGCTCTGGGCAATGTAATGGCCGGTGGGCAGGCTGTCGGCCGCGCGCAGTTCGATCTCCTGCGCTGCAACCGGCTGCACGGCGAGCGGTAGCAAGGCAACGCTCAGGGCCCAGCCCGCTGTCCGTAAGGGCGATGGGAATTTGGATATTCTGGTCATGATTTCATTCTCCTCCTGTCTTTTAGGGTTATGGACTGGCGCTATTGCGCAGGCCGACGTCGTCAGTTCATTGTCGAGGGCAGCCACAGCACCAGCACGGGAAATGCAGTGAGCAACGCGATCACCAGCAAATGCGCCAGAACATGCGGAAACGTCCCGCGAAAGATTTCGCCCAAGGGTCGCCGGGTATATCGGGCCACCACAAAGACATTCATGCCCAGCGGCGGAGTGACCATGCCGACCTCGGCCGTCACCACGACGATCACCCCGAACCAGATCGGGTCGAAGCCCAGCGACAGGACCAGCGGCAAAAGCACCGGCACCGTCAGGATGAGGATGGCGATCTGGTCCATGAAGGCACCCAGAAAGACGTAGATGATCAGGATCACCACCATCACCCCCATCGGCGAAATACCAAGGCCGCCGATCCATTGGGTCAAATCGTTGGTCACCCGCGTGAGGGTGAAGAAATAGCCAAAGATATGCGCGCCGAGGATCACGAAAAGGATCATGCAGGTGGTCTGCGCCGCCCGTCTCAGGCAACCCCAGGCTTGGCTGAATCCCAGTTTGCGCTCGTGCAGCGCCAGCAGCATCGCGCCGAAGGCGCCGATCCCCGATGCCTCGGTCGGCGTGGCAATGCCCGAGTAGATCGTGCCGGTGACGGCCAGGAACAGCAGCAGCATTGGCCCGACACGCGACAGCGACGCAAATTTATCGCGAAAGCTGTAAGGCTGGCCGGCAGGCGCGACCGAGGGATCAATCCGCACCAGAACCGCGACCGTGGCCATGATGGTCAGAGCGACCAGAATCCCCGGTATCACCCCCGCCACCAGCAGCTGTCCGACCGAGACATCGGCAATGATCCCATAGAGAATCAGCGCCACAGATGGCGGAATCAACATCGCCAGTGTGCCCGAAATCGCCACGACGCCGCTGGCCAGCTTGGGGTCGTAGCCTTCGTCGATCATCGCCGGGATCGAAGTGGATGCCAGCGTTGCCGCCGCTGCCGTGCTCGACCCCGAGATCGCGCCAAAGCCCGCCCCGGCTACCGCGGTAGCCATGGCCAGGCCGCCGCGGAGACGGCCGACCCAAATGGTTGCAGCGCGAAAGAGATCTTGCGCCACGCCCGAGATGATCACGAATTCGGCCATCAGGATGAACATCGGGATGGTGATGATTTCGTAGGAATTCGCGGTACTTAGGGGTGCAGTCTTCAGGATGCCGCCCAGTACCGCCATGCCGCCGAACAGATAGAGCCCTACAGACCCCGAAATCGCCATTGCCAAGGCCACCGGCAGCCCGATCACAAGCAGCCCGGCCAGAAGCGCAATTACCAGAGCCACCGTCACAGGACGTCCTCCCCTTGGAGCGCGGTGGTCTCGGGCGGGGGCGGCATTTCAACCAGATCGTGGCGCGAGAAGATGGAAAACGCGTGCCCGACCACCCGGTAGATCAGGCGCAGCGTCAGCAGCGCGGTGCCAATCAGGACGACCAGATAGGCCGGCCAGGTCAGCCATGGGACCAGCGCGGCGATCCGGTCCTGCCCGGCATAGGCGCTCTGGAAGCGGCCCCAGGCCTCGAACGCGATCAGCGCCATGACAACTGCCCCTGCAGCATAGCCCACCGCCTGCCCCAGATGGCGAACCCGTCGCGGAAGTATGTTTTGGAACAGATCGATTGCCACGTGCCCGTGATGATGGAGTGTGTCGGGCAGCATCAGGAAGAATACCGTGACCACAAGGTAGAGACCGATCAGGTCGTAGGACCAGCCCAGTGGCATCGAAAGCGCGTAGCGCATCGCAACATCCACGACCACGATCAGCATGATCACCGCCAGTGCGACACAGGCCAGCGCCGCAAACCCGGTCTCTAGCACGGCCAGCCCCCGCGAAACGGCCAACAGGCCGCGCGCGCCCCCCCTTTTCTTCGGCGGTTCCATTGCGGCCACCCCCCCCCTTTTTTTTGGCGCTATTTCGGGCCATTTCCATCGGCGATTTCCACGCCGGAAACGAGCCGCCTTAGCCTCATTGTGGCGCCAAACTTAGCAAGGCCCCCTTGCATGTCAACGCTCCCCGTGCAAAAAAACTAGCAATACAGTCTTTTAGTCTTTTGTAGCGTGCGGTCGGTGCAGCCGATCCGGTGCCGGGGGGGGGAATCATGTTTCAAATGCTCGACGGGGTGCGCGTGGTAGAGCTGGGCCATATTCTCCTGGCCCCCTACGCCACCCAGTTCCTGGGCGATTTCGGCGCTGATGTGATCAAGGTCGAAGCGCCGGAAGGCGACTATTATCGGCGCCTCGGCGCCTCGCGCGTGCCGGGTATGACCGCTCAGTGGATGGCGGTGAACCGGAACAAACGCAGCATTGCGCTTGATCTCAAATCCCCCGAAGGGCGTGCGGCGCTGCTGGAGATGCTGAGTCAGGCGGACATCGTGGTTCACAATATGCGAGTGCCTGCGATCGAGCGGCTGGGTCTTGGATATGACGCCGTGCGGGAGGTCAATCCGCGCATCGTCTACTGCGCCGCGATCGGGTTCGGGCAGGACGGGCCCTATGCCGACTTGCCCGCCTTCGATGACCTGATTCAGGCCCGGTCGGGTCTGGCCGAGGCCAACGGGCGCAACGCAGGTGCCCCCGCCTTTGTGCCGATGGTGGCCGCCGACAAGATCACCGGGCTGGCGCTGGGTCAGGCGATGCTGGCCGGCCTGTTCCGGCAGCGCACCACCGGCGAAGGGTGCTACATCGAAACGCCGATGTTCGAAACGATGATATCGGTGATGTTGAGCCAGCATTTCAACGGGGCGGCCTTCCGGCCTCCGGAAGGCGGGTTCGGCTATGCGCGGGTCATGAGTCCATTCCGCAAACCAGCGCAAACCAGCGACGGTTTCATCGCGCACGGGATCTACAAATTCGATCAATGGCAGCGGTTTCTGCGTGCTGTGGGTCGCGACGACGTGGCCGACGGCCCCATGATGACCGACGCGGCGACCGCACAGCGGCATTTTCCCGAACTCTATGAACTTGTTGTAACGCATATCCTGCCGCAGCGGACCACCGCAGAGTGGCAGGCGCTGTTCGATGCCCTCGATATTCCCAATGCCCCAGTGATGGCGATGGAGGACCTGCCCGACGATCCGCATGTCCGCGCCGTTGGCCTGATAGAAGATTATGACCATCCCCAGCAGGGGCCGATGCGCCGGGTCCGAAGCCCTTATACGATGCGCGGCGTCGAGATGGGCCCCGATCTTCCGGCACCTGCCCTTGGCGCACAGGGCACGGCGATCCTGGAAGAGTTCGGCTTCTCACCGGAAAGGGTTGCTCAACTGATAAAGGCCGGTGTCGTTGTGCAACCCGAGCAGGACTCGTCGGTAAACGACGGTCTGACAGGAGCGGTGCCTCGGTCCGGCGACCAGCCTTGAGCGGCACCCGGACCACCGGCGTCGGCCACTGTCCCCGCCCGGAGGAAGGCTCGGCCAGGGAACTGCTTCGGCAGCGTGACGGCATCCCCTTGTATCTCAAGCTCGCAAGCCTATTTCGCGAAAAGATTCGCTGCGGCGATTGGCCCATACACAGCCAGTTGCCAACCCTTCCGGCCCTGCGCGACGAATACGGCCTGGCGCGCGAAACCGTCCGCCAGGCTCTTGGGGTTCTGCGCAATGAGGGCATGATCGACAGCACGCGCGGACTGGGCACCTTCGTGACTGCGGCGGCCGAGGAGAGCGAGCCACGTGCGCCCGCCTACGATCCGCTGACGCTCGGGGCACAGGTGCGTATAGATATATTGTCGCGTGCGCCCTGTAAGGAGCTTCCCGATCTTGGCCGCGACCTGACGGGGATGGAAACGCCGCTGGTTCATGTGCGCAAGCGCCATCACGCCGGGCAGCAGCCGTATTCGCTGGTCGATCTGTGGCTGCCGCAACGCTATTTCGAGATGCTGCCCGAGGGCGCTGACGAAACGCAGCTATATTCGCAACTGCTGCGCGACCACACCGGCATGACGGATCTGTCGGGCGACCAGATCATCACCATCGTTCGGGCCGACATCGCCACCGCGCACCTGTTGGGCATCACCCTCAGCGAGCCGGTGGCCCATGTGGTCTCGCGCTTGTTCGATCCCGAAGGCCGCCCGGTCATGGCTCACCTCGTGCAGATCCGCAGCGACGTCTTTTCCGCCGAGCGCCAGTTCGGCAATCTCGCCACAGGAGATCCCGGCTCCTGGCGCCCGCATATGGCGGAACCCGCCCCGCCCGAGCATTCGGGCGAACCACACCCACGTCAGAAGAAGGAGTGATCGCATGGATTTCGATCTCACCGAAGAGCAACGGGCCATCCGCGACGCGGTGGCCAGGATCTGCTCGCGTTTCGACGATGCCTACTGGCTGGAACGCGAACGAACCGGGACCTTCCCCGAAGATTTTGCGGCCGAGATCGCAAAGGGCGGTTTCTATGGCGTCACGATGGAAGAGCAGTATGGCGGATCGGGCCTGGGTATCACAGAGGCATCGCTGGTCATGCAGGAGATCGGGCGTTACGGCGCGGCGGCCAGTTCCGCGGTGCATATCAATATCTTTGGGCTGCAACCGGTGGTCGGCTTCGGCACCGACGAACAGAAGGCTCGAATGCTGCCGCCTCTGATCCGCGGAGAGCACCGCTCCTGCTTCGGCGTAACCGAACCGGACGCCGGCCTTGATACCACGCATATCTCGACCTTTGCGCGCCGACGCGAAGACGGTGGGTATGTGGTCAACGGGCGCAAGGTCTGGACCTCGACCGCACAGCGCGCAGATCACATCCTGCTGGTGACCCGGACCACGCCCATCGAGGACTGCGAGCGACCGACCGACGGCATGTCAGTGTTCTACACCGATTTCGACCGCAGCAAGATCGACGTGCATGAAATTGCCAAGATGGGCCGCAAGGCGGTCGACTCCAACGCTATCTTCATTGATGGGCTGGAGGTGCCCGAAGAGGACCGCATCGGCGCGGAAGGTGAGGGTTTCAAGGTCCTGCTCCACGGGCTGAATGCCGAGCGGATCATTGTCGCCGCGGCTGCGGTCGGGTTTGGGATGTACGTACTGGAAAAGGCGGCCGCCTATGCGCGCGAACGCGTCGTCTTCGACCGTCCAATCGGCCAGAACCAGGCGATCCAGCATCCGCTGGCCTCGGTGTGGATGCGCCTTCAGGCGGCGGAACTGATGACCTACAAAGCCGCCACGCTTTACGATCAGGGCAAGCCCTGCGGGCTGGAGGCCAATACCGCGCGCAACCTCGCCGGCTCGGCGGCCTACGAAGCGGCATTCCGCGCGGTGCGCACCCACGGCGGCTTTGGCTTCGCGCAGGAATACCACGTCGAGCGTTACTTTCGCGAAAGCGTACTGAACTTCATCGCGCCGGTCAGCGAGGAGTTGATCCTCTCCTACGTGGCCGAGAAGGCATTGGGGATGCCCAAGTCCTACTGACTCTTCGCCCGTATCGCGATCACTCCGGGTCGTGCCCACCCTCGACGCTGACGAGCGCCGACGGTGGGGCGGCCAAGGCCCTTTTCAGAACGCGTTAAGCCCGGTCAGGTTGCGCCCGATGACCAGTTTTTGGATTTCGGTGGTGCCATCGGGAATCGGCATGACCTTTGCATTGCGGAAGTGCCGTTCAACGGGGAACTCTTTGGTGATGCCGTTGCCGCCGTGGATCTGCACCGCTTTGCCGGCGATTTCGACGGCCATTTCGGTTGCATACCATTTCGCCATCGAGGTCTGGGTGTCACAGCGCACGCCCAGGTCCAGAAGTTGCAGCCCGCGCTGGCACAACAGGCGCGCGGCATCCAGGTGCGTGGCCATGTCGGCCAGGTAGCCTTGAATCAACTGGTGCCCGCCGATCGGCTTACCATGTTGTTGGCGATCCTGCGCATATTTGACGGCACATTCCAACGCCGCCTGCGCTATGCCAATGCTCGTCAGGCCGACAAACACGCGAGCGCTCTCAAACAGTTTCAATGTCTGGAACAGGCCGCCGCCTGCATTACCCAGAACATGGTCAGCGCTGGTTTCGGCACGGTCGAAAAACAATTCGCAGGTCGATGCACCGACAAGCCCCAGCTTGCGCAATTCGCGGCTCTCGTAGTTGCCGGTATCGCGGTCGACGATGACCATGGAAATACCGTCGTCCAGATTGCAGACAACGATGGCGAAATCCGACTGGGCCCCATTGGAAATCCAGAGCTTCTGGCCAGTGACGAAAATCTTATCGCCCTCGCGGTCCGCACGTGTCTTGACCTCGCGTACGTTCGAACCGACCTCTGGTTCGGAAATACAGGTGGCACAGATCCGTTCGCTGCGCAGGAGCGGCTTCAGATAGGCCTCTTTCTGCGCCACATTTCCCAAGAGGTTGACCGCGAACACGGCATGACCCTGAATCAGCACCGCGATTGCCAGATCGGCCCATATCCGGGCCAGTTCCTCGTATAGGATGCCATAGGTCATGCGGTCGATTCCGGCACCGCCGTCCTCTTCGGGGATCAGGCCGCTGATCAGCCCGAATTCCTCGACCTTGGCGAACAGGGACTTCAGGGTTTTCGCATCGGGGGGGTGGCCGAGGTTCTCGTATTTCTCGGCCAGCGGCGCGAACTCTGCCTCGGCCATCTTGCGGAAGTTTTCCAGCAACATGCGTTGCTCATCTGTATAGATTGCCTGAGCGGCGGCGATCACGTTTTCCATGGTTCGTCTCCTTGTTTCAACGGCCCAGAATGGTGACGCAGGCGGCCGCTTCTTCTACCCCGTGCAACCCCCCGCCGTTTTCGGCGATGGCGTTCTTTGCCCCTTCGACCTGACGCGCGCCAGCTTCGCCGCGTAGTTGCGTGACCAGTTCGAAAACCTGCCCTATCCCTGTGGCACCGACCGGGTGGCCCTTGGATTCCAACCCGCCCGAGGGGTTCACCGGAATGCGTCCACCGATCTTTGTCTCGCCGCGCAGACTGGCGGGACCGCCCTCGCCGAATTCGACAAATCCGAGGTTCTCGATCTGGATCACTTCGCCCACGGCCGTGGCGTCATGCACTTCGGCCACCGATATATCCTCGGGGCCGATCCCGGCCTGTTCATAGGCCTCAAGCGCGGCAAGCCGGGTCAGGTGGTTCTTGTAATCTTCCGGCGGACGATCGGTGCCCGAGCGCAGGATCGCGGCCTTGACCTTGATCGCGCGCGCGGGATCTAGGCCCAGACGTTTTATCCCCTCGCCGGTGCATAAAACGGCCGCAGCGGCCCCGTCCGAGATCGGGGCGCACATCGGCAGGGTCAGCGGATAGGTGATCGGCGGCGCGGCCAATACCCGATCGACGCTCATGGCTTCTCGGTATTGCGCCAGTGGATTATGCACGGAATGCGCATGGTTCTTGGCGGCGACGGCGGCGAACTGTTCCTGAGTTGTGCCAAAGGTCTTCATGTGCAGCCGGGCGAAGCCTGCGTAGACATCCATGAACACGCTGTAGGGCTTGGGCGATTTCGATCCTTCGGGTTCCTCGACCCCTGCACCCAGATCGGCCAGCCGTTGCGCGACCTCTTCGCTGTTGCTGACGTCCCAGCCGCTGTCGAAGGCCGAAAACATCAACGCACGGTCGTCAGAATACATCTTTTCGGCGCCCACGGCGAGACAGCAGTCGCCATTGCCGGCCTTGAGGAAATCGACTGCCAGTTTGAACCCGGTCGAGGCGCTGGCGCAGGCGTTTTCGACATTCACCACCGGAATGCCCTGAATGCCCATTTCACGCAGCGCGATTTCGCCGCGGATCATGTGCTGGCCCTCCATGTGGCCCTGCACCGCGTTCGAGAAGAATGCGCCGTCGATACGATCTGCCGTCACTCGGGCATCGGAAAGCGCGGCGGCGACGGCCTCGCCGGTCATGTCCTTGATGGTTTTGTCCCGGAACTTTCCGAACGGCGTCATCCCGATGCCAACGATGTAAATGTCCTGCATCGTTTGTCCTCCTGACCTAGTATCCGCGAAACTGCGGTTTTCGTTTTTCATTGAACGCCGACAGACCCTCGTGCATGTCCCAGGATCGCATGTGCGCGCGCAGGTTCAGCATCTCTTCGGAAAGCGCGGCGGTTTCGTCCACGTCCAGCGACCGATTGGAAACCGTCTTCATGCGGCGTAAGACCGCCGGGCTTTTTTCTGCCAGCCTGTCGGTAAAGGCCTGCACCGCTTGTCGCAGGTCTTCGTCCGCGACGACCTTGTTCACCAGTCCCCAGTCCATCATGTCCCGTGCCGAAACGTTCTCGCCCGAGAACAGCAGGTATTTCGCGCGGTTCAGGCCAATCCTACGCGGCAGGATCGCCGCACCGCCGGCCCCGGGAAAGACGCCAAAGTTGGAATGTGCGTCGCCCAGTTGCGCGCTTTCGGCGGCAAAGACCAGATCGCAGGCCATCACCATTTCCAAACCGCCCGCCATCGCCAGCCCGTTCACTGCGGCGATCACCGGTTTCGGGCCATGTCGCATAAGCCCAAACGTGTGATCGACAAGATCCAGAAGATCCGGCTCGCCTGGTGCATGTTTGGCGCCAGCAACTTCTTTCAGATCGGCACCGGCGCAGAATGCCCGGCCAGAGCCGGTCAGGACAATTGTACGCACCCCATCGTCGGCCAGCGCCGATTCCAGTGCTGCCGCCATCTCGCGCAGCATCTGCGTTGACATTGCGTTGAGCTGTTCGGTGCGCTGGAAGGTAATCCATTCAGTTTTTGCGACCCGCTCAACGAATAGCGTCTGCTTTGCCTCACTCATGCTAAGCTCCTGATAATTATACATATTATTGGTTTTTCGCCTTGTCTTTTGCGGCGATTTACGCTGCACTCGGGCGGACCCGCACGTGGAAAACAAAAGAACTGGAGATTGATATGAGCACTGCACCCCTGGCCGGCCTGAAAATCCTCAGCCTTGCCGAACAGTTTCCCGGTCCCTATGCCACAATGCTGTTGTCCGACATGGGAGCCGAGGTGATCATGATTGAACGCCCGGGCATCGGTGATCCGGCCCGGCAATTTCCGCCCTTGTTCCGGGCACTGAACCGAGGCAAGCGCAGCGTTGCGTTGGATCTGAAATCGGCCGAGGGGCTGGCACGGTTTCGCGAACTGGCCAAGGAATCGGATGTCATCGTCGAAGGGTTCCGCCCTGGCAAGCTTGCGGCCTTGGGTGCCGGTTTCGAGGACATGCGTAGTGTCAACTCGCGGCTGGTTTATGTATCGATTTCGGGTTACGGGCAGGACGGCCCCTATCGTGACAGGGCTGGCCATGACCTGAGCTATGAAGGGGTTGGCGGTTTGCTGGCCGATCAGGCCGATGCAAAGCAGCCCGGCCCTGTGCCGCCGATCCCCCTTGCGGATGTTGGCGCGGCGTTGTTCGCGGCGATCGCAATCCTGTCGGCGGTGGTGTCGAGCCAGCGCACAGGGCAGGGGCGTTACGTGGACGTGTCCATGTCGGATGCGGTGGTTTCGATGTTGACCGCATTCCTCGTTCCCGCCGCCAATGGAACACCGCTGGGCGAATTTATCGCCGAGCCGGGCTATGGCGTGTTCACCTGCAAAGACGGCAAGCTCTTGACCTTGTCCATCGCGCATGAGGACTGGTTCTGGAAACCGTTCTGCGATGTGATCGACAGGGCGGATCTTGCGCCGTTGACAGGCCGCGACCGTGTCGCCCGCAAGGCCGCGCTGCGCGAAGAAATCGCGGCGATTCTGGTTGGCAAGACGCGCGCCGAATGGGGCGACCTTCTGGATAAGGCGGGGGTGCCATGGGGTCCGGTCAATTCCCTGGTCGAAACGTTGGACGACCCCCATGTGCGTGCGCGCCAGCTGCTGCGCAAGATTACGCATGACGGCGGCAAGGCCGAGACTTTTATTGTCCAGCCGTTGAAATTTGATGGCTTCGAAACCGCAACACCGAATCTGCCCCCTGAACTCGGGGCAGATAATGACAGCGTTTTTTCGGACGACGCCACCTAGAGGCGGCGGTTGGTCGATGTCTACTCTAGCAGGCAAACGAATACCCACCATTCACTGGATAGGTCTGTCCGGTGATCCAGCTGGCAGCATCCGAGCAGAGGAACAGGATCATTCCGGCGGGGTCTTCCGGCTCGCCCAGACGGCGGATCACGTATTGCGACAATGCCCGCTTCTCGGTCTCTGCATCCGGGATCAGGTCGGCGACAGCCGGAGTTCTTGTGCCCCCCAAGGCGACGCAATTCGCGGTGATCCCGAACCGGCCGCCGGCCTTTGCAATTGCCCGCATGAAGCCGGCCGCACCGGCCTTGGCCCCGGAATAAACCGCCAGATGCGGTTCACCGACACGGCCGGCGTCGGAAATGACGGTCACAATGCGCCCATAGCCACTGTTAACCATCAACGGCATGGCGTGACGGGTGCAGTTCAGCACCCCATCGAAATTGGTGGCCATCCAGCGGCGCCATTCATCGGGATCGGATTCCCAAAAAGGGACCAGATCGTCGAGCCGCGATGTCGGCCCGGCGTTGCCCGCATTGTTGACCAGAATATCCACGCCGCCAAATGTGGTCTGCGTTTCGGCAAACGCCGCGCCAACCGCGTCGAAATCCGAGACGTCGAAGGCGAGCGGCAGAGCCTTTGCACCCGCTGCCTCCACTTCCGCGGCAACGCTTTCGGCCCGTTCGGCGTGAAAATCGTTGACAACGATGGCACCGGCTCCGTGTTCCGCCAGATAAAGCGCGACTTGCCGACCAACGCCTTGCCCCGCTCCGGTTACAAATGCGGTACGACCTTTGATGGAAAGCAGGTTACTCATCTTCGCTCCTTTCTATCCCAGCCATCTCTTCCGGCGGCGATAGTGTTTGATATCTCGATAGCTTTTGCGCTCGCCCGATGCGGTTACGCCGAGATAGAATTCCTTGATGTCCTCGTTGTCAGCGAGCTTGTCGGCAGGGCCGTCCATCACGATCCGGCCGTTCTCCATCACATAGGCATAGTCGGCGATCGATAGCGCCGCGGCGCTGTTTTGTTCGACCAGGAAGAAGGTCGTGCCTTCTGACTTGAGCTGCTTGAGCACTTCATAAACATCCCGGACCATCATCGGGGCCAATCCCAACGACGGTTCGTCGATCGCGATGATCTTGGGGCTGGCCATCATGGCCCGGCCGATCAGCAGCAGTTGTTGTTCGCCACCAGACATGAAGCCAGAGGTGCGGTTGCGCAGGTCCGCAAGCCGGGGCATCAAGGTGTAAACATGGTCCAGGCGCTTTTTCAGCTCGGCGGAGTTGGGCACCATGTGCCCGCCGACGATCAGGTTTTGCTCTGACGTCAGATGCCGCAAAACGCGCCGCCCTTCCATCACATGGATGAGACCGTTCTTCACGACTTCCGAGGCTTCCATGTTCTGAATGGGAGTTCCGTCCAGAACGATGGACCCCGCCGAAACGGTTCCATCCTCGGATTTGAGCGTTCCCGAGATGGCTTTAAGCGTCGTGCTTTTTCCTGCGCCATTGCCACCGAGCAGAGCAACACATTGTCCCGCACGGACTGTCATGGACACGCCTTTGAGCGCCAGGATGACGTCGGAATATGTCACCTCTACGTTGTTGAGTTCCAGCATGGTCATATTGCCCGGGGCTAAGGATCAGAACGGGCGCCGCGACTGCGGCGCCCGGATTAATTCACCATTTCTCAACTTGCGGAACGTCGACACCCGTTGCCGCGATGGTGATTTTCCCATCTTTGACGGTGCCCACATTCACTTTGAGGCCTTCCAATGGGAACGGTGCTTCTGGCGTAAAGGACAAGGTCGGCAGGAACCCATGGGTTTCTTCGGTGGTGATCGGTTTGGCAAAAAGCGCCTCACGTACCATCTCTCCGGTCAGGCCCTCGGCGCCGTTCGCCTCGATCGCGTGATCGATCACGGTCACGGTATAGAGACCCTGAGATACGCCCATTGCGGTCACGACGTTCCAAGGTGCTTCGAGTCCGTAATCGGCAACCAATGTCTCGTAGAATTGTCGCGCGGGAGTGTCCTCATCGGCCGCAATCACCATGCCGTAGGCTTCAAAGTCCCCCTCCATTTGCTCAAGCCCGCCAAGCGCGCTACCCGAGGCTGGAAGCCCGTTATGCGAACTCATCATGATCGGGATGTTCGCCCCGTTGGCCTGCAGCCCACGTTTCGCGGCAACCACGATAGAGGTGTTCGTTTGGATTACCAGCACCTCGGCCCCGGCTCGTACAACGCGGCGCATTTGCCCCGTCAGATCGGTGGGTTGAACTTCGGTATAGATGACCTCGACGAGGTCGATCTCCTCGGGGTGCTCTTCGGCATAGAGTTCAATGCCCTTTGCCATGTCGACATAGGCAGGCGATGCTTCTGAGGCGAGGATCGCAACCTTGAGCGGTTCGTCTCCGCCGCGCTGTTCACGCATCCAGTTCAGAAAGCCGACACTTTCGTGCGAATAGGTCGGGCGTGGGTTGAAAATCCAGGCATCCGGTTGCCAGGCAAAACCGTAGGCCGCTGTGGCCATGAACATCGGGATTTTGTCTTCCGGCAGGCGTTCGGAAAGGGCCGCGACGTCGGGCCCGCCGAGGCCGACAACCGCAATCGGGTCCAGTTCCGATTTGATCCCGGGCCAGAGACTTGCCACCTGTGCCGCGTCATAGCGGGTTTCGTAGTTTTTGTAGTTCAGCGTGACGCCAAGTTCCTTGCCGCGGGTTTCATTCCACCAGGTGAACACAGCCTCACGTCCGCCGGCCAGAATGGGCATGATGTCAGCATAAGGGCCGGAAAAGTCCGACAGCAGGGCCAGATTATAGGTCTCTTCGGCCTGCGCCTTCAAAGGCATGGTCGCCGCGGCCGCCAAGGCAGCCGCAGCCAGAAAGCCGCGAAGACCTCGATTCGATTGGTAAGTCATATTCTTCCTCCCAGGTTTAGAGCCGCTCTATTTCTCAGTAAGGAAACGGCCAGATACGGTATGACGACTTCAGGATGTTCCAGCGGTGCATCAGCCCCTTGGGTTCGAGGATCATAAACAATGCGATCACGCCGCCAAGAACGACATTCATGCCAGCGAACACGATGTCACCGCCAAGGAATGATACCGAGTCGGCGATATTGGGGCCGACCGTCGCGATAATTTCCTGGATGATGCGGATAATGAAGACGCCGATCAGGGCCCCCACGATTGAACCCATCCCGCCGACGATGATCATCGCGACGAAGAAGATCGAGTGAAACAGGGTGAACTGGTCTACCCCCACGAAGCGGATCAGATAGGCCCAAAGCGCCCCGCCGACGCCCGCATAGAAAGCGCCGATCAGGAAGGCATTTGCCTTTGTGGCCGCGACATTGATCCCCATTATACCCGCGGCCACGTCATCATCCCTGACCGCCACGAAGGCACGGCCGAAGCGTGACCGAACGATCCCGAACGCGCCCGCCACCATGATCGCGGTGACCGCGAAATTCAGATAGAACTGCGAAGATTCGCTGACAAATCGCAGCCCGAAAAGCTCGGCCGGGGGCACGGTGATACCGTTCGATCCACCCAGCCAGGTAGACGGCAGGTTCAATACGGCAAAGTGGAACAGGAACTGAGCTGCAATCGTGGTCAGTGCCAGATAGAACCCCTTGATCCGCGCCGCGGTCAAGCCAAAGAGAAAGCCGAACAGCGCAGCCGAGAGCCCGGCCAGAGGAATGGTCAGCAGAAACGTAAGGCCGGTCTTCGAGGCCAGTATCGAGGCCGTATAGGCCCCGACCCCCATGAAAGCCGCCTGACCCAGGTTGATCTGGCCCGCATAGCCGGTGCAGATCTGAAGCCCGACGGCGATGACGGCGCTGATCATCATCATATTCAGGATAGCGATGATACGGCTGCTCACCAGGTAAGGCGCCAACAGCAGTAGAGCCATGAATACGACGAGGGCCAGAAACTGCCAGCGCGTTCGGATCAAACGTCTGTCACTGCGATAGCTTGTCGGGAATACGCCGGAAGGGTCCATGGATTACACCCGTTCAATTGTGCGCCAGCCGAACAGGCCGGTCGGTCGGATCAGCAGAATGGCAAGCATGATGATATAGGGGACAACGCTGCCCAGTGACCCTCCGATCAGCGGGTCAAGATAGTTGGTTGTCAGGCTCTGGACGATGCCGATAATCACGCCCGCAAGGATCAGCCCGCCGATGGATTCCAGCCCGGCAAACAGCGCCACCGGCAGGGCCGCGAACCCGATATCCGAGGCCAGGAAGGTCAGCGATTTGCCGCTGAGAAAGATCATCGCACCAATTGTGGACAGGATTGCCCCGAGAACCCAGGCAAAGGCAATCGAGCCTTTCACCGAAATGCCCATCGAGGAGGCCACGACGTGGTCTTCCGCCACGGCGGTCATCCGCAGGCCGGACCGGGTCCGGTTGAAGAACCACGACAGGCCGACGGCGGCGACAATGGTGATGATCCCGCCTATCAGGAGGTTCATCGGGATCAACATGTCGCCGAGGAACAAGGGTTTCAGCGGGAAAATGATCGGGAAGGGCCGCACGGCGGGACCGAACACAAGCAGCACCAGACCGCGCAGCAGGATCAGAAGACCGACGGTGACCATGACCATCGAGAAAACCGATTCACCGATCAGCTTTGTCAGGAAAATCCGTTCGATTGCGTACCCGACCAGCCCGGCCAGAACCAGCGAAAGGGGTATCGACAACCAAAGGCTAAGCCCCGCTTGCATCGTTGTGAACCAGACGATGAACCCGCCGATGATCACAAGCTCGCCCTGCGCGAAGTTGAACACCTTGCTGGCGCGATAAATCACAACAAAGCCCATGGCCACCAGCGAATACAGAAGGCCGATCAAAGCCCCGGTAATGATGTCATTGATGAAATAGACCATTGTCGCCGACCTCCTTTAAGATTTGGACTGCCGCTTGGCAGCCTTCGATGCGTTTTCAACATCCGACACGCGAACCGTGGTCTTGAGAACGCCTTGACGACCGTCCTGATAGGTCACAGCGATTTCGAGATCTGTCTCGTCATCGCCAGCATAGATCGCCTCGACGAGCTTGGCATACCGTTCCTCCAGAAAGGCCCGGCGAAGCTTTCGGCTGCGGGTCAACTCGCCTTCATCCGGGTCGAGTTCCTTGGGAAAATTCGCAAAACGTGCCACGCGCGAGCCTTCGGGCAGGAGCGCATTGATGCGCGCCACTTCGCCTTTGATAAGGTCCAGAACTTCGGGTTTCTGCGACAGATCGGTGTAGGTCGAAAAGCTGATCTTGTTCTCTTCCGCCCAACGCCCGAGAACTTCCATATCGATATTGATAAGCGCGCTGACGAAATTCCGGCGTTCGTCGCCCAATGTCATGAGGTCCTTGATGAAGGGGCTATACCGCAACCGCGTTTCGATGAACTGCGGCGGATAGCTGTGACCGTTTGCCAGGCGGCGCATGTCCTTGACACGGTCAAAGAACAATAGCTCGCCGTCGTCGGTCATCGAGACCGCATCACCGGTCTTGTACCAACCGTCTTCGGTCAGCACCTCTGCGGTCTTTTCGGGCTTGCCGTGATAGCCGCCGAAGCCCGATCCGCCACGCACCTGAAGCTCCCCTTCGTCCGAGACCCTGTATTCCAGCGGTTCGCCGTAGTTCGTGTTGCTTTGCATCCAGCTGCCGCTGGTTTCCAGCTGATAGCTTTCGCCGACATGCGCGGTCAGAAGGCCGATTTCGGTCGCGCCATACACGTTGCGCAGCTTAACCCCCATCGCGTGGAACATACGAAAGACGTCAGGTGCCATCAGGGCGCCGCCGCTCATTGCGTTTTTGGCCTTACCAAGGCCAAGATTGTCGCGCAGGTGATGCAGCACCAGAGCTTCGGCAAAGGGAAGCTGCAGGCGTGCGGCAAGGCTGGGGCTACGCCCTTCCAGCCGCTCGACGTAAACGTTGCGGCCAACCTTCATGCCCCAATTGTACATCGCATTGCGGAACTTGCCCGCGCCCAGCATCCGGGCCTGAACGATGGAGGCGAGGTTTTCCCACTGGCGCGGACTGAACACCAGTGCATCAACCGCCAGTTCGCGAATGTTGGTCAGTACGTCTTCAGGGCCTTCGGGAAAATTGACGACCATGGGCGCGATCAAACCGATCGACAGGCCGAAAATCTGTTCCGTGACCCAGGCAGGCGAAATGTAGGTCAGGTATTCGGTGCCCGGCGCGATTTCGATTGCCCCCATCACCCGCGAGCAATTGTCGAACAGGTAGCGATGGCTGATGACAACGCCCTTGGGTTTTCCCGTGGTCCCCGAAGTATAGGACAGCAAGGCGGTATCGTCCGCCCGTCCACGTTTTACGTGTTCTTCAAATCTGGCGGGTTCCTTGGCGTGGATCTGACGCCCTGCCGCGCTCACACTTTCAAACGAATGCAACAGGGGATGATCATAGCCCCACAGACCGGAATCGTCCCAGTAAACGACCGCCAGGGCGCCCGAGTACTTGCCCGCAATCTCGATGCATTTATCGACCTGCTCCTGATCCTGCGCCAGAAAAACCCGCGTTTGCGAGTCTTCGGCCAGATACAGAATCTCTTCAGCGTTTTGATCCGGATAGACAGACAGGACTTTGCCGCCTAACGACTGGACGGCGTATTCAGCCCAGAAATGTTCGGGTTCGTTTTCGCCAATCATCATGACGGATTCGCCAGCCGACAAGCCCAGGTTCTCCAACCCGAGAGCCAGGGCGCGAACCCTGTCAAGAACATCGGCCCAGGTGAATTCACGCCAGATGCCCAGGCGCTTGTGCCGTTCGGCGAGGTTGGTCGGTGTGGATGTCGCTCGCGCGAGCAAAACCTGCGGCAGGGTTTCGCTATGTGTCACTGCTGGGTCCGAAAAGACCATTGCTGTCCGTTGTTTGACCATGCCGCTACCCCAGATATGCCTTTATGACAGCCGGGTCCTTCTGGATTTCTTCCGGGGTGCCTTCGGCGATGACCCGCCCGAAATCCAGCACCACGATCCGGTCGGCAAGGTCCATCACGACGCCCATGTCGTGCTCCACCAGAACTACCGGAATCTTGCGCGCCTCGCGCACATCGAGAATGAAGCGCGCCAGGTCTTCTTTTTCCTCCGAGTTCATGCCGGCCATCGGTTCATCCATCAGCAGGATCGACGGTTCCTGCGCCAATGCACGGCCCAGATCGACACGCTTGCGCAACCCATACCCCAACGTGCCCACGGGCCGGTTGCGGATTGCCTCGATCTCGAGAAAATCGATGATCTCCTCTGCGGCTTCACGATGTTCCGATTCCTCGCGCATCACGGGACCGAACTGGAAAAAGGCCTGGACTACATTCGATTTCATCAGCATGTGGCGGCCGATCATAATGTTTTCCACCACCGTCTGCCCGGCAAAAAGATGGGTGCCCTGAAACGTCCGCGCCAGACCGCGCCGGGCGATCTGGTCAACACGCAGGCCGGTCACGTCCTGCCCGGACAATTCGACACGGCCCTTCTGCGGACGGTAGAAGCCCGCAGTCACGTTCAGAAGTGATGTTTTTCCGGCACCATTCGGACCGATAATTGCAAGCAATTCATCGTCGGCCACGGAGATGCTCACATCGTCGAGCGCGGTCACACCGCCAAATTTCAAAGTTGCGCCACGCACCGCAAGCGGTGACGATACGTGCCCGTTATTCGTGGTCATGTTACAACCCGTGCTTTTCCCCAACACCTCATGGAGGCACGCATAGCCTGACCGCACGGTTTTCCGTTGGTTACGAGTTTTCCTCGCATCGTTCCTCCTCCCACCTCTTAATTCAGAGGTTTGCCTGGTCTATTTTACCAAGTCTCTCCGCGCAGCCTAACAGATGTTAGAAAAATTGGTCAACAACTGAATCCGCTACCAAAGGAAACCGATCAGACAGCCGCGTACTCTGCGGAAAAGCTTCGAAGACCGTTTTGATCCTGACACCAGACTGTCCCGGAGGTGCCGGTCTCTTCATTGTGCAGTTGCAATTCGCAGGGCAGGGTGAGTGGCGCGAGGCCGCGGAACGAAAACCGGTGGGGCGATGTTTTCAACGCATCCGCCGCCAGATTCAGAAGCAGCGTGGCCTGCAATGGGCCATGCACAACAAGCCCGGAATAGGCTTCGGTTTCGGTGGCGTAGACGTAATCATAGTGAATGCGATGGGCATTGAACGTCAGCGCCGAATAGCGAAACAGAAGAACAGGATCCGGTGTCAGCGTCGATCTAAGCGTGGTGGGGTCACCCGCGTCAGCTGCGCTCTCGCCCGTGCGGGGGGTGGAAATCTCACGATAAACGATCGTTTGCTGCTCCCGGATACAAAGCCGGTTGCCACTCAGATACTCATGTTCGACGGTCACAAACACCAATGGTCCACTACGGCCCTGCTTGGCCACAATATCCCTGATCGAAGAGCGCCGGGTGATGGTTTCGCCGATTTTCAGCGGCGCGATATGTTTAACATCGCCGCCGGCCCACATCCGGGCGGGCAGCGGGACAGGGGGTAGGAATCCACCCCTTGCGGCATGGCCGTCTTCTGACAGGGCGGTCGCTGGCACGGTATCAAGGGAAATGCACCAATGAATTCCCAGCGGGACATCGCCTGATCCGTCCCAAAGATGCGGACCGAGCGTGGCGCGGAATTTGTCGATCAGCCCCTCCGTCAGAACGTCTTCTTTAGTCTCGGTGCGTCCCAGCCAGGGCGCCAGCGCGTCAAGGTCGATCTCACCCATAATCCTGGCCTTCAGAACGATCTTGGCATGCCGAGGATATGTTCTCCGACATATGACAGGATCAGGTTGGTCGAGATCGGGGCGACCTGATAGAGGCGCGCCTCGCGGAACTTGCGCTCGACATCGTATTCCCGTGCGAAACCGAAGCCGCCATGGGTCTGGATGCAGGCATTGGCCGCTTCCCAGCTGGCCTCCGAAGCCAGCAGCTTGGCCATATTCGCCTGTGCTCCGCAATCCAGCCCAGCATCGAACCGCCTGCAGGCTTCAAAGCGCATCAGATTGGCGGCCTCGATGTTCACATAGGACCTGGCGATAGGGAATTGCACGCCCTGGTTCTGGCCGATGGGGCGGTCAAAGACCATGCGGTCGCCGGCATAGGTGCGGGCCTTGTCGACGAACCAGTATCCATCACCGATACATTCCGCCGCAATCAGGGTACGTTCGGCGTTCAGCCCGTCAAGAATATGGTAAAATCCGCGCCCCTCGGTCCCGATCAGGTTCTCGGCGGGGATTTCCAGGTTGTCGAAAAACACTTCATTGGTTTCGTGGCCGGGCATATTGGCGATGGGGCGGACCTCCATGCCGTTGCCGATCGCCTCTTTCAGATCGACCATGAAGATCGACAGGCCCTGCGATTTCTTCTTGACCTCGGCCAGCGGCGTGGTGCGTGCCAGCAGGATCATCAGGTCGGAATGCTGGATACGGCTGATCCAGACCTTCTGGCCATTGATCTCATACCGGTCGCCCTTTTTCACCGCCGTGGTCTTCAGTTTGGTGGTGTCGGTGCCGGTGGTCGGTTCGGTCACGGCCATGGATTGCAGGCGCAATTCGCCGCTGGCGATGCCGGGCAGATATTTCTGTTTCTGCTCCTCCGAACCATGCCGCAGCAGCGTGCCCATATTGTACATCTGCCCGTGGCAATGGCCCGCGTTGCCGCCGCAGCGGTTCACCTCCTCCATGATGATCGAGGCTTCCGTCAGGCCCAGACCCGAGCCGCCGTATTCTTCTGGGATCATCGCGGCGAGCCAGCCCTCGCGGGTCAGCGCATCGACGAATTCCTCGGGGTAGGTTTCATCCTCGCCGAACTTGCGATGATATTCTGGCGGAAACTGCGCGCAAAGTGCGCGCAAGGCGTCGCGCAGATCGGTGTGAGTGTCTGGGGCTGACGTCTGCATCGGTTACTTCGCTCCTGAACCCGACGTTTCAAGAATTTCCTGCTCGGCACGCTGCCAAAGCTCATAGGAAATCGGGTTTTCGCTCTCTTCGAGGATATGACCGACCAGACCGATGGCGCGTGCCATGACGCCAAAGCCCCGCACGATCTTCCAGGGGAAGCCAAATTCACAGCAGATTGCTCCGATCGCCCCGGTGGCGTTAATCGGCAGCATCTTACCCGATTTTTCTTCGGCAACGGCCTGAATTTTCTGGATCAACTCGATGTATTCACCGGACTTGCCGTTCTCGGCAGCGATCTGGAACAGGCGAGGTGTGCGCGGATCGACCGGCTTGTGCACCGGATGTCCGAGCCCCGGCACGATCATCTTGCGGGCGCGGAATTTTTCCACCGTCTCGACGGCCAGCGCATCCAGATCGACACCGGTGCCCAACTTGTCCTGTGGCAGTGCCTCGTAAAGCATTTTCGAGGCACCTTCCATAGAACCGACAAAGACGGTGCCCAGCCCACACAAGCCAGCCGCCACAGCCGCCTGAAGCGATTCCGGCGCCCCCATATAGGTCATCCGCGCCGCCAGGGCCGATGGCGTGATGCCATGTTCGACAAGGGTGATGATGATGGCGTTGAAGACGCGGCTTTCCTCGAGCGTGGCCTTGCGGCCCGTCAATTGCAGAAAGGCCAGATCGCCCAGGTTCATGTGGCCGAGGATTTCGTTCGGCAAGTCGAGCCCGCGCACGCAGATCTTGTCGGGGGTGCTCCAGGCAATGTCGGAGCTGATTTTTTCTTTGCGTTTTCCCATTAGACCGGATCCCACGAAAAGACATCCGCCGAAACTTCGAGCGGTGTGAATTGCGATTTGAGCGCGGGAATGGCGCGCTCGGCGATTTCATCGGCGGTCCAGCCGTCACCGGAGTGGACGGACCGGAGCGGGCGGGGCTGGTTGAACAGGAATATCTCGTTCATCCGCACTGCAAAGATTTGCCCCGACACATCCGCCGCGCGGTCGCTCATCAGGTAACAGGCCATCGGCGCGACCTTGGCGGGGGTCATCTTCTTGACCTTCTCGACCCGCGCCTTCTGTTCCTCCGTGTCGGTCTTGATCGACGATATCATCCGGCTCCAGGCGAAGGGCGCGATGCAGTTTGACCGCACGTTCCAGCGTTTCAGGTCGAGCGCTACCGATTTCGAGAAGGCCGCGATGCCCAGCTTTGCCGCCGAATAATTCGCCTGCGCCAGATTGCCGATCAGCCCCGAGGTCGAGGTCATGTGCACGAGCGCGCCGCTTTCCTGTTCGCGGAAATAGTCGGCGGCCGCGCGGCTGGTATTGAAGGCACCATAAAGATGGACCTTCACCACCGCGTCGAAATCCTCATAGGTCATCTTGTGGAAGTAACCGTCGCGCAGAATGCCGGCGTTGTTTACCACCGCGTCGATGCGACCGAATTCCTTGACCCCGGCTTCGATCATCGCGCGCGCGGCATCGGGATCGGTGACAGAGCCGCCATCGGCAATGGCATCGCCCCCAGCGGCCCTGATCTCTTCGACGACTTTCTGCGCCGCAGTTTCTGTCTGACCGGTGCCTTTCAGGGATGCGCCCAGATCATTGACCACCACGGCGGCGCCTTCGGTAGCTGCCATCAAGGCGATATCACGCCCGATCCCACCGCCGGCCCCGGTGACCAGAACGACCTTTCCGTCAAGTGCTTTTGTCATCTTCTTGCTCCCTCAGCGTGACTTGCGGTATTTGTCCAACCCGCCGGTGTGCATGACCCGGCCCATGAGCGGCACACCGATGATCTCTTCTGCTTTGACCGCCGCTGCGATCAGCTTGTCCAGATCAATGCCGGTTTCGATGCCGAGCTCGTGACACAGGAACACTGCATCCTCGGTGCAGACATTTCCTGCGGCGCGCGCGTGGCCGTGGCCCGCGAAAGGACAGCCGCCAAGACCGGCGACGGAGCTTTCGAACATGTCCACGCCCATCGACAGGGCCGCATAAACGTTGGCGATCCCCAGCCCACGTGTGTCATGGATGTGCATACCGATGCGCGCCTCGGGCGCCAATTCGCGCAGGGCGCCGATCATCCGTTTGACCGCCTCGGGGTTTCCCCAACCCATGGTGTCGGCGACCACGAGGATCGGCACGGGGATGTTCTCTTCTTCGCATAGCTGAAGGATAAAGCGGAAATCGTCCAAGATGCGTTCTTGGGGGATGGGGCCCTCGAGGTTGCAGCCGAAAGCGGTCATCACATAGGCCGCGTCGACGGTATATCCCTCTTCCTTGTAAAGACGGACCCAGTCACGTTGTTTTTCCCGCATCTCGGCCGAGGAACAATTGTTGTTCGATTGGGCGAATGCTTCGGAAGGATAGAACAGCAGACGCGGGTCGATATCGACCTCATGCGCGGTCAGGGCCTTGCGAAACCCTTTGTCGTTCAGCCACAGCGATGTGTAGTTCACGCCCGGTTTGCGCTTGATACGCTGGAACAACTCGCCGGTGTCCGCCATCTGAGGAACGTATTTCGGGCTGACAAAGCTGCCGACCTGAATGCGTTTCAAGCCGGTTTCGCTGAGCATGTCGATCAGTTCGATCCGCTCTTCGATCGGGTAAATCTTCTTTTCGATCTGAAAACCCTCACGCGGGCCTTCTTCACGAAATTCTACGAATTTGGGAAAGTCGCTCATTTCATCACTCCTCGGATGGCAGGATCTCGGCGATGACCTGGCCGCGATCGACCATGTCCCCATTCGAGACGGATATATTGCTGGCGATCCCGGCCGCGGCCGCCCGGATCGAGATTTCGAGTTTCATGGATTCCATGACCGCGACCACGTCGCCTTCGGCCACGCTCTGACCGTCGGAGACCTTGATTTCGACAATCATGCCGGTCAGCGGAGAGGTCACGGCGCGATCCGCCGCGGCATCGCCGCCGGCAAAGGCAAGGGGCGCGGCGGGCCGAAAGACCAGGCGGCCTTCGGGCGTATCCAGTTCGATCACGCCCGCGTGCAGGCGCGCGTCGATCAGATGGACGGTGTCGCCTTCGCCGACACGCCAACGGCCCGGGGTCAGTTCACGTGCCGACAGTATCAGCGCCTCGCCTTTCTCCGAACGGATGGTGTACTTGGCACCCGGTTTGACAGGACTGACGCGCAGTTCTTCGGATACCTCGTCAGAATCGGTAAGCGTCACGCGCTGCCCCGCTTCAATCGCATCGCCGCCCAGTCCAAGCCGCCAGCCGGTAAAGGCATCACGGTTGGTCCAGGGATTGGCGTCTGTGTCGCTGCGCGACTGGGTCACGAAGAGAATGGCAGCGGTCGCCTTCCACAGATCTGGGCGGGTCAGGCCGGGTGCCTGTGTCAGCTCATCCAGCCTGCCGTCGATCCAGCGGGTATGCACCTGCATCCGTTCGAATTCATGGTTTCGCGCCAGCGCCGTCAGAAAGGCGCGATTGGTTTCGACACCTTCGACCGCGACATGATCAAGCGCCGTGGCTAGACGTGCCAATGCGGTTTCCCGGTCGGGCGCGTGCACGATCAGCTTGGCGATCATCGGGTCGTAGTAGGGCGTGACGGCATCGCCTTCTTCGACGCCGCTGTCGATGCGCAGGCCCGATGGCAGGCTGAGCGTGGAGAGCGTGCCCGTCGACGGGGCGAATTGCATCGCCGGATCTTCGGCGTAAAGCCGCGCCTCGACCGCGTGGCCGTTGATCGTCAGATCGTCCTGCACCAGTCCAAGGCCCGCGCCTTCGGCAATCCGCAGGTGAAGCGCGACAAGGTCCAGCCCGGTGATCGCTTCGGTGACGGGATGTTCCACCTGAATGCGCGGGTTCACCTCAAGGAAGAAATACTCGCCACCCGCGACCAGAAATTCGACCGTGCCCAGCCCGCGATAGTCCAGCGTTTCGCCCAAGCGCACCGCGTCGCGTGCGATGTCGTCCAGAAGCGTTCGGGGCAGACCCCAGGCCGGGGCTTCCTCGATGACCTTCTGGTGGCGGCGCTGAAGCGTGCAATCGCGTTCGAACAGATGCACCACATGGCCCTTGCCGTCACCTGCGATCTGCACTTCAACATGGCGCGCCTCGGGCAGGAAACGCTCCAACAGCAGCCCTTCGGAGCCGAAGGTGGATTTTGCTTCGCGCAGCGCGCCTTCGATGTCCTCGACCAGCGTGGTCTCGTCAGTGACGAGCCGTTGTCCGCGCCCACCACCGCCGCCGACCGCCTTGAGCAGCACCGGCAGGCCCATTTGGCGCACCTCCTCGGCAATCTGCTCGGGATCGGACCGCGCACCTTCGGCGCCCGAAATCACCGGGACGCTGGCCGCCACGGCGGCCTCTTTGGCGCTGGCCTTGTCGCCGAAACGTTCAAGCGTTTCCGGCGTCGGCCCCATGAAGATCATGCCGGCGGCTTCGACCGAACGAGCAAAATCGGGGTTTTCGGCCAGAAAGCCATAACCGGGATGGATCGCATCCGCGCCCACTGATTGCGCAGCGGCAATCACCGCGTCGATTTTCAGATAGCTCTGGGATGCAGGTCCGGCGCCGATACAGACAGATTTGCCAATCTCGCGGACATGCAGGGCATTGACGTCGGCCTGCGAATGCACGCCGACGGGAATGATACCGCTTGCCCGCGCAGTGCGCGCGATCCGGCAGGCAATTTCGCCGCGGTTGGCGATCAGAAGCGTCTTGATTTTCACGGTTCGCTCCTCACATCCTGAACACGCCGAAGTTGGTTTCGACCTTGGGTCTGCGCGATGTTACATCCAGCATCAGCGCCATGACGTCACGGGTCTCACAGGGCTCGATCACGCTGTCGATCCAAAGGTTGGAAGCAAAATTATAGGCCCCCTGAAAATCTTCGTATTCCTTGCGGATCGGTGCCTTGAAGGCTTCCTCCTCCTCGGGGGTCCAGCTTTTGCCTTCGCGTTCGTTGATCTGCGCGCGGACCTGAGCCAGCACGCTGGCGGCCTGTTCCGGCCCCATGATTGCCGACCGTCCCGTCGGCCAGGCGAACATTGCGTCCGGCTGGAACGGGCGGCCCAGCATCGCCAGGTATCCCGCGCCGTAAGAGCCACCGGTGATGATTGTGAATTTCGGCACCCGGGCCGAAGACATGGCCGTGATCATTTTAGCACCGGCCTTGGCAATGCCCATCTGCTCGACCTCGCGGCCCACCATGAAGCCGTTCACATCGGCCAGGAACAGCAGCGGAATATCACGCTGGACGCAGAGATTGATGAAATGCGTCGCCTTCAGCGCGGCTTCGACGAAAAGCACGCCTGTATTGGCGATGATCCCGACCTCGTGGCCGTGGATGCGCCCCCAGCCGGTCATGATCGTGTCGCCATAAAGCGGCTTGAATTCGTGAAAATCGCTGTCATCCACCAGCCGGGCGACGATCTCGCGGTTGTCGGTCGGCACCTTGGGGTCGCGGCTGACGAGACCATATATTTCCTCGACCGGATAGGCAGGTTCACGCGGCGTTTCCGGCGTCTTGCGGGGCAGGGGCTTTTCGCCCAGGTGTCGGACGATATCGCGGGTGATGGCCAAAGCATGGGCATCGTCCTCGGCCAGATGGTCGGTCACGCCGGAGACAGAACAATGCATCTTGCCGCCGCCCAATGTTTCGGCATCCACTTTTTCGCCGGTCGCGGCAAAGGTCAGCTCTGGTCCGCCCAGGTACATGAAGCCCTGGCCGCGCACGATGACCACCTCGTCGCAGAGCGCGGGGATATAGGCACCACCCGCGGTGCAGGGCCCCATGACCACGGCGATTTGCGGCACACCGTCACCCGACATGCCGATCTGTTGGTGAAAGATGGACCCGAACTGGCCTTCGTCGGGGAAAAGGTTGGCTTGGTCGGGCAGGAAGGCCCCGCCGGAATCCACGAGCGTGATAACAGGCAGGCGGTTTTTCCAGGCGATCTTTTGTGCCCGGACATGTTTGCGGCAGGTGATCCCGAAATAGGTGCCGCCTTTCACTGTAGCATCGTTGGCGATGATCATGCACTGGCGGCCTTCGATCACTCCGATACCGGTGATGATGCCGGCGCCGGGCGGAACACCCTTGTGCATGTTCAGTCCGGCCAGCTCGCCGAGTTCCAGAAAGGGGGTGCCCGGATCGATCAGCCGTTCGATCCGTTCGCGGGGCAGGATCTTGCCTTTTTCCACATGACGTTCGCGCGCCATTTCGGGGCCGCCGACGCGCTGTGAGAGCCGGAGGGCATGCAGTTCATCGACCTTTTCGCGGTAAGACGCGTCGTTGGCGCGGAAGTCGTCCGACGCAGTGTCGAGAAGGGATTTCATTCTAGTCATGGCAGGTCTGGATATTTCCTGAGAACGAAGGCGACCTTCGCGGCGCCGGGTTTTTCAAAAGTGTCGGCCGCAACCAGGTGAACGTCGGCCTTGAAGACCAAGGAGTCGCGCAGCCGCTGCTCGATTTTCTTTTTGAGGGTGACGTCATCGGCCGGATCGCGATCGGGGCCGCGTTCGACAATCACCGTCAGCGCGCCCTGCGTGGTGTGGCCCTCGAAATCGGCCACGATTCGCATGACGCCGTTGGTGTCCGGCACCATTTCGGTAATGATGCTGTTGATCGCCGACGGGAAGACATTGGCCCCGCGCACGATCAGCATGTCGTCGGTGCGGCCGGTGCAGCGGATCTTCGGTCCGGTGCGGCCGCAGGAGCATTCGGTATCGATCACTTCGATATAATCGCCTGACCGGAACCGCACGAGCGGGCTCGCCTGGCGGCCGAGCGCGGTATAGACCATCTCGCCTTCTGCGCCTTTTTTCCAGGGAATGATCCTGCCGCTCTCCGGGTCGAGCAGCTCGGTCAGGACATAATCCATGTTGACCATGTGCATACCCGACTGGGCGTCGCACTCGGCCCAGTATGTCACGCCCAGATCGGTGCCGCCCAGCATCTCGGTGCATTTCGCACCCCAGGCCTTTTCGATCTTTGCCCGAATTGCGGGAATGCCGCCGCCGGGTTCGCCGCCGACGATCACGCGCTCGATACCCAGTTCGCTGGCCTTGCAGCCAAGCACCTCGGGAGCCTTTTCGGCCAGGTGCAGCACAAAGTTCGGGGCGCCGACCACGCAACGCGGGCGGGTGTCGGCGCAGGCGCGCAGCAGCCGTTCCGCACCGCCATCGGCGCCCACCGGCACATCGATCGTGCCCATGTACTGCAATCCCTGCATCACGGGGATGCCGCCGACAAAGCCCTTGGCGAGCGAAAATGCGTGCAGCACCATATCGCCGGGACGCACACCATTGGCAAAGAAACAGCGCGCTGTCATCTCGTGCCACATTTCGGCGTCGGATTCTGTCAGGGCCACATATGAGGGGCTGCCGGTCGTGCCCGACGAGGCCTGCATCTGGATGATGTCCGACATGGGCGCGGTACGGTGCTTGCCAAAGGGCGGCTCGGCGGCGAGGCTTTCGCGGATCTCGGTCTTGTAGGTATAGGGAAGTTTTTGCAGGTCTTCGATAGTGCGGATATCGTCGAATTCCACACCGGCCTCGGCGAACTTTTCCTGATAGAAGGTCGAGTTTGCCTTGAGATAGGCCATCTGGTCACGCAGCCGCTCTTCCTGAATACGGCGCACCTCGTCGAGCGGCGTGCCCTCGATCGCGTGCCAGAAGCGATCATTTACCTTGTCGGCGGCATCCTCCCGCCGGAAGCGCATTCCAAATTGCATGTCGTTCTCCGTTCCAAGCCGTGGCGATCAATAGGATCGTGGCAGGCCCATGACCTTTTCGCCGATAAAGCTCAGGCACAGTTCGCGGTTCACCGGCGCTGTGCGCAGCAGGCGGACCAGCGGGTACATTTCGTAAAGTCCCGTATCTTCGGTAAAGCCCGATCCACCATGCGCCTGAAGCGCCGCGTCGACCGCTTCGATCCCGGCTTCGGCGGCGGCATATTTCGCCATGTTCGACGACGCACCGGCAGGCAGCTTGTTGTCGAACTCCCATGCCGCGCGCCGGGTCATCAGGCTGGCCATCTCGACCGCTGTGTGCGCCTTGGCCATCGGGTGCTGCACGCCCTGGTGCGCACCGATGGGTTGGCCGAACACATTGCGCTCGGAGGCATAGGCCACGCCCTTGTTCAGGGCGAACCGGCCGATGCCGCAGCACAAGGCGGCCAGGATGATACGCTCGGGGTTGAGGCTGTCGAACAGGATCGAGAACCCTTCGTCCACCTCGCCGACCACATCCTCGGGGCCGAGATCCACATCGTCGAAGAACAGTGTCCACTGCTCCTCGGGCAGGGGGATCGAGATCTTCACCCGCTGCTTGTCGACGCCTTTTTTCTTCAGATCCACGGCGAACAGGGTAAAGCCGTCGGTCTTGCGGCTGACCTCGGTATGCGGTTTGGTCCGCGCCACCACGAGGCAGTAGTCGGCCACTTCGGCCCCGGTGATGAAGGTCTTTTCGCCCGACAGGCTGAACCGGTTGCCTCGACGCTTGGCCAGCGTAGTGGCCTTCATCGTGTTCGACCCGGCCCCCGGTTCAGTGATCGCGAAACAGAACTGGATATCACCGCGGCAGGCAGCCGGCAGCAGTTCTTTCTTGTGGAACTCGCTTCCGTGGCTGGCGATATGGGCCAGCGACATGGTCGGCCCGACCACCATCATCAAAAGCGGAATGCCGTGATTGGCGGTGCCCTCCATGAACAGGGCCATTTCGGTCATACCAAGGCCCGCGCCGCCATATTCCTCGGGCACCATGATGCCGAGGAAGCCGTCATCGGCGATCTGGCGGAACATTTCGTGCGGAAACTCGTGCTTGCGTGCGTGTCTCAGCCAGTAATCGTTGTCGAACTTCTGCGCCAGCTGGCCGCCATAGTCGTAAATCTGGCGTTGTTCGTCGTTCAAAATGAAATCCATGTTTCGTCCTCAAGCCTTGAATTCGGGGGCGCGCCGGTTCTCGAATGCATCGAGGCCCTCCGCCACGTCATCGCTGGGCAGTGCGCGCACGGCGGCATCGCGCTCAAGCCGCATCTGCTGGTCGATACCAAGGTCCGCGCCTTCGCGCGCCAACCGCTTCATCTCGGCGATGCCGGGACGTGAACGGGTGGCGATTTTCTCGCAGTATTCCAGCGCAGACTTGTGCAGGTCCGCATCCGGCACGATGTAGTTGACCAATCCGGCCTCTTTGGCCTCGTCCGACTTGAGCCAGCGGGCCGAGAACATCAGGTCGAGCGCCCTGCGCTGCCCCATCAACCGTGTCAACCGCTGCGAGCCACCCCAACCGGGAATCAGCCCGAATTGCGCGTGCTGATCGCCAAACTGGGCGCTTTCGGCCGCGAAACACACATCGCATGCCAGCATCAGTTCGATCCCGCCGGCCAGACACAACCCCTGCACTGCCACCACGACAGGGAGGGAGGAGGTTTCAAGCGCACGCAGGTTGTTCATGCCAAAGGCGATGAAATGGTCCAGCGCGGCGGGATCGTTCAATTTACCTTTCACTTCCACCAGATCGGCACCGGTGCAAAAGTGCTTGCCCTGCGCCCGGATGAGGATCGCCCGAATAGCGGGGTTCGCCTCGAATTCCGCACGCGCGACAGAAATACGCTCATGCACCTCAAGTGATAGGCAATTGAATTTCTCGGGGCGGGCCAGTTCGATGATGCCGGTGTTGCCCTCGGAAGTGACGAGGATGGGGTCGCTCATTTCGAGGCTCCCTTCGCCTTCTTGTCATACTGCAGCGCCATGCGACCGACCTTCTCGCGGGCGATCACCAGCTTCTGAATCTGCGCGGTGCCGTCGCCGATCTGAAGGCCGAGAACGTCGTTGTAACGCTGGTGGTGGGGCAGGTCGGTGGTGTAGCCGTAATGTCCGTGCAGGATCAGGCACTGGTGCAGGATCTCGCAGGCGGTTTTGGGCAGGTACCATTTGCACATGGCAGCCTGAGAGGTGTGGGGCAGGCCACAGTCGCGCAGGTCCAGCGTGTAATAGCAAAGCTGGCGCATCATGGTCAGTTGGGTCTCGGCCTCGGCCAAGGGAAAGCTGACACCCTGATACTGCACGATCGGGGCTCCGAATGCCTCGCGCTCCTGAACGTAGGCCCAGGTTTCATCCACCGACGCTTGCGCGGCCCCCAGGCACTCCAGCCCGATCAGTGCGCGGGAATAGTCGAAGCCCGCCATGATCGTGCCAAAAGCACGGTCCTGTTCCGCCATCATGTTTTCAGCCGGCACGAAAACATCGTCAAAGAAAACCGAGCCGCGCCCGACAGGCTTGGTGCCGATGTCGTCAAAATGGGTGCGCTTGATGCCTTCCTGGTTCAGATCGACGAAAAAGGCGCTGACCCCGCGTGAGCCGCCGTCAGGATCGCCGGTACGGGCAAAGACGACCGCCGCATCCGCCTGACTGGCAAAACTCATGGATGTCTTTTCACCGTTCAGCCGCCAGCCGTTGCCGGATTTCTCGGCCCTCAGAATCAGGTTCGCCGCATCCGAACCGCCACGCGGCTCTGTCAGGCCCAGACCAATGACGGCATCACCCGAAACAACCTTGGGCACCCATTCCGACGCGATGTTCTTGGAGGCATGTTTGGCAACCATTCCGCCCATGAGAGAGCCCAGAAGCTGCACGTAACTTGCGTTGAAATCGGCATAGGCGATCTCTTCGACGATCAGCCCTGACGTGACAGAGCTTTCGCCGAGTCCCCCGAATTCCTCGGGCAGATCGGCCCCGATCAGCCCCAGTGCGCCCATCTCCTTGATCAGCGCACGGTCGAATGTATGGCCGCTGGCGCGTTCTTGATATGTGGGCGCAAGCCTTTCAGTTGCGAAGCGCTTTGCGGTCTCGCGAAACGCCTTCTGATCGTCTGTAGGCTGGAATTGCATCGGTGCTCCTCCCCATGAGCGAAAATCTTCTTTCCAAAAAAATCTAACAAATGTTAGAATGTAGATCAAGTGCAGTTTTGAGGAGGAGAACCAAAGTGAAAAATAGACCAGATGGAAGCTTTGAAACCATGCTCTCGCCCATCCGCGCAGGCCAGCATACATTGCGAAATCGTGTCATCATGGGGTCGATGCACACGCGGTTGGAAACCGAGCCTGACGGCATAGCCAAACAGATCGCGTTTTACGCCGAGCGTGCGCGGGGGGAGGCGGCGATTCTGATCACCGGCGGGTTTTCGCCCAATGCCGAGGGCATATTCGATCCAGAAGGTCCGCGAATCGATGATCCGGAAGAAGCGCTTAGCCTGCGCCCGATCTGCGAGGCGGTGCAGGCCGAAGGCAGCCTGATCTGCGCGCAACTCCTCCACGCCGGGCGCTATGCCAAGATCGAAGGGTGTGTGGCCCCGTCACCGATCCGCGCCCCGATCAACCGTTTCATCCCGCGTGAAATGACCGACGCCGACATTCTCCGTACCATCGAGGATTTTGCCGTGGCGGCCGCCAATGCGCAGGCCGCAGGCTTTGATGGCGTCGAGATCATGGGGTCCGAGGGATACCTGATCAACGAATTCACCGTCACCCATACCAACAAGCGCCAAGACGACTGGGGCGGCAGCGCCGCGAACCGCCACCGATTCCCGGTCGAGATCGTGCGCGCGGTGCGCGAACGTTGCGGCCCCGAGTTTCTGGTCATCTACCGGATTTCGGCGGCCGATCTGGTCGAGGGCGGCGCGCCCGCCGATGAAATTGCCGCACTGGCCCGCAAGATCGAGGCTGCGGGTGCGGATATCCTGAACACCGGCATCGGCTGGCATGAGGCCCGCGTGCCGACGATCGCCTACCCGGTGCCGCGCGGTGCCTGGCGCAAGGCGGCAGCCAACGTCAAAGCGGCGGTGTCGATCCCGGTAGTCGCCTCGAACCGGATCAACACACCCCAGCTTGCAGAAGACATACTTGCCTCTGGCGATGCGGACATGATCTCGATGGCGCGCCCGTTTCTGGCCGATCCGCATTTCGTGAAAAAGACGCGCGAGGGCCGCGCAGACGAGATCAACACCTGCATTGCCTGCAACCAGGCCTGCCTGGATTTCATTTTTTCGGACCGGCCGGTCGGATGTCTGGTCAATCCAAGGGCCGGGCGTGAAACGGAATTCCGGGATACGCCAACCGACACGCCAAAGAAAGTGGCCGTCGTTGGCGGTGGTGCCGCGGGCATGGCCACAGCCGCCGAGGCGGCGCGGCTGGGCCACGATGTCACCCTGTTCGAAGCGCAGGACAAATTGGGCGGTCAGCTGAATCTGGCCCGCGCCGCACCAGGCAAGGACGAATTCGACGAAACCCTGCGGTATTATGCCGGTCAGATGCAGAAACACGGGGTCACGCAGCGTCTGGGACAGCGGGCAGAGGCGAGCGATCTTGAGGGATTTGACCATGTGGTCATCGCCACCGGGGTCACGCCGCGCATTCCCGACCTGCCGGGTATCGACCATCCCAGCGTCGCGACCTACGCCGAAATTCTGTCCGGTGACCGCGAGGCGGGCGACCGTGTCGTGGTGATGGGGGCGGGGGGCATCGGTCATGATGTGGCCGAGTTCCTAGTGACCAAACCCGCCGAGACCGCGAATTCCGACGTCTTTTGCGAAACCTGGGGTGTGGACCCCGAATTTGTCTCCTCGGGTGCCCTGGCGGGCGACCCTCTGGCACCGAAGCCGTCGCGCCGCAAGGTCGTCATGCTGCAGCGCAAGACCGCTAAACCGGGCGCGGGGCTTGGTGTTTCGACAGGGTGGATCCTGCGCAACGCGCTGCGCAAACATGGGGTCGAGGCAATGGGCGGGGTGACCTATGAACATATCGACGATGCGGGGCTGCACATCGTCGCGGACGGAAACCCGACGGTCATCGCAGCCGATACAATTGTGCTGTGCACCGGTCAGGAACCGGAACGAGCCCTGGCCAAAGAGGTTGTAGCGCGCGGCGTCCCGGTTACGATGATCGGCGGGGCAAAGGAGGCCGCCGAACTGGATGCGCTGCGCGCCATTGATGAGGGCGTGCGCCTGGCGCAGGATCTCTGAACCGAGGCTCGGGCAAGGGGGAAACTATGCTGACCGACGTCATCCGCGCGGGGCGCGCTGATCTGTATTCGATCTTTCGAACCCGCGCACATGACTGCGCCCGCGCCCTCGCCATCGAGGACGGCAGCAGGAAACTGACCTATGCAGAACTGCTGGAGCGGGTCGATCGTCTGGCGGCTGTCTTTCTGGCACGAGGCGTGGCGCCCGGAGACAGGATCGCGATCCTGTCGCATAACCGCTCAGAATACCTGGAGGTCGAACTTGCAGCAGCGGGAATCGGCGCGATCGTCGCCTGTCTGAACTGGCGGCTTGCCCCCGATGAACTGCGGCACTGCATCGATCTGGTCGAGCCGGTTCTCGCGGTTGTCGAACCGGAACTTTCAGAAGCTTACCGCGCCGTCGCGTCGACACCCTGTCTAACCGTCGGGCCAGACCTGGAAACGGCCATTGCCGGGGTCGAGCCGGACCCGCGCACCGGAACCATGGTTGACGACCCCGAGGCCGGTCTGACGATCCTCTATACCTCGGGGACCACGGGCCTGCCCAAGGGGGCGCATATCAGCCACCGCGCGCATATCGCCCGATCCATGGTTTTTGCGGCCCAGCTGGCGCTGGATCCCGGCGACGGGTTCATCGCCTGGGCGCCGATGTTCCACATGGCCTCCACCGATCATGCGCTGGCAACGATCCTGCGGGGCGGGACCGTGGTGATGGTGGACGGGCTGCAGCCCGCCGTCATCAACGAGGCGCTGTCACGCCACAGGATCGGCTGGTTCGTGATGATGCCCGGGGCACTGGAGGCTTTTATTAACGAACGGCACGCCAACCCTTTGCCGCTGAAGGGGATCAAGGTTTGCGGCGCAATGGCTGATCTGGTGCCGCCGCATCAGATCGCGGAACTGACCGGTCTTCTGGACACGCCCTATCTGAATTCCTTCGGGGCGACCGAAACCGGCCTGCCGCCGGGAACCGCCGATCTGATCGCGCCGGGTGTGACCCCGGACCGGCTGTCCAAGCGCATCAGCGCCTTTTGCGAGGTGCGGCTGGTCGATCCCGACGACCGCGAAGTCCCCGATGGAACGCCGGGCGAAATGGCGCTTCGGGGTTCGACGCTGTTTTCCGGGTACTGGAACGCCGACGACACCAATGCCCGTGACTTTCGCAACGGCTTTTTCCACATGGGCGATCTGTTCCGGCGCAATGCGGACGGCACCGTCGACTTTGTGGATCGGGCGAAATACCTGATCAAGACCGGAGGTGAAAACGTCTATCCGGCGGAAATCGAACGTGTGCTTCTTTCCCATCCCGATGTGATCGATGCTGCCGTGGTCAGGGCCTTCGACGCGAAATGGGGGGAAAGCCCGGTGGCCTTTGTCGCCTGTGACGATGACGGGCCGGATGCCGAGGCGCTGCTGAACTTGTGCCGCGAAAGCCTGGCTGGCTATAAGCGACCGCGCGAAATTCGCTTCATCGCGTTCGAGGACTTTCCCAGATCGACCAGCGGAAAGGTCCAGCGGCATATCCTCGAAGCCCGGCTCGCAGATTAATTTTCGCTCTGACCCGATCGTCACCCCGCCACGCCCGTTCGCCCCACTAGCGATATAAGCGTTCCTTTCATCGTTGCGATGAGCTTCTCATCCCCGCCCTTTGGAGTAGCCCCCTGAAAGAGGTCCACCAACTGGGATAGATTGACCCGCGATTGATGTGCTGCCCTCTGTCGGACCACAGGGCTGCGGGTATTCCGGGGGATTGAGCTCAGGAGGATTCTTCGATCCCTAAGCCATTAATCAGCGCGATCGGTGGTTTGTTCCAGGTTGCGCTGTGGGAGCAGCAGGTAACCCGGCGCTTCGCACGGACGGGCATGGAATGCCGGCAAGTGCCGGTTGACGCTGCTGCGGGCCTTCAAGGGAAAGTCGGCGACTATCCGATGTGCGGGACAAAGCGGACATTCGCCAAGCGACCTCAAACGTCCGGTTCTGTACTGCGGCCCGACAAAACGATATCAAGTGATCAGCGGTCAGCCGATCGCACCTGTGTAACTGTCTTCTTCGGCCCTCCTGTCTGCATGATCTGGGACAGGTAAGAATTGCGCCGTCTGATGAAGTCACGCAGAAGGGTCGGGTAATCTTCACTGACGGCATTCTTCACAGAAACCCGACGCTCCAGTTCATGTCGCCAGGCCCTTACACGGGCAAGCCCTGTGAAGACGCCAAACTCTCCGATGGTGTCAAAAACGTCGAAATAGCGGAAGACCGGGCCGAATACGACATCGACGAGGCTGAACCGGTGGCCATCGAACCATGGTCCCTCCCCAAGCTCCGCGTCCAGCCGAAGGAACTTTGAGCGGAGCGCCGCCACTTTTTCTTCCAACGCTTTCTCGTTCGGCGCCGAGTAGAACCCCGCAATGTCGTTCAAGACAGCAGATCCAAATTCAATCCAGGCACGGTGGCGGGCGCGATCGAGAGCGTCGTGCGGATGGAGCGCGTGGGGTTGTGTATCCTCAAGATATTCGAGGATAACCGCAGATTCGAAAATCGGCGTCCCGTCCACAACCAGGACAGGCGTCTTGCCCAGCGGAGATATGGCAAGAAACCAGTCGGGCTTGTTCGAAAGATCGATGTCAGTTCTCTCGAACGTGACACCTTTCTCAGTGAGCGAGATCGCCGCGCGCTGCACATATGGGCAGAGCGCATGGCTAATGAGGTGGAGGCTCATGTTGTCTCTCCCGCCATCTGCACGTTACCGGGCGCGAAGGAAGGGCTGAGGGCGAAACGGCCGTCGCCCAGAAGCCCTTGCACGATGGCAAGCAGCGTCAGATAGGCCGGGTATTCCCACCCGCCGTTCTCGTATCCGAACATCCAGCCGTTTCCGGAGTGAGCCCAGGTCGCACCGGCCAGGATGGGCACGGTCGCCGATGCGACCCACCGAGCCTGTACGCCGAGGACCAAAAGGGCACCGGCAATCGCCTCGACTGCAAAGACCATATAAGCAAACCAGCCGGGCAGCCCGATCGAAATGAAGAACTGCGCCGTTCCGGGAAGTGTGAAAATGAAGAGCTTGAGAAACAGGCTGTGCGCCAGGAACATGATCCCGAGTGCTATACGGAGCAGGAATATCCCAAATTCTGTGAGGTGCGATTGTGACATGATATGATCCCATATGTCGATGCATTGGCATCTATATATGCCGCGTCATATGCCGCGTCAAGGTTGATGCACTTACATGTACATGATAGGTGCTGGGTATGAACGAGATTGACCATGCTACTGAGGCCGCCTGGACAGCCCTCATGACTAAAAGCCGCGTTTTGCTTGAGGCTGTCGAAACGTCTCTGAAATCGGCAGGATACCCGCCACTTGCATGGTATGACGCGCTTCTGGAACTCGAGAAGGCAGGCCCAGACGGACTCCGGCCATTCGAACTCAAAGACCGGATTTTGTTACCCCAATACGGTACATCGCGGTTGCTGAACCGTATGGTGAAAGCAGGGCTGGTGGACCGACAGGACTGCTTGGAAGATGGGCGAGGTCAAAACATTTCTATCTCTGAAAAGGGTAAATCTGTCAGGAGGGCGATGTGGCCGATCTATGAACGGGTTCTGTCGGAAAGGATCGGCGCAAAGCTGAAACCCAAAGACGCCGCTCAATTGGCCACGCTACTCTCAAGGCTCTGAAGTCTCGGTCGACTGACGCGAAACCTGTCTGTGACTTTCCACGCTAAGTGGCCCTGAATTTTTTTTCACGTTAATTGGCCGACAGTTGCCTATGTCGGTGTGCGAAGGGTGTTTCGGGCTGTTTCGACGTCCTTTCGCATCCAACAGACTTCTGCGTGATCGTTGATAAATCCCATGGCCTGCATGAATGCATATACGGTGGTCGGTCCCACGAATTTGAAGCCAAGCTTTCGTAGGTCTTTGGAAAGGGTCTCGGACGCTGGTGATTTGGACCGCATTTGTGGCAGTGCGTCGTCCTTGGCAGGTTCATATAGCCAGATGAATGGGTCACGTCCCTTGGAGAGGTGTAACTCTGGGTCGCGCCCTTGATGGCGTCCGCGTTCCGCATGAGGCGCTGTAGGACGGCATCAAGGGCGCGGTGGTCATCGGAAAATTTTCGGTAGGGTCGGGTTGCTGAACCAACCTGAACCGAAGGAAGACCCCGATGACCAAACCCATGATGGACCTGCGAGAGCTTGTGGAGAAGAGCGCAGACGCCGATCTTCTTCGAGATATGATCGGTTTTGCCGCCGAGCGGCTGATGGAACTCGAGGTTGGCGCGAAGACAGGCGCCGACTATGGCGAGAAGAATCCGGCACGGCTTGTGCAGCGGAACGGTTACCGAGATCGGGACTGGCAGACGCGGGCCGGGAACGTGGAGTTGCGCATCCCAAAGCTGCGCAGCGGCAGCTATTTCCCGTCCTTTCTCGAGCCGCGCCGGGCCACCGAGAAGGCCCTGACGGCGGTCATTCAGGAGGCCTATGTCCACGGCGTCTCGACCCGATCCATGGACGATCTGGTCCAGGCGATGGGCGGGACCGGCATCTCGAAGAGCCAGGTCAGCCGCCTGTGCGAGGAAATCGACGAACGCGTCGATACTTTTCTCACCCGCCCGATCGAGGGCGAATGGCCCTACCTCTGGATCGACGCCACCTATCTCAAGGTCCGACAGGGCGGTCGTATCGTCTCCGTCGCCGTGACCATTGCCGTCGGCGTCAACACGGACGGGCGCCGCGAGGTGCTGGGCATGTCCATCGGGCCGTCCGAGGCCGAGACGTTCTGGACCGATTTCCTGCGCGACCTGGTGCGCCGCGGACTGAACGGGGTGAAGCTGGTGATCAGCGACGCACACGAGGGGATCAAGGCTGCCACGGCGCGTGTCCTGTCCACCACCTGGCAGCGCTGCCGCGTGCATTTCCAGCGAAATGCGCTCGCCCATGCCGGCAAGAGCAGCCGTCGCGTCATATCAGCCTTCATCGCCACCGCCTTCGCCCAGCCGGACCATGCGGCGGCCAAGACCCAATGGCGAAACGTCGCCGACCAGATGCGGGGCAAGCTGCCCAAGCTCGCGACCCTCATGGATGGCGCCGAGGAGGACGTGCTGGCCTACATGACCTTCCCCCAGCAACACCGGGCGAAGTTACACTCGACCAATCCGATCGAACGTCTGAACGGCGAGATCAAGCGGCGCACCGATGTCGTCGGGATCTTTCCCAATGAAGCCTCGATCCGGCGTCTCGTCGGCGCGATCCTGATGGAGCAGACTGAGGAATGGGCCGTCCAGCGCTCTCGCTACATGACACTGGAAACCTTGGGCCCGTCTGCGATGATCCCATCGTCAGCCTGCCTGCCGCGCAGACGGACTGACCAGCTCGGCGCGCCGAAAACCAGCTGGCCAGCCTTGAGCTACACCACCAATTGGGACGTGATCGATGAATGCGGCGAAGGAGCCTTCCTCTTGGACGACCTCGAAAGTACGGCGAGCGTTGTTGATCACGGCTTCGATCTTGCCTCGATAGCGAACAATTCCTTCATCGGCAAGTAGGCGCTCAATGTCGTTGTCGTCAAAGTTCGCAACTCCCCGAAAGTCGAACCCGGCGAAGGCAGCACGAAAGTTCTCGCGCTTGGCCAGAATGGTGCGCCAGCTCAGCCCTGACTGGAAACTCCGGCGTGACGGCAGCCCATCGGCACCGTGGGCGTCCATCCGTTCCAATTACGGTTGCAGCATCAGGCCGCTGCCGCATAAACTTGAACAGAAACCGAACCAGATCCTCCGTTACGATACAGTCTCAGCTCTCCGAAAAACCCTGACGACGGACAATCGGCGACCGCACTGCTAAAAGCTAACATTACCGCTTGACAGGTCTGAACCTGCTGGCGGCGATCTGGATACCGCGCGCGCCTACGGGAAACGGTTGGCCGAGGTCGCGAGCCGCTGGAACAGCTGATCCAGCTGTCTGAATAATCGGCCCGACCGCCCGGATCGGATGTGCTGCGGCCGGGTTGCGCTCAGTCCGCGACCCCCGCCCGCCCGATCAGCGCCATGAGCGTTCCGGTCATCGTTGCGACGAGCTTTTCATCCTGGCCCTTCACGGCATAGGCACGCGCCTCGCATATGGTCAGCGTCCTGCCTGGTTTCACCACGTCAGCGACGAAGCGAAACCGTTCGCCGTCCGCCGGGTTGAGTAGGTTGATCTTGAATTCGGCCGTCAACACTGCCGCGTCCGCTGGCATCAGCGAAAAGGCCGCGTATCCGCAGGCGCTGTCCAGCGCTGTCGACACGATTCCGGCATGCAAAAACCCATGCTGCTGGGTCAGTGCAACCTGATGTGCCATTTCCAGAACGATGCGGCCGGGTAACAACTCGGCAATGCTGATCCCCAACGTGTTCATCACCTTCTGGCGATCGAAACTGTTGCGCACGCGTGCGTCATAGTCGGGGTTTTTCGGTTTGAATTGTGTCATGGCGGGTCTTCCTCTTCGATTTCATTCGTCAATGACCAATCTTAGGCGGTCTTTGAGGCGCGTATCTTGTAGCGAAAGGTCAAAACGACGCGGAATAGACAGAGCGCGCAACGCGCCGGGCGGTTTGCCGGCGAAGATCCGGCAAGCGGCGGACAAGTGAGATTGATCGTAATATCCGGCGTCCAGCGCCAGATCGCTCAGCGGCAGGGTCTTTGACGCAAGCTGCCCGAGAGCCCGGCGAAAGCGTCGCAAGGTCGCAAGCCGCCGCCGCGACACGCCGGTTTCCGCCCGCACCTTTCGACGTTTGGTCCGGTCGCTGTAAGCTCCGGTTGGTGCGGCAAAGCTCAGGTCTCTCGCAAGGCCGTCAAGCACCGCGATGAGCGCAGGCAGGTCATCGTCCCCGGTCTGAATCCGGGCCAGTTCTGAGGCCAGCATGTCCAGCCCTTTGGAGTCGGGAAATCGCTGCGGTCGTGACGACAGTCGCAGCCCGGCCACGACACCCTGGAATGGCCTTGGGCGGGGCGAAAAATAGGGGCGCGGTTCTGCCAGCGATACGCGCCCGCCGCCGCTGTCGTCGCGCGTTACCGAAAGGGTAAAGAGGTCGGTTGCGAACCGCCCGCGTCCACCACCGCTCAGCACACCGGTATCGCGGAACACGAACAAATGGTCGATCTGTTTGGCCGCTTCCTCAGGCGGCGCCAGTTCGAGATAAAGCGGCGCCGCCATCAGGTTACTTGACGAAAGCATCCCGGTTCTCGGCGACGAAATCGGCAAATCGGCGCGCCGGGCGTCCCATCACATCGCTGACCGTGGTCTCGATGCCGGCAAGGTAGCCCTTGGGCGCGATGGAAGCCAATTCGACCATGGCTCTGGCGACCTCGTCCTGCATTCCGCCAGCCACCATGCCCGCCTTGGCATTTTCGGCCGACAGGGGTGCGCAGGTGACAGTGCGCCCGGTCACCCTGGACAGGAGGGCGGCGATATCTTCTCCGGTAAGAGCTTCGGGCCCGGTCAGACCAAGAGCCTTGCCTTCGTAACCCGGAGCGGTCAGCGCCTCGGCGGCGACATCCGCGATGTCGCGGGCGTCGATCCAGGCCACGGGGCCGCCCAGATCGTCATAGTACACGGCGTCCTTTGCAATGTTACCGGCCTGCCACAGCAGGTTCTGCATGAAATAGGTCGGCTGGACAAAGGTCCAGTCAAGGCCGCTTTGCTTCAGCAGCTCCTGGGTTTCGGAATGCCACTTTCCAAAGGTCAGCCCCGCCTTGGGCGACGCGCCAAGCCCCGTGGCCACAACGATATGGCGCACGCCCGCGGCCTTGGCCGCCTCGATCACGTTCGCCTTCCACTGGCGCATGTTCAGATGGGCAGGCGTGACCAGGTATATCTTTTCTGCCCCGTCACAGGCCCGCGCCAGCGCGGCAGGGTCCGTGAAATCCGCGACGACCGCCTCGCATCCTTTGGCCTTTAGCGCGTCTAACTTTGAGAGGTCGCTGGTGACAGCGCGCACGGTCGCGCCTTTTGCCAGAAGCGTGTCGACGAGGGGCGCACCAGTCGTGCCCGTGGCTCCGAAAACAGTGATCATGACTTTTCCTTTTGCAGGTCTGCGATGGGCTGAATGGTTTCCGGGTTGCTGATCGACGACAGATCGCCTGGATCTTCACCGAGAAAGGCGGCGCGCACGACACGGCGCATGGTTTTCATGCTGCGGGTCTTGGGCAGCGCTTCGACAAAGTGGATCTCGCGCGGGCGGAAGGGTTTCGAGACGATCTCCCCGACACGATCCTTGAGCCGGTTCACGAGCTCCGCGTCCGGCGACACATTTGGTGCCGCCACGCAGACGCAGACGACAGCCACGCCCTTGATGTCATCAGGTGCCGCGATGGCCGCGGCGTCCACCACCTCTCCGGTTTCGGTCAGGGCCGCCTCGATCTCGGGCGGGCCGATGCGTTTGCCGGCGATGTTCAGCGTGTCGTCCGACCGGCCCAGGATATACCATGTCCCGTCCGGATCGCAGCGCACCCAGTCGCCGTGCCGCCAGAGGCCGGGGAAGGTGGACCAGTAGGTGTCAAGGTAGCGATCGCGGTCCCCCCTGATGGCCGGGGTCAGACCCAGAGGCGGCTGGGTCACGACCAGTTCGCCGACCTCGCCCGGTGCGGCTTCGCTGCCGTCCTGGCGCAGAACCTTGGCCCCGACACCCAGGGCCTGGGCCGAAAATCCGCCGGGCTTGAGCTCGTGCAGCACGGTCGAGGTCAGGATCGCGCCAAAAAGCTCGGTCCCGCCCGAGATGTTCAGCGGCACGGCGCGGCGGCGACAGATATGATCGAGCTGCCAGAGCCAGGCATCCTCGGTCCAGGGCTCGCCGGTCGAGGCGACGATGCGCAGGGACGACAAGTCGTAGCCCGACAAAGATTCAGTATCCTGCGTCATGAACTGCCGTACCAGGGTCGGGGCCACGCCGAGATGCGTGACCTCCATCTCGGACGCAAGACGCAGCAGCCTGAAGGGATCGCCGGGCATTGATGGTGCGCCCTCGGCCAGCACCAGAGTCGAACCGGACAAGAGCACCGATAAAAGGGTGAGCGGTCCCATGACCCACCCCATGTCGGTCATCCAGAGGTGCCGGTCATCCCGTTTCATGTCGAGGCAAAGCAGGAAATCGGCCGTGGCCTTGGCCTGCACGCCCAAATGGGTATGCACGACACCCTTGGGCCGCCCGGTGGTGCCCGATGTATAGGCGATGAGAAAGGTGTCATCGGCACTGACGGGAACGGCGGCAAACTCCGGACTGGCGCGGCCCACTGTTTCGGTCCAGTCCAGATCGCGGGCCGGATCGGCCACCGCATCGCCGAACCGTCGCAGGCTGATCACGGTATGAACCGATGGTACGTCGGTCAAAGCCTGGGCAAGGGTCGCTTCCATCCAGACCGGCTTGCCTCGCCGGGGTGTGGCATCCGCCGTCAACACCGCCACGGCATCCGCGTCGTTCAGGCGCGATACGATGGCATGGGGCGCAAAACCGGAAAACAGCGGCACCGCAACCGCGCCCAGCCGGGCAATACCCAGAAGCGCGGCCTCGATTTCGGGGATCATCGGCATATAGATGCCCACCGCCTGACCGGGCCTTACACCGCGCGTGGCAAGGGCCGAGGCGACGCGGGAGGCTTCGGCGGTAAGGTCGGAATAGGTCCAGCGGCGGCGGCTTCCGTCTTCGCCGACCCAGTCGATTGCGACCTTGTCGCCCAAGCCATCGGCAATTCGGGCGTCAAGACAGGTTTCCGTCAGATTCAAAGTACTCCCGACGGCCCACCGGATCGATTCGGGCCCTTCGGAGATATCTCGCAACCGGCTGTAGGGCCGCGCGAACCGTATCCCGGCATGGTCAATGATCTGGCCCCAGAACCAGTCTGGGTCTTCATTCGAACGGCGGACGAGTTCCTCGTAACTGTCAATGCCGCAGCCCTTCAGAAATGAGGTCAGCGTGCTTGTCCGCTGGATGTCAGAGCCTGGCTGAAACATTCGCAACCTTTCTAGAATGAAAAAGGGCCGCACATAAGGCGCGGCCAGTCGGGGAGGTAACTCTTGGCACGGTATGGCAGCAGCGCCTTGAGTCCGGCGCTGCTGCCAGCGTTTTAACCGTGCATGGACAGGCCGCCCGAAACCGAAATCACCTGGCCGGTAATGAACCCTGCGTCGTCCGACGACAGGAAGCAGATGATGCCAGGGTAATCCGTCGGCTGCGCAAGACGCTTCATCGGAATCGCCCGCTTGAGACCTTCGGCGATCTTTTGACCGGCCTCGCCCTCGGCAACCTGAGCGAACAGCGGCGTATCGGTCGGGCCGGGGGCGACCGCATTCAATTGAATACCTTTACGCGCCAGTTCGCGCGCTACGGTTTTGGTGAACGAGATGATGCCACCCTTGCAGGCCGAATACACGGCTTCGCCGGATGATCCGACGCGTCCGGCGTCGGACGCGATGTTGACCACACGGCCGCCGCCGTTCTTGACCATGCCCGGAAGCACCGCGTGATGCATATTCAGCGGACCGTAAAGATTTATGTCGATGACCTTTTTCCAAAGGTCGGGATCGGTGTCGAGGAACGGTTTGATCACGTCCCAGCCGGCATTGTTCACCAGCACATCGACCGGACCCCCGGCCTCGAACTCGGCTACAGCCTTGTCGACCTGGGCACGGTCGGTGATGTCCACCTTGAAGGCCTGCGCCTTGCCGCCGGCCTCGGTGATCAGGCGAACCGTTTCCTTCGCCCCGTCTTCGCTCATGTCAAAGATCGCAATCTCGGCACCTTCTTCGCCGAACCGTTCGCACACCGCGCGCCCGATGCCGCTGCCGCCGCCGGTCACGATCACGCGTTTTCCACTCAACCCTCGCATATGGAGGTCCTCCTCTTCCGCTATCATCTTGGCAAAGAACTTGATTCGGAACGTTCCTTGCGTTATTCTAACATTTGTTAGATTTAATGCAATGGACAGTCTCGTGTCCCGCAAGTATCGAAATGGAATGGTACACAAGACTGACCCACCCAGGACACTGAGCGAAGACTTGAGCAAGTCTGAGAGGACACGTGAGGGTATCCTTTCGGCGGCTGCGCGACTTTTTCGGTATGAAGGCTATCACGCAACGACTATGCGCGACATCGCGCAGGAAGCTGGCATTGAGGCCGGCAGCATTTATTATCATTTTCAATCCAAAGACCAGATTCTGAGCGAAGTTCTCGATCTTGGCGTCCGTCAACTATATCAGGCGGTCAGTGAAATCGTTCGGTCGGCACCGACAAGTTCGGAGGGTTTTCGCAAGACCTTCGAATTGCTGATTGAAACACATCTGAACTATCTCTTGACCGACAGCGACTTCACGTCAGCCAATATTCGGAACTATCCGATGTTGTCGGACGAAACACGCGCCCCGCATCGCGAATTGCGTGCATCATATGCAGGGGCCTGGGGCAAATTCCTGAATGACGCCAAACGCGCCGGCCACCTTCGAAGCGACATATCCACTGCTGTGATCCGCCAGTTCATCCTGAGTGCCATGAACTGGACCGTAGAATGGTACGATGTCGACAAGTATCCGGTGCGCATCCTCGCGGTACGAATGAGTAAGCTGATACTTGACGGAATGTGTCCACATCGCAAGGCGGGTACCGAAGGCTTGAAGCTGTGCCCCGCCACTCCCGCCAAGATCCCGGATCCCGACGGCAAGGCGGCTAAGACCCGTGCAGAAATTCTAAAGGCCGCAGCGCGCGTTCTGAGGGACAATGGCTACAAGGCGACCACGCTGAGAAAGATCGCGGAAGAAGCGGACATGAAAGCGGGAAGCGTCTATTACCATTTCAACTCCAAGGAAGCGATCGTTGACGAAGTTCTAAACGCCGGACTGAGGGACTTGCTAGCAGGTGTCGAAGCCGCCGTTCGGAAATTCGATGCCCCGTACGATCATTACGCCAGGATAGCGACTGCAATCTGGGCGCACCTGGATTTCCTCTTCAAGGCAAGCGAATTCACCTCGGCGAATATCAGAAGCTATGGAATGCTCCCCAATCATTTCAGGGAGAGGCACAGGGGTATTCGCCGTGAGTATGGAAAACTCTGGGATCGGATACTCCGTGAAGCTCAGGACGACGGTGCCATACGGTCGGATATCAAGATCGTCCCCTTGCGCCAGGTGATGTTGGGTGCCTTAAACTGGACGGTGGAATGGTTCGACCCGAACAAGGCAGGAGTGGAAGGATATCTATCACTGCCTGAATTCTCCAGCATGCTCATCAATCTGTTATTGGAAGGCATTTGTAACCGGGAAGCGACCCCGTCCACAGGACAAGGTAGCCCTGAAAGCGGTTGCCCCGGTCAGACCAGAAGGAAGTGATACAGCCCTTCGGCAACCGCCTTTTCCCGATCCGTCTGCCAGCTGAGCACGCTGACGCTTGCCATCCGTTTGCCTTTGCGCGTGACGTTAGCGCGCGCAAAAAGCGGTCCCTTCACACCGGGTCTGAGGTAATCGACGGTCAGGTTGATCGGCTTGGCCGGAACGTCGGCGAAATCGGGCTGTACCGCGATGGCGGCAGTGGCCTCCATAAAACTCGCGATTATGCCGCCATGGTAGTACTCCATGATCGGGTTACCGACATGGCGGTCATCAAAGGTCATTTCCGCCTCAGCATGGAGACTGTCTAGACTTCTGACCTCAAAGTTGAGAAATCGGAAGAACGGCACCCGGGATACATTGGCATTGACAGTTTGCACGTCCATCACGAAGTTTTTCCTTTTGTCATTGCGTCAAACAGGCTGGTTTCGCCGCGCGTCAATGCAAACGAGGCGGTTCCCCTGGCTATTTCAGCATCCTCATGGCCCGCGAACCAGACGCTGCCGGAATTGAAGGCGATGTGGCGGGTCTTGCGAAAACAATGCGCTTGAACGATGACATCCGCGCGTGAACGGGCCGGGCGCAGGTAATCAACTCTGAGGTCAAGAGTGGCCATGGTACTGACGCCTTCGATGGCAACAAAGTTCGCCAGTCCAAAGACACTGTCCAGAAGTGCCGTCAGGATACCACCGTGGAGCAGCGATTGTTCCGCATCGACGCAAAAGTCCGGATTGAACGGCATCCGAACCCGAACACCTTCCGTCGAGACCTCTTCGATCTCAAGCGCCATATGCGTTATCAGACCCTTGCCGCGCGCATTCCACATCTGCGCGATTTGCTCCATCTTCTTTTGGGTGATGTCTGACATGCGATCTTTCCTTTAACGCCCCGTGAAATTGGGTTTTCGTTTTTCGACGAACGCAGCAACCGCCTCGTGGTGGTCTTCGGTCTGATGCATGAGCGCCTGATAGGCCGCCGCGGAATTCAGGAAATCCGGCAGGTCCATCCGTTCGGCATTGCGCATCAGACGCTTGGCGACCCGCACCGCACGCGGCGGTTTCGCGGCGATGACAGCGGCCCGTTCGCGGGCACGTTCCATCAATTTTTCATGAGGCACAAGTTCAAGCACCATACCAAGCTCCAGCGCTTCCTTGGCCTCGACCATGCGCCCTGAGAAGGTCAGATCGGCGGCCTTCTGGTGGCCCAGACGACGCAACAGGAACCAGCTGCCCGCATCGCCCGGAATGATTCCGAGATTCAGAAACACCTCGCCGAACCTTGCTTTTTCCGACGCGATGCGCATGTCGCACATCATGGTCAGGTCGCACCCCGCGCCCACCGCCGGGCCGTTGACTGCGGCGATGGTCGGAATATCCATGTTGTAGAGCGCAAGCGGCAGCCGCTGCACCCCATCAACATAGCTCTGCGCCGCCGCCAGCGGCTCCTTGCGGAACACGCTGTCGGGATCGTTCATTTCCTTGATGTCGCCGCCGGCACAAAAGGCCGGGTCGGCGCCGGTCAGGATCATCACGCTGACCTGAGGATCGGCCTGCACCTTGGCGAAGGTCTTCAGAAGGGCAGCGATCATGTCGTTTCCGGTGACCGGGTTGCGCCGCTCGGGATCGTTCAGCGTAACCGTGGCGATCCTGTCGGAAATCTCCAGAAGGACGGGCTGTTTATTCATTCTTGCCATCTCCCCGTTCGCGTTTTTCGAACATCGCGGGGTTGATCATGTCCCGCGCGTCATGACCCATATGCAAGGTCTCACCGCCGTCTACATAAATGTCTTCTCCGGTGATGAAACCGCCAAGTTTCGAGGCCAGGAAAATGATCGTGCCTGCGATGTCCTCGGCCGCCCCCATCCGGTTTAGCACCGAGCGGTTCAGCTTTTTCCACTGTTCCGGCGGAATCGGATAGCGGCCAAGCGCATCGGTCTTGATCGTGCCCGGCGCGACACAGTTCAGCCGGATGCCGTACTCGCCCCATTCGGCGGCCAGCGTTTTCATCATGCCCGTCACACCGGCGCGGGCGGCGACGGTGTGTGTAAAGCCGGTAAGCGCGGTGCGCGCAGAGATGGCGGTGACAAACACAACCGATCCACCATTGTCGTACATGAAGTGATCCGCCGCTGCCCGGGTCATCTGCCAAGATCCGATCAGGTTGTTGCGGATCACGGCTTCGAAGCCCTTGTTGGTGATATCGCGGGCGGCCGCGATATACTGGCCGCCGGCATTGTTCACCAAGACATCCAACTGCCCATAGTGGTCCTTGATCCGCCCCATCGCAGTTTCAATACTGTCTTCGTCGCGGGTGTCTCCGGGCACGACGAAGGCCTCGCCCCCCGCCGCGCGGATCATTTCGGCGGTCTCTTCCAGCGGCTCTTCCCGGCGCGCGAACAGCGCAAGCCTGGCTCCGCAAGCGGCCATTTCGATCGCCGTCGCCCGGCCCATTCCAGATCCAGACCCCGTGACCAGGGCAACCTGGCCCGCCATGAGATCCGACGCGTAACGCCTTGATTTCGCTTCGCTCATGTTCCGCCCCCTTAGTTCTTCAGCAATTCGCCGGAGATGATGAGTTTGCGAACCTCCTGGGTGCCCGCGCCGACCTCAAGCACGCGACCGGTCCGGTACAGCCGGTTCACTTCGGTATCACGCATGTAGCCTGAGCCGCCGTGAATCTGGACAGCTTTGTCCAGCACGAAGGATGTCGCCTCAGCGGCCTTGTAGATCGCCGCAGCGGTGAGCTTGTGGATTTCGCCGCGCCCGCCTTCGCCCTCTTCGAGGCCTTCACACATGGCAGCGGTGCGCAAGGACAGGCTGCGCGCGGCCTCGATCTGCGTATACATGTCGGCCAGCATCGCCTGAACCATCTGGAAACTGGCGATCGGTTTGCCGAATTGCTGGCGTGTCTTGGCGTAATCGATGGAAATATCCAGCGCCCGCTGCGCAATGCCCAGAGCGTTGAAACAGACGATGGCACGTTCCAGATCAAGTCCGGACATGGTAACGGCAACCCCGCCATCCAGCTTGCCGACCATGTTTCTGGCCGGAACACGGCAATCTTCGAATACCAGTTCGCCCGTCGGCGAGCCGCGGAATCCCATCTTGTTGAGCTTCTGCGCCACCTTGAAACCGGGCGTGTCGGTTTCCACGATAAAGGCGGAAATGCCCTTGGCCCCTTTTTCGGGCGATGTCTTGGCATAGACCAGCACCAGATCGGCAATCGGCCCATTGGTGATGTAGATCTTGGCGCCGTTCAGGATGTAGTCGTCGCCATCCTTTTTGGCCGTGGTCCGCATCGAGCCAAGCGCATCGGACCCCGCGCCGGGTTCGGTCAGGCCCAGAGCACCCACCAGCGTGCCGTTGCACAGGCCCGGCAGGTATTTTCGGCGCAACTCGTCATTGGCGTTGCGATAGATGTTGTTGACGCACAAATTGTCATGGGCCACATGGGTCAGTCCGATGGCCGCCGAGGCCCTAGACATTTCCTCGGTGATGATACAGGCCGAGGTAAAGTCGAGCCCGGCCCCGCCGAATTCCGGCGGCACGTTCAGGCCGAGATATCCCATCTCGCCCAGCTTGGGGAAAACCGAAGGCGGCAGGTCATCAGTATCGTCCATTTCCGCGTTCAGATGGTGGAATTCGGACATGAAGAACTTGCCGGCCTGATCGGCCAGGGCCTGCTGTTCGTCCGTCATGAAATGTGTTGGCAGAGCGGTGTCGTTGCGCAGTTGCTTGTTCATTGTCTCGTCCCCCTCAGGCGCGCAAAAGTTCTTCGGCAATGATGATCTTGCGGACTTCGCTTGTACCCGCGCCGATTTCCAGCAGCTTGTTGGCGCGGAACAGCCGGTTGATCTCGGTGTCCTGCATGTAGCCAGAGCCACCATGAATATGGCAGGCTTCGGTCACCGCCTTGTTGAATGCCTCGCCGGCGTAAAGACAGGCCGCCGCCGTCAGTTTGTGGATTTCGCCGCGGCCCCCGGCCCCTTTCGGCAACCCGGTACAGGCGGCCAGCGCGCGATAACCGAAGGCGCGCGCGGTTTCGACCTCGGTGTAGATCTCGGCCAGTTTCGACTGCATCATCTGGAAACTTGCAATCGGCTTGCCGAACTGTTCGCGAATCTTGGCGTATTCCAGCCCCAGTTCCAGGGCGCGTTCGGCCATGCCAACGCAGACTGAGGCAACCATAGCACGCTCCAGATCCAACCCGCTCATTACCACCGAAACGCCGGTGTTTTCCGGTCCAACCATGGCGGATGCGGGTACGCGGCAATCCTCAAACACCAGTTCTCCGGTTGGCGAGCCGCGAAAGCCCATTTTGTCAAGCTTTTGCGCCACCTTGAAACCGGGATTGTCCGTCTCGATGATGAAAGCAGAAATGCCCTTGGCGCCCTTCGACTTGTCGGTTTTGGCATAAAGCAGGATCACATCGGCAATGGGGCCGTTGGTGATGTAAATCTTCGAGCCGTTGATGACATAATCATCACCGTCGCGGCGGGCAGTTGTGGCCATGGATCCGAGCGCATCGGATCCCGCACCCGGTTCGGTCAGGCCCAAAGCACCAACCAGCTCGCCCGAGCAAAGGCCCGGCACGTATTTCTTCACATGCTCTTCGGATCCATTGCGCAGCAGGTTATTCAGGCACAGGTTGTCATGCGCCCCGTGTGAGAGGCCCACAGCCGGATTCCACTTCGAAATCACCTCGGACACCAGCGCCTGGGTGAACTCGTTCTGTCCCGATCCGCCAAGCTCTTCGGGTGCGGTAATCCCCAGCAGGCCCAGCTCGCCCATCTGCTTGAACAGATCATCGGGCCACCATTCCTCGTCATCCATACGCGCTTGCAGTGGGTGTAGCACCTCGCGCGACACCCGATCCACGTGATCGACGATCTGCCGTTGCTCATCAGTCAAAGAATAGTTCGCCCTGATGGCTTCCAGATCAGCCGAGATGGCCTCACTTTGAGCGGTCATATCGTCCTCCCGAAAAATGTTGTTTGCGTTGTTGACCAAAATCAAACACATGTTAGAAAATAGATCAAGCCAAGCTTTTGACGACCTGACGTAAGAAAGCGCGGCGTCCTGAATGCAGGGGGGAACTTCGGAAATGACTGAGAGCGTTGTTCAATCGCAGGTGCTCGGCAAAGAAGTGCGTATCACGATTCGACGTCCTGATAATCGAAATGCCCTCAACCGTGAGGTCGCAGACGGGATCATGGCCGCCATATGTGCTGCCGAGAGGGACAGCGATTGCCGCGTGATCGTTCTGACCGGCGAGGGCGAGCGCGCCTTCTGTGCCGGGGGCGACATCAAGGCGGGGGCGGATGGCGGCCCGTTTGTTCAGGATCCGGCGGACCCGGATCATTTTGCCGGAAGGTTGTTCGAGACGATACAGGCGTGCCGAAAGCCAACGATCGCGCGCATCAATGGCGTCGCGATGGGGGCGGGAGCGGGCATCATCTGTGCCTGCGATCTGGCTGTGATGGCGGATCATGCCCGCGTCGGAACGCCGGAAGTGAAGGTGGGTCTGTTTCCCATGACGATCGTGCCACCCATGATGCGCGTGCTGCCCCGGCGGAGGCTGATGGAGATGTTCATCACCGGCGTTCCTCTGACGGCCGAGGAAGCCCTGCAGTTCAATCTGGTCAACTATGTGACCGATGCCGCGGGGCTGGACGACAAGGTTGCAGAACTGGTTGCCCAGATCGCCGCGCAGTCGCCGAGCGCGATCCGGCTGGGAAAATACGCCTGTCACGCGATGGAGGATATGACCTATCCGCAGCAGATGCGGTTTGCAGAAACACTTTTACCGCGTGTGGCGCAGACCGAAGACGCGCGCGAAGGCTTTGATGCCTTCATCTCGAAGCGCAAACCTGAATGGACGGGCCGCTGATCAAACGGGGAGGAGAGGAATATGTCGGAACGCAAGCTGCGCATCGGATGCGCGTCGGGCTTCTGGGGCGATACGCCGGAAGCGATCGGTCAACTGGTCTCAAAGGGCGAGATCGACTATCTGGTGTTTGACTATCTGGCAGAGGTGACAATGTCGCTGATGGCGCGGGCCCGCGCCAAAGCGCCCGAGACGGGCTATGCGCCGGACTTCGTCAAGGCGCTGGCACCCTGGTTGCCGGATATCAAGGCAAAAGGGATCAAGGTCGTTGCCAATGCAGGGGGCGTGAACCCGCGTGGCTGCAGCGATGCGCTTGCCAAAGCCGCCGCCCAGGCCGGGATCGATCTGTCCATCGGAGTCGTGCTAGGCGATGACCTGTTGCCCAGGGCCGATGAAATTCGCAAAAACGGTCAGACGGAAATGTTCTCGGGTGTCGCATTTCCAGATGATATCTGGAGCATGAATGCCTATCTGGGTGCCCGCCCCATCGCTGCCGCGCTGGATGCCGGGGCCGACATCGTGATCACCGGACGCTGCGCCGACAGCGCGGTCGCGCTTGGTCCCCTGATGCATGAATACGGCTGGGGCGACGATGACTGGGACAAGCTCAGCCAGGGATCGCTGGCCGGCCACCTGATCGAATGCGGCCCCCAGGGAACCGGCGGCAACTTCACCGACTGGCAGGACGTGCCGGGTTGGGACAATATGGGCATGCCCATCGTCGAGGCGTCCGAAGACGGCAGTTTCATCATGACCAAGACGCCTGACACCGGCGGGCTGGTCGTGCCCGGGTCAGTCGGAGAGCAGATGCTCTATGAAATCGGGGATCCGCGCGCCTACCTGTTGCCCGACGTGATCTGCGACTGGTCCGGGGTCACCCTGGAGCAGGTCGGACCCGATCAGGTGCTGGTCAAGGGCGGCAGGGGGCTTGGGCGCACCGACAGCTACAAGGTGTCGGCGACCCATGCCGATGGCTGGCGCGCGGTCTCTACCCTGACACTGGCCGCGATTGATGCACCCGCCAAGGCCGAACGTGTGGCCGAGGCGATCCTGACCCGCTGTCGCCGGATTTTCCGCGACCGCAACATGGGCGATTTTCGGCAGGTCAGCGTCGAGGTGCTGGGGGCCGAGGCGGCCTATGGCGCAAATGCGCGCGCCCGAACCCGCGAGGTGGTGCTCAAGATCGGCGCGGTCCATGACGATCGCGCCGCGCTGAACATCTTTGCCGGCGAAATAGCACCGATGGCGATTTCGACCGCGCAGGGTCTGACCGGGTTCTTCGCCGGACGGCCCAAGGTGCAACCGGTGGTCCGCCTGTTCTCCTTCCTTCAGAGCAAGGCCGAGACCCCCGTCGCGGTCGAGGTCGACGGCAAGGATGTGCCCGTGAGCGTGGCCACTACGCCAGTCCACCTTGATCCACCTGCCGCACCGCCCGCAGATAGCCGCGAGCCCGGCCCGGACGCTGTCAAGGTCCGCCTCGTCGATCTGGCCTGGGGCCGCTCGGGCGACAAGGGGGACATCGCCAATATCGGCATCCTCGCGCGCAAGCCGGACTACCTGCCATATATCCGCTCGGCTCTCAGCGAAGAGGTGGTGAAGGACTATTTCGCCCATGTCTGCGACGGCAGGGTAGAACGGTTCGACTTGCCTGGAAGCCATTCGCTGAATTTCCTGTTGCATGAATCGCTTGGCGGTGGCGGCATCGCCTCGGTTCGCATAGACCCGCAGGGCAAAGGGTTCGCGCAGATGCTGCTTGATATCGAAATTCCCGTGCCAGCCGATCTGGCTGCACGTGACGGACTGAATGCCGCGGCCCGGAACTAAGAGGACGACACCATGACCATTTCGAAACTCCTGGTCGCCAATCGGGGCGAGATCGCGGCGCGCGTGTTGCGCACCGCCAAGGCCCGCGGGCTTGCGACGGCCGTGTTGCGTCATGTCGCCGAGCAAGAGGGGCCGGCGCATCTGATCGCAGATGAGGTCGTGATGATCGACGGCCCGACGCCCGTGGCCGCCTATCTCGATATTCCGCAGATCGTCGCGGCGGCAACAAAGATCGGCGCGGATGCGGTGCATCCCGGCTATGGCTTTCTGTCAGAGAATGCCGGTTTTGTCGCGGCGCTGGAAAAAGCCGGAGTGACCTTTGTCGGCCCGACGTCCGAGGTCATCGACCTGATGGGGGACAAGGTCCGCGCCCGCGCCTTTGTCGAGGAACACGGGTTTCCCGTCGCCCCCTCGGCGATCGAGGATGATGATCCGGCGAGCTTTGTCGAACGCGCCCGCGCCGTGGGCTATCCGCTGCTGATCAAACCCTCGGCCGGCGGTGGCGGCAAGGGCATGCGCGTTGTGCGCGAGGACAGCACGCTGGAAACCGAAATCGAAACCGCGCGCCGCGAAGGCGAACGATATTTCGGCGACGGGCGGCTTTTCGTCGAACGCTATATCGAACGCCCGCGCCATATCGAGGTGCAGGTGATGGGCGACGGACAGGGCAACGTGGTCCATTTCTGGGAACGTGAATGTTCGATCCAGCGCCGGTTCCAGAAGATTATCGAGGAAACGCCGTCACCGGCGCTGACCCCCGAGCAACGGGATGAGATCTGCGAGACCGCTGCCGGAATTGCCCGTGCCGTCAAATACCGCGGGGCAGGGACCGTTGAATTCATCTATGCGCAGGACGGGGCCTTTTATTTCCTGGAAATGAACACCCGCCTTCAGGTCGAACATCCGGTGACCGAACTGGTGACCGGCTTCGATCTGGTTGCCGAGCAGCTGCGTGTCGCGGCGGGCGACGGGCTGAGCGCCGTGCAGGCGGATATTCCCCAAACCGGACACTCGATCGAACTGCGCATCTGCGCCGAGGACGCGACGGCCGATTTCCGGCCCGCGATCGGCGATATCCTGCTGCTGGACGAACCCCAGGGCGAGGGGATCCGCGTGGACAGCGGCATTCTGGATGGCGGCAAGGTGACAACCGACTTCGACCCGATGTTGTCCAAGCTGATCGTACATGGCCCGGATCGCGCGCAGGCCATCGCCCGTGCCCGGAGCGCGGTGCAAAGCTATGTGATTCTCGGGGTAACGACCAACACTGGTTACCTGGATGCAATCCTTGCACATCCGGATTTCGCCTCTGGTGACGTTTCAACTGGCTTCCTGGCTGAACAATCCGAAACGCTGACCGCGCCGGGCGAAGATGTCTCTGACTTGCTGATAGCGGCGGCGGCCCTATCGGACGAGCGCCTGGTGAGTGACGTAATGCAGATACCGGAAATGTACCGCAAGATGGGCGGGTGGAGAAACTGATGCAACGGATTTTTCAGATCGACGGAGAAGAGACTGATTGCTGGTTGGGTCATGATGGCAGCCGGTTCGTGCTCAATACCCCCACTGGCGCTGTTACCTGCCAATTGGACCCGACGGGTCTGCCGGGCGGTTACAAGCTGCGGGCCAAGGGTGTTGTGCGCGAATTGCGACTGGCCGTGGGGCCGGAAGCAACTTTTGTGCACATGGACGGGCGAACCTACGAAGTCGGGCGGGTTGATCCCGCCGAACGCCTGGCCGGAAGCGACGGTGGCGCGAGCGACGACCGATTGGTGGCGCCCATGCCGGGTGTCGTGGTGTCGGTTGCGGTTAAACCCGGCGATGCGGTTGAAGAAGGCCAGCCGCTTCTGGTGATCGAAAGCATGAAGTTGGAAACCACACTGACGGCGCCGCGCGGCGGGGTCGTTGCCGAAATGCCATTCGCCGAAGGCGACAGTTTTGGTCTGAAAGACATCCTGGCCCAATTGGCCCCGGAGGAGGAGTGACAATGCGCAGGATTGAAAGTCAGATCGACACCAATGCCGCCGACTACAAGGCAAATTTCGCCGCCATGTCTGAACGGCTGAAGGAATTCCACGCCCGCCAGCACGCGGCGCGTTTCGAACGTCCGCAACGCGATATCGACCGCCTTGCCCGCCAGAACAAACTGGGCGTGCGCGAGCGGTTGAAACTGCTGCTGGACCCCGGCACTCCGTTTTTGGAGTTTTCCACACTTGCCGCCTGTCGCGAATACGATGGCACCGTGCCTGGCGCCGCTGTGGTGACGGGCATCGGTATTGTGCAGGGTCGCGAGGTCGCCATCCACGCCAACGACGCTAGCGTCAAGGGCGGGGCTTGGTATCCACATACGGTCAAAAAGGTCGTGCGTCTTCTGGATGTCGCGCTGGAAAACCGCCTGCCGGTCATCCATATCTGCGACAGCGCGGGCGGTTTCCTGCCGCTGCAGCACGGGGTGTTTCCCGACCGGTATCTGGGCGGGCGGGTGTTCCGCAACCAGGTCAAGCTGAGCCAGGCCAATATCCCGCAGATTGCCGTGGTCGGCGGACACTGCACGGCTGGCGGTGCCTATGTGCCGACGCTGAGCGACTACAACATCATCATCGAAGGCACAGGCGCGATTTTCCTTGGCGGTCCCCCGCTGGTCAAGGCGGCCACCGGCGAAGAGGTCGGTGTTCAGGAACTTGGTGGGGCGGTTATGCATACCTCGGTTTCGGGAACCGGCGACTACCGAGCCGCCACTGAACAGCACGCCTTTTCACTGGCGCGCGAGATTGTCAGCCAATGGAAGCGCACCCCGAAAACGATCATCGAAACCGCCGCTTTTGAAGAGCCATACTACGACCCCAAGGAGCTTTATGGGATCATCCCCAAGGACCGGAAAACCCAGTTTGATATGCGCGAGGTTCTGGCGCGGATCGTCGATGGCTCGCGCTTTCACGAATACCAGCCCGACTATGGCACCACGATGGTTTGCGGCTTTGCCCATATCTGGGGTTACAAGGTTGGCATCCTTGCCAACAACGGGGTGTTGTTCAACGACAGCTCGCTGAAGGCGGCGCATTTCATGCAGCTTTGCAATCAGAACCGCACACCTCTGGTCTTCTTTCAGAACATCACTGGCTATATGGTGGGCCGCGAATACGAAGAACGCGGCATCGCCAAGGACGGTGCCAAGATGCTGATGGCGCAGGGCGGTTCGGTCGTGCCGAAGTTCACAGTGATCGCCAATGCCTCGTACGGGGCAGGCAATTACGGCATGTGCGGGCGGGCCTGGGATGCGCGCACGCTGTTTATGTGGCCGCAAGCCGAGATCGGCGTGATGGGGGCGGATCAGGCCGCTAATACCATGGCGGACGTCAAGATTCGGCAGCTTCAGCGCGAAGGCAAAGAGCTGACCGAAGAAGAAATCGCCGCGATCCGCGAACCGGTGCTGGAAAAATACAAGCGCGATGTCGAAGCCTATACCTCCACCTCGGAACTGTGGGATGACGGCATCCTCGATCCGGCGGACACACGCAACGCGCTTGGCATGTCGATTTCTGCCTCGCTCAATGCACCGATCGACGATCCGCACTACGGGATCTTCCGTCTGTAAAGGCTTGAGGGACGGCACACCGGGTCGGGGAGTGCCGTTCCGCGTCAAGGCGCTTCCATCTGGCGCTTTCGGAATCTGAAGTAGTCCTGACCGGTCCGGTTCCCGGACAGGTCAGGACGATGTCCGCCGCGCCTCCTGAATGGAGACGACGTCAGAGGCCGCCATGCCGGGCCGGTCTGCCTCGACCGCCTTCAGCGGTTCGACCGGCGTCAATCCGGCCAGACAGTCGCGCGCAAGTTGCTGGTATTCCGCGGTGCCGCGCGTTTTCCACGCGACTTCTTTCTCGCTGACCTCGCGGATCACCTTTGCCGGCGATCCCACCACCATCGAACGCGGCGGAATCACGGTTTCGCCACGCACAAACGCCTGCGCGCCGACAATCGATTCCGCCCCAAGCTCTACACCATCCATAATGACGGAATTCATTCCGACCAGAGCGTTCCGGCCCACTGTGCAACCGTGCAGGATCGCGCCATGGCCGATGTGGCCGTCGCTTTCCACCACGGCGTCGCGGCCGGGAAAGGAATGGATGATGCAATTGTCCTGAACATTGGCTCCATCCCCGATCACGATCCTGCCGAAATCGCCCCGCAAGCTTGCTCCGGGGCCGATGTAGCATCCATGACCCAAGATGACATTTCCGATCAGAACGGCCTGGGGGTGGACATATGTATCCTCGGGCACGACGGGTATAAAACCCTTGAACTCATAACAGTATGCCATTCCGACCACCTTTCGTAAGCTGAGTGCTAAACGCTTGTCAGCGGTTGCGCCGGGACCAGAATCCCTCAATTGTGCCGCCGATCAGGGCGTGTGGCCCGAAAACAAACACAAGTTAGAAAATAGCGCAAGCTCCCTACGTCACAGCTTGGCAATATTGACACTTCCCAAGGTTGGGATTTAAAATCTAACAAATGGTAGAAAATAGGCTGGCGGACCGATTAGGGTGGCCTGACCGAACTTGGGAGAGAGAGAAATGACAGACAAAGCCTATGTTGCAGGCGTTGGGATGGTCCCGTTCCAGAAGCCGGGAAAATCCGAAAGCTACGATGTGATGGCGACCGCTGCGACCCGGTCCGCTCTGGCAGACGCAGGGTTGGATTATGATAAAGTCCAACAGGCCTATGTTGGCTATGTCTATGGCGACAGCACCTGCGGTCAGCGCGCCCTGTACCATGTCGGAATGACAGGCATCCCGGTTCTGAATGTGAACAACAACTGCTCGACCGGATCGTCCGCCCTGTTCCTGGCCAGGCAGGCAGTTGAAAGCGGCGCGGTCGAATGTGCTCTGGCACTTGGGTTCGAACAGATGCAGCCCGGCGCAATCGGTGCGATGTTCCATGACCGGGTCAGCCCGTTTGCGGCATTCGACAGAGAAACCGACGAACTGGTTGGCAGTGCCGAGATCCCGCTGGCGCTGCGGTACTTCGGCGGTGCGGGCAAGGCGCATATGGACGAGTTCGGCACCCCCCTGGAAACCTTCGCAAAAATCCGCGCCAAGGCCAGCCGACATGCTGCGAAGAATCCGGTTGCCCTGTTCCGGCAGGAGGTGACGGCGGAAGACGTCATGGCCGCCCAGGTCGTCTGGCCCGGCGTCATGACCAAGCTCATGGCCTGTCCGCCAACCTGTGGCGCGGCCGCCGCGATCATTTGTTCCAAGGAATTCGCCGACAAGCACGGACTGGACAGTTCGGTTCGGATCGCGGCGCAGGCCATGACGACGGACGGCCCGGAAACTTTCGAAGCCCATGACATGCGCGAAGTGGTCGGCTTTTCGATGGCCAAGCGCGCCGCCGATCAGGTTTACGAGGACGCGGGCATCGGGCCCGAGGACGTGGATGTGGTCGAACTGCACGACTGTTTCGCCCACAACGAGCTTATCACCTATGAGGCGCTTGGCCTTTGCAGTCGCGGCGAAGCGGCGAAATTCGTTGATGATGGCGACAACACCTACGGCGGAAAATACGTGACCAACCCGTCGGGCGGTCTTTTGTCCAAAGGCCATCCGCTTGGGGCGACCGGCCTAGCGCAATGTACCGAGCTCGTTCAGCAGCTTCGCGGCCAGGCAGATGCGCGCCAGGTTGATGGCGCACGTCTGGCGCTTCAGCACAATCTGGGCCTCGGCGGGGCCTGCGTCACCACGCTTTATGAAAAAGCCTGATAGCGCCTTTCGGGAGGAATCAATATGACTGGAAAACTCGACGGGCGCGTGGCGCTGGTCTCGGGCTCGGGCCGGGGCATTGGCCGCGAAATCGCTCTCAAACTGGCCTCGGAAGGGGCCCGGCTGGTGATCAACGATCTGGACGCCGATCCGGCCAATGAAACCGCCGAGGCGGTGCGCGCAATGGGTGCTGAGGCCGTGGTCTGTGCCGGCAGCGTTACCGAAGACGGTTTTGCCGAACGGTTCATCAAGACCGGCGTGGACAGCTTTGGCGGGTTAGACATCATCGTGAACAACGCAGGCTACACTTGGGATAGCGTCGTTCAGAAGATGTCCGACGAACAGTGGCAGGCGATCATCGACGTCCACCTGACGGCACCTTTCAAGATCCTGCGCGCTGCCCAGCCGGTGATCAGCGCCAAGGCCAAGGAAGAGGCCGCCGCCGGGCAAGAGGTGTTCCGCAAGGTAGTCAACATCTCGTCCATCGCAGGGACCGGCGGCAATGCTGGCCAGATCAACTATTCCGCCGCCAAGGCCGGTATCCTAGGGGTCACCCGGACGATGGCCAAGGAATGGGGCCGCTACAAGGTCAACGTCAACGCCGTCGCCTTCGGCCCGATCCGCACCCGCCTGACCGAAGGCAGCGCGGATGGCGACAGCACGATCAAGGTCGAAGAAAAAGAGATCAAGGTCGGCGTGAACCCCGATCTCCTGTCCCAGATGGAGCGCATGATCCCGCTGGGCCGGGTCGGCACTCCGGAAGAAGCTGCCGGTGCCGTCTATCTGTTCTGTGCGCCGGAATCGAACTTCATTTCAGGCCAGCACGTCATCTGCGGTGGCGGTTTCGTGATCTAAGGCATTTGCCCGGACCCGATGACGGGGTCCGGGCAAGCACATTAATGTCTGGACGGCCTCTTGGCGGTCGCCAATGCGGAATTTTCCGCAAACTCTAGTCTGGCACGATCACGACGATTGACTCACTTGCGTTGTTAACCTAACAGGCGTTAGTTAGGCGTTGGAGCGATACGAAGGTCTATGGCACAGAACACGGCAATCAAAGCCAACGAGACATCGCGCAGCGCGGTTGGACGGGACGGGGTGCTGGACATTGCCGCGCGGCTTTTCCGCGAACAAGGCTACGGGTCCGTTTCGCTCCGAAAAATTGCCGAGGCCGCCGGGATCAAGGCGGGTAGCATATACTATCATTTCGGTTCCAAGGACGAGATCGTCGCGGCCGTTCTTGATGCAGGGATTCGAGTCGTTCACGCGAGCATGAGAGACGCCATCACCGACCTGCGGGCCGATACCGACGGCGAAACGGTACTGCGCGCCGCGATCCGGGCGCATCTGCGCGCGCTTCTTGATGTGAGCGATTATACATCGGCGAATGTGCGTATTTTCGGGCAGGTGCCGCAATCCGTCCGGGATGCCAACTTGCCCACGCGAAGGGCCTATGAGGCAGAGTGGGACAGTCTTCTGTCCCAGCTTAAGAAAGATGGCACGCTGAAGCAAGACGTCGATATCCGTCGCCTGCGCCTGATGCTGATCGGTACATTGAACGCCACGCTCGATTGGTTCGACCCGGACCGCGGTAGCGCCGATGCGTTGTCACGCACCTATGCCGATGTGTTCCTCAACGGGATACTCCAAAGACAGGATACCTGACTACATGGCACGTCTTGAAACAGCGGTGCTGACCGCATCAGAGACCTACACCCGCAACCACGCCGCACAAAGCGAGCGCGTCGAAACGCTGCGTGCGCGGATCGCCGAAGCAACGGCTGGCGGCCGCCCCGACATGGTCGCGCGGCATCGCAAGCGCGGCAAGCTGCTGGTCCGCGAACGGATCGACCTGCTGGTGGATCCGGGCACTGCATTTCTTGAGTTGTCGTCGCTTGCCGCCTACGGTCAATATGGAGGCGAGGTGCCCGGTGCGGGGATCGTGACCGGTATCGGGATCGTCCACGGGCTGCCCTGCGTTGTGATCGCCAACGATGCGACAGTGAAGGGTGGTTCCTTCTATCACGAAACCGTGCAGAAACACATCCGCGCCCAGGAAATCGCAGCCGAGAACCGGCTGCCCTGCCTCTATCTGGTGGATTGCGGCGGTGCCTATCTGCCAGAGCAGGACAGGGTCTTCCCCGATGCCCGGCATTTCGGCAATTCCTTTTATCGCCAGACCAACATGTCGGCGAGCGGTCTGCCGCAGATCTCGGCGGTCTTTGGAGGCTGCACGGCCGGTGGGGCCTATATCCCGGCCCTGTCGGACGAGGTCATCATGGTGCGCGGCAACGCGCGCATCCATCTGGGCGGGCCGTCGATCGTCAAGGTGGCGATCAACGAAGAGGTCGATGGCGAAACGCTGGGCGGGGCCGAGATGCATTCGCGTGTTTCGGGGGTGTCCGACCATCTGGCCGAGGACGAGTACCACGCATTGGCACTCATGCGCGACATCGTGGCCGAGCTGGGCCAGTCGCGCGCGATGCAGCCCGACAAGGTACCACAGCCGCCCGCGCATGATCCCCAGGAACTGCTTGGCGTCATCAGCGCCGATCGCAAACAGCCCTATGACATGCGCGAGGTTCTGCTGCGCATGATCGACGCCGGCGAATTCCGCGAATTCAAGCCCGGATGGGGTGAGACGCTGGTCTGTGGCACAGCGTGCATCCATGGATACCGGGTTGGCATTCTGGCCAACAACGGTGCGCTTTTGTCCGCAAGTTCGCTGAAGGGCGCGCAATTCGTGTCGATGTGCGATCAACGCAACATCCCGCTTTTGTTCCTGCACAACATCTCGGGCTTCATGGTTGGCACCGACGCTGAACGCGGCGGCATAGCCAAGGACAGCGCCAAGCTGGTCTATGCCATGTCGGTGGCCAAGGTGCCGCGCCTGTCGGTGCTGCTGGGTGGCTCTTACGGGGCGGGCAACTACGGCATGTGCGGACGTGGCTTCGCCCCGAATTTTCTCTTTGCCTGGCCCACTGCGGAACTGGCCACCATGTCTGCCGACATCGCCACAAATGTGATGCTGGAACTGCGCCGCCAGAAAGGGGGCGACCCGGGCAAGATGGAGGCCGACATGAAGCTGATCGAGGAGCAGGTTCGGGCCCAGTACGGTGAACAGTCCGATCCCTATTATGCCACCTCGCGGCTTTGGGATGACGGGCTGATCGAACCCGCGCAAACCCGCGATATCCTTGGCCTGTGCCTGGCCATCGTGACATCGGTGCCCGAAGCCGGTCGCCATACGCCTGTATTCAGAATGTGAGGCTTCAAGTTGACCAATACCTACAACACGATCCTTGTCGAAACCGATGCGCGCGGCGTCGCCACGCTGACGCTCAACCGCCCCGACAAACACAATGCGCTGAATGGCGAATTGATCGCAGAGCTATACGATGCCGCCGAAAAGCTGGCTGCAGATGACGATGTGCGTATTGTGGTCCTGACCGGCGCGGGCAAGAGCTTCTGCGCGGGCGGCGATTTCAACTGGTTCGCCTCTAATGTCGAGAAAACCCGTAGTGAAAGGGTCGCACAAAGCGCCACGCTGGCGCGGCTGTTGCGCCGTCTTGACACGCTGCCCAAACCCTTGATCGGGAGGATCAACGGCCCGGCTTACGGTGGCGGTGTCGGCATGATCTCCGTCTGCGACTACACCATCGGCGCCGAAGGCGCGCGCTTCGGTCTGACCGAGGTCAAACTGGGCCTTCTGCCCGCGAATATATCGCCTTACGTGGTGGCCCGCATCGGCAAGGTGCATTCGCGTGAGACCATGCTGTCGGGGGCGTTGTTCGACACCGCCCGCGCCGAGCGGATCGGTCTGTTGACCGAGGTTGTCGCGCCGGGCGACCTGGACGCCACGGTGAACCGGGTGGTGCATGATCACCTTCAGGCCGCGCCGGGTGCGGTGGCCGATACCAAGGCGCTGATCGCCTATGTCGCGTCCCACGATCTGGAGACCAACATGATCTACACCGCCGACCGGCTGGCCGATGCGTGGGAGACGGAGGAAGGTATCGAAGGCATCAACAGTTTCATCAACAAGGGCGTTCCGTCATGGCGGGTGAAATGAGCTTCACCCGCGTTCTGATCGCCAACCGGGGCGAGATTGCCCGGCGCATCCAGCGCGGGTGCCGCAAACTGGGGCTGGAAAGCGTAGCGGTGTTTTCGGACGCGGACCGCGACGCGCCCTTCGTGGCCGAGGCCGATCATGCCGTCTGCATCGGCGGGGCCGCCCCGTCGGACAGCTATTTGAACGTCGCGGCCATCCTTGAGGCCGCGCGGGCGACGGGCGCGGATGCGGTACACCCGGGCTATGGTTTTCTGTCTGAGAATGCCGGTTTCGCGGCGGCGGTCGAGGCGGCGGGCCTTGTGTTCATCGGGCCGGAACCCGACGCTATCGCGCGGATGGGCTCCAAGATCGAGGCCAAGGCTGCCGCCGAAGCCGCAGGCGTGCCCGTCCTGCCCGGCTATCGCGGCGAGGATCAGTCCGACGCGCGCCTGCTGCAAGAGGCCGAGGCGCTTGGCACCCCCTTTCTGGTCAAGGCCAGCGCCGGCGGCGGCGGACGCGGGATGCGGCTGGTCTCCGATCTGGGCGACGCACCCGACGCGATTGCATCTGCCCGGGCCGAAGCGCAGAGCGCCTTCGACGATCCGGCGGTGTTCCTCGAACGCTATGCACCCCGTGCCCGCCACGTCGAAGTGCAGGTTCTGGGCGACACTCACGGCACCGTGCTGCATCTGGGCGACCGCGATTGTTCGCTGCAACGCAACCACCAAAAGCTGATCGAAGAAGCCCCCGCCGCCGATCTTCCCGAGGCTGTGCGCGACCGCATGCGTGCGGCAGCGGTGCGGTTGGCGCAGGCGATCGGCTATCGCTCCGCCGGGACGGTGGAATACCTCTATGACCCCGGGCGCGGTGAATACTACTTTCTGGAAATGAATACCCGGTTGCAGGTGGAACACCCCGTGACCGAGGCGATCACCGGCATCGATCTGGTCGAATGGCAGTTGCGCATCGCGCGGGGCGAGCCGCTGGCGCTGACGCAAGGCGATGTGCAGTTTGACGGGCACGCCATTGAAATCCGCATCGCCGCCGAAAACCCGGCCGAGAATTTCCGCCCCGAAACGGGCGAGATCAGCCTTTGGGCTCCGCCCGCCGGCGTGCGGCTCGATACCGGGGTCGAGGCAGGCTCGGTCGTCAGCCACCATTACGATTCGATGATTGCCAAGCTGATCGTCCACGCGCCGGACCGGGCCGGTGCGATCCGTCAGGCGGTTGTCGCAATGGATGCCTTTGCAGTCGGTGGCGTCGGTCTGAACCTGGCCTATCAGCGCGCGTTGCTGACACACCCGGATTTTGCGGCGTTCCGGCACCATACCTCGGGCCTGCCCGAGATGTTCCCAGGCGGCTGGAGTGAACCGTCCGCTGATCCCCGGGACATGGCCCTTGCCGCGATGGCGCTGTATCTGCATCTCGCCCCGGCGGGCGCGTCGCCCTGGGAAAGCCTGGGGTCATGGCGGCTCACGGCACCTGCGGGGTGGCCCGGTGCAGCATCCTATTGGGAGACGACCAAAGACGACCCGATCCGCGTAAACGGCTCCGGGTCTGTGTTGACAGCCGTACAGCCGGACGGCCAGACCATCACGGTCGAGAGTGCCGCTTTAACCGAATGCCGTCTGAGCGGACGCATCGACGGGGTTCCGTTTTCGCGCATCACTTACGTCGTGCGCGCGCCGGGTCACTGGCGAGTGCACCTGCAAACCCCTGCCGGAATGACCGCGACAGACCTGCGCACGCTGGAAGACCAGCATCTGCAACGTGCCACCGGTGGATCTGGCGGCGCTGACCTGTTGTCCGCACCCATGCCCGGCGCCGTTGCCGAGGTGCGCGTCGCACTCGGCGACCGCGTCAAAGCCGGTGACACGCTGGTGGTGCTTGAGGCCATGAAGCTGTTGCAAAGCCTGCCCGCGCCGGTCGCGGGCGTGGTGACGGAAATCTATTGTGCACCGGCCGACACGGTTGCCGGGCACGCCCCACTTATCAAACTCGATCCAGAGGAAAACACATGACCAAACAAGACAACATCACCGCGGCCTCCGGCCTGTTCAACGAAGACCTCCAGATGATCCGCAACCAGCTGCGCCGGTTCATCGAAACCGAGGTGACCGCCAAGGCCGAGCCCTGGGAAGAGGAGGGCAAGGTACCCCGCGACGTGCTGCGCCGGATGGGTGATCTCGGCGTGCTGGGGATGCGCTATGACGAACAGTATGGCGGCGCGGGGCTGGACGTGATGTCCAGCGTGGTTTTGGCCGAAGAGGTCGGGCGATCCACTTTCGGCGGGTTCTCGGCCACGGTTCTGGTCCACACCGACATGGCCTCGCCGCATCTGGAAAACGCCGGCACGCCCGAACAGAAGGCGCGCTGGATGCCGTCGATCGTCTCGGGCGAAATGATCACCGCCGTTGCTGTGACCGAACCGGGCGCGGGCTCGGACGTGGCGGGCATGCGCTCCCGCGCGGTGCGGGACGGGTCGGATTGGGTGCTGAACGGCACCAAGATGTTCATCACCAACGGCGTGCATGGCGATCTCTACATTGTCGGTGCCAAGACCGATCCCGATGCCAAGGGGTCGCGCGGGATCACCATATTTGCGGTCGAAAAAGGCACGCCGGGCTTTTCGGTCGGACGGGCGTTGAACAAGACCGGCTGGCTGTGCTCGGACACTGCCGAACTGATCTTCGAAGATGTCCGCATCCCGGCCGAAAACGTCTTGGGCGAGGTCAACCGCGGTTTCTATTCGGTAATGAAGAACTTCCAGAACGAACGCATTGTGCTGGGTGCGATGGCCTGTGCCGAAGCGCAAACCGCGCTGGACATGACCGTGGATTATGTCAAGCAGCGCAGGGCCTTTGGCGGCGTTCTGTGGGACAAGCAGGCCGTGCGCCAACGGCTGGCCGACTGTCAGACGCGGATCGCTGCAGGACGTCAGCTGGTCTATCACGCCGCCGGTCTGGATGCCGCGGGCGGTGACTGCGTTAAAGAGGTCTCGATGGTCAAAGCCTATTGCGGCGAACTGGTGAACAGCGTGCTTTATGACTGCGTCCAGTTTCACGGCGGCATGGGTTATATGCGCGAAACACCGGTGGAACGCATGTCACGCGATGCCCGTGTGCAGGCCATCGGCGGCGGGGCGAGCGAAGTCATGTTGGAAGAAGTCGCCAAGCGCATGTGAGCTTACTATCCCAAAAAGTAACAATCTACAGAAACAAGGACGAAAAAGATGAATCTGGAAACCAGTCAAAGCCAAACACTCGCAAAACTTATCCAAGAGATCTCGATAATACTCGTCGGCACAATTCTTCTGACACTATCCGCCAAAATCGTGGTGCCGTTCTACCCCGTACCTATGTCTACACAGACCCTGGTTGTCTTGGGTCTGGGTCTTTTCCTGGGGCCGGTGCGTAGTAGTCTTGTTGTTGTGACATACCTTTTCGAAGGTCTGCTTGGCCTGCCGGTCTTCGCAGGCACGCCTCCGGCGCCGGCCGGACTGGCGTATATTGCGGGTCCCACAGGCGGATACCTGGTAGGCTTCGCACTTGCAGCGGCGGCTGCTGGATGGATTGTTCAAGCACTGGAAGGACTTCGGCCTGCCTTCAGGGCATCTGTCGCGGTCCTTTTTGGGTCGATACTGATGTATTGCGCCGGGCTAGTCTGGTTGGGTAGCTTTATCGGCTATGGCGAAAATTTGCTGAGCGCAGGACTTTACCCGTTCCTTCTTGGGGATCTGACAAAAGCGGCGATCGCTGTGGCTCTGTATACAGGCTTCCAAAATTGGGGCCGTGATTGACTGCCGGGCTTCTCTGCATTGTTCCAGCGCCGGTGAAACACGGCGCTGGACGCCAGACCCAGCCTTTTATCGCTATACAAAAGCAAAAGACGGCGTCGCGTCTTCCGGGTTTTGCACTGTCAAAAGGTTTTTGAATTCAATGACACAAAAGCATGTTTTTCACAGAGCCGGAACCGCCTCGCGCGCAATGTATACAGGTGGCAGAGGGCATCCAGAGGATTGTCGCGAACAATCCGGTAGTGTCCGCGCACGTGGTGTAATTTCAGCGCCGTCGACGGTGTAATCCCGGGTGGTCACCGAGGTGTATGATCGAGGTGGAGTTTGGCGACTTCAACCACGGTTCACACGGAGACCCCGATGACCAAGACCAACATGGACATGTCCGAGCTTCTGGCCAAGCATGACCAGGGCGATTTCCTTCGCACCATCGCCGAGGCGGTGCTGCAACTGATCATGGAGGCCGATGTTGACGGCCCGATCGGCGCAGGGCGACACGAACGCAGCGGTGAACGCACGACATGGAGAAACGGGTATCGAGAGCGCGCGCTCGATACCCGTTTGGGCACACTGAACTTGCGGGTGCCGAAGCTGCGGCAGGGCAGCTATTTCCCGGGCTTCCTCGAGGCCCGCAAGACCTCGGAGCAAGCGCTGGTGGCCGTCATCCAAGAGGCGTGGATCGGGGGCGTCTCGACCCGCCGCGTGGACGAGCTGGTGCAGGCCATGGGCCTCTCCGGCATCTCGAAGAGCACGGTGTCGAAGCTCTGCAAGGACATCGACGAGCGCGTTGGCGAGTTACTGAACCGGCCGCTCGCCGGCGACTGGCCCTACGTCTGGCTCGACGCGACTTACCTGAAGGTCCGCCAAGGCGGGCGCATCGTGCCGGTCGCGGCCATAATCTCCGTCGCCGCGAACACTGAAGGCCGCCGCGAGATCATCGGCCTGGGTATCGGTCCCTCTGAGGCCGAGACCTTCTGGACCGAGTTCCTGAGGTCCCTGAAGGCCCGGGGCCTCGGCGGAGTCAGGCTGGTGATCAGCGATGCGCACACTGGCTTGAGGACTGCGATCTCGCGGGTGTTCGAAGCCACCTGGCAGAGGTACCGCGTTCACTGGATGCGCAATGCTCTCGCCCATGTGTCGAAGGGTCAGCATACCGTCGTCGCCGCCGTGATCCGCCAGGCATTCGATCAACCCGACCGCACCCATGCTGGCGAGATCTGGCACAAGGTCGCGGAACAGCTGCGCACCCGCTGGCCCAAGCTCGCCGACCTCATGGACGCCAGCGAGCATGACGTGCTCGCCTACATGTCCTTCCCCCGGCAGCATCGGACGAAGCTTCACAGCACGAACCCGATCGAGCGCCTGAACAAGGAAGTGAAGCGCCGTGCCGATGTCGTCGGGATCTTTCCGAACGAGGCCTCCATCATGCGCCTGATCGGAGCCGTCCTGTTCGAAGCCAACGACGACTGGCAGACCTCGAGCCGCTACATGATGGTCGAGGCTTTCGCCCAAATCGACAAGGAGGAGATGGACCCCATTCTCAGCATAACCACGAAAGCCGCCTGATCATGCCCTCAGGCCATCCGGGAAATTACACCATTTAGCGTAATCGCCAGACCGGTCTACCTCATATCGTATCGAGAGAAACACCGGACGCTTTGGCAGCTGCTGAAGCCAGGAAACGGAGGATTTGGAATGGGTGTATTTGCAGCGTTGGATGTGTCGCAGGACGAGACAGCGATTTGCGTGGTTGACGGGGACGGCATGATCCTGGGCGAAGCGAAGGTGCCGACGTGCCCCGACGCCATCGTCCGTTGGCTGCGTGACCGGTTCGACAACCTTGAACGGATCGGGATGGAAACCGGTCCGCTTGCTGTCTGGCTCTGGAACGCCTTGACTGAACGGGACCTCCCGATCGTTTGCCTGGATGCACGGCGTGCTGAAGATGATGCCGAACAAGACGGACCGGCATGATGCCCGAGGGCTTGCCCAGATTGTACGAACGGGCTGGTTCAAGGCCGTGCAGATCAAGAGCCACGATGCCTATGTCAACCGGGCCATGTTAACGGCGCGCGAAGCGCTCGTCGGCATGCGCGTTCGGCTGGAGAACGAGATTCGCGGGCTCCTGAGGACGTTCGGCGTGATGTTCGGCAAACGGGTGGGCGGGTTCAAGCGTCGCGCCGAGGAAATTCTCGACAAGGAATTGTCGGTCGCGCCCGAACTCGTTCCTGTCTTCGCGGCCCTCATGCAGGCAAGGCGAGACATCATTGCCCAGATCGCGGCTTTGGACAGCCGCATCCGGGCCGTTGCCAAGACCCACGAGACCGTTCGTCTCTTGATGACGGCTCCGGGTGTCGGGGCCATCACGGCAATGGCGGTGGTCGCGGCCTTCGATGATGCCTCACGCTTCCGAAAATCCTCTAGCGTAGGGGCCTATCTGGGACTGACACCGAGGCGATACGAATCCGGTGAAATCAGCCGGAACGGCTGCGTTTCGAAGTGGGGAGACACATTTACGCGAAAATGCCTGTACGAGGCAGCAAACGCGATCTTCTGCCGTGCCATAGGAGGCCACCGTCTCCGTGACTGGGCCAAGGCGATTGCCGGGAGAACTGGCCCGCGGAAAGCCAAGGTGGCGCTCGCGAGGAAGCTCGCAGTCATCCTGCATGTCATGTGGACCACCAACACGCCCTACCAGGAGGCAATACCCTCGTGACAGAGCCGCTGAAACCGGCGCTGTTCCATCGCGTGTAGACATGCGTCCAGCCGGGACGCGCGGCGAGGAAGAGATCGCTCCATCAACTGCGGTGCCGACCGCGCACACCATTTCGATCCTTCCAACCCTGAACGCAAATATGCGGCCCCACGCGGTGACCGCGGAGAGAATCTCAGAGCCCGGCGCGCAGGACTAAACGCAGACCGATCAGCACTTGACCAAGGCGATTAGAGAAACTTGACGGACGTGACCAACAATCCCGGAGAGATGACCTATCATGGTACGAATACCTATATCGTCGATACATCCGAGGGCCGGTTCATTATCGACTCCGGTCGGGTGGAAGACAGCCTTCATCTCGACGCGATTATCGACAGTTTGGGACCCAATCCAGCCGGTATTCTCGTCACTCATCACCATTCTGATCACTTCGGCGCAGCCCCGATATTGCGCGAGCGAACCGGTCTGCCCGTTTATGTGTCGCAGGCATTTCCGGACGACGCCTTTCAACCTGACGCGTTCCTAGAGGACGGCGAGGTAATCGCTGGTCTTACCGTCCTGCACACACCGGGCCATGTCAGCGATCACCTTTGCTTTGCGCGACCGGACAGGGTTTTGTTTACAGGCGATCATATCATGAGTTGGAACAGCTCAATCGTGAGCCCGCCCGACGGCAACATGCATGATTACTGTGCTCACCTTAAGCGTCTGATAGAACGTGATGACAAGATTTGCCTGCCGGGACACGGTCCGGTTCTCCCGCATCCGCAACCCTATGCAAAAAAGCTGCTCGCCAACCGGATGCGTCGGGAAGCGGAGATCCTTGAACACCTGGCGGACACCCCTGATACAGTCAAAAACACTGCCGCTTTGTTTACAAGAAATCCGATCCGCATATTGCGATGGCCGCCGAACGAAATGTTGCGGCACATCTTGAAAAGCTTCTCTCAGAATCGCGAGTGGCACAGGATGGAAATATCTTGAAAGTTACTTAACATAACTACTATTACCGGATGAATGTGTTTAGCCGCAAAGCTAAAATGTAACCCATGAGCAATTCAGGAATGTCACTCTCCGTTCATATACTGAGGGAGAATGGGCATGGGATGGGTGATGATGAGCGAGCGCGAGTTGAACCGCGTTGAGGTTTTGGCACAGGTCGATGACTGTCGGTTGAGCGTCGACAATGCGGCGAACATGCTGGCACTGACGCGTCGGCAGATCTTCCGGCTGTTGAAGCTGTATCGTCAGGATGGCGCGGCGGCGATCCGTCACAAGGCACGTGGCAAACCCCCGAACAATCGCATCCACAAAGCCAAACGGGATTACGCGCTGTCGCTGATCAAAGAGAACTATCCCGACTTTGGGCCGACCCTGGCAGCGGAGATGCTGGCCGAGCATCATGGGTTCAAGGTGTCGCGCGAGACGGTTCGCAAGTGGATGCAGGAAGACGGTCTTTGGCTTTCGCGCAAACAGCGTCGTACATTTCATCAGCCGAGATTGCGCAGAGAATGCTTTGGCGAGCTCATACAAATTGACGGCTCCGATCACCGCTGGTTCGAGGATCGGGGCGGTCCCTGCACCCTGCTCGTGTTCATCGACGATGCCACCAGCACGTTGATGGACCTGCGGTTTGTCAAATCCGAGAGCACCTTCAGTTACTTCGAAGCGCTTGAGAGCTACCTGCATACCCATGGGAGGCCGGTTGCATTTTACAGTGGCAAGCACACGGTGTTTCGCGTGGCCAAGGAAGACGCCAAGGGCGGCGCGCGGATCACCCAGTTCGGGCGCGCTTTGAGTGAGCTGAACATTGAGATTTTGTGCGCCAACTCAAGCCAGGCGAAGGGCCGCGTGGAACGCGCCAACCGCACGCTTCAGGACCGGCTTGTCAAAGAGCTGAGACTGGCAGGTGTTTCGAATATGGAGGCCGGAAACGCCTTTCGGGAAGGCTTCAAGGCCCGCTTCAACGCCAAGTTTGCCAAGGCCCCGGCCAAACCGGACAACCTGCACCGGGCGCTGAATGTGGAACCGGATCGTTTGGCGGAAGTGCTGTGCTGGCGTGAGAACCGATACGTCGGAAAGCAGCTTACATTTTCCTATGACCGCAAGCGGATCATGCTCGAGGAAAGCGAGATCACACGCGGCCTGGTCGGCAAGTATGTAGACACCTACGCCTTCGTGGATGGCCGGTTTGAGGTGCGCTGGAAAGGCCGTTCCCTGCCCTACAAAATCTTCGACATGGATCAGCGCGTGACCCATGCGGCTATCACCAGCAACAAACGCCTGAGCGCTGTCCTCGAACACATCAAAGAGATGCAGGAGGCCGCCCCACCCAAGCCCAAGGTGCGGACCAATTCAGAGAAGATGGGTTATAAACCGAATGGCCGGAGACCAGGTCGACCGTCAGGGTCGCGGGCCAAGAAGAAGATTGTGCACGTGGCTGAATAGGCCCAAGAATGCAGGCATGACTGCCGACGACGATCCAGAAATCATCTTCTCCGATTACACGCAATCCGTCGTCATCGACGGGCATCATTTCGATGTTGAGATCTACCGGACCAGCATCGATCCCGGCTGGATCCTGTCCGTGGAGAACCAGTTCGGCACGTTGACGGTTTCCGATAACCCGCCCTTTTTCGGTGATGGCCTCGCCTGGCGCGCCTTTGAAGAGATCCTGCGCGAAGACGGCATCAAAGCATTCTACAATAAGAAAGAGCGGCGAAAGCTCGGTTTATGACCTGAGCCCCGCAAGGCTTTTCTGCCCTCCGATATTTGGGGTCTACGGGCTGCTAAGCCTTGCTTACGTCACGCCTCTTGGTGACGTTTCTGTTTTGCGCAGCCGGTGACATTTCTGGATGGTTGCAACAAGCTCTGTGTAGCGGGGCACATTCTAAACTGGGTTGCGAAATTTCCCCTATCTTGCTGGAAAGCAAGGAGAATGAAAGATGGTCCATACAGAGCTAAACCTGCGTGAACGGCGCACGATTGAAGATATGTTGAATGCTAAGATACCTGTACGAGAGATAGCAGCGCAGATCGGCAGGCATGTTTCGACGATTCATCGTGACATCAAGCGCAACGGCTATGCCGACGAAGACCTGCCGGAATTGAACGGATACTATGGTGTTGTTGCTCAACGCGCTGCGGTTCAAAGGCGTGCGCGCCGTCGCAAATTGGTGCGCCTTGTCGGCCTGCGAAAGGCTGTGATCAAACAGCTCAAAGGTAACCACCTGATTGACACCGTCTGCCTGACGGCGGGGTTCTGAGCTAAGACACGTGCATAACGACGTCCTTAACGACGTGTCTTATTCGGAGGAGCCATGCTGGGCGAGGTTCTGGGCGTTGAGCGGCGCCGGCGGTGGAGCGAAGACGAGAAGCTCGAGATCCTGTCGGAGGTCGGCGTCGGCGGTGCGTCGGTGACGCAGATCGCGCAGCGCCACGAGATCACGCGCTCCCAGATCTACGGCTGGCGGCGCGATATGAAGAAGAAGGGCCTATGGTCGCGGGATCGCGGGGCCGTTTTCTTGCCGGTGGATTTCAGCGGGGCTCAGGCGCCGGGAAGCGCATCCGCGCCGTCACGGTCTGGCCCTGTCGAACTGCGGCTGAGCAACGGCCGCTGCCTGAGGTTCGACAGCGGCATGGATGGAGAGGTGCTGACCCGATTGATCCGGGCGGTGGAAGCGGCATGATCGGACCGGGAACGGGGGTTCGGGTCTACTTGGCCTGCGCGCCCACCGACATGCGCAAGGGGATCGCCGGTTTGGCCGCGCTCGCCCAGGACGTTCTGCGCCAAAACCCGGCGAGCGGCGCGGTCTTCGCGTTCCGTGGGCGCCGGGGAGACCGGCTGAAGCTTCTCTACTGGGATGGTCAGGGGTTCTGCCTCTACTACAAGGTCCTGGAGCGAGGCCGCTTCCCGTGGCCCGCCGCCGGAGACGGCGCCGTGAGGCTGACCTCGGCGCAGCTGGCGATGCTCTGGGAAGGCATCGACTGGCGCCGTCCGGACTGGGGTGCGCCTCCGGCCCGGGTGAGCTGATACTTCTCTCAACCCCCTTGTTTTACTGGTTATGGACCGCACGGGATGGTAAGGTCCCGCATGTCCGAAGCCGCCTCCCTTCCGCCTGACGATCCTGCCAAGTTGCGCGCAATGATCGCCGCGCTCGAGGCCGAGAACGCGGCCATGCGGGCGGAGACGACACGGCTTACGGCCGTCCTGAAGGCGCACGAAGCCCTCGTCCAGGCGCTCCAGATCCGGATCGCCAAGCTCCAGCGCCAGAAGTTCGGTGCAAGCTCGGAGAAGATCGAACGCGAGATCGAACAACTCGAGCTGGCCCTCGAGGCGCTGGAGGTCGCGGCTTCCGCCGCCCGGGAGCCCGAGGAGGAGCCGAAGGCAGAGCCCGCAGTCGCGGAACCTTCTTCCATGCGGCGAAAACCGAAGGTCTCGGAGGCAACGCCCCGCGAGCGCATCGTGCTCGACCCCGGTGATGCCTGCCCCGACTGCGGGGGCGAACTGCGGCTCGTCGGTGAAGACATGAGCGAGATCCTCGAGCTGATCAGCGCGCGGCTGAAGGTGATCGAGACGGCGCGCCCGAAGAAGTCCTGCCGACGATGCGAGAAGATCACCCAGACCCCGGCGCCTTCGCGGCCGATCCCGCGCAGCATGGCGGGACCCGGTCTACTGGCGCACATCCTCGTCTCCAAGTTCGACGACCATCTGCCCCTGTATCGACAGAACGAGATCTTCGCTCGCATGGGGGCGGAGATCCCGGCCTCGACGCTCGTCGACTGGTGCGGCCAGGGCGTGCGGGTGCTCGATCGGGCCAGGCGGCTCGAAGGCCTGGGCAAGGGCGTGAAGGAGGGCCGGATCTGGACCTACCTCCGGGATGACCGGCCCTGGGGCGGGACTGCGCCGCCCGGCATCGCCTACTTCGTCGCCCCTGAACATCACGCAGCTGCGGCTCTGATGCCGCATTTCGGCCGCGGTAGAGCGATGATCGCACCGATCGC
>NZ_JAIMID010000011.1 GCF_019966535.1 Mesobacterium pallidum | reverse complement strand
GATACGACAGATGCCCGAAGGTCTTCCTCTCAGCCATCGCCCTCGCCGCAATCGTCATCTACTGGCTATGAGTCCTGACCCTAATTCTCCTGATATTCGTGGGGATTCCGGATGCGTCCGATATGCTTGTTTGGATGTTGTTTGCCTTTTCACTGTGGATGGTGGCTTATCCTGCAGTAAGGGGATGGAAAAAAGAAACGTGACAATCTGGGAAATGGGACAGCTTCGCCTGCCCGTGGCTCTCGCGATTTCTGAAAAGTGAACCAACTGGCCGGCATACAGCCCGGCGAACTGGCCTGGCTTGCCAAATGGATCGAGTACCTCCCCAAGCTGCTGAAATAGCGCCGCCCCGTCCCACGATCTTGCCAAGAAACCGGCCGCGCCCTATACGCCGCTCATGCTGGACAATCGCCCCTCCCTTCCGCCCGAAATCGCCCGCCGCCGGACCTTTGCGATCATCTCGCACCCCGACGCCGGCAAGACCACGCTGACTGAAAAGTTCCTGCTCTTCGGCGGGGCGATCCAGATGGCCGGACAGGTCCGCGCCAAGGGCGAGGCGCGGCGCACGCGGTCGGACTTCATGCAGATGGAGAAGGACCGGGGGATCTCGGTCTCCGCCTCGGCGATGTCCTTCGATTACAAGAGCTTCCGGTTCAACCTCGTCGATACGCCCGGCCACAGCGACTTTTCCGAGGACACCTACCGCACGCTCACAGCCGTGGACGCGGCGGTCATGGTGATCGACGGCGCCAAGGGTGTGGAAAGCCAGACCCGCAAGCTGTTCGAGGTCTGCCGGTTGCGCGACCTGCCGATCCTGACCTTCTGCAACAAGATGGACCGCGAAAGCCGCGACACCTTCGACATCATCGACGAGATCCAGGAAAACCTGGCCATCGACGTGACGCCCGCCAGCTGGCCCATCGGCATGGGGCAGGATTTCATCGGCTGCTATGACCTCTTGCGCGACCGGCTCGAGCTGATCGACAAGGCGGACCGCAACCGCGTGGCGGAGTCTATCGAGATCAACGGCCTCGACGATCCGAAACTGGCCGAACATGTGCCCGCCCGGCTGCTCGAGCAGTTGAAGGAAGAGGTCGAGATGGCGCGCGAGCTCTTGCCGACGCTCGACCCGCAATCGGTGCTCGAAGGGCACATGACCCCGATCTGGTTCGGCTCGGCGATCAACTCCTTCGGCGTCAAGGAACTGATGGACGGCATCGCCACCTACGGGCCCGAGCCGCAGCCGCAGCGCGCCGAGCCTCGGCAGATTTCTCCCGAGGAAACAAAGGTTTCCGGCTTTGTCTTCAAGGTCCAGGCGAACATGGATCCCAAGCATCGCGACCGGGTCGCCTTTGTTCGCCTGGCCTCGGGTCACTTCGAGCGCGGCATGAAGCTGCTGCACGTCCGGTCCAAGAAACAGATGGCGGTGACGAACCCCGTGCTCTTCCTCGCCTCGGACCGCGAACTGGCCGAGGAGGCCTGGGCCGGAGACATCATCGGCATCCCGAACCATGGCCAGCTGCGCATCGGCGACACGCTGACCGAGGGCGAGCAACTGCGCGCCAGCGGGATCCCCTCCTTCGCGCCGGAGCTCTTGCAGAACTGCCGTGCGGGCGATCCGATGAAGGCCAAGCATCTGGAAAAGGCGCTGATGCAGTTCGCCGAGGAAGGCGCGGCCAAGGTCTTCAAGCCCGCCTTCGGCTCGGGCTTCATCGTCGGCGTCGTGGGCGCGCTGCAATTCGAGGTGCTGGCCAGCCGGATCGAGCTGGAATACGGCCTGCCCGTCCGCTTCGAGCCGTCGCAGTTCACGAGCGCGAGATGGGTCACGGGGCCGAAAGCGGCCGTGGACAAGTTCTGCACCGTCAACAAGCAGCACATCAGCCACGACCATGACGGCGACATCGTGTATCTCACGCGCCTGCAATGGGACATCGACCGGATCGAGCGGGACTACCCGGACGTGACCCTGTCGGCGACCAAGGAAATGATGGTCTGAGATGACACCCCGGCCGCGGATCCATGTTGCCCGCGCCCTGATCGGCGCGCCGTCTGTCAAGCGGCAAGCGCAACAGGTGACGGCGGCGGGCGACGTGCAATCCGCGCAGGACGGATGCGTGGCCGTGGCCCGGACCCATGTCCCCATGGCCACCCAGCAGGCGCTGCGGTTCCTCACCGTCTCGACCAACTGGATGGCCGCGCAGGGCCGCTTTGCCGAGGCCGAGCGCCCCTGGCGTGCGCTGGATCCGGACCGGCGGCGCGCGGCGCGCGAGGGGCTGGTCGTCCAATGGTGGAAGTACGGGTTGTTCGGCCCGGACCAGATCGGCGCGCTGCCCGGCTACCTTGCGGCCGGGCTGGGCCCGACCGCCGCCCTGCGCGCCTACCGGATGCTCGAGATCGCGGGCGCCTTCGATGACCGGGCGCGTGACAGGCTGATCCGCGCGCTGACCCGGTCGCGGGCGTTTCACTGGAAGGCCGCCCGCGCCTTCAAGGTCGGCGGGGCCGGGATCCTGCTGAACCGCCAAGAGGACACGCCCGAGATCGCGCGCATCCTGTCAGACAAGCGCAACCGCCGCGAAATCGCCCGCGCGCCGGATATCGCCGCGCAGGCCATCCGGCACGGCTGGGCCGACACGCCCGCCATTCGCCGCGCCGACGCAGTGGCCCAGCACCTGCGCGCGGCATCGGACAGCCTTTGGCAGCGCCTGTCAGACCCGCACCTGAGCGTGGCCGTCGTCGGCAATTCGCCGAAAGAGCGCGGGCTTGGCAAGGGGCCCGAAATCGACGCCCATAATGTCGTAATCCGGTTCAACCTTGCCAGTGTACCCGCGCCGAGCCGCGCCGATTACGGCGCGCGCACCTCGATCATCGTCTGCAACACCGATACCGTCCGCCTTGTCCGCAAGGCCGAGGCGTCGCTTGAGGCCGCCATCGTCACCGGGCTCGACATGATGCGGCAGAACCCCAGCGTTGCGCAGATGCACGGGCTGATCGCCGACGGGTACCAGCTGGCCCGTGTGCCCGAAGCCGACGAGACCCGGCTGATCGAGGCCCTGGGTGCGCCGTCCAGTTCCGGCCTGCAGATCATCCTGTCGCTGCTCTCGGCCCGTGGCGGAGCTTCGGGCCTGTCGTTCTACGGGTTCGGCCTGACCGATCAGATCGGAGAGAACCGCAGCTCCGCCAATTTCGCCCGGAAGACCTCTCCGTCGTTCCGGCACAACTGGACCGGAGAGAAGCTCCTGTTCGACAGCCTGACCGAGGCCGAAATGACCAATGATCGCCCCCTGCCAGCCGCCCCCCGACAAGAGCAGCCCCAGGCCGCCCCCATGAAGGCGCTGCGGTTCAAGCTTGCCGGGGATCACGCCAAGTACCATTGCGGATCAGCGGCCGTCGCCGATTACATCAAGCGCAAGATCCGGGGCCACGGCGTGCTGGTGGACGGCGACGAGTACGAGGTGCTTGTGGTCAACGGCGAAGGGTCGATGCACCACGACACCCCGGCCTTCGTCAACAAGATGAAGCTGATGGAAAGCGCGCTGGACAGCGGCCGCAAGGTCCTGCTGATCAACACGCTCTGGCAGCAGAATTCCAACGCCTACGACCACGTTCTCAAACGGCTCGACCAGATCGTCGTGAGAGAGAAACTCAGCCAGATCGACCTGCGCGAGAACCACGGGATCGAGGCGCAGGTCATCCCCGACCTGTCCTACTCCGCCCCGGTCAAGACGGTGCCCATGCCCTTTGCGCCCAAGGGCAAGGTGCTGCTCACCGACTTCTACTCGCAGGACCTTGGCGCATTCGTGATCCTGAACGGCGGCCCCCTGCGCAAGCTGCCTTACGTCGACATGCGCAAGCTGAGTTGGAACCAGATGGTGACGCTGCTGAAACGCAACGAGATGCTGATCACGGGCCGCCACCACGCGGTCTACGCGGCCTGCAAGGCCCGGGTGCCCTTTGTCTCGACCCGGGGCAACAGCCACAAGATCGAGGGCATCTTTGCCTCGGCCGGGGTCGAGATCCCGATGCTCGACAGCCTGCGCGACATCGAACCGGCGATGGCCTGGGCCCGCGCCAACCGGCAGGCTTATGACGACCTGTTCGACTGGCTGGGCGAACAGCCCGACTGGCGCATCGAACTGGGGCCTTGAGGGTGCACGCCGCGCCGGGCATGGTCTGATGATGGACGCTCCCGAATACGACCCCGACAGCACCGACATCCCCGGCCCGGGCCAGCCGCCCAGCTGGGGGATCATCGCGACCGTAAAGGCGCCAACGCGGGATATCCTGAACTTCGTCGCCCATCACCTGAGCGCCGGGGCGCATCGCATCTACCTCTACCTCGATGACGGCGATCCGGTGACCGCCAAGGCGCTCAAGGGGCACAAGCAGCTGAAGGTGGTCGAAACGGGCGCCGAATGGTGGGCCAAGCGCAAGGGCCGCCCCGACAAGCACCAGGCGCGGCAGGTGATGAACGCGCGTCACGCCTGCAACCGCAACCCGGAATGCGACTGGCTGATCCATATCGACGTGGACGAGTTCCTGGTGGGCGACGTCTCGGCCGCGCTCGACGCCGTGCCCGTCACCTGCCTGGCCGCCCGCGTCCGCCCGATCGAGGCGCTGGCCGAGGACCCGGCCCATCCGACCGCCCCCGCGACCTGTTTCAAGGGGTTTCACGTCGACCAGAAGGCGCGGCAGGCCGCCGCCGCCCGCGCCTATCCGACCTGGGGGCAGCACCTGTCCGGTGGCTTTCTGAGCCATGTTCAGGGCAAGGTGTTTTTCCGCGCCGGGATCGGGATGCGGGTCAAGATCCACAACGCCTATCTCGATGACGACGAAAACCCGGGCCAGGTCGAGCTGGGCGATCTGGCGCTTTGCCACATGCATGCCGAAAGCTGGGAGGCCTGGCGAGGCCGCTTCGACTACCGTCTCGACAAGGGATCCTACCGGGCCGAGCTGCGCGCGCCGGTCTGGCGCAACCAGGGCGGACTGACGCTGCACGAGCTGTTCACCGGGCTGATGGAGACCGAAGGCGAAGCCGGCCTGCGCGCCTTTTACGACGAGGTGTGCCTGGCCACGCCCGACACGCAGGCGCGGCTCGAGGCCGAGGGACTGCTGCGCCGCATCGACCTCGGGCTCGACGCGAAACGGCTGGCGCAGTTCCCGGGCACCTGACGGGGGTCAAAGGCCCGCCAACATTGCCAGCCGCGCCGGTTCGTCTGAGAAATCGGTGTGCACCGGCGGCGGGTCGGTCATGTCCACGTCGGGCTCCGTCGCTGCGATCACCGGCGCAGCGGCGCGCCTGCGCAAGCCCGGACATCGGCCAGAATGTTGCCGAAAAGGCGCCGGTCGCCCTGCATCTACCCGCCATTTCCTGTGGAATCGCCTGTTGCATTGACCTGTGCGGCGGATTCCGTGTAAGGGTCGCGCGCGGGGCGCAAGCGTCACTTGACGGGGCCGACCGGGCCTGCCCGGCACATCGACGCTACGGGCCATGATCGTGTCCGTAAAGTACGGATACTCATGACAAAGTTCTCAGACCTGAACCTGAACCCCAAAGTCCTTAAAGCCATCGAAGAGGCCGGCTACGAAACGCCGACCCCGATCCAGGCGGGCGCGATCCCGCCCGCGCTCGAAGGACGCGACGTCCTGGGCATCGCCCAGACCGGCACCGGCAAGACCGCCAGCTTCACCCTTCCCATGATCACCATGCTGGCCCGCGGCCGCGCCCGCGCGCGCATGCCGCGCAGCCTGGTGCTGTGCCCCACGCGCGAATTGGCGGCCCAGGTGGCCGAGAACTTCGACACCTACGCCAAGCACGTGAAGCTGACCAAGGCGCTGCTGATCGGCGGCGTTTCGTTCAAGGAACAGGACGCGCTGATCGACAAGGGCGTCGACGTGCTGATCGCCACCCCCGGCCGGCTGCTCGACCATTTCGAGCGTGGCAAGCTGCTGCTGACCGGCGTGCAGATCATGGTGGTGGACGAAGCCGACCGGATGCTCGACATGGGCTTCATCCCGGATATCGAGAAGATCTTCTCGCTGACCCCCTTCACCCGGCAGACGCTGTTCTTCTCGGCCACGATGGCGCCCGAGATCGAACGCATCACCAACACCTTCCTGTCCGGCCCCGCGCGGATCGAGGTCGCCCGCCAGGCGACCGCCTCCGAGACGATCGAGCAGGCGGCCGTCTTCTTCAAGGGCAGCCGGAAGGACCGCGAGGCCAGCGAAAAGCGCCGTCTACTGCGCGAACTGATCGATGCTGAGGGCGACAAGTGCACCAACGCGATCATCTTCTGCAACCGCAAGGTCGACGTGGACGTGGTGGCCAAGAGCCTCAAGAAATACGGCTATGACGCTGCGCCGATCCACGGGGATCTCGACCAGTCGCAGCGCACCAGGACGCTGGATGGCTTCCGCGACGGCTCGCTCCGCCTGCTGATCGCATCGGACGTGGCGGCGCGCGGGCTCGACGTGCCTGCGGTCAGCCATGTGTTCAACTTCGACGTCCCCGGCCACGCCGAGGATTACGTGCACCGCATCGGCCGCACGGGCCGGGCCGGGCGCGAAGGCAAGGCGATCACCATCGTCGTGCCGCGCGATGAAAAGAACTTCGATGCAGTCGAGGCGCTGCTTCAGAAGCCGATCCCGCGCCTCGAGAGCCCGGTGAAGGGCGCCGCGAGCGACGACAGCGACGGGGACGAGGTCAAGCCGGCCGAGAAGAAACCCGCACGCAGCCGGAGCCGCAGCAGCAGCCGCAAGGACAGCGTGAAGGAACCGGGCGCGGCCAAGGCCGAGGCGGCAGACGCCCCGGTGCAGGACGCCCCCAAGGCGGAGGCCGCGCCCGAGGCCAAGCCCGAACCGAGGACCGAAGCGAAGCCCGAACCCAGGGCCGATGCGAAGCCCGAGCCCCGGAGCGACAACCGCCGCGAACCGCCCCGGTCGCGCGGGCGTGGATCTGACAAGGAGGTCGTCGGCCTTGGCGATCACCTGCCCGGCTTCATCGCCCTCAGCTTCGACGAGCGCCGCACCAGCTGACAGCCGTTTGCTTCACATGAAAAAGGCCGCGTCCCATGACGCGGCCTTTGTCGTTTCGGTTGGTGCGGGCCCCTCAGGCGACCCGCGCCTCCATCGTGATCTCGCAGTTCAGCAGCTTGGACACGGGGCAATTGGCCTTGGCCGTCTCGGCCGCCTCGAGCACCGCGGCCTTGTCGCCGCCGGGCAAGTCGATGGTGACGTCCAGATGGGCTGTCTTGATCGCGAAGCCCTCGCCTTCCTTGTCCATAGAGATGGTCGACTTGGTCGAGATGTCGGCGGCTTCCATGTCGCCTTGGCCCAGGATCATCGACAGCGCCATCGAGAAACAGGCCGCATGGGCGGCGCCGATCAGTTCTTCGGGGTTCGAGCCGGGCTCGCCCTCGAACCGCTTCTTGAAGCCGTAGTTTGCAGCGTCAAGCACCCCGGATTCTGTCGAGATGGTGCCGGTGCCCTCGGTCAGGCTGCCCTTCCAGTTGGCGGATGCGTGCTTCTTGATCATGGTGACCTCCTTGTGTCGCGGCCATCGGGCCGTTCCAAGGTCAACGTCTCGCGGCACGGAAAGGTCCACGGCCACTGCCCTAAATTCTTCTGACGAAGTATTTAGGGCCGCCCCCATGGGACGGCCCTTCGCTTCGGCCCCGGTCCGGGCGCCGCAACATTCTTCGACAGAAGACTGTTGCGGGATCACTCGAGGCGCGAGATCACCACCGTGACCTGCGGCTTCTTGCCGATCTCGTCCAGGCTGGACTGCCGCACCGCCCGCCGGATGCCTTCCTCGAGCTTGTCGTCGTCGCGCAGGGTCTTGGCCCCCGCCCGGCCGATGTATTGCGACAGGTCTTCTTCCAGCACATCGATCAGCGGAGCGTTCGACCGGCCGGTCTCGGCCAGGCCCATGACCTCGACCCAGGGCTCGCCCAGCGGCTCGCCCTCCTCGTCGATGATCACGTTGACCATCACGTGGCCGTTCAGCGCCATGCGGAGCCGGTCCCGCACGATCCCGTCCAGCGCGCCGATCTGCACCGTGCCGTCGAGGTATACCCGCCCGGTTTCGATATGCTCGGCCACCACCGGCTGATCGCCCGTCAGGTCCATCATCATCCCGTTGACCACCACCATCGAGGCGATGTTCTTGGACGCGCCCAGCCGCGCATGTTCACGCAGGTGGCGGTGTTCGCCATGCATCGGGATCAGCATGTCGGGCTTGACGAGGTCATGCATGGTCTCGAGGTCGGGCCGGTTGGCGTGGCCCGAGACGTGGTACTTGCCGCCATCGTCATCGACAACGTCCACGCCCATTTCCGAATACTGGTTCATGATCCGGATCACGCCGCGTTCGTTGCCCGGGATCGTCTTGGACGAGAACAGGAACATGTCCCCTTCCTTCATCGTGATCCCGTTGTACTTGCCATTGGCCAGCTGCGCGCTGGCCGCCCGGCGTTCGCCCTGGCTGCCGGTCACGATCAGCATGACGTTCTCGCGCGGCAGCGACAGCGCATCCTCGGGCCCGATCACGCTGGGGAAATCCTTCAGCACGCCAGTCTCGACCGAAGCCTCGATCATGCGCCGCATCGCCCGCCCCAGCAGGCAGATCGAGCGGCCGGCGCGCACGCCCGCCTCGGCCAGCGTCTTGACCCGCGCCACGTTGGACGCAAAGGTCGTCGCCACCACCATGCCCGGCGCGCGGGCAATGAGCCCCTCGATCTCGCTGCCGATCGACGCCTCGGACCGCCCCGGCTGGGGCGAGAAGACGTTGGTGGAATCGCAGATCAGCGCCTTGACGCCGTCCTTGGCCACTGCCTTGAACGCTTCGGGGTCGAACGCCTCGCCCACGATCGGCGTCGGGTCGATCTTGAAATCGCCGGTGTGCAGCAGCCGCCCCACGGGCGTGTCGATCACCAGGGCCGAGCTTTCGGGGATCGAATGCGAGATCGGCAGGAAGCCAACCTCGAACGGCCCCGCCTTGACCGTCTCGGGCCAGGCGCTTGCCGTGCGGACGGTGCGGTCGGGATGGCCCCGTTCGTCCATCTTGCGGCGCGCGATGTTGGCCGTGAAGGCCCGCGCATGCACCGGAGCGCCAAGGTCGCCCCAAAGGTGCCCGATGGCGCCCACGTGGTCCTCGTGCGCATGGGTGATGAAGATCGCCTCGAGCCGGTCGCGGTTCTCGCGCAGCCAGGCGATGTCGGGAAAGATCAGGTCGACCCCGGGCGAGCCGTCCATGTCGGGGAAAGTGACCCCGAGGTCGACCAGGATCAGCCGCTCCTTGCCGGGGGCGCCGTAGCCGTAGACATAGGCGTTCATGCCGATTTCGCCGGCGCCGCCGAGTGGCAGGTAGATCAAGCGCTCCTTAGCCAAGTGTCCCGTGCTCCTTGTTGTAGGCGTGGATGACGGTCAGACCATGCATGGTCAGATCGTCCTCGAAGGCGTCGAACAGCTCGACGCTTTGTTGAAAGAGGGGCGCAAGACCCCCGGTCGCGATGATCTGCATCTTGCGGTCGCGCTCGGCCTTGATGCGGGCGCAGATCTCTTTGACCAGGCCGACATAGCCCCAGAAAATCCCCGATTGCATGCAGTCGATGGTGTTACGGCCGACGACCGCCTCCGGCTTGGAAATATCCACGTGCGGCAGCGCGGCGGCGGCCATGTGCAGCGCCTCGAGGCTGAGGTTCACGCCGGGCGCGATGACCCCGCCGACATAGGCCCCGTCGTGGTCGACCACATCGAAGGTAGTCGCGGTGCCGAAATCGACCACGATGATGTCGCCGCCATGGCGGTCGAAGGCACCGGCGGTGTTCACCAGCCGGTCGGGACCCACGGTCGTGCCCGCATCGACCCGCGGCGGATGCGGCAACAGGCAGTCCGGCTTGCCCACCACCATCGGGCGGCAGCCAAAGAACCGGTCGGCAAAGACCCGCAGGTTGAAGACGACGCGCGGTACCGTGCTCGAGATGATGACATCGGTGATGTCGGGCTTGATCCCGTAATGGTCGACCAGCGTCGAGAACCAGGTGAAATAGGCATCGGCCGTGCGCGCATGGTGCGTCGAGGTCCGCAGGGTGCAGAGAAACTCCTCCCCGTCCCAGATCGAGAACACGGTGTTGGTATTCCCGGTGTCGATGCACAGCAGCATGTCTCAGCCCCCTTCGAAGAACACGTCGGCCGCGGGGATCGCCCGCCGCCCTTGGGCCGTGTTAAGACACAGGTTGCCCTGCGCGTCCACCGTCTCGAAGAGGCCCGTGAGGGTTTCGCGTCCGGTGCGTGCGGTGATCCGCTCTCCCAGCCGGGCCGCGCGGGCCAGCCAGGCCGTGCGGATGGGGGCAAAGCCATAGGTGGCGAACCGGCTCTCCCATTCCGCATAGGCCGGGGCGAGACGATTAAGGAAATCCTCGGGACCGACGACCTGGCCCGTCAGGCCGGCGACCGAGACCGGCGCGACGGCGCCGTCCGGCAGGTCGGCCACGTCCGGGGCCGAGGCGAGGTTCACGCCGATCCCGATGGCGAGATAGCTCATGCCCGACGGGCCGCCCGCGCTTTCCAGCAGGATGCCGGCGACCTTACCGCCCGCCAGCAACACGTCGTTCGGCCATTTCAGGGTCACCTGCCCCGCCAGCCCCGGCAGGCCCGCCAGCGCGTCGTAAAGCGCAAGCGCGGCCACGAAGGACCGCAGCGCCACGACCTCCGGCCCCTCGGTCGGCCGCATGACCAGAGTGCCGGCGAAATTGCCCACGGGGTCGACCCAGGGCCGCCCCCGGCGCCCGCGCCCGGCCGTCTGGCGCAGCCCGAGGATCCATTCCGGCCCCGCCAGCTGCGCCGCGATGCGCGCGGCCTCGGCATTGGTGCTGTCCACCTCGGCCAGCACCCGCCGGCCATATCCCGCCGGCCAGGTCACCGCGCCAGATCCCGCTTCATTGTGCCGATAAACTCCCGCCGGAGGCAAGAAAACCGAGACGGCGCCCAGTGGGCGCCGCCGAGGTGTTCCCTGCGCGAAAGCCGCGCAGATGTTCTGAAAAGCCGGATCAGTTCACCAGCGTGGCGGCCGCGGCCTGGGCCACGCCCTCGATGCCAAAGAGGTTCACGACCCCCACGACCATCAGCAGCGCCGAAGCCATCAACATGCCCCAGAGAATCGGCGACCGGGTCTTGTCCAGCGCATCTTCGCGCTCTTCGCCGAAGTACATGTAGAACACGATCCGCAGGTAGTAGAACGCCCCGATCACGGATGCGACCACGCCCGCGACGGCCAGCCAGGCCAGCCCGCCCTCGTAGGCGGCGCGCAGCACGTAGAGCTTGCCGAAGAAGCCGACCAGCGGCGGCACACCGGCCAGGCTGAACATCAGAACCAGCACGGCCAGCGCCTTGCCCGGCTCTTTCTTGGAGTAATTGTTCAGCGCCGAGATGCTCGTCACCGGGGTGCCGTCCTTCTCCATCGACAGGATGAAGGCAAAGGTGCCGACGTTCATGGTCACGTAGATCGCCATGTAGATCAGCATCGCCTGCACGCCGAAGACCGTGCCCGATGCAAGGCCCATCAGCGCGTAGCCCATGTGGGCGATCGACGAATAGGCCATCAGGCGCTTGATGTTGTTCTGACCGATGGCGGCGATGGCGCCAAGGAACATCGACAGCAGCGACAGGATCGCCAGCACCTGCTGCCAGTCGGCGATCACGCCGCCAAAGGCGTCATGCAGCACCCGGGCGAAAAGGCCCATGGCCGCCACTTTCGGCGCGGTGGCAAAGAAGGCGGTGACCGGCGTGGGTGAGCCTTCGTAGACGTCCGGGGTCCACATGTGGAACGGCACGGCCGAGACCTTGAACGCCAGGCCGCAGATCACCAGCACGAGACCGAAGAGCAGGCCCAGCGATGCCTCTTCGCCCGCCGCGGCGATGATGCCGTCGAAGGTGGTCGAGCCGGCGAAGCCGTAGACCAGCGAGGCGCCATAGAGCAGCAGGCCCGAGCTGAGCGCGCCGAGGATGAAGTACTTCAGGCCCGCTTCGGTCGAGCGCACAGAGTCGCGGCGCAGCGACGCGACGACGTAAAGCGCCAGCGATTGCAGCTCGAGACCCATGTAGAGGGCGATCAGGTCACCGGCCGAGACCATGACCATCATGCCGACCGAGGCCAGCACGATCAGCACCGGGTATTCGAACCGCAAGAGGCCGCGGCGCGCCATGTAATCCTGGCTCATCAGCAGCACCGCGGCGCCCGAAAGCAGGATGACCACCTTGGCAAAGCGGGCAAAGCCGTCGTCGTTGAACATCCCGTCAAAGGCGGTCTGCGTGCCCTCGCCCGAGATGCCGATCCAGATGGCGACCACGGCCATGACCGCGGCCGAGGCCCAGGTCAGCACCGGCGCCAGCGCGTCCTTGCCGGAATAGACTGCCCCGATCAGCGCCCCCATCGCAAAGAGCGACAGGATGATCTCGGGCAGGATGATGTTCAGATCAGAACCGATCATTCTCTCTCTCCGTCAGTGGCCGCCGGCGGCGACCTGGGTCGCGGCCTGAGGCTCGAACGCCGCAATGGCGGTGTCATAATCGTCGACCAGCGCCTCGGTCGAGGGGCCGATGATGTCGGTGACCAGCGCGGGGTAGACGCCCAGCAGCAGGGTCATCGCGACCAGCGGCGCAAAGATCCACTTTTCGCGGGCCGTCATGTCGGTGATCGACTTGAGGCTTTCCTTGATCAGATCCCCCATCACCACCCGGCGGTAGAGCCAGAGCGCATAGGCCGCCGAGAAGATCACGCCGGACGTCGCCACGGCCGCGACCCAGGTGTTTTCCTGGAAGGCGCCCATGAGCGTCAGGAATTCCCCGATGAAGCCCGAGGTGCCCGGCAGGCCGACGTTCGACATGGTGAAGAACATGAACAGCAGCGCGTAGACCGGCATCCGGTTCACGAGGCCGCCATAGGCGTCGATCTCGCGGGTGTGCATCCGGTCGTAGATCACGCCGACGCAAAGGAACAGCGCGCCCGAGATGAAGCCGTGCGACAGCATCTGGAAGATGGCGCCGTCGATCCCCTGCTGGTTCACCACGAAGATGCCCATGGTCACGTAACCCATGTGGGCGACCGAGGAATAGGCGATCAGCTTCTTCATGTCCTCCTGCACGAGGGCCACCAGCGAGGTGTAGACGATGGCGATGGCCGACATCCACAGCACCAGCGGCGCCAGCACCTCGGACCCCACGGGGAACATCGGCAGGCAGAAGCGCAGGAAGCCGTAGCCACCCATCTTGAGCAGGATCGCGGCCAGCACGACCGAGCCCGCGGTCGGCGCCTGGACGTGCGCATCGGGCAGCCAGGTGTGGACCGGCCACATCGGCATCTTGACGGCAAAGCTGGCGAAGAAGGCGAGGAACATCAGCGTCTGCATCCCGCCGACGATCTGGATGCCCAGCAGGCTGAAGCTTTCGGACCCGAACTCATGCGTCAGCAGCACGGCGATGTCGGTGGTGCCCGCGTCGGCGAACATCGCGACCATGGCCACCAGCATCAGCACCGAGCCGAGGAAGGTGTAGAGGAAGAACTTGAACGAAGCATAGATGCGGTTCGCCCCGCCCCAGATGCCGATGATCAGGAACATCGGGATCAGCCCCGCCTCGAAGAAGAGGTAGAAGAGCACCAGGTCCAGCGCCATGAACACGCCCAGCATGAGCGTTTCCAGCAGCAGGAAGGCGATCATGTATTCCTTGACCCGCACCTTGACGTCCCAGGACGCGGCGATGGTCAGCGGCATCATGAAGGTGGTCAGTAGCACGAAAAGCACCGAGATCCCGTCGACGCCCATCTTGTACTTGAGACCCAGCAGCCATTCGCCCTCTTCCACCATCTGGAAGCCGGTGTCCGAAGGGTCGAACTGCGCCAGGATGAACAGCGAGATCAGGAAGGTCACCGAGGTCGCGAACAGCGCCAGCCACTTGGCGTTCTTGGCCGCGGCCTCATCATCGCCCCGCAGGAACACGCCCAGGATCAGGGCAGCCAGCGCGGGAATGAAGGTGACGATGGAAAGCAGGTTATCCATATCAGTGTGCCCCTCCGGCGAGCGTAATCCAGGTGATGAGGGCGGCAAGACCGATCACCATCGCGAAGGCGTAGGTAAAGATGTACCCGGACTGGGCCTTGCCAGCCAGGCGGGTCAGGAAGGGCACGATGCCCATGGCGACCCCGTTGATGGACCCGTCGATGACGTTTCCGTCCCCGCGCTTCCACAAAAAGCGTCCGATGGCCTTGGAGGGCTGGACGAAGATGGCATCGTAGATCTCGTCGAAATACCACTTGTTCAGCAGGAAGCGGTAGAGGACCGGGTTCGTCTCGGCCACGCGCTTGGGCATGGAGGTATCCCAGACGTAGAACCAGAGCGCGACCAGAAGGCCCCCGAGCATGGCTATGAAGGGGCTCACCTTGACCCAGGTCGGGGCATGGTGCGCATCGTCCATCGTGTGGTTGTCTGGGTGGAAGAACAGCGCGCCCTCGGGGGCGACGCCCGCGCCGTGATCGGCCACGGCGGTGCCATGATCCTCGGTGGCGGCCGCGTCGCCGTGATCCTCCGCGGCAGCGGTTTCGCCGTGATCCTCGGCGGCCGCCTCTTCGCCATGGCCGGCATCGACCGTCTCATGGGTCGGAATGCCGAAGAACCGGTTCACCGAGTCATGGTCGCCGAAGAAGCTGTTGTACCAGATCATCCCCGAGAACACGGCCCCCAGCGCCAGCACGCCCAGCGGCACCAGCATGACCATCGGGCTTTCATGCGCGTGCTCATGCGTGTGCTTGTCGCCGCGCGGCTTGCCGAAGAAGGTCAGGAAGATCAGGCGCCACGAGTAGAAGGAGGTGAAGGCCGCCGCGATGACCAGCATCCAGAAGGCATAGCCACCAGCGGTCCCGGCCCAGGCGCTTTCGATCACCGCGTCCTTCGACAGGAAGCCGGCAAAGCCGATGTGGGTCAGCGGGATGCCGACGCCGGTGATCGCCAGCGTGCCGATCATCATCGCCCAGAAGGTATAGGGCAGTTTCTTGCGCAGACCGCCGTAGTTCCGCATGTCCTGCTCGTGGTGCATCCCGTGGATGACCGAGCCGGCGCCAAGGAACAGCATCGCCTTGAAGAAGGCGTGCGTGAACAGGTGGAACATCGCGACCGAATAGACGCCCACGCCGGCGGCGACGAACATGTAGCCCAGCTGCGAACAGGTCGAATAGGCGATCACGCGCTTGATGTCGTTCTGCACCAGACCCACGGTCGCGGCGAAGAAGGCCGTCGTGGCGCCCAGGAAGGTGACGAACATCAGCGCCTCGGGTGCGTATTCAAAGATCGGCGACATGCGGCAGACAAGGAAGACGCCCGCCGTCACCATGGTCGCGGCGTGGATCAGCGCCGACACCGGGGTCGGGCCTTCCATCGCGTCCGGCAGCCAGGTGTGCAGGATCAGCTGCGCCGACTTGCCCATCGCGCCGATGAACAGCAGCACGGCGATCAGGTTGGCCGCGTTCCATTCGCCCCACAGGAACGACACCTGCGTCTCGGCCAGCATCGGGCCGGCGGCAAAGACGTCATCCATCTTGATCGAGTCGACCAGGAAGAACAGCGCGAAGATGCCGAGCGCGAACCCGAAGTCACCCACCCGGTTGACCACGAAGGCCTTGATCGCGGCGGCATTGGCGCTTGGCTTGCGGTAATAGAAGCCGATCAGCAGGTAGGAGGCAACGCCGACCCCTTCCCAGCCAAAGAACATCTGCACCAGGTTGTCGCTGGTCACCAGCATCAGCATGGCGAAGGTGAAGAACGACAGGTAGGCAAAGAACCGCGGCCGGTAGCTCTCGTGATGGCCGAAATTGTCGTCATGGGCCATGTAGCCCATGGAATAGAGGTGCACGAGCGCCGAGACGGTGGTCACGACGATCAGCATGATCGCGGTCAGCCGGTCAAGGCGGATGCCCCAGTTGGTCTGCAGCGTGCCGCTTTCGATCCAGCGCAGGATGTTGATGTGCTGCGTTTCCCCGTCGAAGGACAGGAACACGATCCACGACAGCAGCGCGGCCAGGAACAGCAGGCCGGTGGTCAGCCATTGCGCGCCCTTGTCGCCGATGATCCGCCAGCCGAAGCCCGCGATGATCGCGCCCACCAGCGGGGCAAAGAGAATGATCGTCTCCATGGGGCGTCAGCCTTTCATCACGTTGACATCTTCGACGGCAATCGTGCCGCGGGTGCGGAAGAAGCAGACCAGGATCGCAAGCCCGATCGCCGCCTCGGCCGCCGCCACCGTCAGGACGAAGAGGGTGAAGACCTGGCCCACCAGGTCGCCCAGGAAGGACGAGAAGGCCACCAGGTTGATGTTGACCGACAGCAGGATCAGTTCGATCGACATCAGCAGGATGATGACGTTCTTCCGGTTCAGGAAGATGCCGAAGATGCCGATGACGAACAGCGTCGCGGCCACCGTGAGGTAATGTTCCAGTCCGATCATGTCGTCCCTCTGGGCCTTTGCCCTATTGTCTTTCCGTCGTCCGGCCACGCCAGGCGCGCAGCCATCTATAAAGTCTCAGCCCGACCAGGATCTTGACCGGGTATAGCAGGGCGAGGCCAGCAAGCCCGGCGCCGCCCAGGTGCATGTCAGAGCCCCTGCCCCGGTTTCACGTCGCGCAGCTCCATCGCCTTGGCCGGGTCGCGGTACATCTGGGCCAGGACGTTCTGGCGCTTGATGTCCTTGCGGTGGCGCATGGTCAGCACGATGGCGCCGATCATGGCGACCAGCAGGATCAGGCCCGACAGCTGGAACAGCAGGAAGTACTTGTCATAGAGCACCTCGCCCAGCAGCGCGGTGTTGGGCGCGACCGGCGGCGCGATCTGGTCGATCCCCTGCGCGACCTCGACCCCTTCGGCCGTGGTCCAGACCCCGAAGGCCATGGAAAACTCCATCAGGATCACCACGGCGATCAGCAGCGCCAGCGGCAGGTAGCGGGCCATCTCGGCCTTGAGCTGGGCAAAGTCGATGTCCAGCATCATCACCACGAAGAGGAACAGCACAGCGACCGCCCCCACGTAGACGATGACCAGCAGCATCGCGACGAATTCCGCGCCCAGCAGCACGAAAAGCCCCGCCGAGCTGAGGAAGGCCAGGATCAGCCACAGGACCGAATGCACCGGGTTCCGGGAAATCACGGTGAACAGCCCCCCGGCGATCACGCCGAGTGCGAACATGTAAAAGGCGAAGACGGTCATGTGTCCTTGTCCTCATTCTCTTCCAGCACCTCGCGCGCAAGTTCTAGCGCGCGGGTCATGGCGGGTATTCCGGCGAACATGGACATCTGCCCGATCGCCTCGACGATTTCCTGGTTCGTGGCCCCCACCTCGAGCAGGTGGCGCACGGTCTGGCGCAGCGCCGTATCGGCCTGCGCGCCCTGCATGGTCAGACCCGCGAGCGTCAGCATCAGCCGCGTCTTGGCGTCGAGCCCCTCCTTGTTGAAGGCATTGCCAAAGAACGCCTCCATCCAATCCTTGGGCATCGTCGGCCACATCGCCTCGAACGCCTTGGGCGAGAACGTCTCGAGCGCGGGGTTGAAGGCTTTCGCCATCTCCTGCGCTTGGGCGATCATCGCCTCGAACGGATTGCGGGGGTGGTCGGTCATCGGTAGGGCGCGTCCAGCTCCAGGTTGCGGGCGATCTCGGCTTCCCAGCGGTCGCCGTTGGCCAGCAGCTTTTCCTTGTCGTAGAACAGCTCTTCGCGGGTCTCGGTCGAGAACTCGAAGTTCGGCCCCTCGACGATGGCATCGACCGGGCAGGCTTCCTGGCAGAAGCCGCAGTAGATGCATTTCGTCATGTCGATGTCGTAGCGCGTGGTGCGGCGGCTGCCGTCGCTGCGCGGTTCGGCATCGATGGTGATGGCCTGCGCGGGGCAGATCGCCTCGCACAGCTTGCAGGCGATGCAGCGTTCCTCGCCGTTCGGGTAGCGGCGCAGCGCGTGTTCGCCGCGGAACCGGGGGCTGAGCGGCCCCTTTTCATGCGGGTAGTTCACGGTGGCCTTGGGGGCGAAGAAGTACTTCAGCCCCACCCGGAACCCGGCGATGAAATCCTTGAGAAGGAAGTAGCCGGCGGCGCGTCCGTAATCGATCTGAGTCATTCTCAGCCTCCCATCGCCCAGCGGGCCCAGAAGCCGCCAAGCACTTCGAATTTCGCAAAGAAGGCGACCAGCACGACCCAGGCAAGGCTGAGCGGCAGGAAGACCTTCCAGCCGATCCGCATCAGCTGGTCGTAGCGGTAGCGGGGGGTGATCGCCTTGACCATCGAGAAGATGAAGAAGACGAACAGCATCTTGAGCACCATCCAGAACACGCCGTCAGGCAGGCCCGGGATGGGCGACAGCCAGCCGCCGAAGAACAGCAGCGAAACCAGCGCGCACATCAGCACGACGGCGACCAGTTCGCCGATCATGAACAGAAGGAACGGGGTCGAGCTGTATTCGACCTGGTAACCGGCGACGAGTTCCGATTCCGCTTCCGGAAGGTCGAAGGGCGGGCGGTTGGTTTCCGCCAGCGCCGAGATCAGGAAGAGGAACAGCATCGGGAAATGTGGCAGCCAGTACCAGTTGAAGAGACCCCAGTTGCCGTCCTGCGCATGGACGATGTCGCCGAAGTTCATCGAGCCTGTCGAGATGATGACGCCGATGATGATCAACCCGATCGAGACCTCGTAGGAAATCATTTGCGCGGCGGATCGCAGCGAGCCGAGGAACGGGTATTTCGAGTTCGAGGCCCAGCCGCCCATGATCACGCCGTAGACTTCCAGCGAGCTGACGGCAAAGACGTAAAGGATCGCGACGTTGATGTCGGCAATCGCCCAGCCGTCGTTGAACGGGATCACCGCCCAGGCGATGAAGGCCATCACGAGGCTGACCATCGGCGCCAGGAAGAAGACGGGCTTGTCAGCGCCGGCGGGAATGACCACTTCCTTGACGATATACTTGAGGAAGTCGGCAAAGCTTTGCAGCAGGCCGAAGACCCCGACCACGTTGGGCCCGCGGCGCATCTGCACGGCGGCCCAGATCTTGCGGTCGGCATACATCAGGAAGGCGAGTGCCAGCAGCAGCGGAACCAAAAGCAGCAGGATCTGGCCAAGGACCGTCAGAAAGATGCCCGTTCCGGTTGTCGTGAAGAATTCGTACATCAGGTCCTCACACCATCGGTATTCCGTTTTCCGCGCAATTGGCGGCGACGACTTCTGCGTCGATCGTTTTCAGGCCCTGGGGCAGCGCCGGCGAGATGGTGTAAACAGCATCTGCCTGCCAGAGGCCAGAGCTTTCGCTAACATTCGTCCGCAAATGCCTGGCAAATCCGTAGCCCCGGATCAGCGTGTATTGGGCGGCCGCGCATTCCGCGTAATCGGCCACATCGTCGGCGCCGCGCGCCCCTGCCATGGCGACCCGGAAATTGACTAGGTCCCCGTCCAGCAGGCGCGTCTCGACGCCCTGGTAGTCGGGCGCGAACCGAGTCACCTCGGGCGCGGTGTCGCACCCCGCGATGGCGCCGGCCGCAAGGCCCAGGGGTATGAGGGCAAGTGCCCTCATCACTCGGCCGCCACCGCCTGCTGTCCGCGCGCCTTCACGCCGGCCGAAAGCTCGGCCATCAGCTGCGAGGCGCGGGCGATGGGGTTCGTCAGGTAGAAATCGGTGATCGCGTTGCCGATGATCCCGGCGGCCAGCTTGCGCGGCTTGATCGCCTCCCATGCGTTTTCCGGCACTTCGTCGATCTTCGCCAGGTGCGGCACCGCCTCGACCATCGCGCGGCGCAGCTGCGCCAGCGTGTCGAAGGGCAGCGCCTCGCCGGTCCGGGCCGAGAGGGCGCGCAGGATCGCCCAGTTTTCCTTGGCCTCGCCCGGCGGGAAAGACGCCCGCATGGCCAGCTGCGGCCGGCCCTCGGTGTTGACGAACAGGCCGCCTTCCTCGGGATAGGCCGCGCCCGGCAGGATCACGTCGGCGCGATGCGCGCCGCGGTCGCCATGGCTGCCCTGGTAGATGACAAAGGCGCCCGGGTCGATCTGCACCTCGTCGGCGCCGAGGTTGTAGATCACCTCTGCCCCTTCGAGTGCCGTTTCGAGCCCGCCCTTGGTGCAGGCACCCACGTCCATCGCGCCGACGCGGGCCGCAGCAGTGTGCAGCACCATCAACTTGGCGCCGGCCGCCTCGGCCATTTCCATGCAGGTGGCCAGGATGGTCCAGCCGTCGGGCTGGCGCAGCGCGCCCTGCCCCACGATCATGACGCCGGGGGTGCCCTTCTTTTCGCTATGGTCGAAAGCGGCCAGCTTCTTCAGCGCCTCGCGGTCGTTGCCGATATGGCTGACCGGGTAGGTCAGGTCCACGTTTTCGCCCAGCAGCGCGACATGTGCGCCCTTGGACCAGGCGCGGCGGATGCGGGCGTTCAGCACCGGCGCTTCGAGGCGCGGGTTGGTGCCGATCAGGAGGATGGTCTTGGCGCTGTCGATATCTTCGATGCTGGCGGTGCCGACATAGGCCGACCGGTTGCCCATCGGCAGCTGCGCATTGTCGGTGCGGCATTCGACGTGACCGCCCAGCCCCTCGACCAGCGATTTCAGCGCATAGGCGGCCTCGGTCGGGACCAGGTCACCGACCAGGCCGGCGATCTTCTTGCCCTTCATCGCGGCGGCGGCAGCGCCAAGCGCCTCGTCCCAGGACGCCGGGCGCAGCTTGCCGTTCTCGCGGATGTAGGGCTTGTCCAGGCGCTGGCGGCGCAGACCGTCCCAGACAAAGCGCGTCTTGTCGGAAATCCATTCCTCGTTCACGCCGTCATGGTTGCGCGGCAGGATGCGCATGACTTCGCGCCCCTTGGTGTCCACGCGGATGTTGGACCCCAGCGCATCCATCACGTCGATGGTTTCGGTCTTGGTCAGCTCCCAAGGACGCGCCGTAAACGCGTAAGGCTTGGAGACCAGTGCGCCCACCGGGCAGAGATCGATGATGTTGCCCTGCAGATTCGATTCGAGCGTGGTGTTGAGATAGGACGTGATCTCGGCATCCTCGCCGCGGCCGGTCTGGCCCATCTGGGTGATGCCCGCGACCTCGGTCGTGAAACGCACGCAGCGGGTGCAGGAGATGCAGCGCGTCATGTGAGTCTCGACCAGCGGGCCGAGGTCCAGATCCTCCGACGCGCGCTTGGGCTCGCGGTAACGGCTGAAATCGACACCATAGGCCATGGCCTGGTCCTGCAGGTCGCATTCGCCGCCCTGGTCGCAGATCGGGCAGTCGAGCGGGTGGTTGATGAGCAGGAACTCCATCACACCCTCGCGGGCCTTCTTGACCATCGGGCTGTTGGTCTTGACCACCGGCGCCTGGCCTTCCGGCCCGGGGCGCAGGTCGCGCACCTGCATCGCGCAGGAGGCCGCCGGTTTCGGCGGGCCCCCGACAACCTCGACAAGGCACATGCGGCAATTGCCCGCGATGCTGAGACGCTCGTGGTAGCAGAAGCGGGGCACCTCGATGCCCGCCACCTCGCAGGCCTGAAGAAGCGTCATCGCCCCGTCGACCTCGATCTCTGTTCCGTCGATGTTGATCTTGCGCAGGTCAGCCATGGTTCACCTTGCCCTTAGAAGCGACCCCACCAGGGTCCCCTTCTCGATTTCCTTGCGTCCATAGGCGCAGAAGCTGGCCTCATCGGCCGGGTTCACGCCCAAACTCTCCAGGTACCCCGTCGCCTTGGCGCGCATGCGCGTCTTCTCGGACTTCGAGGTCACGTATTCTTCGATCTCGTCATTGCTGTAGCCGAGGCTGCGCGCCCGGGACTTCAGCGTCTCGAGGTAACCCAGGGCCTTGAGCATCCGGGCATCGAGGTCGCCGCACTCCTTGCGCAACTCGTCGGCGATGGCAACCATCATCAGCGAATTGTCGATCTCGGCCACGTCGCGCAGCGCGGGCTTGGCGCTGGTCGCCCCTGCCAGCAGCGTTGCGGCCAGGGTAAGCGTCATCAGGCGTTTCATCGGGTCTCTCCTTCCATGCGGAACCGGAGGGCCGATTCCCGGCCCTCTTCCCCGCAGGACATGGACCCGGAGCCGTGCGTTATCCAATAACACAGGCACGATTCCGCCTTTATGACAGCATTGTTAATCACTCGCGCAGGCCCCCCGGAAGGTTGCCGCGTCGCCGTCGATGGCATAGCCGGTGGGGGTCTCGTCCGGACCTGCCGACCACAGGATGTCGGAACTGCCGTAGCGCTTGATGCAATACTTGACCGCCTCGTAGCGCGCCGCCTCGCGCGCGCCGTCGAGGCTGGCGCTGACCGGCTGCACGGTGACAAAGAAGTTCTGCCGCACATCCCGTTCAGCCGAGACGCGGGCGCGGAAGTACTTGCCGTCAAAGCTGGGCCGCGCATCGGGGCTTTGCCCGCAGGCCGCAACCAGCGCCAGAAGGGCGCCAAGGCCCGTGTATTTCCGCAAAGCCATCATTCTGCCGCGCATCTCTTGGCGTCCCATTTTTCTGCGTGCTCCAGCCAGTTCCAGCCGAAGGCGTGTTCGCTGTCGCCGTGCTTTCGCAGATGATCCAGCCGCTCCAGCGCCTCGTCCAATGTCGGCTGATGCCCCGCGGGCACCCACCACATGACGAAATGCATCTGGCCCATCACCTCGAACCACTCCTGCCGCCGCTCGTAGAACTGCTTGTGGATCGTGTTCCAGACGAACGTCCGCAGGCTGTCCGCATCCTCCCAGACGGTGAGGTTGGAGACATATTGCGGATCGCCGTCGATCTTGGCCTCGGTGTTGCCGGTGCCGGGCTCGCCCGAGCCCTCCATCATCCAGACGAACCCCGGCATCCGCTTGCCCAGCCCGTTGATCCGGTCGAGATTCGCCATGAACTCGGCCACGCGCGGGTCGTCCGTGGGGGCCAGCAGGCGGCCCACGTTCAGTTCGGCAAGGTGATGCTGAAACTGCTTCATTAAGAGAATGCCTCTGGGAACTCGACTATCTCAGCCAATGCAAAAAGCTGTTCTGCCGCTAGCGTCAAAGTCGCGATAGCGGCGTTGCAATGCCCTTGTTGATCTGAACTTCCATGGTGCTTCTTCATTTCCAAAAGGCCATGCACAAGAAGCGGGCCGCCATCCGCGCGAGCAAGGAATAACTCCGCAAGCCGATCATAGATCGCGCCCGCGGCTGCTTTTCCAAGGAGCGGTTCAAAAATGTCCTTGAAGGCGGCGAGATAGACTCGCATCTTTCCGAGAAGAGGATCCACAATTGGAGTCTCAGAGCGGATTTCCCGCTCCAGACTCTCAATTGTTTGAGCCATATTATTCAACAGCTTGCTGGCATTCGCACGTTTGCCTTCGTCAATAGCGCGAGCTCTGTCTTTCACCTGACTTTGAAATTCAAGCACAGTCACAAGCAAGACTATACCGCTCTCCGACCACGTCCTCAGATCGACCATATGCTCAATGAGCTTGCTCACACGTTTACTCCGCCGCCATCGCGCCCATGCGGCCCGATTTCTGCGCCTTGATCCGATCCTCGATTTCCTCGCGGAAGTTGCGGATCAACCCCTGGATCGGCCAGGCGGCCGCGTCGCCCAAGGCGCAGATGGTGTGGCCTTCGACCTGCTTGGTCACGTCCCAGAGCATGTCGATCTCTTCCAGCTCGGCCTCGCCTTTGACGAGCCGGTCCATGACGCGCATCATCCAGCCGGTGCCTTCGCGGCAGGGCGTACATTGCCCGCAGCTTTCGTGCTTGTAGAACTTCGACAGGCGCCAGATCGCTTTGACGATGTCGGTCGACTTGTCCATCACGATGACCGCCGCGGTGCCAAGGCCGCTCCCGAGGTCATTGCGCAGGTAGTCGAAGTCCATGATGGCGTCCTGCATCTTCTCGCCGCGCACGCAAGGAACCGACGACCCGCCGGGGATCACGGCCAGCAGGTTGTCCCAGCCACCGCGGATGCCGCCGCAATGCTTGTCGATCAGTTCCTCGAAGGTGATCGACATCGCCTCTTCGACCACACAGGGGTTGTTGACGTGGCCCGAGATGCCGAAGAGCTTGGTGCCCGCGTTGTTCTGGCGGCCAAAACCGGCGAACCAGGTGGCGCCGCGGCGCAGGATGGTCGGCACGACGGCGATGGATTCCACGTTGTTCACCGTGGTCGGGCAGCCGTAAAGGCCCGCACCGGCCGGGAACGGCGGCTTCATCCGCGGCATGCCCTTCTTGCCCTCGAGGCTTTCCAGCAGCGCGGTTTCCTCGCCGCAGATATAGGCGCCCGCGCCGTGGTGCAGGTAGAGATCGAAGTCCCAACCCGAACCTGAGGCATTCTTGCCCAGCAGGCCATTGTCATAGGCCTCGTCGATGGCGGCTTGCAGCGCCTCTTTCTCGCGGATGTATTCACCGCGGATATAGATGTAGCAGGCATGGGCGTTCATCGCGAAGGACGCGATCAGGCAGCCCTCTATCAGCGTATGCGGATCGTGGCGCATGATCTCGCGGTCCTTGCAGGTCCCCGGTTCGGATTCGTCGGCATTGACGACCAGGTAGGCCGGGCGTCCGTCGCTTTCCTTGGGCATGAAGGACCATTTGAGCCCGGTCGGGAAGCCCGCCCCGCCGCGACCACGCAGGCCGGACTTCTTCATCTCGTCGATGATCCAGTCACGGCCCTTCTTGATGAGATCGCCGGTGCCGTCCCAGTGGCCGCGCGCCTTGGCGCCGGCAAGGGTCCGTTCGTGCATCCCGTAAAGGTTCGTGAAGATACGGTCTTCGTCCTTCAGCATCGCTCAAACATCCTTCATGTGTCCTGGCGTTTCCGCCAGATCCCGATCGCCACCACCAGGGCCCAGACGAACGCCGCCATGGAAGCCAGGTAGAACAGCATTTCAAATCGCGGCGCGAGGCCGAAGACCTGCACGAGCCAGGGCGCGAGGATCGCCAGCAGGCCGCCGATGGCGATCACGACGGCGACGACGCGCCCCTGCCGTGCCTGCTGCTGATCCTTGTTCTCGCCCATGGGTCGCCTCGTCAGTAGACCTTGCCCGCATCGACGCGGCTCGAGAACTCGGTCTCTCCGCCCGACGCCAGCACCTTGGCCTGCGCCACCCAGTCGTCACGGGTCACCCGGCCCTTGAAGCCGACGAGGTTCTGGTCGACCCAGGCCACCTCGGTCTCGGTCCAGGCCGCGATCTGGTCGAAATGATAGAAACCCATGGAGTTGAGCAAGCCTTCCAGCTTGGGGCCAACCCCCTTGATTTCCTTGAGATTGTCAGCACCGCCCTCGCGCGGGCCGTCAAGGCCCGCCGGTTTGTCGTCCGCCGCGCCCTCGGTCGATGCGGAGGCCGCCGCAGGGGCCTTGTCCGCGCTGGCACCAGTCGACGCGGCCGCGCCGCCTTGGTATTTCCATTCGCCCTTGCGCGACGCCAGCTCCGCCTCTCCGGCGAGCGGGGTCGAAGGCTTGATCGGCGAGGTCGCAGGGGCGTCGGACTCCTCGTCAGACGCTTCCACGTCTGCCTCGGTCGCGGCCGGCGCGGGCGTTTCGGCGGCAGGCTCCATGGCGGCCGGCGCTTCGGGCTCGGTCGTGGCCTCGGCTGGTTCCGGTTTTGCCTCGGGGACGGGCTTGGACGCCGGGGCCACCGTGCCGCCCGTGGCGGCGGGTGGCGCCGTCACGGTGCCGGACGACATGGCCCCCGCGGCGGCCGTGCCGGCGGTCGAGGCGGTCGATTGCGCCGGCTGCGGGATCTCGGCGCAGAAGAGCCAGACAAAGATCGGTCCGGTGATGCCGGCCGTGAGCAGACCGAGGAAGAGGGACGCGACAAAGCCCTGCCCGGCGATCGCCAGCAGGACCAGGAAGGTGAAGAAGCCGATCCCGCCCGCTGTCATCCAACAGCGCATGCGGCAGCCCTGCATGTTGTCTTGTCCGATCATCTTTGTCCCCCTCGGTCCCTATGTGCTGTCAGTAAACGTCGCCCTTCTTCACGCGCGACGAGAACTCGGTCTCTTCGCCCGCCGCCAGCTTTTTGGCCTGGTCCACCCAGGTGTCGCGGCTGACACGGCCCTTGAAGCCGGTCAGGTTCTCGTCGACCCAGGCGATTTCACGCGCGGTCCACGAGGCGATCTGGTCGAAGTGATAAAAGCCCATGTCGTTCAGCATCGCCTCGAGCTTGGGCCCAACGCCCTTGATCTGCTTGAGATCGTCGGGCTGGCCATCGCGGGCCGCGTCGAGCGTCGCGGGCTTGTCGGCATCGGTCGGCGCGGCGGCGGACGCTTCGGCGGCCGGGGCCGCTTCGGCGGCGGGGGCCTCGTATTTCCAGCTGCCCTTGCGGCTGGCCAGCTCCTCCTGCCCCGGCAGCGGGGTCGAGGGCTTGATGCCTGTCCCCTCGGTCGGGGCGGCGGCGGGTTTGGCGGTCGGGGTGGCCGGCGCTTCCTGCACGGTCGCGCCAGTGGCGTCGGCAGGCTTGCCGGCCGCGGGCTTCGGCTCGGGCGCCTTGGGCGCATTGGCCGGCCGGCCGCCGGCATCGCCCCAGGGCGCCTTTAGCGGCACTTCGGTCCCGTCGATGCGCTTGACCGTCTCGCCGATGTCCACAGCCAACTGGGCTGAGGCGTTGTACTGCGTCTTGCCGCTGTCGAAGTCCTTGAGACTGGTCAGGCCCGACTTGGGCTCGGAGGCGAAGCGGCCGTTCTGCGGACCGGGCACCGGCACCTTGCCGGCCGACAAGTCGTCGAGCAGCTTCTCAAAGCTCTCCTCGGTCAGGTCCTCGTAGTAATCCTTGCCGATCTGCACCATGGGCGCGTTCGTGCAGGCACCGAGGCATTCAACCTCTTCCCAGGAGAACTTGCCATCGCCGCTGACCTCGTGGGCCCGTTCGGCGATCTTGCGCTGGCAGACCGAGATCAGCCCTTCGGCCCCCATGATCATGCAGGAGGTCGTCCCGCAGACCTGCACATGGGCAATGGATCCAACGGGTTGCAGCTGGAACATGAAGTAGAAGGTCGCCACCTCGAGCGCGCGGATATAGGGCATGCCCAGCATGTCCGCGACGCCTTCGATCGCCGGGCGGCTCAGCCAGCCTTCCTGCTCCTGGGCGCGCCAGAGCAGCGGGATGATCGCCGAGGCCTGGCGGCCCTCGGGATACTTGGTGATCTGCGCCTCGGCCCAGGCCTGGTTGGCAGGCGTGAAGGCGAAGCTTTCGGGTTGGTCATGGTGCAGTCGGCGCAGCATCAGGTCAGTTCCTTCACGGTATTGAAGGTTTTCGGGTCTTCGAAGCAGGCTTCGCGGATCAGGCGGAGTCCGGCGCAGGCCTCGGTTTCATCGGTCCATCCGGTCCGGTGGATGGCCGGGAACGGCTCGCACATGCCGCCGGGGGCGGCGGCGATATGCGCGGCCCGGCTCACGCGGCGCAGGCCCCGTTGGTCACCAGCACGCCGCCGTCTTCCAGACGCTCGGCATTGCCCGACGACAGCTTGGCTTCGGTGATGGCCACCGACTCCTCGCGCGTCAGGTCGGCCTGGAATTCCACGGCCAGGTAATCGCTTTCGCCGATCATGCGGCAGCCGATCGAGGCGACGGCCAGATCATAGGCCGCGACCTTTTCGGCCATGGTCTGCATGGGCACACCGGGCACGTATGGCACGTCGTCACAGGCGGCGAGCGCCAGGAACGGCAGGGCAATCAGGGTCTTGCGGATCAACGGTCGACCTCCCCGAACACGATGTCCATGGTGCCGATGATGGCGGCGACGTCGGCCAGCTGGTGGCCGGTCGCGATGTGGTCCATCGCCTGCAGGTGCAGGTAGCCGGGGGCCCGCAGCTTGGCCTTGTAGGGCTTGTTGGTGCCATCGGCGACAAGGTAGACGCCGAATTCGCCCTTGGGCGCCTCGACCGCGCAATACACCTCGCCGGCCGGGACGTGGAACCCTTCGGTGTAGAGCTTGAAGTGGTGGATCAGCGCCTCCATCGAGGTCTTCATCTCGGCGCGCTTGGGCGGGGTCACCTTGCCGCGGGCCAGAACGTCGCCCTGCCCTTCGGGCGCGCGCAGCTTTTCGATGGCCTGCAGGATGATCTTGGTCGACTCGCGCATCTCGGCCATGCGGCAGAGGTAGCGGTCATAACAATCGCCGTTCTTGCCGACCGGGATCTGGAAGTCGAACTCGTCGTAGCATTCGTAGGGCTGCGCGCGGCGCAGGTCCCAGGCCAGGCCCGAGCCACGGACCATGACGCCCGAGAAGCCCCAATCCTGGATCTCCTGCTCGCTCACCACGCCGATATCGACGTTGCGCTGCTTGAAGATCCGGTTCTCGGTCAGCAGCGTGTCGAGGTCGTCGAGCAGGTTCGGGAATTCATGCGCCCAGGTCTCGATATCGTCGATCAGCGCGGGCGGCAGGTCCTGGTGCACGCCGCCGGGCCGGAAATAGGCCGAGTGCAGGCGCGCGCCGCAGGCCCGCTCGTAGAAGATCATCAGCTTCTCGCGTTCCTCGAAGCCCCAGAGCGGCGGCGTCAGCGCGCCCACGTCCATGGCCTGCGTGGTCACGTTCAGCAGGTGGTTCAGCACCCGGCCGATCTCGGAGTATAGCACCCGGATCAGCGAGGCGCGGCGCGGCACCGGCGTGCCGGTCAGCTTTTCAATGGCCAGACACCAGGCATGTTCCTGGTTCATCGGCGCCACGTAGTCGAGCCGGTCGAAATACGGCAGGTTCTGCAGGTAGGTCCGGCTCTCCATGAGCTTTTCCGTACCCCGGTGCAGCAGGCCGATATGCGGATCGCACCGCTCGACGATCTCGCCGTCCAGCTCGAGCACCAGGCGCAGCACGCCGTGCGCCGCCGGGTGCTGGGGCCCGAAGTTGATGTTGAAGTTGCGGATCTTCTGCTCGCCGGTCAGGGCGTCTTCGTACCCGCGCGGGTTCTGGGAGCCGTCCATCAGAGTGCCTCCTCGGCAAGAACTGGCAAGAAAAAGCCGTACACGCTTTTCGCCGTGACGCATACGCAGCTGAAATCAAACGCCTTTTCAGACATTGAGCAGCCCCTTGTTTCCAGCCCAAACATTTTTTTTGTTCCACCCGACCACTGAAACTGTGCTCATTGCGGCCATTCCAACAAGGAAATTTCCGATTTCCCCAAGAGCATCCCACCACATCAGAGTGCCTCCTCGGTAAGGCCGGCAGCCTTGGCGGCTGCTTTCGCCTCGAATTTCTCTTGCGCGACGATTGCGCGGCGGTGCCGCCCCTCGCCGATCACGTCGTGTTCGTCCCGGGCGCGAACGCGGAACCAGATGAAGCGGCCGTCGATCTCTTCGACCTCGGTCTCGACCGTCACCTTCATCCCCGGCGGGGTCGCCGCGATGTGGTTCACGTCCACGTGGATGCCCAGCGACACCTCGCCCTCGTCGTAGTAAGGCAGCAGGTGCTCGACACAGGCCCATTCCATCAGGCCGATCATCTTGGCCGTGGCCAGCACGCCCGGCATGCCTTGCAGGTGTGTCGCGTCGGGAAACAGCGCCGGCACGGTATCGGCCTGCGTCATCACCCGCGAGAACGTCCCGCGATGGCCGGGGGCGAGGCCTGGCTTCACTTCGCCGCCTCCGTCTTCTCGTCGCCGGGCAGGATGTATTCGGCACCCTCCCACGGGGACATGAAGTCGAACTGGCGGTATTCCTGAACAAGGCTCACGGGTTCGTAGACGACGCGCTTCTGCTCTTCGTCATAACGGACCTCGGTGTAGCCGGTGGTCGGGAAGTCCTTGCGCAGCGGATGGCCGCGGAAGCCGTAGTCGGTCAGGATGCGGCGCAGGTCCGGGTGGCCCGAGAAGAGCACGCCGTACATGTCGAAGACCTCGCGCTCGAACCAGTTGGCCGAGGGGTGGACCGACACGATCGACGGCACCATCTCGTCCTCGCGGACGGCGGCGCGCAGCCGGATGCGCTGGTTCTGGTACATCGACAGGAAGTGGTAGACCACGTCGAACCGCTTGGCCCGGTCGGGATAGTCCACCGCCGTGATGTCCACCAGCGACGAGAACCGGCAGGTCGGGTCGCTGCGCAGGAAATCCACGAGGCCGCAGATGTTCTGCGGCGCCACGTCCACGTTCAGCTCGCCGTGCACGACCTCCCAGCCGATGACGCAATCGGGGCGTTTCAGCTCGATATGCTGGCCGAGTTCCTTGAGTGCTTCGCTCATCATCCCCTCCTCAGCGCACCAGCGTCCCGGTGCGGCGGATCTTCCGCTGCAGCGCGAGGATGCCATAGAGCAGCGCCTCGGCGGTCGGCGGGCAGCCGGGCACGTAGACGTCGACCGGCACGATGCGGTCACAACCGCGCACGACCGAGTAGCTGTAGTGGTAATAGCCGCCGCCGTTCGCACAGGAGCCCATCGAGATCACGTAGCGCGGCTCGGGCATCTGGTCGTAGACCTTGCGCAGCGCCGGGGCCATCTTGTTGGTCAGCGTGCCGGCGACGATCATCAGGTCCGACTGGCGCGGGCTGGCGCGCGGCGCGGTGCCGAAGCGTTCGAGGTCATAACGCGGCATTGACAGGTGCATCATCTCGACCGCGCAGCAGGCAAGACCAAAGGTCATCCAGTGCAGCGAGCCGTTGCGCGCCCAGTTGATGATCGATTCCGTCGAGGTCAGCAGGAAGCCCTTGTCCTGCAGCTCGCGGTTCAGCTCCTGCACGGCGACCTCGCGGTCGGGCCCTGCGGTGTTCGCTCCGGTCATCACTCCCATTCCAGGGCCCCTTTCTTCCATTCATAGGCAAAGCCTACGGTCAGCACGGCCAGGAAGACCATCATCGACCAGAAGCCGGCCATGCTGATGTCCTTGAAGGCGACGGCCCAGGGGAACAGGAAGGCGATTTCCAGGTCGAAGATGATGAAGAGGATCGAGACCAGGTAAAAGCGGACATCGAACTTCATCCGGGCGTCGTCGAAGGCGTTGAACCCGCATTCATAGGCCGACACCTTTTCCGGATCCGGGTTGCGGACCGCGATCACAAGGGCAGCGACAATGAATACGACTCCGATCCCGACAGCGACGACAAGAAACACGAGAATGGGAAGGTATTCCCTCAGCATCTCATCCACGGGTGGCTCCTTTCCGGCAGGGCTTTGCTACCGACGGCTAGACGTATTGAGTCAACACGGGGTTTAGACCCGCCACCGGGCAGGGTCAACCGAACACGAAGGCGCAGCGGGCGTGATCTTTGCGGTGCAACTGGCGGCAGGCGCAGGGTTTTCCCCAGTATATGCGGCATTGCAGCGGAATCGGTGGCGCGGGGCTGTCCCGGCACGCTGGGGTTGCGGCATGCGCGCGTATACCGAAACGCCCGGATTCGCGGCAAAAATCGCCAATGCATTCCAATGGCGGAATATCTCAACCCCGTGTGATTCCCTGCCCCTCCCGTGTCCTCCGCCTGCGGTGCGGCGGCGCGCGTTCAGCTGTCCCAGGGGTAGAAATCGCGGCTGTAGAACGCTTGCGGGCCGTCCATCAACCGGGCCTTGGCATGGGCCGGGCGCGCCTCGATCCGGTCTATGTAGTCCCGGACGGCCGGGTATGGATCAAGCCGCACGAAGAACGGCGCGGCGTAAAGGTTGAAGCCCAGCATGATGTCGGCGGCGGAAAAGCCCCCGGCCAGCAGCCAGTCCCTTTCGGTCACGGCCCGTTCGATCACGTCGAGCGTGCGGGCCAGCCGCGCCGCCTCGATCTTGAGCACGGTGGGTGACTTGGTCGAAGGGTCGCGCAGGAAGACGTGTTGCAGGTTGAGATTGGCGAGGATGCTGGCCTGGGTCTCTGCGAAATGCATCCATTGCAGGTAGTCGACCCGCTCGGTTTGCCCCGGCGCGCGCCCCAGCGCCGCCTCGGGGCGGGTTTCGGCCAGGTATTCCAGGATCGCGCCGGATTCAAAGATCACCTGCCCGTCGATTTCCAGCGCGGGCACGCGGCCGGCCGGGGATTTCTCAAGGAAGTCCGTGGTCCGCAGCGACCCGTCGGGGATGGCGTAAAGCTCGATCTCGGGGGTCATCCCGAGTTCGGCCAGCATCCACAGCACCCGGAAGCTGCGCGAGGACGGGACATGGTGCAGGCAGAGGCGATCTTCGGTCACGCGGCGGCCTCCGCTTCGTCCTCGAGCCGGATCAGCGGCGCGCCCGCCTCGACCTGCTGGCCCTCGGTGACCAGTACCTCGGCCACCACCCCGTCTCGGGCGGCGGTCAGGGCATGTTCCATCTTCATCGCCTCGAGCACGGCCAGCCGATCCCCGGCCGTCACCTGTTGCCCCGGCTTGGCCAGCACGGCGCGCACCAGCCCCGGCATCGGCGCCTCGATCACCCCGGCCCCTGCCCCGGCGGCGGCGTCCCGCGCCAGCGGGTCGATCACGCGGATCGAGATGCCGTGGTGGGCAAAGATCGTGATCGTATCGCCGCTGCGCGCGGCGGGCGCGGCGGCCGTGCCATCCAGCTGCCAGCCGTCCTGCCACAGCGCCTCGACCACCAGCCCATCCACGTCGACCAGGGCAGAGCCTGGCCCGCGCACCATGACGCGCAGGTCGCGCGCCTCGCCGGTCCAGTCGAGCGTCACCGTCCGCCAGGCAGGCGCCCAGAGGTGAAAGCCCTGATCCCAGGCCGGTTTCCCGTCCAGCCCCAGCGCCACCAGCGCCGCCTGGGCGATCACGGGTGCGGGCACCTCGGGCGTATCGGTCAGCGCGTCGATATCCCGCGCGATCAGCCCGGTATCGACATCACCTGCCGCGAACCCCTCATGCCGGGCCAGCGCGCCAAGGAAGGCAAGGTTGGTCACAGTGCCCGCCACCTGCGTCTCCTCCAGCGCCCGCGCCAGCCGCTTGAGCGCGATGGCCCGGGTCGGACCGTGGGTGATGACCTTCGAGATCATCGGATCGTACCACGGGCTGATCTCATCGCCGGCCCGCACGCCGGTATCGGCCCGCGCGCTTTCGGGAAAGGCCAGGTGCGTCAGCCGGCCGGTCGCGGGCAGAAAGCCCTTGGGGACGTCCTCGGCATAAAGCCGCGCCTCGAAGGCATGACCGGTGATCGATAGGTCCTCCTGCCGTACGGGCAGAGGCTCCCCGGCAGCCACCCGCAACTGCCATTCGACAAGGTCCACGCCCGTGATCGCCTCGGTCACCGGGTGTTCGACCTGCAGGCGGGTGTTCATCTCCATGAACCAGAAGCCATCGGGGCGCAGCCCGTCGCTGCCGTCCACGATGAACTCGATCGTTCCCGCGCCGGAATAGCCGATCGCCTCGGCCGCGCGCACGGCGGCGGCGCCCATGGCCTGCCGCATTTCCTCGGTCATGCCGGGGGCCGGCGCCTCTTCGATCACCTTCTGGTGGCGGCGCTGCAACGAACAGTCCCGTTCAAAGAGATGCACCGCGCGGGTGCCATCGCCAAAGACCTGCACCTCGATATGGCGAGGCTTGGTCACATATTTCTCGATCAGCACCGCCGGGTTGCCGAAGGCGGTCCGCGCCTCGGACTGGGCGCTTTTCAGCGCCTCTGCGAAATCCTCCGGCCGCTCGACCAGCCGCATCCCCTTGCCGCCGCCCCCCGCGACCGCCTTGATCAGCACGGGATAGCCGATCTGGTCCGCCTCGCCGGCCAGGAAGTCCGGCTCCTGCCGCTCACCGTGATAACCCGGCACGACCGGCACGCCCGCCTTTTCCATCAAGGCCTTGGCGGCATCTTTCAGCCCCATCTTGCGGATCGCGCTGGCCGAGGGCCCGATGAAGGTCAGGCCGGCGGCCTCCACCGCCTCCACGAACTCCGGGTTCTCGGAAAGGAACCCGTAGCCCGGATGGATCGCCTGCGCGCCACTCGCCAGCGCGGCCGCGATGATCGCGTCGCCCCGCAGGTAACTGTCGGCCGGGGCCGGCCCGCCGATATGCACCGCCGCGTCGGCCATGGCGACATGCATCGCGCCCGCATCGGCGTCGGAATAGACCGCCACGCAGCGCAGCCCCATGACTTGCGCCGTCTTCATCACCCGGCAGGCAATCTCGCCCCGGTTCGCAATCAGGATCGTGTCGAACATCACCCCTCCTTGGCGGCCAGCGCATCGCGCAAGAGCCGCTCCGTTCCCTCGTCGAAGGCGACCAGCGTGACCGCCATGTCGCTCTTGCTCACTTCCCGCACGGCGATCCGCGCGGCCGCGTCGGCCGGATAGCCATAGACCCCGGTCGAGATCGCCGGAAAGGCGACCGACGCGCAGCCGGCCGCCTCGGCCAGTGCCAGGCTCTGCCGGTAGCACGAGGCCAGCAGCTCCGCCTCCCCCGCGCCGCTTCCCTGCCAGACCGGGCCGACGGTGTGGATCACGTAGCGCGCAGGCAAGTCATGCCCGCCCGTCACCTTCGCCTGCCCGGTCTGGCACCCGCCGAGCGCCCGACATTCGGCCAGCAACCCCGGTCCCGCCGCCCGGTGAATGGCCCCATCCACGCCACCCCCGCCCAACAAGGACCGGTTCGCCGCGTTGACGATGGCATCCACGGCGAGCGTGGTGATGTCCCCGCGCCAGACCTCCACGCTCATCCCCGATCCCCCTTCATCTTGCCTAATAAACTCCGGGGAGCGCGAGGGGCTGGCCCCTCGCTTGCGCAACGCCAGCCACTCTGCCTGGCGGCCTTGAAGGCGCATCTCACCACTACATCCCGCTTTCGTTCTGCTTGAGGACCTGCAAGCGCAAAGGCCCGGACGCCGGGCAGGCGATGGCGGACACCGGTCCTGTGGAACTGCTGCGGAGCTCTGAGCAGTCCTCGACCCATTGCCTGGCGATGTCTCGCGGATTGCCCGGCCAGTCTACCACAACGCCCCCATACCCGGGCCCCGGCTTGCCGGTCAGGCAGGGCCGATGGGACACGGCCTGCCCGTCGGTCGAGTTCTGGCCAAGCGCGAGGATCGTGAGAACGTGATCGCCGACCATCACGCGCATCGCCACCTCGGGCATGCCTTCGACATGGGTCAGCATCACCGCCACGCCCTTGCCCTTTAGGACGAAGGCATCCTCGATGAAGCCACGAAGCGCCCTCACATCCGGAACACGCCAAAGCGCGTCTCCTCGATCGGGGCGCAAAGCGACGCCTGCAGCGAAAGCGCCAGCACGTCGCGGGTCTTGCGCGGGTCCACCACGCCGTCATCCCAGAGCCGGGCCGAAGCGTAAAGCGGATGCGACTGCCGCTCGAACATCTCGATGGTGGGGCGCTTGAACGCGGCCTCATCATCGGCCGACCAGGCGCCGCCGCCGCGCTCGATGGCGTCGCGCTTGACCGTCGCCAGCACGCCGGCCGCCTGCTCTCCGCCCATCACCGAGATGCGGCTGTTCGGCCAGGTCCAGAGGAAGCGCGGCTGGTAGGCCCGCCCCGCCATGCCGTAATTGCCCGCTCCGAAAGAGCCGCCGACCAGCAGCGTGATCTTGGGCACGTTCGTGGTCGCCACCGCCGTCACCATCTTGGCGCCATGCCGCGCGATACCCTCGTTCTCGTATTTCCGGCCGACCATGAAGCCGGTGATATTCTGCAGGAACACCAGGGGGATGCCGCGCTGTGAACAGAGTTCAACGAAATGCGCCCCCTTCTGCGCGGCCTCGGAAAACAGCACGCCGTTGTTGGCGACGATCCCGACCGGCAGGCCTTTGACATGGGCGAACCCGGTCACCAGCGTCTCGCCGAACCGCGCCTTGAACTCGTCAAAGCGCGAGCCGTCCACGAGCCGCGCGATCACCTCGCGGATGTCATAGGGCGTGCGCAGGTCGCCGGGCACGACGCCGAGGATTTCCTCGGGGTCATAGGCGGGCTCTTCGGGGCTCGCCATCTGCACGGAGGCGCCCGGCATCACCCCGAGGTGCGACACTGCCCGCCGCGCCAGGGCCAACGCGTGGGCGTCGTCCTCGGCCAGGTAATCCGCCACGCCCGACAGGCGCGTGTGCACGTCGCCGCCGCCCAGGTCCTCGGAGGTCACGACTTCGCCAGTCGCGGCCTTGACCAGCGGAGGGCCGGCCAGGAAGATCGTCCCCTGCTCGCGCACGATGATCGTCACGTCCGACATGGCCGGCACATAGGCGCCGCCCGCCGTGCAGGAGCCCATCACAACGGCGATCTGCGGAATGCCCCTGGCCGACATCCGCGCCTGATTGTAGAAGATCCGGCCGAAATGGTCGCGGTCGGGGAACACCTCGTCCTGGTTCGGCAGGTTCGCCCCGCCGCTGTCGACCAGGTAGAGGCACGGCAGGGAGTTTTCCTCGGCGATCTCCTGGGCGCGCAGGTGCTTTTTCACGCTCATCGGATAATAGGTGCCGCCCTTCACGGTGGCATCGTTGGCCAGCACCATGCAGAGCCGCCCATGGATGCGCCCGATCCCCGCGATCATCCCCGCCGCCGGGGCCGCACCGCCATACATGTCATGCGCCGCCAGCGCACCGACCTCGAGGAAGGGCGAGCCGGGGTCGAGCAGGTTCGCCACCCGCTCGCGCGGCAGCATCTTGCCGCGGGACAGGTGCCGCTCTCGCGCCTTCTCCCCGCCGCCCGCCGCGGCTGCCTCGGCCGCCGCGCGGATCGCCTCCAGCGCGGCGAGATGCGCGGCGCGGTTGGCGTCGAAATCGGCGCCGGACGCGATGATCTTGGATTGCAGTTTCATGTGACGCCTCCCCTTCCTGTCTTCATTCGTTCCGCGCCCGGGGCCGCGTCGCCGGCGGCGCCTTGGCCCAGCCGGCGGTGATCGCATCGGGCGCGGCCCCGAGGTAGCGCGCCATCTGCCAGGCCAGCACGGCCGAGCCGAGCCGGTGATTGGCGTTGCGCGCCTGGCACCATGCCGCCATGAGGTCGGTATCGCCGGCGCAATCGGGCCCGGCCGAAAGATCGAAGGCCAGCGCGTAAAGCTGCGGGTAAAGCAGATCCGACTCCGCCCCCGCCTTCCCTGCGACCGCATCGGGCGCGGGCAGCGTGGCGCGGACGTGGTCGGTCACCGCATCCTGACGCGCGGCAAGGTCGTGCTGGCAGGGCGCGCGGTCCTCGCTGAGGTCGCAGTTCGCAATCCCCACCGTGCCGCAGAATTGCGTGCCGCGGGTCGTGCCGACCTCGAAACTGTCGGCCTCGGGGCCAAGGCGGTGATAGCGCAGGTTGCGCTCGAACCGGGCGATCTCGAGATCGAGGCAGCTGTCGAAATCGGTGGGAAGGGCTTGGGAACCCAGACCCGTCGGCAACAGGATCAGGATATGCAGGAGACGGCTCACTGCACGCCCCCGGAGGTCAGTCGGATGAGGTCGCGCAAATTCACCCACTTGATCGCTTCCTGAGACAGTGGGCACCCTATCTCGGCCGGGAGTACATCCGGAGGGAAGTAACAGGTGCTCGATGTGCCGGAGGTGATCCGGGCGAGGCCCAGTTCGAAACGCACCCTTCGAAAGCCGGTCAACCCGTCGCCCGAGGGCAATACAGCCAAGAGTGCCTCGTTTGCGCGCTCAAGATGCTCGGTGAGATCCGTCAGGCAAAGAAGATGGTCCGGCTCCGGACGACCGAATGCGCAATAGTCAGTCGAGGCGGACACACATTTTATGTCCATGGTACTACCTGTCGGCCCGTCTTGGGTCAAAGCGGCGCAGCCATCGAACCATGTCAGGACGTCAATCCGGAAATCATCTACGCGACCCCCTTGACCATCTTGCGCCGACAAGGCTGCCGGCAGCAGGCCCAAAACTAGGCTGCACACCAAGACCATCCCAAGGATACCGCGCCCGCGTGTCACAATCCTTCCTCCATCGCGCGCAGCTTGAGTTCGCGCCGGATCACCTTGCCGGTCACGGTCACAGGCAGCGCATCCAGAAACCCGATTTCCCTTGGATACAAGTAGTTTGCGAGGCGATCTTTCACCCATATCTGAAGTTCCCCAGCCAGCTTGTCATCGGCCGCGACCCCGTCCTTGACGACCACGTAGGCCTTGACGATCTCGGTCCGCAGCGCGTCGGGCTTGCCGACCACGCCGACCGTGGCGACGGCCGGATGGGTCAGCAGGCAATCCTCGATCTCGGCCGGACCGATGCGGTAGCCGCCGCTCGTGATCACGTCATCGGAGCGCCCGACAAAGCGGAGAAAGCCATCCTCCATCACGCCGCGGTCGCCGGTAACCATCCACTTGCCGCGAAACTTTTCCTTGGTTTCCTGGGGCTTGCGCCAATACTCCAGCATCATGGATGCTGAGCCGCGCATCACGGCCACGTCGCCTTCGCCCTCCGTCTCTCGCCCCTCGGCGTCGATCACGGCGACGCGGTGGCCGGGCACGGCGCGGCCGATGCAGCCGGGTTTCGGCGGGAACAGCGCCTGGCAGGAGGACGCCACCATGTTGCATTCGGTCTGGCCGTAGAATTCGTTGATCGTGACCCCCAGCGCCTCGCGGCCCCAGTCGAGCATCTCGGCCCCCAGCGGCTCACCCCCCGACGCCACCGTGCGCAACCCGGGGATCACCGCGCCCTCGGCCTTGAGCATTCGCAGGGCCGTGGGCGGGAAAAACACATTGCGGACATTGCCTTGCTCGATGATCTTCAGGCATTTCCGCACAACAAAGCGCGGCATTCGCGCGGCCACGACCGGCACGCCCAGCGCAAGCCCCGGCATCAGCACGTCGAAGAGCCCGCCGATCCAGGCCCAATCTGCCGGTGTCCAAAGGCAGTCGCCCTCCTGCCCCAGGAAATCATGGCTCATCTCGACCCCCGGCAGGTGGCCGGTCAGCAGCCGGTGGCCGTGCAGCGCCCCCTTGGGCGCGCCGGTGGTGCCGGAGGTGTAGATCAGCACCGCCGCCTCGTCCGGGCCCGTCGTGTGGATCGCGCGGGTCGCCATCTCGGGCCCCGGCAGTTCGCGCTCGAGCACGGCGCGGGGGCCGAGGCCCTTCAGCATTTCGCGCCCCTCGTCATCGGTCAGCACGACGCCGATGCCGGCATCGTCCATCCGCGTCTTCAGCGCGGCCGGCTGGAACAGCTTGAACAGCGGCACGGAAATCGCGCCCAGCCGCCAGATCGCGACATGCGCCGCCGCGCAATAGGGCGATTGCGACAGCAGGACCCCCACCCGGTGGCCGCGCAGCACGCCGAAGCTGACCAGAGCCGCCTCGATCCGCCGCGACAGCTGCCAAAGCGCGCCATAGGTCACATCGCGCCGCTCTTTCCCGCTGAGGTCGATGATCGCCAGCCGGTCGGGCTCGGTCGCCGCCCAGCCATCGCAGACCTGCTGAGCCATGTTCAGCTCGTCCGGCAGATCCCAGAAGAAGCGTTTGCGCAGCGTGTCGTAATCGGATGCGGGGCGGAGTGTTTTCATCGGGGCCTCGACTGCCCGTCCGGGGACGGATGTTGGTTTGCGTCCCTGCCAAGGTGTAGGCAGAGGCGCCGCGGGCGCAAGCCCGTCACCGCATCGCGGCCATCATCTCGCGTCCCACCAGCATGCGCCGGATCTCGGATGTGCCGGCCCCGATCTCCATCAGCTTGGCATCGCGGAAGAGCCGCCCGACCGGGTTATCAGTCAGGTACCCGGCCCCGCCCATGGCCTGCACCGCCTGGTGCGCGACCTTCATCGCCTCTTCAGAGGCATAAAGCACGCAGGCCGCCGCATCCTGGCGCGTCACCTCGCCCCGGTCGCAGGCCTTGGCGGCCTCGTAGACATAGGCGCGGGACGAATTCATCGCCACATACATGTCGGCGATCTTGCCCTGCATCAGCTGGAAATCCCCGATCGACTGGCCGAATTGCTTGCGTTCGACCATGTAGGGCATGATCTCGTCGAGGCAGTTGGCCATGATGCCCGGCCCGATGGCCGCCAGCACGACCCGCTCGTAATCGAGCCCGGACATCAGGACGCGCGCACCTTTGCCCTCTTCGCCAAGGATGTTTTCGAACGGGACCTCCACGTCGTCAAAGATCAGCTCTGCCGTGTTCGATCCGCGCATGCCGAGCTTGTCGAAATGCTTGGAGGTGCTGAAGCCCTTCATGGTTTTCTCGACCAGGAAGGCGGTGATGCCCTTCGATCCGGCCTCGGGGTTGGACTTGGCATAGACCACCAGCGTGTCGGCATCGGGGCCGTTGGTGATCCAGTACTTGTTGCCGGTCAGTCGGAAGTGATCGTTGCGCTTTTCCGCGCGCAGCTTCATCGACACCACGTCCGACCCGGCCGAGGGTTCGGACATGGCCAGCGCGCCGATATGCTGGCCCGAGATCAGGCCGGGCAGGTATTTCTGTTTCTGCTCATGCGTGCCGTTCAGCTTGATCTGGTTGACGCAGAGGTTGGAATGCGCCCCGTAGCTGAGCGAGACGGAGGCCGAGGCCCGCGCCACCTCTTCCACCGCGATGGCATGGGCGAGGTAACCCATCCCCAGCCCGCCGTATTCCTCGGGGACGGTAATGCCCAGCATCCCCATCTCGCCCATCTCGGGCCACAGCTCGTTCGGGAATGCGTTGGTCTCGTCGATCTGCGCCGCCAGCGGCTTGACGCGATCCTGCGCCCAGCGGTGGACGCTTTCCTGAAGGGCGGCCACGTCCTCGCCAAGGTCGAACTTCATCGTCGCGGTGAACATGGGGCCTCCCCTCCCGTTAATTGAACGCTTGTTCATTTCTAGTCCCGGGACATCATTTCCGTCAATCCTTTTCGCGATGGACGCGTCCAGGCGGCGTTTTCTCGCGTTGCGCGAATCGAAACAGAGTGTCGCGCGGGTCCGGGCAATCCGGAAAAAGGCAAGTGCCACAGTGTCTTCGCAAGAATTCACCAGTTTTGCCTCAATTCCGCCACGCTTGGATGAAAGGTGACCACGTGCCGATTCAGTGGTACATGTTAACCAGTTTTCATACCGGAGCCCGTTATGCTCGACATCCTCCTGATAACTTGCCTTCTCGCCTTGGTCCTCGGTGGAAAAACCGTGACCAAGTCTCGTAATTCGCGCGAGATTCTGGCAAAATCATAGCATTTTCATGGCGTTGCAAATTTGCATGCGGCGCACATACTTATGCATGCGACATGCATATTTTCGCTTTTTCCGGGTTTCAGTTCGTGACAGGGTAGCACCAGGGACCACGAATGCGTGTCCGCATGCCTGAGGCCAGGTGGCGCGCGAAACAAGGAATGAGGCTAACTTGCCAAAACTGCTCAGACAGGTCGACATGCGTTCGGAGCCTGCGTTTCAGCAGCTGAAACAGGCGTCCGCCGTCAAGCGCGTGTCGCGTTTTCTTACCACAATCTACAACCATACCGTGCTTCCGGCACAGACGACCAACGTCGTGACCTATTTCCTGTGCCTGCTGCCCGGGCTGGTGCTGTTCGGTCTTGGCACCTGGCCCCTGCTGGGGGTCGAGCTGTCGCCGTCGCCCTGGCTGACCGGGCTGACGCAGCCCACCGGGATGGGCGCACAGATCGACACGTGGTTCCGCGCCGGCTTTGCGCTTTGTGGCGCGATGCTGGTCTCGGCCGTGCTGGTTCGGCCATTCGCCGCGCTGGCGCTGATCCTCGTGCTGGGTCGGCTGATGATCGAACGCGGTGCCGGCATCGCGCTGGGCGAAGCGTTGATCGCGGTCGCGATCCTTCTGCTGATCCGCGGACGCGCCGACTGAGGTCGGCCAGGGGGACGTGGCCGCGCTCCGTCGGCCCGGGGCGCGTGTCTGCTCGCACCGCCCCGCCCCGCGGCTGGAACATGATCCGCCCCGCCGCGTTGGTCCGTCGAACCGAAAGGAGACGACCACCATGGCACAAGATCTGAAATCCGAGTTCTGGAACCGCATCGACAAGGCGCAGGCCGGCATGCTCGAGGCGGGCGGCGCCGAGATGACGCCGATGAGCCATTTCGCCGACAAGGACGAAGGCGTGCTCTACTTCATCACCGCCGAGGGCACGGATGTGGAACGCGCCTGCCACGGCAGCGCACAGGCGACCCATGTCGTGGCCGACAGCAAGGCGCATCTTTATGCCCGGGTCGAGGGCACGCTGACCCAAGAAAAGAACGAGTCAAAGCTTGATGAACTGTGGTCGCCCGTCGCCGGCGCCTGGTTCGACAAGGGCCGCGACGATCCCAAGGTGCGGCTGATCAAGTTCACGCCGAAGACGGCGGAAATCTGGGCCACGGACGGGGCCGCGGGCTTCATGTACGAGATCGCCAAGGCAAATCTGACCGATGAGACGCCAGATGTCGGCGATCACGGGCTGATCGTCTTCTGATCGACACCACACTCCCGCAATGGGGGAGGTTGTTTGACCGCCTCCCCCATTGATTGCCTTCCAGTTCCTGCATATTTTCGAAGCGGGCGATTGGGAAGAGGGCAGATCATGAGCAAGTACGGCGCCGACAGGCAGGTGGTCGACGTGATATATTCAAGCGGGCATGAGTTCGAGATCGTGCAGACCCGCAGGGTCATCGGCGCCGATGACTTTTCGATCTACAAGGACGGGTCGTACCACCTTGGCGGCTTTGAAAGCCAACTCATGGCGATCGACGCCATCAGGGCAAAGTCCTAACCCTGCCAGACAGCGCCGACTTCTGCCCGGATGATACGGGCGATCAGCGCGCAGTCCTCAAGCTCGAAGGTCAGCGGCAGACGCATGTCGAGGATCGCTTTCAGCACCCGGTCGCTGGCCGGCATTGGCGCGCTTGGTGCATAGCGCCAACTGTCGTAGCGCGAGGTGAAGCCCACCGGCTCGGCCCCGCCGAACCATTTCAGCTCGACCCCGCGCGCCTTGCAGCGGGCGACCACGTCCAGCAGCTTGGCCTCGGGCCAGTCGAGCAGCAGGAACTGGATCGAACTGCCGACATAATATTCCGCCGCGGACCGCTCGACCACCGTGAGACCCGGCGTGCCGCGCAAGCCGTCCTCGACCGCGCGATAGCGTTCGTTCCACCGCTCGCATTGCTCGGTCAGCCGCGCGAGTTGCGGCCGCAGGATCGCGGCGCGCAGGTGGTCCATCCGGCCCGAGACATTGGGCGTGTGGTACTTGATCTCGTCGAACACCTCGGGCCCCGGCGCGGCCGTATGTGTTCCGTACAGCATGTAGGATCCGGACAGCATCACCGCCCGCGCCGCGATCTCGGGGTCGTCGGTGACCAGCAGCCCGCCTTCGCCCGAGTTCATGTGCTTGTAGGTCTGGGTCGAATAGCAGCCCACCGCCCCGTCGGTGCCCGACAGGCGCCCGTTCCAGCGTGCGCCCATGGTGTGGGCGCAATCCTCGATCACCGTGATGCCGGCCGCGTCGCAGATCGCCATCAGCCGGTCCATGTCCGCGAGGTGCCCGCGCATGTGGCTGAGCATCAGCACCTTGGCCTCTCCTGCCTTGGCGGCGAGGTCGTCGAGGTCGATCACCAGCCCTTCGGTCACGCCGACAAAGACCGGCACGGCCCCGACGCTGGCGATGGCGCCCGGGACCGGGGCCAGGGTGAAGGCGTTGGTCAGAACCGTGTCGCCCGGTTGGACGCCCACCGCCCGCAGCGCGCAGGCCAGCGCGTAGCCGCCCGAGGCGACGGCCAGGCAATAGGTCGACCCCATGGCCGCGGCGAATTCCCGCTCAAGCGTGCTCACCTCGCCCTCTTCGCCGGGGGAGAGGTTGTAACGGTGCAGCCGGCCCGAGCGCATGACCTCGACCGCGCGGGCGATGGCCTCTTCGGGGATCGGCTCCTGCTGGGTGAAATTGCCGGTGAAACGCTCCATTCAGACCTCCAGCAAGCGCGCTGCCACCTCGGGCAGCTCGTCGAAATGGGCGATGATGGCTTCGGGCTCCAGCGCCGCCATGTCGCCGCCCGCCGGGCCGAAGCCCACGAGCACGCAGGGCACCCCGGCATTGCGGGCGGTATCGCGGTCGGTGATGCTGTCGCCGACCAGCAGGCAGCGCGCGGGATCGCCGCCCGCACGCCGCGCCGCCTCGCGCAGCGGCTCGGGATCGGGCTTGCGCACCGGCAGCGTGTCGGCGCCGACCATGCTGGCAAAGGCGTCGCGGATGCCCAAGCGACGCAGCAACTCCTCGGCCAGCGCCTCGGGCTTGTTGGTGCAGATGCCAATGTTGAACCCGTCGCCGGCCATCCGCGCAATGCTCTCCATCGCGCCGGGGTACAGCACGGTGTGCACGTCCAAAGCCTCGCCATAGGCGCTCAGCAGCTCGGGATACCAGCGCTCGATCACGTCCTCGTCCAGCCGCCCGGCGCGGGTCAGCCCCGCGCGCAGCATGGCCTTGCCGCCGCGCAGCGCGACGCCTGCGTCACCCGGGCCCAGCAGGTCGCCCAGACCCATGCCGCGAAAGCAATGGTTGGCCGCAGCCAGCAGGTCGCCCGAGGTATCCGCCAGCGTGCCGTCCAGATCGAAGATGACCGTGCCCATATCCGCCCTTTCCCAGATCGGCGCGACCCTGCCCCGATCTGACACAAGCCGCAACCCAAGTTGAACGCCGCAGCGCTTTCCAGCAGGCAGACACAAGGCTAAAAGGGGCGCAAAGACAAAACAGACGACGGGCAGACCCACATGACCACCGGTGCAACCGCACTCATCATCCTGGCGGCGGGCCAGGGCACGCGCATGAACTCGGACCTGCCCAAGGTCCTGCACCCGGTGGCCGGCGCGCCGCTGCTGGCCCATGCGATGAACGCGGGCGCCATGCTGGAGCCGTCGCGGCTGGTCGTCGTGGCCGGTCACGGCGCCGAGGCGGTGCAGGCCGAGGCCGAGGAGTGGAACCCCGCCGCCCAGACCGTCGTGCAGGCCGAAAGGCTGGGCACCGCCCATGCGGTGGCGCAGGCGAAACCGTTGCTCGATGGCTTCGACGGTGACGCGCTGGTGCTTTACGCCGATACGCCCTTCATCCGGCCCGAAACTCTGGAAGCCATGGCCGAGGCGCGCAGCAAGGCCGACGTGGTCGTGCTGGGCTTCGAGGCGGCGGACCCCGCCCGCTATGGCCGCTTGATCATGGACGGAGAGGCGCTGACCCGGATCGTCGAGTACAAGGACGCGACGGACGAAGAGCGCAAGATCACGCTCTGCAACTCCGGCCTCGTGATGGCGGACGCCAAGCTGCTGTTCGACCTGATCGACGCGGTCGGCAACGACAATGCGGCCGGCGAGTACTACCTGACCGACATCGTCGAAATCGCCAGTGCGCGCGGGTTGACGGCCACCGCCATCGCCTGCGACGAATCCGAGACGATGGGCGTCAATTCCCGCGCCGACCTCGCCCGGGCCGAGGCGGCCTTCCAGGCGCGCGCCCGGGCCGAGCTGCTGGACATCGGCGTCACTTTGGTTGCACCCGAGACGGTTTTCCTGGCCCATGACACCTATATCGGCCGCGACAGCGTGATCGAGCCCAACGTGGTCTTCGGCCCCGGCGTGACCATTGAATCCGGCGCGACCATCCGGTCTTTCAGCCATCTCGAAGGCTGCCACGTCAGCCAGGGCGCCACCGTCGGCCCCTTCGCCCGCTTGCGCCCCGGCGCGGAACTGGCCGAAAAGGTGCATGTCGGCAATTTCGTCGAGGTCAAGAACGCGATCATCGATGAGGGGGCCAAGGTCAACCACCTCAGCTACATCGGCGACGCCGACGTGGGCGAAGGCACCAACGTGGGCGCCGGCACCATCACCTGCAATTACGACGGTGTCTTCAAGCACCGCACGACCATCGGCAAACGCGCCTTCATCGGGTCGAACACCATGCTGGTCGCGCCCGTGACCGTGGGCGATGCGGCGATGACCGCGACGGGCACGGTCGTCACCCGCGACGTGCCCGCGGGCGCCATGGCCGTGGGACGTTCGAAGCAGGACAACAAGGACGGGTTCGCGGTGCGGTTCATGGACCGTCTGCGCGCCCTGAAAAAACAAGAGGCAGAGTAGACATGTGCGGAATCGTCGGGGTCTTAGGCAATCACGAGGCGGCCCCCCTGCTGGTCGAGGCGCTCAAGCGGCTCGAGTATCGCGGCTATGACAGCGCGGGCATCGCCACGCTGAACCACGGGACGCTGGACCGCCGCCGCGCGGTCGGCAAGCTGGTGAACCTTTCGGACCTCTTGGTGCACGAACCGCTCGCCGGCAAGGCCGGGATCGGCCACACCCGCTGGGCCACCCACGGCGCGCCGAACACCACCAACGCCCACCCGCACCGCGCGGGCGGCGTCGCCGTGGTGCACAACGGCATCATCGAGAATTACCGCGACCTGCGCGCCGAGCTGTCCGCCAAGGGCGTCGAGTTCGCGACCGAGACCGACACCGAAACCGTCGTGCTGCTGGTCGAACAGGCCATGCAGGCCGGGATGAACGCCGTTCAGGCGGTCGATGCCACACTCGCGCGGCTCGAGGGCGCCTTTGCGCTGGTCTTCCTCTTCGAAGGTCAGGACGACCTGCTGATCGCCGCCCGCAAGGGCTCTCCGCTCGCCATCGGGCACGGGGATGGCGAGATGTTCGTCGGCTCGGACGCGATCGCGCTGTCGCCGCTGACCGACCGGATCACCTATCTCGAGGAAGGCGACCGCGCGGTCGTCACCCGCACGACGCTCGACATCGTCGATGCCAACGGGACCCGCGCCAACCGCGAGGTCCGGCAGGTGCATGTGGACAGCGCCCGGGTCGACAAGGGCGGCTACAAGCACTTCATGATGAAGGAAATCATGCAGCAGCCGACCGTGATCGGCGAATGCGTCAATGCCTACCTCAGCGAGGATGGCCGCGACGTCGTGCTGCCCGGGGCTGGCGTGGATTTCACCAGGGTCGAGCGCATGACCATGGTCGCCTGCGGCACCGCCTTCTACGCCTGCCTGACGGCGAAGTACTGGTTCGAACAGCTCGCCCGCCTGCCGGTCGAGGTCGATATCGCCTCCGAATTCCGCTACCGCGAACCCCCGGTGTCGCCCGGCACCGCCGCGCTGTTCGTCAGCCAGTCGGGCGAGACGGCGGACACGCTCGCCGCGCTGCGCTACAGCACGGGCAAGGCCGACCGGATCCTGTCGGTGGTCAACGTGGCCGAAAGCTCGATCGCGCGGGAAAGCGACCTGGCCCTGCCGATCCATGCCGGGGTCGAGATCGGCGTCGCCTCGACCAAGGCCTTCACCTGCCAGCTGACCGTGCTGCTGCTGATGGCGCTGAAAGCCGCCCATGCCCGCGGGCATCTCAGCGACGACGCGCTGGCCGATCACCTCAGCGCCCTGCGCGGTCTGCCTGGCCATTTGAACCATGCGCTGGACCTTGCCCGCGACGTGGACGCCGCCGCCCGCAAGATCTCCGAGGCGCGCGACGTGCTGTTCCTGGGTCGGGGCGCGATGTATCCCCTGGCACTGGAAGGTGCGCTGAAACTCAAGGAAATCAGCTACATCCACGCCGAAGGCTATGCATCGGGCGAACTCAAGCACGGCCCCATCGCGCTGATCGAACGCGACGTGCCGGTGATCGTCATGGCGCCGCACGACGGGCTTTTCGACAAGACCGTGTCGAACATGCAAGAGGTGATCGCGCGCGGCGCCCAGGTGGTGCTGATGACCGACGCCGCAGGTGCGAAACGGGCGGGCGAAGACTGCATGACCCTCCTGACCCTGCCCGAGGTGCCGGCCCTGTTGGCCCCGATCCTCTACGCCATCCCCGCTCAGCTGCTGGCCTATTACGCGGCCGTCGCCAAGGGCACCGACGTGGACCAGCCCCGCAACCTCGCGAAATCCGTCACGGTGGAGTAAGCCATGGCCAAGCAATTCCCCGCCTTCGAAGAGGCCCACACCCGGTTCATCGCCGAGCAGCACATGTTCTTTGTCGCCACGGCGGCGGCGACGGGCCATGTGAACGTCTCGCCCAAGGGCCGCGACAGCCTGCGCGTGCTGGGGCCGAACCGGCTGATCTGGTTGAACCTCACCGGCTCGGGGAACGAGACCGCCGGGCACCTGGCGCAAGTCAACCGCATGACGGTGATGTGGTGCAGCACCACCACGCGCCCGCTGATCCTGCGCGCCTTCGGCACGGCGCGGACCCTGCACCATGACGCGCCCGACTGGGACGACATGGTTGCGCAGTTCGGCAACCCGCCCGGCGCGCGGCAGGTCTACGACATGGATGTCACGCTGGTGCAGACCTCCTGCGGTTACGCCGTGCCCTTCATGGAGTTCAGATCCGAGCGCGACACGCTCGAGACCTGGGCAAATGACAAGGGCCCCGAGGGCATCCGCGCCTACTGGGAGGAAAAGAACACCCAAACGCTCGACGGCGCTCCCACCGGGATCGAGGCGAACTGGTGAGCCTCGAGGATGCCCTGGCCGAGCTGCGCGCCGCCATCGAGCCCGGCCGCGCCGAGCAGATGGCCGCCTACCACAAGCAAACGCGCGCGGTCCTGGGCATCCCCAACCCGGCGCTCAACGACATCACCAAGGGCTGGCGGCAATCCATGACGGTCGCGGACCGCGTCGCGCTCGCCGATGCGCTCTGGCAGACCGACATCTTCGAGGGCCGCATCGCCGCCGCCAAGCTGCTGACCCAGGCCCGCATCCGCCCCGACGATGCGGCCTGGCGGCTCATCGCCTCCTGGGTGCCCGATTTCGACAGCTGGGCCATCGCCGACCACGCCTGCATGGCCGGGCAGAAACGCCTGACAGCCGACCCCGCGCGCCTGGACGAGGTCGAGAGCTGGACGACCTCCCCGCACATGTGGACCCGCCGCGCGGCGCTGGTCATGACCCTGCCCTGGACCAAGCAGAACAACCCCAAGCCCGAGGACCTCGCCGCCCGCGACCGCATCCTCGGCTGGGCCGCGGGCTACGTGACCGACCCCGACTGGTTCATCCAGAAGGCCGTCGCCTGGTGGATCCGCGACCTGTCCAAGCACGATGCCCCCCGCGCCCGCGCATTCGTCGACGCCCATGGCCCGCAGATGAAGCCCTTCGCCGCCAAGGAAGCCGCCCGCCTGCTGCCCTGATGCGCCGCTGGCGAAGCTCGCGCCTGTCGGCACGGTTGCGTCGCCTCCGGCGGGAGTATTCGGGGAAAAGTGAAAGGCTGGGCGCTGGTTCCCTCTTCATCTTTCCAGAAGTATCCCGGGGAACGTGAGGGGCCGGCCCCTCACTCCTGCAGGTGCCGCGCGCGCTGGTCCCTCGCATCGCGCCGGATCCCCCTTCATTGTGCCAATAAACTCCGGGGTCCGGGGCAGCGCCCCGGTCCGACCGTCAAGGCCGGGATCCACTAAAAGTTAGGTCATGCCCTAAGTTTTTTGTTGACCTGTCCCTCGCGCCCGGAATACTTAGGCCACAACCTAACCAAACACGGTGCCATGAACCTCGCCCCCGGACAGCTCGACCGCCTTTTCACCGCGCTGGGGGATCCCACGCGGCGGGCGATCCTCGAGCGGCTGGCGCGGGGGCCGGCGACGGTGTCGGAACTGGCCGCGCCGCATGACATGGCGCTGCCCAGCTTCATGGGCCATGTGACCCGGCTGGAACAGGCCGGCCTCGTGACGACCCAAAAGCAAGGCCGCACCCGGCACGTGGCCCTTGTCCCCGGGGCCTTCACCCCGGTTCAGGGCTGGTTGGAAGAGCAACGCGCGATCTGGGGCGCCCGCCTCGATCGCCTCGACGATTACGTGACACGGCTAGCAAGGGAGCGCGCCAATGACACTCGACCCGACGACTGACCTGACCTTCACCCGGACCCTGCGCGCGCCGCGCGCCCTGCTCTGGGAATGCTGGACCAGGCCCGAGCACATCCCGCATTTCTTCGTCCCTCGCCCGCACAAGATCGTCAGTGTCGACATCGACCTGCGGGTCGGCGGCCGCTTTGACACGGTCTTCGACGTCGAAGGCAACAAGATGGACAACAAGGGCGTCTACCTCGAGATCATCCCCGAGGAAAAGCTCGTCTTCACCGACAGCTACGAGGAAGGCTGGAAGCCCAAGGCCGACCCCTTCATGACCGCCATCGTCGAGATGTCGGATGCGCCGGACGGCGGCACGATCTACACCGCGACGGCGCGGCACCGCACGGCCGAGACGGCCGAGACGCACAAGCAGATGGGGTTCTACGACGGCTGGGGCACGGTGGCCACGCAGCTGGACGACTACGCCCTGTCGCTGGTCGCGAAATGAGCGAGGACCGCACCATGGTCCTGGTGCGCGAGATCGCGGCGCCCGTCGCCGCGGTCTGGGCCGCCTGGACCGACGCCGAGGCGCTGCCGCTCTGGTGGGGCCCCGAGGGGTTTTCCTGCCGCACCCACCGGATCGACCTGCGGGACGGCGGGGAATGGGTGTTCGACATGATCGGCCCCGATGGCACGCTCTATCCAAACCATCACCGCGGCCTCCGCTACACGCCGCAGACCCGGATTGCGTTGACGCTGGGCCATGGCGAACACGGCCCCGACCATGCGGACCAAGTGATTACCTTCGAAGACCTCGGCGAGGCGACCCGGGTCACCCTGCGCATGACCTTCGTGACGGTCGAGGAATTCCAGACCGCCCGCGGCTTCGGGGCCGAGGCGCTGGGGCTGCAGACCCTGTCGAAGCTCGCCCGCCACATCGGGGCCGAGGTGCTGGCATAAAGCACCGAACGTGATGCAAGGAAAAAGGCCGCGCCAGGGTATGGCGCGGCCAAGTTGGTGACCCGAGGGAGGGGGTCGATCAAGAAAGCGGGGTCAGTCGGCGACCTCGCCGGTGCGGCCATCCACTTGGGTGGCGGCACCATCCGGGCCGTCGGCGGCGACGAAGGTCCAGCCCACCCATCCGACGAACATCAGGATCACGACGGCGAGCGCCCCCTTGATGCCCATGAGGGCGGGCTTGTGGCGGCGTTCTTCCTTGGTGATGTCGGTGTCCGGTGCGGACATGGGTCAGCTCCTGTCGTTGTCTCTGTTCATCCTCTCAACGCGCCTCTGCGCGAAAGGTTCCCCGCGAATTCAGGCGATGCGCTGGACACTCCCCGGCCCCCGCGCCAAGTTGCGCTCCAAAGCGCAACCGACCCGGAGCCTGACATGAAGGACGCCGCCCCCAAGACGATCTACCTTGCCGATTACCAGCCCTTCGGCTGGCGGGTGGAGGATGTGCACCTGACCTTCCGCCTCGCCCCCGATGCGACACGGGTGCTGAGCCGCATCCGCTTTGTGCCCACCACGGGGGGCGAGTTTTTCCTGCACGGCGAAAAGCTGAAACTGATCAGCGCCAGCATCGACGGCGGCCCGGCCGAGGTCACCCAGACCGACGAGGGCCTGACCTGCCCCGTCCCCGATGCCCCCTTCACCTGGGAGGCGGAGGTCGAGATCGACCCCATCGCCAACAAGGCGCTCGAGGGGCTTTACATGTCGAACGGCATGTATTGCACCCAATGCGAGGCCGAAGGGTTCCGCAAGATCACCTTCTACCCCGACCGGCCCGACGTCATGTCGGTCTTTACCGTGCGGATCGAGGGGGACGAACCGGTCAAGCTGTCGAACGGCAACCCCGTGGCGAAAGGAGAGGGCTTTGCCGAATGGCATGACCCCTGGCCCAAACCCGCCTACCTCTTCGCGCTGGTCGCGGGGGATCTGGTGAACCATCCCGGGTCTTTCACCACGAAATCCGGCAAGGAGATCGAGCTGAACATCTGGGTCCGCCCCGGTGACGAGGGCAAATGCGCCTTCGGCATGCAGGCGCTGAAGGAGTCGATGAAATGGGACGAGGATGTCTATGGCCGGGAATACGACCTCGACATCTTCAACATCGTGGCCGTGGACGATTTCAACATGGGCGCGATGGAGAACAAGGGGCTGAACATCTTCAACTCCTCTTGCGTGCTGGCCTCGCCCGAGACGTCCACCGACATGAACTTCGAGCGGATCGAGGCGATCATCGCGCATGAGTATTTCCACAACTGGACCGGCAACCGCATCACCTGCCGCGACTGGTTCCAGCTGTGCCTGAAAGAGGGGCTGACGGTCTATCGCGACAGCCAGTTCACATCCGACATGCGCTCGGCTCCGGTCAAGCGGATCGACGACGTGATCGCCCTGCGCGCCCGGCAATTCCCCGAGGACCAGGGGCCGCTGAGCCACCCGGTGCGGCCGGAAAGCTTTCAGGAGATCAACAACTTCTACACCGCAACGGTCTATGAAAAGGGCGCCGAGGTGATCGGCATGCTCAAGCGGCTGGTGGGCGACGCGGCCTATGCCCGGGCGCTGGATCTCTATTTCGAGCGGCACGATGGCGACGCGGCGACGATCGAGGATTGGCTGAAGGTCTTCGAGGACACGACCGGCCGGGACCTCACGCAGTTCAAGCGCTGGTACAGCCAGTCCGGCACCCCGCGCGTGACCGTGGCCGAGGATTGGGCCGATGGCACCTATACGCTGACCTTCAAGCAGATGACGCCCCCCACCCCCGGCCAGCCCGAGAAACTGCCGCAGGTGCTGCCCATCGCCGTGGGCCTTCTGTCGCCCAATGGTGACGAAGTCGTGCCGACCACCGTGCTCGAGATGACGGAGGCGGAGCAGTCGTTCACATTCGACGGGCTGTCCGCGAAACCCATCCCGTCGATCCTGCGCGAGTTCTCGGCCCCCGTGGTGCTGGACCGCGTGGTCAGCCGCGAGGAACGCGCCTTCCTGCTGGCCCATGACACCGATGCGTTCAACCGCTGGGAAGCCTCGCGCGATCTGGCCCGCGACTGCCTTGTCGCCATGGTCCGCGACGGCGCGGGCCCCGATACGCTCTGGCTGGACGGGCTGCGCGAGGTGCTGCGCGACGAGAGCCAGGACCCGGCCTTCCGCGCGCTGATGCTGCAGGGCCCAAGCCAGAGCGAGATCGCGCAGGTGCTGGCCGATACCGGCAGCACGCCCGACCCGATGGCAATCTGGCAGGCGAACGAGACCCTGCTGGACACGATGGCCGACCGCTGGGCCGACCTGCTGCCCAGCCTCGCGGCCGAGGCCGCGGTGACCGAACCCTATGCCCCGAACGCCGAGCAATCGGGTAAGCGGTCGCTGGGCACGGCCGTGATGGCGCTGCAACGGCGGCTCGACAGCGGGGCCAATGCGCAGGCGGTGTTCGACCATGCCGACAACATGACGCTGCAACTCTCGGCCCTCGCCAACCTCTTGCGTGCAGGCCGCGGCACCGAGGCGCTGAAGCAGTTCGAAACGCAATGGCAGGATGACCGGCTGGTCATGGACAAGTGGTTCGGGCTGCAAATCTCGGCCGCACACCCCGACGAAGTCGTCGCGGTGACCGAGGCGCTGACCCGGCATCCGGCCTTTGACATGACCAACCCCAACCGCTTCCGTGCGGTCTTTGGCGCGCTGGCCGGGCACCACGCGGGCTTTCACCGGCCCGAGGGCTACGCGCTGCTGGCGGACTGGCTCATCAAGCTCGACCCGCTGAACCCGCAGACCACGGCGCGGATGTCGACCGCCTTCCAGACCTGGCGCCGCTACGACAGCGCGCGGCAGGCCGCCGCCAAGGCCGCGCTCGAGCGCATCGCCGCCACGCCGGGCCTGTCGCGCGACACCTCCGAGATGGTCACGCGTATCCTGGCCAGCTGACCCGGCCCCCCTGCACATAACAAAAGGGCCCGCACGACGCGGGCCCTTTTCGATTTGGGTAGGGTGGGGTTTAACCCCACCATGTCTCACCGCCCCAGCTTGGCCACCAAGAGGTCGTTCAAGGGGCAGCGTTGCGCGGACCTGCGACCGGGTGCAGCTTGCCCGCAGGATGCGTTATGCCTGCGCAAGTTTCTGCGCGACGAGCTCATTCACCGCTTTCGGGTTCGCCTTGCCGCCCGTTGCCTTCATCACCTGTCCGACGAACCAGCCGGCCAGCTTGGGGTTGGCCTTGGCCTTTTCGACCTGCGCGGGGTTGGCGGCGATGATCTCGTCCACGGCGGCCTCAATGGCGCCGGTGTCGGTCACCTGCTTCATGCCGCGCTCTTCGACGATCTTTTCCGGGTCGCCGCCCTCGGTATAGACGATCTCGAACAGGTCCTTGGCGATCTTGCCCGAGATGGCATCGGACTTGATCAGCTTGATGATCCCGGCCAGCTGCGACGGGGACACGGGGCTGTCCTCGATGGAATGGTCTTCCTTTTTCAGCCGGCCGAAGAGCTCGTTGATGACCCAGTTGGCCGAGAGCTTGCCGTCCCCCGCCTCACCCGCCACGGCCTCGAAATAGGCGGCATTCGCCACCTCGGCGGTCAGCACCGAAGCGTCGTATTCGGACAGGCCGAAATCACCGACAAAGCGCGCCTTCTTGGCGTCCGGAAGCTCGGGGAGCGAGGCCTTGATATCGTCCACCCAGGCCTGCTCGATCTCGAGCGGCAGCAGGTCGGGGTCGGGGAAGTAGCGGTAGTCGTGCGCTTCCTCCTTGGACCGCATCGAGCGGGTCTCGTTCTTGTCCGGGTCATAGAGGCGCGTTTCCTGGTCGACCTTGCCGCCCGCCTCGAGGATCGCGATCTGGCGCTTGGCCTCGTAATCGATGGCCATCTGGATGAACCGCATGGAGTTCATGTTCTTGATCTCGCAGCGCGTGCCGAGATGCGAGAAATCCTGCGTTTCCTGGTACTTCTCGTATTGACCGGGACGGCAGACGCTGACGTTCACGTCGGCGCGCAGGTTGCCATTCTGCATGTTGCCATCACAGGTGCCGAGGTAGCGCAGGATCTGGCGCAGCTTGGTGACATAGGCAGCGGCCTCTTCGGGGCCGCGGATGTCGGGGCGCGAGACGATCTCCATCAGCGCCACGCCCGTGCGGTTGAGGTCGACGAAGGACATGTTCGGGTCCATGTCGTGGATCGACTTGCCGGCGTCCTGCTCGACATGGATGCGCTCGATCCGCACGAGGCGGGCGATGCCCGGCTCCATGTCCACGAGGATCTCGCCCTCGCCCACCAGCGGATGGTAGAGTTGGCTGATCTGGTAGCCCTGCGGCAGGTCGGGGTAGAAGTAGTTCTTGCGGTCGAAGGCCGACTTGAGATTGATCGCCGCCTTCAGGCCCAGGCCCGTGCGCACGGCCTGCTCGATGCAATATTCATTGATCACGGGCAGCATGCCGGGCATGGCCGCGTCGATGAACGACACGTTGGAATTGGGCTCGGCCCCGAAGCGCGTCGAGGCGCCCGAGAACAGCTTGGCCTGGCTGGCGACCTGGGCATGGACCTCCATGCCGATCACCAGTTCCCAATCGTACTTGGCGCCCGCGATCACCTTGGGCTTGGGGGTCTCATAGGTCAGGTCCAGCATGGCTTCGTTCCCGTCGTGTCAACGGGGATGGCTTAGCCAAAGCCCGCCCGGGTTTCAATGCTTGGCGGCGCGGGAAAGTCGACGCGGCTGCACCTGGACAGGGCTCGCCTCGCACATGAGGACCTGCAAGCCGAAGCCCTCGGGCATGTATTGCGGCAGGGACTGCACGAAACGGCCCATCGAGTCGCGGCTGGGCAGGGTCGAGCGGCGCAACCGGCGCATCGCCGTGTCGCAGGGCGACAGGCGGTGCAGGGCCTCGGACCAGTAGGCGGGGTGCAGGGCAGAGACGTGGTCCAGCATGATCCAGCGGAAGGCCTTGTGCAGCCGCGCGCGGTTGTCGCTGGCCCGGCCCGGACGCTCGCAGGGCTCGGGGCGCATGGTGATCCCGGCAAAGGCGGCCCAGAGGTTCGCCTCGCGCGGGGTCTCGGCGCGGGCCAGAATGTCGTGAACGCCTTCCAGGAACAGCTCGGGGTTCATCGTGGCCGCGGCCTCTTCGTCCAGCGCCAGCGCATCCATCCAGACCCAGGCATAGGCGCCCCGGCCCCAAATGCCGCGGGTGCGGTCCATGGTCTTGCGCGCCTCTTCCTCAATCCGGTCATGCGAGCCGAACCAGCGCGGCAGCAGGTAGGTGCCGAGCCCGCGCATGTGCATCGGGTTGGTGGGGTCGAGGTCGATCAGCCGCTTGAACTCGGCGCGCACGCCCAGCGTCGGGTCCGACGACGCGGGAAGCACCGCACAGCGGGCCGTGGCCACGGCGGCCGAGTTCGGAGCGTATCTCGAGATCACGTCCACGATCTCGGCCGCGCGGTCGATATGGGCACGATAGGCGGCGTCGCGATCGGGGCTGAGGCTGCTGGCCGGAACGGTGCCGCGCAGGGACTGGCCCAGATCGATGTGGCCAAGCGCGGCCAGCAGGGCCGGAACGTAGTCCGACGGGTAGTTGGCCATCAGCCTTTCGATGATCTCGACCGTGGGCACCTTGGAAAGGCTGCCTGCCTCCTGCAAGGCGTCGCGCGCGCCCATCGCCAGCAACAGCGTCACGGGCATCCAGTCGGGCGCGGTGCTGCGCTTGGCATCCTCTGTCCGGAACAGATGCGACAGGTCGTTCCATCGCTTCATCGTTGCCTTGACCCGCGCGCGGTCGCGCCAGGCCTGGCGGATCGGCAGCGCGCAAGAGGCGGGATCGACCGGCAGGGTCAGGTGCAACGGTTTGCCTGTGACGGACGGGCGGCTGATGCTCGGGAAGGCGTGGATCGACATGGCGACACCTGTTGTTATCTGGACCTCGGGGATCGCCGCCAATTGGGACAAATCCATGACGAAGGTCCGAAGAAACCGGGGGCCTGTTCGGGAGTTCCGGTCAAAGGCCAAGGTTAACCAAAAATCGTTTCTTCATAAATGGTTAACACATGCAAATTAACCTGTTCAATGGCGAAGGTCCGTCGCATTCCGGCGCGGCGCGCGGCAACGGGATTCGGTGGTATACAAACGCTGTCGGGGACGCGATCAGCCCAACCGGAAAGCGCGGCGCAGGTCCTCGAGCGCCTCTTTCTGGCTGGGGCTCAACTGGCCCGTGCCGGCCTGCGCCGTGGCCTGCACCACATCGATCAGGGGTTGGAACCCCTCGGCCCCGCGCAGCTTGTACAGCTTGCGGCCGATGCGCGGGATCGCCTGCACCGCGCCGCCGCACTGGCCGACCAGCCAGCGGCCAAGGATCAGCATCTCTTCGGCATCGGCCAGCGTCAGGCCGGTGGCGCGGCCAAGCGAGGCGGCGAGTGCCCGCCGCTGCTCGGCCGTGGGCAGGTCATCGAGCTCGACGAAGGCCTCGCCCAGCGCGGCGATGGCCAGCCGGTGATCGTCCAGCGCCTCGACCGGGTGCTGGCTGGACCGGCGGGTAAAGCCGAAGCGCCGCGCGGCAAGGCGGACATCATTGGCGGCCTCCATCAGCTCGGTGGCGATGTGATGGGCATTGCGGGCGCGGATGACGTAGAACCAGGCCGCGGCAGCGATCCCGAGCGCGGCAATCAGGAAAGGCATTGGCGGTCTCCGTGACCGGGTTGAATACGCGGCCACGCTAAGCGGGCCGCGACCTGCTGGCAAGGATGCACGTCGCCTCGGCGGGCGCACAAGAACGGGCCAGCGCTCGGGCCGGGTAGACCGGGCGCGCCGCTCGGCACGCGGGCGCAGATGCCGCGAGCCTTTCCAAGCCCGCCGCCGCCTGCTATCCCGCGCCCCGGGAAACAAGGGGGCGGGTGATGACACGCTACGCATACAGGGTCGTTCCGGCCCCGGCCAAGGGCGAGAAGGCCAAGGGCGTCAAGAGCGCCGAGGGGCGGTTCGCCCATGCTCTGGAACGGCTGATGAACGAGATGGGTGCCGAGGGCTGGGACTACCTGCGCGCCGACACCCTGCCAAGCGAGGAACGCACGGGCCTGACCGGCCACGTGACCAACTGGCGCTCGGTCCTGGTGTTCCGCAAGGCCCTGGTCGAGGACACCCCCCTGCCCGAGGCGGCCGGGGACGACACGGCTGAAGACGAGATGCCCGAGACCGATGACGCGGAGGGGGAAGCGGAGACGGAGACCCGGCAAGACTCCGCTCCCGACCCCGACGACTGGACCCGCGCGGCCGAGGAGAGGGTCAAGGATTTCGCAGAGGACAACGACAGCCGCCGGTGATCGCAGGACCGAGCGGCGCACGGTCCGTCCCAGGTGTGACGGGTGCTGCGGGGACAAGGCTGCGAAGCCGGTTTGCGCGCCTTTGTCGGCCCGCCAGTGCAAGCCCGGGGCCTGCCCGTCGCGCGCCACCGGGTGCCCCGCAACATGCCCGGTCAAATGATGAGGCGGCGGGCGCCCGGTCTGTCCTGTGCCTCCAACCGCTCGGGCGGCAGGCGCCTGTGGCCGAGGACGGAGTGAGGGGCCAGCCCCTCACACTCCCCGGAGTTTAGGGGCACAATGAAGGGGATCCCCTGCGCCCTGCTTTCACTTTTCCCGAAATACTCCCGCCGGAGGCAGACCCAGGGCAGCGCCCTGCCCCGCCCTGGCCGGTCCAGGCGCGCGGCCCGGATCACGCGTCGATGTCGAGCGCCAGGGCGTGGATCTCGCCCACCAGGTCGGGCCCCAGCGCCTTGTGCACCGCCCGGTGCCGGGCCAGGCGGTTCTGGCCCGCGAATCCCGTCGCCCGGATTCGCACGGCAAAATGGCTCTCGCCCGTGCCGTCGTCGCCGGAATGCCCCGCGTGCCGGTTGCTCTGGTTTTCGACGATCAGCTCGCGCGGCGCGAACGCGGCGCGCAGACGGGTCTCGATTTCTTCGGCTCTGGTCATTTTTTCGCGTCCTGCCTCTTCAATTCTGTGCCCCATAGCCTATCCTTGAGCGCCTGAGTCGAAAAGGTGAGATCAATGAGCAGACCTGACCCCTTCGGTTTCGACATGTCCGTGTCGTCGTCCAAGAAGAAGAACCCACGTGGGCGGCGCGGCATGTCGGGCGCGTCCGAAACCTCCACGCGCCTGTGCGAACACGAGGGTTGCGAGGAAGCCGGCCAGTACCGGGCGCCGAAAGCGCCCGACGTGCTGGATGATTACTTCTGGTTCTGCAAGGAGCACATCCGCGAATACAATCTCAAGTGGAACTTCTTCCAGGGCCAGACCGAGGCCGAGTTGAACGCCCAGATGTCCAAGGACAAGGTCTGGGAACGCGAGACCAAGGATTTCCGCGACCCCGAGGCGCGGGCCTGGGCGCGGCTGGGGATCGAGGACCCGCACCAGGTGCTGGGCGAGAACGCGACCCGCAACCCGGGGCGCAACAAGGCCGCCACCGGCGGCGGCAAGCGCCTGCCCCCGACCGAGCGGCGCGCGGTCGAGATCCTCGAGATCAACGAATCCGCCACCAAGGCCGAGGTGCGCAAGGCCTACAAGGCGCTGATCAAGGTGCTGCACCCGGACATGAACGGCGGCGACCGCAGCCAGGAAGAGCAGCTGCAGGAGGTCATGTGGGCCTGGGACCAGCTCAAGGAAAGCCGCAACTTCAAGTGACGGCCTTCGGGTCGACCGGGACGCGGGGCGGGAGGGATCACCTTCCGCCCCGTCGTCATCGGGGCGCTACATGTCGAGCACGGCATCCATGGTGATCCGCGCCTTCAGCACACGCGACACAGGGCAGGTCGACTTGGTCTCGGCCGCGATGTCGCGAAAGGTGGCGTCGTCGATGCCGGGGATCTGCGCCTTCACGTCCAGGTGGATCTCGGTGATCGTGAATCCGTCCCGGTCCTGGTCCAGCGTCACCGTCGCCGTGGTGCGGATCGAATCCGGCTCATAGCCCGACTCGCCGAGGTTGGCCGACAAGGCCATCGAATAGCAGGCCGCATGGGCCGCGCCGATCAGCTCCTCGGGGTTGGTGCCGGGATCCTCGCCGAAGCGGCGGCCAAAGGAATACTTGGCGTCCTTGATGACTCCGGACTGGGTCCAGATCTCTCCGCCACCGGTCTTCAGATCGCCGCGCCATGCGGCCGAGCCCTTGCGTTTCATGTCGGTCCCTTTCGTTTGCCGTCCGGTACAGGCGTAACACGCCCAGCGTGCATGTCGAGCAGGGACTTGCCATTTCCTGCCTGCATCCCGACGATGGGCGGGCCCAGCTGAGGAGGCCCGCGATGGACTACCCCTACGATCTCGGCCCCTACCGGCGTCCCGTCACGACCCAGGTGCCCGCCGCGCAGACCTGGTGGGACCGGGGGCTGATGTGGTGCTACGGCTTCAACCACGAAGAGGCGATCGCCTGTTTCCGCGAGGCGCTGGCCGCCGATCCGTCGCTGGCCATGGCCCATTGGGGCATCGCCTGGGCGACGGGGCCGAATTACAACATGCCCTGGGCGATCTACGACGAGGCGGGGCGCGCGGCGGCCCTCGCGGCAGCCCATACCGCGACCGAGGCAGCCCTGGCAGGGGCCGACGCGGCCGCGCCCGTCGAACAGGCCCTGATCGCGGCCCTGCCCCGGCGCTATCCGCAGGCGACCCCGGCGGAGGAAGAGACCATGCGCGGCTGGGATGCCGATTTCGCGGCGGCCATGCGCGATGTCCATGCCCTCTTTCCCGAGGACCTCGACACCGCCACGATCTTTGCCGATGCGCTGATGAACCTGACCCCCTGGCAGATGTGGACGCTCGATGGCGCCCCCGGCCCGGTCACGGCCGAGACGCGCGCCGTGCTCGAGACCGCGCTCGCCCGCCCCGGCGGCATGGCGCACCCGGGCCTGCTGCACCTTTACGTTCACCTGATGGAGATGTCGCCCTGGCCCGAGCTGGCCCTGCCCCAGGCCGACGTGCTGCGGACCCTCGCGCCGGGGGCCGGGCATCTTGTCCACATGCCCAGCCATATCGACATCCAGGTCGGCGATTACGCCGCCGCCCTGCGCGCCAACGAGGCGGCGAGCCGCGCCAACATGGTCTATTACGACCGAATGGGCGCGATGAACCTCTATACCGGCTACCGGATCCACGATGAGCATTTCGCCATCTACGCCGCGCTCTTCCTCGGGGCCGAGGCCCCGGCCCATGCCGCCCTCGCCCGGATGCAAGCCACCGTGCCCGAAGAGATGCTGCGGATAGAAAGCCCGCCCATGGCGGACTATTTCGAGGCCTACCTGTCCATGGCGCCGCATATCCTCGTGCGCTTCGGCAAGTGGGACCAAATCGTCGCCATGGGCTATCCCGAGGAGCGGGCGCTCTACTGCACGCTCACGGCCATGATCGACTACGCCAAGACCGTCGCCCTCTCGGCGCTCGGCCGGGTGGCAGAGGCCGAGACACAGATGTCCCGGTTCGAGGCGTCGAAGGCGGCCGTGCCGGAGACGCGCCTGTTGCACAATTGCCGGGTGGTGGACCTGCTGGACATCGCCACCGAAATGGCGCGGGGCGAGCTCGCGTACCGCAAGGGCAGCTACGACGTGGCATTTGCGCACCTGCGCCGCGCGGTGGCACTGGACGACGCGCTCCCCTACGACGAGCCCTGGGGCTGGATGCAGCCCACCCGCCACGCGCTTGGCGCGCTGCTGCTGGAACAGGGGCGCATGGAAGAGGCCGAGAAGGTCTACCGCGAGGACCTGGGCCTTGCGGGCGCCCTGCCCCGCGCCTGCCAGCACCCGGACAACGTCTGGTCGCTGTATGGCCTCATGACCTGCCTCGACGCCCGCGCCGCCCCCGAGGCCGAACGGCGCCTGATCGCCGGCAAGCTCGCCATCGCCCAGGCCCGCAGCGACGGCATCGCGGCCAGCTGCGGCTGCGCGCAGGCGGCGATGGCTCGTTCGAATTCGGGGTGTTGCGCGGGCTGAACAGGCGCAGAGGGGGCCAGCCCCCTCGGCCCCCTGGGCCTCACCCCCGGAGTTTATCGGCAAGATGAAGAGGGATCCGGGGCCGCTGCTTTCACTTTTCCTCAAATGCTCCCGCCGGAGGCGTCACCTGTCCTGCGGAGGGAGGCGCCAGGCCCTCGCGCCGAAGGCGCGGTACAAGGAAACGAGGGGCGCTGCCACTCGAGCTCCCCGGGATATTTCCGGAAAGATGAACAAGGAACCGGATCCGTCTTGCAACTTTCCTGGAATACTCTTGCCGGAGGTCATGGCGCGGGACCGGCCCCGGGCCGGTCTCGCGGCACCGCGCGCATGTGCCCCGAACAATGCTGGCTCAGGCGTAGTCGGTCAGGCGGGCGACGTAACGGGCCAGCGTGTCGATCTCGAGGTTGATCGGATCGCCCACGCGGGTTTCGCCCCAGGTCGTCACGGCCTGGGTGTGCGGGATCAGGTTCACGCCGAACTCGCGCCCGGCCACGTCGTTGACCGTCAGCGAGGTGCCGTTCAGCGCCACCGACCCTTTGGGCGCGATGAAGCGCGCCAGCGCCTCGGGCGCGCGGAAGGTCACGCGGGTGCTGTCGCCTTCGTCCGTCATGGCGATCACCTCGGCCACGCCGTCCACGTGGCCCGACACGATATGCCCGCCCAGCTCGTCCCCCACTTTCAGCGCGCGTTCGAGGTTCACCCGTTTGCCCTCGGCCCAGGCGCCGCGCCCCAGCGCGGTCTTCGCGACACTTTCCGCGCTCACGTCCACGTCGAACCAGTCCGGCCCCAGGGCAACCACCGTCAGACAACAGCCGTCGCAGGCGATCGAGGCACCGATGTCGATACCCTTGGTGTCATAGCGCGTCTCGATTCGCACGCGCAGGTCGCCGCGCTGCTCCATCCGCGCGATCCGACCCACGTCGGTGATGATGCCCGTGAACATGCCCGGCTCTCCTTTGCGCCTCATTCGAAACAATCGCCCCACCCGCGCCACATTTTTGACCCGGCCGCAAGGTATAGGGGTATACCTTCGATCTTATGGGACATTTCAGAACCTTGGGCAACGCCGCCGGAGATAACCGCCGCTTCCTCTTCCTGCAGGGGCCGCATGGTCCCTTCTTCTGGAAGCTCGGCCGCATGCTGCGCATGGCGGGCGCCGAGGTCTGGCGCGTGGGTTTCAACGCCGGCGACCGGGCGTTCTGGTTCGACAGCGCCAGCTTTCTGCCCTTCACGGCGCAGCAGTCCGACTGGCCGGCCGCTTTCCGCGAGATCGCCCGCGAAAAGCGCATCACCGACATCGTGCTCTATGGCGACACGCGGTTCGTCCATGCCGAAGCGGTCAGCGCCGCGCGCGCGCTGGGCCTGATGGTCCATGTCTTCGAGGAAGGCTACATGCGCCCCTACTGGGTGACCTATGAGCGCGGCGGCTCGAACGGCCATTCGCGGCTGATGGACATGTCCGTGGCCGAGATGCAGCAGGCGCTGCAATTCTGCGAGGCCGACACCCCCCTGCCCCCATCGCACTGGGGCGACATGCGGCACCACATCTTTTACGGCGCGCTCTACCACTGGTTCGTGATGTTCCGGAACCGCGCCTTCCGCAACTTCCGCCCGCACCGGGCCCTGGGCGTGGCGCAGGAGTTCCGGCTTTACGTCAAGCGGCTGCTGACGATGCCGATGACCGCCGCCGACCGCATCCTGCGGACCTGGCGCGTGCGCGGCGGCGGCTACCCGTACCACATGTGCCTGCTGCAACTGGAACATGACAGCAGCTTCCAGATGCATTCGCCCTTCGGGTCCATGACGGATTTCCTGGCCGTGGTGGTCGAGGGGTTCGCCAAGGGCGCGCCGGGGCATCACCACCTTGTGGTCAAGGCGCATCCGCTCGAGGATGGCCGCGCCCCGATCCGCGCCACGCTCAAGCGTCTCGCGCGCGAGCATGGCGTCGAGGACCGCGTGCACTACATCCGCGGTGGCAAGCTGGCGCAGCTGCTCAATGACGCGCGCAGCGCCGTGACGGTCAATTCCACCGCCGGGCAACAGGTGCTTTGGCGGGGCATCCCGCTCAAGACCTTCGGCGCGGCGGTCTATGCCAAGCCCGAATTCGTTTCGACCCAGCCGCTGGCGGAATTCTTCGGCGGCGCCACCCGGCCCGACGCCCGGGCCTACCTCGATTACCGCCGGTACCTGCTGGAAACCAGCCAGGTTCCGGGCGGGTTCTACTCGGCCAAGGGGCGGCGCCAGTTGCTGCGGCTGGTGGTCGACATGATGCTGTCGCCCGAAGATCCCTATGACGCGCTGCGCAAGGGCACCGCGGCGCCACGGCAACAGTTGCGGGTCGTGACCTGAGCTTTCCCGTCCAAGGGATGGATTTTGCAGGCCTTCCCGTCTAGCGTTCAGATTGAGGCAGTGCATCCGGGACAACCCGGGGCAAATTTCCGTCCGGCCGCCAGGTCCGGCGCGGGTCAACAACAAGAACGGGTCCAGGAGACCGAGCAGTGATGTCCAATCCTTCCCGCTGGGCGAAAGGCGTCGCCCTTGTAACCGCCGTTGCACTGGTGTCGTCCTGCGGCTTGCCCCGCGTCGGCCCCAACAAGCGCGAGATCTACGCAGGGTCCGTCCAGAAACAGGGCGATGCCTTTGTCGTCGCCGTGAACGACCGGGTGACCGCCGCGACCGGGGTCGTGCCCGCGCTTGGCTTTGGCGATGCCTTCCTGAACGCCGGCCGCGTCGGCAGCGACACGATCAGCCCCGGTGACACGCTGGGCCTGACGATCTGGGAAAACGTCGACGATGGCCTGCTGGCTGCCGAGACCGCCAATTCCACCACGCTGGAAGAGGTGCAGGTCGACGGCTCGGGCTTTATCTTCGTGCCATATGCCGGGCGCATCAAAGCCTCGGGCAATTCGCCCGAAGCGGTCCGCCGCATCATCACCGACAAGCTGAAAGAGCAGACGCCCGACCCGCAGGTCGAGGTGCGCCGCATCGCAGGCGACGGCGCGACGGTCAGCCTGGTCGGCTCGGTCGGCACGCAGGGCGTCTTTGCCATCGAGCGGCCCACCCGTACGCTGGGCGCCATGCTGGCGCAGGCGGGCGGCATCACCATCGAGCCGGAAATCGCCCAGGTCTCGCTGATCCGCGGCGGGCACAAGGGCACGATCTGGTTCCAGGACCTGTTCAACCACCCGGAAAACGACATCGCCCTGCGCGCCGGTGACCGCATCCTGGTCGAGGAAGACACCCGCGCCTTTACCGCGCTGGGCGCCACCGGCAGCCAGGCCCGCGTGCCCTTCGAAAGCCAGACCCTGTCGGCGGTCGAGGCCATCGCGCGCGTCGGCGGCCTGACCGCCTCGGCGGCCGATCCGACCGGCGTCTTCGTGTTCCGCAACGAGCCGGCCGAGATCGCCGGCCAGGTGCTGGGCCGCAGCGATCTGGTGGGCCCGCAGCGCATGGTCTACGTGCTCGACCTGACGGAACCCAACGGGATGTTCATGGCGCGCGATTTCAGCGTGCGCGACGACGACACGCTGTACGTGACCGAGGCGCCCTTCACCCAGTGGTCCAAGACGATTGCCGCGCTCACCGGCTCGCTCGGTGCGATCGGCTCGGTCGGCACCGCCGCCTCGACGCTGGGCGTCGGCGGCTGACACCATGGGCCCCGCGCCATCCGATGACCAAGCCGCCGGGGCCCGTCCCCGGCGGCTTTACGTTTACAACGGCGGGTTCCTGACCCAGGGCCGCGTGCGCCGCATCCTCGAGCTGGCGGGCTACGACATCAAGCTGGGCCTGCCGGGCGACGGCGACATGGTCGGCGTCTGGGGCATGTCGCCGACAGCGCCGCGGGGCGAGGCGGTGGCCGCCCGCCGCGACGCGCCGGTGCTGCGGGTCGAGGATGCCTTCCTGCGCTCGCTGTTCCCCGGTCGGGACGGAGAGCCGCCGGTCGGGCTGATGCTCGATGCCAAGGGCGTGCATTTCGACCCCGCCCGGCCGTCGGAACTGGAAGAGCTGCTGGCCACCCACCCGCTGGACGACACCGCCCTGCTGAACCGCGCGCGCGATGCCATGGCGCGGCTGCGCGACAGCCACCTGACGAAATACGCCGCCACCCGCACGGATATCGACCCGCCCGCCCCCGGCTACGTGCTGGTGATCGACCAGACCAAGGGCGATGCCTCGGTCACGGCCAGCCGCGCCGACCGCAACACCTTTCGCGAGATGCTGTTCGAGGCGCGCGAGGCCCATCCCGCCGCCCGCATCCTGATCCGGTCGCACCCCGAGACCCGCGCCGGCCACCGCAAGGGCTATTTCGAGCCGGGCGACCTGTCGGAGGGGATGGAGTTCCACGACGAGCCGATCTCGCCCTGGCTGCTGCTCGAAGGCGCCGTCGCGGTCTACACCGTGTCGTCCCAGCTGGGGTTCGAAGCGATCCTGGCCGGCCACAAGCCGCATGTCTTCGGCCAGCCCTTCTATGCCGGCTGGGGGCTGACGCAGGATTTCACGCCGCTCGACCGGCGCCAGCGCAACCTGACGCGGGCGCAGCTCTTTGCCGCCGCCATGATCCTCTATCCGCGCTGGTACGACCCGTTCCGCGACCGGCTCTGCCAGCTCGAGGAGGTGCTGGATGCGCTCGAGGCGCAGGTCCGCGCCTGGCGCGAGGATCGCACGGGCTGGATTGCCTGCGGGATGCGGCTCTGGAAACGCCCGCACATGCAGCGCTATTTCGGCCAGCAGGTGGCGGTCCGGTTCCGGCGCGCGCCCGGTGATTTCGGCGACCGCCGCGTCATGGGTTGGGGCACCACCGCGGGCGACGACATGGTGCGGGTCGAAGACGGTTTCCTGCGCTCGCGTGGGCTTGGGGCGGAACTGGTGCCGCCAGTGAGCCTCGTGCTCGACGATCTCGGCATCTACTACGACCCCTCTGCGCCCTCGCGGCTGGAAAGGCTGATCATTGCCTCGAAGAACCTGCGGCCCGACCAGCAGCGACGGGCCGAGCGGCTGATCCGCAGGCTGACCGAAGACGGGCTGACCAAGTACAACCTCGGAGCCGGCCTGCCGCCGCTGCCCGAGCTGCCTGCGGGCCGCCGCATCCTAGTGCCGGGCCAGGTGGAGGACGATGCCTCGATCCGGCTCGGGGCGGGCGAGGTCAGGACCAATGTCGCGCTGCTCGCCGCCGCACGCGCCGCGAACCCCGATGCCGTGCTGATCTACAAGCCGCACCCGGATGTCGAAGCGGGCCTGCGCAAGGGCGCCATCGAGGGCGAAGCCTTGGCGGATGTCGTGCTGCCAGGCGCCGACCCCGCCGCGCTGCTGGACGCGGTGGACGAGGTCTGGACCATGACCTCGGGTCTCGGGTTCGAAGCACTGCTGCGCGGGCGCAAGGTGGTCTGCCTTGGCGCGCCTTTCTACGCCGGCTGGGGCCTGACCACCGACCGCGGCCCTGTGCCGCCGCGCCGCCGCAAGCACCGCGTTGCCCTGCCCGCGCTGGTCCACGCCACGCTGATCGACTACCCGCGCTACTGGGACCCGGTGACCGGCGCGCCCTGCCCCGTCGAGGTCGTGGCCGAGCGGCTGGCCGAGGGACGCATCCCGCATCCCGGGCTGGCCAACCGGCTGCTGGCCAAGCTGCAGGGTGTCTTCGCCAGCCAGGCGCATCTTTGGCGGTGATCTGGCAGGGGGCGCTGCCCCCCGTCACCTTTGGTGACGCCCCCCGGAGTACTTTCGGAATAATGAATGGGAATGGGCGCGCCTGCTTTCATTATTCCGCAAATACTCCCGCCGGAGGCGCTGCGACATCGACGTCGGAGTGAGGGGCCAGCCCCTCACACTCCCCGAAGTTTATTGGCACAATGAAGGGCGGATCGGGCGATCAGCGCTGCCAGCGGTGGAAGATGTCAGGGCCGAGTTGGCGCAGCGTCGTGAGCCGGTAACGTGGCGCTTCGGCCAGGCGGTCGAGGCCGAGGGCGCCGAGGCCGGGCTGGCCTTCGGCGCCAAGGGCGAGGCCGGCCGTGTAGACGTGCAATTCGTCGACCAGGCCTTCTTCCAGCAAGGAGGCGGCGAAGGTGCCGCCGCCTTCGCAGTAGACGCGCGTGAGGCCCTCGACGCCAAGCATGTCCAGCATGGCCGAGGGCGACAGGCGCCCCTGGATCACTGGCACCTCGAGGCAGGTCGCGCCCCGGGCGCGCCAGCGGCTGGCCAGCTCCGGGTCGGCATCCGAGCCATGCAGCAGCCAGACCGGGACCTCGGTCGCGGTGCGGGCCAGCTGTCCATCCTCGGCCAGCGACAGGCGGCGCGAGGCGACGATGCGGAGGGGTTGGTGCGCCATGCCGAGCCCGCGCACGGTCAGCGACGGGTCATCCGTGCGAGCCGTACCGCCGCCGACCATCACCGCGTCGTGACGCGCGCGCTGTGAATGGACATGGCGACGCGCTTCGGGGCCGGTGATCCACTGGCTTTCGCCCGTGGCCGTCGCGATGCGCCCGTCGAGCGACAGGGCAAGCTTGAGCGTCAGCCGGGGGCGGCCGCGGGTGATGCGGGTCAGGAACCCGGCGTGGTCTTGCGCGGCCTCGTCCGCGAGCACGCCTGTGGTGACCTCGATCCCCGCTTCTTGCAGGATGGCATGGCCGCCGCCCGCCACCCGCGGATCCGGGTCCTGCAGGGCCGACACGACCCGGGCCACGCCAGCGCGTACCAGCGCCTCGGCGCAGGGGGGCGTCTTGCCGTGATGGGCGCAGGGTTCGAGCGTGACATAGGCCGTGGCACCCCGCGCCAGCGACCCGGCCTGGGCCAGCGCCACCGTTTCCGCATGGGGGCGACCGCCGGGTTGCGTCCAGCCACGGCCGACGATGCGGCCCGCGTTCACGATCACGCAGCCCACCGCCGGGTTCGGCCAGCACCGCCCCATGCCACGCCGCCCCAGCCCGAGGGCCAGGGCCATGTAACGCGCGTCGTTCACGCCTCGGAGTTCGGATCCGGGCGCAGCTCGGCCACGAACTTGTCGAAATCGTCTGCCGCCTGGAAGTTCTTGTAAACGCTGGCGAAACGCACGTAGGCCACGGTGTCGATCCGGGCCAGCGCCTCCATCACGATCTCGCCGATGGACTTCGAAGGAATGTCCGTCTCGCCCATGCTTTCCAGCCGCCGCACGAGGCCCGAGATCATCTGGTCGATGCGTTCGGGCTCGACGGGCCGTTTCTGCATCGAGATGCGGATCGAGCGTTCCAGCTTGTCGCGGTCGAAATCCTCGCGCCGGCCGTTGGACTTGATGACCACGAGGTCGCGCAGCTGCACGCGCTCATAGGTCGTGAACCGCCCGCCGCAGGCCGGACAGAACCGGCGCCGGCGGATGGACACGTGGTCCTCGGCCGGGCGTGAATCCTTCACCTGCGTGTCGATATTGCCGCAAAACGGACAACGCATTCCCTTGTCCCCTTTCCCTTGTCACCGCCTCTGATTGGGGATCTTGGCCCCCTTATCCACAGGATCATAGGCGGGCGCCCCAGATTTGGATAGAGGGTAATGACGCGCCACAAGGTCCTGTCAGCAAAGATGTGCAAGGATGTCACGCCGGTGCGGCGCGTCGCGATGTTCGAAGAGGTAAATGCCCTGCCAGGTGCCAAGGCCAAGCCGGCCGGAGGCGACCGGGATCTGCAGGCTGACCGGCAGCAGCGCGGCCTTGATATGGGCCGGCATGTCGTCCGGCCCCTCGTAAGTGTGGGTCAGGTAGGCCATGCTCGGATCGGTCGTGGGCGGCACGAGGCGGGTGAAGAAATTGCGCAGGTCGGTGCGCACCTCGGGGTCGGCGTTTTCCTGGATCAGCAGGCTGGCCGAAGTGTGGCGGACAAAGAGGGTCAGCAGCCCGTCGCGCAGGCCGGCGTTCGCGACCCAGCCGGTCACCTCGCGCGTGATCTCGTACAGGCCCTGGCCTTCAGTCGGAATGGTGAAGGTGGTCTGCATCGGGGGGCTCCTGTCTTTCCAACCACCCCTTGTAGCGGATGATGAGGCCAAGCACAGGGGCCGTGGCCGAAACGTCGAACCGCAGGCGGGTCGCGGTTTCGGCACGTTCGCGCGTCGCGCTGCGGGGGCGGGGCAGCGGCAGGCCGAACAGGCGCAGGCCGGTGATGGCGAGGTCGATGCCGTCAGGGGAGGCCTGCGGGGTCATTCGGATGGCGAAGGGGCCGAAGCGTTCGACGATCTCGCCTGTCTCGGCGTCGAAGGAAAGGCGCGAACGGGTGAGGTGGCCGCCAAAATCGCGGGTCCAGCCGTGCGGCGCGGTGTCCACCCGCACGGCACAGGTCCCGGGCGGAGGAAAGCCGCCAAGGCGGGGGGCCAGGCGGACCAGCGGGCCGCGGCCATGGGTGACCTCGGCCTGACCCGCCCAGATGCCGGGGGCGCCGTGGAAATCGCGCAGCACCGGGGGCATCGCGACACCGCGCGCGGCGCAGGCATGGGCGAAGGGGTCCCCTAGCTCCATCCGCCGGCCAGGAAGCGGGCGCGCAGGTCGGGGGGCGGGACCATGCAGCTGTCGTGGCGACCGAACAGCCGGTAGCGGTTGCGCGCGATCAAAAGATAGGCGGGCGTGGTCAGCCAGCGCGGCATCAGGCCGATGGGGGCGGCCAGGCGCCAGGGCCAGCCCAGCGCGCCCATGGCGGCGGCAAAGGCGCCGGCGTGGCGGTGGATGCGGCCCTCGACAATGACAAGATTGGTTTCGTACTCGGTCGTCGGCAGGCCAAGCGCGGCATAAAGCGCCGTACCCAGCTGTGACTGCGCCGTGACAAATGCAAAGCGACCGGCCCGGTCATGGCGCAGGACAAAGCGGAAAAAGCCCGAGCAGAGCACGCATACGCCGTCAAAGACGATCAGATCACGGCCGCCCAGGCGGGCTTGCAGATCGGGCGGCAGGTCGGACACGTGCAACATCGCGGAAGCCTCCGGGGCATGCCGCAAAGCTAAACCCCGGGGTCGTGCGCACCATGACGCGCTTTGCCGCAGTCAGCCCGGCACGCAGCGTACAGGGGGCCGGGCCACCGGGCGCACCTGCCCTGCCGCGCCACGCGGCGCCTCGGCCGCGGCGGGCAGCACACTGGTCAGCGTGTCGCGGCACTGGGCGAGGTCTTCGACGGGCACGGTAATGAGGATGGGGGTGCCGGGCTGCGCCGGCGGGGTCGCGGCGGCCGCGAAGGTCGCGGCAACGAGAGCGCCAGCCAGGGTCAGCGCTGTCTGGATTCGGAACATGGGGCTTCTCCGCGTGTAGGTGACGGCAGACTGCCCCATGCCGGTTAAGATCGGCTTGAGAGGTGCCGTTATTCGACCACGCAGACCACGGTGGGCGCGGTCATGGCGACGGGCTCGACAAAGACCTTGGCGGGCGCATCGACCGGGGCGCTCAGCACGTTGGCGACGGTCTCCTGGCAGCGTTCGAGGTCGGCGGCGGGCACGGCGATCTCGATCACCTCGCCGCGGGGTTCGGGGGCGTCGATGCCGGGCAGCAGGTCCTCGGGGGCAACGACAAGGGCAGCCATGGCAGCGGATGCGGTCAGGACAAGGCCGGCAATCAGAACAGGGGCAGCGCGTTTCATGTGACGTCCTCCTTTGCATCACCAACGCGGAAACCGGCAGAAAGTTTCATTGCGTCGCAGAAGCATAGGGTACAGGCGCGGGACCGGACCGGGTAGTCAGGGATTCCGGACCTCAGCCCAGCGGCGGCTCGAGCCGCGCCAGCCGGTCCGCGCGGGCCTCTGCCAGCTTGGTGACGAAACCCGGCATCTCGGCCGCGAACCGCGCCGCCATGCGGGCATTGAGGTCGGTGCCGATCTTGCGGTGGCGGCTGGCGACGGAAGGCACCGTGCCCGCCGGCACGCCCACATGGGCGGCGATGCGGGCCACCAGGGCAGCCGGGTCGCCAGCCAGCATGTTCTCCTGGCACAGGCGCAGCACGGGGCGCCCGGCAAGGGCCGCGTCCCAGGCCTCCTCCTGCGCGGCGAGCTGCCGCGCGCGCTTGCGGATGGCGTCGCCGTCGTAGGGCGCATCCTCGACGCGGTCGCCCTCGCCCTGCCCCTCGATCGAATGGACGCGGGACTGGAAGCGCATGAGGTAAAGCGAGACCGCCTGTCGGATGATGTCGCGCCGTACCAGCAGCAGCGCGGCATAGCCCGGATGCAGGTCCAGGAAGGCAGGGATGGAGCCGAAGGTCTGCACGGCCTGGGTCGAGGTGAGCTTGACCCCGTGCACCCCGGCGCGCGCGGTGCGCTTGGCCGACCGCGCGGCATAGGTCGCGGCGTCGCGCGCGCCAAGCCGCGCGGCCCCGGTGGGCAGGAAACCGGGGTTGAAATATTCCTTGGGGTGACCCAGCCCGCCGTGGCTGGACAACAGGTCCGACAGCCAGGAACTGCCCGACCGCGCGGTGAAGGCAATGAAATAGCCGCGCCCGGGGGGCGCGGCCTTGTCGAGCATGCGGCCGAGATCGGTCTCGGGCTGCCGGGGGTCGAACAGGGGCGCCGTGCCCGCGCGAGGCTCGCCGGACATGCGCCCCCTGCCCTTACTGGTCGAGGAACGACCGCAGCTTGCGGCTGCGGCTCGGGTGCTTGAGCTTGCGCAGCGCCTTTGCCTCGATCTGGCGAATCCGTTCGCGGGTCACGCTGAACTGCTGGCCGACCTCTTCCAGCGTGTGGTCGGTGTTCATGCCGATGCCGAAGCGCATCCGAAGAACCCGCTCCTCGCGCGGGGTCAGGCTGGCCAGAACGCGGGTCGTGGTTTCCTTCAGGTTCTCCTGAATGGCGGAATCCAGCGGCAGGACCGCGTTCTTGTCCTCGATGAAATCGCCCAGCTGGCTGTCTTCCTCGTCGCCGATGGGCGTCTCGAGGCTGATCGGCTCCTTGGCGATCTTCATCACCTTGCGGACCTTCTCGAGCGGCATCTGCAGCTTTTCCGCCAGCTCTTCGGGCGTCGGCTCGCGGCCGATCTCGTGCAGCATCTGGCGGCCGGTGCGGACCAGCTTGTTGATCGTCTCGATCATGTGGACCGGGATGCGGATCGTGCGCGCCTGGTCCGCGATGGACCGGGTGATCGCCTGGCGGATCCACCAGGTCGCGTAGGTCGAGAACTTGTAGCCGCGGCGATACTCGAACTTGTCCACGGCCTTCATCAGGCCGATGTTGCCTTCCTGAATGAGATCAAGGAATTGCAGACCACGGTTCGTGTATTTCTTGGCGATGGAAATCACCAGGCGCAGGTTCGCCTCGACCATTTCCTTCTTGGCCTGGCGGGCCTCTTTTTCGCCCTTCTGGACCTGCTGCACGATGCGGCGGAATTCGGAAATGTCGAGGCCGACATATTGGCCCACCTGCGCCATGTCGGCGCGCAGGTCCTCGACCTTGGCCGAGGAGCGTTCGATGAACATCTGCCATCCGCGCCCGGGCTTTTCGGCCATCCGGTCCAGCCAGGCGGGGTCGAGTTCATAGCCGCGATACTCGTCCACGAATTCGCGGCGGTTGATGCGGGCCTGGTCGGCCAGCTTCACCATCGCGCTGTCGATCTGCATGATGCGGCGGTTGATGCCGTAAAGCTGGTCGATCAGCGCCTCGATGCGGTTGTTGTGCAGGTGCAGCCCGTTCACCAGCTGCACGATCTCCGACCGCAGCTTCTGGTAGGTCGCCTCGTCAACGTCCGAGAAACTGTCATCCTCGTTCAGCGTGGCCGAGATCCGGCTGTCCTGCATTTCGGACAGCTGGGCGTAATCCTCGGCGATGCGGTCGAGCGTTTCCAGCACCCGCGGCTTGAGCGCGGATTCCATCGCGGCGAGCGACATGTTGGCCTGCTCGTCGTCGTCTTCGTCGTCGTCCTTGGCGATGGGGTTGCCATCGGCATCCAGCTCGGGCTCGTCCGACCGGTCCTTGGGGGCCGAGGACACGTTCGCCGCCTCGATCACCGGCTCGTCGTCATCGTCGCCCATCTGGCCCGAGAACGTGGTCTCGAGGTCGATAACGTCGCGCAGCAGGATGTCTTCGGACAGCAGTTCGTCGCGCCAGATCGTGATCGCCTGGAAGGTCAGCGGGCTTTCGCAAAGCCCCGCGATCATCGTGTTGCGGCCAGCCTCGATGCGCTTGGCGATGGCGATCTCGCCCTCGCGGCTCAGCAGCTCGACGCTGCCCATCTCGCGCAGGTACATCCGCACCGGGTCGTCGGTGCGGTCCAGCTTTTCCGTCTCGGCCGCGCCGAGGGTCAGTTCCTTGGCGCCGGTGGTCGTCACCTCGGTCGATCCGGCCTCTTCCTCGGCTTCCTCGTCCTCGATGATGTTGATGCCCATCTCGGAGAGCATCGACATCACGTCCTCGATCTGCTCGGACGAGACCTGGTCGGGCGGAAGGACCTGGTTCAGCTGGTCGTAGGTGATGTACCCCTTTTCCCGAGCTTCGGCGATCATCTTCTTGACCGCGGCCTGGCTCATATCGAGCGAGGCCTCCTCGCTCTCGGCAGACTTGCTTTCGTCGTTGTCCTTCGCAGCCATGCAAAGCTCCTGGTTGGAACGAGTGATTCGGCGTGTCCGAATCATTTATCCTGATTCGCGACGATACACACCCGTTTGACCTTAAATTGTTAGCAACTCGTGCCCTACGACCCCGAATCGCCGCGCGGGCCCGAAATTTGTTGCAGAAGCGCATCCAGCGCATCCCGCTCGGCCCGGTTGATCGCGGCCCCGTTGGGGCCGGTCTCGTATTCGGTTCTGTCCTCCTGGACGTTCCGCAATGCCTTCTGATGCGCCTCGGCGGCCTGTCTCAGGCGCCGCGTGACCACCTCGTCCGGCAGGTCGTTGAGATCGTCGATCGCCTCCTCGATCTCGGTCGCAAGACCGCGCCGCGCCTCGAGCCAGGTGAATTGCTCGATCACGGTCGCCTCGGCCAGCTCGACCTCGCCCTGCCGCCTGAGGCAGGGCGTGATCGCGACATGGGCCGCCTGTTGCAACTTTTCAAGAGGGCCGCAGCCCAGCGCGTCCTCGATCCGCGCGCGCAGCGCCTCGGGCCCCTCGCCCGCCGCGCCCAGCAGCAGCCCGCGCAGGCGGGCGTGCTCGGGGTCCGTGCAGGTCATCTTTTCGAGGTCCGGCTCGAACCGGTCGATGAATTGCGGGTAGCGCAGCAAGACGGCCAGCACGACCTGCTCGCGCAGGTGCACCTGCACCTCGTCCCCGGCCGCCGCCAGCAGCGACGACTTGGCCGTCGCCGACGCCGGTTGCGGCGCGTTCCAGGCCCGCGATCCCTTGCGCCCGCCGGTCCATTGCGGCCGCGCGGGACGGAAGAGCTGGTAGCGCAGCTCCTTGATCTCGTCGCCGTAATGCCGACGCAGCGACGGGTCCTGGATCGCGGTGATCCGCGCCCGCAGCGCCTTGTCGAGCGTCGCCTTGCGCTCGGGGCTGTCGAACACCTTGCCCTCGGTCTCCTGCTGCCACAGCAGCCGGACCATGGGCATGGCGGCGCCCAGCACCCGCTCGACCGCCTCGGGACCTTCGGCGCGCAGCAGGTCGTCGGGGTCCTTGCCCTCTGGCATCAGCGCAAAGCGCAGCGATTTGCCGGCCTCGAGCAGCGGCAGCGCCAGGTCGATGACCCGGTAGGCGGCGCGCAAGCCAGCGGTGTCGCCGTCGAGCGCGATGATCGGCTCGTCGCTGATCCGCCAGAGAAGCTGCAGCTGCGTCTCGGTGACGGCGGTGCCCAGCGGCGCGACCGAGGCCTCGAACCCGGCACTGGCCAGCGCGATCACGTCCATGTAGCCCTCGGCCACGATCAGCGGCTGGCCCTTGCCCGCCGCCGCCCGCGCTGGGCCGTGGTTATAGAGGTTACGGCCCTTGTCGAACAGCTCGGTTTCCGGCGAATTCAGGTACTTGGCCTTGTCGTTCGGATCCATCGCCCGCCCGCCAAAGGCGATCGCCCGGCCCCGCGCATCGCGGATCGGGAACATGATGCGGTCGCGGAAGACGTCATAGGGCGCGCGACCCCGGTCCGAGGCCTTCACGAGTCCGGCCGCCAGCATCAGGTCGGGCTTGACGCCCTTGGCCGCGAGATGCTCACGCAGGGCTTCCCATCCGGGCGGGGCAAAGCCAATCTCGAACCGCTCCAGCGTCGCGGCATCGAGGCCCCGCCGTGCAAGGTAGTCCCGCGCCGCCCCGGCCGCGCCGGAGTTGAGCTGCATGCGGAAGAACCGCACGGCAGCCTCCATCACCTCGGCCAGCTCGCTCAGACGGTCGGACTTCTGCGCCGCCTGCGGGTCGCGTTCGGGCATCGGCATGCCCGCCTCGCCGGCCAGGATGCGGATCGCCTCCATGAATTCCACGTTCTCGGTCTCGCGCACGAATGAAATCGCGTCGCCCTTCGCGTGGCAGCCGAAGCAGTAATAGAACCCCTTGCGGTCATCGACGTGGAACGAGGCACTCTTTTCCTGGTGGAAAGGGCATGGCGCCCACATGTCGCCCTTGGCCTGGTTCGACTTGCGCTGGTCCCACATGACCTTGCGCCCGACCACCTGGGTCAGCGAGGTGCGGTTGCGCAGTTCGTCCAGAAAACCGGGTGGGAGACTCATGTCCTCGTTATCCTACGCGGGACCGCGCAAGTCCAGAGACCAGCGCCCGGCCGGTCCGGAGAAATGGGGGGCCAGCCCCCCGCCTTCGGCTCCCCCCGAGGTATTTGGAAAACAATGAAGGAGGGGCCGCGCGCCAGGTCTTCATTGTTTCTCAAATACCTCCGCCGGAGGCCACGCCGGGGGCCTTGGCCCTCGGCGTTCCGCGCCCCTCGGGCGCGGGGCGGGTTCAGTTCTTGCAGACGCCGGGATAGGCGGCGGTCAGTTGCTGCACCAGCGTCTCTCCCATCTCGGGGCCCAGCTGTTCGGCCGGGGTCTGCCAGACCCAGCCGACGATCTGCGGGACGAGGTCGCGCATGGCGTCTCCGGCCGGGTAGCCATCCATCAGCGTCTTCATCGCCTGTCGGTCGTTCTGCGCCCCGCCCTGGCGCAGGGCCACGGCCTCGTTCGTCATGGCCGCCACACCGTCGCAGGTCACGTCGGCCGCGGCGGGCGTGGCAAGGGCGAGGCCCAGAAGGGCCGCGGAGAAGATGCGGGTCATGGGGCTCTCCCGTTCCGTGTCAGGGCGTCCGCGTCATCCGAGCGAGCGCCGGGCATTGACGCCAGACATAGCGGTTTGCAGGTCCTCGGCAAGCGTGCCGGCCATGGATCGGAAGGTCATGAGCAGGAATGTGCCGTCCTGTCGCCGGGTGATGCTGGCCGGCATGTGGCCGATCGTGCTGCGCGCCGTCCGGCCCGCGCCCAAGCTGGCGGGCGAGAGGTCGAGCGGGACGAGGCGGGCGAGGACGGGTTCGGCATCGGGGCCCGAGAGGGTCAGCGCGGCCCAGCCGTCGGTCTGGGCGGTGAGCGCCGCGTGGTCGGCGAGTGCCACATCCGGCGCCGGCCCGCAGAGCAGGACATGCCCGGCGCCGAACCACAGGATGAGGGCATCGTCCAGCGCGCTGGACTGACCCGCCTGCGGCAGATCGAGGCCGTGCGCGGCCTGCAGGGCGGTGGCAAGGGCCGCATCCTTGCCGCGAAAAGGGGCGATGTTGGTCAATTGGCCGAGCTCCGCCGCGTCGATCCGCGCGCGGCCGATCTCGAGCGGCAGGCACAGCCCGGCGAAGGGTGGGGTTGCGGTCAGCTCAGCCACGGGCGCGTCCTCCGTCCGGGTCGTAGGTCACCAGCGGGATCACCTCGCAGGTCGTGTCCAGGCCGCGCAGGTGGTCGACCATGCGCACGGTTTCGCCCATCCGCGCGCGGCCATTCCGCAGGAAGCCCAGCGCCAGCGTGTGCCTGGGCGTCACGGCATAACAGGCCGATGTGATATAGCCCTGCGCGGCCTCCCGCACCGGCTCGGCGCCCGCGTCGAAGAGGAACGCGCCGGCGGTCATTTGTTTGACTGCACCGGTGGGTTTCAGCGCCACGAGTTGCTCGCGCGTCGGACCTGAAAGCCCCGGTCGCGCAGCCATGGCCTTGCCGATGAAGTCCTTCTTGCCGGACAGCATCCCCGCCAGCCCGAGGTCGTCCGCTGTCACGCGGCCATGCATCTCGGCATGGGTCAGGAAGCCCTTTTCCAGCCGCAGCACGTTCAGCGCCTCGATCCCGTAGGCGCCGCCGCCCAGCGCCTCGGCCCGTGCCACCAACTCGCGGAAGAGCGCGTCGCCATAGCGGGCAGGTACGGCCAATTCATAAGCCAGCTCGCCCGAGAAGGAGATGCGGAACAGGCGCCCCGAAACACCCGAGACCGACACCGGGCCGCAGCCCATGAAGGGCAGCTCGGGCGGCGCATCGAGCAGCCCCGACAGCAGCTCGCGCGACCGGGGCCCGGCCACGGCGACCTGCGCCCAGTGCTCGGTCACCGAACTCAGCGCCACGTCCCAGTCGGGCCGCAGCACCTGCGCCACGAACTCGAGGTGCCGCATGACCGGGCCTGCAGCGGCGGTGGTCGTCGTCAGCACGAAATGCGACCGGCCAAGGCGCGCGGCGGTGCCGTCGTCCATGACGTGCCCATCCTCGCGCAGCATCAGGCCATAGCGGCAGCGGCCCTCGGGCAGCGTGGACATGGTGTTGGTGTAGACGAAATCGAGGAAGGCCCCCGCGTCCGGCCCCTGCACGTCGATCTTGCCAAGGGTCGAGACGTCGCAGATGCCCACCGCGTTCCGCACATAGGCGACCTCGCGGTCGCAGCTTTCGCGCCAGACCCGTTCGCCCCGAGCCGGGAAATACGAGGGGCGGAACCAGAGCCCCGCCTCGATCATCGGCGCGCCCATTTCCACGCTCGCGGCGTGGCTGGTGGTCAGGCGCTTTGGCGCAAAGCCCGCACCTTGCCCGCCCGCACCCATGGCGGCGATGGGCACGGGGGCAAAGGGTGGTCGGTAGGTGGTCGTGCCGGTGTCGGGGATGCTGCGCCCCGTCGCATCGGCCAGCACGGCAAGGGCCGCGACGTTGGACGACTTGCCCTGGTCAGGGGCCATGCCTTGCGTCGTGTAGCGCTTCATGTGCTCGACCGAGGCGAAGTTCTCCATCGCCGCCTGGGTCACGTCCTTGATCGTCACATCGTTCTGGAAGTCCAGCCAGGCGCGGCCCTTGCCGGGCACCGACCAGACGGGCTGGATGGCATAGGGCGCATCCTCGGCCACGGGCAGCGCGACGTCCTGCGGTTTGAAGCCCAGTGCCGAGAGGGCGTCATTGGCGGCGGCCATGCCTTCGGCCAGCGCGGCGGCGGTCGAAAAGCTGCCCCCGGCCGCCCCGACGGCGACCAACCCCGGCACCGCGTCGGGGCGCGGGACGAAGGCGGCGATATCCTCGTTCCACTCCGGGCGGTCGCCCATGTGACAGCTGAGATGCAGCGTGGGGTTCCAGCCGCCGGACATGGCCAGCGTGTCGCAGGCGACGCGGTGCTCCCGGCCGGTCTGGTGGCGGATGGTCACCGCCTCGACCGGGTTGCCGTGCGCGCGCGCCACGACCGAGCCTGTGTAGACCGGGAACGGGGCTTTCAGGCGCTCTTCGTGGCGCGGATCGACATAGGCGGCGACGTGGATGCCCGCGTCCACGAGGTCCAGCGCGGTGCGGTGGCCATCGTCGCTGGTCCCGAAGACCACGACCGACCGGCCCGGCGCGACGCCGTAATGGTTGAGATAGGCACGCACCGCCCCGGCCAGCATGACGCCCGGCCGGTCATTGTCGCGGAAGGCCACGGGGCGTTCCAGCGCGCCCGCCGCCAGCACCGTGCGTTTCGCGTGGATGCGCCAGAAGCAGTCGAGCGGGGCGTCATGGCCCGGCGCGACATGCCGCGCGACCCGCTCGAGCGCCGCGTATGTGCCGCCGTCATAGGCGCCGGTCACGGTGGTGCGGGGCATCAGGGTGACGTTGTCCATCGCTGCCAGTTCCGCCACCACCTCTTGCGCCCAATCGAACCCGGCGCGGCCGTCGAAGTCATGCCGGTCGAAGGCGAGCCGCCCGCCCATCCAGGCGCTTTCGTCGGCAAGGATCACCCGCGCCCCGGCCCTTGCGGCGGTCAGCGCGGCCGACAGGCCAGCGGGGCCGGCGCCGATCACCAGCAGATCGCAAAAGGCAAAAGCCTTTTCGTTCCGGTCCGGGTCGGATTGTCCCGAGAGCGCCCCGAGGCCGGCGGCGCGGCGAATGAGCGGCTCGTAGAGCTTCAGCCAGGCGGCGCGCGGCCACATGAACGTCTTGTAGTAGAAACCCGCGCCGAGGAAGCGGGACGCCAGGTCGTTGACGCCCATGAGGTCGAGCCCGAGCGAGGGCCAGCGGTTCTGGCTGGCCGCCTCGAGCCCGTCGAACAGCTCCTGCACCGTGGCGCGGGTGTTGGGGTCGCGATGCGCGCCCTTCCCCACGGTGACCAGCGCGTTCGGCTCTTCCGGCCCGGCGGTCAGCACCCCGCGCGGGCGGTGGTACTTGAAGGACCGGCCCATGAGCCGCACGCCGTTGGCCAGAAGCGCCGAGGCGAGCGTGTCGCCGGGATGGCCGGTATACGCCTCTCCGTCGAAGCGGAAGGTCAGGGTCCGGGCAGTGTCGACCCGGCCGAGGCCGGGAATGCGGAAGGGTTGGGTCATGTCGCGCCCTTCGTCAGCCGGGCGCCGTGGACGGCGTGGGTGACCGTGTCGCGGGTGACGACCATCCAGGCGCCGCAGCCCTTGTCGTGCTGCCACAGCTCTTCGCTGCGCCCGGCCGGGTTGTCGCGCAGGTGCAGGTAGGCGTCCCACGCCACCACCCCCGCATCGGGCGCGGGCCGTTCCGCCATGACCGCCGCGCCACCAAAGGTGAATTCCTGCAGGTCTCGATCGCCGCACAGGGGGCATGGAAAACGCATCTCAGGCTCCTTGCCGCTGGTGGGGGTCAGTGAAGGTTGTGCTGGGCACCGGTCCCCTCCTCGTCCATCAGGCCTTGCCCGTCGCGGAACCGGTCCAGCCGGAAGCCGCGCGCCACCTCGTGCGGCGTGTCCGTCGCCATCAGATGCGCCATGCACCAGCCCGAGGCGGGCACGGCCTTGAACCCGCCGTAGCACCAGCCGCAATCGAGGTAGAGGCCGTCGACCCCCGTCTTGTCGATGATCGGCGAGCCGTCGGGCGTCATGTCCATGATCCCGCCCCAGGACCGCAGCACGCGGGCCTTGCCGATCATCGGCATGAGGGTCATGCCTGCCTCCATCACGTGTTCGGCCATGGGCAGGTTGCCGCGCTGCGCGTAGGACGGGTAGAAGTCGAGATCGCCGCCAAAGACCAGCCCGCCCTTGTCGGACTGGCTGATGTAGAAATGCCCCATGCCGAAGCTCACGACGTGGTCGATGACCGGCTTCAGCCCCTCGGTGACGAAGGCCTGGAGGATGTGGCTTTCCACCGGCAGGCGCATCCCGGCCATGGCCGCCACCTGGCCCGAGCGGCCGGCCGTCACGATCCCGACCTTGCGCGCCTTGATCGCCCCGCGCGTGGTCTGAACGCCGAGCACGCGGCCGCCCTCGATGTCGATGCCGGTGACTTCGCAGTTCTGAACCAGGTCCACCCCGCGGTCCGAGGCGCCACGCGCATAGCCCCAGGCCACCGCGTCATGCCGCGCCGTGCCGCCGCGCGGATGCAGCAGCCCGCCGTGGATCGGGAAACGCCCGTTGTCGAAATCGAGATAGGGCAGGTATTTGCGCACCCCCTCGCGGTCCAGCAGCACCGCGTCGTCGCCCTGGTTGATCATCGCGTTGCCGCGCCGGGCAAAGGCATCGCGCTGGCCGTCGGAATGGAACAGGTTGATCAGCCCGCGCTGCGAATGCATCACGTTGTAGTTCAGCTCTGCGCCCAGCCCCTCCCAGAGCTTGAGCGAATGCGAGTAGAACTCGGCATTGCCAGGCAGGAAGTAGTTGGCCCGCACGATGGTGGTGTTGCGGCCGACGTTGCCGCCGCCAAGGTAGCCCTTTTCCAGCACGGCCACGTTGGTCAGCCCGTGGTTCCGCGCCAGGTAATAGGCGGTCGACAGCCCGTGGCCGCCACCGCCGATGATGATGGCGTCATACTCGGGCTTCGGCTGGGCGTCGCGCCAATGGGGCTGCCAGCCCCTGTTGCCGGTCAGCCCCTGGCGCAGCACTTCCAGCGCAGAAAATCGCATGACGGGTCCCCGATGGTTCGGGATCAGGTTGGACAAAGCACGCGGCAGGTTCAACACGCAAAACGCCATCCACGTGCGAGGCCGCCGATGGCCTCGCACGTGGATGGCGCGGCAGGAAAATCGCCTGCGCTCAGGAGGTGGAGCCGCCGTCCTCGGGTTCTTCGTAGACCAGCTGCGGCGCAAAGCGCGGGCGGGTGAAGACGAGGTTCTGGAAGTGCCGGTTCAGGTCGAGATCCTGCAACGGGAACGGCGGGACATAGTCGGTCCCGGTCTCGACCACGATGATCCGTTCGTTGTCGAGCATGTTGGGCAGGCGGCCCGCGATCGAGCTGACGGTCGAGTCGTTCAGCTCGGCGTAATCGCCGCGGACCTTGGACCAGTCGACGGACAGGGATGCGGGAACGATCACCTCGTTGCCTTCTTCGTCGGTCATGGTGCTGGCCGCCTCGTAGCGCACCACCGAGACCCGCAGCGAATAGGGCCCGGCCGAGTGCGTCAGGTAGGACATCAGCTCGAGCATGCCGTCGATATACTCGGCATCGATCGCCTCGGTCTCGCGCGACAGGGCGTCGGTGATCGTGTAGGCGGCCTTGGTGTTCAGCGTCCGGTAGTGGAACATCTGCTGGAAGGCAAAGGTCGCGGCCAGGGTCGAGATCAGCAGCGGGATGAAGATCAGCGCCTCGAGGGTCATGCTGCCCTCTTCGCGGCCGCGGAACCCCCGGATGCGGGATATCAACTGGGTCAGCATGGTCTTACCTCGGTTCCTGGACGAAGGATGCGGTGACGATCAGGCTGGCATAGCCATCGGCATCCTGCGGAAGACGCGCGGCCAGGCCCGAGGTCGGGAACACCGGGTTGAACTTGAGGCAGGCGCGGATCAGCATCAGGTCGTTGTCCTGGCCCGGGTCGAACTTGCGCACGGGCTTGGGCGCTTCCTGGGCGTTGCGGCACTGGGCGTCGGCCGGCAGGCGCTGGAAGTCGCGCGGGTCGACCTGCACCATCTCGAGCATCAGGTTCTGGGAACAGTTCCCGACGATCGAGGCGGCCGCGCAGATCTCGGCCCGCACTTCCTCGTAGGTCGGCGGCATGCCGGTGGCCAGGCGGATGTCGCGGACCGACAGGTCCACCGCCCGTTCCAGCATGGCGCGCCGCAGGCTCATGTGGGCCATCTCGACCCCGGTGGCCAGCAACATGAAGAGCGCCACGAAGTAGAAGGCGAATTCGACCGAGAAGGAGCCGCGCTCATCCTTGCCGAAGCGGCGCATGCCGAACATCCAGCGCGTCATTGGACCAGCCTCAGGTTGTTGATCTGCCGGGCGACGATGTCGAACGTATCCGCGATTTCGGCGCCGGTGACGTTGAAGTAATGGCTGGGCGACGAGGCGCAGGACTTCATCTGTTCCTGGCCGGTGGCATTGGCCTCGAAGGCGATGGCGAAGACGGTCACACCCTTGAGCTTGGCCAGGTCGCATTGCCGAAGCAGCAGGTCGACGTTGGTCGACTTGGTGCGCCATTGCTCGTAGGTGCTCGAGCCCTGGGTCTGCAGGTCGACATAACCGTTCTCGGGCGCCTTGGGCTTGAGCGGCCGCCATTGTTCGGTCGTCTCGCCGTCGGTCATCACAACGATGTACTTTTCGGTCTCGCGATCGTCCCAATCCTTCGGCCGGCCCTGGAAGTCGGCGTTCACGAGGTTCTGCGTGATCAGGAAGGACACGTGGTTGCGGATGTCCGGGCTCAGCAGCGCCAGGCCGTATTTCATGCCGATGTGGATGCCGGTGCCGTCATGCATGCGCAGGTTGTCGATGAAGGTCTTCAGCGACTCCGCGTCGTCGGAATAGTACTGGATCGCCGTGTCGTCCTCGGGGCACCAGCCCCAGTCCATGGTCGGCCAGTCGATGGGCCAGAAGTTGAAATGCGGGATGTAATCATCCGACTTGGGCATCTCGGCGGTGTCGAACTCGGCGTTGTAGATCTCGACGCAGGACGACGGCATGTTGACGTTCTGGTTGTTCTTCTTGACGCCTTCTTCGCCCTCGGTGATCGTCTCGCCGACCGGCGGGACGTAAAGCGCAAGGTAGGTGTCGTAGTCGATCTCGCTGTAGGAATAGGTCTTGCCGGTCACGGTGGCGTTGTTCTTGGTCGGGCCGTAATCTTCGGTCTCGCCGTTCTGGTCGCCCTTGACCTGGTAATACTTGCGCTTGCCCTTGTCGCCCTTGATCGAGGCGCCCAGGAACTGGTCGCTGTGCACCAGCTCGTCGTTCTCGGCGATGATCTGCGCCACGGCGCCCTTGTAGAACTGGTCGAGGTCGGTGGTGAAAGCGTTGGGCAGGTCGACCAGCTTATAGGAATAGTCGGTGCGGCCATCAGCGATGCCGTCGCCGTTTTCGTCGAAGTAGAACACCACGTTGTCGATGGCGCCGTCCCAGGCCGGGAAGAAGCCTTCGGTGTTCGCGACATTTGTGTTGGTGCCGTCCTGGCAGGACGGGTCGGCCGCGCCTTCGTCGGCGTTCTCGGCGTTGTTGTTGCACAGCGAGTTGCCGGGCGCGTCCTGGTCGCCATTGCCCCAGCCGTTGTTCTCGTTCAGCTTGGGCCGTTCGCCGCGCAGGTAGTCAAAGATCGCGTCGCCCGGGTTCACCGAGCCGGCATAGGGCACCAGGTTCAGCGTGGTCACGCCGTCCGACTCGCTGGTCATCACCTTGTCGATGAACGCCTTGGCGGCCGGCTTGAGGTTGTCCATCCGGCTGTTCCAGCGCATCGAGCCCGAGATGTCGAGAACGAGCGAGATCTCGACGTTCGAGATCCGCTCGACCGCCTTCGCGCGGGCCGGGGCGTAAAGGCTGTCATAGCCGGACATCTGCATGAAGATGGTGTCGACATTGGTATGCGCGGTCGACTTGACCGAACGCCAGTTCACCTCGCCGTCGACCCAGACGGTCGCGCGGGCCGAGGGGATGCCGGCCTTGGTCAGGTAGTCGAGCACCACGTCCTTGGGTTCCTGCTCCTGATCGAGGTCGGCGGCGGCCAGCACCGCGCGGTCCATGGTCGACTGCATCGAGGTCCGGATCGTCTCGAACCGCATGATGTCCACGGCGGCACCGGTGAAGAGCAGCAAGAGGACCATCATGAAGATCGAGAAGATCGTCACGTTGCCGTCTTCTTCCGCGACGAAGGAGGCTGTCCTGGGGGTCTTGGCATTCATGGTTCTGTCCTCGTCGCGAGCTCACCGATGCGTGTTAACCAATCGGAAGATTCGAATACGTTAATCTTCCTTTAAACCCTGCAATGAGAAGGATTTGTGGACGGTTGACGGCCATTTCTTGGTTAAGTGCCGGATCTTTGCCTTGTTTCGGCCATCTTCTGCACCGCCTCGCGCTGCCGCCGTGCCCCCGGATTGCCGGCTGGACGCGGGCGCGGTGCCCGGAAAGGAAGAGCGGCCCTCGGCCCCGGGGGCTTGGCCGCGTTGTGCCATGTTTCATTGGGAAGTTCCCGGGCGCTCCCACCACCGCCGGCCTGCGGCCGGCCGCGCACGCCGCCCCGATCCCGCGGCAATCCGCGGGGGGCAAGGGGGTCTGACGGTGGGTCTTGGCGGTGCATTGCGCGTTCTCCGGTGCTGCCGTCCGCCCTGCCCCGTTGCGGGGATGGGCCGACGTCGTGTCACCGGACATTTGCCGATTTCTTTCGGGCGTCTTCGTGTCATTTTTCGTGCGGAATCCCGGCTTGCCCCTCCAATACGAGACAAATGCCGCCCGTCCGCGCCGATTGTCGGAGGCGTCTCCGCCCCCGACTCACCGCCGCGCTAGAGGCCCTTGGCGCGGTACGAACTGGCCACCCGGTCGATCGCGACGAGGTAGGCGGCAGTGCGCAGGTCGGTCACGTCGGCCCGGCCATGCCAGACCTGGCGCATCGACTGGTAGGCCGTGCGCATGGTGTCATCGAGGCCCGAGCGCACCAGCTCGAGCTCGTCCGCGCCGCGCAGGTAGCGGTCCTTGAACTGCGGATCGAGCGACCAGGTCTTGCCCAGCGAATCCGACAGCCGTTCCAGCTGATCGACCACCAGCTGGTGCCGCGCCTCTTCCTGGCGGCGCTGCATTCGGCCGAACCGGATATGGCTGAGGTTCTTGACCCATTCGAAATAGGACACGGTCACGCCGCCCGCATTGGCATACATGTCGGGGATGATGACCACGCCGCGATCGCGCAGGATCTCGTCCGCGCCCGCCGTGATCGGACCGTTCGCCGCCTCGATGATCAGCCGCGCCTGGATCCGGGGCGCGTTCTGCATGGTGATGACCCCTTCCAGCGCGGCGGGGATCAGGATGTCGCACTCGGCCTCCATCACCGCGGCGCTGTCCTCGTGGCAGCGCGCGTCTGGATAATCCGACACGCCGCCGTGGCGCAGGATCCATTCATGCACCGCGTCCACGTCCAGCCCGGTCTCGTCATACAGCGCTCCGTCGCGTTCGATGATGCCGATGATCTTTGCGCCGTCCTCGTTCTGCAGGAAGGTCGCGGCGTGGTAGCCCACGTTGCCCAGCCCCTGCACGATCACCCGCTTGCCGTCGAGCGAGCCCGCAAGACCCGCCGCCGCCATGTCCTCGGGGTGGCGGAAGAATTCGCGCAGGGCGTATTGCACCCCCCTGCCCGTCGCCTCGACCCGGCCCGCGATGCCGCCGGCGTTCAGCGGCTTGCCGGTCACGCAGGCGCGCGAGTTGATGTCGGTGGTGTTCATCCGGGCATACTGATCGGCGATCCAGGCCATCTCGCGCTCGCCCGTGCCCATGTCGGGGGCGGGCACGTTCTGGCTGGGGTTGATCAGATCGCGCTTGATCAGCTCGTAGGCAAAGCGGCGGGTGATCAGTTCCAGCTCGTGCTCGTCGTACTGGCGGGGGTCGATGCAAAGCCCGCCCTTGGAGCCGCCGAACGGCGCCTCGACCAGCGCGCATTTGTAGGTCATCAGCGCGGCCAGCGCCTCCACCTCGTCCTGGTTGACCGTGTCGGCAAAGCGGATGCCGCCCTTGACCGGCTCCATATGCTCGGAATGGACGGACCGGTAGCCGGTGAAGGTCTCGATCTTGCCGCGCAGGCGCACGCCGAAACGCACCGTGTAGGTGGCATTGCAGACGCGGATCTTCTGCTCGAGCCCCGGCGGCAGGTCCATCAGCGCTACCGCGCGGTTGAACATCAGGTCCACCGACTGGCGGAAGCTGGGTTCCGCGGGGGTCTGGGCCTGCGCATGGGCCTCGGGTTTGGGTTGGGTCGACATCGCCTCTCTCTCCTCCTGATCGGCGGCTGGCAGTGCAGTCGAACCGCAAACAGGTGAGAAACCGGTTAACCCGCGATCCGAATCTCGCCCCTCTTGGGGCCGAAAGACGGCAAATCCGTGGGGCCGGCGCGTCGCCGCGGTGCGTGATGGCCCTCGGGCCGTCGCAGGATGCCAGACAATCAACTACATCTTGCGCGATTGCCCCGGCCCGGCGCAACAGTGAACGCAATCCGCCCGGTCAGCGCCACAATTCCGCCACACTTGAGGCAACATCTGGACCATGAAAATTCGTCGAAAATAGGGGATTTCTGCCTGTCCCCGCTGCCCGCTTCGCCGGAGAGCTGCCAGAATGTGTCACAAGTGCCCCAATCCCCGCCTGCCGCGCGCCTTTCTGCGCGACCAGTCCGGAAGTATGTCCATTTTTGCCGTATTCATGTTCATGATCATCCTGATCATGGGCGGGATCGGCATCGACATGATGCGAACCGAACTCAAGCGGATGAAGCTGCAGGCGACGCTGGACCGCGCCCTGCTGGCCGCCGCCAACCTCGACCAGACGCTCGACCCCGAGACGGTGGTGCGCGACTATTTCGCCAAGGCCGGCGTCGAGGGCGAGATCACCGATGTGCAGGTCGCCTCGGGCACCACCTCGCGCCGGGTGTCGGCCACGGCCGAGGCCGATGTGCGGTCGCTGTTCCTGCAGGTGCTGGGGCGTGACAGCTTCGAGGCGCGGGTCGCCTCGGTCGCCTCTGAACGGGTCAACGATGTCGAGATCTCGCTGGTGCTCGACATCTCGGGCTCGATGTCCGAGGACAAGATGACCAACCTGCAGGACGCGGCCGCGCTGTTCGTCGCCGAGATGCTGACGCCGAACAACCGCGATCGGGTGTCGATCTCGCTCGTGCCTTATTCGGAACACGTGAACGCCGGGCCGCTGATCATGGACCAGCTCGACACCACGCGGCTGCATGATTATTCGCATTGCGTCGAGATGCCGGACAGCGCCTTTGACGAGACCGCGCTGGACCTTTCGGTCCGATACGAGCAGGCGCAGCACTACCAGTGGAACTACTACGGCACCTATGCCGACGTGCGCATCCCGGTCTGCCCGATGCAGGCCTACGAGCGGATCACCCCCTTCAGCCAGGACCCGGTGGCGCTGACCACGCAGATCCGGTCGTTCCAGCCGCAGGCGGGCACCTCGATCTTCCTTGGCATGAAATGGGGCGCCGCGCTGCTCGACCCCGCCTTCCGCCCGATCACGGCAAGCCTTGCGGCCGACAACGTGGTCGACGGCGTCTTTGCCGGCCGTCCGGTCGCCTACCCGGCCGAGGGCGAGGACCAGACAACCGACAAGATGGTGGTGCTGATGACCGACGGGATGAACGACTATTCCAACCGCATCCAGCCCAAGAACTACGCCACCTACCAGCAGCGCGCGCTCTGGGCCGAGCTGAACCTCTGGCACTGGTTCTACAACGAGCGCGGGCATGACAATTCCACCATCCTTGGCGTCAATGACTGGGACGGCGTGACCGAGAGCCTGGCGGTCGACGCCGGTCACGGTGCCGCCGCCGCGGTGGCGATGGACACGATTTATGACGGCCTGGCCGCGCCCAGCTTTTTCGGCAATGGCGCGGGCAGCTACCGGACCCAGAAATACACCCCTGCCCAGGGCGACACGCTGCTGCGCAACATCTGCACCGCCGCCAAGGCCGACGGGATCGTCATCTGGGCCATCGGCTTCGAGGTGCCGCAACACAGCGACACCGTGATGTCGGGCTGCGCCTCGTCTCCGGACCACTACTTTTCGGTCTCGGGCGACGAGATCACCGATGCCTTTGCCGCCATCGCGCGCAACATCAACCAGCTGCGCCTGACCCAGTGACGGCCCGCCCGGGGGGGGGCCGGATCGCCGCCCCCGGTCTTCCTGACGTTCACGTAAGGAATCACCCGCGTCAGGTTAACGGAATAGACGGAATTCGAGGTGAATGCCGATCCAAGTCGCGCTAAACCCGACCTGCTCCCTGGCGAAAGTGCGTTAACGCGTTCTGCATCCGGCAACAGTCGACATGGCTGCCCGACATTGGGCAAGACCCGGCGACAGGGCTTCGAAACAGACACCCGGATGCCCCAATCGGGTCACAATTCAACTGAAATAAATTGTTCCTATCCGGACCGGCGACCTTGATCCCCACAGGGCCTCGCATCGGTCCGGTAAACGGAGTGCGTAGAATGCTGTTGAATACCAGTGCCCCCGCCCGGTTTTTGCGGGCGACAAGAAGGCGCCAGATGGGCCGGCGCTTTCGCGACGACGAGATCGGCTCCATGTCGATCTTTTCGGTCTTCATGTTCATGACCATCCTGATTCTCGGAGGTCTCGGCATCGACATGATGGCGGCCGAGCTTCGTCGGATGAAATTGCAGGCGACGCTTGACCGGGCCGTTCTGGCCGCGGCCAGCCTCAGCCAGGGACAGGACGAGGAAACCATCGTCCGCGACTATTTCGCCAAGTCCGGCATGCTGGAATATCTCGACCGCGTGACGCCCTTCGAAAGCGATGACGGCAACACCAAGACCGTCTTTGCCGAAGCCTCGGCCCCGCGCGATTCGCTGTTCCTCAAGCTGGTCGGCGTCGACCAGTTGAAGGCCCCCGCGAAGGGGACCGCGACGGAAACCCGCAACGACGTGGAAATTTCGCTCGTCCTCGACATCTCCGGGTCGATGAAAGACAACCAGAAGCTCGAGAACCTGCAGGACGCGGCAAGCGAGTTTGTCCGCACCATGGTCAACGAGAACACCCGCAACCGGGTGTCGCTGTCGCTGGTGCCCTATTCCGAGCACGTGGCCGCCGGCCCGAACCTGATGAACCAGCTGAACGTGAACCTGCTGCACCCCTATTCCTGGTGCGTGGAATTCCCCGACAGCGAATTCGGCGACATCGCGCTTGACCGCACGCTGACCTACGACCAGGTCCCGCATTTCCAGTGGAACTTCAACGGGTCCACCAACGCGATGGACGCCCCGGTCTGCCCGCAGCAGAGCTACGAGGCGATCACCCCGCTGAGCCAGGACCAGCAAGCTCTGATCGACCAGATCGAAGCGCTCCAGCCGCGCTCGGGCACCGCGATCTTCCTCGGGATGAAATGGGGCGCCGCCATGCTCGACCCCAGCTTCCGCGGCGTGACCCAGGCGCTGGTTGCCGCAAACGTGGTCGACGGGGCCTTTGTCGACCGTCCGGTCGCCTTCCCGGCCGAGGGCGAGGAAAGCACGACCTACAAGACCGTGGTCCTGATGACGGATGGCAAGAACGACTTTTCCAACCGGATCAAGCCGGCGAACTACGCGACCTATGACCAGCGCGCGCTCTGGGCCAAGTACAGCCTGGGCTACTGGGCCAACTTCAAGAGCGGCCAGACCACGATCAAGAACACCTCGGAGTGGAACGGCTCGACCGAGAAGACGGTTGTCGGGATCGGCGGCCTGCTTGGCGCCGGATCCGCGGCCGAAGACCTGGTGAACGTGTCGAACGGCCTGCTGAACGGCGTTGGTGTCTGCAGCAACAACGGGATCGGCGTGGGCCTCGGCCTCGACGGCAACCAGGGCAGCGGCATCGGCAACGTCGACCTCTGCGACATCATCGGCAATGCCAGCGCGGCCACGACCTACGGCTACTCCTTCTCGGATTACTACAAGCAGAAGTACACGGCCACGCTGGGCGACACCCTGCTGCAGAACATCTGCACCGCAGCCAAGGACGAGGGCATCATCATCTGGTCCATCGCCTTCGAGACCGACGAACACGGCACCTCTGAGATGCAGAAATGTGCCTCTTCGCCGAACCATTTCTTTGACGTGGAAGGCACGCAGATCAGAACGGCGTTCAACCAGATCGCCAACCAGATCAAGCGGCTCAAGCTGATCAATTAAGGGAAATGTCCGGCCGCCGATTCGACCCCGCGCGGCCGGGCATAGCTGCCCCCGGTGGGTTTCACCGGCCGGGGGCAGCGCCGAAGAGGGGAACGGGACCGCAGAAGGCGCTGGCCCAGGACGGGCCGATCCCGCACTCGACAGGACCAAAACCGGGAAATTCGCCGGATTGTGCCAAACTCGCGCCTTAATCGGTGGCTAGACCCGAACATTGAACGGGTGACCGCCTGCTGAGTGAAAGTGACGATGACGATGACGGCTCGACACAAGGTTTTCATCAAGGGCCAAGGACGCCGCGCCCGACGGCGCGGAGCCCTGCGCCGCTTCCTGCGTGGCGACGGTGGTTCGATGACCATCGAATTCGCGCTCTGGTTCCCGATCTTCGTGGCCTTCATCTGCGGCACGACCGAGCTGGGGCTGATCGCGGCCCGCCATGCCCGGCTGGAATTCGGCGTCGATGCCGCCGTGCGGCTGGTGCAGCTCGAGACCGACCAGGACGTCGATCACGACACCCTGGTGCAGACCATCTGCGACACCGCGGCGATCATCCCCAACTGTGCCGAGAACATGATGCTCGAGATGCGGATCCAGGACCTGCGCGGCACCCTCAACATCGACAACGACGCCGAATGCACGGACCGGTCCGAGGAGGTGAACGAGCAGGCCACCTTCGACAACGGCGACGAGAACCAGCTGATGATCCTGCGCGCCTGCGTGAAATTCTCGCCGGTCTTCCCGACCACCGGCATCGCCTCGTCGCTGAACCGCGACGGCGCGGGCGATTATTCGCTGATCTCGGTCGGCGCCTACGTGCAGGAGCCCCTGTGATGTTCTGCCTGCCTGACTCCCTGCGCCGCTTTGCCCGCGTCGAACGCGGCAACATGACGGTCGAGGCCGTCATCCTGATGCCGATCCTGCTGACCACCTTCGTCGGGCTCTATTCGGTCTTCGACGGGTTCCGGGCGCAGACCGTGAACCAGCGTGCCGCCTACACGGTATCGGACATGCTGTCGCGCGAGACGCAGTTCATCGACGACACCTATATCGACAATGCCTACAACCTGCTGACCTTCATGGCAGACACCCAGACGACGGATATCAAGCTGCGCGTCTCGGTGATCAGCTACGACGAACAGCGCGACCGGTTCAACGTGGTCTGGTCCGAAGTGCGCGGCGCCGGCTACGAGCCCTACCGCAATCAGGACGTGCGCAACTGGCACGACACCCTGCCGATCATGGTTGACGGGGAACAGACCATCCTGGTCGAAACCTCGATCCTTTACGAGCCGCCGGTGGGCTGGGGCCTGAGCCAGCGGACCATCGACACGCGTGTGTTCAACCGCCCGCGTTTTGCGCCGCAGCTGCGCTACGACCCCGACGATCTCGGGGCGTGATCAAAGCCGGCCGTCCTGGCCGTCGCGTTCCCGCAACGCGATCAGGATCAGGTCGGCCATGGACTTGGCTTGGGACCCGGGCGTCACCCCACCCACACCGACGCGCTTCCCAAGTCGCCACCAGAGACCCGGGCGCCATGCCCGGGCCTCTGGCTTGGTCAATGTCAGGACAAAGCCGTTCGACGGCTTGAACGCCATGAACCCCCGGTCGACGCTGCGGATGTTGTCCATCCGCGCCACCAGGTCGCCGCCGTCTTCCCAAAGCGCATCGCGCGTCAGCACCAGGCTGCGCGCCGTCGCCCGGTAGAGCGCCACGGCCATCAGGATCGCCACGATCCCCACCCCCGCCAGGAACAGCAGCAGCAGCCGGTCCGTCGGCGGCGACTGGATCGCCGTGCCCAGCAGAAGCACCGCCAGCAGCCACAGCATGCCCACGGCCAGCCAGCGCCGCGCGGGCGAGGCCTCGATCCGGGCCAGGATCTCGGGTGTGGTCTCGGGCTGATGGTCCATCGCGCTCTCCTTGTGCTCGCGCGGGACTAGCACGGGCGCACGGCCCGGTCCATTCCTGCACAGCGCGCGTGCGGGCCTGCCGATTGCGGGATGGCGCCCCTGCCCCTATCTCTGGGTCAGACAGCGAACAGGAGGAAACCCATGTCCCTTCGCCCCACCCTCGAGACGCGCAAGGCGCAAGCCACCATGGAAGGCGCCGGCGTCCATCTTTACCGTGCCTTCGGATTTCAGGACCCGAGCGAGCTGGACCCGTTCCTGCTGTTCGACGATTTCCGGAATGACGATCCGCATGCCTACATGCGCGGCTTTCCCTGGCACCCGCACCGCGGGATCGAGACGATCACCTACGTGCTGGCCGGATCGGTCGACCATGCCGACAGCCTTGGCAACGAAGGCCGGCTGGGCGCCGGTGACGTGCAATGGATGACCGCCGGGTCGGGCATCCTGCACCAGGAGATGCCGCTGGGCAACGCCAAGGGCCAGATGCACGGCTTTCAGCTTTGGGCCAACCTGCCGTCGCAGCACAAGATGACCGCGCCGCGCTACCAGGACGTCAAGGCCGCTGACATCCCCGAGGTGATCGACGACGACGGCACCGTGGTGCGCGTGGTGACCGGCGATTTCTGGGGCAAGCGCGGCCCGGTCGACGGGATCGCGGCCGATCCGCAATACCTCGACATCTCGGTGCCGCCGGGGGTGAAGAAGACATTCAAGATCGACACCTACCGCCGGGCCTTTGCATATGTCTTCGCCGGCGCGGGCGCCTTTGCCGATGCCTCGGCCCCGACCGGCGTGCTGCTGGAAAAAGAGGTGGCAGGGCAAGAGGTCAATATCCGCGACCTCTCGGGCAACCGGACCCTCGTGCGCTTTGGCACGGGCGAAGAGGTGACCGTTCAGGCCGGCGAGGACGGCGTGCGCTTCCTGCTGATCTCGGGCGCGCCGATCCAGGAACCGGTGGCGTGGCACGGGCCCATCGTGATGAACACCCAGGCCGAACTGCAGCAGGCCATGCGCGAGCTGCGCAACGGCACCTTCATCCGCCCGGCGCACTGACCGCGCGTTCGTCGGCCACATTTTCCCCGCTGCCGCCCGGGTGTCCCTCCCCGGGGCGGCGGCACGGGCCGATGACCCTGGCGCCCGCCCGGCCGTTGTGTCCGCGCGGGCGCCTTGCTATCCCTCTGCAGACGCCCCGCGGCGCCATGCCGCGCGATGGGCCCCCAGAGGAGATGCCGTCCCGTGAGAGTGCTGTTCACCCCCGCCTATTCCGGCATGAAGATTTCCTCGACCGCATACCGGGCGCGCAGCACAATGCCGCTCGAAACCTTCTCGACCCTCGCGGGGCTGGCGCTGGACGAGGAAAGCGTGACACCGAATAACGGCAACATGATCCACGCCGAATCCGCGGCGCGGATCTTTGCCTGCGACTTGCAGGATTCGACCATCGGGCGCCTGCCGGGCCTGCCGCCCAAGCTGCCGCCGCAGCAGGTGAAGACCCGGCTGGAGGGGATCGCACGCAATTTCGACGCGGTGGTTCTGAACTTTGCCAACATCATCCGCGCGCGGGCCGAAACCACGCCCGCGGCCTTCGCCAAGCTTGAACAGGGCATGGCCAGCACCGCCCGCCAGGTGCGCAGCATCCAAGGGCCAAAGATCTACGCCTTCGGGATCGGGTTGCAGGACGACATCCCGCCCGACCCCGCCCTGATCGGGCCCGAGCTGCTGGGCCTGCTCAAGGCCCTGCAGGAGCGGGCGGCGATCATCGGCACAAGGGGCGAGCGGACGGCGGGCTTCCTGCAGGCGCTGGGCATCGACAGGGCGCAGGCGCTGGGCTGTCCCAGCCTTTACGTGGCGCCGGACAACGTGCGGGCGATCCGGCCCGGCGCGCCGCACGACGGGCTGCGGGTGACCGCGGCGGGGCGCCTGTCCACCTCGGGCAGTGCCAAGGGGCGGATCCAGGGGCTGGCCCGGATGGCGGCCGAATTCGACACGGATTTCACCTTTCAGAACGATCTCTACCAGCTCTTTCCCGATCCGGTTCGCGACGCCACGCGCTACAACTCCGAGACCCACGAGGTCGACAAGGCCGCCTGCGACGCGGCCTCTGTGGCGCTGGGCCTGCCCAACGGTTTCGCGCGCTACTACTATTTCCGCTCGCCCATCGCCTGGCGCGCCTATGCGGGCACGCGCGACGTCTACCTGGGCGACCGGTTCCATGGCGGGGTCGCCTTCCTTCAGGCCGGGCTGCCGGCCGGGTTCGTCTATGACGACGTGCGGGTCAAGGAACTGGCGGGGTTCTTCGACCTGCCGGCCTTCTCGCGGGCCGAGCTGGACGAGATCGGGCCGCGCGCCGCGCTGGAACGGGTGATGTCCGAAGAGACGCAGGCGAAGTTCCAGGAAACCTACGCCAGGCGCTGCGCAGCCTTTGCCCGCGCGACGGCCGCGGCCGGCCTGCCCGTGCGCTGGCAGCTCCCGGCAGGCTGAGCTAGCCGATCAGCCCCAGCGCCTGCACCGTCCAGAGAATCGCCAGGCCGGCCGCCATGGCGAGCAGGCCGACGATGCGCCGCTGGTCCAGCGGCAAGAGGCGCAGCGCTTCGAGCATACGCTCGACAAGCGAAGGGGCCAGCGCCCAGGCCAGCCCCTCCACGAACAATACCAGCCCCAGTCCCAGGAGGACCCAGGCCATGTCTTACTGGTCCGCCTGGACCGGAGCGTCACCGGTCGCCGCATCGCCGGCGGGGGCCGGGTCGGCAGCGGGCGCCGGATCGGGGGCCGGCTCGGCATCGGCGGCAGGCGCCGCCTCACCGGTCGGCATGGGCGTGCCGGGAATGCCGGACACGACCGTCCCGGCTACACCGCGATCGGACTTCAGGTAGGTGAAGAACTCCGAATCCGGGCTCATGACCATCGAGGAATTGCCTTCGAGCAGCGCCCGGCGATAGGCCTGGAGCGAGCGGTAGAAGGTAAAGAATTCCTCGTCCGCGCCATAGGCATTCGCAAAGATCGAGTTGCGGCGGGCGTCGGCCTCACCTCGGATGATCTCGGCCTGGCGGTTGGCGTCCGACACCAGCTCGGTCACGGTCCGGTCGGCCTGGGCGCGGATGCGTTGGGCCGCTTCCTGGCCGCGCGCCCGTTCGTCCGTCGCCTCGCGTTCCCGCTCGGCCCGCATCCGGCCGAAGGTCGCATCGAGGTTCTCGCGCGGCAGGTCGGTGCGCTTGAGACGCACGTCAAGCAGCTCGAGCCCGAGGTTCTGCGCATCGTTCAGCGCGCCGTTGCGGATGCGCAGCATCAGCGCCGCCCGGTCCGAGCTGAGGATGTCGTTCGACGACACCGAGCCCAGGACTTCGCGGGTCTGCGAGCGCAGGATCGAATCGAGCCGTCGCCCGGCAACCGAAATCGCCGTGTCGCCCGCGGCCCCGGTCGCCTGCCGGAACTGTTCGACATTCGCGATGCGGAAGCGGGCAAAGGCGTCGACCACGAGGCGGCGGTCGTCCAGCGGGGTGATTTCCAGCGGCTCGAGGTCGCGCGACAGGATGCGGTCGTCGTATCGGACGACGGTGTCGATCACCGACAGCTTGAAGCCGAGACCGGGGTCTTCCTTGGCATCGACGACGCGGCCAAAGCGCAGCACCAGGACCTTTTCGCGTTCGTCGACGATGTAGATCGACGACAGAACCAGAGCGATCAGGACGACCAGCGCAGGAATGATCAGGGTCGATTTCCGCATCAGTTGCTCCCCCCGGTGTTGGACTGGCCGGACGAGGTGCGCCCGCCCAGCTCGGTCAGCGGCAGATAGGGCACGACGCCCGAGCCACCGCTGTTTTCGTCGATGATGACCTTGTCGATGCGGCCCAGGACTTCCTCCATGGTCTCGAGGTAGAGACGCTTGCGCGTGACCTCGGGCGCCTTGGAATATTCCTCGAGCACCGCGCTGAAGCGGCTGGCCTCACCCTCGGCCTCGTTGACGACGCGGGCGCGGTAACCCTCGGCCTCTTCCAGCAGCTGCGCGGCCTGGCCGCGGGCATTGGCGAGCACCTGGTTGGCATAGGCATCGGCCAGTTTCTGGGTCTGGTCACGTTCCTGTTCCGCGGCCTGGACGTCGCGGAAGGCGGCGATGACCTGGGTCGGCGGGTCGGCCTTGTCGAAGTTCACGCGCACGACGTTGACCCCGCTGTCGTAGCTGTCGAGCGTCGACTGGATCAGGTCGAGCAGCCGGTCGGCAATGGGCCCCCGGTCACGGTTGAGGATCGGCGCCAGGTCGGACTGGGCGACGATCTCGCGCATCGCCGATTCCGACACGGCGCGGATGGTCTGCTGCGGCTCACGCAGGTTGAACAGGAACAGCGCCGGATCGTTGATGTTCCAGACCACCTGGAAATCGATGTCGACGATGTTCTCGTCGCCGGTCAGCATGAGCCCCTCGTCGCCCGAGCGGCCGCCGACACCGATATCCTCGGTCTGTTCGTTGGTCACCGGCACCACCTCGTAGGACACGAAGGGCCAGGGCGCGAAGTTCAGGCCCGGATCGCCGGTGGCGAGGTAGTCGCCGAACAGCAGCTCGACCGAGCGTTCCTCGGGCTTGACGGTGTAAAAGCTGGCAAAGCCCCACAGCACGACGGCCGCGGCAATGCCGAGCCCGACAGTGCCCTTGGTGAAGGCCGGGCCGCCACCGCCGCCCGCGCCGCCGCCACCGGGGCCACGGCCTCCGCCGCCGCCCATCAGGACCTTCAGCTTGTCCTGACCCTTGCGCACGAGCTCGTCGATCTCGGGGATCTGCGGGCCTTCGCCCTGCGGCCGGTTCGGCCCGCCGTTCGGTCGTTGCGGCGGACGTTGGTCGTTTCCGCCATTGTTGCCGCCCCCTCCCCAGGGGCCGCCAGTGTTCCCTGCCATCAGTGTTGGTCCCTTCTGATGCTGTCTGTCTGTCCGGATCATGCACATAACCTGTGCAGTCCGGCCGCAAAATCAACCGTCACGCGGTGCGGACGGGGTTCTTCATGGTCACGATCTCTTCGGCCATCGTCGGGTGCACCGCGCAGGTCCGGTCGAAATCCTCCTTTGTGGCGCCCATCTTTACGGCCACGCCGGCCAGCTGGATCATCTCGCCCGCCTGCGGTGCGACGATGTGACAGCCCAGGACGCGGCGCGTCTCGGCGCAGACGATGAGCTTCATCATCACCCGCTCGGACTTGCCGATGAAACTGGTCTGCATGGGCCGGAACGAGGTCGAGTAGACCTCGATCGGGCGCTCGTCGCGGGCCTGTTCCTCGGTCATGCCGATCGTGCCCATCTCGGGCCGGGTGAAGATCGCGGTCGGCACCAGGTCATGATCGACCGGGGTGGCGTTGCCCTTGAACACCGTCTCGACAAAGGCCATCCCCTCGCGGATCGCGACCGGGGTCAGCTGCAGCCGGTCGGTCACGTCGCCGATGGCATAGACCGACGGCACGGAGGTCTGGCTGTAGTCGTCCACCACGATCTCTCCACGGCGGCCGGTCTTGACGCCGACCTCCTCGAGGCCCAGCCCGGTGGTGTTGGGCGAACGGCCGGTGGCGAACATCACCTCGTCGAACACCTGCTCGGTCCCGTTGGTGGCCTTGACCTTGATGCCGCCCTCGACCTTTTCCATCTCGAGGATATTGGTGCCGGTGTGGATCTCGATGCCCTGCTGCTTCATCTCTTCGGCGACAAGGCCGCGCGCCTCGTCATCAAAGCCGCGCAGGATCTGGGCGCCGCGGTAATACTGCGTGACCTTCACGCCCAGACCGTTGAGAATGCAGGCGAACTCGCAGGCGATGTAGCCGCCGCCCAGGATCAGGATCGACTTGGGCAGGGTCTCCATGTGGAAGACCTCGTTCGAGGTGATGGCCAGTTCGGCGCCTTTTACATCAGCCTTCACCGGCCAGCCGCCCACGGCGATCAGGATGTGCTTGGCGGTCTTGCGCGTGCCGTCAAGGAATTCGACCGTGTGGGCATCGAGCAGCTTGGCGCGGGTGTCGAAGGTCTCGACGCCGGAGTTCGCCAGCAGCTTGCGGTAGATGCCCTCGAGCCGGTCCAACTCGCCCTCGAGGTTGTTCCGGAACCGGCCCCAGTCGAAATCGCCGATCTGCGCGTCCCAGCCGTAAGCCTGCGCCTCGTCCACGCGCATCGGGTACTCGGAGGCGAAGACCATGAGCTTCTTCGGCACGCAGCCGCGGATCACGCAGGTGCCGCCGTAACGGCTTTCCTCGGCCAGGCCCACCTTGGCCCCGGTCTCGCCGGCTGCGACGCGCGCGGCGCGCACCCCGCCCGAGCCACCGCCGATGACAAAGAGATCGTAGTCGAAATCGCTCATGTGATCCGCCTCTTGCTTTGGTCGCGCACGGTATTTCACGCCGCGCGCGGAAAGGCCAGACCGGCACGGGCCACGGGACCTGTGTGTTCCCGCAATATTCTTCTGACGAAGAATATTGCGGCGCCCCCGGCCCGACGCTTGGTGCGCGGTGGCCGAAAAGTCTTCGTCAGAAGACTTTTCGGGGGTCGGTCAGTCGTCGAGGTCTGAAAAGAGGTTGTCGTTTTCCACGAAATCCAGCCGCTCGGTCTCGACCGTGCCGGAGTTGATGTCGCGCACGTCGACCCGGCCGTTGCCGTAGCCGACCACAACGGAATCGCAGATGTCGATGAAGAGCCCGTTCTCGACCACGCCCGGCAGCTGGTTCAGCACCAGCGCCAGCTGGCGCGGGTTGCCGATGCGACCGAGGTGCAGGTCGAGGATGTAATTGCCTTCGTCCGTGACAAAGGCCGCGTCGCCGTTCATCCGCAGCGTCACGTCCCGGCCCAGCACATCGACCGAGATCAGCGTTTCCTCGAGCAGCGCCCGCGTGGTCTGCCAGCCGAAGGGGATCACCTCGACCGGCAGGGGGAAGGCGCCCAGGTGCTCGACCTCCTTGGCCGCATCGGCAATCACCACCATCTGGTCGCTCGCGGTCGCCACGATCTTTTCCTGCAGCAGCGCCCCGCCGCCGCCCTTGACGAGGTTCAGGTCACCGTCGAACTCGTCCGCCCCGTCGATCGTGATGTCGAGCCATTTCGCCTCGTCGAGAGAGATCACTTCGATCCCCACCTCGCGGGCCAGCTGCGCCGTCCGGGTCGAGGTCGGCACGCCGCGGAACTTCAGCCCGTCCTCGCGCACCATCTCGCCAAGGCAGCGCACCAGCCAGGCCGCCGTCGATCCCGTCCCGAGGCCCACGCGCATCCCGTCCTCGACGAATTGCGCCGCGCGCTTGGCGGCCACGAACTTGGCCTTGTCGATGGGCGACAGCTCTCCGGGCATGACAAAACTCCGAAACAGAATTGGCTGTGTTATACGCAGCTTTGCCTCCCCGCGCGAGGGGGCAAAACGGCTCGAATGCGCGACAATCCGGCCGCCCTGTGTTACGCTGGCGCCGCCCCGGACAGGACGATGCCTTGCCATGCTGACATTCGACGCAGCCACCACGGCCCTTCTCGAGACGGCCTACCACGGCGCCGACTTCGTCGCGCGGCGGCGGGCCAATTTCGACGCGCTGGGGGCCCGCCCGGGCGAGACGGTGCTCGATCTCGGTTGCGGGACGGGCCTGTTGACGCTCGACCTTGCGCGCGCCGTCGGCCCGACGGGCCGGGCGATCGGGCTGGACCTCTCGCCCGCCATGCTGGTGCGGGCGCGGGCCTCCTGCGCCGCACTTCCCCAGGTCGCGCTCATCGAGGCCCCGGCCGATGCCACCGGGCTCGCCCCGGGCAGCGTGGACCGAGCCGTATCCGTCCAGTGCTTCGAGTACTTCACCGACCTCGCCCCGCCCCTGTCGGAGCTGCACAGGATCCTGCGCCCCGGCGGCCGTCTGGTCATCGGCGACATGCATTTCGGCTCGGGCTGCTGGCACAGCGAGAACCCGGCCCGCATGGCGCAGGTGCTCGGCGCCTACGATACGCACCTGGCCCATCGCGATCTGCCCGAACGCCTGGCGCCGGCCCTCGTCGCGGCCGGTTTCCGGCCGATGGACTGCCGGCCGCTGACCTTCGTCGACACGCACTTCCGGCCCGATGGCCTGACGCGGATGATGTCGCTCCTGCTGCCCGCCTACATCCGCCAGAACGACCTGCTGCCCGAGGCGCTGATAGAGGCCTGGCTGGCCGAACAGGAAGAGCTGGCGGCGCGCGGCGCCTTCTTTTTCAGCATCACGCATTTCGTCTGGATCGCCGAAAAGGCCTGAAAGACGCCCGACGTCCGTTCCGATGCCGGGAATGTCGTTTTCGAGCACCTGCCCCGCACCGCCCCGTGAGATGGCGAAATCAGACACGCGCAACAGGAGACGCCATGTTCCTTTCGGTCTTCGACATGTTCAAGGTGGGCATCGGCCCGTCGTCCTCGCACACCATGGGGCCCATGGTGGCCGCCGCGCGGTTCCTCGACGCGGTGCGCGCCGCTCCCTTCGACGTGGCCGCGCTGGGGGGCAGCCTGCACGGTTCGCTGGCCTTCACCGGGGTCGGGCATGCCACCGACCGGGCGACGATCCTCGGCCTCGCCGGATTCACGCCGGAAGACTACGACAATGACAAGGCCGAGGCGGTGCTGGCCGAGATCCACGCCACCGGCACCGTCACCCCGCCCGGGCTGCACGCCATGGCCTTCGACCCCAAGACGGACCTGCGCTTTGACTACGACAAGGCCCTGCCCGGCCATGCCAACGGCATGATCCTGCTGGCGCGGGACGCGCAGGGCGACGTGATCCTGCAAGAGACATACTACTCCATCGGCGGCGGTTTCGTGCTGACCGAGGCGGAACTGGCCGCCGGCCGCGACACCGACACCGGCCCGGCGATCCCGTTCCCCTTCCACAACGCGGCGCAGATGCTCGAGATGGCGAAGGCCTCGGGCAAGTCCATCGCGCAGATGAAGGAGGCCAACGAGCGCTCGCGCGGCGGACGCGACCTCGACACCGGCGTGGCGCGAATCTGGCAGGTCATGCGCGATTGCATCGACCGGGGGCTGACCTCCGACGCCACCACCCTGCCCGGCGGGCTGAACGTCAAGCGCCGCGCGCCCAGGATGTACAACGAATTGCAGGCCGAGCGCGGCATGAACATGCAGGCGCCGCATGTCATCAACGACTGGATCGGCTGCTACGCCATGGCCGTGAACGAGGAGAACGCCGCCGGGGGCCAGGTCGTCACCGCCCCCACCAACGGCGCGGCCGGCGTGGTCCCGGCGGTCATCCGCTACTGGCTCGACCACGTGCCCGGCGCGACCGAGCGGCGGGTGCCCGAATTCCTGCTGACCGCCTCGGCCATCGGCGGGCTGATCAAGTACAACGCCTCCATCTCGGGCGCCGAGGCCGGCTGCCAGGCCGAGGTCGGCAGCGCCTCGGCCATGGCCGCCGCCGGGCTGTGCGCGGTGATGGGCGGCACGCCCGAGCAGATCGAGAACGCGGCCGAGATCGCGCTGGAACATCACCTTGGCATGACCTGCGATCCGGTCCGCGGCCTTGTCCAGGTGCCCTGCATCGAGCGCAACGGCGTCGGCGCGATCAAGGCGGTCAGCGCGGCCAGCCTGTCGCTGCGCGGCGACGGCAGCCACTTCGTTCCGCTCGACGCCTGCATCGAGACCATGCGCCAGACCGGCCAGGACATGAGCGAGAAGTACAAGGAGACCTCGCTGGGCGGGCTTGCCGTCAACGTGCCGAACTGCTGACCCGGTGCCGCACAGCTTGCGTGCGGTTTACCTTAGGACAGATCAACCAAGGATTGCGTGACGGAAAGTTTCGTGTCTTAGGTTGCGCCATGCAAGGTGACCGCCCCGTTCTCGGCATCCTTTTGATGGGTGCCTTCTGTATTCTCGCGCCCATGGGCGATGCCCTGGCCAAGTTGCTGGGCGAAAGCCTTCCCTTGGGTCAACTCCTGCTTGTGCGCTTTGGCCTCCAGGCGCTGCTGCTGGTGCCGCTGGTGGGGCTGGCCCGCCTGCCCTGGCGCATGTCCGGCCGGGTGCTGCGCCTGGCCGCGCTGCGCACGCTGCTGCATATCCTCGGCATCGGCATGATGTTCACGGCACTGCAATACCTGCCGCTGGCCGACGCCGTGGCCATCGCCTTTGTGCTGCCGTTCATCAACCTGCTCCTGGGCAACTTGGTGCTGGGCGAAGAGGTCGGCCCCCGCCGCCTGATCGCCTGCACGGTCGGGTTCATCGGCACGCTCCTGGTGATCCAGCCGAGCTTTTCCGAGGTCGGTTGGCCCGCGCTCTGGCCGCTGGGGGTGGCGGTGAATTTCTCGGTCTTCATGCTGATCACGCGGATGATCGCCAAGGAAACCGACCCGGTGGGCCTGCAGGCCGTCAACGGCGTGATGGCGACGGTGCTGCTGACGCCCGTGCTGCTGGTCACGCACCGGATCGGCCTGCCGAACTTCACCTTCCAGGCGCCCGATGCCGGGGAATGGGCGCTGCTCTTCGGCATCGGCGCGGTGGGCACACTGGCGCACCTGATGATGACCTGGTCGCTGCGCTACGCCCCCGGGGCCACGCTGGCGCCGATGCAGTACCTCGAGATCCCGATTGCCACGATCCTCGGCCTGGTGATCTTCCAGGACCTGCCGAACGGGCTGGCAGCCCTTGGCATCGTCATCACCATCGGCGCCGGGCTTTATGTCCTGTTCAGGGAGCAGGCCATCGCGCGGGCGCAGCTGTCAGCCCCGCTTGCGTCGCGTCCAGCGCCGCCCGTGGCAGAATGACCAGCATCCGGGGCGCGTCGAACGCCAGCGTCACCGCCCCGCCCGCCGTCCGGTTCGACGTGCCGATCCGGCCATCGGGCGCGAACTCCAGCCCGTCGATGGGCCAGTCGAGCCCGGTCGACCGCCCCGTCACCGGCCCCATCGGAAACAGTGACACCCGGCTGCCCGGCTCCAGCGCCAGCGAGATCCGGGGCGGCGCGAGGAAGACGATATCATGCGCCCCCAGCAGCACGCAGCGCTTGTGCGGGTGGCGCACCAAGGTGGTCTGCGCCGCCATCTGGTGATCGATCCGCGCGCCCAGGAAGCCGGCCGCGAGGATCAACGGTGCCTCCACGTGGCGCAGACACTTGTCGAAATCCGTGCTATCCTGTTCTTCGATCTCGTGCAGGCGCCCCTCGGGCACTGCCGCGCGTACCGGGGCCGGAATAGAATCCATGTCGCCAAAGACCGCGCGAATGGGCAGATTGTTGGTTAAGAGCGACTCGGCCCCGCTGTCCGCGGCGACGAAATCCGACACCCGGCCGGCGATCAACGCAAGGTCGTGCGGCGAACAATCCCCTCCTCCCACGAGGGCGACAGGTTCCGCAGAAAGAACAATCGGAGCGTTCATCGCCAATTATCCCTGCCTTGGGACAAAGGACACAATGAAGTCACGAAATGATACGCTGCTTTGCATAGAATCGTTCACGTATTGACGACAGGTCCTTGGTAAATGGCATGAACCGGATACAGACGGAAAGCGAGCAACGCGATGGTTGGTACAAGTAAGATCCTCACGGTATCCTACGGAACGTTTTCGTGCACCCTCGAAGGGTTCGACGATTCCTTCGATACCATGAAAGCCATTGCGGAGTATTTCCGCGACCTGGCGGCCGATGACCGCTACTTCGGCGCCGAACCGCCGACCCCCGATGCCGAGATGCTGGCCCGCATCGCCGAGCGCGAGATCTCGCGTCGGGTCGAGGCGCGCATGCAGGACAACGGCTCCTACCTTCTCCGCGCTGCCACGCAGGAAGAAGTCGCCGCCCCCGTCGCAAAGGCTGCCGCCGCGACAGGGGCGGCTGTGACTTCGGCCGCGTCGGAAGCGCCCGAGGCGCCCGCCGAGGCCACGCCGGAAGCGGAAGCCGCGCCCGCCACCGAACCCGTCGCCGCGCCCGAACCCGTCGCAGAGACCGCGCCCAAGGTCGCCGCAGAGGCTCCGGCCCTGTCGGCCGTGGCCGCCGTGCAGGCCCTGACCCGCGGGATCGCCCCGCAGCCCGAGGCGGCCCCCGCCGCCACCGATGAAACACCGCCCTTCGGCACCGATGATCCGATCATCGACGCCGAGGACAGCGTCTACGAGGATGACGCGGCAGAGGCCCCCGAGACCGAGGAAGAGTCGGTCGCGGCCAAGCTGCAACGCATCCGCGACGTTGTCTCAAAGGGCACCTCCGAGTCTGAGCCCCCTGCTCCGGCTTACTCGGAGGACGAACATGCCGACGATTTCCTGGCCCAGACGGCCCGCGAGATCGACGCCGCGCTGGAGGCGGACACCGGCCCCGAGTTGACCGCCGCCGAGGCGCTGGCCGTGGAGGCCTACGAGGACGAGACCGATGAAAGCGACGGCGAAGAGACCGCCACCGCCCCGCTGACGTTCGACCCCGCGCTTTTCGCCGAGGACGACACCGCCGAGGTCGAAGAGGACGCGCCGGTGTCGGTGACGCTTGATCCTGCGCTCTTCGACGAGGAGGACGAGGCTGACACGCTCAGCTTTGACGCGACCTTTGCCGAGACCGACGAAGAGGACGCCCTGACGTTCGACGAGGACGAGACCGAGGAGGCGCTGTCCTTCGACGCGGAAGAGACCGCCGAGGCCCCCGGGTTCGAGGACGAGACTGCCGAGGTCGCGGACCGGGACGAGGAAGAGACGCTGGCCGACCTGGTCGCCCACGAGCCCCTCGCGCTTGCCGAAGAGGACCCGACCGTCGCCACGACGGAAACCGGCCTGCTGGACGATCCCGAGTTCGACGATGCACCCGCTGCCGAGCTTGAGGCCGAGGATGACGGCGACACGCTGGCCGACCTGGTCGCGCGCGAGACCCTCGAGCTGGCCGAAGAGGACCCGACCGCCCCGACTGCGGAAACCGGCCTGCTGGCCGACCCCGAGCTGGACGCTGCCCCGGCCGAACCTGCCGCCCCCGCCCGCCCCCGCGCCCGCGTCATCAAGGTGACCAAGGCCCATTTCGAGCGCGCGGTCGCAGCCGGCGCCGTCGAGGAAGTGGCCGAGGACGACAGCGAAGAGGCGGTCGCCGAGACCACGCGGCCGGCGGCCCAGGGCTGGTCCGGCAGCTCGCTGTCGGACGAGGACGAGGCCGAGCTGGCACAGGAGCTGGCCGACATCGAGTTCGAGTTCAAAGGCGACCCGGACGCCCAGGACGAAGACGCAGGCGAGGACACGGACGAAAGCTCGGCCGATGCCGCCTGGGAAGCCGCCGCCGGGACCGAGAGCGCGTTCGATGACGAGTACGACGAGGAGTATGACGAGGCCGTCGCCACCTTGGAGGACAAGGGCGCGATCACCGCGTGGGACGAGGACGACGACTCCATCGACACCTCTGAGGACGAAGACGCCGTCACCGCCTGGGACGAGGCCGACGAGGACGAGGACGAGGAGGCCGTCGAGGAAGACCGGACCGCCGCCGTCGCGGCCTGGGACGAGGCATATGACGACGACCAGGATGACGCCGTCGCCGCGATGGACGACCCCAACGGGCCGCGGATCCTGACCGGCGCGGACCTGCTGGACTACGACGACGAGGGTGACGCGGCCGCAGACGGCGCCGAGGCGGACCGCCTGACCGGCTGGGATGACGACGAGGACGAGGAGGACACGGCCGCGGTGACCGGCTGGGATGCCCTCGACGCGGACGAGGACGACGAGGACGGCGAGGCCTGGCCCGACGCCGCCACCGCCCGCCCCCGCGCGCTCGAGCCGCTGGACGAGGACGAGCTGAACCGCGAATTCGAAGCGGCGCGCAGCCGGCTTGGCAGTGACGCCGACCCCGAGGACGAGGCCCCGCGCGAATCCGGCCTGGCCGCGCAGATCCGCCAGCTGGCCCGCAAGACGGTCAAGATGGGCTCGGAAGGGCGCGCCATGCTGACCGCCCGCCCGGTCGAAGAGGAAGGCTCGGTCTCGCGCCTGATGAACGAGACCACGGCCCAGATGGCCGAGCCGGAAAGCAACCGCCGCCGCAACGCGATCCAGCACCTGCGGGCCGCCGTCGCCGCGACCAAGGCCGACAAGGGGCTGAACACCGACGGCAGCGGCCAGGACAGCACCGAGGCCTATCGCGACGACCTGGCCGAGGTGGTGCGCCCGCGCCGCCCGCAGGCCGAACACACCGCCGCCGAGCGGCCCCGCGCCCCGGCGGCGCGGCCCGCCCCGCTCAAGCTGGTGGCCGAGCAGCGCATCGACGTGGCCCACGATCCGGTCCAGCCGCGCCGCGTCATGGACCTGGTGCAGGACGAGCCGGACTACGACGGCGATGCCGAGAGCTTTACCGAGTTCGCCCGCGAGATGGGCGCGGTCGAGCTGCCCGACCTGCTGGAGGCCGCAGCCGCTTACATGAGCTTTGTCGAGGGCCGCGAGCAGTTCTCGCGCCCGCAGCTGATGACCAAGGTGCGCCAGGTCGGCGTGGACGAGTTCAGCCGCGAGGATGGCCTGCGCCACTTCGGCCAGCTGCTGCGGTCGGGCAAGATCGAGAAGATCGACGGCGGCCGCTTTACCGTGTCGGACCGCATCGGCTTTCGCCCCGACGACCGCGCCGTGGGCTGACGCCCGGCGCAAGTGACAGGAAACCCCCGTCCGGGCGCGACCCGGGCGGGGGTTTTCCGTTTCAGGGCAATGATTTATTTCTCGCCCTTGAACCGGCGTCAGAAGACGCGGAGGTCTGGTCAACCGGTGCCCCCGGGCCGCTCAAGCGCGTGCCCGCCGACGTGGATCACCAGCCCAGTCGCTACCTCAGACGCGCGGACATGGTGCCTGCTGCGACCTGTACAGGCGCCGACCCTCCGGCAAACGCCCCGGGCTTTCCATCAAACGCGCACAGCCGGCCCTGCTTGCGCGGGACCGGCCGTCTGCATCGCTTGGCGACGGATCAGAGCTTGCCGTAGATCCCGGCGATGCGCTTGACCGCCTCTTCCGGCGGCAGCTCTTCGCTCTCGCCGGTGCGGCGCGAGGTCAGTTCGACCACCCCGTTCTTCAGGCCGCGCGGGCCCACGGTGATCCGCCAGGGCAGGCCGATCAGGTCCATAGTCGCGAATTTGCCACCGGCGCGTTCGTTGGTGTCGTCATAGAGCGGCTCGAGCCCGATGGCGGTGAAGGCGGCGTAAAGCTTGTCGCAGGCCGCATCCGCCTCGGCATCGCCGGACTTGAGGTTGACGATGCCGACATGGAACGGGGTCACGCCCTCGGGCCAGATGATGCCCTTGTCGTCATGGCTCGCCTCGATGATCGCGCCCAGCAGGCGGCTGACGCCGATGCCGTGGCTACCCATGTGGACCGGGACGGGCTTGCCGTCCGGCCCCTGCACGTTCGCGTTCATCGCCTCGGAATACTTGGTGCCGAAGTAGAAGATCTGCCCGACCTCGATGCCGCGCGCGGTGCGGCGGCGCTCCTCGGGGACCTGGTTGAACACCGCCTCGTCATGGGTCTCGTCCGTGCGGGCATAGCGCGAGGTGAACTCCTCGAGCACGGCCTGGCACTGCTCGACGCTGTCGTAGTCGATCTCGCGGTCGCCGAACTTTAGATCGGTGATCTCGCTGTCGTAAAAGACCTCGGACTCGCCCGTTTCGGCCAGCACCAGGAATTCATGGGTGTAATCGCCACCGATCGGGCCGCCGTCGGCGCGCATCGGGATGGCCTGAAGGCCCATGCGTTCGTAGGTGCGCAGGTAACTGACCAGGTGCCGATTGTAGGCGTGCAGCGCGTCCTCTTTCGTGAGGTCGAAGTTGTAGCCGTCCTTCATGTAGAACTCGCGACCCCGCATCACGCCAAAGCGCGGGCGGATCTCGTCGCGGAACTTCCACTGGATGTGGTACAGCGTCAGCGGCAGGTCGCGGTAGCTGGTCACGTTCGACCGGAAGATGTCGGTGATCAGCTCTTCGTTCGTCGGGCCGTAGAGCATGTCGCGGCCATGGCGGTCGGTGATGCGCAGCATCTCGGCGCCGTAAGCGTCATAGCGCCCGCTTTCGCGCCACAGGTCGGCCGATTGCAGCGTCGGCATCAGCATCGGGATATGGCCCGCGCGCTGCTGCTCTTCGTGCACGATGTTCTCGATGTTCTTGAGCACCTTGAAGCCCAGCGGCAGCCAGGAATAGATCCCGGCGCTGGCCTGCTTGATCATGCCGGCGCGCAGCATGTAGCGGTGCGACACGATCTGCGCCTCGGCGGGCGTCTCTTTCAGAACGGGAAGGAAATAGCGGGAAAGGCGCATCCGGTCTGTCCTATTGGCTGGTCCTGCGCCTGCCTAGAGAATGCGGCCCGCAAGGGCAAGACCCGCGCGCGGGGCACAAAGCGGGCGCGGCCTGCCTTTTGGGGACAGCCGACCGCGCCCTTGGATGCCCCGGCCGTCAAGCCCTGTGAAGGGCCAGACCAGGCTCGCGCCGGGCAATTTACCGAAATCACCACCGCACGCCCGCCCGGGTCGCATCCCCGACCGGAACGATTCGGACCATGACGTGCGCGTTAACCAGGCGAAAGTGCGGGAATCCTCATACCTCACGAAAGCGTGAGGTATGCACCTCAACCCGCTGAATTTCGTGCGAAAAGCTGGTTGAGAAACGATGCCTTTGCCACCGCATGGGGGGTCGTTTCAACCCCCAATAGATCGCGCGCGCGCCTCAGGTGTTTCTCGACCGAGGACAGCGACAGCCCGGTCAGCACGCAGACGTCCTGAAGGCTCTTGCCGTCCGCGATCCATTCCAGGATCTCGCGCTGCCGGTCCGACAATTGCCCCGAGGGGACGGGCATCGGCAGCTGGCTCAGCTTGAGATGGGCAAAGTTGCACAGCGCCTCGATCGCCTCGCCCTGCGCCCGCCACAGCGCGTTGACCTCGTCCTGGCTGGTGCCCTTCGGCGCGGCAAGACCCATGGCCCCCTTGGACCGCGGCAGGGTCACGGCAAAGCTGATCGTCATCCCCGCCCGGCCCCGGCCCGCGCCCAGCTGGTCCATGGTGCGCTCTTCCTCGGGGCTCAGCCGCCCGGCCGCGCGTTCGCGCGTCACCCAGTCCCAGGGACAGGCACCGACATTCTCGCGCACCCAGCGGTAATCGGCGCTGCGCAGGTAGAGCCCCGTTTCGTGGAACGCCTTGACCTTTTCCAGCGCATGGGTCGACAGGAAGAAGGCGTCATCCGGGTCGCCGATCCCCAACCCGGTGCGGAACCGGGTAAATCCGTAGTTGACGCGCACGAACCCATAGCGACGCAGCGCGGCGGCTGTGCGCTGCCAGACCTCCTCGATCGTGCCGAGATGGGCGATGGCGAGGATCTCGTGCACCACGTCCCCGGGGGCGATCCCGGCCGCGCCGCCCAGCGCAATGGGCGGCCCCCCGCCGTCATGGCCCGGGGGCCGTGTGTGTGGATCGTCAACCTGGGTCACGCAAGGGTCTTTCGCAATTGCGCCACCATACGCCGCAGCCGGGGCCCTGTCGATGGTGCGACACCCGCGCGCCCCGGCATTTTCGGTTGAAACGGCGACGCGCAAAGGCGACATAGACAGCAACCATCGGAAAGAGGAGACGACCATGGCGCTGCCCGTCCGGGATCAGATGCGGTACTGGGGCATTGCGGCCCTGGTCTTTGCCGTGGTGCTGTGGTTCCTCGGCGATATCCTGTTGCCCTTCGTGCTGGGCGCGGCCATCGCCTATTTCCTCGACCCCCTTGCCGACCGGCTCGAGGCCGCGGGGCTGAGCCGGTCCATGGCGACCGCGACGATCACCGTCTCGGCGATCATCATCTTCGTGCTGCTGGCCATCGTGGTCGTGCCCTCGCTGGTGCGCCAGACCGGCCAGCTGATCGAGCTGGCGCCGCAGCTCTTCCGTCGCATCCCCGAGTTCCTGAACACCCATTTCCCGCAGCTGATGGAAGACGGCGGCGTGGTCCGCGAGACGCTCGCCTCGATCGGGGACACGATCAAGGAACGCGGGGCCGAGCTGATCAACACCGCGCTCAGCTCGGCCGCGTCGATCCTCAACGTGCTGATGCTGTTCGTGATCTCTCCCGTGGTGGCGGTCTACCTGCTGCTGGACTGGGACCGGATGGTGGCGCGGGTCGACACGCTGCTGCCGCGCGATCACGTGGACACGATCCGGCACCTGGCGTCGCAGATCGACCGCACGCTGGCAGGCTTCATCCGCGGCATGGGCACGGTCTGCCTGATCCTTGGCAGCTATTACGCGCTGGCGCTGTGGCTGGTGGGGTTGCAATTCGGGTTGGTCGTCGGGGTCATCGCGGGTGTGCTGACCTTCATTCCCTATGTCGGCGCCATCGTTGGCGGCGGCCTCGCCATCGGGCTGGCGCTGTTCCAGTTCTGGGGCGAATGGTACTGGATCGTCGCCGTCGCCATCATCTTCCAGGTCGGCCAGCTGATCGAGGGCAACGTGCTGACGCCCAAGCTGGTCGGCAACAGCGTCGGGCTGCACCCGGTCTGGCTGATCCTCGCCCTGTCGGTCTTTGGCGCGCTGTTCGGTTTCGTGGGCATGCTGGTCGCCGTGCCGGTTGCCGCCGCCATCGGCGTGCTGGTGCGCTTTGCCATCGACCAGTACCGGTCGAGCAGCCTCTACAAGGGCCTGACCGAAGAGGAAGAAGCCGCGCAGGACCGGGCTGGGTGATCCCATGCCAAGGCAACTGACATTCGACCTCGCCGCGAAACCGGCGCTGGGCCGCGAGGATTTCTTTGTCTCGCCGGCCAATGCCGTGGCCGTGGCGCAGATCGGCACCTGGCCGGGCTGGCCCGGCAACAAGCTGGCGCTGATCGGACCCGAGGGGTCGGGCAAGACCCACCTCGCCCATGTCTGGGCCGCCACCAGCGGCGCGCGGATCGTGCCGGCCGCCGCGCTGGCCGAGGCGGATGTGCCCGCGCTGGCAAGCGGCCCCGTCGCGATCGAGGACGTGCCCGCCATCGCCGGCGACGGCGCGGCGCAGCGCACGCTCTTTCACCTGCACAACCTCGTGCTGGCCAATGGCCAGTCGCTGCTGGTGACGGGCCGTGGCGAGCCGGCATTCTGGGGCCTGACCCTGCCCGACCTCGCCAGCCGGATGCAGGGCACGCCGACCGTCGGGCTGAACCCGCCCGACGACGCGCTGCTGGGCGCGGTGATCCTCAAGCTCTTTGCCGATCAGCAACTTGCCCCGCCGCCCGATGTCATCGCCTACCTCGTGACCCGGATCGAGCGCAGCTTTGCCTCTGCCCAATCGGTGGTCGCGCGGCTCGACGCCGCCTCGATGGCGGACAAGCGCCCATTGACCCGCGCCTACGTGGGCCGATTGCTGGACAATTCCGCCCAAAACGGGTGAAATGTCATGCAGATGTCACGGGGCTGTCGCATGACGCCCCAGAGGCCCGGCGCCTCTGCCAGACACACGCACAAGACCCCACGAGGACCCGATGAAGGACGCGACGCCCGACGCACCGACCGAAGAGAGCCACCAGGTGCAGATGGCCGATTTCCTGAAGGCGCCCCTGCCCACGCCGACCGAGATGCCCGATCTCGACCTCGAGGGGCCGGGCCGGTTCCACAACCGGGAACTCAGCTGGCTGGGCTTCAACTGGCGGGTGCTGGAAGAGGCGGACAACCCCCGCGTGCCGCTGCTGGAACGGCTGCGCTTTTTGTCGATCTCGGCCACCAACCTCGACGAATTCTACACCGTCCGCGTCGCCGGCCTGCGCGAACTGGCCCGCGCCGGCAACACCACCCCCGCCATCGACGGGCTCTCGCCCGCCGAGCAGCTGGTGCTGATCAACGCCGACGCCCGCGACCTGATGGAGCGCCAGCAGGAGGTGCTGACCAGCCTGCGCTGCGAGATGGAGGCGGCGAACCTGTCGATCCTGGCGCGCGGCGACCTGCAGGCGGACGACCTGCCCTATCTCGAAGAGGTGTTCCTCAACCGGGTCTTCCCGGTGCTCTCGCCACTGGCGATCGACCCGGCGCACCCGTTCCCGTTCATCCCGAACACCGGCTACTGCCTGGCGCTGCAACTGGAACGCAAGCGCGACAGCCGTGCGCTGCAGGCGCTGCTGCCGATTCCGGCGCAGATCGACCGTTTCGTCACCCTGCCCTCCGATCCGGGCTGCTTCCGCTTCCTGCCGCTCGAGGAACTGTTGCTGCTGCACCTGCCCAAGCTCTTCCCGGGCTACGAGATGCAGGGCTACTGCACCTTTCGCGTGCTGCGCGACAGCGACCTGGAACTGGAGGAAGAGGCCGAGGACCTGGTGCGCGAATTCGAAACCGCGCTGAAACGCCGCCGCCGGGGCGAGGTGGTGCGCATGAAGATCAGCGCCGGCGCCCCCAAACGCCTGCGCGAGGTGATCGAACGCGAGCTGCACGTGCAGGGCGACGAGATCATCGAGGTCGACGGCATGATCGGCATCTCGGATGTCGGCCAGCTGGTGATCGACGCCCGGCCAGACCTGCTGTGGCCCAGCTTTACCCCCCGCACGCCGGAACGGGTGACCGACCACGACGGCGACATGTTCGCCGCGATCCGCCGCAAGGACATGCTGCTGCATCACCCCTACGAGAGCTTCGGGATGGTGATCCGGTTCCTGCAGCAGGCCGCCCGCGACCCGGACGTGGTGGCGATCAAGCAGACGCTCTACCGCACCTCCAAGAACTCGCCCATCGTCGAGGCGCTGTGCGAGGCGGCCGAGGACGGCAAGTCGGTCACCGCGCTGGTCGAGCTGAAGGCGCGGTTCGACGAGGCCGCGAACATCCGCCAGTCGCGGCGGCTGGAACGGTCGGGCGCGCATGTGGTCTATGGCTTCATCGACCTGAAAACACATGCGAAAATCTCGACCGTGGTGCGGCGCGAGGGCGACAACCTGGTCACCTACACCCATTACGGCACCGGCAATTACCACCCGATCACGGCGCGGATCTACACCGACCTGTCGTTGTTCACCTGTGACGCGGCGCTGGGGCGCGACGCCACCAAGGTCTTCAACTTCCTGTCCGGCTATGCCCAGCCCGAGGGGCTGGAGAACCTGTCGATCTCGCCCGACATGATGAAGACCAAGCTGATCGCGCTGATCGAGGCCGAGGCCGAGCATGCCCGCGCCGGGCGGCCGGCGCGGATCTGGGCCAAGATGAACTCGATCATCGAGCCACAGGTGATCGACGCGCTTTATGCGGCGAGCCAGGCGGGGGTGCGCATCGACCTCGTGATCCGCGGCATCTGCGGGCTGCGGCCCGGCATCCGGGGCCTGTCGGAGAACATCCGCGTCAAGTCCATCGTCGGGCGGTTTCTTGAACACAGCCGCATCGTCTGTTTCGGCAACGGCCATGGACTGCCCTCGCCCGAGGCGCGGGTGTTCATGTCCTCCGCCGACTGGATGGGGCGCAACCTCAACCGCCGGGTCGAGACGCTGGTCGAGGCGACGAACCCCACGGTCAAGGCGCAGATCGTCGAACAGATCATGGCCGCCAACCTTGCCGACGTGGCGCAGAGCTGGGTGATGAAGCCCGACGGCCATTTCACCCGCGCGCCCCTGGCCGAGGGGGAGTTCGCCTTTTCCTGCCACCGTTTCTTCATGGAAAACCCGTCGCTGTCGGGCCGCGGCAAGGCGGGTGCCGGGGACGTGCCGAAACTGACCCACGATTGACCGAAGGTCGGGCGGCGGGGTGCATTGACCCTGCCCCTCCGCTGTCGCATGGTCGGACAAAGGCCAGCCGGAAGTGAGACGCTGCACCATGAACGAGGTTGCGAACCGCGACTGGGAGCTGTTCGGACGGCCCCTTTACGACGACCCCGCCGCACGGCGCCTTGCCCGGGTGGGCGTGCTGGACGTCGGGTCGAACTCGGTCCGGATGGTGGTGTTCGACGGTGCCGCGCGCAGCCCCGCCTATTTCTTCAACGAAAAGGTCATGGCCGCGCTGGGGGCTGGCCTGGGAGAGACCGGCCGGTTGAACCCCGAGGGCCGCGTGCGCGCGCTGTCGGCCATCCACCGCTTTCAGACCATCGCCGAAGGGCTTGGAATCGCGCCGCTTTCCGCCGTCGCCACTGCCGCCGTACGGGACGCCGAAGACGGGCAGGAATTCCGCGACGAGGTGCTGGCAAAGACCGGCCTCCACCTGCATGTCATCGACGGTGAGGAGGAGGCGCGGCTGTCGGCCCAGGGCGTTCTGCTGGGCTGGCCCGAGGCGCGCGGCCTAGTCTGCGACATCGGCGGCTCGTCGATGGAGCTGGCCGAGATCGGCAACGGAGAGGTCGGGCGGCGTGTCACATCCGGCCTCGGGCCACTCAAGCTAAAAGCCATTCCCGGTGGCAAGAAGGCCCGCGCCAAGTACATCCGCGACGTGATCGAGGGGCTGCAGGCGCGGATCGAACCGAAATACGACCGGCTGTTCCTGGTCGGTGGCTCCTGGCGCGCCATCGCCCGGATCGACATGGAACGGCGCGGCTACCCGCTGCACGTCCAGCACGAATACCGCATGTCGGTGAAGGCCTGCCGCGAGACGATCAAGTTCATCCAGAAGAACGACCTCGAGGAGTTGCGCCTGCGCTGCTCGATCTCGACCGCGCGGATGTCGCTGGTGCCGCTCGCGTCGGAAGTGCTGCGCGTGCTGGTCGGGCATTTTTCGCCCAAGGAGATCGCGGTGTCGTCTTACGGCATCCGCGAGGGGCTGCTGTTCGAGAAGATGCCGCAGGACCTGCGCGACCGCGACCCGCTGATCGAGGCCTGCCGCTTTGCCGAGCAGAAAGACGCCCGCGTCCCCGGCTTTGGCCGCGTGCTCTACCGCTTCATCGAGCCGCTGTTCCGACATGCCCGGCCCGAGCGCAAGCGCATCATCCAGGCCGCCTGCCTGCTGCATGACGTCAGCTGGCGCGCCCACCCCGATTACCGGGCCGAGGTGACCTTCGACAACGCCACCCGCGCCAACCTTGGCGGGCTGAAGCATTCCGAACGCGTCTACCTGGGCCTGTCGCTGCTGCACCGCTACCGCAACAGCCGCGACGGGTCCCCCTATGCCGAGCTTTTCAGGCTGCTGGACCCGGCGGACGTGCACCAGGCCGAAGTGGTCGGCAAGGCCATGCGTTTCGGCGCGATGATGTGGCTGACCGACCATGCCGCCCCCGGCGAGCTGCGCTGGCGGCCCAAGAAAAAGGTGCTGGAGCTGGAACTGGCCGAACGGGCCGCGCCGCTCTTCGGCGAGGTCGCGCTGGCACGGTTCCAGTCGCTGGCCAAGGCGCTGGGGGCCGAGGATACCTCGGTCTCGATCCACCGCGACAAGGACTGACGCGTCTACAGCTCGATCTCTTCGGGCGGCGCGATCATCGGGGCGCGGCGCGGCAGCGGCGGCGCCTCGGGCTTGCGGCGGATGAGGATATCACCGTTGGGCAGCACCTCGGGCGCTTCGTAAACGCTCCAATCCTCCACCTCGGCAAGGAGCTCCCGCAGGGCCGGCCCCATCTCGGTGGCGAAATCACGCAGCGCAGGGCCGAAGTCGTCCATCAAGAGGTCCAACTCGCGCAGCGCCGGCTCCATTTCCTCGTGCAAGCCGTCAAAGAACAGCTGCAACCCACGTTTCATCAGGTCCGACCCCTCCTCCTGCGCGGCGGCAGGCAGGGGCAAGGCGATCAGGGCGGCAAGGACAAGCTGTTTCATGCCCCTTAAGATGGGCCCGGCCCCGCCGGTTTCAAAGGGCCAGGTCGACCGAGACCGGGAAATGGTCCGAGGCCGTCAAAAGCGCATCGTGCAGCTCGGGCGTGTTGTAGCAGACCGGGTCCTCGAACGGATGCCAGATGCGCCAGCGCGGATCGGCGGTCCGCAGGTCGGGCGAGATCATCACGTAGTCGAGCAGCGCCTGCAGGTACCGCTCCTCCGCCCCGATGTAGAACCGGGCCGAGGTCGGCTGCGCGGCCAGTTTGCCGCTGAGCGCCCGCGCGGCATTGGGATCGTAAAGGCAGGGGCCGCCATCCTCGCCCATCACGATCTCGACCGAGGAGCGGCCGAAGAGGTCTTCGTATTCGTCCAGCCCCGGTCCGTCGTTCAGATCGCCCAGAACGATCACGCTCTCGCCCGCGTTCAGATGCGCCGCCACCCGTTCGCGCAGCCAGATCGCCTGCGCCAGCTGCTTGCGCCGGTTCGAAATCGACAGGCGCATGATCTCGTCGCGGTTGGTCGCCCCATGCGGCGCCTTGGACTTCAGATGCGCGCCGATCATGCGGATGTCGCGCCCCCGCACCTGCATCGCCACCTCGAGCGGCGGCTTGGAAAACACCACCCGGTCGGCCCGCGTATCCACGTCCAGGTCGATCCGGTACTGCCCGTCAAAGCGCGGCGCCTCGCCCGCGCCGCCTTCGGGCAGGCCGATGGGGTCGTGCCGGGCGTCGATCACGTATGGGTCGTAAAGCAGCGAGATTTCCTGCTGCGTCTGGTTGGGAAAACCGATCAGCGCCTTTTTCGCGCGCAGGTCCATCAGTTTCGCGAAGTTTTCCAACGCCCTCACGCCGTCGCGGCGCGCATGGGTGTCCGGCGCCTCGATCACCATGATCGCGTCGGCGTCGAGCGCGGTGAACACGATGCCCAGGGCGGCGAGCTGGTCGGCCCGGGTCACGTCGCGCCGCGCGGACCAGCCGTCGTCGGCCAGCGGCTGGCCCGCGTCGTCAAAGAGCGAATCGAACCATTCCACGTTGTAGGTCGCGATGCGGATGGGCCGCGTCATCCGACGCTTTCCGCCTGGATCGCCTCCCAGGCGCGGTTGATGTCGACCATGCGCCGCTCGGCCAGTTTCACCGCCTCTTCGGGCACGCCGCGGGCGATCATCCGGTCCGGGTGGCTCTCGCGCACCATGCGCCGCCAGGCGCTGCGGATCTCGTCCATGGGGGTGTCGGGGCTGACGCCCAGCACAGTGTAGGGGTCGGGCTCGGCCTCGGGCACGAACCGCGCGCGCAGCGCCGCGAACTCGGATTTCGGCAGGCCGAAGATCTCGGCCACGTTCTGCAGGAACGCGTCTTCGGCCGGATGGTATTCGCCATCGGCCACCGCGATGTGGAAAAGCCCCTCGAGCAGGTCGCAAAGTGTCGGCGTGCCCGGGCCGAACATCCCCTTGATCCGGCGGGCATATTCCTCGTAGCCCGCGACGTCGCGCCGGGCGAGGTCAAAGACGCGGGCCGCGCCCGCCTCGTCTTCGGCCGCGATCTGGAAGACGTCGCGAAACGCCGTCACCTCGTCGCGGGTCACAAGGCCATCGGCCTTGGCCATCTTGGCCCCAAGGGCAATCACCGCGATGGTGAAGGCCACGCTGCGCTCGGGCGGGGTGCGCAGGCGGTCGAACACCGCCGACAGGCTCTCGCCCTTGGCCAGTGCCTGCAAGGCTTCGGTGATGCGGGTCCAGATCGACATGGGCTCAGAATACCCCTGCGGCGCGCCAAAGTCAGTGCGACATCAGAGAATTTTCTGCATCAACACGAGGTCGATCCAGCGGTCGAACTTGCGCCCGACCTCGGGGATGACCCATCGGATGTCGAACCCCATGGCGGCATGGAAGGCCACGCCCGCCGCGTTTTCGGCGCTGACGCCGGCCATCAGGGCATGGACGCCCTCGGCCCGGCCCACGTCAAACAGCCGCTCCATCAGCGCGCGGCCCGCGCCCTTGCCCCGCGCCTCGGGGGACAGGATGATCGTGTGTTCCTTGGAGTGGCGGTAGCCCGGGCCCGAGCGAAAAGGGAAATAGGTCGCGAATCCCAGCACCTTGCCGTCGTCTTCGGCCACCTGGAAAGCGGCGCCGCGGGCGGAGATATCGGCGGCCACGCCGCTTTCGGTCTTCAACTCGGTCGAAAAGGTGACGGTGGTCGCTTCGATCACCGGGTTCCAGAAGGCGACGATCTGGCCCGCATCCCCGGGCCGCGCGGGGCGGACGATCATTGCAGCGACCGCACGCCCGCGGGGGTGTCGAACTCGGCCAGGAACTCGGGCACCGGGCCGCTTTCGATGCGGATGCGCGGGTCGGTCACGCGGCGGCGCATGATCTCGCTGAGGGCCGCCGCGTCGGGGCTGGCCACCGTAAGCTGCCGCAAGACGCAGCCGCTGTCAGACAGCGTGACCGATGGGTGCGCCGTGCCCTCCCATTCGATGAAGGCCGGGAAGGCGCCGTCAAAGGGCATCTGCCCGTCGTCCGGCACGGTGATCCGCCAGCTGAGATCGCCGCGGCTGACCGCCACCGCGCCACCGGCCTTTTCGGTGCAGGTGGCCAGCTCGGCCTCGATGTCATGGGTGCGGCAGATCCAGTTGGTCAGCCGCGCCGGACCCGCGAAATCGTCCAGCCCGAACCAGCGCGCCCGCCCCGGCGGCGGCGCCACAGGATCGACGGCAATCGCTTCGAGGTACAGCCCCTCACCGAGGCCCAGCAGCCGGTTCCAGGTGCCGAAAAGCGCATGTTTCCCGCCGGGCTGCATGCGCACGCCCAGCGCAGATTCCACGTGCTCCACCGCCGCCTCGAGTGTTTCGCCCGATACGGCCAGGTGATCCAATTCCATCGATGTGCCCCAAACTCTTGGTCTTCAGGCAGATTTTTGGCCGCGTTCCCGGAAAAATCCAGTCAATTCGACAGGCCCGCGACCTTTGCCGCAGCGGCAGGCCGCGTTGACGCCCCTGTGGCCCCCGGATAGCCTTTGCGCGATGCGAGGGAGGCAGGACATGGACGGACACCAGGCAACGGGCGCCGAAGGCTGCCCCTTTCACGCGCAGGCGGCGGCGTTCGACCCGTTCGACACCCCCTACCAGGCCGACCCGGCCGAGGCCCTGCGCTGGTCGCGCGAGCAGCTGCCGGTCTTTTTCGCGCCCAGGCTCGGTTACTGGGTGGTCAGCCGTTACGACGACATCAAGGCGGTCTTTCGCGACAACATCACCTATTCGCCCTGCATCGTGCTGGAAAAGATCACCCCGGTGCGGCCCGAGGCGCTCGAGATCCTCAAGGGCTACGATTTCGCGCTGAACCGCACCCTGGTGAACGAGGACGAGCCCGCCCATATGGCCCGCCGCCGCGCGCTGATGGAGCATTTCATCCCCGAGAACCTCGAACCCCGCGCCGCGCGCATCCGTGCGCTGACCGCAGAGCGGATCGACCGGTTCATCAACCGCGGCCGGGCGGAACTGGTGGGCGATCTGCTGTACGAGGTGCCACTGGCCGTGGCCCTGGATTTCCTCGGGGTTCCGGAGGATGATTTCGAGACCTTCAAGCGGTTCTCCGTCGCCCACACGGTCAACACCTGGGGCCGGCCCAGCCCCGAAGAGCAGTTGGAAGTCGCCCATTCGGTCGGCAAGTTCTGGCGTTACGCCGGTGAGGTGCTCGACCGGATGCGGGCCGAGCCCGACGGGCCCGGCTGGATGCATTACGCGATCCGCCAGAACGCGGTGATGCCGGATGTGGTGACCGACAATTACCTGCATTCGATGATGATGGCGATCATCGTGGCGGCGCATGAGACGACCTCGCTGGCCTCGGCCAACATGTTCCGGCTGATGCTGACGCATCGCCAGGCCTGGGAGGATGTCTGCGCCGACCCGTCGCTGATCCCCAACGCGGTCGAGGAATGTTTGCGCCATGCGGGGTCCGTCGTGGCCTGGCGGCGGCAGGTGACCACGCCGGCGCGCCTTGGCGGGGTGGACCTGCCCGAGGGCGCCAAGCTGCTGATCGTGACGGCCAGCGCCAACCATGATCCGCGCCATTTCGAAGAGCCGGACCGCTTTGACATCATGCGCGAGAACACGACCGATCACCTGACCTTCGGCTACGGGTCGCATCAATGCATGGGCAAGAACATCGGCCGGATGGAGATGCGGATCTTTCTCGAGGAGATGTCGCGCCGCATCCCCGGCCTGCGGCTGTCCGAGCAGGACTTCTCCTACCTGCCCAACACCTCGTTCCGGGGCCCCGAGGCGGTGCATGTCGACTGGGACGTCAGCGCGCTGCCCGCGCAGGTCGGCGCCCCGCGCGACTTTGCCGTCGGCGCGCCTGCGCGGCGGGACGTGTCTCGTCCCGTGAGGGTGACGTCAGTGCGGCAGGAGGCGGAGGGCGTGCTGGGCGTCACGCTCGAGGACGCGCGCGGCCGCCCCCTGCCCGGCTGGTCCCCCGGCGCGCATGTAGAGCTGAGCTTTGGCGGGTTCGACCGGAAGTATTCACTCTGCGGCCGCGATGGCGCCTGGGACATTGCGATCCTGCGCGAAGACGCCGGGCGCGGCGGGTCAGCCGCCCTGCATGACGGCCTGCGGCCGGGGACCGAACTGCGGCTGCGCGGCCCCTCGAACCTCTTCCGCCTCGACGAGACGGCGCCGGCGTACCTGCTGATCGCGGGCGGCATCGGCATCACGCCGATCCTCGCCATGGCCGACCGGCTGGCGGCCCTGGGCAAGCCCTTCGCGCTGCATTACGCGGGGCGCTCGCGGGTCCGGATGGCGCTGCTGGGCCGCGCCAAGGCGCTGGGCGCGGTGCTGCACGTATCGAACGACGGCGGGCGCTGCGACCTGGCGGCGCTGGTCGCCGGGCGGAGCCCCGGTGCGCAGGTCTATGCCTGCGGGCCGGGCCGGATGATCGAGGCACTCGAGGCGCTGGACCTGCCCGAGGGCGCGCTGCATGTCGAGCGGTTCGAGGCAGCGCCCCGGCCCGCCGGCGCCACGGACGAGGCCTTCCGCGTCGCCCTCGCCGATAGCGGGCTCGAGCTGGAGGTGCCAGCGGGTCGCAGCCTGCTGGACGTGGTGCAGGCCGCCGGGATCGACCTGGCCTGCGATTGCCGCGAGGGGATCTGCGGCTCCTGCGAGGTGGCGGTGCTGGAGGGCACGCCCGACCATCGCGATGCCGTGCTCACGAAGGCCGAACGCACCGAGGGGCGGCGCATGATGGCCTGCTGTTCCCGCGCAAAGGGGCGGCTGGTGCTCGGCCTCTGATCCGGCGGTGCGCCGCTGGCGCACAGGTCCGTTTGCGCCTCATCACGCAGGCCTTGGGGGCGCTGCCCCCAAACCCCCGGAGTTTATCGGCACAATGAAATTGGATCAGAGGGCGGAAGTGGCGAGGGGCGCGATGGCGGCCAGGACCGTGGGGTAGAAACCGGACGCGAGACGACAGGGTCGCCGATGCGGAGCGACCCGCGGGCCCAAGCCATGCCCGAGAAGTTCGGCGGGCCTTACTTCATGCAGGCGGCTCCCAAAGTTCGATCGGATTGCCCTCGGGGTCGTGGATGCGGGCAAAGCGGCCAACCTCGGGGTGGTCCCATTCCTCGGGGCGGGTTTCGGCCTCGATCCCGGCAGCAGCCAGCCGGGCCAGGAGGTCGTCGAGGCCGGTGACCCTCAGGTTCAGCATCCATTGGGTGCGTTCGGGCCAGTAATCGGTGTCGGCCTTGAAGGGGGCGAAGACGGTCGGCCCGGCCTCTTGCGGCCAGACCGGGTCGCCGCCGACGCCGAGGTGCGTCGCGTACCAGGCGGCCAGCGTCTGCGGGTCGCGGGCGCGAAAGAAGAGCCCGCCGATCCCCGTCACCTTGCCCGTCATCTGCTGCCCTCCCGCATGGCGCCCGGGGGGCAGGATAGGTGGCCCCCGCCCCGTGGGGCAAGGGCCGTTTCGGTCACGCGCGGGCGGCGCGGATCAGGTCGAGGATGTCGCGCGCGGCTGCCGGGATATTGGTGCCCGGGCCGAAGATCGCCTTGACCCCCGCCTTTTTCAGGAACTCGTAATCCTGGTGCGGGATCACCCCGCCGCAGATCACGATGATGTCGCCGGCGTCCTTTTCCTCGAGCGCCTTGATCAGCTGCGGCGCCAGGGTCTTGTGCCCCGCCGCCTGCGAGCTGATGCCGACCACGTGCACGTCGTTGTCGACGGCGTCCTGCGCCGCCTCGGCGGGCGTCTGGAACAGCGGGCCCACGTCCACGTCGAAGCCGATGTCGGCAAAGGCCGTGGCGATCACCTTGGCGCCCCGGTCATGCCCGTCCTGGCCCATCTTGACCACCAAGAGGCGCGGGCGACGGCCCTCTTCCTCGGCGAAGGTCTCGATATCCTTCTGGATCGCGGCAAAGCCTTCGTCGCCCTCGTAGGCGGCGCCGTAGACCCCGGCGAGCGTCTTGACCTCGGCGCGGTGGCGGCCGAATTCCTTTTCCATTGCCATGGAGATCTCTCCGACTGTGGCCCGGGCGCGGGCGGCCTCGACCGCCGCCTCGAGCAGGTTGCCCCCGTCCTTTGCCCGCCGCGTCAGTTCCGCGAGCGCCGCATCGCAGGCGGCCTGGTCCCGCGCGGCGCGGGTCTTTTCGATCCGGGCGATCTGGCTGTCCCGGACCTTGGCATTGTCGATGTCGAGGATGTCGAGCTCATCCTCTTTCTCGAGCCGGTACTTGTTGACGCCAACGATGACCTGCGTGCCGCGGTCGATATCGGCCTGGCGCCGGGCCGCGGTTTCCTCGATCCGCAGCTTGGGCATGCCAGAGGCCACGGCCTTGGTCATGCCGCCCATCTCGTCCACTTCCTCGATCAGCTTCCACGCGGCCTCGGCCAGGTCATGGGTCAGCTTTTCGACGTAGTAGGAGCCCGCCAGCGGATCGACCACCTTGGTGACGCCGGTTTCCTCCTGAAGGATCAGCTGGGTGTTGCGCGCGATGCGGGCGCTGAACTCGGTCGGGAGCGCGATGGCTTCGTCCAGCGCGTTGGTGTGCAGCGATTGCGTGCCGCCCAGGACCGCCGACATCGCCTCATACGCCGTGCGGATGACGTTGTTGTAGGGGTCCTGTTCGGCAAGGCTGACCCCGCTCGTCTGGCAGTGCGTCCGCAGCATCTTGGAGCGCGGGTTCTTGGCGCCGAGGTCGTCCATGATGCGGTACCACAGCAGGCGGGCGGCGCGCAGCTTGGCCGCCTCCATGAAGAAGTTGGTGCCAATGGCGAAAAAGAACGACAGCCGCCCGGCGAACTTGTCGATATCCATGCCGGCGCCCATCGCCGTCTTCACGTATTCCTTGCCGTCGGCGAGGGTATAGGCCAGCTCCTGCACCAGGTTCGCGCCCGCCTCCTGCATGTGGTAACCGGAAATCGAAATGCTGTTGAATTTCGGCATTTCGTTCGACGTGTATTCGATGATGTCCGAGATGATCCGCATCGAGGGTTCGGGCGGGTAGATATAGGTGTTGCGGACCATGAACTCCTTGAGGATGTCGTTCTGGATGGTCCCCGCCAGCAGCGCGCGGTCATGGCCCTGCTCTTCGCCGGTGACGATGAAGCTTGCCAGCACTGGGATCACGGCGCCGTTCATGGTCATCGACACCGACACCTTGTCCAGCGGAATGCCGTCGAAGAGGATCTTCATGTCCTCAACGCTGTCGATCGCGACGCCGGCCTTGCCCACATCGCCCTCGACCCGGGGATGGTCGCTGTCATAGCCGCGGTGGGTGGCGAGGTCGAAGGCGACCGAGACACCCTGCTGACCCGCCGCCAGCGCCTTGCGGTAGAAGGCGTTCGACTCCTCGGCGGTCGAGAAGCCGGCATATTGCCGGATCGTCCAGGGGCGCCCGGCATACATCGTCGCCTTGACCCCGCGGGTGAACGGCGCCTGCCCCGGCAGCGTGCCAAGATGCGGCAGGCCGGCGACGTCCTCCTCGGAATACATCGGCTGGATGTCGATGCCTTCCAGCGTCTTCCAGGTCAGGTCCTCCACCGGGCGGCCGCGGAGGTCCTTTTCCGCGAGCTCAGACCATGTGTCCCTCTTTGTCATGGGCATATCCTCTGTCCTCTGCCCCCGGGGCCTTGACGGCCTGCAAGCTGGGGGTCTCTTCCTCTAGCCATTGGGCAAGGCCGTCCGCACCGGCACGCAGCCAGAACAGGTCGTCCGCCCAGATTTCCCGCAAGGTCGCCCGTTGCAGGTCGTTGAATGGGTCCCAGCGGCCGTCGCCCTCGGGCATCGGCGTGGTCTCGCCCCGCTCGCGCAGGATGGCACGCAGCACGGGCGTGGGCGGAGTGGCCAGGCGCCAGGCCTCGCGCCCCTCGCGCGGGGCCGGGGCGCCGCCGGTCGCCGTGCGCAGCAGCGTGTCGGGCCGGCCCGCCACCCGGTCGAAGGGCAGCACCAGGATCTCGGCCCCCGGCACGGCACAGGCGAGATCCGTCACCACGTCGCGCCAGCTGCGCGGCTGCGTCACCAGCCGGTCGAGCCGGTCCTGCGTCGGCGCGGCGATCCCGCGCGCGATGCCAAGGCCGGTGGCCGAGGCCCAGTATTGATCCTGTGGCCGCACCACCAGCACCACGCGGGTGACGCTGCCAAAGGCGCCTGCGACCCGCGCCATCCGCTCGCCCGCGTCGCGGTAAAGCCGCTGGCGCCGCAGGTTGGACCGGATCGAACCCAGCAGGTTCTCCTCGCTCACCAGCACCTGGGTGATGCCCGACTGCGCGGCGGTGGCGAGGTTCAGCCGGATGCGCCCCTGCGCCCGCGCGGCCGCCTTGCGATCCGCCGCGCTGAGCGGCTGGTGACCCAGCCCGTGCAGCATCCCGCTGCGCAGCCGCTTGGGACCCCAGACCGCGATCCCGCGCGCCTGAAGGGCCACGGCATTGACCCGCAGGTAATACTGGAACGAGGTCGAGGCACAGCGATGCGCCCCCACGTGCAGGGTGATATCCATGCCAAAGCTCCCGGCGCACCGGGGGCGCAAGACCCGCGCCCCGGACAGATGTCGGCGCAGGCATCATGGGCAGAGACCTCTGGAGGAAGGATTAAGATTAAAAACTTTGTGCAAGTGCGGGGTCGCACCTATATCCTTGGAACAAGGAGCTGACATGACACGACTAATCGCGGTGTTCTCGACTTTGCTGTGGATGGCGACGGGCGCGGTGGCGCAGGCCGCAGTGACGGACCCCGTGACCGACGAGGGCGGGCTGTTCCGCCCGGCCGCCGAGGCATCCCTGGACGACTTCCTCTGGACCCATCGGCCAGTGCTGGTCTTTGCCGACAGCGAAAACGACCCCCGGTTCCAGCAGCAGATGGAATACCTCGCCACGCGTGCGGACGAGCTGGCCGAACGCGACGTTGTGGTGCTGGTCGATTCCGACCCCGCCACCGGGTCCGAGGCGCGCGACAGGATGCGGCCGCGCGGCTTCATGCTGGTGCTCATGTCCAAGGACGGAGAGGTGTACCTGCGCAAGCCCTTCCCCTGGGACGTGCGAGAGATCATGCGCTCGATCGACAAGATGCCGTTGCGCCAGCAGGAGCTGCGCGAGGCGCGCTGACCCCGCCCCCGGGGGGCCAGCCCCGCCGCCCGTGTCTCTCGGACCACTGGCGCGACACTGGCGCCCCCCCCGGAATATACCGGCAAGATGAAAGGGATCCGCGCCCCTGCTTTCATTATTCCACAAATACTCCCGCCGGAGGCATCCTGACCGCACCACGGGCGCGCGGTCGGCGCGTTGCTCAGACGTTGCCGCGCAGCACGAAGGCGAGGTTTTCCGGCGGGTAGATCAGGATCAGCATGTTCCGGCCGGCATCGTAAAGCGTGAGGGTGGCGTCGGCCATCACCACCCGGGCAAAGCCGCGCAGGATGGCCTCGTCGTCCATGCATGTCTCGCTGGGCCCCGTGACGGTCGAGATCAGGCCCAGCCCCTCTTCCAGTGCCTTGGACATCACCTGTTCCGACACCGCGTTGGGCGAGGACCCGGCCATGTCGAACAGCACCGGCCGGCCGCCGCGGATCAGCCGCAGCGCCTTCTGCACGTCGCGGGCGCGCGGCACCGCCATCTTGACCTCGGACGAGGTTAGGCGGAACACGGCCACCGTGCAGGTCGCCTTGGAGGTGAAATGGTAGGTCTCGTCCAGGAACAGCCAGTCCGAGACGAGGCTGCGCAGGCTCTCTTCCTTGTCCAGCTTGCAGGCGGACAAGGAGAGGCCGGCGCAAAGCGCCAATATGGCCGCGCGCATCGCAGGCTCCTTTCCCGGTCGCGGGTGCGGGCACCCTGACAGGGAAAGGTGAACCAGGCGTTAGCCGATATGCGATGCGCGTGGCCATGGGATCATTCGAATTCCATGATCACTTCGTCCACGGCCAGGCTGTCGCCGGCCCCGGCGTTGATCTTGGTGACGATGGATTTCTTCTCGGCGCGCAGGATGTTCTCCATCTTCATCGCCTCGATGGTGCAGAGCGCCTGGCCCTCCTGCACCTCCTGCCCCACTTCCACGTCGATCTTCACCACGAGGCCAGGCATCGGGCAGAGCAGCAGTTTCGACGTGTCGGGCGGCAGTTTTTCCGGCATCAGCCGCGCCAGTTCCGCCTGGCGCGGGGTGCGCACATGGACCTTGAGGTCGGCGCCGCGGAAGCGGATGCGGAACCCGCCAGAGATCTTGCCGACCTTCAGCGCGATGGGCTGGCCGTCGACGGTCATCTCGGCCAGCTGGTCGCCGGGGGTCCAGCTGCCCTCGACCCGGTGCGAGGTCCCGTCGGGCAGGGCGATGGTCGACCCGTCATGGTCGGCGTCGATCCTGACTGTGTAATCGGTGCCCTGCAGCGCGACGTTCCATTCCTCGCCCACGTGGCGTTCGTGGTTGTCCATCCGGCCCGACACGCGGGTGCGCCGGATCTCGGCGACCCGGTGCATCGCGGCGCAGGAGGCGGCGATCTTCTTGAGCCAGTCGTCGGACAGTTCCACGCCTTCGAACCCCTCGGGATATTCCTCGGCGATGAAGGCGGTGGTCATGTCGCCGCTGATGAATTTCGGGTGATCCATCACGGCGGCGAGGAACGGCAGGTTGTGCCCGATCCCCTCGACCTCGAACCGGTCGAGCGCCTGGCGCATCTCCTCGATGGCCGCATCGCGCGTCTCGCCCCAGGTGCAGAGCTTGGCGATCATCGGGTCGTAATACATCGAGATCTCGCCGCCTTCGAAGACACCGGTGTCGTTGCGCACGGCGGTCTTGCCGGTGGGCGCGTCGCCATGCCATGTGCCGGCGGCCGCCATCGGACCGGATGCGATCTCGATCGGCGGGCGGTAGCGGGTCAGGCGGCCGATCGAGGGCAGGAAGCCGCGATACGGGTCCTCGGCGTAAAGCCGGTTCTCGATCGCCCAGCCGGTTATCTTCAGGTCCTCCTGCGCGAAGGGCAGCTTTTCACCCGCCGCGACGCGGATCATCTGCTCGACCAGGTCGACGCCGGTGATCAACTCAGTCACCGGGTGTTCGACCTGAAGGCGCGTGTTCATCTCGAGGAAGTAGAAGTTCCTGTCGCCGTCGACGATGAATTCCACCGTGCCGGCGCTGGCATAGCCCACGGCCTTGGCCAGGGCGACGGCCTGTTCGCCCATCGCCTTGCGGGTGGCCTCGTCCAGGAAGGGGCTCGGCGCCTCTTCGACGACCTTCTGGTTGCGGCGCTGGATCGAGCATTCGCGTTCATGCAGGTAGACCGCATTCCCGTGCGTGTCGGCCAGCACCTGGATCTCGATATGGCGCGGTTGCGTCACGAATTTCTCGATGAAGATGCGGTCGTCGCCAAAGCTGCTCGCCGCCTCGTTCTTGGACGACTGGAAGCCCTCACGCGCCTCGGCATCGGTCCAGGCGATCCGCATGCCCTTGCCGCCGCCGCCGGCGGAGGCCTTGATCATCACCGGGTAGCCGATCTGGTTCGAGATCTTCACCGCCTCTTCGGCGTCCTCGATCAGGCCCATGTAGCCGGGCACCGTGCTGACGCCCGCCTCCTGCGCGATCTTCTTCGAGGTGATCTTGTCGCCCATCTTCTCGATCGCGCCGACCGGGGGTCCGACAAAGGCGATGTTTGCGGCCGCCAGCGCCTCGGCGAACTTGGGGTTTTCGGACAGGAAGCCGTAGCCCGGATGCACCGCCTGCGCGCCGGTCTGGCGGATCGCCTCCATGATCTTGTCGATCACGATATACGACTGGTTGGCGGGCGGCGGGCCGATATGCACGGCCTCGTCCGCCATCTCGACATGCAGCGCATGGCGGTCGGCGTCGGAATAGACCGCCACCGTCCTGATGCCCATCTTGCGCGCCGTCTTGATGACCCGGCAGGCGATCTCGCCCCGGTTCGCGATGAGGATCTTGTCAAACATCACATGTCCCTTCGTGGTGTCTTGGCCGCGCCTCCCGCGCGGGTCCGTGTACGGAATTGGTGCGAATTCGAAGTGCTGCACCTGTGGTTGAACAGGGGCGATCCCAAAGGGAGCGGGCGCGACTGGCGCGGGAGGCTCTGACCTGTGGGGGAAAAGGGGTGGGCGGCTGGTAAAGGGACGCAACCAGCCGCCCTTCAGGGGAAGGGTAACGGAGAAGAACGCGGCCCGAAATATGGTGGACCGGCCCGTAGCCGTCGATCTCAAGCGTCTGCCACTTTCGCCTACTTTGCAACAACCTTGACGCAAAGGAAGAGGCGTCGGCCAATTCTCGCCTAAATAGAATTTCTGGGTGCGAGGTCATGCCCAATTCCCGTTCATCGCGTCGGGAAAGGCGGCGCGCGCGACGGCCTCGTCGATCACCAGAAGCGATTCGTAGCTGGCCGGGTCGAAGGTGTCGGGGTCGTAGGGTTTGACCTCGCGGCCAAAGAGCCAGGACAGCCGGCCGGCGTCGAGGTTGCCCCGCTCGAACGGTTCATCGCCGAAATGCGCCCAGAGGGCCGCCATGAAGGCGGCATCCGCCCGCCGGTCGGCCGGCTTGCGATCTCGGAAGCGTTCGCGCGGGGTCAGCGGCGTGACGCCCTTGGGGTTCGCGCGACGGATGACGAACTGGTAATCGGTACCGGGCATACGCCCGGGAAAGCCCCTGTGCTTCAGCATGGCGCGCCTCCGGCCCGTGCCGGACGCGCGCCGCGCCGACCCTCAGGGCTTGTTGTTCTGGTTGGTATTCTGGGCCTGGTTGGTATTCTGATTGGTGTTCTGGGTCTGGTTGGTGTTCCGGGTGCCGCGGCCCGTTGTCGGGCCGGTGCCGGCACCGGCCGCCCCACCAGCAGGAGTCCCCGCGACAGACCCGTCGTCATGCGGCCGGTCATCGGGACGCGGCACGCAGATGTCATCGACAAGGCTGTAGCCGCCCGGGCAGCTGGGGTCGCCGTACTTGTCAAAGATCGGCGACATCCCGACCGGCGCAGGTTCCTGCGCGCAGGCGGCCAGCAGGGCAAGCGACGCGCCCGCGAGGAAAATTCCGGAAATGTTGCGCATGTCTCTGTGGCTCCCGTTGTCGCAAACCGCGCCGCCGAACGGGCCCGGTTGGACACAGGATACAGGATGACCGCCGCGGCACCTTGATCCTGCGCAAAGGCGGCCACGTGCGGGGCCGGCCGACCGGCCTGCCCCGCGCGGGTCTTACTTGTACTTGCCGGTGTAGACCGGCTCGGCCGAAATCGGCTCGGGCTGGACGACCACGTAGTCTTCCTCGGTGCTGCCGCAGGCCGCGAAGGTGCCGACGACGCCCAGAAGGGCGAGAAGCTTGATGCTCTTGGACATGCCTGTCTCCTGTTTCCAAATGCGGTGCAGGTCGCGCGCGGCGCCCCCTGGACCAGTTGCGTTGGCTCGGCCGCGTCACCACGGCCAGTCCCGAGCATACCTGAAATCAAGGCTCCGCGATACGCGCCCGGCGCAAGGCAGGTTTGCTGTGACGCGGAAGACGCAAGCCCGCCGCTGCATGAAGAGAGGCCCGCAACATGTTGTGGGAGCATCAGAACATCTCCCATATGCAGGTGCCGTTCTCGAGCGTGTAGACCTCGAAATGCTGGCGCGCCTCCGGCGTGATCTTGCCGAATTCGACCGGGATATCCATCAGGCTGACGATGATCCGTTCGCCCTCTTCCTCGCCGTCGAGGCTGGGCAGCACGAAGGTCTCGCAGAGCGCCTGCATGTCGTCCAGCACCGCGTCGCTGTCGAGGCTGCGGACCTCGGGCGCAAGAAAGCGCCAGCGCGTGGTGCCGTCCTCGTCGACCAACACGTCGAACAGCTCGACCGGTTGGCCCGAGGGCACGAGGCTGTCCTGCGCCCAGGCGGGCGCGGCGAGCAGGATCAGTGCGAGCGCAAGGCCCGGATAAGCGCGCCCTTGGTCATGTCCGACCGGCCGTCGATGCCGATCTCCCTTGCGCGCTGGTAGAGCGCATCCTTGGTCCAGTCCTCGTAGGGACCGGCCCGGCCGCCCTTTTTCGACGGCGAAAAGCGGCGCGAGGCCCGTGCATTGGCGATCCGCGCGGCCTTTTCCTTGGACGCGCCATCCGCGCGCAAGGCTTCGTAGGTCTCGTCGTCCTTGATGGACGCTCCGTGGCTCTGGGTCATGGTGTCCTCCTTTCGGGGACAACACCAGGCCAAGCCAGCCGGTTCCGCGGATCATGACGCCCACCTCTGCCACCGCGCGCGATGCACGGGGCTTTCGAGCAGCGCCGCGACGCGGCGCGCGGCCGTCGCCGGGATCGGCCCGTCCACCTGCCCGCCCGCGCGGACCAGCAGCGCATCGGCCTGCCGTTCGACCCGGACGGCGGGGGCAAATCCGCGCAGGTCCCGCAGGGCGCGCCAGAGGTCCTGGCGCACCTGCTGGGCGACCCGCGTCAGGCTGCGCGCCAGGGGCAGGCGCGCCTCGACCGCAAGGTCGAAGCGGACAGGGACGCGCCGTGACACTGTCACGACATCAACGCCCCGGTCGATGTACCAGCCCTTGGCCATATCGCTAAGCCCCTGCCCTTACAGCGGAATATTGTCGTGCTTTTTCCACGGGTTCGTCAGCTTCTTGTTGCGAAGCGAGGCGAAGGCGCGGCTGACACGGCGACGGGTGGACCGCGGCTGGATCACCTCGTCGATGAAGCCACGTTCGGCCGCGACGAAGGGGTTGGCGAACCGGTCCTCGTAATCCTTGGTATGGGCCGCGATCTTGTCGGCATTCCCAAGGTCGCCGCGATGGATGATCTCGGTCGCGCCCTTGGCGCCCATCACCGCGATCTCGGCCGTCGGCCAGGCGTAGTTGAAATCGCCCCGCAGGTGTTTCGACGCCATCACGTCATAGGCGCCGCCATAGGCCTTGCGGGTGATCACGGTCACCTTGGGCACCGTCGCCTCGCCATAGGCAAACAGCAGCTTGGCGCCGTGCTTGATGACGCCGCCGTATTCCTGGCTGGTCCCCGGCAGGAAACCCGGCACGTCCACCAGCGTCAGGATCGGGATCTCGAAACAGTCGCAGAACCGCACGAACCGCGCGGCCTTGCGCGAGCTGTCGATGTCGAGGCACCCGGCCAGCACCATCGGCTGGTTCGCCACGACGCCCACGGTCTGCCCTTCGAGCCGGATGAACCCGGTGATGATGTTCTTGGCGAAATCCTCCTGGATCTCGTAGAAATCGCCCTCGTCCGCGACCTTGAGGATCAGTTCCTTCATGTCGTAGGGCGCATTGGCGTTGTCGGGGATCAGCGTGTCGAGGCTTTTTTCCACCCGGCCCGGTTCGTCGAAGAACGGGCGCACGGGCGGCTTTTCTCGGTTCGACAGCGGCAGGAAATCGACAAGGCGCCGCACCTCGGCCAGCGCCTCGACGTCGTTCTCGAAGGCGCCATCGGCAACCGAGGATTTTTTCGTATGGGTCGAGGCGCCGCCCAATTCTTCGGCAGTCACCTGTTCGTTGGTCACGGTCTTCACCACGTCGGGGCCGGTGACGAACATGTAGCTGCTGTCCCGCACCATGAAGATGAAGTCGGTCATGGCCGGCGAATAGACCGCACCGCCGGCGCAGGGGCCCATGATGACGCTGATCTGGGGAATCACCCCCGAGGCCATGATGTTGCGCTGGAACACCTCGGCATAACCGGCGAGCGATGCCACGCCCTCCTGGATCCGGGCACCGCCCGAATCGTTGATGCCGATGACGGGCGCCCCGTTCTGGATCGCCATGTCCATGATCTTGCAGATCTTCTGTGCATGGGTTTCCGACAGCGACCCGCCGAAGACGGTGAAATCCTGGCTGAAGACATAGACCATGCGGCCGTTGATCGTGCCCCAGCCGGTCACCACGCCGTCGCCATAGGGGCGCTGCTTTTCCATGCCGAAGTCGGTGCAACGATGGGCGACAAACATGTCGAATTCTTCGAAAGAGCCTTCGTCGAGCAACAATTCGATCCGCTCGCGCGCCGTCAGCTTGCCCTTGGCATGCTGGGCTTCGATGCGCTTTTCGCCGCCGCCAAGTCGCGCCTGGCCCCGGCGCGCTTCGAGCTCGTGCAGGATATCCTTCATCGGCTGGTCTCCTCGCCCTATGTTTTCTGCGTTGTAGCGAAGCCGGGCGCAGACACAAAGCACAATTGAGCAAATTTGCAAAGCATTGCAAATGCATGTTTTGCGAATTGCAAATTTGCGAAATGCGTGACGATGACCTGCAAGGCGGATGGACAAGACTTTTCCTTCTGCCTACCCCTTTCGCTCATGAGTAGCGCGCAAACCACTGTCTTTCTCGACAGGTCTTCCCCGCCGCATATCGGCACCCTGATTGCCATGGCCTCGATCTCGGCCCTGGCGACGAATATCTACTTGCCCTCGCTCCCCTCGATGGGGGCGGAATTCCAGGTCAGCTCGGCCCAGATGAGCTGGACGATCAGCGTCTTCTTGCTGTCCTCGGCCTTTTTCCAGATCGTGGCCGGGCCGATTTCCGACGCGCTGGGGCGGCGGCCCGTGCTGCTGGGCGGCCTGACGGTGTTCCTGCTGGCGACCATCGCGATTCCGCTCACGACAAACTTCTGGGCCGTGCTGGGGCTGCGCGCCGTGCAGGCGGTCGTCACCGTCTGCATGGGGCTGAGCCGCGCCATCGTGCGCGACACGGTGGACGGCGAAAAGGCGGCCTCGCGGATCGCCTACGTGACCATGGGCATGGCCATCGTTCCGCTGGTCGCGCCCATCGTCGGCGGTCAGCTGGACGGGCTTTTGGGCTGGCGCACGAACTTCTGGTTCCTCGCGATCGTCGGCGTGGGGCTGACCGTGCTGATCTGGGCCGACAGCGGCGAGACCGCGCCGAAAAGCAGCGACAACAGCCTGGGCAAGCAGCTGCGCGACTACCCCGAACTGCTTCGCTCGCCCCGGTTCTGGGGCTATTCGCTGGCCTGCGCGCTGGGGTCGGGGTCGTTCTTTGCCTTTCTCGGCGGGGCGCCCTTCGTCGGCAGCGACATCTACGGGCTGTCGCCGCAGACGCTGGGCTGGTTCCTTGGCGCGCCGGCCATCGGCTATGCTGTCGGGAACGGGCTCTCGGGCCGCTACGCGGTGCATTACGGCATCAACACCATGGCCATCGCGGGCCTGACGCTGGCCATCGGCGCCCTTCTGGTCGAACTGGTGATCGGGCTTTCGGGCCAGGCCTCTCCCTACACCTTCTTCGGGCTGGTCATCCTGGTTGGCCTCGGCAACGGCCTGATCATCCCCAATGCCACCGCCGGCTACCTGGCCGTGCGGCCGAAACAGGCGGGCGCGGCCAGCGGGCTGGGCGGCGCCATCATGATCGGCGGCGGGGCGGCGCTGTCCTTCCTGGCCGGGCTGATCCTGGGGCCGGAGACGGGCGAGACGCCGCTGGTGCTCTTGATGCTCACCTCGCTGATCTGCGGACTCATCGCGATGTTCATCGTGATCCGCCGGCAACGGCGCATTGCGGGCATGTGATCGCAGCGCTTGCGGGCGCCGCTTTGCAAACCTAGGCTCCGGATGATTGCAAACATGCAAAGTCCGGAGCCGCCATGGCCACGCAAAAACTCTATGCCGGCGCCAAGCTGCGCGAACAGCGCCTGCGCCTTGGCCTGACGCAAAAGGATTTCGCGGCCAAGCTGGGCATCTCCCTGCCCTATCTCAACCAGATGGAAAAGAACGCGCGGCCCGTGTCGACCACGGTCGTGCTGGCGCTGGCGCAGCAATTCGGCATGGACGTGACCGAGTTGAGCACCGGCGACGCGGACCGGCTGGTCAGCGACATGCGCGAGGCGCTGGCCGACCCGGTCTTTGACGACATCCCGCCCGAGGCCGACCTGCGCCTGACCGCCTCGAACGCGCCGGCCTTTGCCCATGCCTTCCTGGCGTTGCACCGGGCCTATCGGCAGACGCATGAGCGGCTCGCCAGCCTCGACGAGGCGCTGGGGCGCGAGGATGCGCGCACCAAGCCCTCCCCCTGGGAGGAGGTGCGCGATTTCTTCCACTATTGCGACAATTACATCGACGCGGTGGACCGCGCGGCCGAGCAATTCGCGCGGCAAGCGGGCGACAGTCGCCGCGTGCCCCAGGCCGCCGAGGCCGCGCTGAAGAGCATCGGGATACGGGTCGAGCACCGCGATGTCGCCGCAGTTCGCCAGTTCGACCCCGAGGAACGCTGCCTGACCCTGTCCTCCCGCGCCGCGCCCGAGACGCAGGCCTTCCAGCTCTTGCTGCAACTGGCCCTCGTGCGGCAGGACAAGCTGCTCGAGGCGACGCTGGACCTCGCCCGCTTCCAGACCAACGAAGCGCGGGCCATCGCCAAGGTGGGCCTTGCGAATTACTTCGCCGGGGCCGCGCTGATGCCCTACACGGATTTTTTGAAAGAGGCGCAGCGGGTCCGCCATGACCTCGAGCTGCTGAGCCACCGTTTCGGCGCCTCGATCGAGCAGGTGTGCCATCGCCTCTCGACCCTGCAACGACCGGGTGCCAAGGGCATCCCGTTCTTTTTCGTCCGCGTGGACCAGGCCGGCACGATCACCAAGCGCCACTCGGCCACAAGGCTGCAATTCGCGCGCTTCGGCGGGGCCTGCCCGCTCTGGAACGTCCACCGCGCCTTCGAGACGCCCGGCCGCTTCCTGCGCCAGCTGGCCGAGACGCCCGACGGCGTGCGCTATGTCAGCCTCGCCCGGGACGTGTCGAAACCGGGCGGCAGCTTTGGCGCGCCCGTGCGCCGCTTTGCCATCGCGCTGGGCTGCGAGGTCACCCACGCGCCGCAGCTGGTCTATGCGGACGACCTGGACGTCGGCAATGCGCGGGCCTACGAGCCCATCGGCATCTCGTGCCGGATCTGCGAACGGACCCGCTGTCATCAGCGGTCGGTGCCGCCGCTGGAACGGCGGCTGAGCATCGATCCGAATGCGCGGGGGGTGCTGCCCTATGATGTGGAGTGAGGGCGTGCCACCGCTTCAAGCGACCCGCAGAAAAGGCGGACGTCGTTGTCAAAACATGCAACGGTGCGCCTGTTGTGGCAAAAAACCATTCGGATTCAAGCGTACTTCGAAAGCTTAAATGCCACATATCAGGAAGCAACAAGCGGAAGAGGTCGTACGCAACAACGTTGTTAGGCCAAGCATCATGAGTCATCACTGACAATGGAGCCAAAAAGTACCTAAGGTTCCGCAACAACCGACGCAGCAATGTTTCCCAACGAAGTGTTGAAACCCCAATCTCTATGAAGCAACTCTCCATTCACAATGTAGAGCTTCGAAACTGCGTAAAATTCATACGTTTCGTCCTCGCCGACAATACGCACCCGGCTGAAGGTCCCCGTCTCTGCAGCTTCCTTTTCATCCACGTCAAATAACTTGAAGTAGTCCTCATTGGCAGTCAACGCGACTTTCCTGAGGACGGCAAGTACCTCTTGTTCCTCGGTTATTCGTTCATCCACAAAATAGCACCCAGCCTCGAGTCCACCAACCGAGATTGCTGTGCCGCCTGCTAGGATCAATGTGATTGGCGCAGTGATGACTGCAAGTACAGTTGCTGCAAATCCGCTACCGCCGATGATGCCGACTGTTCCGGCCCCGGAAGCTCCAGCGAGGGTTGAACCCAGCATTAATGTCCCGCTGGTTGCATGCGGGAAAAAGTAGAGTCCGCCGATCGCCATGGTTGCCGGCCCCACGGTCGCACCGGCGCCGCTTGCCGTAGCAACAGCCGTTGCAGTCTTGGGACTGGCCAGTTGGCTGAGACGATAGTCACATACACCTGCAGAAGAAGCGCTGCCCAAGAGAACACAAAAAGCCGCGCTCAAACCCATGTTTCTGATCATTGCCCGAGGCCCATTCGAATACCGAGATTACCAGTCTCGTCGGACTCCGGCACCAGATCAAGCAGCTTTGAACAATTTGAGTCCCGCGATCTACCGCTGATGGCCAGTAAGTTCAGCTCTTTGAACCCTGGACCCAACCGGCGACTTCCCCTTCCCCGATGCCAAGGGGGCGGGTCCATCCGGATCCGCCCCCTTTGCATTGCTCAGCCGCTGCTCACGCCTCGGCGGCGCTCAGCAGCTTGTAAAGCGCGTCCTTCAGCGCGGCCCGCTCCTTGCGCATCTGCACCTCGGTCATTTCCTCGACCGGCTCCACGTTGGTCTCCGCGCGGTGCACGGCGCGGTTCAACTCGTGGTACTTGTCCGCAAGGTTCGCGAAATGGGTGTCATTTGCTTTTAGCTCGCTGATGCGCGCGGCGAATTCCGGGAATTCCTCGTGCAGCTCATGGGGGGTATGGGACATGTGATCCTCCTGTTCTTCGTGTCGGGATCACATTGGCGCAGGGCGCAGGGTCACACCTTGATCCCGATCAAAAGAGGCATCAGCGCCGCGCCTTTCTCCAACCGGCCGCAAGGGCTTCGGCTTCGGTGCAGAACCAGCGCTCGCCCTTGTGCGGGCTGATCTGGGTTCGGTCGTACCATTCCTGGCCGGGAACATGGAAAATCCGCCCGTTCTTCGAGATGTTGCCCTTGATCACGCAGCCATCGGGCGCGGCCGTGACGGTCTGCCGGGCCTGCACGCTGCGCTGCGCGTCGCGGAACAGGTGCGGCGGCTGCACCCCCTGCCCATGCAGGCCGACATGGCGAATCGCGGCCTGCTTTTCCGTGAGGTCGTAGTCCATCGAGTAGGTGCGATAGGCAAAGGCCAGCCCCTCCGCGACCAGCGCATCGCCCATGTCCCGCCCTTCGACCACGCATTTGGCCACGAGACGGCCGTAGCGATCGCGTTCAATCCCCTCGCACAGGGCGTGGCGGCCCTGGTAGCGGGCGCGCACCTCGCGCGTGACCCAGGCACCGCAGGCCCACATGGGCGTGGCCCCGCCGCCGCAGCTCTGGTCATCCTCGGGCGTGTCGATGCCGTGCAGGCGGATGCGTTCACCGCCCACGTCGATCGTGTCGCCGTCGACGACCGAGATCACGCCCTGCGGGCCGGCCAGCGCCGGCGCGGCACAGGCCAGCGCGATGGAAACAAATAAGGAACGAAGTCTTAACATTTCGTTAAGATGGCCGCGCCGCTTTCGCGTTTCAAGCGAAAGCGGCGGGCATGGTTACCAATGGCGCGGGGCTGTCACCTTTGCGCCGTTTCCCAGTTCGGGTTGATCCAGGGCGCGTCGTTCGCCGCGGGCAGCGGGCTGCGGCCAAGGATGTGGTCTGCGGCCTTTTCGCCCACCATGATCGACGGCCCGTTGAGGTTGCCGTTGGTGATGCGCGGAAAGACCGAGCTGTCGGCCAGCCGCAGCCCATCGACGCCGATCACCCGCGTCTCGGGGTCGACCACGGCGCCCGGATCGTCCCGCCGCCCCATGCGGGCGGTGCCGCAGGGATGGTAGGCACTTTCGGCATGGTCGCGGATGAAACCGTCGAGCTCGTCGTCGGTCTGCAGGTCGGCGCCCGGCTGGATCTCGTGCTTGACGTGCTCGCGGAAGGCGTCCTGGCTGAAGATCTCGCGCGTGAGCCGCAGGCAGGTGCGGAAATCGACCCAATCCTGCGCGTCGGACATGTAGTTAAAGGCGATGCGCGGCGCCTCGACCGGGTCGGCGCTGCGCAGGGTGACGGCCCCGCGCGAGGCGGCGCGCATCGGCCCGGTATGGGCCTGGAAGCCATGCCCCTCGGCCGCGGTCTTGCCGTCATAGCGCACGGCGAGCGGCAGGAAATGGTACTGTATGTCAGGGTAGTCGATCCCCGCGCGCGAGCGGATGAAGGCCGCGCTTTCGAACTGGTTCGAGGCGCCGAGGCCGGTCTTGGTGAACAGCCACTGCGCGCCGATGACTCCCTTCCAGAACAGGTTCCAGTAGGAATAGAGCGTGATCGGCTTGCGCGCGGCGAACTGGTAATAGACCTCGAGGTGGTCCTGCAGGTTCTGCCCGACGCCGGAGCGGTCCGCGATGACCTCGATCCCGTGCTCGGCGAGGTGCCGGCCGGGACCGATCCCCGACAGCATCAAGAGCTTGGGCGAGTTGATCGAACTGGCGGCGAGGATAACCTCGCGCCGGGCCTTGATGATCTCGCGCCGGCCGCCGCGGGCGATCTCGACGCCGGTGGCGCGGCCCTGGTCGATGACGACGCGGCAGGCAAGCCCATGGACGAGGTCGCAATTGGCGCGTTTCAGCGCCGGGCGCAGGTAGGCATTGGCCGCCGACCAGCGCCGGCCGCGCCAGACGGTCTGCTCCATCGGGCCGAAGCCTTCCTGCTGGCGGCCATTGTAATCGTCGGTGACCGGGTAGCCGGCCTGGCGCCCCGCCTCGACGAAGGCATGATACAGCGGGTTCCGGCGCGGCCCGCGCGTGACATGCAGCGGGCCGTCTTTGCCGCGCCAGTCCGGGTCGCCGCCATGGCCGCCGTCGTGCCAGGATTCCATGCGCTTGAAGTAGGGCAGCACGTCGGCATAGCTCCAGCCATCCGCGCCGACCTCGGCCCAGTGATCGTAATCGCGCGCATGGCCGCGCACGTAGACCATGCCGTTGATGGACGAGGACCCGCCGATCACTTTGCCGCGCGGCACCACGAGGCGCCGGCCGCCCAGGTGCGGCTCTGGCTCGCTCTCGTAGCCCCAGTCGTAGCGGCGCATGTTCATCGGGTAGCTGAGCGCGGCGGGCATCTGGATGAAGGGGCCCGCATCCGTGCCGCCATGTTCGATGACGAGCACCGAGGCACCCGCCTCGGACAGGCGGTAGGCCATGGCGCAGCCGGCCGAGCCGGCGCCGACGATGACGTAATCGGATTCCATCAGCGGGGGTCCTTGTGGATGGGGTGCCTGGGGGCGCTGCCCCCGTCCGCCAGGGCGGACGCCCCCGAGGTATTTTCAAAACGATGAAGGAGCGAGGCGATCGGAGCGGCAAGGTCGGCGCGCTTGTGCGGATCGGCCTTGGGGAACACGAAGAACATGGGGTGTGCCTGTACTTTCATTATTCCCGAAATACTCCCGCCGGAGGCAAACCGGCTACGTCGCCCGACGGGCGGCGGGGCTGACACCGGGCGCGCGGTACGCGCGCGCCGCTGGATCGGGCCGGGCGGGGGCATTTCGGTCATTCGCCGCGCGGGAAGCGCTGGTTTTCTTCGACCACGTTGAGGTCCATGTGGTTGCGCATGTAGCGTTCCGAAGCCTTTTGCAGCGGCTGGAAGTCCCAGGGGTAGTAGCCGCCCTGGCGCAGCGCCTCGTAGACCACCCAGCGGCGGGCCTGGCTGCGGCGCACCTCTGCGTCGAACCGGTCGAGGTCCCAGCGCGCATCAGCCATGGCGCGGAAATGGGCGAGGGCTTCGGCGGCGTCGCCGGTCGGGGTTTCCGCGAGGTTGCTGAGCTCGTGCGGATCGGCCGAGAGGTCGAAGAGCTGCTCGGGGTCGAGCGCGCAGCGGGTGTATTTCCACCGGCCCTGGCGCAGGCAGACCATGGGGGCATAGGACGCCTCGGCCGCGTATTCCATGGCGACGGGCGCGGTGCGTTCGGTGCCGCGCGCGTAAGGAAGAAGCGTTTCGCCGGCCGTCCAGGGCATGACCTCGTCCATGCTGACGCCGGCGATGTCGCAGAGCGTCGGGCAGACGTCGATGTTGCTGACCGGGGCGTCGACGCGGGCGGGCGCCAGCCCCGGCGCCTTGAGCATCATCGGCACGCGGGCCGAGCCCTCGAAGAAGTTCATCTTGTACCACAGCCCCCGTTCGCCCAGCATGTCGCCGTGGTCCGACACGAAGAGGATCGCCGTGGTCTCGGCCTGGCGCGTCGTCTCCAGCGCCTCGAGCACCTCGGCGATCTTGTCGTCGAGATAGGAGATGTTGGCGAAATAGGCCCGGCGCGAGCGGCGCACGTCCTCGTCGCTGATATCGAAGCTGCGCCAGTCGTTGGCGTCGAAGATGCGTTTCGAATGCGGGTCCTGATCGTCGTAGGGGATCGGGCCGACCTCGGGCATCAGATGCTCGCAATCCTTGTAGAGGTCCCAGTATTTCCTGCGCGTCACGTAAGGATCGTGCGGATGGGTGAAGCTGACCGTAAGGCACCAGGGGCGGCCGGTGTGGCCGCGCGCGAGATCATAGACCTTCATCTTGGCGAAATGCGCGACCTCGTCGTCATATTCCATCTGGTTCGAGATCTCGGCCACGCCCGCGCCGGTGACGCTCCCCATGTTGTGATACCACCAGTCGATCCGCTCGCCCGGCTTGCGGTAGTCCGGGGTCCAGCCGAAATCGGCCGGGTAGATGTCGGTGGTCAGGCGCTCTTCGAACCCATGCAGCTGGTCGGGGCCGACGAAATGCATCTTGCCCGAAAGCGCCGTGTAGTACCCGGCCCGGCGCAGGTGATGCGCATAGGTCGGGATGTCCGAGCCGAACTCGGCCGCGTTGTCGTAGACGCCGGTCACCGACGGCAGCTGACCCGACATGTAGCTGGCCCGCCCAGGCGCGCAAAGCGGCGAGGCGGTGTAGCAATTCGGGAAGCGCACGGACTCGGCCGCCAGCTTTTTCAGCGTCGGGGCATGCAGCCAGTCGGCGGGGCCGTCGGGGAACAGGGTCCCGTTCAGCTGGTCGACCATGATGATGAGGATATTGGGGCGCATCAGCTTTCCTTGAGTCCGCAGTCCAGCGCCGCGATGACCTGTGCCACCGCTGCCGCGCCATCCGGTGTGCCCTGCCCCAGCGACTGGTGTAGGTAGAGCCCGTCGATCAACCCCGCGACGCGCTGCGCGAGGCCCGGCGCCGCGTCGCCGGCAAGCGGACGCAGCGCATGGGTCAGGTTCGACAGGAGGCGCGCATGGTAGATCCGCAAAAGGCGCATGGCCTCGGGCGAGATCTGCGCGAGAACGTAGAAGTTCAGCCAGGCCGCGATCACCTCGGGGCGGAAATTCTGCTGGGTGAAACTGGCGCGGATCACCGCTTCGACCCGGGCACGCGGGCTGTCGGCCATCATCAGCGCGCCGCGCACCTCGGCGGAATAAAGCGCCAGCACGTGCCGCATCGCGGCGAGGAAGATCTGTTCCTTGCCACCGAAGTAATGATGCGCCAGCGCGCTGGACATGCCGGCGCGTTTCGCGATCTGGCTGACGGTGACGTCCAGCGTCCCCGCCTCGCCGATCTCGGCAATCGTGGCTTTCACCAGCGCTGCCCGCCGTATAGGCTCCATCCCGATCTTGGGCATAAAATCACCAGGCTAAAGGTTGCCCAAAGACGCTAATTCGATTTTTATTGACCCGTCAATCAAGAAAACAGGGAGACACCTCATGACCTTCAGATCCACGCTCTCGGTGCTTGCCATCGTGGCAGCCGCGCCGGCCTTTGCTGCCAGCCACTCCGAATGCGGCAGCGTCAGCTTCTCCGACGTTGGCTGGACCGACATCACCGCCACGACCGCGGCCACGACGCTGGTGCTCGAGGCGCTGGGCTATGAGACCGACATCAAGCTGCTGTCGGTGCCCGTGACCTATACCAGCCTCGCCGAAGGCGACATCGACGTGTTCCTCGGCAACTGGATGCCGACGATGGAGGCGGATATCGCCCCCTACCGCGAGGCCGGAACGGTCGACACCGTGAAAGAGAACCTCAAGGGCACCAAGTACACGCTGGCGACGAACCCGGCCGGCGCGGCGCTGGGCATCGCGGATTTCGCCGACATCGCGGCCCATGCCGATGCGCTGGACGGCAAGATCTTCGGCATCGAGCCGGGCAATGACGGCAACCGGCTGATCCTCGACCGGATCGAAGGCGACGATTTCGGCATGTCCAAGCTCGAGCTGGTCGAAAGCTCGGAACAGGGCATGCTGGCGCAGGCCACTCGCCTCGACAAGCGCGGCGAGCCGGTGGTGTTCCTCGCGTGGGAGCCGCATCCGATGAACGCCGCGATGGAGCTGACCTACCTCACCGGCGGCGAGGAATGGTTCGGCGCCGAGGGCAGCGTCTTTACCAATACCCGCGCGGGCTATGTCGAGGACTGCCCGAACGTCGGCAAGCTGCTGACCAACCTCGAGTTTACGCTGGCCATGGAGAACGAGATCATGGGCGCGATCCTGAACGACGGGACCGATCCGTCGGACGCGGCCAAGGCCTGGCTCTCGGCCAACCCCTCGGTGCTGGACGGCTGGCTGGACGGCGTGACCACGATGGATGGCGGCGACGCCATGGCCGCGGTCCAGTCCGCCCTCGACATGTGATCTGCGGGCGGCGCGCATCCCGCGCCGCCTTCCCCTTTCGGACCGTTGACAATGACCGACAAACCCAAGGGCCCCGCGTCCTATTTCCCCTCGATCGAGAAAAAGTACGGCCAGCCGATCGACCATTGGCTCGACCTCGCGCGCGGCCAGTCCGGCCTCAAGCACATGGAGGTGGTCAACTGGCTCAAGTCCGAACATAGGCTTGGGCATGGACATGCCAACGCCATCGTGGCCTTCGTGCGGGCCGAAACCGGCGGCTGATCCCCTGAAACCTGGCGGTTTTTCAAGCTGTTGCACGGCGCTTTGCCGCCGTTCAATCATTGTTCATTGTTTGTCGTACATGATGCCTCAACGTGATCCACGCCGGGGCCCTTCCTGATGTCACTTCGTTTCATGATGCTCGGTGCGCTGGGCCCGCTGTTCCTTGCGGTCATCGTCCTCGCAACGCTCAAGATCGTCGAGCTTCGGGACGTGGCACGGAGCCATGCGCGGATCGACAGGCTCTCGGTCGAATCCGAGGTGATGGCCGACCTCGTCCACGAATTGCAGAAGGAACGCGGCTATTCCGCCGGCTTCACCGGCTCTTCCGGCGCGAATTTCGTGGCAGAGCTGTCGCGGCAGCGGGCCGATACAGACGCTGTGCTGGACCGCTACCGCAGCCGGATCGACGGCACCCGCGCCCTTGCTCCGACCAGGATCGAGGCGGCCGACACGGCGCTGGACCGGCTGGGCGCGCAGCGCGGGCAGATCGACGCCCTGGCCCTGACCGTGCCCGAACTGGCGGGCTATTACACCGGCATCATCAATGACCTGCTGCACGCCACCAGCCGCATCCGAACGCATTTCGTGGCCCAGGATGGCGCCGTGCTGATGGAGGGGCGCGAACTGATCGCGCTGGCCAAGGAAAGCGCGGGGCTCGAACGGGCGATGGGGGCCACGGGGCTGGGCGGGGCAGACTTCCCGGCCGCGATCCACCGCCGCTTCATGGACCTCGGCGCGCGGCAGGCGGCCTTTCTTGCGCAGGCCGAACAGGCGCTGGACCGGCCGGGACTGGTGGACCGCCTGATGACCCAGGACGCGGCCACCACGCTGACGCCGATGCGTGACGCCATCGCCGCCCTGCCCTATGGCGGCGCGCGCGGCGCGCTCACGGCCCCTGCCTGGTTCGCCGCCTCGACCGACTGGATCGATTCGCTGCGGGCGCTCGAACGCGAGTTGGTGATCGAACAGGAGGTGCTGGCCGTCGCGACATCCGAAGCGGCCAACGCGACGATGTGGCGGACCGCCGCCGTGGTCGCCGCTGCCGTGGGGCTGATGCTGGCCCTCGCAATCGCCATGGCCGAATCAAGCACGCGCCGGCTGCGCCGCCTGATCCGCATCATGGGCGAGTTCATCGAGGGTCGGTTCGACGCGACCGTGCCCCTGACCGACACCCGAGGCGAGGTCGGCGCAATGGCCCGCTCGGTGCATGCCTTCAAGCTGCTGAGCGTGGAAGCCCGCGACAGGAAAGCCCGCGACGAGGCAAGCCTGAACGCCCGTCACCAGCAAGTCGTCGACCTGATGACCGAGGGGCTGAATGCCCTCGCCCGCGCCGACTTGACGCTGCGGTTCGATACGCCGCTGGCCGCAGAATACGACTCGATCCGCGCCGATTTCAACGCCGCGACGCAGCGCCTGCGCGACGTGATCTCCGAGATCGCGCGCACGGTTGGTGATCTCGACGCACGCTCTGACGGGATGCGCCACACGGCAAAGGACCTGGCCAGCCGCACCGACGACCAGGTCGAGACCATCGGCCAGACCGCCGAGGCCATGGCCCGGCTGACCAGCGCATTGGCCGAGACGACCGCCTCGCTCAAGGGCGCCAAGTCCCTGGCCGGAGAGGCCCGTGCCCGCGCCGACAGTTCGGGCGCGGTGGTGCGCGACGCGGTGGCGGCGATGGACCGGATCTCGGCCTCCTCGGACCGGATCGCGCAGATCATCTCGGTCATCCAGGACATCTCGTTCCAGACCAACCTGCTGGCCCTCAATGCCGGGGTCGAGGCCGCGCGCGCCGGCGACAGCGGCCGGGGCTTTGCCGTCGTCGCCCAGGAAGTGCGCGAGCTGGCCGGCCGGTCGCAAACCGCCGCCCACGAGATCCGGCGGCTGATCGAGGAAAGCGTGCGCGAAGTGACCAGCGGCGTGACGCTGGTCGGCAACACCGGCGAGGCACTGAGCGCGATCCGTGACCATATCCAGCGCGTCGACGAGGTGCTGAGCGAGGTCAGCACCACCGCCGATGACCAGGCCCAGGAGGTGGGGCAGGTCAATACCTCGATGGAACGGCTGAACGCCCTGACCGCGCAGAACCGGCAGGTGGCCTCGGCCAGCCGCGCCGCCGCGCTCGAAATCGCCGATCATGCCCGCAGCCTCGCCGAGGCGATCAGTGAGTTCGAGCTGGGCTCGGCCCGCGGCACCGGTCAACGGGCCGCCTGAGCGACCGAGCCGCCACGGGAGAAACGCCCGGCCCTCACCATTGGGGCTTGACCCCTGCCCCGCGCCCGCTAAGGCTCGGGCCATGGAATGGCTTACAGACACCAAGATCCCGGTCGGAAAGACCGCTGCCAGCGTCTTCGACTGGCTGCAAGTGCACGGGGGCTGGTTCTTTGACGGCCTCGCCGTGGTGATGGAAGCGATGATCGACGCGATCCTCTGGGTCTTCCAGACGCCGCCGGAATGGCTGGTCATCGCGGTGATCGTCGGCCTGACCTGGGCGCTGCACCGCAGCTGGAAGGTGCCGCTCTTCGTGGCGCTCGGGTTCCTCTTCATCCTCAACCAGGGCTACTGGGAAGAAACGACCGAGAGCCTGACCCTGGTCCTGTCGGCCTGCGTCGTCTGCATGCTGGTCGGCGTGCCGATCGGCATCGCCGCCGCCCATCGCCCCCGGCTCTATGCCTGGATGCGGCCAGTGCTGGACCTGATGCAGACCCTGCCGACCTTCGTCTACCTGATCCCCGCCATCGTCTTCTTCGGCATAGGCATGGTCCCGGGGCTGCTGGCCACGGTAATCTTCGTCGTGCCCGCCCCGATTCGACTGACCCACCTCGGCGTCAGCTCGACCCCCAGGCCGCTGCTCGAGGCGGCGCAGGCCTTTGGCGCCACACCGCGCCAGACCCTGTGGAAGGTGGAAATGCCCTATGCCCTGCCGCAGATCATGGCCGGGCTGAACCAGACGATCATGCTGTCTCTGTCGATGGTGGTGATCGCCGCGCTGGTCGGCGCGGACGGGCTGGGCGTGCCGGTCGTGCGGGCACTGAACCAGGTCAACACCGCGCTCGGCTTCGAGAGCGGCTTCATCATCGTGGTCGTCGCCATCATGCTCGACCGCATCCTTCGGGTCGAGCGCTGAGATGGCCCTCGCCGTCCGCTTCGACCGCGTCTCCATCGTCTTCGGCGAGCACCCGGACCGCGCCCTGCCGCTGATGGATGCCGGGCAAAGCCGCGCCGAGATCCAGACCGAGACGGGCCAGGTGCTGGGCGTGCACGACTGCTCCATCGACGTCGAGGAAGGCGAGATCCTCGTGCTCATGGGCCTGTCGGGCTCGGGCAAGTCGACCCTGCTGCGCGCGGTCAACGGGTTGAACCCGGTGGTGCGCGGCGCGGCGCTGGTCTCTGACGGCAAGGGGCTGGTCGACGTGACCAACGCCGACGCGGCGACCCTGCGGCGCATCCGCGCACATCACGTGGCCATGGTGTTCCAGCAATTCGGACTGCTGCCCTGGCGGTCGGTCCGCGAGAACGTGGGTCTGGGCCTGGAGCTGGCCGGCATGGGCCGGGCAGAGCGGCAGGACAAGGTCGACCGGCAGCTGGCCCTCGTGGGCCTGTCGGACTGGGCCGAGCGCAAGGTCGGAGACCTCTCGGGCGGCATGCAGCAGCGCGTCGGCCTCGCCCGCGCGTTCGTCACCGAGGCCCCGATCCTGCTGATGGACGAGCCCTTTTCGGCCCTCGACCCGCTGATCCGCACCAAGCTGCAGGACGAGCTGCTCGAGCTGCAAGCCCAGTTGAAACGCACCATCATCTTCGTCAGCCACGACCTCGACGAGGCCTTCAAGATCGGCAACCGCATCGCCATCATGGAGGGCGGCAGGATCGTTCAATGCGGCACCCCGCAGGAGATTTTTACATCCCCCGCAACGGATTACGTGGCCGAATTCGTGCAGCACATGAACCCGCTCGGCGTGCTTTGCGCCGAAGACGTCATGACGCCCCCCACCGGCAGTTGCGCGATCTCCGTCGCCCCCCGCACGCCGATCCGCGACGTGATGGAGGCCGCCCGCCAGTCCGAGACGCCTGTCGGCGTGCTACGCGACGGCGCACTTGTCGGCCAGGTCACGCAAGCGGAAATCCTCGCCCGTCTGCTTGATCCCCGCGGCGCAAGCGACTGACGGAAGGCCACCAGGGGGCCAGCCCCCTGGACCCCCGAGGTATTTTTGAAACAATGAAGGAGCGGAGCAGCCCTGGCTGGCGCCTCGGACTCCTTCGAACCAGATTGCTTCATTGTTTGCAAAATACCTCGGGGGGAGCGCGCCCTGGCGCGCGGGGGGCTGGCCCCCCGTCCGGGCCATCCGCATCCACGGCGGCAGTCGGGATCAGCCCTGCGTCACCGCCTCGACTGCAGCCACGACGTCATCGACCACGCGGGTCAGCAACGCCTCGTCCTCGCATTCCGCCATGACCCGTACCAACGGTTCCGTCCCCGACTTGCGGATCAGCAGGCGGCCCGAGCCATTCAGATCCTCCTCGGCCCCGGCGATCGCGGATTTCACGCTGTCGGCATCAAGCGGCCGCTGGCCCGTGCCGAAACGCACATTCCTGAGCAGTTGCGGCACCGGCTCGAAGGCCTTCGTGAGCTCGGAGGCGCGCTGACCCGTGCGCACCATCTCGGCCAGGAATTGCAGGCCAGCCATCAGCCCGTCGCCGGTCGTGGCGAAATCGGTCATGACAATATGGCCCGATTGCTCACCGCCGAGGTTGTAGCCGCCGCGCCGCATCGCCTCGACCACGTAGCGGTCGCCCACCGCGGTGCGTTCCAGGCGCAGCCCCCGTCCTTCGAGGAAACGCTCCAGCCCGAGGTTTGACATGACCGTCGCCACCAATGCGCCACCGGCGAGCCGGCCGTCCTCGGCCCAGCGGGCGGCCATGCGGGCCATCAGCTGGTCGCCATCGGCCACCTTGCCGGTTTCGTCGATCAGGATGATCCGGTCGGCATCGCCATCGAGGCAGATGCCCACGTCCGCGCCATGGGCCACCACGGTTTCCGCCGCCGTGCGCGGCGCGGTCGAGCCGCAGCCGTCGTTGATGTTGCGTCCGTTGGGGCTGACGCCCACGGGGATCACCTGGGCGCCCAGCTCCCACAGCACTTCTGGCGCGGTCTTGTAGGCCGCGCCATTGGCGCAATCGACGACGATCTTCATGCCATCCAACCGCATGCCATGGGGAAAGGTCGACTTGACCCTTTCCTGGTAGCGGAAGCGGCCATCGTCGATCCGCTTGGCGCGGCCGATGTTCTGCGCCTGGGCCAGGGACACGCCCCGGTCTACGAGCGCCTCGATCTCGGCCTCGGCCTCGTCCGAGAGCTTGAACCCGTCGGGGCCGAAGAACTTGATCCCGTTGTCATCGGCCGGGTTGTGGCTGGCCGAGATCATGATGCCGAGGTCGGCGCGCATGGATGGCGTCAGCAAGCCCACGGCGGGCGTCGGCACCGGGCCCAGGAGCAGCACGTTCATGCCGGTCGAGGTCAAACCGGCCGTCAGCGCGTTTTCGAACATGTAGCCCGACAGGCGCGTGTCCTTGCCGATCACCACCCGGTGGACGGAACTGTCGGCCTCACGCCGGAAATACCGCCCGGCGGCGGCGCCCAGCCGCATCGCCATTTCGGCGGTCATCGGCGACGCATTCGCCTTGCCCCGCACCCCGTCGGTTCCGAAAAGTTTGCGCACCATGTCACCCTGCCCCTTGTCTTCGCGGGCGTCAGGCGGGCCCGCTGTTGTCGTTGTCGCCCGCGATGGCGGCCCAGAGCCGAAGCGCCTGCCGCGTCTCGGCCACGTCGTGGACGCGCAGGATTTGTACTCCCTGCGCGGCGCCGTGCAAAGCCACTGCGACCGAGCCGGGCATCCGCGCCGCCGCGTCATCGGCAAGACCCAGCGTACCGATGAAACGTTTGCGTGAGGCACCCAGCAGCACCGGCGCGCCGAGGTCGTGGAAGATCGCCAACCGGCGCAGCAGGTCGAGGTTGTGCTCGAGCGTCTTGCCGAAGCCGATGCCGGGGTCGGTCACGATGTTGTCCAGCCGGATACCGGCCGCCAGGGCGGCGTCGATCCGTTCGGCCAGGTGGTCATAGACCTCGCGCGTGACGTCCTGGTAGGTGGCATGGGCCTGCATCGTCTCGGGGTCGGCCACGGAATGCATCAGGCAGACCGGTACGTCCCGGTCGGCGCAGAGCGCAGCCATGCGGGCGTCCCAGCGCAGGGCGGTCACGTCGTTGACGAAATCGGCGCCGGCGTCCAGGGCCGCCTCGGCCACGGCAGCCTTGCGGGTGTCGATGCTGATCGGCGTTGCGATGCCCTGGGCGCGGATCTCGCGGATCACCGGGGCGGTGCGGGCGATCTCTTCGTCCACCGGGACTTCGCGGGCGCCGGGCCGCGTGGATTCGCCGCCGATGTCGATCATGTCGGCCTCGGCGGCCATGAGATGGGCATGGGCCACGCCGCGCTCGAGCGTGTCATGGCGGCCGCCGTCCGAGAAACTGTCGGGCGTGACGTTGAGGATGCCCATGATCCGCGGCACGTCCATCGACAGCCCGCAGACGGGCGCGCGCAGGGCCACCAGGCGGTCCCGCCTCTCGGGGACGAGGTCCGAGGCAAGCAGGTGCTCGTCCGGCCCATCGCCCAGCCGGTTCACCAGGTCCCAGGCGACATGGCGGCTGCCGGCGAGCGGCAGGCCGGGGCTGCCGCCGGCGTGCCGCGCCTCGGGGATCGGCCAGAAGCGGCTCGTCACAGGCCCGCCTCGACCGAGACCACGCGCAGGGGGATGTCGGTCGCGGGTGCCGCTTCGCCGATGATGACCAGTTCGCGGGCCGAGATCTCGCCGGCGAACCAGGCGGCCAGGCCGGGGCTGTCCTTGGGCTGGGTCCGGGGGCCTTGCGCGGCGTCGAGCACGATCTTGGAGGGCGCCCAGACCGCGATCTGGCCATGCTTCATCGACCAGTCGAGCTCGGTCCGGGTGGCGACCACGACGCAGCGCGGATCGCGCCCCGCCAGCACCCAGGCGTTCTGCTCGATCGACAGCAGGTCGATGCGGCGCTGCGCCGGGGCGACGGCGGATTGCGGCGCGGCCACGTCGGGCGTGCCGACGCAGAGCAGCACCGGCGCGCCCTCGGCCTCGAGCCGGTCGAGCCAGCGGGGCAGCGCGGGCGCGGCGATGGCGGCGTTCGACAGGTAAACGATGACGGGATGCGGCCGGTCCTCGGGCTGGACATGGTGCACGTCACCGCGGCCGCGCACGATCTCGACCCCGAGGGCGCCGGGGCCGCGGTCGAGCTTTTCGACGCGGACAAAGGCCCGCTGGGCCTGGGGCTCGAGCAGGATGCGCTCGGCCACGCGCTCGGCCAGGGTCTCGAGCAGGTTCAGCCGCTCGGCGGCCAGCTCATGGGCGATGGCTTCGGTCACCTTGTCGTAGCTGAGGATGCGGTCGACGTCGTCGTCGATCTCGGCCGACAGCGGGCGCACCTCGACCACCACGTTGAAGCGCAGCCGCTGGGTGGTGCCGCGTTCCGCCTGAAAGGCGCCGATCTCGGCCTCGACCACGTGGTCGCGCAGGCTGATCCGGTCCAGCAGATCGTCGCCCGCCATCGCCTCCGCCCGCTCTGACGGATGGGCAAAGGCCAGTCGGATGTCCTGGGTCATGATGCGCTCTCCCTGCTGCGGCCCGTGTGGCTGCCGGGGCTGATTAACAGGACCGACCCGGCACAACCAGCGCACAATGCGACCGGGCAGGCACCGGGTCCGACATCATTGGCGCCGATGCGGCGCATACGACCGCTATCGGAAACGCAGGCCGCCCACCGCACCGGAAGATCGTTCTGACGAACGATCTTCGCCTGGCGCCGGATCACAAGATTTTTCAGATGAAAAATCTTGTGCGGCGGCTGTCAGTTCGAGCTGAGCTGCGTGGGGCGCTTGTAGAAATGGTGCACGCCGATGGTGGCGGTGCGGGTGAACAGGCGCGACCAGCGCGGCTTGACCGACTTGGTGTGGTAATAGGTGGCGCCGTTCGTCAGCGGGCGCGGGGCGCCGTCCAGCATGATCTGGGCCACCTTGCCGACGCGCTTGTAGGCCGCCGGCTCGGCGATCGTCTCTTTCAGCCCGTCGCAGGTGTAGGTGAACTGGCAGGCGTATTTCTTGCCGGTGCCCTGGTGGATCACGCCGCAAACCGAGTTCGGGAACTGCGCGGAATCGACCCGGTTCAGGATCACCTCGGCCACGGCGAACTGGCCCTTGACCGTCTCGCCGCGCGCCTCGAAGTAGAGCGCTTGGGCGAGGCAGGCCCATTGATCGCTGCCCGGCTCGAGCTCGACCGAGGCGAGCCAATTTCGGTCGTAGCGCATCCCGTCGAAGGACGGGGCCGCGACCAGGGTCTCGAGCTTTTCCGTTCCGATCCGGTCCAGCGCGACGCGTTCCTTGCGCAGCGCATCCTCGATCCTGGAAGCCGGGGCTTCGGCCGTAGCAGCAGATGCGAGCAGGACGCTCGCCACGACAGCAAAAAGATACCGCATCTTCACCTTCCGTAACCAGACGGGTAGCAGCCCCCGCCGGTCGGCGTCTTACATCAAAAAGACGCGGCGCGTCCACCGCCCCTATAGGCGGTAGATTGCTCATGGTGAATCGCCCTCAGATTTGACACCAAATGTCGGGCACCGCAATCGGCATATCTACTTTATTTTGTCTGAAATTGCGCCTTGCGCGGCAGCGAGGCGCGCGACCGGAACGCGGAAGGGCGAGCAGCTGACATAGTCGAATCCGACCGCCCGACAGAAGGCGATCGATTCGGGATTGCCGCCATGTTCGCCGCAGATCGACAGGGTGATTCCCGGGTCCGCGCTGCGGCCCCGCTCGGCCCCGATGCGCAAAAGCTCCCCCACACCGTCACGGTCGAGAACGTGGAACGGGTCTTCGTCGTAGACGCCCTGCTGCACGTAGGTCGACATGAAGCGGCCTGCGTCGTCGCGCGACAACCCATAGGTCATCTGCGTCAGGTCGTTGGTGCCGAAGCTGAGAAAGTCGCAATACCCGGCAATGTCGCCGGCCCGCAGCGCGGCGCGCGGGGTCTCGACCATCACGCCCAGGCGGAACTCGAACTCCGCCCCCGTGCGGCCGCGCACCTGCCCCGCCACGGATTCGATGGCCGCGCGCACCATCTCGACCTCGCGCTTGGCCGAGACCAGCGGGATCATGATCTCGGGCACCACCTTGAGCCCGGCGCGGTTCGCCTCGACCGTCGCCTCGAAGATGGCGCGGGCCTGCATCTCGTAGATCTCGGGCACGGCGATGCCCAGCCGCACGCCGCGCATCCCCAGCATCGGGTTGTATTCGGACAGCAGCTCAACCCGGCGTTCCACGTCCGACAGGGGCCGGTCCAGCGCCTCGGCCAGGTCGCGCATGCCTGTCCGGTCGGCGGGCAGGAATTCGTGCAGCGGCGGGTCAAGCAGGCGGATGCAGACCGGCCGGCCCTCCATGATGCGGAAAAGCTCAATGAAATCCGCGCGTTGCATCGGCAGAAGCTGCTCGAGCGCGCCGCGCCGTCCCTGCGGGCTGTCGGCAAAGATCATCTCGCGCATGACCGTCAGCCGGTCCGCGTCAAAGAACATGTGCTCGGTCCGGCAGAGGCCGATCCCCTCGGCGTCGAAATTCGCCGCCGTCAGCGCATCGGCCGGCGTGTCGGCATTGGCGCGGATGCCGATGTCGCGCACCGCGTCGGCCCAGGCCATGAGCGTGCGGAAGCTGTCGTCCTGCGCCGCCTCGACCATCTCGGGCGTGCCGGCCAGCACGTCCCCGGCGGTGCCGTCCACGGTGATGATGTCGCCGCGGCGAAAGACCCGGCCGTCGCGGGTGGTCAGCGTTTTCTTGGCCATGTTGAAATGCAGGTCCGAGGCGCCGACCACGCAGGGTCGCCCGATGCCCCGGCCGATCACGGCGGCATGGCTGGTGATCCCGCCGCGTTCGGTCAGCACGGCACGGGCCGCATGCATGCCGCGCACGTCCTCCGATCCGGTCTCGCGCCGCACCAGGATGCAGGCCTCGTCGCGGGCGGCATAGGCCTGCGCCTCGCGCGTCGAAAAGACAATGGCGCCCGAGGCGGCGCCGGGGCTGGCGGCGATCCCCTGCCCGATCCGGTCGCGCGGCGCGGCAGGGGCGACCTGGCGGTGCAGCATTTCCGACAGTGCGCGCGGCTCGACCCGCATCAGCGCCTCTTCGCGCGAGATGATGCCGTCCTCGGCCAGGCGCACGGCGATGCGCACGGCGGCCCGGCCCCGGCGGCTGACGCGGACCCCGTCGAGGATGTGGACCTGGCCGTCCTCGATGGTGAACTCGATCTGCATCTCTTCGCGCAGGCGCTGGCGCATCAGCGCGGCATGCTCCTTCAGCGCGGCGAAGGCCTGCGGCGCCAGTTCCTCGAGCGAGGGGCCACGCGGGTCGCGCTCGAGGTAGATCGCCTTGCCGCCGGTCAGCGCCTCGCGGCCCTGGCTCTGGCTGAGATAGCGCCCGGTGATCTGCCGCTTGCCGGTCTGCGGATCGACCAGCTGCAACACGCCCGAGCCGCATTCGCCCGCCCCGAGCCCCAGCGCCATTTCCTGCACCACGAGGCCGAGCCCGGCATCGGCCGGCGCGCCCTTGGCCTGGCGCAGAAGGCGCGCGGTGGTGCCTTCCCAGGCGCGGGCCATGGAGCGGAGCACGCCGGCCAGCTGCACGCCCGGGTCCTGGGGAAAGGGTTCTTCGGCTTCGTCCTGGTAGACGCGCAGCGCCTCGCTGAGCGCGTCGGAATCGACGCCGTGGATGTCTTCGAAGATGTCGGCGTCAAGGCGGGCGACGTGGACGGCATAGCCCTGGACAAAGCGCAGGTAGAGCGCGGTCGCCGCCTCGGTCCCGATCCGGTCGGCGAGGGTCACGAAGCTGGCGTCGTTCATGCCGATGTTCAGCACAGATCCCGGCCCACCCCAGTCCGGGTCCTCGGACGAGGGGCGCACGCAGAGCAGCGCGTCCTCGGGGAACTCGGCGAGGATCGCGCCCACGTCGGGTTCACAGCCGGCGGCGATCGCATGCACCGCGTCGAAGGACAGCGCGACCGTGCGCGGCACCGGCAGGTCGAGCCGGATCAGGCGCTGCAAGCACTTGGCCCGGCCGCCATGGGTCGGGGTCGCGACCGGCGCGGTCGGCGTGATGAAGGTGAACGGGCCTGGCTTTTGCTGCAACGCGGCATCCTCCGGAGATGGAGGCAGAATACGCGCCGCGCGGCCGCTGGCAAGGATTGGTTCGGACCCGTGCACCTAGGTCGCAGGCGGCCGGGAAGATTGTTCTGACGAACAATCTTCGCGCCACGGAGCGACTGGTGGGCGGCCGGGCGGGGGCGAAAAGTCTTCGTCAGAAGACTTTTCCGGCCCGGGGTCCGGGGTCAGCCCTCGATCTTCGTAAGGTCGGCCACGCCAAGGCAGAGCGTGCGGATGCGGCTGAGCAGGTTCAGGCGGTTGCGGCGGATGACCGCGTTGTCGGAATTGACCTGCACCGCCTCGAAGAAGGCGTCGATGGGCGCGCGCAGCCGGGCCAGCGCCGACATGGCGGCGGCGAAATCCTCGGCCTTCATCGCGGCGGCGATCTGCGGCGCTTCGGCGTCGAGCGCGGCGAAAAGCGCCGTTTCGCTGGCATCCTCGGCCAGTTTCGGCTCGGCGCCGAAACTGTATTCGACGCTGTCCTTCTCTTCGGCCTGGGTGAGGATGTTGTTGGCGCGCTTGAAGCCCTGCAGCAGGTTGGTGCCATCTTCGGTGCCAAGGAAGGCAGTCAGCGCCTCGGCCCGCTTGACCAGCAGCACCAGGTCATCGTTGCCGGGCATTGCGAGGCAGGCGTCGATCACGTCGTGGCGCACGCCTTCGTCACGGAGGTGGACCTTGAGGCGGTCGTGGAAGAAGGCGAGGAGGTCGGTGGCAAGTGACAAGCTGGCGGCTTGAATGTGATTCTGCGTTTTTGCTTCCGGCGACCAAATTGAGTTTGCTCGCAGCCGAATTTCATCAACCAGTTCGTTGTACTGGTCGTAGTCATCGTAGTGTGGATCCGCTTTCCGTCCTTCAATCACTTCTTGTCTCTTTGAAATAAAGCGGTCGCTCAGTCCGTCGAAATTGAAGACGATAGATTCTACAGAATTTGTGAAAACTATGAAGTCCTGTTTCTCCACCGCACCACGTTTCAATTCAGGTTCATCGAAATCTCCTGGCCACCACTCTTCGTTGCTAACGAAGGTTTCTTTGACGTCGTACCGAACTCCCGAAAGATGCAGATGGAAGTCGCTCTGAAGTTGTGAAGCGATATTCACTCTCACCCCATTCCCCAGCACCAGCCGGATCACCCCCAGCGCGGCGCGGCGCAGGGCGTAGGGGTCTTTCGACCCCGTCGGCTTTTCGTCGATGGCCCAGAAGCCGGTCAGCGTGTCGAGCTTGTCGGCCAGCGCCACCGTCACCGACACCGGCGCGGAAGGCACGTCGTCGGAGGGGCCGAGGGGCGAGTAATGCTCCTGGCAGGCGGCGGCGACCTCGGCCGGAAGGCCCGCGGCATCGGCGTAGTAGCGGCCCATGAGGCCCTGCAGTTCGGGGAATTCGTAGACCATCTCGGACGACAGGTCCGCCTTGGCGACCTTGGCGGCCTCGACGGCCAGCGCGGCATCGGCGCCCACCATGGGCGCGATCTCGCCCGACAGCGCGGCGATGCGGGCGATGCGGGCGGCCTGGCTGCCGAGCTTGGCGTGGAAGGTCACGTTTTCCAGCTGCGCCACCCAGGGGGCCATCTTGTCGCCCTTGGCGATGCGCAGGTCGTTCTCCCAGAAGAACTTGGCGTCCGAGAGGCGCGCGGCGAGGACCTTCTGGTTCCCGGCCAGCACAGTCGCGCCGTTGTCGGCGGTCTCGCGGTTGGCGACGGTGACGAAACGCTCGATCCGGCCCGTCTTGGGGTTCTTCACGGAAAAGAACTTCTGGTGCTCTTTCATGGAGGTTTGCAGCACCTCGGGCGGCAGGTCGAGGAAATCGGCCCCGATCTCGCCCATCAGCACGACGGGCCATTCGACCAGCCCCGCGACCTCGGCCAGAAGCCCCGCGTCCTCGACCAGCTCGAGCCCCTGGGCGAAGGCCGCGTTGGTGGCATCCGTCCAGATGTGGTTCGCACGTTCCTCGGGGTCGAGCAGCACGAACGCGCGGCGCAGCTTGGCGCGGTAATCGTCGAAGGACGACACCGAGAACGCGGCCGGCGCCATGAAGCGGTGGCCTTTCGTCATGTTGCCGGCGGTGATGCCGTCGACCTCAAGCGGCACGGTCTCGGCCCCGGCTTCGTCGCTCAGGATGCAGAGGATCGAATGCAGCGGGCGCACCCAGCGCAGGCTGCCCGCGCCCCAGCGCATGGACTTGGGCCAGGGGAAAGTGCGGATGGTCTTTTCCAGCACCTCGGCCACGATCTCGGCCGCCGGGCGGCCGGGGCGGTCGATCACCGCGAAATAGACCTGGCCCTTCTTGTCGTCGCGGACCTGCAGCGCGTCACGCGCGACTCCTGCCCCGCGGCAGAAGCCCTCGATCGCCTGGTCGGGCGCGCCCACCTTGGGGCCCTTGCGCTCTTCGCGCAGGTCGGGAGAGCGGGCCAGCAGCCCCTCGACCGACAGGGCCAGGCGGCGCGGCGTGGCGAAGGCCCCGGCCGAGGCATAGGTGAGACCGGCCTCGACCAGGCCATCGGTCACCAGCTTCTTCAGGTCCTCACCCGCGCGCTTTTGCATGCGGGCGGGGATTTCCTCGGAAAAGAGTTCGATCAGAAGGTCGGGCATTGGCTCACCACGTCAATTTTGGGCCCCAAAGCAGGGCCCGGATTGTCCGTGGCAGGGGATAACGGCCCGCGCGTCCGGCGGCAAGCGGGAACGGCCTCCGCGGGGTGCGGAGGCCGTTAACACAGGTCGCTTCAAACGATCAGGCGGTGGCGGCCTGCACCTTGCCCTCGGCCTTGAGCTTGGCGCGGCGGGCCAGCGTCATGACGTCCGACCCGGCGCGGCGCGGCACGATGCGGTAGACCGCCTCGACGAAGTTCTCGACGGCAAAGGCGACAAGGCCGAGGCCCACGATGGCCAGCAGGATGCGGCCATAGGCGACCGAGCGGACCTGCGCCAGCGCCTCGCCTACGCCACCAGCCTGGTTCGGATCGGCCGTCAGGGCGGCGATCACGATCGACAGGCCGATGATGCCGACGACCGCGCCCTCGGCGATGCAGCCGAACTTCATCACCGGGTCGAGCTTGCGGGCGGTGGGGGTGACGCGGATGTGTTCCTTGTACTTTTCCGCCACGCCCTTGTAGACGTAATAGGCCCCGGCGCCGATGGTTGCGGCCCCGGCGATGCCGACCAGCCAGATGCCGAAGGGCATGGACATGAGCTGCTGCGTGGCGCTTTCCGCGCCGCCGCCCTCGCCACCCGAGCCGCCACTCATAGCGGCGCTGGCGACCGACACCCCCAGCGCGCCGTGGATCAGCCCGGTCACGACCAGCCCGCCGCGGGCAAAGAAGCCCTTGGCGCCGTCGCCGTACTCCTCGAGATCCATGGCCGCGTCGATCAGGCGCCAGACCATGTAGGCGAAAAGCCCGATGGCCACGACCCACATCAGCGCGGTGCCGAAGGGCGCCTGGCGCAACTGGGCGACGGCGTCCGTGGTGCCTTCGGCCTGGCCACCCTGCCAGGCGGCCAGAACGGCGAGCGCGCCGACGATGGTGTAGACGATGCCGCGGGCGGAATAGCCCGCGCGCATCACGGGCACCACCCAGCGGGGGGCGCGGTCGGAACCGGATTGGGTCGGGGTTGCGGTCATGGCGGGATCTCCTCTGCTGGAAGGTCAGCGCATGAGATCGCGATCAGTTCCGTAAAAAGTGAACGGCGGACCCGGGGGCCCGCCGCTGAATTGTCGCCAAGGGCCCGCGGTCACTCGGGTTCCGGGCAGCCTTCGGGCAGCGGGTCGCCGTTGAACACGACCGCACCGCATTCGTTGATCTCGTGCCAGGCATAGCCGCGCCCGTCGGGGTAGATCGCGACGATCCGGTCGATGCCGTAGTCCACGTTGCGCGCCCCGACAAAGGCGGTCGCCACGCCCTGTTCCAGATCGGCCCCGATCTGCTTGGCGTCGAAACAGCCGAACCAGTTCGGCGCGACGCGCGGCTCGGCCCGGGCGAGGCTCTCGTAGGTCTCGGTCAGCAAGGCGATGCTGCTTTGCGTGGTGAAACAGGCGCGGTAGCGGATGGGCGAGCTGTCGCTGTCGATCGCCTCGAAATCCTCGTAAAGGATCGTTTCTGGCTGGCCCGAGACCAGGCTGACCAGCGTCACGTCGTCCCTGCCGTTGCCGACAACCTCGTCGTAATAGGCGTAGACTTGCAGGTAATACATCGCCACGCCCGCGATCAGTGCCACCAAGACAAGTGCCCCGGCAAAGATCTTGCCCGCCATGTCAGGCCGCGCTCGGGGCGTAGCCCCCGGCTTCGGTCTGCACGAAGGCGTCGGCGCATTGCTTGGCCAGCGCCCGCACCCGGCCGATATAGGCCTGCCGCTCGGTGACCGAGATCACGCCGCGCGCGTCGAGCAGGTTGAAGATGTGCGACGCCTTGATGCATTGGTCATAGGCCGGGTGGGCCATGACGATGCGCTTGCCGGTCTTGGGATCGTCATGCGCCTGGGCCAGGATCGCCTCGCATTCCGCTTCGGCCTCTTCGAAATGCTTCAGCAGCATCTCGGTATTGGCCACGTCGAAGTTCCAGCGAGAGTATTCTTCCTCGGTCTGGCGGAAGACATCGCCGTAGCTCAGCGCGATGGGGGCCTGCGGGTCGTTGTAGGGCATCTCCATCACGTGATCGATGCCGAGCACGTACATCGCCAGCCGCTCGAGGCCATAGGTCAGCTCGCCCGAGACCGGCGTGCAATCATGGCCGCCGACCTGCTGGAAATAGGTGAACTGGCTGACTTCCATGCCGTCGCACCAGACTTCCCAGCCCAGGCCCCAGGCGCCAAGGGTCGGGCTTTCCCAATCGTCCTCGACGAAACGGATGTCATGCATCTCCATGTCGATGCCGATGGCTTCGAGGGAGCCCAGGTAGAGCGCCTGAAGGTCCGGCGGGCTGGGTTTGATCAGCACCTGGTACTGGTAGTAATGCTGCAGCCGGTTCGGGTTCTCGCCGTAGCGCCCGTCGGTCGGGCGGCGCGAGGGCTGCACATAGGCGGCGGCCCAGCTTTTCGAGCCAAGCGCGCGCAGCGTGGTGGCCGGGTGGAAGGTGCCGGCGCCGACCTCCATGTCGTAGGGCTGCATCACGGCACAACCCCGGGCCGCCCAATAGGCCTGAAGACGCAGGATAATTTCCTGAAAAGACTTGGGTTTTTCCACCGCCACGGCTCTGCCCCCTTGGCTGGGTTTCGCATCGCGGCCTTTTAGGCCAAGCGCCCCGCGGGGTCAATGAGCCGCGCCGCCGCGTCGCCCGCCCCCGAACCCGTTGCCATGGGGACAGTTCCGCCGCTTTTCCCGCGACTTCAAGCCGATTTGACGTGCACCCGGCCCTTGTTTTGTTAAAGAGGTCGGAACCCGGAAAACACCAAGGACTGCAAGGGCAATCCGCACATGGCGCGACTTTTTCTATCGACGATTTTTTCTCTTCTTCTCATGGCCATCGCGGCCCAGGCGCAGGACCGCGTCTATATCCAGATCGAGGCGCATCCGTCCCTGAACGAGGCCGAGCAGGCAGTGCGCGGCTATGCCGCCCGGTTGCAGGACGTGAACGGCTTTGCCCTGGGCGGCGGCTGGTACGCCGTTGCGCTGGGACCGTTCGATCCGGACACCGCCCAGGCACGGTTGCGTGACTACCGCCGCGCCGGTGCCGTGCCCAGCGACAGCTACGTCGCCGTGGCCGAGGATTACGGCCAGCGCTTCTATCCCATCGGCGCAGAGGCCACCCAGCCCGCGCCGCAAGCGCCCGCCGTCGTGGCCACCCCCGAGCCCGACCCGCAGCCGGTGGACGAAACCCCGGCCGAGGCGCGCCGGTCCGAGGCGTTGCTGACCCGGGACGAGAAGATGGACCTGCAGATCGCCCTGCGCTGGGCGGGGTTCTACAATTCGACCATCGACGCGGCCTTCGGCGCCGGCACCCGCAACTCGATGGCCGCCTGGCAGGACGCCAACGGCTACCAGACCACGGGCGTGCTGACCACGCGCCAGCGGGCCGAACTGATCGCGCAGTACAATGCCGTGCTCGAAGGGATGGGCATGGCGCAGGTGCGCGACGACGAGGCGGGCATCTCGATGCAACTGCCCACGGGCGCCGTGGCTTTCGATCATTACGAATACCCCTTTGCCCATTACACCGGCACCGGCACGGTGGATGGCGCGCGGGTGCTGCTGATCAGCCAGGCGGGCGACCAGAACACGCTGTTCGGGCTGTACGACATCATGCAGACGCTCGAGATCGTGCCGCTGAACGGCCCGCGCGAGCGGCGCTCGGGCAATTTCACGCTGGTCGGGCAGAACGACCGTATCGTGTCGCACACCGAAGCGTCGCTGGAAGGCGGAGAGGTCAAGGGCTTCACCCTGATCTGGCCCGCCGGTGACGAAGAACGCCGCACCCGCATCCTCGCCGCCATGCAGGACAGCTTTGCCCGCATCCCCGGCGCCGTGCTGCAGCCCTCTGACGGCCGGGCCGAGCAGGACATCGACCTGCTGGCCGGGCTCGAGATCCGCAAGCCGCGCCTGTCGCGCTCGGGCTTCTACGTCAATGCCAGCGGCACCGTGGTGACCGTGGCCGAGGCAGTGCAGAACTGCACCCGCATCACGCTGGACGAGGAATTCGACGCCACCCTCGTGACGCTGGACGAGGCCGCCGGGATCGCCGTACTGCGCCCCGACAGGGCCCTGGCGCCGATGTCCGTCGCCGCCTTCCCCGAGGCGCAGCCGCGGCTGCAATCCGAGGTCGCGGTCTCGGGCTACAGCTTTGAAGGGGTGCTGGGCGCCCCCACCCTGACCTTCGGCAAGCTCGAGGACGTCAAGGGCCTGGGCGGTGAGCCCGGGCTGCGCCGCCTGGCGCTGAACCACCAGCCCGGCGACGCGGGCGGCCCGGTGCTGGACGCGGCGGGCTCGGTCGTGGGCATGCTGCTGCCACGCACCACTGGCGCGCGCCAACTGCCCGACGCGGTCAGCTTTGCCACCGGGTCTGACAGCATCCGCAGCGTGCTTCAGGGCGCGGGCCTTTCCGCCGCGGCGACCGCGGGCGGGGCCGTGCTGGACCCGGTCGACCTGACCCGGATCGCCACCGGCATGACCGTGCTGGTCAGCTGCTGGGACTGACCCCCGGCGGAAAACCGCAAGGCATCGGCAAGGGGCCGCGCATGGGAAATGCGCGGCCCTTTTCTCATGGCCAGATGCCGGGCTGTTGGTTCAAACTGTCGGTATAAGCCGCGTTTCTGCCACATTTCATTCACCGACGCTTCGTCAATCCCGCGCAGTTTCGCTTTAACGTCCCCGTATTTGTCCGGGGCCAACGCCCAGGGGTATTGCCATGAGAAAGCTCATCATCGCCGCAGCCGTCGTGATCACCGCGATCGGGTCGCTGCCGCTGACCGCGGGAAACCAGGGTGAGACCGTGGCGGACCAGGCCCGCCAGCTGCCGACCGAGGCCGTGCCGGGCCATCATTAACCGCGCCAGAACCGCACGGTAAGGATCGCGTAGACCGCCAGGATCTCAAGCCGTCCGACCAGCATGGCCACGGCCAGCAGCCACTTGGCCGTGTCGTTCAGCGTGGCAAAGTTGCCCGCCGGCCCGATGGTGTCGCCCAGACCCGGCCCGATGTTCGCCAGCGCCGTGGCCGCGCCCGAGACCGAGGTGGTGAAGTCGAGCCCGGTGAGGCCCAGCGCCACCGACAATGCGCCGATCGAGATGATGAAGAAGACGAAGAAGGCGATGACCGAGGACAGCACGTCCTCGGAAATCGGCCGCCCGTCGTAGCGCGGAGTAAAGACCCCGTGCGGGCTGCGGATGCGCTGCAGCTGCGCCCTGATCGAGGCGAACAGCAGCTGGTATCGGAAGATCTTGACCGAACAGGCGGTGGAGCCGGCGCAGCCTCCGATCAGGCCGATGAAGAAGAAGATCATGATCAGGAACGGGCCCCAGGCCATGTAGTCGACGCTGGCATAGCCGGTGCCCGAGATGATCGAGGTGATGTTGAACAACGCCTCGCGCACCGCCTGTTCCCAGTGGTGCGGGAAGACATGCAGCAAGGTGACCGAGGTCACCACGACCAGCGTGCCGATGACCCACAGGAACCCGCGCACCTGGCTGTCGCGGAACAGCGCCATGCGGTTGCCGTTGACCATCTGCACGTAGCGCACGAAGGGCAGCGCGGCGAGCACCATGAAGACCGAGGCGACGTATTCCGCAGGCCCCGAGAAGGTGCCGAACGAGGCGTCGTAGTTCGAAAAGCCGCCCGTCGAGACCGTGGTCAGCGCATGGACCGTGGCGTCGAAAAGGCTCATGCCCACGGTCACGTAGCTGAGCATGCAGGCCATGGTGATGGCGATGTAGATGACCGAGATCTGCGAGGCGATCTCGGAGGCGCGGGGCAGGATCTTGCCCATGGTATCAAAGGCTTCGGCCTTGAAGATCTGCATGCCGCCGACCCGCAGTTCCGGCAGGAAAACCATGGCGACGACGATGATGCCGATGCCGCCCAGCCATTGCAGGATGCCGCGCCACAAGAGCAGCCCCTTGGGCAGGGTGTCGAGCCCGGAAAAGACGGTCGAGCCGGTGGTGGTGAGCCCCGACATCGCCTCGAAGAAGGCGTCGACGAACCGCGCCTCGGTCGCGCCCAGAACGAAGGGGATCGCGCCGAAGATCGGCAGCGCCACCCAGACGCCGGTGGTCAGCAAAAAGGTCTGCTGGATCGTCAGCCCTTCCTTGACGCCATTGCGGCAGGCCATCGAGATCATGACGCCGGACATCATGGTCACGATAAAGCTTTCTGCGAAGACGTGCCATTCGCCCTGCCCCTCGGCCAGGTCGACCATGAGGGGCGGCAGCATGGTGACCGACAGCGCGGTGACCAGAAGACCGATGACGTATCCCACGGGGCGCATGTCGAACATGGCCGCAGCGTTGGCGCGGGTCGCGCGCTGTGTCAAGCGCGCGGGGTGCCGCGGCCCGGGTCAGGTGGGAAAGAGGTCGCGGAAGACAAAGGCAGGGATGTCGTCCCGGGCAATGCCAAGCAGCGCCAGCTCGTCATCGGAAAGCGCATTCAGCGCCAGGATGCGGTCGAGCCGGTCGCGGGATGCAAGATGCGCATTCACCCCCTGCCCCAACCCGGCAAAATACCGATCAAGCGCCGCGCGCCAGCCGGGCGGAACGGTGCGGATCGCGATATCGGGTGTCGTGATATGTCTTGCCACGTGGAAACCTCGTGCGTTCGCGTTCGGTCTCCTCCCACGGCACCAATATAGGGCACCTTATACTGCATTGCAGCATCGGAAGATCGTTAGTGCCGGGCGACGTCGGGGAAGCAGATCTTGGCAGACCTATCCGACTGTACGCCTCAATAGTCGCGACCTTGCCTGCGATGTCCCGCCCGGCGGCTCGCCGGGCAGCCCCCGGCCGCCCCATCGCACCAAAGGTGCGCCGACTATGCTCGGCACGCTTCTAGCGTGACGGGCGGGGGCTTCACCCCCACCCGCGGCCGGAGACTGCCCTTAGCGCATCGTGGCACCGTCGGCCTATCTAGCGGCCCAAACAAAAACGGCGGCGCCCGAAGGCACCGCCGCTCAATCTCATCCCCGCCCCGGATCAGCCGTGGATCAAGGTCTGGAACAGCTTCGGATCGAGGCTCTCCGACGCGAACAAGTCGCCCTCGGTCAGCACGCTCACCGCGTCATGGCTGTGCAGGCTTTCCTGGTGGCTGGCCACCACGCGGAAATCGCCGATGCGCGGATCGGCCCGCAGCTCGGCGCAGAACAGCCGCGCCGCGTCCTCGACAAAGATCGGGTTGGCCGCGTTCAATTCGGCAAAGGCCTGCTCGTCCTCGCGCTTGACCATGACCTGCGTCTCGGTCGGCACGGCAGCGCGGCAATGGTCGATCAGGTCCTCGAACCAGAGGCAATCGCCCGGCAGCACCTCGACCGAGATCCGCGCGACCGAGCGCTGTGAATGCGGCGTGGCCAGCTGGCCCCGGTCGCGGCGGGCATGTTCGCTCAGCTCCAGCGAACAGGGGCAGGTCGAGCTGTAGACGTAGTCGAGATGCACGACCCGGCGGCGCACCCCGGCCCGCTCGATCAGCTCGAGCGCGATGTCGTAATATTGGTAGCCCGATAGGCCCGAGCGCAGGCTTTCCACCCGCAGCGGGAAGGAAAAGCGCATCATGATCCGCGCGTCGAAGCTTTCGAGGTCCGACTTGTAATCGTCCAGCGCCGCCTCGATCACTTGGAAGCTGAAGGTCTTTTCGGCATGGGAATAGAAGGACCGCATGATGCGGCTCATGTTGATGCCCTTCTTGTCCGCCTCGAGGCTGACCGTGCCGGTCACGGAGGTCTCGAGCGTCAGGTCGCCATTGTCGCGGGTGTGGAAGCGCAGCGGCAGGCGGAAGTTCGAGATGCCGACATGCTGGATTTCCGTCCGCGCGCCGCGGATCAGCGCGGCGGGGCCGTTCTGAAGATCGGGCAGCGTGGCGCGGTAATCGGGGGTGGCGGCAAAGGCCTCGGGGTAGTCGCGCGACAGCTCCGGGTATTCGGGCGCGCCAAGCTCGCGCATCTCGGGCACCAGCCGCGCCCGTTCGCTTTCCCCGGCCTGGCCCATGAACCGCCGCAGCAGTTGCAATGCCGCCTGTGCTTCTTCGCGGCTCGGGCTGTCTTCGATGTCGCGCATGTGGAGGTTCATCCGCAGGCCCCCTTTCAGGTCCAGTCGCACCGGGCAACATAAGCATCGGCGGCGCGAAATCCAGTAATTACCGACATTACGCGCCGCCGCTGCTCTTGGTTCACTCTACCGTCACACCGCGTCCAGGGCCTGGCGCAGGTCGGCCAGCAGGTCCTCGGGGTCTTCGAGACCGATCGAGACGCGGACGAGGCCCGGCGTGATGCCCAGGATGTCCTTCTGTTCCTGCGGCAGGCGCTGGTGCGTGGTGGTCGCGGGATGGGTCGCAATCGACTTGGAATCGGCGAAGTTGTTCGAAATCGTGAAGATCTCGAGGGCATTGAAGAAGCGGAAGCAGGCCTCGCGGTCGCCGTCGATCTCGATCGACAGCACGGTCCCGCCCGAAGCCGCCTGGGTCATGGCGACCTTGTGCTGCGGGTGGCTGGGCAGTTGTGGGTACCGCACCGCCTTGAGCTTGGGGTGGCCTTCCAGCGCCTCGGCGATCTGCATGGCCGCACCGGACTGTGCGCGCACGCGCAGGTCCAGCGTGTCGAGCGACTTGAGATGGACCCAGGCCGAGAACGGGTTCAGCGCGGCGCCGGTGTGCTTGAGGTAGGATTCGATGGGGCCGCGGATCGTCTCGCGGGTGCCGCAGACCACGCCGCCCAGCATCCGCCCCTGCCCGTCCACATGCTTGGTGGTCGAGATGACGCAGAGGTCCGCGCCGCAGGCCGCGGCATAGGAATAGATCGGTGTCGCCATGGCATCGTCGACGATGACCTTGGCGCCGTTCCGATGCGCGACCTCGACCACATGCGCCAGGTCGATCACTTCGAGCGTCGGGTTCGAGATCGCCTCGAGAAACACCAGTGTCGTGTCGGGCCGGATCGCCGCATCCCAGGCGGCATTGTCGGTGCCGTCGACCAGCGTGATCTCGACCCCGAAGCGGGCCAGCACGTCCTCGAGCACGTAAAGGCAGGACCCGAAGAGCGCCCGCGACGACACCACGTGATCGCCCGCCTTCAGCAGCGCCATCAGCGCGCCGTTCACGGCCGCCATGCCGGATGCGGTGGCGAAGGCGTCTTCGTAGCCGGTGATCGCGGCCATACGGTCCTCGAACATGCGCACGGTCGGGTTGCCGTAGCGGGCATAGATGAACTCGTCCGGACCGGCCTTGACGAAACGGGCCTCGGCCTGCTCGGCGCTGTCGTAGACGAAGCCCTGGGTCAGGAACATCGCCTCGCTCACCTCACCATACTGGCTGCGGCGGGCGCCGCCATGGACAAGCGTGGTTCTCAGTTTGCGCGTGTCGCTCATGTCTGTCTCCTTCGGGGCGCGGCCCCATCAAAAAACCCCCGTCCGGCCAAGCGAAAGGGGGTTCCTTGCGTCTGACCTCTTTAGCGGCATGTTTTGAGTGGCCCGCAATCCGGTAACAAATCGCCACTTGGACGGCGGTTTAGCGCCGGGACATACCTGCGTCAATGTCGCGCGCGACGCCCGATGCGCCTTGGACGACGCGCCCGGCAACGTCACGCAGGTGTAATGCGCGCTTCACGCCCGCGTCGTAGCCTTCGGGCAGGATCATCCCACAAGATATGGTGACAGGAGGGGCGGGTGCCGATTCTCCGAACGAATGCCGGGGCGGATGGGCTCAGCCTGCATGGCAGTCCGGCCGACCCGCTGGCCGCGCTGCGCGCGAAGGCCAGGGGCGACGGGCCGGTGATCGTCATGGTGCACGGGTTCAAGTACCGTCCCGGCCTTGCGGGGCGCTGCCCGCACGAGCACATCCTTGCCGCCCGTCCCCGCACGCATCGCCGCGCCTGCAGCTGGCCCGAGGCACTGGGATTCGGCGCGGGGCAGTCGGACGAGGGGCTGGCGCTGGCCTTCGGCTGGCCGGCGCAGGGCACGATCTGGGGCGCCTACGGGCGTGCTGCCGGGGCCGGGGCGCAGCTGGCCCGGCTGATCCGGCAGGTCCGCCGCATGGCGCCCCGCCGCCCGGTCCATGCGATCGCCCATTCGCTGGGCGTCCGGGTGGTGCTGCAGTCCCTACCCCACCTCGCGCCCGGAGACCTGGGCCGCCTCATCGGCCTGAACCCGGCCGAGTATCACGGCGCCGCGCAAGAGGCGCTGGAGACCCCCGCCGGCCGGCGGGCCGAGATGCTGACGGTCTGGGGCCCCGAGAATCTGGTCTATGACCTTGCCTTCCAGGCCAGCGTGCGCCCGGCGCAGCGGCGCGACCGCGCGCTTGGCCTGCACCCGCTCCAGGGTTCTGCACATCACCTGCTGCGGCTGGACTGCCCGGAGACGGCGACTCATCTCGCCCGCCTCGGCCATGACATCACCGCCCCGCGCCGCCTGGCCTGCCATTGGCAGCCCTACCTGCGGCCGGGGCTCTGGCCGCTCTACTCCGCGCTGCTGCGCGAACCGGAGCGGACGCCGCTGTCGGCGTTTGCGCCGGTGTCGCAGCACCGGGATTCCTCGCCGGCGGTGACGCTCGTGGAAAGCACTTGAGGGGCCAGCCCCTCAAACTCCCCAGAGTACTTTCGGAATAATGAAAAGGGGGACATCATCCATCCCTTCATTATTCTTCAGATACTCCCGCCGGAGGCATCCCTACCCCTCGTCCGTCTCTTCGGTTCCGTATTGCTGGAACAGCTTTCCCTGGGTCATGAAGAAGACGAAGATCGCCGCCGTCAGCCCGAAGGTCTTGAAATAGACCCAGGTGTCGGTGCTTTGGGTGCGCCAGATGATTTCGTTCAGAACGGCAAGGCCGAAGAAGAAGGCCGTGACGCGCCGGGTCAGGATCATCCAGCCTTCGTCGGCGAGCGGCACCATCTCTTCCATCACCACGCGCAGGTAGCTTTGGCCGCGCAGCAGGCCGAAACCGAGCACGCCGCCGAAGAGCAGGTAGATCATCGTCGGCTTCATCTTGAAGAAGCGGTCGTCGTTGAGCCAGACCGACAGCCCGCCGAAAACCGTGACCAGCACAACCGTGGCGATCTGCATTTTCGACAGGTGCCCGGTCAGCTTCCACAGCACCAGCGTCGAGGCGATCATCAGCGGCACGAAGCCCGCCGTCACCAGGATGAAGCCGTCATACTCGGTCCCGCCGAGGGTGAAGACCCGGTCGCGCACCCAGAGATAGGCCGCGAAGAAGATCACGATCGGCCCCATCTCGAGCGCCGTTTTCAGGCCTGCGTTGATCTTGCGTTCCGCCATTGTCGGCTCCCTGCTCTATCCGCCGAATTCCACTATCACGGCCCCGGCGGCGATCAAAGCGATCAGCCCCGCGCGGGCCGGGCCCACCGGCTCTTTCAGCCAGAGCCAGCCGATCAGCGCGGCGAAGACCGTCGAGGTCTCGCGCATCACCGCCGCCTCGCCCACCTTGTCGAGGCGGGTCGCCAGCATGATCGAGCCAAAGCTCATATAGGCAATGACCCCGCCGATCACACCCCGGCGCAGCAGCGGGCCCAGCGCGGGCGGCTCTGCCATCCGGCGCCAGCGGATCCCGGCGACGACCGGAAAGACCAGCCCGTCGATCATGAAGAACCAGGCGAGAAAGGTGAACGGATCGGCCGCCGCCCGGATGCCATAGGCGTCGTAGGTGGTGTAGAGCGCGACGAAGAGGCCGGTGATGAGGGCAAAGACCAGCGCGATGCCCAGCGTGTCGCGCGCCAGGGTCAGGTGGCGGGCATTGTAGAGCGCGAGGCCGAAGATCCCGGCCAGCAGCACGCCGACCCCGGCCCATTGGCCAGGCGCGAAGCGCTCGCCAAAGATCATCCAGGCGCCGATGACGGTAAACAGCGGCCCGGTGCCGCGCACCACCGGGTAGACGACCGTGTAGGCGCCTTTCGTGTAGGCCAGCCCCTGGAACATCTTGTAGACCGTGTGGATCACGAAGGCGCCGGCAAAGATCGGCCACATGTGCGGCGCGGGCCAGGGCACGACGAAGAGCGCGAAGGGTGCGGCCATGATCCCGTAGGCGCCGTCGATCGCCCCGCGCGACAGCCAGGGATCATGGCGGCCCTTTTGCAGCGCGCCGAAGACCGCGTGCAGCACGGCGGCGAGAAGGGCGAGACCCAGGGCGACCTGCCGGCCCGCCTCGGTCCCTTCGAGAGAGATCAGCCAGTCGCTCACGGCAGGGCGCTCACGATGCGCGCCACCAATGCAGCGTCAGCCGCGCGCCGCTGGTGAGCACGGCAAGCGCCGGCCCGATGGCGCGGACGTGGTCGGCTTGGGTTTGGCCCGGGCGTCGTTTCGGCAGGACATAGGCCAGCTGGAAGGCGCCGAGGCCGGGATCGGCCTGCAGGGTTGCCTCGAGACGTCCCTCCACCTCGGGCCAGGCCGAAAGGTAGTCATCCAGCGCCTGCCGCGAGGACGGATCGAGGTCGAGCCCCTGCAGCGCATCGAAGATCAGCCTCGGGCTCTGCGCATCCATCAGCAGGGCGGCGACCGGGGGCGGCACCTCGACCGACAGCGCGGCGGCGCGCAGCCGGGCCATGCCCAGCGTCTCGACCACCCGCTGCGCGCTGGTTGTGTCGAGGCCGGTGACAAGGCCAGAGGCGCTGATCCGCCCCGCCTCTCTTGCGTCCAGCGTCAGCGTGTCAAGCGTCAGCATCTGGTCTTCGTGTGAAAAGCGCAGCGCGGCCGTGATCGTGACCGACACGTCCCGCAGCGGCGCGGGCAGCGCGGCCCGCTCCGCCTCCAACGGGCGCAGGCCGAGGACCTCGACTTCCAGCAGCGCAGGCATCCGGCCAAGGCCCAGCGCCTCCGCAAGATCCTCCGCGCGCCAGCGGATGTCGAGCGGCCGACCGTCCGGCGCCTCCATCGCGATATGGCACCAGCCTGCGTCCACCTCGTGGCCGGGATGACGGCGCAGGTCGCCCAGCGCCCCGCCGATCCCGCGTTTCGCGTGAAGCGCCTTGATGCTGTCGTAAAAGGTCGTCCAGCCATCGTTGCAAAGCCGGGGCGTCACATCCCTTGCCGCCACCGACGTGGCGCAAAGCGCCAGCGCGAGGACGGCGGCGCGGATCACCCCTCGATCCCCGTCAGCGCCTCGGCGAATTCCTGTGGATCGAAGGGCGCGAGGTCGTCGATCTGTTCGCCCACGCCGATGGCATGGATCGGCAGGCCGAACTTGTCGGCCAGCGCCACCAGCACCCCGCCCTTGGCCGTGCCGTCGAGCTTGGTCATGACCAGGCCCGAGACATCGGCGAGCTTGCGGAAGGTCTCGACCTGGCTCAACGCGTTCTGGCCGGTGGTGGCGTCGAGCACCAGGATCGTGTTGTGCGGCGCGTCGGGGTCCTTCTTGCGGATCACACGGACGATCTTGGCCAGCTCCTCCATCAGGTCGGCGCGGTTCTGCAGCCGGCCGGCGGTGTCGATCATCAAGAGGTCCGCGCCATCGGCCTGCGCTTTCGTCATGGCGTCGAAGGCAAGGCTGGCCGGGTCCGACCCTTCGGGCGCGGTCAGCACGGGCACGCCGGCGCGGTCGCCCCAGACCTTCAGCTGTTCCACGGCTGCGGCGCGGAAGGTGTCGCCGGCCGCGATCACCACGTCCTTGCCGGCGGCCTTGAACTGGCTGGCGAGCTTGCCGATGGTCGTGGTCTTGCCCGACCCGTTCACGCCCACCACCAGCACCACCTGCGGGGTCTTGGGATAGATCGGCATGGGGCGGGCGACGGGTTCCATCACGCGGGCGATCTCGTCGGCGAGCGCGCGCTTGATCTCGTCCACGCTCATCTTTCGACCATAGCGCCCCTCGGCAAGGTTCGCGGTCACGCGCAGGGCCGTGTCGACGCCCATGTCCGAGGCGATCAACAGCTCTTCGAGGCTTTCCAGCATGTCGTCGTCGAGCACGCGGCGCACGACCACCTTCTGTTCGACGCCCCGGCCAAGGATGCGACCGATAAAGCCGGGCTTGGCGGCGGGGGCGGCCCTGGCGACCTCGGCCACGTCGGTATTCGACAGCTCCATCCGGCCGGGGTTGGTCGGAATTTCCTGCGGGGTCGGAGAGACGGGCATCTCGATCGGCGCGGGACTGCCGGGGATCTCTTGCGGGCCGGGGCCCGAGGGGATGCCGGCGGGCGCCTCGGGCTGGGGGATTTCCACCGGGCCGGGGCCGGGGATCGTGTCGCCGGGGGTGGGGCCGGGTGGCAGGTCAGGCTGCGGCGTGGATGGCGTTTCGGGGTCCGGGATCGGCTCGGGTTCCGGGATCGGCTCGGGGTCCGGATCGGGCGTGATCTCGGGTTCCGGCTCGGGCGGCGTTTCCTCCGGCAGATCGGGCGCGGGGGTCTCGGGCGTGTCGGGCGCCGGGGTTTCCTGCGGCGGCGCGGGCCGTTCTTCGGGCGCTTCTGCCGAGACGAGTTCTTCCTCGCCACCATCGCTGACGATTGCCTCCAGCCCCTCGTCGAGCTTCGACGAAGATTTGAACAGCTTGTCCTTGAGCTTCTTGAAGAACGCCATCAGGCTCTCCCCTTACCGCCATGCCTGCAACCCACCTAATGTGACACGCGCCGGGATGGAAGGGCGGATGGCCCGCGCCCCCTGCCCCCTTGACCACGAAATGGGCCCGGGGCATCCCCGATGCGGCCGCATTCACGGGTTAGCAAGGGGCGCAGCCTAAGACATGTCGGAACAAAGGAGCCGAGATGCTGAAATTCGCCATCGCCACGCTGGGGCCGGCCGGGCTGCTGACCGGGGCCGCGCTTTATGGCGGGGCGTGGTCGGTGCTGGCGGTTGTGGCGGTCACAGCGATGGTCACGGCGATGGACCGGCTGACGCGCGGGATCGCGCTGCCGCTGGCGCGCTGTTCGGCCGCGCGGGCGCTGTCGGTGACGCTGGGCGCGCTGCATTTCCCGCTGCTGGCGCTGGGCGTGCTGGCGCTGTCGGGCGCGACGGGGCTTGCCGTGTGGGAGAGGCTGGCCGCCTTCCTCGCCTTTGGCGTTTTCTTCGGGCAGGTGTCGAATTCCAACGCGCATGAGTTGATCCATGCCAGCCCCCGGGCCGCCCGGCGGCTGGGCGAATGGGTCTATATCTCGCTGCTTTTCGGCCACCATGCCTCGGCCCACCGGCTGGTGCACCATGTCCACGCGGCGACGAACGACGACCCGAACTCCGCCCGGCCCGGAGAGGGGCTGTGGCGCTTCCTGCCCCGCGCCTGGATCGGATCGTTCCGTGCGGGCTTTCGGGCCGAAAGCAAACGGTGCAAGCCCGGCACGCTGCACCCCTATGCGCGCTACGTCGGCGGCGCGGGGCTGACCGCCACGACGGCCTTTGCGCTGGCCGGCTGGGCCGGGGTGCTGAGCCTCGTGTGCCTGGCCGGCTATGCCACGATGCAGCTGCTGATGTCCGACTACGTGCAGCATTACGGGCTGCGGCGCCGCGTGGATACCACCGGGCGGCTGGAACCGGTCGGCCCGCAGCACAGCTGGAATGCACCGCATTGGTACTCGGCCGCCCTGATGCTCAATGCGCCGCGCCATTCCGATCACCACATCCGTCCCGGCCGCGGCTTCGAAGAGCTCGAGATCGACGCGGCCACCATGCCGATCCTGCCCCATTCGCTGCCCGTGATGGCGACCATCGCGACAATCCCGCCGCTTTGGCGCCGGGTGATGGACCGCCGCGCGGCGCGCTGGCAAGGCGCTGGCGGCTCCACGCCGGCGTGATCGGCGCGGCCTTTCCACTGGCTTTGGTTTCTGGCAGGCTCCGGCGCATGAAAACGCTCGCTCTTATGCTTTGCCTCGCCGCCGCCCCCGCGCTGGCCGAGACCCCCATGACCCCCGAAGCCTTCGATCGCTACACGGAAGGAAAGACGCTCTATTTCGGGCGCAGCGGGAATTACTACGGGGTCGAGCGCTACGAAGGGAATCGGCGCGTGACCTGGTCCTTCCTCGACGGCCGCTGCCTTGCAGGGGAATGGTACGGGGCCGAGGACGGGCAGATCTGTTTCATCTACGAGGACGACCCGGCCCCGCATTGCTGGCGCTTCTTCGACAGCCCCGGCGGGCTGGTCGCCGAATTCAGCGAGAATTCCACGCAGGTGCCGCTTTACGAGGCGCGCGAGCGGGACGATCCGATGGTGTGCTACGGGCCCGACGTGGGGGCGTGACGGGGCGCAGGTGACCGCCGCCCACGCGAACTTTCGACGCAACGGCCGGTGGGGTGGAGCCCCACCCTACATCCTTGATCGAAACGCCCGCCTAGATCCGTAGGGTGGGGTTTCACCCCACCTTCCCCGGCTCAAAACAGCGACCCCTGCTCCGGCGGCTTCGGCTTGGCCGCCTTCTTCGGCGCCGCGCCGCCGATCTTCATCCGGCCATCGGCGAACTCGATCTCCAGCCCCGTCGCCGCCTCGGCCGCCGCCTTGCTGGTCACCAGCCCGGCATCGGAATGGACGACCGCGTAGCCCCGCGCCAGGGTCGCCTTGTGACCCAGCGTCTCGCGCAGCCGGTCGAGGCCCGCAAGCCTGTCGGCCCAGCCGGACACCTGCCGCTGCGCCGCCGCCTCGAAGCGTTGCGCCAGCTGGTCCAGGTCCCGCCGCCCCTGCGCGATCTCGCGCCGGATCGGCGTGACGCTCAGCCGGTCGGCCCGCCGGTCCAGCGCGTTGCGCTTGTCCGAGACCGCCCGCAGCAGGGCCGGAGAGAGCCGCCCCTGCCACAGCGCGAACCGGTCGCGCCGCCCCGACACCATGCCGCGCAGGGTCGACGGATGCAGCCGCCCGGCCGCCTCGCTGAGGGCCACGCGCCGGGCCTGCACCGTCCGCGTCAGCGCGGCGGGCAAGCGGTCTGACGCCACATCCAGCCGCTGTCGCGGCCGGTCCAGCAAGCTATCCGGGCGCGGCAAGGCGCGGCTGAGGTCACGGAGCCGCTGGCCGCGCTGGGTGATGCCCGAGGTCAGCGCCCGGCTCAGCCGCGCACCCTGCCCGTCGAGCCAGGTCAGCAGCTCCAGCCGCACGGGCACCGCGATCTCGGCCGCCGCCGTCGGCGTCGGGGCGCGCCGGTCGCTGACGTAGTCAATGAGCGTGGTATCCGTCTCGTGCCCCACCGCCGAGATCAGCGGGATCTCCGACGCCGCCGCCGCCCGGGCGACGATCTCCTCGTTGAAGCCCCAGAGATCCTCGATCGACCCGCCCCCGCGCGCGACGATCAAGAGGTCCGGCCGGGGCACGGCGCCGCCGGGCGACAGGCGGTTGAACCCCTCGATGGCGGCCGCCACCTGCCGCGCGCAGGCCTCGCCCTGCACGGCCACGGGCCAGATCAGCACCTTGCGCGGGAACCGGTCGCGCAGCCGGTGCAGGATATCGCGGATGACGGCCCCGGTGGGCGAGGTCACGACGCCGATCACCTCGGGCAGGTAGGGCAGCGGGGTCTTGCGCTCGGCCGCGAAGAGCCCCTCGGCCTCGAGCATCTTCTTGCGCTTTTCCAGCATCGCCATCAGCGCGCCGGCCCCCGCCGGTTCCACCGACTCGACGTTCAGCTGGTACTTGGATTGCGGGCCGAAGGTGGTCATGCGGCCCGTCGCGATGACCTCCATCCCTTCCTCGGGGCGATGGCGGAACTTCGACACCTGCCCCTTCCAGCTGACGCAGGCGATCACGTCGCGCTGGTCCTTGAGGTCGAAATACATGTGCCCGGTGCGCGCGACCATGACGCGGCCGACCTCGCCGCGCACGCGGACATGGCCGAACTCGCCCTCGATGGCGCGGCGCACGGCGCCCGACAGCTCGCTGACCGTGTATTCGGGCGTGTTGCCGGGGGCGTCTTCGAACATGTCCATCGCGCGGTCTCCTTTGGCGCGGACCATGCCACGCACGAACGCGACGCAAAACCCGCAAAAAGCGCGGCGCGCTTGCCCTTGCGCCGCGCGCTGCCTAGAAGGCGCGGGACCCTTTCGGACCCGGTGGAGCCTTCCATGAACATCCTCATCCTCGGCGGCGGCGGCCGCGAACATGCCCTGGCCTGGGCCTGCCTGCAGAACCCCAAGTGCGACAAGCTGATCGTGGCGCCGGGCAATGCCGGGATCGCGCAGATCGCCGAATGCGCGTCCCTGGATATCGAGGACGGGGCGGCCGTGATCGGCTTCTCCGAGGCCAATTCCATCGATTTCATCATCGTCGGCCCCGAGGCGCCGCTGGCCGCCGGGGTGGCCGACGACCTGCGCGGGGCGGGCTTTTCGGTTTTCGGCCCGTCCAAAGAGGCGGCCCGGCTGGAAGCGTCGAAAAGCTTCACCAAGGAGGTCTGCGACGCGGCCAAGGCGCCCACCGCCGCCTGGAAGCGGTTCACCGAGGCGCAGCCCGCGCTCGACTACGTGGCGGCCGAGGGCGCGCCCATCGTGGTCAAGGCCGACGGGCTGGCGGCCGGCAAGGGCGTGATCGTGGCCGAGACGGTGGACCAGGCGCAGGACGCGATCCGCGACATGTTCGGCGGCGAATTCGGCGCGGCCGGCGCCGAGGTGGTGATCGAGGAGTTCATGGCCGGCGAAGAGGCGTCCTTCTTCGTGCTCTGCGATGGCGAGACCGCCCTGCCCATCGGCACGGCCCAGGACCACAAGCGCGTGGGCGACGGCGACACCGGCCCCAACACCGGCGGCATGGGCGCCTATTCCCCGGCCCCGGTGCTGACCGACGAGATCGCGCAGATGGCGCTGGACGAGATCGTCAAGCCGACTCTGCGCGTGATGGCCGAGCGCGGAACGCCCTACCAGGGGGTGCTTTACGCGGGGCTGATGATCGAGAACGGCAAGCCCCGGCTGGTGGAATACAACGTGCGCTTCGGCGATCCCGAATGCCAGGTGCTGATGCTGCGCCTTGGCGGGCAGGCGCTGGACCTGATGCAGGCGGCGGCCGAAGGGCGGCTTGAAGGCTGCACGGTCAACTGGGCCGACGATCACGCGATGACCGTGGTGATGGCGGCCAAGGGCTACCCCGGGGCCTACGCCAAGGGCACGGAGATCAAAGGGCTGGAGGCCTGCCCCGAGGATTCGAAGAACATGGTGTTCCACGCCGGAACCCGCGCCGAGGGCGGCAAGGTGCTGGCCTCGGGCGGCCGGGTGCTGAACGTGACGGCCCGGGGCGCGACGCTGGCCGAGGCGGCCGAGCGCGCCTATGCGATGGTGGACAGCATTGACTGGCCGGAGGGGTTCTACCGCTCGGACATCGGCTGGCGCGCGCTGTCCTGAGCGGGGCGCTTGGCTGCGAGGGGGAATTGAGGGGGCCAGCCCCCTCGGCCCCTTGGGCCTCACCCCCGGCATATTTCCGGAAAGATGAAAGGAATTCGGCGCGAGTTGCGGCGGGGGGCGCAGTCCGGGATGTCTGCACGCGTGGAGCGTGTGGGAGTGAGGGGCCAGCCCCTCACGCACCCCGGAGTTTAGGCGGCAAGATGAAGAGGGATCCGCGCGCCCCTGCTTTCATTATTCCCCAAATACTCCCGCCGGAGGCATGGAAGTCAGTGGAGGGACGGTCAGTCCTGGCCGCCCTTGTCATCCTCGGGGTCGGGTTTGCCGACGCCGAGGAAGACCTTGCGCAGGGGGATCATCCAGAGGAACCCAAGGACCACATAGACCAGCAGTTCCACCAGGATTGGCGGGCGGTCGAAGAGCGAGACGACCTTGACCGCCACCAGGATGTAGAGCGGCAGCCCCACCACGAGGACGAGGATACTGAGGCGCTTGCGTGTCTTGTAGCTGAGCATCAGTCGGCGAACGGGTCGGTGACGAGGATCGTGTCGTCGCGTTCCGGCGAGGTCGAGAGCAGCGCGACGGGGCAGTCGATCAGTTCCTCGACCCGGCGCACGTACTTGATCGCGTTGGCCGGCAGCTCGGCCCAGCTGCGCGCGCCTTCGGTCGATTCGGACCAGCCGGGAAGCTCTTCGTAGATGGGCGTGCAGCGGGCCTGCTGTTCGGCCGCCGTCGGCAGGTAGTCGAGCCGTTCGCCGTCGAGGTCGTAGCCGACGCAGACCTTGAGCGTGTCGAACCCGTCGAGCACGTCGAGCTTGGTCAGCGCGATGCCGTTGACGCCGGAGGTGGCGCAGGTCTGCCGCAAAAGGGCCGCGTCGAACCAGCCGCAGCGGCGCTTGCGGCCCGTGGTGGTGCCGAATTCATGGCCGCGCTCGCCCAGGCGTTCGCCATCGGCATCCAGCAGCTCGGTCGGGAACGGGCCTTCGCCGACGCGGGTGGTGTAGGCCTTGACGATGCCGAGGACGAAGTCGATGGCGCCCGGGCCGATGCCGACGCCCGTCGCCGCCTGGCCAGCGATCACGTTGGACGAGGTCACGAAGGGGTAGGTGCCGAAGTCGATGTCGAGCAGCGCGCCCTGTGCCCCTTCGAAAAGGATGCGTTTGCCGGCTTTGCGCTTTTCGTTCAGCACCTTCCAGACCGGCGCCGCGAAGGGCAGGATCTGCGGCGCGATCTCGCGCAGTTGGGCGATCAGCGCGTCGCGGTCCACCGGCTCGATCCCGAGGCCGCGGCGCAGCGGGTCGTGGTGCTGCAGGGCGCGGTCAACGCGGGCGATCAGCGTCGCCTCGTCCGCCAGGTCCGCCACGCGGACCGAGCGGCGGCCGACCTTGTCCTCGTAGGCCGGGCCGATGCCGCGGCCCGTCGTGCCGATCTTGGTGCCGGCCGAGGCGCCTTCTTCGCGCGCGCGGTCAAGCTCGCCGTGGATCGGCAGGATCAGGGGCGTGTTCTCGGCGATCATCAGCGTCTCGGCGCTGATCTCGACGCCCTGGGCCCGCACCGTCTCGATCTCTTTGACCAGGTGCCAGGGGTCCAGCACCACGCCATTGCCGATCACCGAAAGCTTGCCGCCGCGCACCACGCCCGAGGGCAGCGCATGCAGCTTGTAGACCTTGCCGTCGATCACCAGCGTGTGGCCGGCATTGTGACCGCCCTGGAAGCGGGCGACGACATCCGCGCGCTCGCTCAGCCAGTCGACGATCTTGCCCTTGCCTTCGTCGCCCCACTGGGCGCCCACGACCACCACGTTTGCCATTTGCTCGACTCCCCGTCGATTGATGCGTTCCAAACGGGCGCGGGTATAGCCCCGGGCGGCCCAGAGCGAAACAGCGAAATTGCCGCGCCCCGTACATGAAAACGGGGGCCGCAGCCCCCGTGGTCCCGATCAGGCGCTGAGCCGGTCCTTGACCCGCGGCCCCACCGCGCCGAAATCCATCTGCCCGGTGTACTTGCCCTTGAGCACGCCCATCACCCGGCCCATGTCGCGGATCGAGCTGGCGCCGACCTCCTCAATGGCGTGGGAGACGGCCTTGTCCACCTCGGCCTCGGACAGCTGGCGCGGCAGGAACTCCTCGATCACCTCGATTTCCGAGCGCTCGCTTTCGGCAAGGTCGAGCCGGCCGGCCTCTTCGTAGGTGCTGGCGCTTTCCTGGCGCTGCTTGACCATCTTGCCGAGGATCTGCAGCACCTCGCCTTCGCCCACGCCCTCGTCGTTGCCATCGCCGCGGGCCGCGATGTCGCGATCCTTGATGGCGGCGTTGATCAGGCGCAAGGTCGACAGTCGTGCCGCGTCCTTGTCCTTCATGGCCTGCTTGAGGGCCGTGGTCACGCGGTCGCGCAATTCCATATGTCTGTCCCATCCCCATGGTCCGTGAAGCCTTGCGTTTTACTCAAAACGGCCCAACCTGACAAGAACCCATGCTGCGGGGCGGCAAAGCCGGCCGCCGGGGTGTTGCCGCGCCGCATTAAGCCCCGCTCCGGCTTGACCGCGCCCGCCGGCGCCTTTACGACGCCCAAGATTTGACCCGACGGAGGATGCTGCCATGGCCGATCGCCCCACTGCCTGTCTTGCGCTTGCCGATGGAACCGTCTTTTACGGGCGCGGTTTCGGGGCCACGGGCCAGACCCGCGCCGAGCTGTGCTTCAACACCGCCATGACCGGCTACCAGGAGATCATGACCGACCCGTCCTATGCCGGGCAGATCGTCACCTTCACCTTCCCGCATATCGGCAATGTCGGCGTCAACCCAGAGGATGACGAGACGAACGATCCGGTGGCCGAGGGCATGGTGGTCAAGTGGGACCCGACCGAGCCGTCGAACTGGCGCGCGACCGAGAACCTGTCGGAGTGGCTGGCCAAGCGCGGCCGCATCGCCATCGGCGGGATCGACACGCGGCGCCTGACCCGGGCGATCCGGTTGCAGGGCGCGCCCCATGCGGCGCTGGCCCATGACCCCGAGGGCAATTTCGACACCGACGCGCTGATCGCCTCGGCCCGGGCCTTCCCGGGGCTCGAGGGGCTGGACCTGGCGCTGGATGTCACCTGCGCGCAAAGCTACCGCTGGGACGAGATGCGCTGGGCCTGGCCTGCGGGCTATTCCCGCCAGACCGAGGCCAGGCACAAGGTCGTGGCGCTGGATTTCGGCGCCAAGCGCAACATCCTGCGCTGCCTTGCCTCTGCCGGCTGCGACGTGACCGTCCTGCCCGCGACGGCGACCGCCGACGAAGTACTGGCCCATCAGCCCGACGGCGTCTTCCTGTCGAACGGCCCGGGTGATCCGGCCGCGACCGGCGCCTATGCCGTGCCGATGATCCAGAAGGTGCTGTCGGAAACGCAGCTGCCGGTCTTCGGCATCTGCCTCGGCCACCAGATGCTGGCGCTGGCACTGGGCGCCCGGACCATCAAGATGAGCCATGGCCACCACGGCGCCAACCACCCGGTCAAGGACCTCGAGACCGGCAAGGTCGAGATCACGTCGATGAACCACGGCTTCACGGTCGACAGCCAGACCCTGCCCGAGGGCGTCAAGGAAACCCATGTGTCGCTGTTCGACGGGTCGAACTGCGGCATCGCCATGAAGGGCCGCCCGGTCTACTCGGTGCAGTACCACCCCGAGGCAAGCCCCGGCCCGATGGACAGCTACTACCTGTTCGAACGCTTCGCCGCCGCCATGGCCGCCCGCGCCTGAGCCGGGCCGAACCACCCTACCCTGCCGTAGCGTCACCCTGCAGCGGGGTCAGGAATGGTTAACAGATGGTTAACACCAGCAGGCAAAATTCGCGCGAAATGTCTGTAAACGCCCCAATATTTCCCAATTCCTTAACTGCGCGTTAATCATTGCTCACCACATATGGGGAAGGATCTGCTGCCCTGCCCCTGGTGTTTTCATGACCAATCTGCGTGTCGCGTATCGCGACTCGGTTTCCGCTGCCTCGTCTCGTCACCTGAACCAACCGCTGGGACAGATCCTTCTGGACATGGGCGTGATGACCTCGGGCGACCTGCTGCGCGCCCTGGCGATCCACGGCACCTGCCGCGCGCCGATGTCCCGCGTCTGCATCGCCGAGGGATTCGCGACCGAGGACGAGGTGCTGAGCGCCCAGGCGCTGCAATGGGGCGCCATGCGGCTCAGCCTCAACGACGACCCGCCCGATCCGTCGGTGTCGGACCTTCTGCCCGTCACCTTCTGCCGCGACAACGCCATCGTGCCCTGGGGCACGATCGGCGACATGCTGGTGCTGGCCACCTCGCGCCCCGAGGCGTTCGAGCGGCTGATGGCCGAGGCCCCCGCCCTGCCCGGCCGCCTCACCATGGCCCTGGCGAGCGAACGCGAGATTCACGATTTCCTCGCCGCCCGGCACCGCGAAACGCTGATCCGCTCGGCCGAGACCTGGGTGCCCGAGCCCGATTCCTGCCGTGAATTCCTCGATTCGGGGGGGCGCGCGACGCGGATCACGCTGGTCGCCTGCATCGTCCTGGCCGTGGCCGTGCTGGCCGTCCCGAACCACGCCTTCGCGCTGCTGGCACTTTGGGGTGCGGCGACGCTGGTGATGACGCTGGGGCTCAAGGTCGCGGTGCTGACCGCCATGCTGCGCGGCCGGCGCAGGGTGCCAGAGGCGCTCCCACTTAAGGCGCCGCCCCGGGGCGATCCGCTGCCGCGCGTGTCGATCATGGTGCCGCTTTTCAAGGAGGAGAACGTCGCCAAGCTGCTGGTCGGGCGCCTGTCGCGCCTGACCTACCCCAAACCGCTGCTCGAGATCGTGCTGGTGCTCGAGGAAACCGACACCGCCACCCGCCGCGCGCTGGAGGGCGCCGCGCTGCCCCCCTGGTTCCGCGTGGTCGAGGTGCCGGATGGCCCCGTCAAGACCAAGCCGCGCGCGCTGAACTACGCGCTGGGCTTCTGCACCGGCGAGATCGTGGGCATCTACGACGCCGAGGATTCGCCCGCCCCCGACCAGGTCGAACGCATCGTCGAGGCGTTCCGCACCCGGCCCGAACACGTCGCCTGCCTGCAGGGCATCCTCGACTACTACAACCCCGGCTCGAACTGGCTGGCGCGCTGTTTCACCATGGAATACGCGAGCTGGTTCCGCATGATGCTGCCCGGTCTCTGCCGGCTCGGTTTCGCGATCCCGCTGGGCGGCACCACCGTGTTCTTCCGCCGCGCCGCGATCATGGAGGTCTGCGGCTGGGACGCCCATAACGTGACCGAGGACGCGGACCTTGGCATGCGCCTGGCCCGCCGCGGCTATGTCACGGAAATGGTGCCGACCGTGACGCGCGAAGAGGCGAACAACCGGCTCTGGCCCTGGGTGCGGCAACGCTCGCGCTGGCTCAAGGGCTACATGGTGACCTACCTCGTCCACATGCGCCGGCCCGGAGCCCTTTGGCGCGAACTGGGGCCCTGGCGCTTCCTTGGCTTCCAGGTGTTCTTTGCCGCCTCGCTGGTGCAATTCCTCGTGGCGCCGCTGCTCTGGTCCTTCTGGATCGTCGCCTTCGGCCTGCTCCACCCGGCGGTGCCGGTGCTGGGCGAGACAGTGACGCTGGGCCTCGCGGTGCTGTTCCTGCTGGCGACGATCATGGACCTGACCATCGCCGCCGTGGCCGTCGCCAACACCAAGCACAAGAAGCTCGGCCGCTGGGTGCCGACGCTGTTGTTCTACTTCCCCTTCGGCACGCTGGCCGCCTACAAGGCGCTTTACGAGCTGATCCGAAGTCCGTTCTGGTGGGACAAGACCAGCCACGGCCACAGTCCCGCCGAGCCGGGGAAGGACTAGCAACTGTATCTGTTATGCGCCTTGAGGGCCCCATATTTTTCGGTTTCTGCATAGGGCGTTCGCGATGGTGACGAGCTTCCGGGCGACCGCGGTGATGATGACCTTGTGCGGTTTTCCTGCGTCGCGCAATCGCTGTGCGAATGCCTTCAGTATGGGGTTGTGATGTGCGGCGACGAGCGCCGCCTGGAAGAGGACATGCCGCAGAGCGCGCCGTCCTCCGGCGATGGTCCGCTTTCCGCGCAGGGCGCCGCTGTCGTGCGCTATTGGAGCGAGCCCGGTCAGGGCGGCAGCCTGTTCTCCGGAGATGGCCCCGAGCTCGGGCATTTCGGCGATCAGCATAGTGCTGGTAACGGGGCCGACACTGGGAATAGAACGCAGGATGCGTGCGGTTTCGACCAGTGTTTCGTCTGCCGCGACGGCTTGCTCGATCCGTTCTTCCAACTGTGAGATCCTGGCATCGAGCAAAGCCTTCAACTCCACGTCCATGTCTTTGAACATTCCAGCGGTTGCGAGTTTTTCGTGTGCCTTGATCTGGGCGATTAGCCGCTTGCGCATCTCGACGAGTTGCCCTCGCTTCGATGTCAAGGCCCTGAGCACGCGCAATTTTCCGGCCGGATGGCTACGTCCTGCCTCGGGGCGGAACACCATGAAGCGGGCAATGAGTTCCGCATCGATTCGGTCCGTCTTGGCCCGTGTGCCACGGCTGGCGGCAAAGGCCTTGACCTGTGCGGGCGGCAATTGACGTGTGGCGATCTGCGCCGCATCGAGCTCAGCCCATAGCCGCCACTCCTGTCCGCCGGTGGCTTCGAAGCAGACCAGGGCACCGCGCCGTCGCGCGAGGGACGCCCCCTGGGCATGGCCATCTGGCGCGTTCGGCAACCGAAGGCGCTTCCCATCGGGCAGGCAATAGATGTCCAGCCAGTCGCGCGAGACGCCTATTCCGATGACCTGTTCAGATGATACTGAGTTCATGCTCTCTTCCTTCTGCTTCGCGGTCCTTGTCGGCCGCATCCAACTGTTCGAGATGATGAAAGAGAGACGGTGCTGGCTCGCTAGCAGACGTGGTCAGGCCACAAGGCTCAGACGCCAAACACCGTCCCGTCACCTTCCTTGGCCGAGGTTGGTGACGGCGACAAAATAGCAAAGCCGAGATACAGAAGGCTCTCAAGCGGCCCCCTCGCGGGACCGCTTGGCGGTCAGGCCGACCGTTCCGGATCGGCCGAATCGAGCTTGAGGCGGGTCATGAAGGCGACCGAGATATGGTCGCGCAGCGCCTTGTAGGCGGCATCCCCGTCGCGCGCGCGGATCGCCTCGACGATGGCGCGATGCTCGGCCAGGGCCTTTTCGCCCCGCCCCTCGGCCGCCAGTGACGTGGTCGCCATCAGCGCCATCGACCGGTGCACCAGGTCCAGCTGCTGCACCAGGAACCGGTTGTGCGAGGCCAAGTGAATCTGCTTGTGAAACCGCCGGTTGGCGCGGCTGAGCGCGGTGGGCTGGCCGATCAGGGACATGTCCTCCTCGACCATCTCCTCCATCACGCGAACCTCTTCCTCGGTCGCGTGGCGGGCGGCGAGACGGGCGGCAAGGCCCTCGAGCTCGGCCCGCACGACATACAATTCGCTCAGCTGGTTATGGTCCAGCGAGGCAACGATCAGCGACCGCCCGTCGCGGGTCAGCAGCGACTGCGTCTCGAGCCGCTGCAGCGCCTCGCGGATCGGCGTGCGCGAGACGCCGAACCGCTCGGCCAGCTCGCTTTCGACCAGCCGGTCGCCGGGCACGTAGACGCCGACGTCGATCGCATCGAGGATCAGCGAATAGGCATCCGTCTGCGCGGGTCGTGAACTGGCCATGGGGGTGTTTCCTGTCTGCGGTTCGGCGTAGTAAGGCAGATGCACCCGCCCCGATCAACCGTCACAATGGCCGCAGGCCGGAAGGATCCGCCATGCCCAAGGAGAGCTTTGCGCACGTGTCCACCTGGGTGTTCGACCTCGACAACACGCTTTACCCGCCTGCCGTGCGCCTCTTTGACCAGATCGAGGTCAGGATGACCCGGTTCGTCATGGATGCGTTGGGGGTGGACCAGCCGCAGGCCGATGCGCTGCGCCGCGAATACTGGCGCGACTACGGCACCACGCTGGCGGGGCTGATGCGGGTGCATGGCGTGGACCCCGGGCCCTACCTGACCGAGGTGCATGAGATCGACTTTTCGGTGCTGTCGCCCGACGCGAAGCTGGCCGCCAGGATCGGCGCCCTGCCCGGACGACGCATCGTCTACACCAACGGCTGCGGCCCCTATGCCGAGCGGGTGATCGAGGCGCGGGGGCTTTCCGGGCTTTTTGACGCCGTCTATGGCGTCGAACACGCGGATTTCCTGCCCAAGCCGGAACGCGCCGCCTTTGAATCCATCTTCGCACAGGACCGGCTGGACCCAGAGACGGCGGCGATGTTCGAGGACGATCCACGCAACCTCGAGGTGCCGCATGCAATGGGGATGCGCACCGTGCACGTGGCCGAGGCGGCGCATGAGGCGGATCACATCCACCATCACACCGACGACCTTGCCGCGTTTCTGGGTCGCATCGTCGATTAGTCGCGGGGCAGAATGTCGCTTTGATCGCAACGGGCTGAAACACATATCACGCGTGTACCTTCAAGGAACCGCGACATGGCCATCATCGACACGCAGCGCCCCTCGGGCCTGGTTTACCGCATTCCCGTGCTGGGCTGGTTCGCCCGCGACCTCGCCCGGGATTTCCACGGCAACATCTACTATTTCCTCGTCATCCTGCTGACCCTGCTGGTGCTGGCGGTCAAGACCTGGGGGCTGGTGGCGCTGACCATGGTCGGGGTGACGGCGACGCCGCTGATGTTCGTCGTGCTGATGCTGATCACCGTGGGCAAGTAGGCCGCATGGTCATTTCCCGCGCCACGCCCTAGATGCTGGCGCAAAGGAGAGTGACCATGCAGTACGACGTCATCGTCTCGGGCGGCGGGATCGCGGGGCTGACCGCGGCGGCCGCCTTCGGCTCGGCCGGGTTCTCGGTGCTCTGCGTCGACCCGGCCCCGCCGGTGACCGAGCGGGAGGCCGAGGGCTCCGACATGCGGACCACGGCGTTTTTGCAGCCGGCCCGCGCGCTGCTGGACAGAGCGGGGCTTTGGGATCGGTTGGCGGAATATGCGGCGCCGCTGACCGTCATGCGGATCGTTGATGCCGGGGGCCCCGAGCCCGAGCCGCGCGTCATCCGCGATTTCGAATCGAGCGACATCGGCGATCTGCCCTTTGGCTGGAACCTGCCCAACTGGCTGCTCCGGCGCGAGATGGCCGCGCGGCTGGCCGAATTGCCGACTGTCGCGTTCCGACCGGGAACCGGGACGGCGGGCCTGTTCACCCGCACGGCCGGGGCGAAGGTCACGTTCAGTGACGGCAGCCGGGCGACAGCGCGGCTGGTGGTGGCCGCCGACGGGCGCGCCAGCCCGATGCGCGCGGCGGCGGGGATCGGCGTGCGCACCACCCGGTTCGGTCAGAAGGCGCTGGCCTTTGCCGTGACGCACCCGATCCCGCACATGAATGTCTCGACCGAGATCCACCGAACCGGGGGGCCGTTCACGCTGGTGCCGCTGCCCGATTGGCAGGGCATGCCTTCCTCGGCGGTGGTCTGGATGGAGGAAGGGCCGAAGGCGCTGGAGCTGATGGCCCTGGGGGACAAGGCCTTCGAGGCGGCCATGTCCGAGCGGTCCTGTCACCTGTTTGGCCCGCTGAAGCTGGCCTCGCGCCGGACGATCTGGCCGATCATCGCGCAGGAGGCGGAGCGGCTCGACGGTGAGCGGGTCGCGCTGGTGGCCGAGACGGCGCACGTTGTCCCGCCCATCGGCGCGCAGGGGCTGAACATGTCGCTGAAGGATATCGGCGCGCTGCTGGACCTGGCCGTGGCGCGGCCCGAGGGGCTGGGGGACGCGCAGATGCTGGGCGCCTATCACCGCGCACGGATCGGCGACATCCGCGTGCGGGTCGCGGGGATCACGGCGCTGAACCGGACCTCGATGCTGAGCACGCCGCTCTTGCGCGATGCGCGGGCCGCCGGGGTGAGCTCGCTTTATGCCCTGCCGGCCGTGCGGAAGATGCTGATGCAGATGGGCCTTGGGGCGCGCGGGACGGTGGAACGCGTCGAGTGATCCCGTTGCGTGCCCCTGGCACACAGGGTTAGCGCGCCCGAAGGGCGCGCCGGGGGGGGGGGGGGGGGGGGGGGGGGGGGGGGGGGGGGGGGGGGGGCGCGGGGGGGGGGGGGGGGGGGGGGGGGGGGGGCGGGGGGGGGGCCCCCCCCGGGTGCCCCCCCCCCCCCCCCCCCCCGACCCAGACCACAC
>NZ_JAIMID010000010.1 GCF_019966535.1 Mesobacterium pallidum | reverse complement strand
ACGCGAACCTTCACGTTGTAGTCGATCACCCGCTTGACCGGTACCAGCACCTTCATCAGCATGGACTCCCTTGGTTTTCTTCGGCTCAGCCGCCGGATTTGTCAGCGCCGATGGTGACACCGGCATTGAAGGCCACGGATTCGCGCCGCTCGAACGCCAGGCCCTCGGTCAGGGTCATCCCGAAGCCCCCGTCGATCTGCCGCTTGATCTGGCGCGTGGTCGCCCGGGGCCATTGCGCGATCTCGGCGGCAAGCGCGCGGGCCGCTGCGGGCAGGTCCGCATCCGGAACGATGCGGGTCACGAAACCCAGCTCGCGTGCCTCGGACGCCGGCACCTTGCGCGCGGTGAGCGAGATGTCCTTGGCCCGCGAAGGGCCGATGGTCCGGGCCAGGCGCTGGGACAGGCCCCATCCGGCCATCAGGCCGATCTTGGCGTGGCTGTCGCAGAACCAGGCGCTTTCGGCGGCGATGACGATGTCGCAGGCCAGCGTGATCTCGAACCCGCCGGTGACGGCCAGCCCGTTGATCGCGGCGATGATCGGGGTCTTCAACGCGGTGATCGCCGCGCCGATGTCGGCATCGACGTTTTCGGACACGTTGCGGCCCGAGGCGGTCAGTTCCTTGACGTCGAGACCGGCGCAGAAGGCGCGGCCGGTGCCGGTCAGCACGATCACGCGGACATCCTCACGCGCGTCCAATGACGCCAGCGTGTCGACCAGCTGGTGGCGCAAGGCGCCGGTCAGCGCGTTCAGCGCCTCTGGCCGGTTCAGGGTCAGCGTCGCGATCCCGTCGGACAGGTCGATCAGAAGCGGGTCGGCCATGGTCAGACTCCCTTTGCGAAGGCTTCGGCGCTGGCGATGAAGCGCGGCGCCTGCGTCGGATCGCGGTAATAGGGGTCCGCGGCCAGACGGTGCTGGTAATCGTAAAGAACCGCCAGTTTCCACGCCGCCATCGCGGCATACCACGCAAGGCCCGACACGTCGCGCCCGGTCTTCTGGGCATAGCGCTCGACCAGCTCTTGGCGCGTCGGGGCCGGGCCCTGAAGGAAGGCGGCCGACAGCTCCTGGGTCGGGTTCAGCACCTCGCCCGGCTCGGGATAGCAGCAGATCGTGTAGCCGAGGTCCAGCAGCGGATCGCCGATGGTGGCCAGTTCCCAGTCCAGCACGGCGACAAGGCGCGGCGGCGCGTCGGGCGCCCAGATCACGTTGCCGAGGCGATAGTCGTTGTGCACGATGGCATCGCCGGATTCAGGTGGCACCCGGTCGTGAAGCCAGGCCGCCATGTCCGTCAGGTAGCCCGGCGGGCTGTCGTTGAGGGCCATCAGTCCTTCGAGCCGACCGAGGTGGCGGGCGTTGAAATTCTCCGGCCGTCCGTAGCCTTTGAGACCGCAGGCGCGCCAGTCGACCGCGTGCAGCGCCGCCAGCCCGTCGATCATCGCGTGGGCCATGATCGTCTGGTCGCCCGGGCCGAAGGGATCGACAAGCCTGTCGGTGATCACATGGCCGGGCTTGTGGGCCATGATGTAGAACGGCACGTCCAGCACCTCGCCCGCCTGGGCGACGGCAAAGACCTTTGGGGTTGGCACGTCGGTGCCCGCCAGCGCGGTCAGAACATGCGCCTCGCGCAGCACGTCGTTCGCACCTTTCGGGATCGGCGGCGGCGGCGGCCGGCGCAGCACGGCGTGACCGTCCCTGACCCGGATCAGGTAGGTGAGGTTCGAATGCCCGTCGCCGATCGGCCTGGGATCGGGCGCCCCTCCGGAGAGGTCATGCGCCTCCAGGAACCGCTCGAGTGCGGCCAGCGTCGTGTCGTCCCAGGCCCAGCTCATTGGTCACGCTTGTTCAGGTCGATCATCGCGTCGAGGTAGCTTTGCGGCCATTGGCATTCGAACTGCCCGGCGGCGTCCCGGCCGTCGATCCGGGCCCGGCAGGCGGCCTCCATGATCATCGTGGCGTGACGGCCTCCGGTGGGCAGTTTGACAAGCCCGTAGCGCTCCATCGTCAGCAGGCAGGTGCCACCGCGCATGTCGGTGATCTCGACCGAGACCGAACGCTGGGTCATGTCGTCGTCGAAGGTGGCGTTCTGTTTCACCTCGGCGATGGGGACGAGTTCGCCGTCGCGGATGACGTAGCCGCCGACGCCCCAGGCGCCCTTGGCCTGCCAGATCCAGGCATTGACGATGCGGCTGGCGTCCGGCGTATAGGCCACCAGCCATTTCCAGTGCTGCGGCGCCTGCCAGTGGCGGGTGCCCCAGGAATGGTCGCGATGGCCGATCCGGTCGAGGTCGATCCGCTTGCCGTCGTATTCGATGTAACCCTTGACCCAGCCCGATTGCTCGAGCCGGTTCCTGGCGAACCAGTCCGGCAGGCCGTCGGGGTTCGAGCGGTAGGAGAACGGATCGTGAAACCCTTCAAAGCTGTAGTCGAGCTTGATCTTGTCCGATTCGTAGCTGATCCGCGCGGTCTTCTGGTCGGCGGGCTGCCGGACGTGCAACCCCTCGAGCCGGAAGTCGTCGAAATCCATGTCGTCCGGAACGCTGTCCTGGACGAGTTCGATCACGTGGGGTTTGCGGTCGGTGCCCCACAGGATCAGGTTGAACCCGGCACGCCCGTCGCCCGCGAGGTAGAGGTAGCATTGAAACCCAAGCTCCTGTTCGGGCATCATGAGCTGCCAGAAAAGGGAATCCCGCATCTTGCCGCCCGGCTCGGGTCGGTGACGCAGGTCGTCATTCGGCTGGTATCCGGGATCCGTGATTTCCGGCGCGGTCTTGATCCAGTCGATCATGTCAGGCTCCTCCTCGTGCGGGCCCATCCTCGACAGTTGGGCAAGAATGTCAATATCCGTATTGTAATCTAGCTAACAATAATGCGATCATGGGCGAGGAACGACTTTGCACGACAAGCGGCACGGCGCCGAACGAAGTGAGACGTATGGGCATGACCGAAGGTTTTCTCAATTTTCGGGCGGTGGCGCCCTATCCTGCAACCGGTGGCAGGATCCGGCAGGATTTCCTGTTCCGCTCCGGCGCGTTCGACAGGCTGAGTGACAGCGGGGCGGCCCGGATGGCGTCGCTCGGCGTGACGCGGGTCTTCGACCTGCGCTCGGATGGAGAAAAGGCGCGCCGCCCCTCGCCACTGATCGCGCGCGACGGGTTCCAGGTGTTCGAAGAGCGCCACCAGATCCGATCGGGCGATCTGCGTGCGGTGCTGGCCGACCCCGCGAGCACGGCCGAAGCCTCGGCCGATGAGATGCGGGCGATCTATGCCGCCTTTCCCGAGATGTTCGCAGGCGTTTTTGCAACCTGTTTCCGCACATTGCTGGCCGAGGACAGGCCCTTCGCCATCCATTGCACGGCGGGCAAGGACCGCACCGGGCTGGCCGTTGCGCTGCTGCTTGATCTGGCCGGCGTGTCGCGTGACGACATCTTCGACGACTACCTGCGAACGAACGAAGCCCATGCCGCGCTCAAGCAACGGTTTGTCGCCCGCGACCAAGGCGTCGATTTCGGCGAGGTGCGCGAAGAGGTTCTCATCCCGGTGATCAGCGCCGACGCCAGTTACCTGGCCACGGCGCTGGACGCCATCGACATGCGGTTCGACGGGCTCGGGCCCTACCTGTCCAACGTGGTCGGGCTGGACGCAGGCGAGACGGCTCGCCTGCGCCGGATGCTGGTGGACTGACGGTCAGGCCAGGTCTGCGACACCCTGGTCGATCACCACGCGCTCGCCCACCCGCACCTCGAAGAGGACACGGTCGCCATCTTTCCAGCTGAAGAAATCCAGCCGGTCGCCGGGCATGACCACGCCCGCAAAGCGCAGGTTCAGGGTCTTCATCCGCGTCGGATCGCCGTCGCAGAAGGCCCGCAGGATGACCGCGCAGGCCGTGCCGTAAGAGGCGAGGCCGTGCAGGATCGGACGGTCGAACCCGCCGCGCCTTGCCGCGTCGTAATCGGCGTGAAGCGGGTTGAGGTCGCCCGACAGCCGATAGATCAGCGCAGACCGGTCGGACGTCACCACGGTTTCGGCGTGGTCAGGCGCGCGATCAGGCATCACCGGACGCGCGGCGCGCGGCAAGGGATCACCGCCGAACCCGCCCTCGCCGCGCAGGGCGACTGTTTGCAGGATCGTCGAATAGAGCGTGCCGTCCGTCGCATCGGTGACATCGCGTTCAAGATAGCAAACCGCCCCTTTCTCCGCCCCACGGTCGAAGATTCTGGTGACGCGGGCCGTGCTGACGACCTCGGCTTCCGGTGGCAGCGCCGTGTGGAAGGTCACGGCATGCGCCATGTGCAACACCTTTTCCCAGACGATCTCCAGCGCGGGTTCCTTGGGCCACATGCCCGGAGTCGCCAGTGTCACGGCAAAGGACGGCAGGACCGTGAGCCGGTCCTCGATCAGGTAGTCGAGGTCGTCACTTTCACCCGGTGTGATCGGCAGGCCCACCCCGAGCGCGTAGATGATCGCGTCGCGGGCGTCGTAACTCTGCCGTTGCTCGCCGAAGGTCCAGTCCAGCAGTCGCTGCGCATCGAAAGCCATCAGACCGGATCCCATGTAAAGACGTCGCCCGACTTGTGCAGCGGGTAGAAGTCGTTCTCGAACTGCGGGAAAACCCGCTCGACGATGGCCTCGGGCGTCCAGCCTTCGGCCGTGTGGGCGGTGCGGATCGGACGCGGCTGCGAGAACAGGTAGATCTCATTGTTGCGCGATCCAAATACCTGCCCCGAGACGCCCTGCGCGGCATCCGACGACAGCGCCACGCACAGCGCGGCGACCTTTTCCGGGATCAGTTTCTTGAGCCCCTCGACACGCTTCTGCTGCTCGGGCGTATCCGCCGGGATCGAGCTGACCATCCGCGTCCAGGCAAAGGGGGCGACCGCGTTCGAGCGCACGCCAAAGCGTTCCATGTCGATCGCGATCAGCTTGGACATAGCCACGATGCCGAGCTTGGCCGCGCCGTAGTTGACCTGGCCCAGGTTGCCGATCAGGCCGGACGTCGAGGCCATGTGGACATAGGTGCCGCTCGCCTGCGTCTTGAAATGCGGCGCGGTGGCGCGCGAGACGTTGAACGACCCCTTCAGGTGCACGCCGATGACGGCGTCGAAATCGTCCTCGGTCATCTTGTGGAACAGCACGTCGCGCAGGTTTCCGGCGTTGTTGATCACCCCGTCGATGCGTCCGAAGGTGTCCATGGCCAGCGCGACCATCTCCTGCGCATCGTCCCAGCTTGCGACCGATCCGAAGTTGGCGATGGCATCGCCGCCCATCGCCTTGATTTCCCGGACCACCTCTTCGGCGGGCTGGGTGTCGCTGTGGTCGTCGCCCTTGAGCGAAACGCCCAGGTCGTTGACCACGACACGTGCCCCGGCGCGGGCCATTTCAAGGGCCACGGCCCGGCCGACCCCGCGCGCCGCTCCCGTGACCAGAACGACCTTTCCATCCATGAGACCCATGGTGTCCTCCCTCGTATTTCGTTTGCCCTAGTAAGACTTGGGCAGGTCCAGCACCTTTTCGGCGATGAACGACTGGATGAGCTGTTCGGTGACCGGCGCGATCCGCGTGACGGTGACTTCGCGCAGCAACCGCTCGACGTGGTATTCCTTGGCGTAGCCGAAACCGCCGTGGGTCAGCACCGCCTGCAACGCCGCGTCGTACCCCGCGCGGGCGCCGAGGAACTTGCCGGCATTCGCCTCGGCCCCGCAAGGCTTGCCTGCGTCGTAAAGCTGCGCGGCCTTCTCGAGCATCAGCCAGGCGCTTTCCAGGTACATCCATTTTTCCGCAAGCGGATGCTGAATGCCCTGGTTCTGGCCGATGGGACGGTCGAAGACGACACGCTCCTTGGCATATTTCGCAGCGCGACCAAGCGCATCCCGCCCGATGGCGACGGCCTCGGTGCCGACCAGCACCCGTTCGGGGTTGAGCGAATGCAGGATGTAGGAAAAGCCCTTGCCCTCTTCGCCGATCAGGTGCTCATCGGGGATGAACAGGTCCTCGATGAAGATCGCGTTCGAATCCACCGCCTTGCGCCCCATCTTGGGAATGCGCTGGACCGTGATGTGATCGCGGTCGAGATCAGTGTAGAAGATCGAGATGCCATCGGTCGGCTTCTTGCAGTCCTCGTACTTGGTGGTCCGGGTCAGCAACATGATCTTAGAGGCCACCTGCCCGGTCGAGGTCCAGACCTTCTGGCCGTTCACACGGTAGCCGCCGGGTACCTTTTCCGCGAAGGTCTTGATCCGGGTCGTGTTGAGCCCCGCGTCAGGTTCGGTAAAGCCGAAGGCCACCTTGTCCGCGCCCGACACCAGGCGCGGGATCCATTCGGACTTCTGTTCATGCGTTCCGAACACCACCACCGGGTGCGGGCCGAACAGGTTGATATGAACGGTCGAGGCCGCGGCCATGCCGCCGCCATGTCCCGCGACCTCGTGCATCATCACGGCCGCCTCGGACACGCCAAGGCCCGCGCCGCCGTATTCCTCGGGCATGGTGATGCCCAGCCAGCCGGCATCGGCCATCGCCTTGTGAAACTCGTGCGGGAACTTCCCGTCGTCGTCGCGGTCGAGCCAGTAGTCGTCGCCGAACTTCTTGACGACACCGCGCACGCCCTCGCGGATCGAGTCGAGCATTTCCTCGCGGTCTTCAGCGGATGCGTATTTCATGATCCCTCCCTATTGCTCGCGCACTGACGCCAGCGTGCGGCGGGCGGTCTTGAGGTGCGGTATGTCGTACATTTTCCCGTCGATCCCGATGGTGCCGAGATCCGGGTTTTCCTCGAAGGCCGCGACGATCCGGCGGGCGAGAGCGACGTCATCGTCCGACGGCGCGAAGGCCGCGTTGATCCCGGCGACCTGCGCCGGATGGATCGCAAGACGACCCAGGAACCCGTCACGCCGCGAGATGCGGCAGGCGGCCCTCAGCCCCGCGTCGTCGCGGAAATCGGCATAAAGCGTATCCAGCGCGGGGACGCCTGCATTGGCGGCCGCGAACAGGCACAGCGACCGGGCCAGCTGGTACGGCTGCGTCCAGTCTCCGTCGGGGCCCTTGTTGGCGGTCGCGCCGACCACCGCGCCCAGGTCCTCGGCGCCCCAGGTGAGCGCGGCAAGACGCGGATGGGCCGGCGCGTAGGAGCCGAGGTTGAACATCGCCGCCGCCGTTTCGGTGGCCACCACGATGGTCTTCACCGTGCCGGGGTCCATGCCCGCCGCCGCCTCGAGCGGGTCGATCATGTCGGACAAGGTCGCGACATCCTGCCCGCCATTGGCCTTGGGCAGCACGATCCCGTCGAGACCGGGCCGCACGACAGCGGCCAGATCGTCCGCGGTCATGCCGGTGTCGAGCGGATTGACCCGGACCCAGAAGCCCCAGTCGCGCGGCGCATTGGCCGCGTCGATCCAACCCGAGAGGCCGGTGCGCGCCGCCACCTTGCTGGGCGGGGCCACGCTGTCTTCGAGATCGAGGATCAGCCCGTCCGCGCCGATCCCCTTGGCCTTTTCGAACTTCTTCTCGGAATCCGCCGGAACAAAGAGGAGCGAGGTGAGCCTCATGCCGGTTCCTTCATCATCAGCGCGAGGCGATGACATTCGCAGACCACCTCGCCCCGCTGGTTCAGCCCGCGATGGATGAAGGTGACGATGCCCTGCGTGGGCCGCGACTTGCTTTCGCGCATTTCGACGACCTCTGTCGTGGCGCGGATGGTGTCGCCATAAAAGACCGGCTTGGGAAAGGTCGTCTGCTTAAAGCCGAGGTTGCCCACGGTGGTGCCCAGGGTCGTGTCGCCGACCGACAGGCCGATCACCAGCCCAAGCGTGAAGATCGAGTTGACCAGCGGCTTCCCGAATTCGGTCCCCTCGCAATAATCGTAATCCAGGTGGATTGCCGCCGGGTTCATCGTCAGCGTCGTGACCAGGATGCTGTCGCTTTCCGTGACGGTGCGGCGGGTTTCGTGTTCGATCACCTCGCCGACGGTGAATTGGTCGTACCAGCGTCCAGCCATGCGTTCCTCCCTAGAGCCGCCCAAAAATGGAAACCGAGGACACCGAGTTGGACGGCTGGCCTCCGAGGTTGTGTGTCAATCCGAAGTTCACGTCGCGCAGCTGCCGCTGGCCGGCCCTGTCGGTGAGCTGCGCATAGACCTCGTAAGCCATGCGCAGACCGCTTGCCCCGACCGGATGGCCAAAGCACTTGAGCCCGCCGTCCACCTGCGCGGGAATCGCCCCGTCGCGGTCATAGACCCCGTCCAGGAAATCGTAGGCGCCGCGCCCCGCGTCCGAGAGCCCGAGGTCCTCCATCGTGACAAGCTCGGTGATCGAAAAGCAGTCGTGGACTTCGGCGACGCCGATATCGGCCTTCTGGTTCCGGATCCCGGCCTCGTCATAGGCGCGCCTGGCCGCGATCTGGGTATTGCGGACCGAGGCGCCGTCCCATTCGCCATAGGCGTTTTCCCACCCGTGCGAGGTGCAGATCTGCATCGCCTTGACCGCCACCAGGTCCTCCAGCGCCTTGCCGAGGGCCCTGGCCTTTTCCGGCGTGGTGACGATGGCGCAGGCTGCGCCGTCCGAGACCCCGCAGCAATCGTAAAGGCCCAGCGGGTCCGCGATCATCGGCGCGTTGAGTATCGTGTCCATGTCGACCGGCTTGCGCAGATGCGCCTTGGGGGCAAGCGCGCCGTTCTGGTGGCTTTTCCAGCTCACATGCGCCATGCCGCGCTTGAGATCCTCGTAAGAGATCCCGTGCCTGGCCCGATAGGCCCCGGCAAGCTGCGCAAAGGTGCCGGGGGCAGAGCCGTAGGGCATCCACAGGTCATTGGCGAGGCCCTTGGTCTTGATCGGCAGGCCGCCGAACCCGGTGTCCTTGAGCTTTTCCACCCCAAGCGCAAGCGCCACGTCCACGGCCCCGGCCGCGACCGCGTAGACCGCGCCGCGCAGCGCCTCGGTCCCGGTGGCGCACATGTTCTCGACCCGGGTGACCGGGATGTTCTGAAGCCGCAGCGCCGTGGCCAGCGGAATGGCCGAATTGCCGATGTTCACATCGTCCAGCGCCGCGCCAAGCCAGGCGGCCTCGATCGCGGATTTCTCGATCCCCGCATCCGCCAATGCCTCGGTGAAGGCCTCGACCATCAGGTCGTCCGAAGACATGTTCCAGCGCTCGCCGAATTCGGTCAGCCCCATGCCGAGAAGGACGACCTTGTCCTTGATGCCTGTGGCCATCTCTCAGCCCTCCTCGGTCAGGGACGGCCGCGTCAGCGGCGCGGCCTTCCAGAAATACGTGCGGAACTGGCGCTGGCGGTCCATCGCCTTGATGCGGAACCGCATGCGGACCGACTCGCCCACCTCGGGGGTCGGCCCTTCGACGTCGCAATGTTCCATCGTGACCCGCGCGCCGTTCTCGAACTGGACAAGCCCGAAATAGAACGGCGGATCGGGGGTGAAGTTCAGCCGGTCGGCCGTGATCGAGGCGACCCTGCCGGGCACGTCGCGCAGCACGACGTCCTCGTAGGCCTCGGGGCCGGTCGCATCCGGGCGCACCGGCACCGGCGTTTTGGGAAACTGGACGTTCCCGCCGGCATCGCGACCGCCGACAAAGCCGTGCATGTCGCGCCCGTGGCGCAGCAGCGTTGAGGCAGAGACTTTCTGATTGACCTCTGCACGCGGCCCCCAATCGAGGACAAGCGCGCCGGCCAGGTTCAGAAACCGACTGAGGGAGGACAGCACGGCCCCCTGCCCCAACGCATCCGTCGCAGAGCGGTCGCCCGCCCCGGTGACTTCGAACACGAGAATGTCGCAGCCGTTGCCGAATCCTGCGACCAGCACGCGCTCGCCCGGCTTGGCCCGGTCGAGCGCAAGAGCGAGACCGAAGATCGGCATCGCCGCGCCAAGATCGCCTGCGGCTGCGGCAATCTCTTCGCAAAGATTGGGCGCGGTCAGGCCGGTCAGTTTCGCAACGGCGCGGTAGGTGCCGCCCACCGGCTCGGGCACGACGGCAAGCGCGATGTCGGCGCCGGTCAGCCCGGCCTTGTCCAGTGCGGCCGTGATGCCGGGCACGTAGACCTCGGACACCGCTTCATCGCGCACGAAGCGCGCTTCGGATTCGTAGGGCGTGCCGCGCTCGGTCGTGGTGACGATGTCCAGCAGGTCGGCGTTGATCGTGACCGTGGCCAGGCAGGTGGCAATCCCCGCGCCCGGCCCGACCGAGACCGCGCCGGCGCCATCGCCGAACGCCATGATCTGGGTCGTGCCCGCAGTTGCGCGACGCTTTTCGCCCGCGGCGACCAGTTCGGTGCCGGTGCCGCTCAGCGCCCGGATCAGCGCCGAGGTGGCGGCGCGGCGCGAGCCGCCGGTATCCTGCGTGGCCAGCGCGGGGGGCAGATGCAGCGCCTCGGCCACCAGCCCGGCCATGGACCGGTCGACAAAGGGCGAGGAGGTGGAGGCAAAGGTCACGCCCTCGGGCGTGGCCTCGCCGATGGCCAGGCGCGCCGCCTCGACCGCCATGGTCAGGGCATCCTCGTCCCAACCGGCAACCGCCCGGCGCCCCTTCCCGCTGCCGCCAAGTCCGGACCAGCGCAATTCCTTTCGCGCGACGCTCCGGTCGAACCGCAACAGGGGCAGGTAACCGGATGCCGTTTTCACGCTGTTGGCGGACATGTATGGCCTCCTTCGAAGTTTCTTCCAAAATAACCTTGCAAGCGTACCGTACGCAAGCATATTATTTTGGTAACGGACGAAATCGCGGGACGCAACGCGGCCCGCTTGCATGGATGAAAGGGAGGCAACGTGCTGGATCTTAAAGGGAAAACCGCAATCGTCACCGGCGGCGGACAGGGAATCGGACGCGCGATCACTTTGCGCCTGGCCCAAGAGGGGATGAATGTCGCGATCTTCGACATGAACCCGGACGCCTCGCAGGCCACGGTCGACGAAGCCGCCAGCCATGGCGGAACGGTCCGGATCTACAGTGTGGACATTTCCGACCAGGACGCGGTGAACGCGGCCGTGGCGAAATCCGAAGACGAGGTCGGACCGACCTGGATGCTGGTCAACAACGCGGGCTGGGACAAGCCGGCGCCGTTCCTTGCCACCGAAAAGGACCTGTGGGACAAGATCATTGCGATCAACCTGTCGGGCCCGCTCAACACGCACAAGGCCGTGCTGCCGGGCATGGTCGAACGGGGCGGCGGGCGCGTGATCAACATCGCTTCCGACGCGGCGCGGGTCGGCACCTCGACCGAGGCGGTCTATTCGGCCTGCAAGGGCGGCATCATCGCCTTCACCAAGTCCGTGGCGCGCGAGCTGGCGCGCAACAACATCCTCATGAATGCCGTCTGCCCCGGCCCGACCAACACGCCGATGATGCAGACCGTCCTTGGCGAAGGCGAGCAGGCGCAGAAATGGAAGGACGCCATGGTCCGCGGCATTCCGCTGCGCCGCATGGGCGAGCCCGAGGATTACGCGGGCATCGTGGCCTTCCTTGGCTCTGGCGATGCCGCATACATCACCGGCCAGACCATCTCGGTCTCGGGCGGGATGAACATGATCTGATGGCGGCTGCGACCGATCAGGACGCGGCGCCGCCGGCCGGGTTCCGCCCGCTGGACAACGCGACCGAGGCGGAACGCTTCAACGGCCCGTTCTTCATCGACGAAGGCCGGGCGGTCATCGGCTTTCGCGCCCTCGACCGACACATGAACGCGGCGGGGACATGCCATGGCGGCATCCTCGCCGTCTTCGCCGACATGCAGGGCTATGCGCTTGCGGTCGGCAATTTCTCGGGCGCGGCGCCGACGATCACGCTGGGCATCGACTTTCTTGCCCCCGTGCAGGCGGGCGACTGGGTCGAGGCGACGCCCGAGGTGACGCGGGACACGAAATCCCTCACCTTCTTCCAGGGCATGATGCGGGTGAACGGTCAGCCGGTCGCCCGCACCAACGGAATCTACAAGAAACGCCCCACGGGGCAGACGAAACGCTAGCAGGAGGAGCCCAGCAATGAGCAAGATCCCCGAATTCACCGACATCCTGTATGACGTGAAGGGCCGCGCGGCCTGGATCACAATCAACCGCCCCAAGGTCTACAACGCCTTCCGCGGCCAGACGCTGGAAGAGCTCATCACGGCCTTTCACCTGGCGGGCAACGACAAGGACGTCGCCTCGATCGTGCTGACGGGCGCGGGTGACAAGGCGTTCTGCACCGGCGGCGACCAGTCGGCCCACGAAGGCAATTACGATGGACGCGGTGTCGTGGGCCTGCCCATCGACGAGATCCAGGGCCTGATCCGCGACACGCCGAAGCCGGTGATCGCGCGGGTCAACGGCTTTGCCATCGGCGGCGGCAACGTGCTGGTCACGCTTTGCGACATGGCCATCGCGGCCGACACCGCCAAGCTGGGCCAGGTCGGACCCAAGGTCGGGTCCTTCGATGCCGGTTGGGGCACCGCCCTGCTGGCGCGGACCGTCGGCGAAAAGAAGGCGCGCGAGATCTGGTTCCTCAACAAGACCTATACCGCCGCCGAGGCCGAGGCGATGGGCCTGATCAACAAGGTGGTCCCGGCCGCCGAGTTGGACGCCGCCGTCACCGAATGGACCGATACGCTGGCCGAACGGTCGCCCACGGCCATCGCGTTCCTCAAGCGGTCGTTCAACGCCGACAGCGACAACATCCGCGGCATCTCGAACCTCGCGCTCCACGCGGTCAAGCTGTACTACGCGACCGATGAATCGAAGGAAGGCGTCAACGCCTTCAACGAAAAGCGCAAGCCCGACTTCCACAAGTTCGTGGACTGAGCCGTGGCGCCGGACCGGATCACCGCCGACCAGATCGCCGGCCGCCTGCCCCGGACGGGGCGGGTCTGGATCTCGGGATGCTCGACGGATGGTCCGGTTCTGCGGGGCGCATGGGCCGGGCACCGGCTGCCGGGCCTGACCTTTACCGGCATCTTCGTGCCCGGCCTGAACGATCTGACCGCGGTGCTGGACACCGGCGCAGGGATCGAGACCTTCTTCATTACGCCCGAGATGAACGCGGCGTCGGACCAGGTGCGCTACCTGCCGTTCTGCTACCGCGACATCGGCGCCCATCTGCGCGCCGCGCCGCCCGATGCGGCGGTCGTCATGCTGGCGTCGCCGGACGCGGACGGCCTGTGCAGTTTCGGCCCGGTGACCGATTTCATTGCCGACATCTGGCAGCAGGTCCCGGTGCTGATCGCACAGATCAACCCGGCCCTGCCCGCCACGCGCGGCACGCCGGGCATCCCGTTCGACCGCCTGACCGCGGTGGTGGAGGCCGAAAGCCCCCTGCCGCAGCAAGATCCCGGCACCGACGCGACCGCGCAGGCCATCGCGGCCCATGTGGCCCGGTTGATCCCCGACGGGGCCACGCTTCAGACGGGGGTCGGACGCATCCCCGAGGCCGTGTTGCGGGGGCTCACCGGCAAGCGCGATCTGGCGATTCATTCCGGCCTCATCGGCGACAGCACGCTGGACCTGCTCGAGGCCGGCGCCCTGCGGCCCGAGGCCCCGATCACAGCGGGCGTCGCCATCGGGACCGACCGGATCTACGGCGCCATCTCGCGACCGGAGTTCGCGTTCCGCCCACCGTCGCACACCCATGCCATCGAGGTTCTCGCGCGCATCGACCCGCTAGTGACGGTCAACTCGGCCATCGAGGTCGACCTTGCGGGCAATGTCCATGCCGAGGCGACGCCGCGCGGCCCTGTTTCGGGCCCCGGCGGCGCGTCGGATTTCGCCGCCGGCGCTCGGGGCGCGAGTGACCTGCGCATCATCGCCCTGCCCGCGACCGCCGGCAAATCCCGGGTCAGCCGAATCGTCCCCGCCGGGACAGGCACCGGCCCCGTGTCGCTCGGGCGATTCGACGTGGACGTGGTGGTGACCGAAAACGGCGTGGCCGACCTGCGCGGAAAGGGCCCGGCAGAGCGCCGCGCCGCGTTGATCCGCATCGCCGATCCCGCCCATCGGAACATCCTGTCCGGCGAGCCGGAATAAACTACATACACATACAAACCGTATGGTTGCTTACGACATGGGTCACTGATAAAGTAACCTAGTGTACGAAATGAAAGAGCCGAGATGATCAAACGCGACCTGTTCCGGGAAGAGCACGAGATCTTCCGCGAATCCGTACGGAAATTCGTGGAAAAGGAGATCATCCCCTACCATGCCCAGTGGGAAAAGGATGGCGTGGTCCCGCGCGAGCTGTGGCTCAAGGCCGGCGCGCAGGGTCTTTTGTGCTGCACCGTGCCCGAGGAATACGGCGGGCTGGGGCTGGATTACCTGTTCGACGTGGTGGTCTTCGAGGAACTGTGGAAGGCTGGCGCGTCGGGGCCCGGCTTTCTGATCCACACCGACCTGGTGGCGACCTACATCAACAGCTTCGGCACCGAGGACCAGAAAAAGAAGTTCCTGCCCAAGATGGTTTCCGGCGAATGGATCGGCTCTCTGGGCATGACGGAACCGCATGCCGGATCGGATCTCAAGGCGATCCGGACCAAGGCCGTGCGCGAAGGCAACGAGTTCGTCGTGAACGGCCAGAAGGTGTTCATCTCGAACGGGCAAAGCTGCGACGTGCTGGTGCTGGCCACCAAGACCGACGGCGATGCGGGCGCCAAGGGCGTGACACTGTTCCTGGTCGAGGGCGACCGCGAGGGGTTCAAGCGCGGCAAGAACCTCGAGAAGCTGGGGATGCATGCGCAGGACACGTCCGAGCTGTTCTTCGACAACATGCGCCTGCCGCCCGAGAACATGCTGGGCGAAGAGGGCCAGGGCTTCAGCCTGATGATGACCAAGCTCAGCCAGGAACGGCTGGCGCAGGCGGTGCGGTCGACGACCGTGGCGGAATCGGTCATCCAGATGACCGTGGATTACACGCGCGACCGCAAGGCCTTTGGCAAGTCGATCTTTGACCAGCAGAACACCCAGTTCGTCCTGGCCCAGCTGGAGGCCGAGGCGACCTCGATGCGGGTCTTCACCGACAAGTGCATCACGCTGTTCATGGACGGCAAGCTGGACAGCGTGGACGCGGCCAAGCTCAAGATGCTATCCACGCAATTGCACTGCAAGGTGGTCGACGAATGCCTGCAGCTGTTCGGCGGTTGGGGGTACATGTGGGAATATCCCATCGCGCGCGCCTATGCCGATGCCCGGATCACCAAGATCGCCGGCGGCTCGATCGAGATCATGAAACTGATCATCGCACGCGAAATGGCCAAGCAAGCCGAAGCGCGCACCTGATACCTCCCTGACCTGGCGGCGCCTTGGCGCCGCCATTTTTCACGTGTGGACAGGGCCGGGGACACCGCGTAACGGAGCTGTCATGACGAATGTGGACGCCCCTTTGACCGACATGGCTGCGCGCAACCGACGCGGGCTTGTCCTGATGACATGCGGCTTTCTCGCGTTTTCCTGCGCTGACATGCTGGCCAAGGTTCTGACCGCCGAATTCCACGCGTTCCAGATCACCTGGGCGCGGTTCTTCGGGCTGATGGCCGCGGTCCTCTTGATGCTCGCCATGAAAGGCCCCGGCATCCTGCGCACGCGCAAGCCGGGCCTGCAGCTGTTTCGCGGCGCGATTGCCGTGGTCTCGTCCCTCAGCTTCGTGGTCGCGGTCCAGCACGTCCCGCTTGCCGAAGCCGTGGCGGTCAGCTTCATCGCGCCGTTCATCGTGACATTCCTCGGCGCAGTGCTGCTGCGCGAAAAGGTCGGACCCCGCCGATGGGCCGCGATCACGGTGGGATTCCTGGGCGTGTTGATCATCATCCGCCCGGGCGCCGGCGTGTTGCACCCGGCCATCGCCTTTGTCGTGCTGGCCGCGACCTGTTTCGCCGTACGCCAGATCGTGTCACGCTCGCTCGGCAACGGCGAGGCGACCGTGACCACCGTGGCCTATACCGCCCTGACGGCCTGTGCGCTGTTGCTGGTGCCCATGGTCCTGGTCTGGAAGACGCCGACGGACCCGCTGTACATCTTCTGCTTCGCGCTGATGGCCGCCTGCGCCGCGATCGGAGAGCTTCTGATCATCCGCGCCCTCGAAATCGCGCATGCGGTGGTTGTCGCTCCGATGCACTATTCGCTGATCCTCTTTTCGACGTTCTGGGGATTCCTGGTGTTCGGCGATCTGCCCGACCTGTTCACATGGATCGGATCGGCCGTCGTCGTGGCCTCGGGTCTTTACACGATCTACCGCGAAAGCCGGCACGCGCCCGTTGTGCCCCCCGCCACCCCAATGGTCTGAGCCCTTGCGTCGGAGGCACCAAGAACATCGCCCGCCCGATGACGGGCGGGCGTTCAGGCCGGACCAGGTGCGGACCGGTTTACGTTAGGGCCTACGCTCAGAACCCGACCGCCCCCGGCCCCTTGAGATCGAGCATCTCGCGCGCTTCGTCCGGCGTCGCGATCTCGATGGACAGCTCGCCCAGGATGCGCACGATCTTGGCCACCTGGTCAGCGTTGGACTTGGCCAGCTCGCCCTTGGAAATGTAGATCGAATCCTCGAGTCCGACGCGCACATGCCCCCCGGCCAGCGCGTTCGACACGGCAAACGGCATCTGGTGCCGCCCGGCCCCGAGGCAGGACAGGTAGTAATCCTCGCCGAACAGGCTGTCGGCCGTGCGGCGCATGTGGGCCAGATGTTCAGTCTCGGCCGCGATGCCGCCCAGGATGCCGAACACGCCCTGGATGAAGAACGGCGGCTTGATCAGACCGCGCTCGGCGAAATGGGCCACGTTGTAGAGATGGCCGATATCGTAGCATTCGAATTCGAACCGCGTGCCATTGGCCGACAGCTCGGACACGCCCCGTTCGATCTGGGCGAAGGTATTGGACAGGATGAAGTCCTTGGTCATTTCGAGATAGGGCTTTTCCCAGTCATTCTCGAACTCTGTGATCCGCCCGGCCGCACCGGAGATGTTGAAGTTGAGCGAGCCCATGTTCATCGAGGCGACTTCGGGCTTGGCCCAGACCGCGGCGGCCAGGCGGTCGTCGAGCGACATGCCAAGGCCGCCCCCGGTGGTGATGTTCACGACCGCGTCGCAGCTTTGCTTGATGCGCGGCAGGAACTGGGCGTAATGCTCGGGCGATTGGCTGGGCTGCCCGGTCTCGGGGTGGCGCGCATGCAGGTGCAGGATGGCTGCGCCCGCCTCGGCCGCCGCGATCGCCTCGGACGCGATCTGGTCGGGCGTGATCGGCAGGTAGGGCGACATCGTGGGCGTATGGATCGACCCGGTGATGGCGCAGCTCACGATGACTTTCTTGGATTTCCGCACTATTTCCTCCCTCGCCATGTTCGGCTTTCCCCAAGATAGTATGCTACCGTATCAATGACGTAAAGCCGAAGTGTCACCGTCTGGGTTATTATCCGCTTGGTTACTTGTAGACTGCGCAATATATGTTAGCTAATAAGGTCGAAATCTTACTAACTGGACGGTCACATATGGAAAACGACACAAGATCTTGGGAGCTTCGGCTAGGTTATCTTATACATGATGTTTCCCGCCTGAGGCGTGTGAACTTCGACCGAGAACTCGCTCCACTGGGCATCACCCGCTCGCAATGGTGGGTCCTCGCGTTCATTTCGCGCAATGACGGCCTGCCGCAGACCAAGCTGGCAAACGATCTGGACGTCGGCAAGGTGGCGCTTGGTTCGCTCATCGACCGGCTGCAGGGCGCCGGGTTCGTCGAGCGCGTCGCCGACGAGAAGGACCGGCGGGTCAAGCGCGTTTTCCTGACCTCCAAGGCCCGCAAGCTGATAGACGACATCGCGCCGGTGACGGCGAATTTCAACCAGGAGATCCTCGAGGGGATTTCGCGCGAAGACCTAGAGATCACGTCAAAGACCCTGTTTCAAATGAAGCAGAACCTCGTCGGCCTTTCGAACCCCGACGACCTCAAATCATCCCAGCTGGACGCATAGCGTTGCGCCACCCGAAAAGGTAATCTACCATACCATAAATTGGCGAACGATTAATGCCGCCGTTGGATATGGGAGAATCAGGTGCTGACCAACCGCGAGATCTACGACGACACGCATGATCAGTTGCGCGACGTCGTCCGGCGCTTCTGCCAGCGGGAAATCGCCCCGCATTTCGACACTTGGGAACGCAACGGCATCGTGGATCGGGCGCTGTGGGGCAAGCTGGGCCAGACCGGCCTGCTGTGCCCCTCGGTTCCCGAAAGCTTCGGCGGCCTCGACGCCGATTTCCGGATGCACACGGTCGTGGCCGAAGAGCTGGCTTATTCCGGGTTCATGGGCCCTGCGGCGGATGTCTCGGTCCATTCCGATGTCTGCCTTGGCTACCTGCTGTCCCAGGCCAATGACGAACAAAAGGCCCGCTGGCTGCCCGGCATGGTCGACGGAAGCCTGGTCTGTGCCATCGCGATGACCGAACCCGGAACCGGGTCGGATCTGCAGGGCATCCGCACATCGGCCCGGCGGGACGGCGACGACTGGATCATCAATGGTGCCAAGACCTTCATCTCGAACGGGCAGCATGCCGACCTTGTCATCGTGGTGACGCGGACCTCAGAGGGGCGCGGGTCGGGCAACATGAGCCTGATCGTGGTCGAAACGGACCGACCCGGCTATGCGCGGGGGCGCAACCTCGACAAGCTTGGCCAGATATCGGCGGACACGTCCGAGATTTCGTTCACCGATGTGCGCGTTCCGGTCGCCAACACGCTGGGTCCAGTCGGTCAGGCGATGGGCATCCTGATGACGGAACTGCCACAGGAACGGCTTGTCATCGGCGTGACCTCGATCGCCGCTGCGCAGAAGGCATTCGACATCACGCTGGCCTACGTACGTGAGCGCGAGGCCTTCGGCAAACCCATCGGCACGTTCCAGGTCACGCGGCACAAGCTGGCCGACATGGCGACCGAGCTGTCGGTCGGCTGGGCGTTCATCGATCAGTGCATCTCGCGTCACCTGCGGGGCGCGTTGACGACCTACGACGCCTCCAAGGCGAAACTCTGGGCCACCGAGTTGCAGGGCCGCGTCGTCGACGCCTGCGTTCAGCTGCACGGCGGCTACGGCTTCATGCGGGAATACGAGATCTGCCGGCTTTACGCCGATGCCCGCGTGCAACGGATCTACGGCGGCACGTCGGAGATCATGAAAGAACTCATTTCGCGGAACCTCTGATGACCGACACCGACCGCATCATGGACATGCTCGTCCGCGAAACGGACCCCGCCCCGCCCGAAGGCTTCCACCGGATCGGGGATCGCGGCGGCTACGACCTGCTCATCGGGCCGTTCTTCGGCAAGATGGAGGACGGGCACATGATCCTTGCCTTTCGCTGTGCCGAACGACACGTCAACGGGCGAGGGGTCTGCCACGGCGGCATGATGGCCTCGCTCGCGGACCAGGCCGCCTATGCCGTACGGGTGTCGGGGGGAGTCGTGGACCACAGCCTCGTGACCGTGTCGCTGACCATCGAATTTCTGCGCCCGGTCGACCGGGGCGACTGGGTCGAGGTGCGCACGCGGGCCAACAAGCACGGCCGCACCCTGCATTTCGCGCAGTTCACCGGCACGGTTGGAGACCGCGCGGTGCTGCAGGCGAGCGCCGTGTTCATGGAGGCAGGCGACGATCCCGAAGGGCCCGTTTCGCTTGCCGCCGTGCTTGGCACCGACGCATGAGACCCGGCCTGCGCGACTGGGCGGACCGCGACCCGGCGCGCGCGGCCCTCGTTCTCGATGGCGGAGCGGTCTGGACCTATGCCGAACTCGAGGCGCGCAGCAACCGCTTTGCCCAGGCCTTTCGCGCCAATGGGCTGGCGCGCGGGGACCATGTCGCCGCGCTTGTCGGCAATGCGCCCGAGATCGTGGCGCTGTGTTGGGCCGCGCATCGCACGGGTGTCTACCTTACGCCCGTGCCCACGCGGCTCAGCCCGCGCGAGACGGCCTATATCGTCGCGAACTCCACGGCGCGGCTGGTGTTCGCGGCGCCGGATTTCTCGGCGCAGCTGGCCGAGGTGGGGGTGCCCGTCCTGCCGCTCGATGTCAGGGACCATCCGGCCGACCCGGTGACGGATGAAAGCCCCGGCGCGTTGATGATGTATTCCTCGGGCACGACGGGCGCGCCCAAGGGGATCCTGCGCCCCCTGCCCAGCCCCGATCAGGCCCACCTGCTGCCGGGCTTCGCCCGTGACCTTGTCCAGCTGTTCGGCCTGTCGGACCGCACGCGCTACCTGTCGACCCAGCCGCTTTACCATGCGGCCGCGCTGCGCTTTGTTCTCGCCGTGACGGCCGCCGGGGGCACCGCGGTCGTCATGCCGAAATTCGACGCCGCGCGCGCCCTCGAGCTGATCGATGCGCATGGGCTGACGACAAGCCAGTGGGTGCCGACCATGTTCCGCAGGCTGCTGGCGCTTCCCGAAGACCTGCGCGCGGCCTTTTCGGGCAAGACCCATGTGCAGGCGCTGCACGGGGCTGCGCCCTGCACCCCGGCGCTCAAACGGGCGATGATGGCGTGGTGGGGGCCGATCCTGACCGAATACTACTCGGGCAGCGAGGGGGTGGGCCTGACGATGATCGACGGCCCGGGCTGGTTGGCGCATCCCGGCTCGGTCGGACCCGCGATCAAGGGCCGGCTGCACATCCTTGGACCGGACGACGCCGAATTGCCGCCCGGCGAGACGGGGCGCATCTTTTTCTCGGGCATCCCGCCGTTTGCCTACCTGGGCGATCCCGAGAAGACAGCGGGCAAGACCAGCCGGCAGGGATACCAGACCTTCGGCGACATCGGCCATGTGGAGTCCGATGGCTATCTCTACCTGTCGGACCGGGCCGACGACATGATCATCTCGGGCGGCGTGAACCTCTACCCGCAAGAGATCGAGGCCGCCATCGAATCGGCGCCGCATGTCGCCGCCTGCGGGGTCGTCGGCATGCCGGACCCCGAGTTCGAGGAACGGCCGGTGGCCTTCGTGGTGCCCGCCGCCGGGGCGCCGGACGATCTGGCCGATCTGGTCCGGTCGCATCTCGACCGGACCCTGGGACGGGTCAAGCATCCGCGCGAGATCGTGATTGTCGAAAGCCTGCCGGTCACCGAGACCGGCAAGCTGCTGCGCCGCGCCCTGCGCGCTCTGCCGACAGGTTAGGCCGCCGAAGCTTGCCGGCACCCCTCTGCCCCGAATTGCGCGAGGAACAGGAAGGGACCGCCCAGATAGCCGGGAAAACCTGCCGCCCGCGTCGTGGCGCAATCGACCATGTTGCGGTCGGCGTCGGGCACCCGGTCCGTCCACGTTTCGGCGGCAAGCGCCACGTCGGACAGGATGGCCAGCGCGGTCGTCTCGGTCTCGTCGCGGGGGGCAAGGAACCATTGCGGCAGACGCGCGGCGGTCTCGGCGGCCTGCGCCTCGTCCCAGGTCACCGGGCCGTCGATCGTGATCCCGGCGAATTTGGCGGCCGCCTGCCCCACCGCGCCGCGCTTGGCAATCGCGGCACGGGTCGCCTCGGCCATGGCCGAGGTGAAACCGTCGAGGTAGTCCGGCAGCGCGTCCTTCCGCTTGCGCCGGTCGAATTCGACCCGGCCGAGGAACTGCGCGGCAATCATGTTGCGCGGTTCGATCCGCTGGACGAGATCCTTGAAGATGTCGATCTCGACGGCCACCGCCTCGTCCATGTCCACGACCAGCCCCCTGTACAGACAGTCGAGGATCGCGGGTTCTGCCGGGTAGTGTCCGCCTTGCTTGCGCAGGATCTCGGACCGGGTCGGGTCGACCTCTGCCTTGACCTCGTCCGCTGTCGGGTTCCGCCAATCTGCCCGATCCCACGGTTGGCGCGGGTCCGGGTTGGACCGGATCCAGGCTTCCGCCGCGGCGACCTCCTGTCCGGATGCCACGACCTCATGCGCAAGGCCAAGATCGAGCGACTCCTGCGCCGTGAACCGACCGGCTTCCAGCAGGATCGGCAGGCTTGGCCCGATCCCGACAACGCGGGGCATCCGCTGCGTGCCGCCGCCGCCGGGCAACAGCCCGACCAGCGATTCCGGCAGGCCCAGCGCGACGCCCTTGGCATCCGTCAGCACGCGGTAATGACAGGCCAGCGCCAGCTCGCACCCGCCGCCAAGCGCCAGCCCGTTCACCGCAACCGCGACCGGCTTGCCCGCCGTCTCGAGCTTGCGGAAGGCGCGGCCGATGGGCGAATATTCCTTGACCGTGACGGCATCGCGTTCGGCTTCGGGGGTCGACATGATCATTTCATAGGCCGAGGACAGCTCGCTCAGATCCGCCCCGGCGCAGAACGCCGTGTCCTTGCCGGAATAGATCACCACGCCCTTCACATCGGCCGACTTGAGCCAGTCGGCAAAGGCCTCTGCCTCGTGGATCGCGCGGTTCGAGAAGACGTTCATCGAGCGGCCCGGCGCATCGAAGATCATGTGGACGATCCCGTCCTCCGTCCTCTCGAGCCGAAATTCCTTCAGGTCCGGAAACTCCGTCATATCCCGCGCTCCCTCTCCGCGTTTTCAATGGTCAGGTCATTTATAGTATGGTAGCGAACCATTGCAACACGTGACGCGACACTTTAATACTCTGACGTACTTTACGGTACACATATCATCTGCCGCGCTGCGTCGGAGTCAACGGGAGGACATGACATGAGCCCATATCGCAAGGACCTGCTGGCCGGGAAACGCATCCTCGTGACCGGAGGCGGTACAGGTCTTGGCAAGGAGATGTCGGTTGGCTTTGCCGCGCACGGCGCCCATGTCGCGATCTGCGGACGGCGCGAGGACGTGCTGAAGGACGCCGTGGCCGAGATCGAGGACCGCTCGGGCGGGACGGCCGAGTATCGCACGGTGAACATCCGCGACGCGGAGGCCGTCGATGCGATGGTCGAGGACCTCTGGCAGGGCGGCCCGCTGACCGGATTGCTCAACAACGCGGGGGCGAACTTCATCGCGCCGACCGAATCGATCTCGCACCGGGCCTACGATGCCGTGCGGGCGACGGTGATGGACGGGTCGTTCTACGCCACCCATTCCTGCGGAACGCGCTGGATCAAGGGCGGCCTGCCGGGCACGGTGCTGTCGAACCTCGTCACCTGGGTCTGGTCGGGATCGGCCTATGTCGTGCCCTGCGCAATGGCCAAGACGGCGATTCACGCGATGACGATGAGCCTTGCGGCGGAATGGGGCAACAAGGGCATCCGCCTCAACGCCGTGGCGCCGGGCCCCTTCCCCACCGAGAACGCGTGGGAGAAACTGAACCCCATTCCGGGCTCGTCCTTCGGCGCGACCCAGCCTGACATGGTGCCGCTGCGCCGCTTTGGCGAAATGGACGAGCTGCGCAACCTGATGATCTTCCTGATGATGGACGAATGCCAGTATGTGAACGGGGCAACGATCCCGATCGACGGCGGCCACCGCTTGACGGCACATTCGACCTTTGCCGAAATGAGCAAGATGACGGACGAGGACTGGGCGAAGGCGCGCGAGGCGCTGACGGCCTCGCAGGCGAAGGAGCGCAAGGGGCGGTGAGCGACGAGAGCATGCTCCTGGACGGGCTGGACGGCGACGTCGCGGTCCTGACGCTGAACCGACCCGACAAGCTGAACGCCCTCACCGACGACATGGTGCGCGCCTTCTTCGCGGCGCTGGACAGGGTCGCAACCAGCCGCGCCCGCGTGCTGATCGTCACCGGGGCCGGGCGCGGATTCTGCGCCGGGTTCGACCTGTCCCTGGCCGATGGCGTGGCGGGCGACGACCGCCCGGAAACCGATGCATGGATGGCGCGTCAGGAACGCTATGCCGCCATCGTCACGCGCCTGCGCGACATCCCCCAACCCACGATCGCGGCGGTCAATGGCGCCGCGGCCGGCGCCGGGCTTGGGCTTGCCCTCGGGTGCGACACGCGAATCGGATCGGACAAGGCCCGATTCAACGCCGCCTTCATCAAGGTCGGCATGTCCTCCTGCGATATCGGGGTCAGCTACCTGCTGCCCCGTGCCATCGGGACGACCCGCGCGGCCGAGATGATGCTGACCGGCCGGATGGTGGAGGCCGCCGAGGCAGAGCGCATCGGGCTGATCCAGCGGATCACCGCACCCGATGCCCTGATGGACGAGGCGCAGGCGATGGCCGGTCAGATCGCACAGAACGGATCACTCAACACCTGGCTGACCAAGCGGGGCATGTGGGCCAACCTCGAGGCCGGCAGCCTTGCCGCCGCGCTCGAGCTTGAGAACCGTACCCAGATCCTGATCCGCGGGACGGGCTCGCTTGCCGAAAGGGCGGCAAGCCGGGGGTTCACCAGAAAGTAGGTCCGCGGCCCCGGCCGCCCGGCTTCAGGTCGGCCGGGTCGGCTCTTTCGCGCCGGTATCATGGCGCATGATGCGGTAGATCGCGTTGGTGCGCGCGATGGCCCGGTCTTCGGCCATGACGATGGCCTGCGTGAACAGCATCTTGCCGGTCTGCTTGACCAGCTCCGGCTCCATCCAGATCCAGTCGCCCAGCTTGCCGCTTTCGAGGTAATCCACCGCGATGCTCACGGTCGGCGAGAACTCGAACAGTCCCAGCGCCAGCTTGATCGGCCGCACCTGCAGGTCGCAGAACGTGGCGATGAAGCCACCATGCAGGAACCCGCCATGGTTGATGTGGCGTCGCTTGACCCGGAAGCCAAGCTGGAACCGCCCGTCCGCCTCGCGTTCGTAATAGGGGCCGGCGAATGTTTCAGGCTCACCATAGGGGATCTGCGCGTATCCCGCCGGCGGGGTGTCCGGCTCGTTGGTGAAAGAGATGGTTTCTGGCGTGGTCATCCCTGCCCTTTCCGCGCTGTGTTTCGTTTGTTCTTTCGCACGCGGACAGGCTAGACTAACAGTACGCTAGAATACCATACTAAAATGTACGATACTTGCGAAATGCGGAGGAGACGGGAAAGATGCGGACGGATTACAAGACGCTGACCTGCACGACAGACGAGGGCCTGGCCCGGATCACGCTGACAGAAGCAAAGCGTGGCAACCCGATTGACGGGGATTTCTGCAAGGATTTCTGTGACCTCTCGGTCGCGCTCTCGGTCGATCCGTCGGTGCGCGCCGTGTTCATCTCGGCCGAGGGACGGTTCTTTTCGGTCGGGGGTGACATCCGGGCCTTTCTGGCGGACCGCGCGGGCCTGCCGGCCAAGGTGCTGGATTGGACCGCCAGCCTGCATGCCGGGCTCGCCCGCTTTCAACGCATGAACGCGCCGGTGATCACGGCCGTGCACGGCGACGCGGTCGGCGGCTCGGTCTCGCTTGTCGCCCATAGCGACGTGGCCTTCGCCGCGGCCGGCACGAACTTTGTCGCCGCCTTCACCGGCATCGGCTATTGCGGCGATTCCGGCTCGACCGTGTCGCTGTCGAACCGGATGGGGCTGGCCCGGGCCAAGCGGTTCCTGATGCTGTCCGAAACGCTCACCGCCGAAGAGGCGCAGGGCGCGGGCCTGGTCGATTTCGTCGTCCCGGCAGAGGAGCTGATGGCGCAGGCCGAAAAGACGGCCCGCAAGCTGGCTGCCGGGCCGACACGGGCTTACGGCGAGATCAAGCGCACGATCCTGTCGGCCCGGACCGAGCCGTTCGAGACCCAGCTCGAGCACGAGGCGCAGGCGATGGCCCGTCTCGCCGCCACCGACGACGTCTGGGAAGGGCTGACCGCCTTTGCCGACCGTCGCAAACCCGACTTCAAGGGGTGCTGATCGTGGGGCGGTACGACCTCGAGGGTCGGCGCGCCCTGGTGACCGGGGGCGGGTCCGGGATCGGACTGGCCACGGCGCGGCTCTACCTGGAAAACGGCGCGCGTGTCGCGCTTTGGGGCCGCGACATGGCCAAGCTCGCCGCCGCGCGTGACGCCCTTGGCCCGCTTGGAGAGGTGACGATCGCCTCGGTCGACGTGTCGGACCCCGCGCAGGTGTCGGCGGGGGCCGAGGCGCTGCTCGGGGGTTGGGGCGGGCTGGACATCCTGTTCAACTGTGCCGGCCACAACGTCGCCTTCGGCCCCTTTACCACACTGACGCCGGACGTCTGGCGCAAGGCGCTCGCCGTGAATCTCGACAGCGTGTTCCACACCTGCCAGGCGTTCCTGCCGTCGATGATCGACGCGGGCTGGGGCCGGGTGATCAACACGACCAGCCAGGCGGCAAAGGACGGAAGCCCCCAGATGGCGCCCTATGTCGCGGCCAAGACCGGGGTCATCGGCCTGACCAAGTCCATCGGGCGCGAGCTTGCGACAACCGGGGTTCTCGTGAACGCCATTTGCCCGACCGTCTTTGCAACGCCCCTCGCGGACGAGGCGGCGGCGGCCACCCCGGGCGCGATGGACGCCGCTGTCGCGATGATCCCGATGAAGCGAAAGGGCCAGCCGGAAGAGGCCGCCGAGCTGGTGGCCTGGCTGTCCTCGCCGGCCTGCAGCTACAGCACCGGGCATGTCTACGACCTGTCGGGCGGGCGCGCGGTCTACTGACCCCGCAGCACGGCATCGGCCCATGCAGAACGGGCGCGCGACGGATCGCGCGCCCGTTCCAGTTCTTGGCGGTCGATCAGTTCGACGCGACCAGCGGGCAGGCGCTGTCGGCAAGCGGCTGGGCAATGCTTTCGCCATCGACCTTGCCGGTGATCTCGAGGAAATCCCAGTCGCCCGTGCTTTCGGCCAGGGTCTTGGTCCGGTAGGACAGGACATCGCGGACGACCGCTCCGTCCTCGCGGATCGTGGCGGTGTCGCCGTTGATCAGCGCCATCGGGTTGTCGCGCATCCACGCCTGAATGGCATCCGCATCGGTGCCGCCCGTGGCCTCGATCGCCTTCAGGTAATGGGTCGTGAATTCATAGTGGTACGCGTTGGTGAACGTCGGCGGACGGCCGAAATCCTCGCGGAAGCGATCCGAGAAGGCCCGCGTCGCGTCGTTTTCGTCCCAGTAGAACTGGATCGTCCCGGTCACGTTCTGAAGGGTGTCGAGGCCGGCCGACTTGATGTCGGTATCGGCCAGGTAGAACGGTGACAGGCTTTGCTGCACACCGAATTCCTGTGCCTGCTTGGCGATGGCGTTCTGCCATGCGCCGAACGTGGCCAGCGCGATGTTGGTCGCCCCGCTCGACTGCGCCTGCAGCAGGAACGACGAGAAGTCGGTGGCCTGCGGCGAATGGACGACCGACCCCTTGACGGTGCCGCCATTGGCCTCGATCGCCTTGGTGGCCTGCGCTTCCAGGTCGTGGCCGAGCGCGTAGTCGACGGTGATGAAGTACCAGTCCTTTGCGCCGGCCTCGAGCTGCGGCAGGGTCACGGCCCGCGCAAGGGTGCCATTGTCGAGCAGCAGCATGATCTGGTGCGGACCGCAGCTTTCGTTGATGAGCCGCGAGCTGGACGCGCCCATGGCCATCGTGACGTTCTTGTCCTTGATGAGATCGCTGACCGCGAGGGCCACGGCCGAGTTGTCGACGTTCAGGATCAGGTTGACGCCTTCGGCATCGACCCATTCCCGCGCGGTGGCAAGGCCGAGGTCGGGCTTGCCCGCGTGATCGGCCACCAGCACTTCGATCGGCTCGCCGTTCACTTCGCCGCCGAAGTCCGCGATCGCCATGCGCGTGGCATGCAGCGCGGCTTCGCCTGTCATGTCCGCCTGTGCGCCCGTCAAGGCGCCAAGGTAGCCGATCGTCACCTCGGCCTGAGCGGCGCTTGCCGCGACAAGCGCGGCGACAGCGGCCGCGACGAACTTTGTGGAACGTTTCATTCTGGTCCTCCCATATGTGTGGCCCTTCGCCTGGGGATGCCGCGCTTTCGGCGCGTGCCCTCCAGGGGCCATAACGTGACGCGGGACAGTGCCCGCTTTTCTCCGGCCCCGCCCGCGGTGCGGGCGACGCCGCCTTCCTGGCTTCAGAGACTGGTCTTGAAATACGACTGGAATTCGCCCAGCAGGCCCTTGCGGAACACCAGCACGAAGAAGACGAACACCACGCCTTGCGTGAACATCACCCAGGGCCCGAAGGGCGCGAGGTAATGTTCCAGCGACAGCACGATGATCGATCCGACCGCCGGCCCGAAGATCGTGCCGATCCCGCCGACCAGGGTGATCAGCACGGCCTCGGTCGAGGCGACGGTCGACACGTCGGTGAGCGTCGCGATCTGGAAAATGATCGCCTTGAGGCCCCCGGCGAACCCCGCAAGCGCCGCCGACATGACAAAGGCGCACAGCTTGTAGCGGTCCACGTTGTAGCCCAGCGACTTGGCCCGTGCCGGGTTATTGCGGATCGCCCGCAGGACCTGGCCGAAGGGCGAATGCACCACCCGGTTCGACAGGATGATCGTGCCCAGAAGGATCGTGCCGACCAGCCAGTAGAGGTTCCAGTCGTTGTTCAGATCGACAAGCCCCAGCAAGCTGCCACGCGGCACGCCCTGCACGCCGTCCTCGCCCCCGGTGAAGGGAGATTGCAGGCAGATGAAATAGACCATCTGCGCCAGCGCAAGCGTGATCATCGCGAAGTAGAGCCCGGTGCGCCGGATCGCGACCAGGCCGAAGATCAGCCCGAGCGCGGCGCCCGTCACGGTGCCGGTCAGCAGCGCGGCCTCGAAGCCGAACCCCCAGTTGGCCGCCGAATAGGCGGTCAGATAGGCCCCCATGCCCCAGAAGGCGGCATGGCCAAAGCTCATGAGGCCGGTGTAGCCCAGCAGAAGGTTGTAGGCGACCGCGAAGATGATGAAGCAATAGATCTTCATCAGGAAGATCGGGTAGAGCACGAAGGGCGCGATCACCACGGCAAGGGCCGTGACGACGAAGAGAATGAAGCGCGCGCGCGAGAAGCCCAGAGGGTGCAATGCGGTTTCGGCCATCGGGTGCGAAGGTGTCATCTGTTTCATATCCGCCAATGTCATGCCATTTTCCCGAACAAGCCGCGCGGCCGCGCGATGAGAACGATCACCATGACCACGAAGATCACGGTCGATGAGGCCTCTGCGAAGACCGCCTTTGTAAAGCCTTCCAGCAGCCCCAGCGCGAGGCCGGTCAGGATCGAACCGAAGATCGACCCCATGCCGCCGATCACGACGACCGCGAAGACCACGATCACGATATTGGTGCCCATGGCCGGGTCGACCGACATGATCGGCGCGGCCATGACCCCGCCGATGCCGGCCAGTGCGACGCCAGCGGCATAGGTGAGCGTCAGCATCACCGGCACGTTGATCCCGAAGGCCTGCACCATCTGCGGATTGTCGGTCGCCGCGCGCAGCTTGGCCCCGAGCGGCGTTCGTTCGATCACCAGCCAGACGCTGAGGCACAGGATGATCCCGGCGATAACGACCCAGGCCCGGTAGTAGGGCAGGAACATGAAACCGAGATTGATCGCGCCCCGCAGCGAATCAGGGATGCTGTAGGGCAGGCCCTGCGGCCCGAACACGATGCGGATCAGCCCCTCGATCGCGAAGGCGAGCCCGAGGGTCAGAAGCAGGCCATAGAGGTGATCTAGCTTGTAGAGGCTTCGGATCAGCGTCACTTCGACCACCACGCCCAGCGCGCCGATCATCAGCGGCACCAGGATGAGCGCGGGCCAGTAGCCGATGCCGAAGACCTCGCTCAGCATGTAGGCGGCAAAGGCGCCCAGCATGAAGAACACGCCATGCGCAAAGTTGATGACCCCGAGCAGACCGAAAATGATGGACAGCCCCAGCGACAGGATGGCGTAGAACGCCCCGTTCACGAGGCCAAGGACCATCTGGCCGAGGATGAGATTCAGGTTGAAATCCATGGCGCGCCCCTCACAGTCCCAGAAGTTTGTCGACCTTGGCGATGTTCTTTTCGAACTCGCCGGCCTCGAGCCGGTCCACGATGTGGCCGTTCTCGATCAGGTAGTGGATATCCGCGATGCCCTGCACGAAATGGGCATTCTGCTCGACCAGCAGGATGGTGTAGCCCATCTCCTTGATCTCGGCGAGCGTGCGCGAGATCTGCTGGACGATGACCGGCGCAAGTCCTTCGGTCGGCTCGTCCAGCAGCAGGAATTTGGCACCGGTGCGCAGGATGCGGGCGATCGCGAGCATCTGCTGCTCGCCACCCGACAATTGCGTGCCGCGGCTGCTGCTGCGTTCCTTGATGTTGGGAAACAGCTCGTAGATGTGCTCGACCGACATGCCACCCTGGGCGATGATCGGCGGCAGCATCAGGTTCTCGTGCACCGACAGCGACGGAAAGATTGCCCGATCCTCGGGGCACAGGGCGATGCCCTTGCGCGCCACCTGGTCGGGGCGGAGCTTGAGCAGGTCGGTCCCTTCGTAGGAGAGCCGGCCCCGCACCTTGCCCATCAGACCCATGATGGTGCGCATCGTCGTCGTCTTGCCCGCGCCGTTGCGACCGAGCAGGGACACGACCTTACCGTCCGGCACCTGCATGTTCAGCCCGTGCAGGACGTGGCTTTCGCCGTACCAGGCGTCGAGATCTGCAATATCAAGCATGTGCCGCTCCCAGATAGGCTTCGACCACCAGCGGGTCCTTGGCGACTTCGGCATAGCGGCCGCGCGCGATGACCTGGCCCCGGGCCAGCACGGTGATCCGGTCGCACAGACCCTCGACGACCGACAGGTTGTGTTCGACCATCAGCACGGTCCGGCCCTTGGCCACCTTGCGGATCAGGTCGACCACGCGGCCGATATCTTCGCGCCCCATGCCCGAGGTCGGCTCGTCCAGCAGCAGGACCGAGGGATCGAGGGCCAGCGTGGTCGCGATCTCGAGCGCACGCTTCTTGCCATAGGACAGCTCGGCCGCCCTTTCGCCCGCCACATCGGCCAGCCCGAGATCCTCGAGCAGTTCGAGCGCGCGCGCGTTCAGATCGTCAAGCGTGCGTTCCGAGCGCCAGAAGTCGAGGCTTTGCCCCCGCTTGCGCTGCAACGCGAACCGCACGTTGTTGAGCACGGTGAAGTCCGGAAAGATCGAAGAGATCTGATAGCTGCGCACCAGCCCCCGCCGTGCGATCCGGTCCATCGACATGCCCGAGATGTTCCGACCCTCGAGATGGATCGTGCCTGATGTCAGCGGCAGGTCTCCGGTCAGAAGGTTGAAGCAGGTCGTCTTTCCGGCGCCGTTGGGTCCGATCATGGCGTGGATCTCGCCCTTCTCGATATCCAGGTCGACTGTATCCACCGCCTTGAAGGCGCCGAAACTCTTGGTGATGCCCTTGGCCTGCAGTACGTAATCCGCCACGTCGCTCGCTCCCCTTATGCGAACTCGCCGGGCCGGAACATTCCGGCCCGGCGGGTCAGTCTTGTCACGTTACTTCAGCAGTGCGCAGGTGCTCTCCTCGGCCGGGAGCAGCAGGCTGTCGCCCTCTGCCATGCCGGTCAGTTCGAGGAAGTCCCACTTGCCCGTCATCTCGTCCGAGGACTTGGTACGGTAGGTGTACATCGGGCGCGAGACCCGGCCGTCCGCGCGGATCGAACCGGTGGCCCCGTTGATCAGCGCGATGGGCATTTCGCGCAGCTTGGCGTTGACCGCTTCCGCCTCGTCCGTGCCGGCCGCTTCCACGGCCTTGAGGTAATGCGTGATCATCTCGTAGTGCATCGCGTTCGTGAAGGTCGGCGGGCGGCTGTAGCGCTCTTCGAACCGCTTGGCGAAGGCGCGGGTGGCGTCGTTTTCGTCCCAGTAGAACTGGATCGCGCCGCGCACGCCCTGCAGGTTCTCGATCCCGGCCGAATTGATGTCCTCGATCGACATGAAATAGGGCACCAGCGGCAGGTCGATCCCGAATTCCGCCGCCTGCTTGACGATGGCAATCTGCGCCGGGCCAAAGGTGGCCATGCCGATCGTGTCGGCGCCCTTTGCCGTCGCTTCCAGCAGGAAGGCCGAGAAATCGGTGGCCTGCGGCGAGTGCCGCACCGTACCCACCACGTTGCCGCCAACGGACTTGATGCCGTCGACGCCCTTGGCTTCGAGGTCATGACCGAAAGCATAGTCGATGGTGATGAAGAACCAGTTGCCCAGCCCGTCCTCGACCAGCGGCACGGTGATTGCGCGGGCCAGGCCGTAGGTGTCCATCAGCATCTGCACCTGGTAGGGCTGGCAGCTGTCGTTGGTCATCGCGGTGGACGACGCGCCGGTGATGAACATCGTGTTGTTCTCTGCGGCAAGCGGGCTTACCGCGAGCGCCACGGCAGAGTTGTCGACCGAGAAGATCATGTCGACGTTCTCGACGTCGATCCATTCCCGCGCGATGCCCAGTCCGACGTCGGGCTTGTTCAGCTGATCCGCAACCAGAAGCTCGATCGGCTCACCGTTCACCGTGCCGCCGAAATCCTCGATGGCCATCTCGATCGCGACCTGAGAGCTCTTGCCGGTCAGGGCCGACGAGCCGCCGGACAGGTCCGACAGGTAGCCGATCTTGACCTCGGCCAAGGCCGGCGCGGCCAGACCGATTGCCGTCAAGGCCGAAGCCGCAAGCAGTTTTTTCTTGAATGACATGGTGTCCTCCCCTTGTGGCGATCCCGTTTCGCCATTTCATGTCCGAGGCTTCACTCGGTTCCGCGTGATGGGTGACCCGACCGCCCCTCCCCGAAGCGCATGGCCCTCACGCGAAAGATATGAAGCCTCATTTATAGTACATTAGCGTATTTGTTTGCTTGCGGAAAGGATTTTGTGAGGTAGCGAACCAAATCTGGCGGCTGAGGGCTTCGTAGGTCGATCTGCCCATTCAAAATCCGAAATCGTTAGTGTGTCCGTCGCGGATGCACCGCTCAATAGGGCACGGCGATCCGCCCGATCTTCTGGCGCGCGATGACCTGCTTCATAATGCCGGCCGTACCGTCGCCGATTTCCAGCCCCATCACGTCGCGCATCCGTTGCTGGTGCGGGAGATCGAAGGAATAGCCGTAGTGCCCCGACATCAGAATGCAGTTGTGGATGGCCTCGAAGGCATAGCGCGGCCCCATCCACTTGCACATCGCCGCCTCGGCCGTATGCGGCATCCCGGCCTCGCGCAGCTCGAGCGTATGATAGGCGAGCTGTCGAATGGCCATGATGTGGGATTCGCCCTCGGCCAGCGGAAAGCTCACGCCCTGGAACTGGCCGATGGGCCGGCCGAAGGCCTCCCGTTCCTTGACGTAGCCCCAGGTCTCGTCCAGCGATGCCTGCGCCGCGCCCGCACATTCCAGCGCGATGAGCGCCCGGGAGTAGTCGAACCCATGCATGACCTGCGTAAAGCCCGACCCTTCGGGGCCCAGGCGGCACCATTCGGGCACCACAACGTCGTCGAAGAAGAGCGAGCCGCGCCCGACGACCCGGTGGCCGACGTCCTCGAACTTGAGCCGCTCGATGCCGGGCGTGCCCTCGGGAATGAAGAAGGCCGAAACGCCACGCGCGCCATCCTCGGGGCTGCCGGTCCGGGCGAACACGATGAAGATGTCGGCGCAATCCGCGAAGGTGATCGAGGTCTTTTCGCCCTTCAGGACATAGTCCGACCCTTTCCTTGTCGCCCGCAGCGAGACATGGGCCGCGTCCGATCCGCCGCGCGGCTCGGTCAGGCAGATCGCCATGAGCTTGTCGCCCGAAATCATCTGCGGCACCCATTCGTCGATGATGTCCCGCGTGCCGTGCTGCAACAGGACAGCGGCATTGAGCGAGATGTTCACCGGCAGCGCGGCCATGTTGAAGTCGCCAAGGGCCAGCGCCTCGGCCACCATGCCCGTGGTGATCGAACTTTCGCCAAGCCCGCCGACCTCCTCGGGCAGGTCGGTGCCAAGCAGGCCAAGCGCGCCCATCTCGCGCGCCAGATCCCGCGGCATCGCCTCGTGTTCGCGCCTTTGGTAGCCGGGCAGCAGCACGTCCCGGGCAAACCGCTCTGCCGCGTCCTTGAGTGCCAGCTGGTCCTCGTTGAATATCATGCTGTGTCTCCCAGCCAGTCCGCGATCACTTCCTCCGTCTGCGCCCCGGGCTCGGGCGCTGGGGCGCGATGCCTGCCCGGCGTGCGGCTCAGTCTTGGTGCCGGGTTCGGATAGCGCAGCCCGTCCATCTCTCCAAACGTCGCGCGGGCGGTCATCTGCGGATGCGACCAGGCCTCGTCTATGGACAGGACCGGCGCGAAACAGGCATCCTTGCCCGTCATCGCGGCAACCCATTCGTCCCGGGTGCGGCTGCGGAAGAGCCCGGCGAAGAGGCTGCGCAGCGCGGGCCAGTTGGCGCGGTCGTCGCGGCTGGGGATCTCGTCTTCGCGCAGGCCCAGAACCGCCAGAAGGTTGGCCCAGAACTTCGGCTCCATCGCGCCCAGCGCGACGTACTTGCCGTCCTTTGTCTCGAATGTGCCGAACTGCGGCGCGCCGCCATCGACGATGTTGTCCTGCCGGTTGCCCGACCAGCTGCCCTGCTGTCGGAACGCCTGGAACGCGGACATCAGCTGGGCCACCCCGTCGATCATCGCGCAATCCACGACCTGCCCCTGCCCGCTGTTGCGCGCCTCGTGCAGGGCGGTCAGGATGCCCATGACCAGGAACATGCCCCCGCCGCCCAGATCGGCCACGAGGTTCAGCGGCGGCGGCGGCGGCGCATCTGCCTGCCCGATCGCATGCAGGGCGCCGGTCAGCGCGAGGTAATTGATGTCGTGCCCCGCCTCCTGCGCCATCGGCCCATCCTGGCCCCATCCGGTCATGCGCCCGTAGACAAGCGCCGGATTGGCCGCAAGACAGGCGTCCGGGCCCAGCCCGAGCCGTTCCATCACGCCCGGCCGATAGCCTTCGATCAGCACGTCCGCCTTGCCGATCAGCGCAAGCGCCTGCGCTCGGCCCGCATCGGACTTCAGGTCGATCCCGACGGACCGCTTGTTGCGCATGTAAAAGTCGTACTTGCGCGCCACGTCGGGGGTCCAGCCGCTTTGCTGCGGCCGGTCGATGACCACGACGTCCGCGCCGAAATCGGCCAGCAGGGCGCCGGCGAAAGGGGCGGGGCCCTGCGCCGACATCTCGACGATTCTTACGTCTGAAAGGGGTCCGGCCATGGATTTCCTGTTGATCAGATTGTCGTTCGCTAGTTTACTTTAATCAAGCTAACCTAAATTGAGGCCACGGCACAAGTCCGAATGGCAGGGAGGACGACACATGCAAATCACACAGTTCATGCGGCAGGCCCGCATGGCCAACCCCGCCGGAACCGCGACTGTCTACCAGGACCGGCAGCAGGACTGGACGCGCTTTGCCGACCGGGCGGCGCGGATGGGCACGGCCCTCGCGCGGCTCGGCCTCGACCGCGATGCCTTTGTCGCCGTCCTGTCGATGAACTCGGACCGCTACGTGGAGCTGTTCTTCGCCATACCCTACGCCGGCGGATGCTTTGCGCCGATGAACGTGCGCTGGTCGGCTGCGGAAAACCTCTATGCCCTGAACGATTGCCGGGCGCAGGTGCTGTTCGTCGGCACCGATTTCGTCGACCAGGCCCGCGACCTTGCCGCCCGCTTTGCGCTGAAGGCCGTGATCTACATGGGCGAAGGCGAGACGCCCGAGGGGATGCTGTCCTACGAGGACCTCATTGCCACGACGGAACCGGGCCCGGATGCGGGGCGCGCGGGCGATGACGTCTACGCCGTCTTCTACACCGGAGGGACGACGGGCGATCCCAAGGGCGTCGTCTTTACGCACCAGGCGCTTTGCGAGGCGACCGTTGCCTACCTTGCCATGTTGCCGGATGTCGAGGATCTGAGTTTCGCCTATGTCGGCGGGTTCTTCCATTTCTCTGCCGCGAACCCCGCGCTTTACATCACGCTGGCCGGCGGCACGCATGTGGTCCTGCCCAAGTTCGAGCCGGTGGCGATGATGCGTGCGATCAGCACCCACCGGGTCACCAATGCGGTGATGGTGCCGACGATGATCACGATGATGCTGAACCACGCGGATTTTGCGCAGCACGACCTGTCCTCGCTTCGTACGCTGGTCTATGGCGGCTCTCCCATGCCGCGCGAGCTGATGGAGGAAGCCGCACGCAAACTGCCCGGCTGGCGCTTCTACCAGATTTACGGGATGACCGAGACGGGCGGCTTCGCGACGATGCTGCGCTGGCGCGACCACGTCTTCGACGGCCCCAAGGCGCACCGCATCGGCGCCTGCGGCCAGCCTGCGCCGGGCGTCGAGATCCGCATCGCCGACCCCGAAACCGGGACCGAGCTGCCTGTCGGCGAGACCGGCGAAATCCTGATGAAGTCGGACTATCTCATGGCCGGATACCTCGGCAAGGCTGCGGCGACGGCGGCGGCGTTGAAGGACGGGTGGATGCATTCCGGCGATGCGGGGCACGTGGATGCCGACGGCTATCTCTATGTCGCGGACCGCGTGAAGGACATGATCGTGACCGGCGGCGAGAACGTCTATTCTATCGAGGTCGAGCGTGCGCTCTACGCCCATCCGGCGGTCATGGAATGCGCCGTCATCGGCATCCCGTCCGAGGAATGGGGCGAGGCGGTTCATGCTGTCGTGGTCCTGCGCCCCGGCCATGCGGCGGACCAGGCCGGCCTGATCGCCCATTGCCGCACACGCATCGGCGGCTACAAATGTCCCAAGAGCATTTCGTTCCAGACCGATCCCCTGCCGGTCGGCCCGGCGGGAAAGATCCAGAAGAATGTGCTGCGCGATCCGTTCTGGGACGGCCGCGACCGGAAGATCGGCTGATCATCGCGACGCAGGAGGGTTCGAACGGCCTGCCCCGGCCGCTCGGGCCCCGCGCGTATCGGGCCCCGCGCGTATCGGGCCCCGCGCGTATCGGGCCCCGCGCGTACCGGGATCAGCCGGGACCATGCGCGGCCGGGCCGGCAGGGCGCGCGATCAGCACACCCCCTGCGTGAGGTACTGCCTGTAGGTATCACGCAGCAGGTTCTTGCGGATCTTGCCGTTCGCGTTCACCTCGACCCGGTCGACGAAGACCACCGCTTCCGGCAGCCACCACTTCGCCATCTTCGGACGCATGATGTCGAGGATCTCCCGCTCGGTCACCGTCGCGCCGGGTTTGGGCACGACCACCAGCAACGGCCGTTCCTGGAACTTGTCGTGATCGACCGCAATCGCGGCGACCTGCGCCACACCCGGGTGCGACAGCGCGGCGTTCTCGAGGTCGATCGAGGCAATCCACTCGCCGCCGGACTTGATCAGGTCCTTGGCCCGATCGACGATCTTCATGTAGCCCTTGGGATCGATCGTCGCGATGTCGCCGGTGATCAGCCACCCGTCCGCATCCGTGGCCGAGCCGTCCGGCTTGTTGAGATAGCTCTTGGTCGACCACAGCGCCTTGACCCGCAGGTGGCCCTGCGACTTGCCGTCATGCGGCACCGGCTGCCCGTCGTCATCGACCAGCCTGAAGGTCATCCCCGGCGTCTGGCGCCCGTCGGTCGTCTTGTATTTCAGCTTCCCGGCCAGCGGCAGCGCGGCCTCGCTGCCCGACAACTTGCCGGTCGAGCCGAACATGATCTCGGTCATGCCCCAGTTGTGCGCCGTTTCGATCCCGAACTCGGTCTCGAGACGTTCGATGATATGCGCCGGCATCCCCGTGGAGGCGGTGATGAGGCTTTCGAGCTTGCCGAAATCGCCGCCCGTCGCGTCGACGTGCTGCAGCAGCCCCATCATCACCGACGACGCGGTGGCGAGGTTGGTCACATCCTCGGCCCGCATCAGGTGCAGGACCGAATCGGACGTCATGTCACGCCCGGACAGCACGAGGTTGGCCCCGGCGTAGAAGGCCCCGAACGGGTAGTTCCAGGCCGAGGAATGGAACATCGGGGCCAGCGGCATCATCACCAGCGGGTTCGCCGCCGGCACCGGCAGCCAGGCGACCGAGCACAGGGTCATGGTCTGCAGGAAACAGTCGCGGTGCGCATAGACCACGCCCTTGGGCAGGCCCGTCGTGCCGGAGGTATAGCAGATCGTGGCCGCCGTCCGTTCGTCGAACTCGGGCCAGTCGAACGCCGGGGCCTCGCCGGCGATCATGTCCTCGTAACAGGTCAGGTCAAGTGTCGCGCTTTCAGGCATGTCGGCCCGGTCGGCAAGGACCACGAATTCCCGGATCCGGGTCAGGTCGGCCGCGATCTCTTCGACACGGGGCAGCATGTCCGCGTCGAAGAACAGGATCTCTCCGCCTCCGTCGTTGATGACAAAGTTCATCTGGTCGGCGGCCAGCCGCGGGTTGGTGGTATGGATCGCCGCGCCGATGCCCGTCAGGCCATGGAACAGCTCGAGGTGGCGCTGGGTGTTCCACGCGATCGTGGTGCCGCGACTGCCCAGCGTCAGGCCGCGCGCCGTCAGCGCGTTGGCCAATTGCTTGGAGCGGGCGTTCACCTCGGCGAAGGTCGCGCGTTTCACCGTTCCGTCAAGGTCGCGCCAGATCACCTTGCACCCGGAATTCGCAACCGCGCCGTGTTCGTTGATGATCGACAGCAGAAGCGGCCGCATCAGGGACTGCCCGAACAATGGTTCCATGTATCCTCCCCCTCGTGGTCTTGCCGCCCTCAGGCAGCGCCGGTGACAAAGGCCCGGACCGCGCCCTTGGGACACAGCTCGATGATCGTATTCATCCCGCCGCCCTTCGTCACCCAGCCGCGCCGTAGCGGAAGGTTCTCGGTCGGCGGCTGGTCGTGGACCTTGATACCGGCCGAGCCGTAGCGCGCGATCTCGGCGTCCAGATCCTCGACCTCCAGCGCCACCACGACGTCGCCCTGGCCCATCTCGGTCTTGCCGGTCGTCGAGACGAGTTCGATGATCTCGCCCCCCTGGTCCGTGAAGAAGGCCAGCTTCAGCTTCAGTTCCGGCACCTCGCGGATGATCGGATCCTTGGTGCCGATCACCGTTCGGTAGAACGCGATCGCGGCATCCAGATCGTCCACGAAGATCCCGATGTGATCCAGCTTGTTCGCCATGTCCCCGGCTCCCTCGATAATTAGATTGCTAGCGTACTTTACAGCACCGTACTTAACTTGCAATAATACATCGCAACGGAATGGTGTTTGGAGGAGAGCCATGAAACGACTCGAGGGACGGCCGGCCATCGTGACCGGCGCCGGAAGCGGCATCGGGCGCGCCTCGGCGATCCGGTTGGCATCCGAGGGCGCCAGGGTTCTGCTTGTCGGTCGGACCGAAGCCACCCTGGCCGAGACCCGCGACATCATCACGGCCGCGGGCGATGTGGCCGAGCTTTTCGTGGCCGATGCCGCAGACGAGACGCAGATGCGGGCCGCCGTGGACAGATGCATCGCCTTGTATGGCGGCCTGAAGATCTTTTTCGCCAATGCCGGCAACACCGACAGCGTGAAACCCTTTCTCGAGCAGACCGTCGAGGCCTGGGAAGGCATGTACCGCGACAACGTCATCACCGCCTTCATCGCCTGCAAGCTCGCGGGCGGCCACATGATCGAGAACGGTGGCGGCTCAATCATCCTGAATTCGTCCACCGGCTCGCTCCGGGCGCGCGGCGGAACCGAGGCTTACGGGGCCGCTAAAGCTGCGGTGAACAACCTCACCCAGACCGCGGCCTGCGCCTTTGCCGGGCGCAACACGCGCGTCAATGCGATCCTGCCCGGCCTGACCGAGACCGGTCTCACGAAACCGATGTTCGACTGGGCCCGGGACAAGGGCAAGGAAGGCCGGATGGGCAAGCTCACGCCGATGCAACGCCCCGGCTACGTCGCGGACATGGCGGGCGTGGTCGCATTCCTGGCCAGCGACGATTCGGCCTATGTCGACGGCCAGCTCTTGCCGGTCGACGGGGGAATTTCCTGCACGCACCCTGCGGGACGGTTCGTATACTGACGGGCGGGGGACCGCGTCGGGGCAGAAATCAGGCCGCGCGGGTGACTGCGCACAACATGATCCACGGGAGGATACAACATGAGCGAGTCGAAATTCGACCGGGCCGCACACGCTGAACGGATGCGCAAGGAGGGGTGGTGGCAGGATCTGACCGCCGACGACCTGCTGGACCGGGCCATCGCGGCGGACCCGGACAAGACGGCCATCGTGGCCTATCGCGCGGATGCCGGATATGAGGCACCCGTGGCGACGCTGAGCTACAGCCAGCTGGGAGAGGCCGTGTCGAAGGCCGCCGGCGCCTTTTCCGCACTTGGCATCGGCAAGGGCGACGTGGTCGGGATCATGCTGCCCAACTGGGTGGAATTCGTGATCTCCGCCTTGGCGCTGACGCGGATCGGGGCGGTGCCGAACCCGTTGATGCACATCTTCCGGGAACGCGAGCTGCGTTTCATGTGCGCCTTCGCGGAAACCAAGGCGATGATCGTGCCCAAGACATTCCGGGGCCACGATTTCGAGGCGATGATGGACGGGCTGAGGTCCGACCTGCCCGATCTGGCCCATGTCATCGTGGTGGGCGGCGACGGTGCGAATTCCTACGACGCCCTGATCGCCGGGTCCGATGCCGCGCCGCTTGGTCCCAAGGACGTGGAGCGGATCGATCCCGGCGCGATGAGCGTGCTCATGTACACCTCGGGCACCACCGGAGAGCCCAAGGGCGTCATGCATTGCCAGAACACGATGATCGCCTGCGTCAAGTCGCTGGGCGAACGGTTCGGGTTGCGCGCGGAGGACGTCCAGATCGGCTCGACCCCGTTCGGGCACATGACCGGCTACACCGCCGTCATGTACCAGACGCTGTACTACGGCGGGACGATGGTGCTCATGGACATCTGGCTTCCGGATGGCGCCGTTCCGATCATGACGCGCGAAGGCGTGACGCACATGGCGGCCGCCACCCCCTTCCTCGCGGATATCTGCCGCAAGGTCGAAGAAGGCCAGCCGGCGCCGAAACTGCGCACCTTCCTGTGCGGCGGCGCCCAGATTCCGCCGATCGTGGTAGAACGCGCGCGCGATCTTCTCGATCTCAACGTGTCCTCGCTATGGGGGATGACCGAGTCGCTGGCGGGCACGTTGACCGAACCCGAGCGCGCGGCCGAAAAGTCGGCCTCGACCGACGGGCGCGCCGTCGACGGGGTCGAGTTGCTGATCGCCGACGAAGAGCTGAACCCGATGCCCACGGGCGAAACGGGGCGGCTTTACTTCCGCGGGTCGCAGCAGTTCCTGGGCTATTACAAGAAGCCGGGGCTCGGCGGGCGCAGCGCCGAGGGCTGGTTCGACACCGGCGACCTCGCCTACATGGATGCCGAAGGCTACATCCGCATCGACGGGCGGTCCAAGGATATCATCATCCGCGGCGGCGAGAACGTGCCCGTCTTCGAGATCGAGAGCATCCTTTATCGCCATCCCCGCGTGGCGGACGTGGCCATCGTCGGCTACCCCGATGCCCGCATGGGCGAGCGCGGCTGCGCCTTCATCGCGGTGAACGACGGCGGCGCCTTCGGCATGGACGAGCTGACCGAATGGATGGCCAAGAGCGGCGCGGCCAAGCAGTACTGGCCCGAAGCGGTCGAGGTGATCGAGACCATGCCGCGGACCGCCTCGGGCAAGATCCAGAAATTCGTCCTGAAGGACCAGGCGGCAAAGTACTCCTCATGACCGGCGCCGAGATGGAGACGCAGATGTTCGAAGGCAAAGACAACACGATGACAGTGGACGAGGCGTTGCGCACGCGGCGCTCGGTCCGGGGCTATACCGACCAGCAGGTGCCCGAGGCGACGATGCGCGAGATCTTCGAGGTCGCGCAGACGACCCCGTCGAACTGCAACATCCAGCCGTGGATACCGCATGTCGTCTCGGGCGCGGCGCTGGAACGTCTTGGCCAGCGGATGGTCGAGGCCGCAAAGCAGGGCGTGCCCCCCGACCCCGATTTCTTTGCCGCGCGCAAGTTCACCGGCACCTACCGCGACCGGCAGATCGACGCTGCGGTGCAGCTCTACGGGGCGATGGGGATCGACCGGAACGACCGACCGCGGCGCGATTGGGCCTACCGGCGCAACCTCGAGTTTTTCGGCGCGCCCCATGCCGTGTTCATCTTCATGCACAGCGATTTCGAGGCCCGCGAGGCGGTCGACCTGGGCATGTACGCCCAGTCGTTGATGCTGGCCATGACGGCGCGCGGCATCGCCTCCTGCGCGCAGGGGGCGCTTGGCCTGTATTGCGGCATCACCCGCGAGGAACTTGGCCTGGACGACAGCCACCGGCTGATCTTTGGCATCTCGTTCGGTTACGAGGACACGACCTACCATGCCAACCAGGCCCGCGTCGGACGCGCCACCCTTGGCGAATCGGTGGTGTTCCATGACTGAGCCGCTGCTGGGAAAGACCGCCATCGTGACCGGGGCGGCGCGCGGGATCGGACGCGCCTATGCGCTGCGGCTCGCGCGGCTAGGCGCGGACGTGGTGGTGTCGGATCTCAACCTGGCGGGCGCCGCGAAGATCGGCGAGACCCTGACCGCAGACACCGTCATGGCCGAGATCGAGGCGCTGGGGCGCCGCGCCATCGGGGTCGAGGGCAACCTGATCGACCGCGCCGCGGCCGAGGACCTGGCCCGCCGGTCGCTCGAGGCCTTCGGGCGGATCGACGTGCTGGTGAACAATGCCGGCGTCGCGGTGGCCCGCAACAGCGGCACCCATGCCAGCGACACGACGCCGGAGGCCTTTGACTACCTGATCGACGCCAACCTCAAGACCGCGCATAATTGCTGCGCGGCGGTGGTGCCCGCGATGAAGACGCAGGGCAGCGGCGCCATCGTGAACGTCTCGTCCCAGACCGGCGTCGCCCTGCTCGACGACGGGAACCTCGCCATCTATGGCGCGGCAAAGGCGGGGGTGGCCTACCTGACCCGAACCCTCGCAGCCGAGCTTGGCCCGCATGGCATCCGCGTCAACGCCATCGCGCCGGGCATCGTGATGACCGAACGGCTACGGCAGCTTGACGCCTCGATGGGGGTCGGCACAGATGCGCAGCTGGAAGCGATCGCCCTGCGCCGCTTTGCCACCACCGACGACATGGCCAACGTGATGGAGTTCCTCACGACCGACCTGTCGTCCTACGTGACCGGGCAGGTCATCTCGGCCTGCGGCGGCGTGGTCCTGCACCCGAACTGATCGGCCGGCAAACCGGCCTGTTCCGGTGGCCTTCCCGTGCTGCGCAAGGGGAAGGCCACCGCGTCGCGACGGCGGCGGCGAGTGGTGTCACGGCTTGAGGCAAGCCTTGACGCAAACGCCTGTCTCCTGGTCATGCACGGCATCGTTGATGGCCGACAGCGGGTAGACCCTGGTGAACCGGTCGATGGGCAACCGCCCTGCAAGGTGATGGGCGACCAGCTCGGGGATGAACGCATCCGGATCGCTGTCGCCTTCGACGATACCGCGATAGGTGAACCCGCCGCCCATCACCTGCCGCAGGCTGCCCGGCAGCGCCGCGTCGGCCTGCGCCATCGGCGGCACGCCCAGGAACCCGAAGGTCCCGCGCGAGCGCAGGTAATCCGGCGCATGGGCAAAGGCCCCCGGAACCCCGGAGGTGTCGAGGACATAATCGACGCCAAGCGGCATGAGCGCGCGGACCTGACCCTCCTCGCCGATGGCCAGCGCATGGGTCGCGCCCAACTCCCTGGCCAGGTCGCGGCGCACGGCATGGGGTTCGATCACGATGATCGGTCCGCAGCCCTGAAGCCTTGCACCGATGACCGCGGCAAGGCCCACCGATCCGCCACCGATGATGACGATGGAACTGCCGGCCTCGCATGACAACGAGCGCATGACCGCCCCTGCCCCGGTCTGAATCCCGCACCCCAGCGCGCCCGCCAGGTCCAGCGGCATCGCCTTGTCGATCCGGACCGTGTTGCGTTCATTGGCGATCGCATGGGTCGCAAAGGAGGATTGCCCGAAGAAGTTCGCATGGATCGGCGCACCGGCATCGGTCACCAGCGCGTCGCCGTCTGGGCGCCTGCCCGCGTAATTGTAGGCATTCCTGTCCACGCAATAGGACGGCTCAAGCGCGGCGCAGCGCGGGCACTGGCCGCAGGAATTGAAGGTCAACACGACATGGTCGCCGGGCGTCACCTTGGTGACCCCGGCCCCGACCCTTTCGACCACCCCTGCCCCCTCGTGCCCGAAGAGCGCCGGGAAGGCGGCCCGCATGCCGCCGTCGCGGGCCACGAGGTCGGTATGGCACAGCCCGACCCCCGCGATGCGGACGAGGATCTCGTCCGGTCGCGGATCGTCGAGCGTGACGTCGCGCAGGTCGAACGGCGCGCCCTCGGCCGGCGTCACGGCGGCCCGGATGGTCAGCGGCATGGCAGGGTCACTCCCACTCCACATGGACCGGCAGATGCTTGAGCCCGCCGACGAAGTTGGTCTGCGTCCAGCGCGGCGTGCCGGTCAGCTCGAACCGCTTGACCAGCGGCATCAGCTTGCGGAAGAATATCTGCAGTTCCATCCGGGCCAGCGACATGCCCAGGCAGATATGCGGCCCGAACCCGAACCCCATGTGGCGGTTGGGCTTGCGGTCGATCCGGAAGGTGAACGGGTCTTCGAAGATCTCTTCGTCCCGGTTGCCCGAGGGATAGGCCAGCATTAGGCTGTCGCCCGCCTTGATGGTCTTGCCGCGCAGCTCGTAATCGACCGCCGCGGTGCGCATGAAGTGCTTGACCGGCGACACCCAGCGGATCATCTCTTCGACCGCCAGCTTGGTCAGTTCGGGATCGGCCTTGAGCTTGTCCCATTCCGACGGGTTCTGCATCATGGCCAGAACGCCGCCGGCGCTGGTCGATCCGGTGGTGTCGTGCCCCGCCCCCGCCAGCGCGACGTAGTACATCTTGACGATGCCATCGTCGATATAGGCGCCGTCGATCTTCGTGTTCGCGATGATCGAGGCCACGTCGTCCGAGGGGTTCCTGCGCCGCTCTGCCGCGATGGGCTCGAAATAGGCAAAGTATTCCTGCGTCGCCTTGATGATGTCCATGCCGCCCGACATCTCGGGATCGTTGCCGGCAAAATAGCCGTTGGTGGCGGCGCGCAGGCGCGGCTCGTCCGCGAAATCGCAGCCGAGGATCAGCATGATGACCCGCAGCGGATAGGGCGAGGCGACGTCATGGTAGAAGTCCATGTCCGAACCGAGGGCCCGGAACTCCTTCATCGAGCGTTCGGCCAGCGCATCGACATCCGGCCGGATACGTTCAAGCGCGTTCGGCATGAACCATTCGTTGGCAATGCCCCGGAAGATCCGGTGATCGGGTTGATCCATCTGCGAGATCGCCCGGCCGAAATGGGCCTTGCCGCCCGTCGCCTCGGCCATCTTCCTCTCGAATTCGATCGGGAACAGCTTGGAGCGGGGCTGGGCCAGGAACTTGTCCTGCTGGCGCTCGATTTCCATGATGTCATTGTACTTGGTGATGGTCCAGAACGGACGGTAGCCGGCCGGTTCGGTCCAATGGACCGGGTCGCCGTCGCGCAGATCCGTGTACATCTGGTGCTGACGTTCGAGATCGGCGTATGTCCCGTGATCGGGGATCAGGTCGTCGATGGATTGATCAAGCATTTCAGGTTCTCCCTAAGGTGCGATGACGGCTCTTTCCGACCGTTTGGTTAGAACAGGATCCCCGGCAGCCAGAGCGACAGCGCGGGGATGAAGGCGATGATGAGAACGCGGATCACGTCGAGCACGATGAACGGAACGATGCCGCGAATGATGGTGCCAAGCCGGATGTTTCCGGCCGCCGCCTGGATGATGAACAGGTTGAGCCCGATGGGCGGCGTGATGAGGCCAAGTTCGGTCACGAGGACCAGCAGGATGCCGAACCATACCGGGTCGTAGCCAAGCGCCATGACCACGGGAAAGAACAACGGGATCGTCAGCAGAACCAGCGCCACGCTTTCCAGCACGCAGCCCAGCACGATGTAGATCCCAATGATGATCAGGATCACGCCCCAGCCCGGGATGGACGACCCGGTGATCGCACTGATCAGGGTGGTGTGAATGCCCGACTGGTTCAGGAACTCGGTATAGACCGCCGCGCCCAGTATGATGGCAAAGATCGTGGCCGACAGGATCCCGCTTTCCCACAGGACAAGCCTGAACTTGCGCCAGCCGAAGCCCTTGCGCGCAGCGGCAAGGACCAGCGCCCCGGCGGCGCCGATGCCCGACGCCTCGGTCGAGGTCATGAAGCCGCCGTAGATGCCCCCCATGACCAGGACGAACAACGCAAGGACGGGCCAGATCCTGAACAGTCCCCTGAGGCGCGTCCCGATATCCGGGCGATCGGTGATGTCGGGCGCGGATCCGGGGGTACGCCAGGTGACCCAGCGGATCGCGACGATATACCCCGCGACGCCGATGAGCCCCGGAATGATGCCGGCGGCAAAGAGCTTGCCGATGTGGGTCTGGGTGAAGATGCCATAGGTCAGCAGAAGGATCGACGGCGGGATCAGGATTCCAAGCGTGCCGCCCGCCGCCACGGTCGCGGCCGACAATCCGTCGTCGTAGCCGCGTCTGCGCATCGAGGGCAGCGCGACGCGGGACATGGTCGCGGCCGTCGCCGCGGAGGAGCCGCAGATCGCGCCGAACCCCGCGCAGGCCGACACGGTGGCGACGGCAAGCCCTCCCTTGAACCGGGCAAGCCAGAGCTCCGCGGCGCCGAACAGGTCTTCGGCGATGCCCGACCGCGCGACGATGTTGCCCATGAGAACGAACAGGGGAATCGCCGACAGGGTGTAGGAAAAGCTGAAGTCCCAGACGGTGATCGAGACCATGCCCAGCATCGGCTTCAGCCCGACGAGGGCCCAGTAACCTGCAACCCCGGTGGCCATGAGGGCGACCGCGATCGGAACCCGTATCGCGATCATGGCAAAGAGCGCGACGAATGACAAAAGCGCGGCGGCCATGTCAGACCTCGCTGTCCGGAAGGTCTGTGGTGACCCATCGCCCCGGAATCAGAAAGGCGATCGCCGACAGGCCGAACAGCACCCCGAGCGCCAGCGCGAAGATCCACAGCGGCAGGCGCATGATCATGGTGTTCTCGCCCCAGCTTTTCAGATCGCCGCCATGCTTGAACAGCACATAGGACACCAGCGCGAACATCGCCGCCGACAGGACCGCCCCGAAAAGGCCGATGATCCGCTCTGCCGCGCCATTGACCGGCAGGATAGCGACCGTGATGTGCCGCCCGTGAAGGGCGAGCAGGGGAAAGCCCAGCACGACGGACAAGGCGACAAGGATTTCTACGATCTCGCCGGCCCAGATCAAGGGGTGATCGAACAGGTTTCGCCCGATCACGTCGCAGGTGACGACGCCCATCAGCGCGACGAGGGCGATGGACATCGCCCCCGTTAAGATCGTTTCGAAGAGAGCAACCAGGCGTGCCATGGTGCCGGGATCAACCCTGGCACATGGCGGTGATGCTCTCGATTGCGGCCTCGGGATCCTCGAGGCCGGCAGCCTTGGCTTCTGCCACCCAGTCGGCCCGGATCGGCGCCAGCGCCTGCTTGAGCTCGTCGACCATCTCGGGCGTTGCCTCGGCCACCGAGCCGCCTGCCGCGATCATCGCGTCATAGGACGCCTTGTCGGCGGCGGCGTATTTCTCGACCGTGGCCTGGGCCATGGCGTTGCCGCCCAGCTCGGTGATCGCGGCCTGGTCCTCGGGGCTGATCTGGTCCCACTTGTCCGCGTTCATGATCAGCGACAGGATCGCACCCGAGGCGATTCCGCCTTCGACCAGGACGGCGTTTCGGGTCAGATCGACCAGGCCGAAACTCTTGATGACCTCGGCCGGTGTCATGACGCCGTCCGCGATGCCTGCGGACAGGATCTCGTAGACTTCGCTCACCGGCTTGGCGACGGGGACAATGTCCAGAAGCTCGGCGGTGCGGACCATGGTGCCGCCCCCGGTCCGGATCTTGAGACCCTTCATGTCCGCAATGCTCTCGACCTTGTCGTCGGATGTGAACAGCTGTGCTTCGGACGTGGAGAACAGGGACAGGACGTGGACATCATCCCCGAATTCGCCGAACCGGCTGAAGTTCTCGGTGTAATAGGCGTTCAGGGTCGCGACCTTGGCCGACAGGTCATTGCAGACGAAGGGCAGCTCGAAAGCCCGGGCCATCGGGAACCGGTCCGGCTTGTAGGCAGTCACGAAGAAGGCGACATCGGCCTGCCCGTTGGCCACCACCTCGAGCTGCGCCGGAACACTGCCGACGACCTTCGGAAAGGTTTCGAAGGTCACACGCCCTTCGGTCGCATCCTCGACCTGTGCGAAGAAGTCGTTGAATACGCTTTCCAGAAGGTGGCCCGACGGAAGCCAGTTGGAATAGCGCAGGACGACGTCCTCGGCACTTGCGGCGCCGGCCGCGATGGCCATGACCGAAGACAACGCTGCCGCGCGGATATGCTTTGTGATTGCCACGAATGGCTCCTCCCTTTTGTGGGCAGTGTCGCCCGGTTCTCCGGAGCCGCGAATCCTCCATGCGGCCCGAATATTTTAGGTGATTAAATGGTTAGACCTTTAAAAGGTCAACAGGTATTGACGCGGATGCGCGTTTCAGCCCCGTCGCAGGACGATGGTCTTGCCGGCGGTGTACTCTGCCAGCCCCTCGATCCCGCTTTCCACGCCCATGCCGGACTTCTTCATTCCGCCGAAAGGCGTCACGGTGTTGATGGCCTGCGCGTCGTTGATCCAGACGATGCCGCTGTCGATCCGGGCGGCCACCTCGGCGCCACGGCCCGGATCGCTGGTCCAGACGGAACCGCCAAGCCCGTAGTCGGACGCGTTGACGCGGCCGATCACCTCGTCAAGGCTGCTGTATTTCAGCAGTGGCACAATTGGACCGAAGGGTTCGACCTGCACGATGCGGGACTCTTCGGGGGGGGTTTCGACCACGGTGACCGGCACGAAGTAGCCGCGAGCGCTGGCCGAGGGATCCAGCGGCCCTTCGTGCACTGCCAGGCCCGTCCGCTTGCAGTCGGCCACGAGCGCCATCACCTTGTCGAATTGAAGCTTGTTCTGGATCGGGCCAAGTTCGATCCCGTCCTCAACGCCATTGCCGACCCGCACGGATTTCGCCATGGCCACAAAGCGATCCCGAAAGGCGTCGAACAGGCTGTCGTGCACATATATGCGCTTGGACGCGATGCAGACCTGGCCCGAGTTTCGGAACGCGGCCCAGAACACCTTGGGCACGACCGTCTCGACATCGGCATCGTCGAGCACGATCGCCGCATCGTTGCCACCCAGTTCCAGCGTGACCCGCTTCAGCGACCCGGACGCACTGGCCATCACGCGCGATCCGGTGGCGGACGACCCGGTAAAGCTGACCTTGTCGATATCCGGATGCTCGGTCAGCCAGGGGCCGACGGCATCGCCGCCCGCGACGGTCTGAAAAACGCCCCTGGGCAGCAGGTCGTGGATCAGCTCGCCAATGGCAAGGGTCGTAAGCGGGGTGAACGGCGACGGCTTCAGGATCACGGCATTACCGGTGAGAAGCGCCGGCGCCACCTTCCAGTAGCCCAGCTTGATCGGGAAATTCCACGGGGCAATGGCCGCGACCACGCCAAGCGGGACGCGGTGGCGTTCGATGCGCAGGGTTTCGTCATCCTGAAGAACCTCGGGCGGCAGGTCCAGATCGGCCACTTCGCGGATCGTCAGCGCGGTATTGGCGATCTCGCCACGCGCGGCGGCAAGCGGCTTTCCCTGCTCGGCCGTCAGCATCGCGGTCAGGCTGTCGAGGTTCGCCTCGATCCGGTCGGCCATCAGCCGAAGCGCCTCGCGGCGCCTTTCCATCGGCGTCGCCTTCCAGACATCGGCACCGGCCCGCGCGGCCCGCACTGCCAGGTCGAACATCGCCCGGTCGATGTCAGGGCAGGTGCCGACCGGCGCGCCGGTCGCGGGGTTGATGACCGAAAGCTCTGCCGCTGCGGTGGCCCGGGCGCCGTCGATGACCAGTGCCGGTCGGAAAAGGCCTGTGGTTGCGTCACGCTGATCGTACATGGTGTCCTCCCCGCTCCGCAGAGCTCCGTCGATCATGGTCTACTATATTGATGTGTCAACACTTGGAATCCTGAGGCTCCAACGCGCATCCCCCGATCTGGACGAGGCCATTTAATTCAGTGCCTTGAGGGCGATACCGCCCCCTATTTCAGCCAATCCAGGCATTGCACGATTTCGGAAAACCTATGGCCACTCCGCAGAACGAAGCGCGCCCCTCACCGAAGCTTCGACAGAAGCTCTTCGTTCCCCTCGCCCACGTCGGGCACCTGCGCGCCGACACGCGCCCGAGAGCGCGAGAACTTGAACGGCGGGTTCGGCACCTGGTATGTGCCCGCCCGGTCCGTCACCGAACCGAGTATGCCACGCTCGACCGCTTCGTCGCTGGTCATGGCTTCGGCGACGCTGCGATACCGCGAGGTCGGCACACCGGCTGCCATCAGCGTCGCCACGCAGTCGTCTGCGCTGCGCGTGCATGTCCACTCTTCGATATGGGCCATCATCCGGGCCCAGTTGTGCTGCCGGTCCACCGTCGTGACATAGGCGGGGTCGGCACACCAATCCGGATCGCCGAGAACCTGCCGCAGACCGGCAAAGTTCTTGTCGCTCAGCGGCACCGTCATGACGAACCCGTCCGCCGCCTTGACCGGCACATAGACATGGCGCGGCGCATCCTGCGGGAACTGCGCCTCCTGCACCTCGTAGACCATCATCGACAGGATGCAGTCCATCAGCGCCACGTCCACAAGCTGCCCGAGGCCCGAGCTTTCCCGCTCGAGCAGGGCCGTCTGGATTGCACCCCAGGCATAGACGCCGGCCAGGACATCGGCAAAGAACATGCCGGTCGGCGCCGGCCGGGAGGCTGCGGGGTCGAAGGCCATCAGCGAAAGATCGAACCCGGATGCGGCATGGATCATCGGCGCATAGGCGGGCCGCGTCGCCGCCGCGCCGGCCTGGCCGAACCCGGAGATGGCACAATAGACCAATCGCGGGTTCAGCGACGACAGCGTGTCATATCCCAGGCCGAGACGGTCCATCACCCCAGGGCGAAAATTCTCGACCACCACATCTGAGGCCTCGATCAGGGCATGGGCCTGCGCGAGGCCCTCATCGGACTTGAGGTCAAGCACCACGCTGCGTTTGCCGGCGTTCAGGGACCCGAAATAGGTCGACACGCCATCCCGGAGAGGCGGCCGCCCGCGCATGGATTCACCACCCTTCGGTTCCACCTTGATGACCTCTGCCCCGACATCGGCCATCAGCCGCGTCGCAAAGGGCCCCGCCATCACCTGCGAGAAATCGACAACGCGTATTGGCGAACGCTTCGTTTCGGACATTTCCATCTCCCTCAATTCCGCCTAAACTCTAAAGGTAGGTCCATTTAAAGGCAAGGCGGAATGAAGCGGAACTCTACGCTCGATACCTTCAATTTTGCTGCGGAAACTCCCGAGACTCGCGCAGATTTCATGCCGAACAAAAGGCATGACCAAATGACGGCTCCAAGAAGATGACGATCCACCAGCGGATAAGGCAGGGAGGCGCATTGGCTGGCTTCGGACCCGTTGCCCTCATCCTTCCGGCGCTTGTCCTGACTTTTTTCGATCTCGTGACGGGTCAGCACGCGATGGCGGGCCCCGCCTTGTTTCTGGTGCTTGCCTTTGTCCTTTCAGGGTGGCGGACACTGAGGATCAACGCGCGGATCATGCTTTTGATGTCATCTGCCGCCGTGATCGGATGTCTCGTGCTTGGCGTGACCTGGGCCGAGTTCTCGGTCATCGCCTCGCGCAGCATGTATCTGCCCGCGCTGGTCGCGGTCATGACCGTGCTTCGCGTCGCCGCGGAACGGTCTCCGCTTGTGACCGGCGCGGGCCATTACGTCGTTGAGCAACCGCCGTCGCGCCGCTTTGGCCTGCTGGCCATCGGCAGCCAGATCTTTGGTGTCCTGCTGAACGTGGGCGGGTTCCTGTTGCTGATGAACATCGCGCTGCGCACGGTCGAGGCGACGGCCCCGAACGACCGGGTGCGCGAAATCCAGACACGGCGCGTCACCAACGCGGCGCTGCGCGGCTTCGCCCCCGGCATCTACTGGTCCCCGCTCGGCGTCGCGATCAATCTTCTGCTGCCGATCTTTCCGGCCCTGAGCTGGCTCGAATTCCTGCCCTACGGCCTGTCGGCACTGGTGCTTTACCTTGGCATATCCTGGGCCTTTGACCTCCTGGAGCCGCGCGCCAGAACGGCGCGCCCGGTACAGAGCCGCCGCGGCCGGGCGCGCGACCTTCTCCTTCTGGTCCTGACGCTTGCGGCGATTGCCGGTGCCGCCGGCCTGGCCGAGGCGACCTTTGGCATCCCCTTGCGCGCGGCCATCCTCATTGTCGTGCCGGGCTATGCGATGGCGTGGATGATCGTCAACCGAGGCGAACTGGGCCCCGGTCGCGCGATCGCCCACCTTGGCAGTGAAAGCGCCCGGCTCATTCCGCGGTCGACCAACGAGATCTGCGTCATGACGGCCTCGGGATTCGTCGGCCTGGCCCTGGCGGAAATGGTCCCGGTGCGCGTGGTCGAGGCGATCGTGGTCCTGTCGGGCCTGTCCGGTGGGCTGCTGGCCTCGGCGGTCGCTGCGCTGATCTTCCTGCTGTCCATGGTCGGGATCAGCCCGGTGATCACCGGCACGCTTTTTGTTGCGGCAATCGCGCAGGTCGGCATCGACATGCCGGACGCGATGTTCGTCCTTGCCGCCCTGATCGGGTGGTCCTGCGCGGTGATCGTGTCGCCGATGACCGCGACCATCGCGATTGCGTCGGGCGTGCTGGGCAAACCCGCATCGGTCGTCGGGCTGAAGTGGAACGGCGCGACCGCGCTTACGATCCTGCTGCTGGGTTCAGCCTTTTTCATCCTACGCTACTGATCCAACGAAAAGGGGCGCCGAAGCGCCCCGTTCCTAGTCGTGGCAGGCAGCCGGTCAGAACGAGACCTTGCTGTAGATCTCATCCCAAAGCACCTGCTCAAGTACAGCGGCTTCCCCCTTGACCTGCTCGTCCGAGATCTTGCGCCACTTCTCGAGGTTGGCAACATAGGCATCCATGATCGCCTCGGCATTTTCGACGCCGCGCTCGGCGGCTTCGGACAGGATGATGTCGCGGGCCTTGTCATTCGCCATGGCCAGCGCCGATTTCATCGACTCGTCGCCCGTGACGAAAGACACGCCATGGTCGTTGATGGCCATCTCCCGGGCGCGGTCGTCATCGCCCATGTAGCCGGTGACCGTAGACTGGGCGACAATGAAGGGCATCTGGCGCAGGACCATCTGCTGACCCTCTGCGCCGAGATCATCCCACGACTGGCGGTTGAAGGTCACCAGGCCAAGGCCGGCCACCACGCCCAACGGCTCCTCCACGACGGTCTTCACCACCTCGGCGAGGCTGTACTGCTTGAGCCAGGCGGTCGGCCCGACGATGCAATCGAGTTGCCCCCGCTCCATCGCCTCGTACATGTCGCCCGCGGTCATCGACACGGCGATGCCGCCCAATGCCTCCGAGGTGCGGGACATGGCAGTCCCGCCACCGCGCATCCGCAGGCCCTTGACCGCATCGGCCGAGCCGTCGATCTCGCCCGAGCACAGCAGGCGATAGGGGGTGGGCACCTGTCCGCCGAGATAGACGAGGTTGTTCTTGGTGTAGTCCTCCATGCAGGCGGGACAATCGAAGAACATAGTCTCAAGCATGGCGCCGGCGACCGCCACCGGGTCGCCGCCAAAGGGCATCATGTCCGGCAGCATCGCGGCGCTGGGAAGCTCGGAAATGAAGTAGTTCGGGGCGACGAACCCGGCATCCGCGATGCCGTCGCGAAGACCGGCGAGCATCTCTCGCCCACCCAGAAGCTGGCCGCCGGCGAACAGCTTGAAGTCGATTGCGCCCCCCGATTCCTCGGCGATCTTCGCGAAAGCAGGCTCGAGCGCGAGCGTGTTGTTCGACGAAGCCGGCGGCACGAAGGTCGCGTAATTGTAGGTCTCGGCCGCCGCCGGGGCGGCAAGGGCGGCCCCGAGGGCCGCGGCAAGTATCACCTTGTTGTGCATGGTAGTCTCCTCTCCTGATTGTAGTGCGCGATGTTTGGATGGGCGGAGCTCAGTTCATGAGCCCCGGCAGGAACAGGCTGATGCCGGGAAAGACGACGAGCAGGACGACGACCAGAAGCTCGCAGGCGAGGAACCACAGGATGCCCTGGAAGATCGTGCCAAGCGGTACGGTGTCCCCGACCACGCCCTTGATCGTGTAGACCGACAGGCCGACGGGCGGGGTGATGAGTCCGATCTCGACGAACTTGATGACGAGGATGCCGAACCAGATGAGGTCGAAGCCCGACGATTCGATCATCGGAAGGAACACGGGCAACGCGATCAGAAGCAGCCCGATCGGGTCGAGGAACATTCCCAGGATCAGGAAGACGAAGCCGCAGAACAGCACGACGCCGTAACCCTGGACGCCGTAGGCCTCGGCGAAATCGACCATCGCGAAGGGGATGCCGGACAAGGCGATGAACCGGGACAGCAGGACCGCGCCGATCGAGACGAAGAAGATGACGCCGGTGCCATAGAGCGTGTCCTTGACGCTTTGCAGCAGGACATCCCAGGTCAGGCGGCGATAGCCCGCCGCGATGACGATGGACAGAAAGGCCCCCAGCGCGCCGGCCTCGGTCGCGGTCACGATCCCGGAATAAAGCCCGCCGATCACGCCGAGGATCAGGAAGGGCATGGGCCAGACATCCCTGAGCGATTCGAAGCGCTCGCCCCAGGTCGGCTTGAAATCGACCGGGGGGGCGAGTTCGGGCGAGATCTTGCACCGCGCGGCGATCATGACTGCATAAATGCCGGCGGTCAGGATGCCAGGGATGATCCCGGCGATCATCAGCTTCGAGATCGACGCTTCGGCGAAGGTTCCGTAAAGCACCATCAGGATCGACGGCGGGATCAGCGAACCCAGCGTCCCCGCGGCCGCCACGACACCGGTCGCCAGCCCCTTGTCATAGCCGAACCTGAGCATTTCCGGCACCGCGATCCGCCCCATCGCGCTCGAGGTCGCGACGGAAGACCCCGAGGCGGCGGCGAAGCCCGCGCAGGCAAAGTTCGACGCGATGGCGAGGCCACCGGGCAACCCGGCAAGCCACAGGCGCGCGGCTTTGTAGATCGAACTCACGATGCCGGCGTTGAATGCGACGGCCCCCATGAGCAGGAACATCGGGATCGCCGACAGCGACCAGTGCGCGACGAACTCGTAGGGGATCGTCTTGAGCGATCCGATGGCGGCACGTTCCCCGACGATGGCGTAGATTCCGGTCAGCGAGACCGAGATCAGCGTGATCGCGATGGGGACGCGCAGCGCGAGCAGGACCAGGATGGCGCCAAGCCCCAGACTGCCGATCAGGATACTATCCATGGGCAGCCTCCGCCAAGGCATTTGCCGGACGCTCGCCCGCGTGCCGGAACAGGTAAAGCGCCTGCCACAGGCACAACACGGCCGTTGAGGCCATCGAAAGCGGGATGAGCCAACGGGTCGGCCAGACCGGCATCGTGTCGGTCCCCGCCTCGACCACCGCGCGGATCGCGGTCTGGTGAAGCGCCTCGTCACTTGCGACCCAGGCAAAGAACAGCAGCAGGATCGCGCTGAAGACCCGGATCACGGCATCCATCAGGTCCTGCCGTTTGGGCGGCGCAGTCACGGTGAACAGCTCGACAAAGATATGGTCATTGCGGGCCTGCACCAGCGGAATGGCAAGATAGACGAGCCCGACCATGTAGTAGAACGACACGATCTCGAGCGTGCCCTGGACCGCGATGTTGAACAGGTGGCGGGCGGCGACATCCACGATGATGTGGATGAGCATCGCCGCGACAGCCAGTCCGCCAATCAAGAGATTGACGCGCACAACCCACCGGACCCACGCCGGTTGCTCAAATACCAAGGCTCCCTCCCTTTCCGCCCGGCGGGCGTTCTCACTTGACCTTGCCTCCCCTATGTTGATACCTCAACATTCAAACAGGTGCAATTTAATTGTCTAATGGTAGAACCATTAGTAATAATGGTTCCGGAGTCAAGTATCTTGCATGATCCGAGGCAGTCGCCGCATTGAGACGCGCGCCCCTACACAGGGCAGGCGCGCGTCCGGGGCGGGCGAGAAGGGAGGCCCATGTCCGAGCGGCGCAACACCGCAGACCCCGTCACGCTTGTCAGCGGCAGGCTTTACATGCTGGGCGACAGCGAAGACATCGACGCGCGCATCAGCTGGCGCGCGCCATGCACCCATGGCCTGTGCGAGCCGTTCAATGTCTACCTGCTGCGCGGTGAGGACGGCTGCATTCTGGTCGAGGCGGGAATCGCCCGGCATCGCGACCGGATCGCCAGTCAGCTTCAATCCCTGCTTGCGCCGGGCGAAAGGGTCGAAAGACTGGCCGTCACGCGCAACGAGCCCGACACGATCTCGAATCTCCCGAACCTCGCGGCCGCCTGCGGCGTGCACACGGCCTACACCCCCGGCGTCATCAACCCGTTCGACTTCTTCGACGACGCCAGTGCCCACCTGCACATGAAGAGCTTCGGGGTCGATCAGCACCCCGCCCTGCCCGGCACACGGATCGCGCTTGGCCCCGACCGGTGGCTGGAACCGGTCCAGACCCCGCTGCGGCTTTTGTCGACGATCTGGTACTACGATACGGGAACCCGCACGCTGTTCACCTCGGACATCTTTTCATCGGGCACGCATCCGCGCGGGGGCGATCCGCTGCTGCGGGGTGTCCCCGACCGGGCAACCCTTTACGACCGCATGCGCAGGCATGTTGTCGTGAAGTACGACTGGCTGACCTTCAGCAACCTGACCGACATCATTTCAGACCTCGAGACGCTTTTCGCGACCTACGAGGTCGAGACGCTCGCGCCGTCGCGTGGCTGCCTCATCGTCGGCGCCGCCGTCGTCAAACAGTATCAAACCGTGCTTCTTGACGTACTGCGCGACCTTGGCCGCAACCGTCCCGGCACAGGGTCGGGGGCGCCAGACCCGGCAAGGCAGGATCAGGCAGTCGTCGCGACCAACCGGATGATCTATTCCGGCTTCAAGACCCGCGACATCGGCGACGGCATTCACCTGCTGGGCGGTTGCTTTCATGCCCGGATGTACGGCAAGTCCTTTCACTCCCACGGAAGCGCCTACCTCATCCTCGGCGAGGATGCGGCGCTGATCGTGGATACGTGCCACGCAAAGGACGCGCAACAAGCCGCCCGTTACCTGTCAGACCACCTTGGCGACCGAAGGCTCTACATCTTTCCCACGCACGAGGAATATCCCCATGCGGGCAACCTCGGCGGGCTGCTCGACGCCTTTCCGGACGCCATTGTTCTGGGTGATGTGCGCAATTATCACCTGTACCACCCTGAGGCTTATGACGCCGGGCGCTTTCGGCCCATCGCGGCCGGGGACAGGATCGACCTGGGCGGCCGCGTTGTCCATGCCCTGCCGGCGATCATCCATGACCTGCCGAACACGCTTTGGGCATGGGACGACCGAAGCGCCACCATGTTCGTGTCGGATGCTTTCGGGTTCTCTCATTACGAGACCGACGAATGCACGTTGCTTTCGGACGAATTGCCCACCGCCCCCACGGTCGAGGACAGCAAGCAGGTTCTCGACCTCGCGCTCTACTGGACCCGGTTCGCCGAGAAGGACGGGATCATCGGCCAGATGGAGGAGCTATTCGCGGCCTACCCGCCGGCCCGGATTGCCCCGGCCCATGGCAGCGTCGTGACGCAACCGCGCGAACTGGCCGAACTGATGAACGCGGCGCTGCACGCCACCACCCGCTGACCGAAGCCATGCGAAAGAAAGGCCCGGCGCCTTCGCCGGGCCTTTGTCGTCAGGCGATCTGGAACCCGCGATACCCGTCCCGGGTCGCATCTTCCAGCGCGGCGAGGTAATCGGCCACGCCTCCGAGGTAGGGCATGAAGACACGCGGCTTTCCGGGCACGTTCGCCCCGATGTACCAACTGTTCTTGCCTTCGAACATGAGCGTCGCGTCCGCCACCTCGTTGACGTGGCGCACCCAGGCGTCCTGCGCGTCCTCGGTCACCTCGATCGAACTGCGCCCGACCGCGTCGAGGTGCCGGATGGTGTCGCAGATCCAGTCGACATGCTGCTCGGCGCTGGTCACCATGTTGGAAAAGACAGACGGACTGCCCGGCCCCGCCACGATGAACATGTTCGGGAAATGCGCGACCCCGAGACCGAAATAGGTCAGCGGACCTGCTTCCCATTCGTCGACAAGCTTGCGGCCCGCGCGGCCGGTGATGTCGATCCGCTTCAGCGCCCCGGTCATCGCGTCGAAGCCGGTGGCCAGGACAAGCACGTCGAGCCTGTCTTCCTGCCCGTCCGCCAGCCGGATCCCGCTGGCGGTCACGGCTTCGATCGGGGTGCGCTGGATATCCCGCAGCTCGACGTTGTCGCGGTTGAACGTCTCGTAATAATTCGAGTCGACGCAGATCCGCTTGGCCCCGATCGGGTAATCCTTCGGGATCAGCGTCTCGGCCACGGCCGGATCGTCGATCTTTTCAGCGAGCTTTTCGCGCACGAACTCGGACACGCGATGGTTCGTTTCCGGGTTCGACGTGATGTCGGAAAAGCCATACATGAACGCGATGCCGCCGATCGCCCAACGGCTTTCCATCTCGGTCCGGAACTGGTCCTCCGTCACCTCGGCGCCGGTGCGGTAGCCGGCGTTGTTCAGCGTGTTGTTGCGGGTCATGCGGGCGGCGGCCCGGCGCTTGGGATATTGCGCGCGCCAGGTCCGAACATATTTTTCGTCGATGGGGCGGTTGTGCGCCGGGATCGCATAGTTCGGGGTACGCTGATACACGACAAGCCGCCCGGCCTGCGGAGCAAGCGCCGGGGTCAGCTGAATGCCGGACGACCCCGTTCCGATGATGCCCACCGTCTGGCCGGACAGGTCGATTCCCTCGGCGGGCCAGTCCGAGGTGCGCAGCAGCGGTCCCTCGAAGTTTTCGATTCCCGGAATGTTCGGGGCGAGCGGGATCGACAGGCAGCCGGTCGCCATGACGCAGAACCGCGCCCGCCGGGTGCTGCCGTCGTCGCATGTCACCGTCCACACCGCCCGATCCTCGTCGAACGTGGCGGCCAGCACACGGGTGTTCAGCTTCAGCCCGTCGCGAAGGCCAAGCTTGTCGGCCACGAAATTGATGTAGGCCAGGATCTCGGGCTGTGTCGCGTAAAGCTCGCTCCAGGTCCATTCGTTCTGGATCTCTTCGCTGAACGAATAGGAATACTGCATCGACTCGATGTCGCATCGCGCGCCCGGGTAGCGGTTCCAGAACCACGTGCCGCCGATGCCGCTGCCTGCCTCGATCACCTGCGCCTTCAGCCCCATCTGCCGCATGCGGTGCAGCGCATAGATGCCGCCGAACCCGGCGCCGACGATGATGGCGTCAAGTATCACGCCCGATTGTTCGTCCATTCTGTCCTCCCGATTGGTCACGCTTTGGCCAGCATCGCGCCAAGGCGGCTGCCAAGCATTCTGGTAAGTGCGACGACCGATGGCATGGCGGTGCCAAGGGTCAGGATGCCGTGGATCCGATCCGGAAGATGGTCAGCCGTGACGGAAACTCCGGCCTTGGTCAGCGCCGTTGCAAAGGCCAATCCCTCGTCGCGAAGGGGATCATGGCCCAGGGTCAGGATGTAGCTGTGTGGCAACCCCCTGAGATCGGCAAGCAAGGGCGAGATGTCCGGACGGTCCGCCAGCGCCGGGTCCGAGAGGTAGAAGGCACGGAACGCCTCCATCGCGGGTCCGTCGACCGGAAGTCCTGGCAATGTTTCATCGTAGGACGGGTAGCCGAACCGCAAGTCGGTCGCCGGGTAAAGCAGGAACAGCGCGGCCGGCGCGGGGCCGCCCGAATCTCGGGCATGGAGCGCGGCAAGCGCCGCGAGATTTCCGCCCGCGCTGTCGCCGCCGATCCCGATCCGGCCCGGATCGAGGCCGAGACGTCCCGCCTGCCGGATCACCCAGTCAAGCGCCGCACAGCAGTCGTCACGCCCGGCCGGGGCCGGATGCTCGGGCGCAAGGCGATAGTTCACGGCAACGATGACCACGCCGGAAGCCAGCGCAAGCCTGCGGCAGAGGATATCGTGCGAGTCGAGATCGCCCGTGGCCCAGCCGCCACCATGCAGGAACACGAGAGCCGGCTGCGCATCGGCCATGTCCGGGCGATACAGCCGCATCGGCACCGGCCCCTCGTCGATGTCGCGCACCTCGTGCACCCGAGGCGGCGTCACGTTCGCGGCCGCGCGCGCCGCTGCCTGCCCCGCCCGTGCCGCTTCTGCCGACAACGTGTGAAAAGCCGGCGCACCTGTCGCCACACGCAGGTCCAGCAGCGCCTGGATCTCGGGATGAATTGCCATGTCTCCTCCGGAACAAGATGGGCGCATTGCCTCTCCCCCTATGTTGATACATCAACATAGGGGGAGAGGCAATGGCCGTTTCTTTGGGATTCGCCTTTGCCGAGTTATAAGGATCGGATATGGGTCAGTTCGGATGACAGATTTGAGCACACGACACGAAACGCCGCAGGCACTTGACCTCGACCGGTATCTTCCGGCCCTCGTGACATGGGTGAACAACAAATACGCTTCGGATTCCTCGCGCATCTATCGGAAGTACTTCGGGATCGGCATCGCCGACTGGCGCGTCCTTGCCTACCTCGGCGTCAAGGGCACGGGAACCGGCGCGCAGATGAGCGACTTTCTTGGCATGGACAAGGCGGCGATCAGCCGGAGCCTGCAATTCCTTGGATCGCTGGGCTGCGTCGAACTTGCCGAGCAGCAGGGCCGCCGCTCGGTCATGCGGCTGTCCGGTCCCGGTGTGCGACTTTACAACGAGGTGCTCCAGATCGCCCTCAAGCGTGAAGAAGTCCTCATGAAGGGACTGAGCGACCAGGACCGGGAAACCTTGTTCAAGCTGCTGCACCGGGTGCACGAGAACATGGCCGACGTGATGGAAATGTACCGGGACGACGCCTGACCTGACGCGCAGGCCCATGCGCCGCCCCGGCAAGACCGGTCAGCGTGTCACCATCGACCGCGCGATGATGAGCTTCTGAATCTCGGTGGTGCCTTCGTAGATCTGCGTCACCTTGGCGTCCCGCATCATCCGCTCGACCGGGTTGTCGCGCAGGTATCCGGCCCCGCCATAGACCTGAACGGCCTCGGTCGTGATCTCCATCACCGCGGAACTGGCAAAGGCCTTGGCGCAGGAGGCCATCTCGGCCAGACCGTGCGTATGGCCGCTGTCGGCAAGATGGCAGACTCGGTACAGCAAGGCGCGGGCAGCCTCGACCTTGATCCGCATCTCGGCAAGCTTGTGCCCGATGGCCTGGAACTCGATGATCTTCTGGCCGAATTGCACGCGGTCGTTGGCATAGGCCACGGCCGCGTCAAGCGCACCCTGCGCCAACCCCAGGGCCGAGGCGGCCACGGTCGGACGGTTGTAGTTGAGACTGTTCATCGCGTTCTTGAAGCCGCGCCCCTCTTCGCCCAGCATGTTTTCTGCCGGCACCCGCATGTCCTCGAAGAACAGGTCGACGGACTTGATCCCCCGCATCCCCATCTTGCGGACCGATCCGCCGACGGTGAGGCCGGGCGTGCCCTTCTCGACCAGGAAGGAAGACAGGCCATTGCCGCCCTTGCCTTCGCTGGTACGGGCGATGACGTTGATGTACTGCGCGGTATCGCCCTTGGTGATAAAGGTCTTCTGACCGTTGATCACCCAGTGATCGCCGTCGCGCCGGGCCGATGTCTTCATCCCCGATACGTCCGACCCCGTGCCCGGCTCGGTGAGCCCGATGGCCGCCGTGATATTGCCTTTGGCAACCTCGGGCAGGAACCGCTGGCGCTGATCTTCGGTCCCGAAATCGCGCAGGGGCAGCACCATCGCGAAATCGCAGGCCCCAACGAGGTGAGAGATCGCGAACGAGTGGCGCGCCACCTCTTCCTTCGCGATGCAGTTCATAAGAAGCGAACCACCGGGGCCACCGTATTCTTCGGGCACCTGCAGCTGAACCAGCCCCATATCGCCCAGAAGCGGCAGCACCTTGTCCGGCATCGCATCGTCTTCGTCGATCTGGGCGGCGATTGGGGCGAATTCCTTTTCGCTCATTTTCCGCACGGCATCCCGGAACATCTGCAGTTCCTCGGATTGGTCGAATGATTCCAGCATCGCGTCCTCCACTGATCGCTTTGCCTTATCATTAAAGGTAGTACCTTTTGAAGTCAAACTTGCTTTTATGCTTATTTACAAAGTGTTGATTGTTCGATTTTGGACGTACCTCTCTGTTCATGGACCGACGGACGGCGGCAGTCGCAGCGACGGCCCCACCGACACACGACTTGCAGTCTCCCCCATTGCGTTAATGGTCTGACCTTTATAGGGTTAGATCAATCTATGACGACTCGAATCGCGGACCAATGAAAGCAACGCGCCCACAGCCCATTCCGACCGCCGACACCCGCCCCTTCTGGGAGGCCGGGCAAAGAGGCGTTCTCTCCCTGCCGGAATGCGCGGACTGCGGCCGGATCGTCTGTCCGCCCAGGCCTGCCTGCCCCTCCTGTCGCGGCACGGCACTGAATTGGGCCACTCTCTCGGGACGCGGGACGCTCAAGGGATGGAGCCGCATTCACATCGCGGCCGTCCCGGGCCGTGAGCCGCCGGTCACGGTCGTCGAGGTCACGCTTGTCGAAGATTCCCGCGCCGTCCTTGTCGCGCTCGACGAACTGGGCGTCGTCCAGGACCTCCCGCCCGATGCGCCGTTGACCATCGGCTTCGTCCGGGATCCGAACGGCTGGAGCTTTCCGGTCGTCCGGCCGGCAGACCAGGAAGGTGCGCCATGAACGCTGTGGTCATCGCCGGATTTGGCGCCTCCGAGATCCTGCGCAAGACGGATCGGTCCATCACCGACCTGTCGCTTGCGGCGATCCGTGACGCCCTGTCGAATGCACACCTCTCGGCGGACGATGTCGACGGATACGTGGGTGCGCCTTTCGCGACCAACGCAGGCTCGCCCCATGCCGAAGGCGGCGACGAGATATCGCTCAAGTCCGTGGCGCAAGCCATGAACCTGCCGCTCACCTACGGCGCGGACCTGTTCCGCCGCTATCCGACCGACATGGTGAGCTTTGCGGCCAACGCGCTCGCGTCCGGGACGAGCCGCTATGTGGTCGGCCTCCGGGCGATGTACAACCTGCCGGGCCTGTCCTACGCCACATCGGGCGCGGACGTGGCCTTTGGCAACGACCAGTTCACCAAACCCTTCGGCTTCACCACCGCGGGCGCCCGGTTCGGCACGCGAGCGCAGCGCTATATGGCGACCCACGGCGCGTCCCGCGAAGACCTGTATGAGGTCGTCGCCCTCGCCCGCCGCCACGCTGCGCAGAACCCCGATGCGGTCTGGCGCGACAAGGGTGCGACGCTCGAGGACTATCTCAAGGCCCCGATGATCGCGACGCCGCACGGGCTTCTCGACTGCGACATGCCAGTCTGCGGCGCGATGGCATTCGTCATGTGTCGCGCGGGCGACGTGCCAGAGGGCGCGACCCCGGCGCGGGTCACGGGCTTTTCCGGTTTCACCACGCCCAAGGCGGTGTTCGACATGAGCGGGCGCAGCCCGGCGGACGTGACCCAGGCCCAGCTCTACGACGGATTTTCGTCGATGATCTGGGAATGGCTTGAAGGCTTCGGGTTCTGCGACACCGGCACGGCGTGGCGTTTTATCCGCGACGGTCACGGCAATGCAGGCGCGCGCCTGCCGCTCAACACCTTCGGCGGCAGTCTGGGCGAAGGCCGGATGCACGGCATGGGCCACCTGCGCGAAGCCTATCTCCAGGCCGCGGGCAAGGCGGGGGCGCGGCAACAGCCGAATGTCGGGCCGATCCTCGTCCACAACGGGCCGTTTGATGACTCGTCCTTTTTGATGATCGAACCGGCAAAGTGAGGCGCCGATGACGGAGATGACCGTAAGAGACTACCTGAACATCCCCTACACCCTGCTCGCCGAGCCGGTGGAGGTGGGCGACGGCATCTGGCTGCGGCGCCTCAGCTACCCGGAACTGGGCGGGTTCCATGCCGAGGGCGTGGACGTTGAAACCGTCTATCTCGACGTCGAGCGGATGCGCTTTGCCGAGATCATGAAGCGGCTTCAGGCCGGAGATCTGCCCCCGGTGCCCCGCCCGCCGTTGGCGACGGCGTCCCCGGACTGGTGGGCGCGGTTTCTCGGCTTCGGCGACGAGGTGACCGCGTTCCTCGACCAGACACCCGAAGATTACCGGCGCAGCCGGTCCAACTGACCAAACGAAGGAGACACCCAATGCTGTCCCAAGACGACAACGAACGACTGGTTCGCATCGGACCCGGCACCACCATGGGCGGGCTGATGCGCAATTACTGGCTCCCGATCTTCGCCAGCGCCGACCTGGAAAAGGACGCGCAGCCGCAGACGGTGAAAATCCTCGACGAGGTCATGATTATCTTCCGCGACAGCGATGGCCGTGTCGGTCTGGTCGACCGGGTCTGTCCGCACCGCGGCGCGCCGCTGATCTACGGCCGGAACGAAGATTGCGGCCTGCGCTGCGTCTATCACGGCTGGAAATTCGACGTGGACGGCAACGTCACCGATATGCCAGCCGAGCCGGTGCGTTCGCGCCTGAAAGAGAAGGTCAAGATCAAGCATTACCCCTGCGTCGAGCGCGGCGGCGTGGTCTGGACCTACATGGGCGAGGCGTCCGAGGCCGATCGCCCGCCGCTGCCGAATTTCGAATGGAACATGGTGTCGGACGAAAACGTGGTGGTCACCTTCCGCGTGCAGGAATGCAATTGGCTCCAGGCGCTCGAGGGCGAGATCGACAGCGCCCATGCCCCGATCCTGCACGGCCGGATCGATGACGGCGGCTCGATCAACCAATGGGTGGCCAAGCGCGACCTGCGGCCCAAGTTCGAATGCGTCCGGCAGGATTTCGGCATGTCCATCGCGGCCCGCCGGGTTCTGAACGACGACACGCTCTATTGGCGCGTGAACCAGTTCGTGATGCCGTTCTACAGTCTCGTTCCACCGCAGGCGAACGACTTTTACGAGCTGTCCGGCCACGCCTGGGTGCCGATCGACGACGAGAACACCCTGTGCCTGATGTTCTCCTACCGCCCTGACGAGCCGTTGAACCCCAAATCGCGCGAGGTGTTCCTGCGCGGCCACAAGGGGCGCGAGACGGGCCATCATTCCGAGGCCGGCCATGCCAACCTCGGACCCGAGGTGCCCTATGGTCGCTACGTCTCAAGGTACCGCCGCGAAACCGGCTACCACTTCGACTACGACCTTCAGAAAACGACGTGGTTCTCGGGTCTGCCGGGACTGTGGGTACAGGATGCCGCCTGTCAGTCGGGCGTCGCGCGGGTCTACGACCGCTCGACCGAGAACCTTTGCACCTCGGACACCGGCATCGCCATGACCCGGCGGATGCTGCTCGAGGTCGCCGGAGCGTTCGAAGAGACCGGCAAGCTGCCGGACCGCTACAACGACCCGGACCTTTACAAGGTGCGCGCCTTGTCGCTGAAACTCCCCGTGGACGAGCCGTGGGCCGACAGCGGCAACCAGTTGATGCGCGCCAACGTGGGAGAGCCGCTGGGGTACGAGCTGTGAGTGAAGGCAAGACCGCGCTTGCAGGCGTCCGCGTGATCGAAATCTCGTCGCTCTCCGGGGCTGTCTGCGGGCGCGCGCTCGCAGACCTCGGGGCCCAAGTCATCAAGCTGGAGCCGGAAGGAGGCGAGCCTGCGCGCCGCGACTTCCCCCTGATTCCGGTCGAGGGCGGCGAAGAAAGCGCGGCCTGGATCGTCTATAACCTCGGCAAGGCGAGCGTTACGGTGGACCTGTCCTCGGACGACGGGCGCGCGGCGTTCGAGGCGCTGGCAAAGACCGCCGACATCGTCGTGACCGACTTCCAGCGCATGGATATAGACGAGATGGACCGGCTCGCCGCCATCGCCCGTGCGGTGAACCCGGCGCTGGTGTGGTGCGAGATTCTGCCCTTCGGGCGCGGCCATGCCTATGACCGGGTGCCGGCGACGGACACCACGCTTCAGGCGCTGGGCGGGCACCTTTACCAGAACGGCGACGTGGACCGCCCGCCGGTGCGTATCGGCGTGCCCGTGGGGCTCATCCAGGCCGGGGCCGAGGCGTCGAACGCCGCGCTCATGGCCTATTACCACGCCCTGCGCACGGGTGAGGGCCAGCGCGTCGACGTGTCGGTGCAGGAATGCGTGACATGGACGCTGCTCAACACCACGATGGCGTGGCAGATCCTCCAGCTGAACGAATTGCGCGGCGGCGCGATCCGAAAGGAACGCGCGAACCAGTTCTTCACCCGCCTCGTATGGCCCTGCCGCGACGGTTATGTCGTCTTTGGCCCGGTGGGCGGCGGCGGCGGTTCGGCCCGCGTCAAATCCTACGACGCCCTGCTCAAGTGGATGGCCGAGGACGGAATCACCGCCGACATTCTCACCAGCCGGGACTGGAACGGCGACGGCCAGTTCTTCATCAGCCAGGACGACTATGACACCGTGACCGAGGTGATCCGCAAGTTCATCGAGACCAAGACGCTCGAAGAGCTGACCACCCGCGCGGTGGCCGAACGCATCCTGATGGCGCCGATCAACGGGCTGGGCGATATCCTCGTCAACCCGCAGCACGACGCGCGCGACTATTTCCAGGTGCTCCACGATCCGGCGCGGGGTCTCGACGTGAAGCTCCCGACGAATTGGGTGCGGATGAGCGAGACGCCGATCCACGCACCCCGTCCCGCCCCGGCGCCGGGCGCGCAAACCGCCAAATACTGGCAAGACATCAGAAAGACGGAGACCGCGACGTGACCAAAGGCATCTTCGACGGGTTGAAAGTCTGCGATTTCATGTGGGCCGCCGCTGGCCCGATCACGACGAAACAGCTGTCGGACAACGGCGCGACGGTGGTGAAGGTCGAAAGCTCGAAACACCCGGATTCGATCCGGCTGGGCGGGCCGTTCATCGACAACAAGCCGGGCATCAACCGCTCGGGCTTCTTCGCGGATTTCCATTCGTCCAAGCTGGGCATGGCGGTGGACATGAGCCACGCGGACCGGCTCGAGATCATCCGCCCACTGGTGGAATGGGCCGATGTCGTCACCGACAGTTTCCGCCCCGGCACGATGGAAAAGTGGGGTCTGGGCTACGAAGACCTGAAACAGATCAATCCCAGGATCATCGTCCTGTCCTCGTCTCTGCACGGCTCGACCGGGCCTTGGGCCAAGCATCCGGGCTACGGTGCGCAAGGTGCGGCGCTCGCGGGCATCCAGCACATGACCGGGTGGCCGGATCGGCCCCCGGCCACGCCGAAGGGCGCCTATTCCGACAGCGTCTCGCCGCGGTACGCGCTGTCTGCGCTGATGGCCGCGCTCATCCACCGCGAAAAGACCGGCGAAGGTCAGTTCGTCGAGCTCGCGCAGATCGAGGCGACCGTGCAGCTTGTCGCGCCCCAACTGCTTGACCTGCAGGTCACCGGGCGCGAGGCGCAGCGCAACGGCAACCGCAAGGACGGCGCGATCCAGCATGGCGTCTATCCCTGCGCGGGCGAAGAGCGCTGGATCGTGATCGAATGCGAGACCGAAAGCCACTGGTGCACGCTGTGCGACCTGCTGGAGGACGCGGCCGGGCTGGACGCCGCGCGGGCGGCCGGACAGGATGCGCTCGACGCGGCGATTGCCAAACTCACCGCGCCTCAGGACGCCTTCGAACTCTGGGACCGCCTGCGCGGCGCGGGCATTCCCGCCGCCGTCGCCTACAAGGGCTCCGACCTGCTGGACGATCCCATCCTCGAGGCGCGCGGCCATTTCTGGCCGCTCCACCACGAAGAGATGGGCACGCTCAAGTACAACGGGCCCGCCTATCGGTTCGAGAAAACGCCGACCGTGCTGCGCACCGCCTCGCCGCGACTGGGTGAGCACACCGAACATGTCATGACCGAGATCCTGGGCTTTTCAACGGCCGAGGTCGACAGGTTCCGCACACGGGGCCTGCTTGGCTGACCTCTACCACAGGCTGGTGTGCACCTTGTTCAGGTGGGCCCGAAGGTTGGCCTTGGCGCCGTCGATGTCTCCGGCTTTCAGCAACCCGAGGAACTCGGTCCGCGAGGCGATCAGCGCCTCCGGCTCCAGCTCGCCGACCCGGTATCGCAGGAAGGTCTGGACCAGCTCGGTCTGGCTGTCGACGGTAAAGATGATCGCCGTGTTCACGGTCAGCGACGCCAGCTCGTGGTAGAACTCCCGCGCCAGTCGCACCCGCTCGGCGATGGCATTGTTGCGGGCCGCGACCGCGGTGCGCGCCACCACGTCCTCCATCGCCGAGAGGTCCGGCGTGGCCTTGTCGCTGAAGGCGCGGTCGATGACCATCTCGAGGATCATCACCCGCGCCTCGAACAGGTCCTTGAGCGACACCGCCCGCAGGGTGATGAGGTCGGACATGGCCTGCGAGATGGAACTGGCGGCGCCCTCCTGGATGAAGGCGCCGCCCTTCACGCCCTTCTTGAGCGCGACGACCCCCGCGATTTCCAGCGATCGCAAGGCTTCGCGCACCACGTTCCGGCTGACACCAAGCTGCGTGGCCAGGTCACGTTCCGGCGGCAGCTTGTCGCCCGGCTTCAACTCGCCCTGCAGCAGCTTCTCGCGCACGCGCTCGCAGACCAGTTCGAAACTGCGGTGCGATTGTACCGGCTTGAACGGCACCGCCAATGGTTTCAGGTTGGTCTTGGCCATCACGCTCCCCTTGTCTGCTGCGGCTCATCCTTAGCAACATGGTCCGCCTTTCGCCAACCGTTCCCAGTGTCGCGGCTTGCCCGCGCCGCGTCAATTGGTAGAACCAAAATTGAGAGATACGGGAGGCGGGCGTGCGGTCAGGCCGGGACATTCTGTCGGTGACTGCCACGCTGGCCGTGGTCGCCTCGCCCGTACTGGTGCTCGGGGACCTCGTGCTGGGCCTGCACGGCCTGTCGATCGGGGCCTTCCTGTTGATCCTGGTCTTCGTTCTGGTCAACCTTCGGGGGACGGGCCCTACCGCCCGGGTCTTCCTGGTGCTGTCGCTCGCCGCCGCCCTGCTCTTCGGGCTTCAGGGCGCGGGCGCAGAGGATTTCGCCCGCGTCGCCAACCGCTCGGCCTACCTGCCGGCCCTGATCATCGTGCTCACCCTCCTGCGCTTCGCGGCGCGTTCGTCGCCGATGATCCGCGACGCCGGAGAGTTCGCGGTACGCCAACCGCCCAACCGCCGCTTTGTCCTTCTGGCAAGCGGAGGCCACATCTTCGGCATCCTGCTGAATATCGGCGGCTACCTGCTGCTGCTCGATACTGCGATGGCGGGCCGGATCGCCAAGGGAACGCCGGACCGCATCCGCGACATCCAGCTGCGCCGGATCACCACGGCCGCGATGCGGGGCTTCGCGGCCACGATCCTTTGGTCGCCGCTCGGGCTGTCGCTGAACCTGCTGCTGACGCTCGTGCCGGACGTCAGCCTGGTGCACTACCTGCCCTACGGCTTGGGCGTGACGCTATCCTACCTGGTCCTCGGCTGGATATTCGACCGCATCCAGAACCCGATGCCAAGCCCGGGCACGATCGTCCAGCGCGGCGGCAAGCCCTCTGCCCTGGTGGGCCTGCTGGCCGTTCTGGTGGCGATCAGCGCCAGCGCCGCCCTGCTTGAATACCTGACCCGCCTGCCCCTGCGGGCCGCGATCCTGATCGTGGTGCCCGCCTTTGCCCTTGGCTGGTCGATCCTGGGCGCCGGCGCGGGCCAGGGGCCGGTCCGCGCCCTGCAGGACCTGGCCCTGCGCACGGCCCGGGGTTTTCCCGGATCGGTCAATGAAATCTGCATCATGGGCGCGGCGGGCTTTCTCGGCATCGTCGCGGTGGACCTGATCCCGCATGCGGTGATCGACGGCATCGTCCGTGGCGCGGGCCTCGAGAAAGGGCAGCTTGCCGCCGCGCTGGCGATCATCGTGATCGGCACCTCGCTGATCGGGATCAACCCGCTGATCATCGCGGCGGTCCTCGTCACCTCGGTCGTCCAGACCGAAGCCGAGATCCAGCCGATCCTGTTGATCCTCGCCATCCAGGTCGGATGGTCGCTTTCGCTCTTGCTGTCGCCCGTGACCTCGACCGTGATTGTCACGGCGGGCGCCACGGGCCAAAGCGCGGGCACGGTCGGGCTGCGCTGGAACGGCCCGTTCGTGGGGACGGCGCTGGCCCTGGCCGTCGCCGGGTTCCTGCTGTTCGGAAACTGATCCGCGCGCCGCGCCCGGCGCGGCGCCGCCTTCACTCGGCCTGCTGCGACAACATGTAGGTGTGCAGGCGGTCCATGTGGCCGATCATCTCCTGGGTCGCGGCGTCGGCATCGCGGTCGCGCAGATGCGCCACGAACTTCTCGCGCGAGGCCGCGACATCCCAGGCCCGGTCGACGCCGATTTTGTTGAGGTAGAACGACAGCGGTTCGGTAAAGGCCCGCATGATGATGACCATGGCGCCATTATGCGTCGCCCGGGCCAGCCCGTCGTAGAACTCCTGCGTGAAGGCCGTGCGCTCCTCGACCGAGATGCCGGGCCCCACCGCGCGCATCCGGGCCAGGTTGTCCTCCATCGCGGCGAAATCCTCGTCGGTGCCGCGTTCGCAGGCAAGGCGGATCATCTCGCGCTGCATGCAGGCACGCGCCTCGGTGTAATCCTTTAGGGAAATGCCACCCAGCGACAACAGGTCCGCCATGGTCTGCGTGATCGGGCGCTCGTTGCCCGTGACCACGACGGCCCCGCCATGCACACCCTTGTGCAACTCGAGCACCCCGCCGATCTCGAGCGTGCGGAACGCCTCGCGCACGGTCGAGCGGCTGACCTGAAAGGTCTCGGCCAGTTCACGCTCGGAGGGAAGCTTGTCGCCGGGGGTCAGGTTGCCGGACTGTATCTCGTGCCGGATCTGTTCGCAGACCTCCTCGAAGGCGCGCTTGGTTCGGATGGGTTTGAAATTCTTCGCTTCGGTCACGGTGCACGGCCTTTAAATGTCAGACCATTCGAGTTTCAGCGGTTTCGCGACCTTTTGCAACGGGGCAATGAACCGCCCGCAACCCTGAATGGGTCGCGGGCCCGGGCCGCGCGCGCGGCCTCAGTCAAAGAACAGGCTCGGCAGGAAGGTCGCGATGCCCGGCGCGAGGATCAGCAGGAGTGCCAGCACGATCGGTGCCGACAGGAAGGGCAGCACGGCCTGGTAAAGGCGCGACAGCGGCATCCGGGTCAGTTCGGCCTGCATCACGAAGATGTTCATCCCGACCGGAGGCGTGATCATCCCGAGTTCGATCATCACGACAAGGAAGACACCGAACCAGATCGGATCGTACCCCGCCTGAACCACCACGGGCAAAAGGATCGGCACGGTGATCAGGATCATGCCGAACGCTTCCAGAAAGCAGCCGAGGATCACATAGAATACCCCGATCACGATCAGAACCAGGACCGGGCCAAGCCCCAGTGACGTCACCAATTCGACAAGCCCCTGCGGGATCTGGGTGAGAACCACGAAATAGGTAAAGGCATTGGCGGCGATCAGGATGACATAAAGCATCGCGGTCGTCCGCAGGGTCGACAGAAAGCCTTCGAACGTGTCGCGCCAGGTCAGCCGCCGGGTCACGAAACCCAGCACCCAGGCGCCAAAGGCGCCGACCGCAGCCGCCTCGGTCGCGGTGAAGATCCCCGAATAGAGGCCGCCGATCACCACGGCGAACAGCAGCGCGATCTCCCACACCTGGCCCAGGGCGCGGATGCGCCGGGCGATGCCCACGCGGTCTTCGCTCTCTGGGGCCATGGCCGGGTTCAGCTTGACCAGCACGGCGACCACGACGCAGTAAAGCAGGCACAGCGCAAGGCCCGGGATCAGGCTGGCGGCGTAGAGACGCGGCACCGACTGCTCGGCGATCATGGCGTAGACGACCAGTGCGATGGACGGCGGGATCAGGATCCCCAGCGTGCCCCCCGCCGCGATGCTGCCGGCCGACAGCCGGTCGTCATAGCGCGCCGCGCGCATCGGCGGCACCGAGACGCGGGTCATGGTCGCCGCCGTCGCGATGGACGAGCCGCTGACCGCACCGAACCCGGCGCTTGCGCCCAGCGTGGCATAGGCCTGGCTTCCGCGCAGGCCGGAAAACACCGTCTGCGCCGCCGCATAAAGCCGCGCGGACATGCCGGAGCGGACGGCGAAGTCGCCCATCAGCACGAACAGCGGCAGTTGCGACAGGGCATAGTTCGTGCCCAGATCGAAGGGAATGACGCCCAGCACCTGCAACGCGCTCTGGAACCCGTTGATCGAGCCATAGCCGACAAAGGCGACAAGACCCATCGCCACGGCCACGGGAAATCTAAGAAAGATCAGAAGGATGAGGGTTACGACGCCAATCACCCCGATGGCCTGGATGCTCATGCCTCGCTGCCTCCGGTCGCTTGCGGCGCGGGTCGCCGGAAGGTCGTGAGCACCATGAGGATGGACAGCGCGGTGCCGGCGAGGATCGGAATCCAGATGATCCAGACCTTGAGCCCGGTCTCGTACAGGATGTCCCCGAACATCAGCGTGTCGCGGAAAGGCCGGATCTCGGCCCAGCCGACGATCACGATGAACACCAGCGTCGCCAGCCGGGCGACCAGCAGGTTCACCGCCCGCGCCCGCGGCCCCATCCATCCGTCGATCAGATTGACCTGGATGTTCGTTTCATCCCGGAACACGACCGGCAGCGCCAGGAACACCGAAGCCGCGAGGAAGGCCTGAACGATGTCATAGACCCCGCTGTAGGGCCGCCCCGTGACAAGGGTGATCCCGATGTCGAACAGCGTGACGGCGATCACGGCGAAAAGCGCGACAGCCGCCAGAATAACGAGAAACCTGTTGAGGCGGTCCAGCATCATGTCCTCCGGTCAATTCCAGACAGCAAGCCGGCCGGACGCGTGTCCGACGCGCCCGGCCGGCAAAGGCGGTGCCGATCAGCGGTAGCTTTCGCCGCGCTTGCGCAATTGCTCGAGGAATTCGGTGCCCGGAATGCCTTTCGCGTCCCGCTCGGCGGCCGCGCCTTCGCGGATGCCGGCGGTGACCTCGCGGAACTGGGCGATATCGGCCTCGGGCAGCTGCGTGATGGTCAGATCCGCACGCAGACGGTCACGGGCCTCTACCTCGCCGATCGCAAGATGCGCGCCCCATTCGGCCTGGTTGGCCGGACCGAATTGCGTATCGAAGATGTCCTGCAGGTCTGCCGGCAGCGCGTCATAGCTGTCCTGGTTCATCACAGCGATAAAGGTCATGCCGCCCGACGGCAGTTCAAGCACGTATGTCGCACTGTCCTGAAGCTGGAACACGTCCACACCGGTATAGCCGGTCAGCACGCCATCCACGACGCCCCGCGCCAGCGCTTCGGCCATCTCGTTCGACTGCACGGCGGTCGGAACGGCGCCGACCTTTTCCAGCATGACCGCATGGGCCGCGCCGGGATGCCGGATGCGCTTGTTCTTGAGGTCCGCGAGCGAGGTGATCGGATCCTTCGAGATGATGATCGGGTTCGGCAGGACCGCGATGTTCAGCAGCTTGACGCCCGCCATTTCGCGCGACAGGTACGCATCGCTCATCTCGAGCGCGGCCGAGGTGGCCGGCACGGCGACCTCCGGCGACACGCCCTCGTCGATGACACCCGCATAGTCGAGCATCTCAAGCAGCGGGAACCGCCCCGGGGCGAGGCCGATCAGCATGATCGAGACATCCGCGACCCCGGTGCGCACCAGGTCGAACTGACGCGGCGCCGGGCCCATCTGGGACGCCTCGTAAAAGTCGAGCACAAGGCGGCCATCGGTGGCCTCGGTCAGCCTCTCCTGCAGGCGACGGACCAGCTTGTTGTTGTCCGACGACGGCGGCGTGAAGAACGACACCTTCAGCGTGGCCTCCGCGTCCTGCGCCTGGGCCGGCGCAAGGCCAAGTGGCAGCGCGGCGAGCGTCCCGACGAGGCCGGCGATCACGCCGCGGCGTGCGATGTTGAAGAATGTGGTCATGTTTCCTCCCGATTTGACGTGATTGCGCCGTCCAAAAGCGCCCCGGATCACCGAAACGGCCTTCGGTTACGCTATGCGTTTGGCGCAAGTTGAGTTCTTTTGGACGCGACCGGATCGACTGCCCCGAGGGTCCGGGCCGCCCCGTTGCGGCTTGGCGGCCGAGCCGGAACAGGGCCGGGCATACGCCCCATCCTGCGACCGGGACACAGTGGCAACTCGTTCGAAAACAGGGCGTTCATCGTTCTGTCAGGCTCGCGTCTTTTGGTCCGACCATTTGCGACCTTTTACGTTGATCCGTCAACATACACCAAGGTGAAACCATGCCTGCTGGCCTGTCGAAATGCGCCGCGGGCATAGGAAAATGTGAAGTGTAAGTGCACCTTTACGCAAGACACCGCCGCGACACGTGAAAACCCGCCGCGGATGCGGCGGGTTTGCCGGCCCTTTGACGGGCAGCGGACCTGTCCCGGCTCAGGCCGCGAGCATTTCCTTGGCGATGGTGTTGCGCTGCACCTCCGAAGACCCTTCGTAGATGCGGGTGATCCGCACGTCGCGGTACAAGCGTTCGACGATCATCCCACGCACATAGCCCGCGCCCCCGAAGATCTGCAGCGCCTTGTCCACGGTGCGCCATCCGGCCTCGGTGCAGATGAGCTTGGACATCGAGGTCGAGGCCCGCGTGCCCCTGCCGGCATCATAGCGCGTCGTCGCCTCGTACATCACCATCCGCGCGGCATGCATGTCGAGCTTCATGTCCGCCAGCATGTGCTGGATCGCCTGCTTGTCGGCCAGCTTTCCGCCGTGGACATCGCGCTCGAGCGCCCAGTCCGTCGCCAGTTCGAGGGCAAATTCGCCCATGCCCAACGCGGTGGAGCCCACAGACATGCGGCCGGCGTTCAGCCCCTCCATGACATAGGCAAGGCCCTTGCCTTCTTCGCCCACCAACGCATCCGCCGGCAGCTTGATATCGTCAAAGGTCAGATGCGCGACGCCGGGCGTGGCCGTACCCATCAGCTCGAGCGTCCCCGCCACCTTGTAACCTTCGGAAGCGCGCGGCACGATGAACAGCGACATGCCGCCCTTGGGGCCGCGGGACTTGTCCGTATAGGCCAGGACAAAGCAGACACCCGCTTTCAACCCGTTGGAGATATAGGTCTTTTCACCGTTCAACCGCCACCCGTTGCCATCCTTGACGGCCGTGGTCCGCATCCCCGAGATGTCCGATCCGCCCTGCGGTTCGGTGATGCCGATGGAAATGCCGATCTCGCCCGACATCAGCCGTGGCAGCCATTCCTCCTGCTGCGCCTCCGTTCCGTGGTTCAGCAGCGTGCGCGACCCCGGCCCCATGAGAGCCCGGCACTCGGCCCAGAATTGCGGTGGCAAATGCGCCAGTTCGGCCTGCACGCAGGCGGTCGCAAGCGCGCCAAGCCCCAGCCCGCCATGGGCCTCGGGAAAGTTGATGGTGTAATAGCCGCCATCCAGCAGCGTTTGCTTGACCACGTCCGGCACCACGCCGGTCCGCTGGAACTCGGGCTCGTGCGCCAGAAGTTTCTTTACCACCGATTTCGTCGTATCGACGATCGCGGCCACGTCTTCAGGCAGATCGAAGTTCATGTGCCTGTCCTCCCCGTTCTTGCAAGATGAATTCCGCCGCCCGTTCGCCGATCATCATCGCCGGCGCGGACGTGTTGCCGCCGACGATCGACGGCATGACCGAGGCGTCCGCGACCCTGAGACCGCGTATGCCGCGCACCCGCAGGCGGTCGTCCAGAACGGCCCAGGGGTCGCTGTCGACCCCCATCCGGCAGGTGCCGACGGGGTGATAGACCGTGGCCACATGGTCGCGCACGGCCTGCTCGAGCTCGGCGTCGCTCTGGTACCGCGCGCCCGGCGTGATCTCTTCGCCCATGACATGCGCAAAGGCCGGCTGCGAGACGATGCTGCGGCTGACCTTCAGGCCGCGCACCAGCGTCTGCAGATCCTCGTCGTCCTTGAGGAAGCCATGTTCCAGCACCGGCTTGGCGCGACTGTCCGCCGAGCGCAGAGATACCGACCCGCGCGACTTCGGACGCGCCACGTTGGCGTGCAGCACAAAGCCGTGCTCCTTGGGCAGGATGTCCGCCCGGCCCTTCATTCCGACCACCAGCGTCAATTGAACGTCCGGCCTGTCCAACCCCGGACGCGTTCGGACGAACCCGCCCGCCTCGGCCGCGTTGGACGAGAACGGCCCGTCCTGCGCCAGCAGGTAGCGGGCTCCGGCAAAGGCCATGCGCGGCAGGGTCCGCGCGTTCAGCGCCATGGATGCGCGCGACTTGTCCTGCGCGGTGATGCCGATGCTCGGGTGGTCCTGGAGGTTCTTGCCGACGCCCGGCAGGTCAAGGACCACGTCGATCCCATGGGCGCGCAATTCGTCCCCGGCGCCGATGCCCGACAGCATCAGCAGCTGCGGCGAATTCATCGTGCCTGCCGACAGGACCACTTCTTCACGCGCGTGGATCACGCGCCGCTGGCCGGCCTGTTCGATCTCGACCCCGGTCGCGACACCCTGCGCGATGACGATCCGGTGCACATGCGCCTCGGTCAGGATGTCGAAGTTCGCCTGCCCCTCCACCCCGCGAAGAAAGGCACGGGAGGCATTCAGGCGTTTCCCGCGTCGCTGGTTGACATGATAAAAGCCCACGCCATCCTGCGTGTTGCCGTTGAAGTCGTCGTTGCGGGCATATCCGGCCTGCTGGCCGGCCTCGACAAAGGCCCGCGCCACGGCGTTCGGACTGGGCAGAGGGCGCACGTCCAGCTCTCCGTCCGTGCCATGGAACTGGCTGTGTTCGCCGGCCCATCTCTCCTGCCGCTTGAACGCCTTGAGAACGTCGGAATAGGCCCAGCCGGTCACGCCCTGCGCGGCCCAGTCGTCATAGTCCCGGGCATGACCCCGGATGTAGACGGCCCCGTTCAGAACGGTGCAGCCGCCGAGCATCCGGCCTCGGGGGCAATTGATCTCGCGGCCACCGACCTCGGGCGCGCCCTCGAACTGGTATTGCCAGTTATAGCGCTTGTCCGAGAGCAGGAAGACATTGCCGAAAGGCAGCAAGGTCTTGATGTTCGACGGAAACCGCCTGTCGCTTTCGCCCGCCTCGACCAGCGCCACGCGGATGCGCGTGTCGGCGGCCAGCCGGGCGGCGACGACCGCCCCGGCAGATCCGGCCCCGACGACGATATAATCGTAGGTCTCGCTCATCCGCGTGTCCTCCCCCCGCCCGGTTCTCAGGCGACCTCGTCCGGCATCACCCAGATCGCCTTGGTGTTCAGGAACTCTTCGATATGCTCGGGACCGCTTTCGCGTCCGAAGCCCGACATCTTGTAGCCGCCAAAGGGCACCGCAGGATCAAGCTGCTGGTAGCAGTTGACCCAGACCGACCCGGCCTGAAGCCCCGCGGCCACCTTGTTCGCCTTGTTGATGTCACGGGTCCAGACGCCGGAGCCGAGCCCGTAGGGCGTGTCGTTCGCCCGCCGGATCGCCTCGTCGATGCTGGAAAAGCGGATGGCCGAGATGACCGGGCCAAAGATCTCCTCGCGGCAGATCTTCATGTCGTCCTGGACCTCGGAAAACAGGGTGGGCGCGATGTAGTTGCCCCGGGCCATGTCCCCGCCGGGACGCCAGTCGGGGTCGGTCTTCATCTGTGCACCCTGCGCCAGGCCGCTCTCGATATAGCCCGCGACCTTCTCGTATTGTTCGCGGGTCACCAGCGGGCCGAGGTCGGTGGCCGGGTCGGTCGGATCGCCCAGCTTGAGCGTGCGGGTGAACGCGGCGATGCCGTCGATCACCTCGTCGTAGATCGAGTGCTCGATGAACAGCCGCGTGCCGGCCGAACAGATCTGGCCCGAGTTCATGAACACCGCCATCGCCGCCGCCGGGATCGCCTTGGCCAGGTTCGCATCGGCGAAGACGATGTTGGGTGACTTGCCGCCCAGTTCCATCGACACGCGCTTGGTGTTGCCCGCCGAGGCGCGGATGATCGACTGGCCGACCTCGGTCGAGCCGGTAAAGGCGACCTTGTCGATACCGGGATGTTCCGCGATCGCCGCGCCCGCGTCGCCAAAGCCGGTGACGATGTTCACGACGCCCGGCGGGATGCCTGCCTCCATGCAAAGCTTGCCCAGGACCAGCGGCGACAGGGGCGCCTGTTCGGCCGGCTTCAGAACGATGGTGCAGCCCGCGGCCAACGCCGGGGTGATCTTCCACAAAGACAGGCCGAAGGGTCCGTTCCAGGGGTTGATCGCGCCGACCACGCCAACCGGTTCCTTGACCGAATAGGACAGCGGGTTGCCGGGCGCCGAATTGGCATAGCTCGCACCGTGGACGCTGGTCGCCATGCCCGCGTAGTACCGGCAAAGGCCGACCGCGCGACGACGGCCCAGAAGGGTGCGCGAGATCGGGCCGCCCATGTCGAGCGTGTCTGTCATCGCGATCTCGTCGAAATGGCGTTCGATCAGGTCGCCCAGCTTGATCAGCAGGCCCTGCCGGTCGAACGGCGTCAGCCGGGACCAGTCCCCTTCGAAGGCGCGCCGCGCCGCGGCCACGGCCCGGTCGACATCCGCCTTTCCGCCCTTGGGCAGGGTGGCCAGCACCTCGCCGTTCGCCGGGTTGATCGTGTCGAATGTCTCGCCGCTCAGGGCATCGACCCATTCGCCGTCGATCAGCATCTTGCGCGGATTGCCCGCCAGCACGGTCTTCGGGTCGATCTTGATCTCGGACACCTGTCCCATCCAGTCCTCACTCCCGCGCAAATGCGCTAATGGTTCTACCTATTATTTCCGGACACACCACGCCCCGCAAGTCTTATCTTGCAGGGCGATGGATAAAGATGACCCTCTTTCCATCCTTTTTGGCCCGACCAATTCGGCCCGGCCGGACAGGCGCCGGTCGGATCACTCGGCGGCGATCTTGTCACTCTCGGCCCGCGCAAGCTTGTCCAGCAGCTTGCGCGCCATGTTCACCGCCCCGTCCGAGGCGATGCCCACGAAAGGACGGTCCGGATCGCTGTTGATGCGCATCTGCTGCAACTCAAGCGCATCCTCGTCCTCGCGGATCGTGTCGTAGAACTGGTCAAAGACCACCTTGTCCACGCCCGACCCCTTGTCGGCGTTGGTGCAGATCGACCAGGAGTAATGGGTCGAGGTCTCGGTCTCGGGCGTCACGCAATGAACGTTCAGGATCTTGAACCCGTGATCGCGCTTGCCCTCGTAGGCACCGGTATCGACATCGCAGGCCCCGGCATTCACGCGCAGGATCATCCCGCTCGCCGGATGGTATTCGACCTCCTGCCAGCGATCCACGTTGCCTGTGAACCCTTTGCCGTCGACATAGGATTTGGGCGGGACCGAGTTGGGCATGCGCCGGTTGAGCTGCACCCGCTCGCCATCGAAATTCACCTTGGTGTCGGCGGTGAAATGCGTGTTCGGATTCCCGCCGATCGTGTTGGCATGGATATAGGCCAGGTGCGTGAGGTCGAAGATGTTGTCGACCAGCAGCTGCCAGTTGCACTTCACATGGAAATAGAAATGCGTCCAGCTCCAGTCGTCCGACCGGTGCTCTTCGTTGTCCCGGATCGTGGATGGATCGGCCGCGTCGGCCGCGCCCATCCAGATCCAGATCATGCTGTCCTTTTCGACGACCGGGTAGGTCCGGATATGCGCCGAAGCCGGCACGCGGTCCTGGTTCGGGATTCGGGTACAGCGCCCCTGCCCGTCGAATTCGACCCCGTGATAGGCGCAGCGGATCACGTCGCCGTCGATATGGCCTGCGCTCAGCGGCATCGCGCGATGCGAACACCGGTCCTCGACGGCGGAAATCCGGCCGCTCGAGCCGCGAAAGAACACCACAGGTTCGTTCATGATCGTGCGCGCGACGGGCTTGAGTTCCGGGATGTCACCGCTGAAGGCGGCCGCGTACCAGTAGTTTCTCAGAAACATCGTCCCTCCTCGAGCAGCGCCTTGGGGCACCGCCTCTCCTGCATGTTTCGGCAATAGTACGCTAGGTTTCTATCTGGACATGGTCCAATCGCAAACCCACACGGCCCATCGAATTAGCGAAAGTGTGTCAAACCCACCCGCGCGTGGCCAAGGCGTGGGAATGCAGCGCCTCGGGGTTCTCACCGAGATCTGTCAGGATTTCCATGAAGCGGCGCTGAAGCCGCGTCGGACGCCAGTCCTGGCGCGTGGTCAACCCCAGGCGGCGAGTCGAATCCGGCAGGGGCGGGCCGACCCGCGCAAGTAGCCCGGCGCTGATTTGCAAGGCGATCTGCGATGGTGACAGCAGGGTCAGAAAGCGCCCTTCGGTCAGCAACCGGCCGATGATCATTACCGATCCGGTCTCGACCGGGGCAAAGGGCTTGGCCCCGTCCGAGAACAGCCTCTCCCATTCTCCGCGCAGCGGGGAATTGCGCGGCGGAAGGATCCAAGGGTATTCACGAAGCGCATTGACGTCCAGCTCCGTCGACCCGGCGAGCGGATGCTCCGCCCCGGCGGCAATCACCAGCTCGTCGTCGTAGATCGGAATTTGCCTGAGGTCCGCGATCTCGTAGGATCGCAAGGTGCCGACGATCATGTCGATGGCCCCGTCCCGCAGTGGCTCGACCAGCTCTCGCCAGCTGCCCTCCGAGACCTCGAACCTGGCGCGCGGACGCTCTGCCGCGAGCCGCCCCATCGCGGCGGGCACGAGGAAGGGCCGAGACAGCGGCAGCGCCCCGATCAGGATATGTTCGCCCTCGCTTTCCTCCTGTGCATCGGCCAGGGCGGCCGACAGTTCCGACATGGCAAGCCGCGCGCCGCGGGCAAAGCGCTTGCCCCCGGCGTTGACCCAGACGCCCCGGCCGCGTCGCTCGACCAGGGTCGCGCCCATGACGCTTTCCAGTTCCCGGACACCGCGATGCACGGCGGTCTGGCTGAGACCGGTATTGGCCGCCGCGCCGACAAAGCTGCCCGCATCCGCAAGCGCGAGAAAGGCGCGCAGCTGGGTCATCGTCATGACATTCTCGGGGTGCGAAAAGACCTTGGTGAACCCCTTGGCCCCGGTCGCAAGATGGCCAAGCGCCGCCCTGGTCCGGTCGATGACAAGCTGCCCCATGCGTGTCGACACCATGCCGTCGGTGCGGCGTTCGAACAGGGGCGAGCCGATCTGATCCTCGAGCTTGGCCAACCCCTGGGTCAGCGCGGGCTGGGACAGGCTGACGACATCCGCGGCGCCGCTGATGCTGCCCTGCGCGCTGATCGCGAGCAGGGCGCGCAGATGGCGCAGGTTGAGGTCGAACGGATGAGTGGTCATCAGCTTCTGGTCCCGTACACAGCCTGGCTGTGTTCATCGCATATAGAGACCGCCGTTCATATCCAGAGTTGCGCCCATGAAGAACCCGCCCCGGTCCGACGCCAACAGGGCGACCGCCGCCGCGATCTCGTCCAGCCGCATGAAGCGGCCGATCGGGACCTGCGCCTCGACCGCCGCGACCTGCTCGGCGCTCAGCCGCGTCTTGGCGCTGTCTATCGGGCCGGGACAGACCCCGTTCACGGTGACCCCGGTTCCCGCAAGGTAGCGGGCGAAGTACTTGGTCAGCATGTTCGCGCCCGCCTTGGAGGCCGCGTAATGCGGCGCCGCCACCGTCCCGCCGTTCTGCCCCGCCAGCGAGGTGACATTGACGATGCGCCCGTAGCCCCGCCCCGTCAGGACAGGGGCGAAGCATTGGCAGGACAGGAACACGCTGCGCATGTTCACCTGCATCACGGCATCGAATTCCTCGGGCGTGATCTCTTCGACCGGGGTGCGCTTGGCCCAGCCGGCGTTGTTCACCACGATGTCCAAGGCGCCCCACTCCGCGAGGATCGCGTCCCGGGCCGCCTCGAAATGCGCGACCTCGCGCACGTCCAGTTCAAACGCCAGCGCCGTCGCGCCGCTGGGGTCCAGTGCCCTGGCCGTCTCGCGCGCCCAATCGGCATTCGCATCGGTCACGGCAACCCGTGCGCCGCCCGCGTGCAATTCCCGCGCGATCGCCGCACCGACATTCTTGCCTGCGCCGGTGACGATCGCCACGCGCCCGTCGAACCGGAACGATCCCGCCTCGGGGATCCGGATGTCATCGAGTTGCGGCATCACAGGTCCAGTACAAGCTTGTCGGACTTGCAGCCCGAACAGCAGACCATCATCATCTCGCCCGATGCCCGTTCGTCGTCGGTCAGAAAGAAGTCGCGGTGATCCGGCGTGCCCTCGATCACCCGAGTCTCGCAGGTGCCGCAGGTGCCTTCGGAGCAGGCGAACGGCACATCGACCCCGTTGTCGAGCAGCACGTCGAGAATGCGGTCGCCTTCCTTGATCTCGAAGGACTTGCCTGACTTGGCCAGCTCGACGACAAATCCGCCCTCGGTGGCGATCTGTGTGTCCGCGGTGAAATACTCGAGGTGGACATGCCCCTTGGGTCGCCCCGCCGCAAAGCCCTTGTAGGCATCCAGCATCCCCTGGGGTCCGCAGCAATACAGGTGCGCGTCAGCCGGCGCCGCCTCGACGACCCCCCTGAGGTCAAGCGGTTGGCCGCCCTCGATCCCGTCGAATTGCACATGCACGTTGTCACGCCCGGACAGGTGCCGGACAAAGGCGGCACGTTCCGGCGACTGGGCCACGTAATGCAGCTCCCACGGCCGGCCGATCGCGTCGAGGCGGTCGATCATCGACAGCAGCGGCGTGATCCCGATCCCGCCCGCGATCATCACGCTGTGCGCCGCCGTTTCGTCCAGCGGAAAGTTGTTCGACGGGTCGGTCATGTCGACCACCAGCCCGACATGCCAGTGCTCGTGGATGTACCGTGACCCGCCCCGGGACGTCGGAGAAAGGTGCACCGCGATCTCGTAGAACGACGGGTCGGCGGGATCGTTGAGAAGCGAGTAGCTGCGCGTGATCCCGTCGCCCAGAGTCACGTTGACATGGGCCCCCGCTTCGAACGGCGGCAGTGTTTCGCCCGGCAGGGGCTCGAAGCGGTACGCATGCACCCCTTCGGCCTCCAGCCGGATTTGTATCAGTCTGGCTTTCATCTGTGTCTCGCGCGTTTCCTGTCGGGCCGGCCTATTCGGCCGGTTCCGGTGCCTTGCCGTAGCGCTCGGCCTTGCCAAGCGCGGCCTCGTAGGCCTTGTCGAGCGGATCTTCCGGGGCATGCAGGAACGATCCTGCCCGGGCCTGGTAGAAGATCTCGGGGTTGCGCACGCCCGGCGCCGCCTTGCCGTCGTTCTTGAAGGCGCGGGCCGCCGTCAACGCCTGGCGCCGGGTCCGCGACACCATCGCGTCAGACGGGGCCAGCCGTTCATGCATGTGGTCCGTGATCGGGCCCATGCTTTCGGTCACGGCCTGGTCCTGCATGGTGATGTTGGCGATGCCCGTGTATTGCGTCCCGTCCCGCTGGCTTTGGCGATCGATGCCCCAGTCGTTGGTCGCGTCGTCCACACAGCGCCAGCGGTCGTAGAACCCGGTCCCGTTCGGCGCGTATTCGAACTTGTCAAAGAGAAGCTCGCCCGACTTGCGGCGCGACTTGTAGGCCGGGTTGCCCTCGTCCGAGCCGCAGGTGATGTCGAACAGCATCGAATGTTCGTCGTCGATCGGAACCCAGGCCCGCGCTATGGCCCGGCTGTGGAACCGGTTGTTCGGGGTCTGCGTCCAGAACGGGAACATGTAATGCGCGACACGCCAGGACATCTGGCCGTCGTCATTTTCGCGGAAACCGCCATACATGACGCCCCAGTCGGTCGGCTGCACCTTGTATTCCGGCGCCCGGTTCAGAATCGTCGGCCGCATCGGGTGATCGTCGTCGATGTCGTCGAGCTGCAGAGAGCCGACGTGCAGAAAGCCCACATGGCTGGTGTCGATGTCGCCTTCCAACGCCTGGAGCCAGTTGCAGTCGCGCATCAGGCACCAGGTCTCGGCATCCTCGGCCAGCGCGGCCTCGATCATCGGCAGCGGCGGCGGGTTGTCCTGGTCCGGGCCCATGTAGACCCAGACGATTCCGTTCTGTTCATGGGTCTTGTAGGCCTTGGCCTTGACCCGCGGCTCGAACCGGTAATCCACCGGAACGTTCGGCATCTCGAGGCAATTGCCGTGAACGTCGAACTTCCAGCCGTGGTAGACGCAGCGAATGCCGCTTTCCTCGTTCCGGCCAAGGAACAGCGACGCGCAACGATGCGGGCACCGCTGGTCGAGGATGCCGACACGTCCCTCGCTGTCGCGAAACGCCACGAGTTTCTCGCACAGAAGCATGATCCGCATCGGATCGCCGTCCGCCTCGAGCTCCTTGGACAGCAGCGCCGGCATCCAGTATTGCCGCATGAAATCGCCCATGACGGTGCCGGGGCCCACGCGGGTCAGGTCGATCGAATCTTCAGGTTTCATGGCCGCTCCATATCGATGATCTTTGCGCAACGGCGGGCAGATCGCCCGCGTATTGGCCCTACCTTTCACATCCCTGACTGGCATATAGAAATCGAAACCCGAGCGAGGGTATAAATTTTCCGGAACAATGACTTCTCGAAATCAACGGGCCTCAGGGTCCGTTCTGCCGGAAGGCCGCGCTCAATTCTCTGTTTTAAATCACTTTAAGTGGGCGAAACCCTGGTCGAACCCTTGTCGGGCAGCATAGATATTCCTGCTTTACATCCGCGGCCCCAAGATACGGGAACCGGAATTGCCGCGCGGCCCCTTGCCAGAGACCGGCCATGCGACACCTGCCCGAGCGCCGCGACCGACCCGTCAGAAGAAGGCTTGGAAGGGTCCGAACCTCCCGACGCGCCCGGACTCTGCCCGACCTTACGGTTACCGGGCAACCCGGGCCTTCGCGCCTGTGAGGCCGTCGCTGGCAGTATCGGCATTGTCATCGTCCCGACCGGCGGCCGCATCGCCAGCGGTTGCTTGAGCGGCGACACCGACCTCTCCCGTGGAGGGCGTGATCAAGGCCCCATGCTGAGCGCTCCGTGCCGGAGCCATGCCCGACGGAAGGTCTTCGAGCTTGCGGACATCAAGCAGCGAGCCCGCCAGACGCAGCCCGCGCAGGACATATCGCCCGTCGCGCTGGGAGCCGTGAAGAAGATCGGCGCCATCCTTGCCATCGAGCGTCAGATCAATGGAATGGATGCCAGCACAGGACTCGACGCCCGGCAACGACTGGCGGCCCCGCTCATCGAAGACCCTCACGACTGGATGCGCACCGAACTCGGCACCATGTCGCGGCACACCCCCGTCGCCTGGGCGATCGGATCCAAGCTTGGAAACGGCCGTTGGCCTGGCGTCTCACGCTTCCTCGGGGACGGGCGCATCCGCCTGACCGCAAAGCCTTGGCGGGGGACAGGGTCACGCCTCTTCGCGTTTGGCCAGCTTGTCGATCTGGCCCATGCGCCAGAGTTTCACCTCTCGGGCGAGCCGGATCGTGGGCTTGGCCATGAAGCAGACCGACCCGAGGGTGAAGAGCCAGATGGCGGCGGTTTCGGTCTGCGGCCAGAAGAAAAGGACGGAGCCCAGGGTGAACATCAGCCCGGCGGCGAAATCGACGGCGGTGTGGGCGAGTTCATAGGCCGCGTAGACGCGGCGGGTGTCGGCGTTGCGCTCGCGGTTCTGGTGGGAGAAGAGGTTCATAGGGCGCAGGGTGGCATGTTCAGCGTGGGGGTCAAGCCTCGGCCTTACCAGACGCTATGGAAGATGGCACCCGGCCATCGGAGCACGTCGCGGCAAGCTCCCGGCATCGAACTACGCGATAAGGGCGGCGCCCGACCCTGGGTGGGCGCAGTGGCCGGGTCGTGGCTGGCGCTGCGTTGCCTCAACCGGCGTCGGACATGTGGCGAAGGACATCGCAAATGCGCCCTCCCGGGGGGAGGGTCGGGCGCCGCCCGGCGTGCCGCCGGGCGAAACATCTCCAATCATCTATGAACCACCCAATTGCAAAAGCTGATCTTCAGATCTGTATGCCCGTCTTCTCGGCGAGTTCTTGCTTCAAATACCCAACGGCAAGGTCCTTGAGCAAACCAAGTGTCAACCCGCCTACTGCGGCGGCACCATCGCGCGTTTTCTTCCAGATGTTGTCATCGTGGATGGCTTTTAGGAAATCATGCCCCTGAGCAGTCAAACGCGCAGTACTGTTGCCGACACGAACCATAAGGCCGCTATCCATCAATAAATAGATGTGACCTAGCTTTAGACGATCTTCCTCGCTTGCTCCCTTAGTTGTTCCGGGCAGCATGATTAACCAATCATCCTCTGCTTCAAACTCAAGAAGCAAAGTCCGAATGAGATCGTCGTCCCGCTTCACCGCGACAACCCGCCATGCAACGTCGGCACATCCAGCGCGGCAAACCCGTAGTGCCGCAGCCAGCGCAGGTCTGAATCAAAGAACGCCCGCAAATCCGGGATCCCGTATTTCAGCATCGCGATCCGGTCAATCCCCATGCCGAAGGCAAAGCCCTGCCATTCGTCGGGGTCGATCCCGCCCGCCTTCAGCACCTTGGGGTGCACCATGCCCGAGCCGAGCACTTCGAGCCAGTCGTCGCCCTCGCCCACCTTCACGGTGCCGCCTTCGAAGGAGCACTGGATGTCCACCTCGGCCGAGGGCTCGGTGAACGGGAAGTGCGAGGCGCGGAAGCGGGTTTTAACGGCGGTGCCGAAATAGGCCGAGAAGAACTCCTCGAGCACCCATTTCAGGTTCGCCATCGAGATGTCGCGGTCGATCGCCAGCCCCTCGACCTGGTGGAACATCGGCGTGTGGGTCTGGTCATAGTCCGCGCGATACACACGGCCCGGGCAGATGATGCGCGTCGGGGCGCCCTGCGCCTCCATCGTGCGGATCTGCACCGGGCTGGTATGGGTGCGCAGCACGTGCGGCGGGCGGTTGTCGCCCGGTTCGCGGTGCATGTAGAACGTGTCCATCTCGGCCCGTGCGGGGTGATGGCCGGGGATGTTCAGCGCGTCGAAATTGTACCAATCGGTCTCGATCTGCGGGCCCTCGGCCACGGCGAAGCCCATGTCGGCGAAGATCGCGGTGCATTCCTCCCAGACCTGGCTGACCGGGTGGATGGACCCCACGCGGCGCCCCCGTGCCGGCAGCGTCACGTCCAGCCATTCGGCCTTGAGCCGTTCGTCGAGCGCGGCATCGGCCAGACCGACCTTCCGGGCCTGGAGGGCGCTGTTGATCTCGTCCTTCAGCGCGTTCAGCGCGGGGCCGGCGGTCTGGCGTTCTTCGGGCGTCATCCTGCCCAGTTCGCGCATCTGCAGGCTGATCTCGCCCTTCTTGCCCAGCGCCTGGACGCGGATCTCTTCCAGCGCGGCCTCGTCGGCGGCGCCTGCGATCAGGTCGATGTACTTGTCGCGCAGCTGGTCCATTGCGGGCGGTCCTCGTTCCCAAACTCGGGCGCTTGCTACCCCATGGCGCGCCCACCGGCAAGCACCTGCGCAGGCGGACGGCGCCAAGGCGTCACACCTCCTGCCAGAAGCGCGGCAGGCAGACCACGAAGACGGTCAGCATCTCGAGCCGGCCAAGATACATCGCCAGCGCCAGGATCACCTTGCTGACCCCGTCGAGCGGGGCGAAACTGCCCGCGGGACCGATGATCGCGCCCACGCCGGGGCCGACGTTGCACAGTGCGGTCAGCGTGCCCGACATCGCGGTCAGCGTGTCGACGCCGAGAAGGGTCAGCACGACCGAGATCACGCCGAAGGTCAGCGCGAAGAGGGTGAAGAAGCCGATGACGCCGTCCAGCACCTCGGGCGCGATGCGGCGGCCCTCGTAGCGCAGCGGGTGGATGGCATGGGGCCGCACCATGGTGGCCAGCCGCACCCGCACCGCGCGCCAACTGACGATCCAGCGCATCGCCTTGACCCCGCCGGCGGTCGAGCCGGTGCAGCCGCCCACCAGGGTCAGCACGAGAAAGGCGGTGACGGCAAAGGGGCCCCAGGCGGTGTAATCCTCGACCGCGAAGCCGGTGGTGGTGACGACCGAGACCACGCTGAAGGCAACGATGCGCAAGGTCTCGAAGATCGGCGTATGCGCCGTCTCGACCCGCCACAGCGTGAGGCCGAGGATCACGGCGCCCAGCGTCAGCAGCATCATGCGCACCTGCTCGCTGGCCTGCCGCTTGCCGCGCAGGACCTTGATGTACCAGGCAAAGGGCAGCCCGGCGCACAGCATGAACAGCGTGCAGACCCATTGCAGGTAGGCGCTGTCGAAATGCCCGAAGGAGGCGTCGTAATTGGCGTATCCCCCGCTGGCCATGGTGGTCAGCGCATGGGTCAGCGCGTCGAAATCCGACATGCCGCCAAGGCCATAAAGCAGCGTGCAGAGCAGGATCAGCGCGACATAGACCCCGACCGATGCCGAGGCAAAGCGCGCGGCCGAGCCCAGCTCGTTCTCGCCCTTGTCCGAGCTTTCGGTGCGGAAAAGCTGCATGCCTCCGACCTTGAGGAAGGGCAGCAGCGCGATGCCGGTGACGATAAAGCCGATGCCGCCCAGCGACTGGATCATCGCCCGCCATAGCAACACCGAGCGCGGTAGCGTGTCGAGGCCCGACAGCACAGTTGCCCCGGTGGTCGTGAGGCCCGACATCGCCTCGAAGAAGGCATCGGCGGGGGACATGCGCCACAGCCAGAGCGGCAGCGCGCTGACCGTGCCGGCGGTCATCCAGACCGAGGCGGTCAGCAGGAAGGTGTGCAGGCGCTTCAGCCGCGACAGCCGCCCGGCGCTGACGATCAGCAGCGCCCCGCCCATGGCCAGCGCGCACAGCCCCGCCTCGAGAAAGGCGCCCCCGGTGTCGTGATAAAGCAGGTTGCACAGGACCATCAGCCCGCCGAAAAGCACGATGGTCAGGCCGTTGACAAAGATGACCGCCGACATGGGCGACGCCTTTCGGGGCAGACAACGAAAAGGGCCGCCACGCTTGCGACGTGACGGCCCGATTTGTTCTAGCGCGGCGCGCTTACGCGGCCAGCGAGGCCTTTGCCTGGTCCACGATGGCACCGAAGGCTTCGGGCTCGTGCACGGCCAGGTCGGCCAGGACCTTCCGGTCGACTTCGATCCCGGCCAGGTTCAGGCCGTTGATGAAGCGCGAATAGGTCAGGTCAGCGTCATGGGCGCGGACGGCCGCGTTGATCCGCTGGATCCACAGGGCGCGGAAGTTGCGCTTGCGGTTCTTGCGGTCGCGGGTTGCGTACTGGTTCGCCTTGTCGACGGCCTGGGCCGCGACCTTGAAGGTATTCTTGCGACGGCCGTAGTAACCCTTGGCCTGGTCCAGAATCTTCTTGTGACGTGCGTGGGTGACGGTTCCACCTTTAACTCGGGGCATCTGTCAGTCTCCTCAGCGAGCGTAGGGCATCATCGGCTTGATGATCTGCTCATCAGCCTTCGACAGGGTCGTGGTGCCACGGGCGTCACGGATGAACTTGGTGGTGCGCTTGATCATGCCGTGGCGCTTGCCCGCCTGGCCGGCCTTGATCCGGCCGGAGGCCGTCACCTTGAACCGCTTCTTGCAGCTCGATTTCGTCTTCATCTTGGGCATTTCCGTCTCCTGTTCCAACGGTTCCGTTAAGCGCGACTCGGCATGCCACATTCGCCGGCCGCGCAGGATAGGCGCGCCGTATAGGCGGCACCGGGAGGCATTGCAACAGGAAAGTCGCGGATCAGTGCAGGACGCGGGCAATCACGCGGGCAAAGGCCTGCGGCACCTCGGCCAGGGTATAGCCGCCGGGGCTGGCGTTCAACGCCGACACGATCAGCCCGCCCCCCACCAGCACGGCGATGGCGGCCACGCGCGGCGTGCGCCCGTCCGAGATGGCCGAGACCATCGCCGGCACGGAAAAAACGCACACGACGATGCCGGCCACCAGCATCAGATCCGGTTCCATGGATGTCCCTGCTCGCACGTTCCTCGTGCGCGCGAGGTTACTCCGGGTCGGTGTTGAAAATCAATTTCTCATCGCAGGGGGCGACGCGCAGGATGTTCGTGGTGCCCTTGACGTTGAAGGGCACGCCCGCAGTCACGGCGACAAAGTCATGCTCCTTGGCATAGCCCAGCGTCAGCGCGGCGCGCACGGCGCCGACCACGGCCATCTTGAAGCGCTCGACCGGGCTGGTCAGCACGCAGTTGACGCCCCACGACAGGGCCAGCCGCCGCGCGGTGCCGATCAGCGGCGACAGCGCGATGATCGGCACGCCCGGTCGTTCGCGCGCCACCAGGAGCGCCGTGGTGCCTGACTGGCTGAAGCAGCAGATCGCCCGGATTTCCGTCGCCTCGGAGATCTCGCGCGCGGCCGAAACGATACTGTCCGCGACCGTGTTGCGCGCCACGCTGCGCGAGGCCGAGATGATGACGGAGTAGTTCGGGTCGTCCTCGACCTCGATGGCGACCTTGTCCATCGTGGTCACGGCCTCGATCGGGTATTGCCCCGCCGCGCTTTCGGCCGAGAGCATCACCGCATCGGCGCCCTCGTAGATGGCGTTGGCGACGTCCGACACCTCGGCCCGGGTGGGCATCGGGCTTTCGATCATCGATTCCAGCATCTGGGTGGCCACGATCACCGGCTTGGCGGCCTTGCGGCATTCGCGCACCAGACGCTTCTGGATCGGCGGCACGTTCTGCACGGGCAACTCGACCCCCAGGTCGCCGCGCGCGACCATGATGCCGTCGGAGACCGCGAGGATCTCTTCGAACGCCTTCACGGCGGCGGGCTTTTCGATCTTGGACAGGATCGCGGCGCGGCCGGCGGCAAAGGCGCGCGCCTCTTCCACGTCCTGCGGCCGCTGCACGAAACTGAGCGCCAGCCAGTCGACACCGAGCTGGCAGGCGAATTCGAGGTCTTCGCGGTCCTTGTCCGACAAGGCGGCCAGCGGCAGCACCACGTCGGGCACGTTCACGCCCTTGCGATTGGAAATCGTGCCACCCGTCACCACGGTGCAATTGGCGAAGTCCTTGCCGTACTTGTCGACCGTGAGGCGGATCTTGCCGTCGTTGACCAGCAGCGTGGTCTGCGGCTTGAGCGCGGCAAAGATCTCGGGGTGCGGCAGGCAGACCCGGTCCTTGGTGCCAGGCGTCTCGTCAAGGTCGAGGCGGAAGCTCTCGCCCGCCACCAGCTCTTCCTCGCCATTGGCGAAGACGCCGACGCGCAGCTTGGGGCCCTGGAGGTCCGCGAGGATGCCGATCGGGCTGTCGAGGTCCTTTTCCACCTGCCGGATGATCCGGTGCCGTTCGCGCAGCTCGTCATGGGTGCCGTGGCTCATGTTCAGGCGGAACACGTCCGCGCCGGACTCGTGCAGCTTGCGGATCATGTCATAGGTGCTCGAGGCAGGCCCCAGCGTGGCCACGATCTTGACTTTGCGATGCCGTCTCATGCAGGCGTCCCTTTTCTTTCCGTCTGTCCGCGCGGTCCTGCCGCGGGCTCATGTTACCGCTAACGGGATGCCGTTTCCATTACCCATTTCACTTTGTCGGGCAAGTGTCATAAGCAATGGCCCAAGGATCAGGCACCCAAATGACATATCACCCCTACCACATCCTGAACGAAGCGCGAGACTCGCGCTGGCTGATTACCTGCGATCACGCCGCAAATACCGTTCCCGAGGCGGTAAATGGCGGAGACTTGGGCATTGCCGCCGAAGACATGGCGCGTCACATCGCCTACGACCCCGGTGCGCGGGGCGTGACCGAGGCGCTGGCCGAGCTGCTGGGCGCGCCTGCGATCCTGTCGAACTTCTCGCGGCTGGTGATCGACCCCAACCGGGGCGAAGACGATCCGACGCTTGTGATGAAACTTTATGACGGCACGATCATCCCCGCCAACAGGCATGTTGACGCGGCGGAAGTCGAGCGTCGCCTGAACGCCTATCACCGCCCCTACCACGCGGCGCTGGCCAGGCTGGCGGCGCGGCGTGAGGACACGGTGATCGTGGCGGTGCATTCCTACACCCGCCAGCTGCGCGGTCGTCCGCCCCGGCCCTGGCACATCGGCATCCTGCATGGCCACGACACCCGCCTGTCGGACCCGCTGGTGGCCCGGCTGCGCGCCGACCCCGAGCTTTGCGTCGGCGTGAACGAACCCTACGGCGGGCATCTCGAGGGCGATTCCATCGCCCGCCACGCGCTTGGCGAAGGCCGCCACAACACGCTGATCGAGCTGCGCAACGACCTGATCGCCATGCCCGCCCAGCAGCGCGCCTGGGCCGAACGGCTCGCCCCGCTGCTTGAAACGGCGCTGGCGGATACCAATCTTTGACCCAAAGCGCCCTGCCTTTGACCCGAGACAGGGACAAGGCAGGGCACTGTAACCGAAAGGGAGAGATCACATGGACGACCAGACCCGCATCGAGCTCGAGGCCGCCGCCTTCCGCCGGCTGCGCAAGCACCTGATGGAAGACCGCGCCGAGGTGCAGAACATCGACCTGATGAACCTCGCCGGCTTTTGCCGCAACTGCCTGTCGCGCTGGTATGGCGAGGCCGCGGCCGAGCGTGGCATCGAGATCGGCAAGGAAGAGGCGCGCGAGATCTTCTACGGCATGCCCTACGACGACTGGAAGGCGCAGAACCAAACCGCCGCCAGCGCCGAGCAGCAGGAAGACTTCAAGAAGGCCTTCGCCGAGAACGTCGGCAAGGAGGGCTGAGTCCCCTCGCCCCGGCGCCTATTCCGCCGGGGCCTCGCGCTCGGACCCGGCCGAGAGGTATTCCTCGGCCGCTTCCTCTTCCTTCCCGCGATCCGACAGGAACCGGCCCACCCCGCTGAGCGCCGGGATGTGGTCACAGAAGACGCGGACCGAGACCAGCAGCGGCGTCGCCACCAGGATGCCCACGGCCGACCAGAGCCAGGCCCAGAACATCACCCAGACAAAGACGATCACGGTGTTGAGCCGCAGGTTGCGACCGACAAAGTAAGGCGTGACCAACTGGCCTTCGATCGAGGTGAGCGTGAAGTAGACCGCGCCCACGCCGAAGGCGCCGCCAATCGTCTCGAGCGACACGAGGCCGACCGCGATGGCAATCGAGGTCCCGGCGATGGCGCCCACGTAGGGGGCGAAGTTGAACAGGAACCCGATCACGCCGAACAGGATCGGGCTGGGCATGCCCAGGGCCCACATGGCAAGGCCGATGCTGACCCCCAGTCCCGCGTTGATCGCCGTGATGGTGAACAGGTAGCGCGACAGCTTGCGTTCGATGTCAAAGACGATGTTGACCGCGCGTTCCCGGTCGGTCCGCGTGCGCGCGACCGTCACGATCTTTTCCAGGAACATGTCGCCGGACGCCATCAGGAAGAACAGCAGGATCGTGGTAAAGGCCATCTGCGCGATCACCAGCGGCGCCATGTAAAGCGCCGATCCCAACGTGGTCGAACTGGCACTGCCCTCGTCCCGGACCACGATGGTGTCGCCCTCCCCGTCGCCGTTCACATCCGGGCGCTCGGGCTCGGGGCGGGCGTCGCGGGGCACCTCGGGGCCGCGCGGGCCAGCGTCCTGCTCCTCGGCATCGCCCTCGACGATGTCGTCGATCTTGTGCCCGACCTCGCGCAGCCGGTCGGCAAAGGGGCGGATGCTGCGCAGCCGGTCCTCGACCTTTTCGACGATCTGCGGCGCGTCGGAAATCCAGCGCGAAGCGGGCGAGGCGATGGTCATCAACGCCGCCGTCACCGCCAGGACAAGGCTGAGCACGATCAGCGTTGCCGCCAGGGCCGAGGGCAGGCCGGTGCGTTCCAGCGCGCGACGCAGCGGGGCAAAGACCAGCGACAGCAGCAGCGCCAGCACGATCGGCATGAGGAAATCGCGGGCAAGGATCAGGCTGGCCACGAAGAGGATCAGGAAGATGCCAAGGACGGCCCAGGCCATCTGTCCGTCTCGTCCGCCTGTCAGCGGAGACCGCGTTGTCATGATCCATCCCTCTTGTCGATTGACCAAGGCCAACGCCCGGCGCGCCCGGGTTGTTCCGGGGGCCGAACTGCGAAACGCGCGCGGCGGGGCCACGCGCGTCCTGTCATGAGGTCAATCGACCGGAGTCAGATCGCGGCCTTGCGGCTTTCCTCGATGTAGATCTCGCGCAGGCGGCGGGCGACCTTGCCCGGCACGCCGTCACCGATCTGCGCCTCGTCGATGGCGACCACCGGCTGCACGAAGGTCGTGGCCGAGGTGATGAAGGCCTCGTCCGCCTGCTGCGCCTCTTCGATGGTGAAATTGCGCTCCTCGACCTCCATCTGCGCCTCCTGCGCGAACCGCAGGACCGCGGCACGGGTGATGCCGTGCAGGATGTCGTTCGACAGGCCCCGGGTGATGATCTTGTTGCCCTTGACGATATAGGCGTTGTTCGACGTGCCCTCGGTCACGAAGCCGTCCTCGACCATCCAGGCATCGTCCGCGCCCGCCTTCTTGGCCAGCATCTTGCCCATCGACGGGTACAGCAGCTGCACCGTCTTGATGTCGCGGCGGCCCCAGCGGATATCCTCGATCGAGATGACCTTGATCCCCTTGTCCGCCGCCGGGCTGCCCACGAGGTTCTTGGCAAAGGTGAACAGCACGAGGGTCGAGGGCACCTCGTCCGGGTTCGGGAAGGCGAAATCGCGCTCGGGCGCGGCGCCGCGCGTGACCTGCAGGTAGACGCCCCCTTCCTCGATGTTGTTCAACTCGACCAGACGGCGGTGAATCTCGAGCAGTTCGTCCTCGGTCACCGGCGCGGCCATGTCGAGTTCGGAGAGCGAGCGCCAGAGGCGCTTCACATGGCCGTCGAAATCGACCAGCTTGCCGTCCAGCACCGATGTCACCTCGTAGACGCCATCGGCCATGAGGAAGCCCCGGTCGTAGACCGAGACGCGGGCGTCGGATTGCGGGACGTATTCGCCGTTGACGTAGACGGTGTTCATGGGGCGGGCTCCTATCTGGTTGCGCCTTGTTTTCCGTGCCGCGCGCCCGGCGTCAAGTCGGCAATGGTCAGCGCGCGGCGCCGCGCCGCCCATCGCCCGCGACAAGATACCCCTTGCGACGCACGTTGGACGACCCGCCCCAGCTGAAATCCACCTGGCCCCGGCTGATGCCATTGAGGATCAGGCAATTGGTGCCGGTCTTCTTGCCGGTAGACCTGAAATACCCGCCGAACAGGCAGACCAGCCCTTCGCGGGTCGCCATCCATTGCGGGTAGACCTGGGTCAGCACGCCGCTTTGCGCCTTGCTGGCCTGTTCCGCCCAGCCGGCCCCGTCGAGCCAGAGCGCAAAGCCCCCCGATTGCGCCAGCATCAGGCTGCGGTTCGCCACGATCGCCTCGACGCCACGATCACGGCCGAAGGCGATGCTGGGGTCCGTGCCGGCCTGCACCTGGGCCAGCTGCGCCAGCGCCGCCGCCCGGTTGCCCGCGAAATCGAGCCCCGCAAGACCGAAGAAGGCCGCAGCCTTCCTGCCGTCCACGGGCTTGTAGACTTGGGTGACCTTCCGTGTCTCGACCTGCGCCGGGGCGACCTGGCGGCCATTGACGCCAAACAGGATGCAGTCCCGCCGCCCCGGGCGCAGGCGTTCCTGGCACCAGCCCATCGCCGCCGTCTGCGCGGCCTTGTCCGTCGCGAACCCCTCGGAAAAGCCCCAGGCCCCGTCCGGCGAGATGGCAAAGGCCGAAGGCGTCTTCATCCGCTGCCATTCGGCAAAGGACTTGCCCTGCTGGGCCGTCAACGCGACCTGCCAGGGCTCGGCCGCAGCCAAGGCAGGACTCAGGAACAGCGACAGTGCGACGAGGGTGCGCCGCAGGGAGGATAGAAAGGCCATGGTCTGCCTCCGGGTTGGAACCGGTTCGAGTCAGAGGCGAGCGGCCGCCCGCCGTCAAGGGGTCAGCCAGCCGGTGGCGATGGCCTCGGCCCATCCCTTGCGCCCGGCCGCCTTGGCAAGGGCCACCATGCGGGCCGTGTCATAGGGCACGCGGCGGAAGGTGACCGCGCCGGTTTCCGTGTCGATCAGCGCCCATGAGGCGTCGGGGCTGCCGGTCTGCATGACGTGGAACACCGGATGATCGTCGTCATAGGCCGGACAGCCGACCGAGCCGGGGTTAACGATCAGCGGCCCGCCGGGCAGGCGGACGGCGTTGGGGATGTGAGTATGGGCGCACAGGATCAGCGGGGCGGCGATGCCTTCGGCCAGCTTTGCAACGCCATCGCGGTCGCGACGTGTCATCTCGCCGGCCTCGGTGATCGTGTCGAGCCAATAGGTCAGATCGTCACCGGGTGTCGCGTGGCACAGGACCATGTCCGCGCGGGCCACCGTCGCAGGCAAGGCCCGCAGCCAGCCCATCTGCGCGTCGCTCAGTTGCCCGCGCGCATGGGCGTCGGACGGGCCCATCTCCTCGGGCGATTGCTCACAGACCCAGCGGTCGTGGTTGCCCCGCACCGTCACGATCTCGGGCCGGGCCATCAGCAGGTCCAGCGTCTCGGCCGCGGCGAGGGGACCGGAGACGTGATCGCCAAGGTTGACGATCAGGTCCGGTTCATGGGCGTCGATATCCGCCAGCACCGCCCGCAGCGCATCCACGTTGCCATGGGTGTCGGCGAAGGCGGCGAGCCTCACCCCCAAAGTCCCGCTTCGGGCGGGTGCACGCCGTTCTCGTCGAACCTGAGCGGCGTCTCGCGATCCTCGGCCAGCAGCAGCGGGCCGTCGAGGTCGGTGACCATCGCCCCCTGCGCCACCAGCGTCGCGGGCGCCATGGCCAGGCTCGAGCCGACCATGCAGCCGACCATGACCGAATAGCCCTCGGCCCTTGCAGCGTCGCGCAGGGCCAGCGCCTCGGTCAGCCCGCCGGTCTTGTCGAGCTTGATGTTGACCACGTCGTACTTGCCCTTCAGCCCGGGCAGGCTGGCCCGGTCGTGGCAGCTTTCGTCCGCGCAGACGGGCACCGGGCGCTCCATCCCGATCAGCGCCTCATCCTCTCCGGCCGGCAGCGGCTGTTCGACCAGCGCCACGCCCAGCCGGACAAGATGCGGGGCGAGGTCGGCATAGACCTCCGCGCTCCAGCCCTCGTTGGCGTCGACGATGATGCGGGCATCCGGGGCGCCTGCGCGCACGGCCTCGAGCCGCGCCATGTCGTCGGGCGTGCCAAGCTTGATCTTGAGCAGCGGGCGATGCGCGTTCTTGGCCGCATCGGCGCGCATCTGGTCGGGTTCGGCCAGCGACAGGGTATAGGCGGTGATCTCCGGGCCCGGCACCTCGAGGCCCAGCAGGTCCCAGATCCGCTTGCCGGCCTGCTTGGCCTTCAGGTCCCACAGCGCGCAATCGACCGCGTTGCGGGCGGCGCCGGCGGGCAGCAGGCACGGCAGGTCGTCATGGGAAAAGCCGGCGGGCAGCCCCTCGATCTCGGCCGTGACGCTGTCGAGCGTCTCGTCGTAGCGGGCATAGGGCACGCATTCCCCCCAACCGGTGTGGGCGCCGTCCGTGACGCGCACGGTCAGAACCTGCGCTTCGGTGCGCGAGCCGCGGGAAATGGTGAAGACTTGGGCGAGCCGGAAGACATCGCGGGAAACGGTGATTTGCATGGCCCGATTGTTAGGCCGGGTTCGCCCCGAGCGAAAGGGTCTGCTCGCGCAGCCATGCCATGAAACCGCGCGGATTGCTTGACCATTCAGCAATCTTGTCGCGGCCGATGGTATGGCCGACGACCGGCGCCTGCGGCTTGTCCAGCGCATGGACGACTTCGTACAGCAGCAGGCCCTGCCGCACCGTGGCCGACACCCGGTTGGCCATCTGGTACCAGCGCGAATTCGAACCGGGGAAGAAGATCGGCAGCACCTCGGCATTCGAGCGCTGGATCATCTTGGCGGTGAAGGGGTTCCACTCGCGCTCGACCGGGTGGCCGAACATCGTGTCCGAAGACGCGACGACGCCCGAGGGGAACAGCACGATGCAGCCGCCGTCCTTGAGGTGGTCCATCGCCCGCTTGCGCATCACGAGGTTCTGCTGCAACGCGTCCTCTTCGTGGGCAAAGGGGACGGGGATCATGAACTCGTCGATCTCGCCCACGCCGGTCAGCAGCGACCGGGTGAGGATCTTGTAATCGGTGCGGCGCTTGCCGATCAGCTCGGCCAGGACCATGCCGTCGACCAGCCCGTGCGGGTGGTTCGCGGTGATGATCAGCGGGCCCTTCTCGGGGATGCGGTCCAGCTGTTCCTGCGGGGTCAAGAGGTCGATGCCCATGACCTCGAGCGCCTGTTTCCAGAAGCCCTGCCCATGGGGCACGCCCATCGCCTCGAACTTGCGGATGCGTCGCAAGAGATGCAGCTTGCCGGTCAGAAATTCCATCGCCTGGATGGTCTTGACCTGGAACGGATTGTCGAAGGTGTTGGCATAGGATAGCCGGCGCCCGTCATAGGGCTGGTCGGCCAGGTTGCCGCCATCGCCCTGGCCACGCAGCGACGGGTCGACCACGGGCACCGTGGCCTGACGGCGCGGGCGCATCATCGGCGTGTTCTGTGACCGGTCAACCATGTGTCTCGCCCTCTCCTGATCGGGCGCGCATTTCGGCGCTTTGCCTTACATTTCCTCGCCGAAACGGTCCTCGACCAGGGCCTGAAGCGCATCGGCCAGCGCAGCGGCATCCGGCCCCTGGATCTGCACCTTGATCGAGGTGCCCTTGGGGGCGGCCAGCATCAGAAGGCCCATGATGGAGTCGCCGGACGCGCTGTTGCCATCCTTGGACACTTCGGCGCGCGCGTCAAACCCCTCGACCACTTCAACGAATTTGGCCGAGGCCCGCGCGTGCAGGCCCTTCTCGTTGATGATGTGCAGCTCGCGCTCGATCGTCTCTGGCATGGCGGGTCTAGTCTGCGGAAACGTTCTGCGAGTCAATATACTTTCGCCCCGCCTCGAGCGCCTGCCGCACGGCGTCACCCACCGGCAACTGCCGGGACTTTGCCAGCTTGATCAGCATCGGCAGGTTCGCGCCGTAGACAATGCGCCGGCCCTCGGGCTGACAGGCCAGCAGCGACAGGTTCGACGGCGAGGCACCGAACATGTCGGTCACCACGACCACGCCGCCGCCTTCGTCCACCTCGTCGGCAGCATCGCAGATCTCGATCTGCTTGGTCCGCCGGTCATGTCCGCTTTCGATCGAAATGGCACGAATCCCGTTCTGGTGGCCCACGACGTGTTCCACCGCGGCCAGGTACTCCTTGGCCAAACTGCCATGCGCGACGATGACGATACCGATCACGCCTTGTCCACCTCGACACTCCTGGGCGGCTGCCCCTTCTTCGCGCTGCCCATCGACGATGGCATGCGGTCCAGTTCGCGGTGCCTAATTGACACCTGCCAGCCGTCCTGCGCAAGGGCCTCGGCCAAAGATTCCGCAACGGTAACCGAACGGTGTTGCCCGCCGGTACACCCGAAGCCGACCGACACGTGCGATTTGCCTTCTTCGGCGTAGGAGGGCAGCAGGAACAGCATCAACGCGCGCACCCGGTCGAAGAACTCGGCAAAGCGCGGATCGGCCGAGACATACTCGGCCACCTCGGGGTCGGTGCCGTTCAGCGCACGCAGCGACGGCTCCCAATAGGGGTTTCGCAGAAAGCGCACGTCGAACATCGTGTCGATGTCGCGCGGCGCGCCCTTCTTGTAGGAAAAGCTCTGGACCGAGACGGCAAGGCGCCGGCCGGTCTCCGCGCCGTACCAGCGCTCCATCTCGGCGCGCAGGTCGTGCGGGGTCATCTCGGTCGTGTCGATCAGCAGCTCGGCCCGGTCGCGGATCGGGGCGAGCAGCGCGAATTCCCGCGCGATCCCTTCGGCCGGGGTCTCGGCCGGGGCCAGCGGGTGGCGGCGGCGGGTTTCGGAAAAACGGCGCAGCAGCGCAGCGTCGGAGCAATCGAGGTACAGAAGCTCGGCCGCGATATCCTTGCGCGCGGCGAGACTGTCCAACAGCTCCGACATCGCGGCGGCCGAGAATTCGCGGTTGCGCGCATCCACCCCCAGCGCCATGGGGCGCGGCAGCGGCGGGCCTTCCAGCAGGCGCGGCATCAGCGACAGCGGCAGGTTGTCGATCGCCTCGAACCCCAGGTCCTCGAGCGCGTTGATCGCGGTCGAGCGGCCGGCGCCCGAGGGGCCGGTCACGAGGACGATCCGCTGGCGCGTGTCGGAGGGGGTCAAAGGCGGCTCCTGCATCTGGATGGCGTGGCCATCATGCCGCGCGTCCCTGTCTCATGTATTGAATCAGCAGCGCTGGCAAACGGTCGATCCCCGCATTGTGAACACAAGCGAGCGGCCGGCCGCAGATCACCGCCTCGCGCCAGGGCGGCAGGCGGTCGGTTTCGTCCTGGCCAAGGTCCACCACCAGCGCCAGCGGCACCGGGCCGGTGATCTCGGCATGCAGCAGGCCGACGCCCCGCGCCTCGATCCGGCCGCGGATCGTCTCGGGCACCCAGGCCATCACCTGCCCGCCCTGCTCTGCCACATGGGTCCGGTCATCGGCGACCAGCGTGGCGCCGTGGGCCATCAGCCCCAGCGCCAAGGTGCTTTTGCCGGCGCCCGACGGCCCGAGGATCAGCATTCCGCGCCCGTCCCAGGCGACGCAGGTGGCATGGAGGGTTTCGTCGGGAGTCGCCGGTCGGGTCACTGGCCTAGACCGGAAGGCCGACGACGAACCGTGCACCCAGCGGTTCCGAGCTGGCGTCCGCCTCGGTCGGGCGGATGTTCTCGGCCCAGATCACGCCGCCATGCGCCTCGACGATCTGCTTGGAAATGGCCAGGCCAAGGCCCGAGTTGTTGCCGAAATCGTCGGTCGGACGGTTGGTGTAGAACCGGTTGAAGATCTTGGTCAGCGCCTCTTCGGGGATGCCGGGGCCGGTATCCTCGACCACCACCAGCACGCGGTTCTCGCGCTTGCGGGTCCAGACGCGGATCGCATCGCCATCCTCGCAGAAGGAAATCGCGTTGGTGATGAGGTTGACAAAGACCTGCGCCAGCCGCGCCTCGAGCCCGTTGATGATGATCTGGTCGCTGGGCATGTCGGTGATGAAATCGATGCCCTTGCTTTGCGCGTCCTGGCCCAGGAACTCGGCCAGGTTGCCAAGCATCTTCAGCAGGTCAAAGCTCTCTTCCTCTTCCTTCACCAGTTCGCTGTCGAGCCGCGAGGCGTTCGAGATATCGCTGACCAGGCGATCGAGCCGCCGCACGTCGTGGTCGATCACGTCCAGCAGTTTCTCGCGGTGCTCTTCCTTTTTGACGAAGCGCAGGCTGCCCACGGCCGAGCGCAGCGAGGCGAGCGGGTTCTTGATCTCATGCGCCACGTCGGCGGCGAACTGCTCGTTCGCGTCGATCCGTTCATACAGCGCCGAGACCATGCCCCGCAGTGCGCCCGACAGGCGCCCGATCTCGTCGGGCCGGGCGGTCAGGTCGGGGATGCGGATGCGCGCGGCGGTCACGTTGTTGCCGCGCCGGCCGCGGTCGCGCCCCAGCTCGGCCGCCGCGGCCAGGTCGGAAATCGGGTTGGCGATGGTCGAAGCAAGAACGAGGCTGAGGCCGATCGACACCAGCGCCGCGACCACGAACATCTGGTAGACCCGTTCACGCTCGCCATCGACAAGCGAGTCGATCTCGCCGACCGAGCCGGTGACCGCGACGACGCCGACCACGGTGTCGCCCTGCATGATCGGGGTGGTGACCCAGAGCACGCTGCCCTCTTCCAGCTCGATCCCGTCGTGGATTTCGGTCGCGCCCTGCAGCGTCGGGCCAAGGTGGCCGATCATCTGGTCGACGGCGGGCGCCGGGTCGTCACCCCAGTCGGGGATCACCACCGAAAAGGTGTCAAAGGCGCGGCCCAGCGCGTCGATGATCGGGGTGCGTGCCGCGTCCTCGGGGTTCAGCCCGCGGATGCGCGTCAGGTCGCGGGCGCCGACGACCCCGGCGACATGGGCCCCGGTGGCATCGAAGACCTCGACGATGGAGCCGGCCCGCAGGTCGATCCCGGCCAGCGTCGCGGCGATATCCACGCCGTCGCCAGTGCCCAGGTTGACCGGCGCCGACCGCGGCAGCTGCGCCTCGAGCACGTCGGCGACAAGCTCTGCCTCGCTGACAAGCCCGGCCGAGCGTTGCAGGGCCAGCGTGTCGCGCGACGAATTGAGGTAGAGGATGCCCAGCACGAGAACCAGCAGGGCCATCAAATTGAAGATGATGATCTTGCGCGTCAGCGGGGATTGGTTGAGCGCAAACCACCCCCTCCGTGCCCGCCGGGCCCGGAGTTCCTTGCTGACATCGGTCTCGGGGTTGACCCAGTCCTCCCCGAGGACGACATCTGCGTCGTGTCCCGCTACCTCGTCACGCACCGTGATCCTTTCGGCGAGGGCCATGTCACTCTTCGTTGTACCGGTACCCGATACCATAAAGCGTCTCGATTGCCGAGAAATCCGGGTCAACCGAGCGCATTTTCTTGCGAAGGCGCTTGATGTGGCTGTCGATCGTGCGGTCGTCGACATAGACCTGGTCGTCGTAGGCCACGTCCATCAGCTGGTCGCGCGATTTCACGAAACCGGGGCGCTGTGCGAGGGCCTGAAGCAGCAGGAACTCGGTCACGGTGAGCGACACGTCCTGTTCCTTCCAGGTGACGGCATGGCGCAGCGGGTCCATGCGCAGGTCACCGCGGACCATGACCTTGGTTTCTTCGGTATCGCCGACCACGTCGCCGGCCACCGCTTCCTGCCGGCGCAGCAACGCCCGGATGCGTTCGACCAGCAGGCGCTGGCTGAAGGGCTTTTTCACGTAGTCGTCGGCGCCCATGCGCAGGCCGAGCACCTCGTCGATCTCATCATCCTTGGAGGTGAGGAAGATCACCGGCATCGAGGTCTTCTGACGGACGCGCTGCAGCAGGTCCATCCCGTCCATGCGCGGCATCTTGATGTCGAACACCGCCATGTCGGGCAGTTTCTTGTTGAATGCGTCCAGGGCGGCCTGGCCGTCATTATATGTTTCCACCTCGAAACCCTCTGCCTCGAGGGTCATGGCGACGGATGTCAGAATATTCCTGTCATCGTCCACAAGGGCGATCTTGGACATTTTACTTATCCTTGTTCTGCTCGTTAGCCTGCTTTTTTGAACACTATGCTGCGATTTCGTGCGTCCAATCAATCCCCTACGGCGAATCAGGCCCGTTGCACCGCTTTATTTGGGGCGAAAATCGGTAATGAATGGCTAAAATGACACGCCCCGATCGCCGCCCTCGCCGGCGGACGCGAAATATGATTGCGCTAAAAGGCGCCTTGGTTGCGCTAACTGTGCGCATCGGTCCTGTTCACCCCCGTTTTGCGCGTGTTAAGTGGACCTCGTCCCCGGCGTCAGCCGTGTGACAGCCGCCCGATTTTCCGGGCGGAAAGATACTGAAAATCCGCCGCATCAGTCGCGGCTACAGGAGTTCGACAATGGCATCTGGACGGGTCAACCCGCAGTTCACCCTCGAGGATCAAGGCATCACGGGGCTGGGCAATGTCTATTACAACCTCGTGGAGCCCGCTCTGATCGAGCACGCGCTCAAGCGCGGCGAAGGCCAGCTGGGCCAGGGCGGGACCTTCCTGGTCTCGACCGGCAAGTTCACCGGCCGGTCCCCCAAGGACAAGCATGTCGTCGATACTCCCGACGTGACCGACAAGATCTGGTGGGACAACAACGCGAAGATGACCGAAGAGGGCTTTGACGCGCTCTACGAAGACATGCTCGCGCACATGAAGGGCAAGGACTACTATGTCCAGGACCTCGTGGGCGGCGCCGACCCGGCCAATTCCATCGACGTCCGCATGGTGACCGAGCTGGCCTGGCACGGCCTCTTCATCCGCCACATGCTGCGCCGCCCCGACCGCGACGCGCTGGATGACTTCACCGCGGATTTCACCGTCATCAACTGCCCCAGCTTCCAGGCGACCCCGGACAAGCATTCGTGCCGCTCCGAGACGGTCATCGCCATGAACTTCAAGCGCAAGCTGATCCTGATCGGCGGCACCGAATACGCGGGCGAGAACAAGAAGTCGGTGTTCACCCTGCTGAACTACCTGCTGCCGGAAAAGGGCATCATGCCGATGCACTGCTCGGCCAACCACGCGCCGGGCAACCCGGTCGACGCGGCCGTGTTCTTCGGCCTGTCGGGCACCGGCAAGACCACCCTGTCGGCCGACCCCAGCCGCGTGCTGATCGGCGACGACGAACACGGCTGGTCGGATCGCGGCACCTTCAACTTCGAAGGCGGCTGCTATGCCAAGACGATCAACCTCTCGGCCGAGGCCGAGCCGGAGATCTACGCCACGACGCAGAAATTCGGCACCGTGATCGAGAACATGGTCTTCGATCCCGAGACCTTCGAGCTGGATTTCGAGGATGACAGCCTGACCGCCAACATGCGCTGCGCCTACCCGCTCGAGTACATCTCGAACGCGTCGGAGACGGCGATGGGCGGCCACCCCAAGAACGTCATCATGCTGACCTGCGACGCCTTCGGCGTTCTGCCACCGATCGCACGGCTGACCCCGGCGCAGGCCATGTACCACTTCCTGTCGGGCTTCACCTCGAAGGTGGCCGGCACCGAGCGCGGCGTGACCGAGCCCGAGCCGACCTTCTCGACCTGCTTCGGTGCGCCCTTCATGCCGCGTCGCCCCGAGGCATACGGCAACCTGCTGCGCGACAAGATCGCCAAGCACGGCGCGACCTGCTGGCTGGTCAACACTGGCTGGACCGGCGGCGCCTATGGCACCGGTTCGCGGATGCCGATCAAGGCGACCCGCGCGCTGCTGACCGCCGCACTGGACGGATCGCTCGCCGAGGCCGAGTTCCGCAAGGACCCGAACTTCGGTTTCGAAGTGCCCGTGCAGGTGCCCGGCGTGGCCGAGGTCCTGCTGGACCCGCGCCGCACTTGGGACAAGCCGGAAGAGTACGACGCCCAGGCCCAGAAGCTGGTGAAGATGTTCGCCGACAACTTCGAGCAATACGTGCCCTTCATCGACGAGGACGTGAAGGCGGCCGCAATCGGCTGATGCGTCTCGCGGCCCTCACGAGTGCCCTGATCCTGGCCGGCCCCGCCCATGCGGAGCCGGCCAATTTCGTCTCGGATCCGCTGATCCTCGAGAACGTGGGCGTGTTCTGCCCGACCGAAGCCGAGGCGCAGCGCGCCGCGCCCGAGACCGAGAAGGGCTTCATCGACCTCGTCACCGACCCCGGCCCGCCGGATTTCGCCACGACCCTGGTGCCGGGCGAGCTGGGGCTGGGGTTCGGCGTCCGCTACAGGCTGGCACCGGGCTCGGCCTCGCCGCAGGTGGGCCGGATCGTCCTGACCCACCCGCCCTACGGCCCTGCGGGGCGCACGGTGGACAGCTATACCGTGACGCTCACGACCGATGCGCTGGGGCTCAGCAGCTTCCAGTTCGACGACGCTTACGAGATCGTGCACGGCACCTGGGTGATGCGGCTCGAGCTGGACGGGGCGGTGGTGCTGCAGCAGGTGTTCGAGGTCGTGCCGCCGGCGCTGGCAACCGTCTCGATCGGGTGGTGCGAGGGGCCGAAGCTGCTGTCCTGAGGACAAGAAAAAAGGCCGGGCAGAGCCCGGCCAGAACACCATGGAACCATACGTATCGCGTCGCTTCAGGCGACGAGCTCCTCCATCGGAAGGCGCAGCAGGAAACGCAGATCTTCCATCGACATGTAGGCCATGAAGCCCTCGATGGCGCGGTCGCTGTCGGCCAGCTTCCAGCTGAGCGCCCCCGGCTCGGTGTGCATGAATCCCGCGCGCTGCGGCAGGCCCTTGCAAGCCACCATGCGCGACATCAACGCAAAAATGTAGTCCGGCGCCAGCTTTTCGATCGTCAGCAGGAAGCCGAGCCGGGTCAGGATGCCAGATGCACCTTTTCCGCGAAACTCGCCGGCGGTTTCGTCCAGCCACATCTCGCCGTGGTAGCACACACGCCCCCTGATTCGCCGCGCACCCGGCCCCGCCCGATAGCGCGAAGCCTCGAGGTTCAGCGGCACGCCTGCGGGCGGGAATCCGCGAAAGTTGTCCTCCAGATACTCGCCCAGCGTGATGCGGCTCATGTCGTAGAGACGCACCGCCTGGGTATGGGCGACCTCGCCCTTCTCGGTCCGACCCACAAGCCAGAAGGCATTGTATTCATTCAGTTTATGCAGGTCCGGGTCGAAGGGCATGCTGATCTCGTGCCCCTTCGCCTCCTGCAGGATCCGGTCGAACTGCCGGAAATCATGGCCAACTTCGATCTGCATTCCGATGCGGTTGGCAAGCTCCGTTGCCTCTTCGATGAGAGGCGTTCGGAAAAAGAAATCTTGTACGGTCATTCCCTGGCTCCATTCCCAATGGTGTCAGGGTTAATTGTATCTTAATTGACGCTTTGGCCACGCATCAAAGTCATGATTTGGTCAGATTTCTGCCCAAATTGGCGTAGCTCAGCCGACGTCGAGGAATATCTGGCGTTTCAGGGTGTCGCCGACACCATACACGTCAAGGTCGCGTGACAAATTCACCACAGAGACCAGGGCAAAGCTTTTGTCCGGGTAGCGGAAGGCCATGAGAAGACGTTCGAAACCAATGACCTCGAAGGTGCCGTCCGACCCGTAGGGCATCTGCGTGACCACGTGATCAAGGCGCACGCCGCGGCCCGACAACAACTCCTGATATGCCTGCAGGGCGATGACATTGTAACGCCCGCCACCCGGCAGGGCCTCGACCGTGCGCCCGATCGTGCTTTTTGCCCAGGTCCATCCAAACCACTTGGCAAAGGCAGATTGTTGACCAACCTCGGTACAAAGCCAGACCCCGTCATTGAGGCGAAACACCATCGCGTTCTCGCGGAATTCGGCAAAGGCTGGATCCTCGATATTGCCTTCGCAGGCCGTCCAGAGCTTCAGGCCCTCGCGCAGCAGGCTGCCCTCGGCATCCCAGATGCGGGTCAGGGGCTGCTGTTGCAGGTAATAGAAATAGCCCTGCTCGGTCTCGGACGGGGTGACCGAGAATTGCTGCAGCTGGCCGACATGACCCAGGCGCGACTCCATCCAGGCCTGGCCGCGGGTCAGCAGCTCTTCGGCCTCGGGCAAGGCGCGGCGCCCGGCGTCGGTCAGCTGGTACTGGCGGTTGACGAGGACGAACAGCTCTTCGCCGCGTGATTCTTCCAGCAAGGCGATGTGTCGCCGCACGGTCTGGCGGGTCGAATTGAGCCGATCGACCGCCTGAGACAGGTTCAAAGTATCCGCTAACGTAGTAAACGAGCGGAGCATTTCGAAGAGGATCGAGAGCCCCTGCTGTCCTGCCTGTTTGGTCATGCCATCCGATCGAACGATTTTTATGATAGTTTTTTTAACAAGTTACACGCGTGTCGCATAGCGTTACCCTTGGTAACTTCTTGCATTCTGCCACAACCCAGCCTGATGGTAAATAAATCATCCATACCTGTCCAGTAGATGCAACCGAAAAGTGAATCTCTCATCAATTGAATGGATTCTCGTTTTGGTGACACTCGCAAGGGTAGCACTAATTCAGGAGGTGGCATGTCTCATCCGGTTGACATTCACGTGGGGAAAAAACTCAAGCAGTTGCGCGTCCTGCGCAGCATGACGCAAACCGACGTCGCGAACGGGCTCAACATCTCGTTCCAGCAGGTCCAGAAGTACGAGCTGGGCCGAAATCGAATCTCTGCCAGCCGACTGTTCGAACTGGCGCATATCCTCGACGTGCCGCCGTCCTACTTCTTCGAAGGCTTCGACGAGGACGCGGACAACAAGAACAGCGCCATCGACGAGGAAGCGACGAAGATTGCCTCCATGGTGAGCCGGATCAAGGACGATCGTCTGCGGTCCCAGATCCGCAACTTCATCACCGAGCTGGCCAGCTAGGCCAGCACATCGTGCCGGACGGTGGCAGAACGCCCCGCCGCCGGTGCGTGACAGCCCGCCTGGTGTTCAGGCGGGAACCGGATCCCCCGGGCCGCGTGTGGCCCGAAAGGACATCGGTCCTGTGTAACGAGTGCCCGTTTTGTGTGCGTGAGCCAGGGCATGGTACGAGTTCCACGTGTCGCGTTGCGAGTGATGTTCGCCTCAGGCCAGAAGGCCCCGGCGAACGAGGTTGAGCCCTGCCACGAGCAGGACGATGAGGGTCAACCGGTGGAACGTCCGCTGGTTGACCCGCTCTTGCAGGCGCCCGCCCAGCCATGTTCCGGCCAGGGCGGGCGCGACAAGCAGCGCCGAGAACGGCAGCGTCTCGGTATCCAGCACGCCCGACACCGTGTGGGCGAGCACCAGCGCGATGGCCCCCGAGCCGTAGATCACGCCCTGGATGCGCATCTGCGCGCGTTTCTCCGTCCCCAGCGCGGTCAGGTACATGACCGTCGGCGGCCCCCAGATCCCGGAAAAGCCCCCGATGAACCCGGCGAACCCGCCGATCGCCGCCTCGGCGCCGCGATGGCGCAACGCCTCGGCCCGCGGCCGCCAGCCTGCGATCTGCACGGCCGAGAACAGCGCGACGGGCAATCCGATCATCACCAGCAGCGTGCCCTGCGGCACCACCAGCACCAGTTGCGAACTGAGCAGCAGGCAGATCAGCATCGCGGCCAGGAACCGCCTCTGGTCGCGCAGGGTCTGCCAGGCCGCGGCCCTGCCCTGGCGAAAGGCCAGCATCCCGTTCGACAGCAGCGTCGGCAGCAGCAGCCCGGCCAGCGCCAGCTCGGGCGCGATGATCATGCCCAGCAGCGACACGAAGATCATCGGCATGGCGAATCCCACCGTGCCCTTGACCACGCCGGCCACCAGGGCAACCCATAGGCTAAGGGCCAATTCCGTCGGGGTGAGATAGGGAATAAACGTACTCATGAACGCTGCTTACCATGCAGGACGCACAGGCCAAGCGCAATTTTCGAACTCCTGATGCCGCATTTGCATTATAAAGTTGCGCTGCACCTGCAAAGTGGTTATCTGGGCCGGACTCGAGAGAAAGGATACTTTCATGGCACATGACGGACAGGCCGACCTGGGCGGCACTTCGGTTCTTCTTCCCGATCTTCTGACGCTGACCGGTGCGGCCGTTGCCCCGGCGCAAGAGTTGCTGGACCTTGCCACCGCGCGCCTGCGCGAGATGGTTACCGTGGACGGCCGCGTGTCATCCCGCGCGGTCGAGGCCGAGCAGACCGCGACCCACGGGCTGGCCTGGCTCGCGACCTACGTCGAAAGCCTGCGGCAGATGCAGAAATGGGCCGAAAAGCTGCAGTCCGAAGGCAAGTTCGGCGAGACCGAGCAGCTGATCCACCAGATCGCCTTTGGCGAATACCTCTGGCAGATCTACGGCGGCATCCCGATGAACCAGGGCGAGATCGTGCGCCTGCAGGACCTCGGGCTTTCGCAGAATGACATGCGCGGCCTGATGACCGACGCGGTGCAGATCCTGACCCAGACGGGCAACACCCAGGCCGCCCGCCTGCGCCTCGTGACGCTGATGCAGGAGCAGGTCGCCAACACCACCGTCGGCGCCACCGGGCTCGACGAAGAGCTCGAGATGATCCGCGAGCAGTTCCGCCGTTTTGCGCTGGAAAAGGTCGAGCCCTTTGCCCACGACTGGCACCTCAAGGACGAGCTGATCCCGATGGAGATCATCGAGGAGCTGGCCGAGATGGGCGTCTTCGGCCTGACCATCCCCGAAGAGCTGGGCGGGTTCGGCCTGTCCAAGGCCTCGATGGTCGTGGTGTCCGAAGAGCTGTCACGCGGCTATATCGGTGTCGGCTCACTTGGCACCCGGTCCGAGATCGCGGCCGAGCTGATCATTGCCGGCGGCACGGATGAACAGAAGGCGCACTGGCTGCCAAAGATTTCCAGCGGGGAAATCCTGCCCACCGCTGTCTTCACCGAGCCGAACACCGGCTCGGACCTCGGGTCCCTGCGCACCCGCGCGGTCAAGGGCGCGGACGGCGATTACACGATCACCGGCAACAAGACCTGGATCACCCATGCCGCGCGCACCCATGTGATGACCCTGCTGGCGCGGACCGATCCGGCGACGAGCGATTACAAGGGCTTGTCGATGTTCCTGGCCGAAAAGACCCCGGGCACGGACGAAGACCCCTTCCCGACCGAGGGTATGACCGGTGGCGAGATCGAGGTGCTGGGCTATCGCGGCATGAAGGAATACGAACTTGGCTTCGACGGCTTCAAGGTCAAGGGCGAGAACCTTCTGGGCGGCGAGGAAGGCCGCGGCTTCAAGCAGCTGATGCAGACCTTTGAATCGGCCCGCATCCAGACCGCCGCCCGCGCCGTGGGTGTGGCGCAAAGCGCGCTGGACGTGGCGATGCAATACGCCCAGGATCGCAAGCAGTTTGGCAAGTCGCTGATCGAGTTTCCCCGCGTGGCAAGCAAGCTGGCCATGATGGCGGTCGAGATCATGGTGGCGCGCCAGCTCACCTACTTCTCGGCCTGGGAAAAGGACAACGACCGCCGCTGCGACCTCGAGGCCGGCATGGCCAAGCTGCTGGGCGCCCGCGTGGCCTGGGCGGCGGCCGACAACGGCTTGCAGATCCACGGCGGCAACGGCTTTGCGTTGGAATACAAGATCAGCCGCATCCTTTGCGACGCGCGGATCCTGAACATCTTCGAAGGCGCCGGAGAGATCCAGGCCCAGGTCATCGCCCGCCGCCTGCTGGGCTGATGGCCTACCAGCTTTTCCAGACGAGCCGGCAGGTGCTTCGCTGCTCGCCGGCTCGTCGACGCTCTGCCTCGGCGCGAAGGCAATTGGAATGGGCCCGCGCCAGCGCGATGTCCGGCCCAACCTTCATCTGCGACCATCCCGTGCCGCCGCGCCCGCCAAGGTAAAAAGCGCGGAACCCGTCCTTGCTCCAGAGGCTGATAAGTTCCTCCCGCGCCGGCTTGGGCGCCACCCCCGGCGGCTGCGAGAGTTCCGCGACAATGATGCAGCCGTTTTCCCTGCCCCCGCAGCGGGCCAGGGCATCGGCACCGGCCAAGTCCCGATCGCCATAGAAAGAGACCCAGCCAAAATCGCCGTCGCGCCCCACTGCGAAAGCTCCGGCATATTCGCCGCTGTCCAAAAAGGCGCGCAACAGGGACCTGGCGTGCCGCGGCAGACGTGCCAGGTTCACTGAACCGTCAGCCTGCGGCGCGGCCGTCTTCGCGGGGTCCGCTTCGACAACGGCGGGCGCGGGCGTCGGGGCCTTTGCGGATTGTGCGGTGTCTTGGGCGGCGTCGGCCGGTTCAATCGGCTCCGGGGGCGGTGCGGCGAGACTGGGCTCTGCCGAGACCGTTGCGTCCGGGGCAATGGCATCGCCGGACATTCCCAAGACAAAGCCGAACCCACCCGATACCAGCATCAGGGCGGCGACGATCACGTAAGTCTTTCGGTCTCCGCCTCGGGCCGCACGGTTTCCCTTGTTCATGCCCGGAACCTAGGCCCGACGACCTACGCCCACAAGGCCCGGCTCCGGCGGCAACGTAAGCCCGCGACAACCCGGTATTTCATGCGTGCGAGTCATGATTTTCAGCATTGCCCGCTGGCTGGGCATTAATGTGACGCTCGGGCAAAGCCTTTCGGGTTTCGCCTTGCCCGAATCGTGACCGCATCGTTTACCCTCATTACGTGCTCCAGGGTCGGGGGCACCTTCATTTGGGTAGGTTCGCCATGGTCACGAAACCCCGCCTGCGCAAGGCAGACTGGATCGAAGGGGGGCTTGCCGCCCTCGCCAGCGACGGGCCGATGGCCCTGAACGCCGAGGCGATGTCGCGGCGCATGGGGACCACCAAGGGATCGTTCTACTGGCATTTCGCCGATGTACCGGCATTTCACGCCGCGCTGGGCGGCGAATGGGAATCGCGCGCGCTGTCGTCGCTGTCGCGGGCACTCGACCGCCAGGAAAGCCCGGTGCAGCTCTTGCGTGGGCTGATGGGCCAGACCGCGGCCGAGGACAGGCTGGAGCGCGCGATGCGCGGCTGGGCGGCCTCGGATGGCAAGATCGCCAAGGTGGTGGGCCAGGTCGATTCCATGCGTTTGCAGGGGGTCGAGGCGTTGCTGGCCGCGATGAAGCTGGCCAACCCGGATTTCGCCCGCCTGCTGATGGCCGCCCGCATCGGCGCGCCGCAACTGCCCGGCGCCAAGGGCCGGCGCGACACCGCGCCCGAGACGCTGATCGACGTGATCCTGGCGCTGGAAACCGCCTAAGACCCCCGCAGCCGCGCAAACAGCTCGACGAAGCGCGCCCGCGCGGCAGGCAAAGGGTGATGCCCCAGCTCCGGCGCCACCCGGTGTTCGAGGAAGTAGCCGGTCGTGCCAAGCCCGGTCAGCACCTCTGCATCGTCCCCGTCGCCCTGGCCCAGCAGCACCGATGGCAGAGGCAGCAACCGGTCGGCCCAGATGCCCGCCGCCGCTTCGGTCACCGCCCGGCCCGAGCGGGGCGAGACATAGGCCAGCCCCACGCGCGCACCGGTGACCGCGCAGGCGGAAAGGTCAAGGCCAAAGCCCATCTCCTCCAGCAGCGCCAGCTCCCACCGCAGGTAGGCCAGCGGCCAGAGGTCCATGGCGTCCAGCAGGTCCAGCAGCGCCTCGGTCCGCCGGTAAAGCGCGGGATGTGCCTCGCGCTCGGCCAGGCAAAAGGTCAAGAGCCCCGCCACCGCGTTCAACCCCGCCAGCGCCAGCCGGTCCCCCATGACCACGGCGGCGCGCGAGCGCACCGGCTCGACCGTGAAAGCGCCGATATGTTCGTCCAGCCGCGCCCGCCAGGCCACGTCCAGCTGCGCGCCCGGCTGCAGGATCGGCGCGATCTTGCGGCTGGTCCCGCCGCGCACCACGCCCGCATGGACCCCGTGCGACGGGGTAAAGACCTCGATGATCGCCGAGGTCTCTCCGTGCCGACGCACGGCCAGCAATATGCCCTGGTCCCGCCACTCCATCCGCCCATGTTCCACGGCGGGCGCGGGGCGACAAGCCCCTTGGCAGCACCCGGGCCGCCGCCTAACCTGCGCGCCATGACCGGAACCGCCCGCAGCACCGCCGCCCTGATCGCCCTCCTGGCCCTCGCGTCGTTGGGCGCCCAGTTCATCGTGTCCTCGGCAGACAACCCCGGGCCATGGGCCACGACCTGGAGCATGGCGCGCTACTTCACCATCCTGACCAACCTCATGGTGGTGGGCACCTTCGGCCTTGCCGCGCTGACGGGGCGCGCGCCGCGCTCCTTCTGGCTGGCGGGGCTGGTGCTCTGGGTGCTGATCGTGGGGCTCGTCTACCACCTGCTGCTCTACAAGCCGCACACGGGGCTGGCCTTCTGGGCCGACCACGGGCTGCACACGGCGGTGCCGCTGGTCACCACGGCCTGGTGGATCGCCTTTTCCCGCACCACGCCCCTGCCCGTCTTGGCGCCGGTGGTCTGGCTGTGGTGGCCCTTTTGCTACTTCCTCTATGCCACCTTGCGCGGGGCGCTCGACGGCAAATACGCCTACTTCTTCATCGACCTGGACAAGCTGAGCCTCATGGACCTCGCGCGCAATTTCCTTGGCCTGTTGGTGGCCTTCCTGGTCGCGGGATACATCCTCTGGGGCCTGTCCCGCCTCGCCCGGCGCGCCTAGTCCGAAAGCCCTTCTTCGCCCAGCAGATGCCGGCCCTGCCGGTCCTCCACCTCGATCACCCAGAGATCCGGATCGAAGCTGCGCTGCCGCGCCACGGCGGCATCCACGTCCCGCTCGTCACCCTCGGCCAGCACCGTCCAGATGCGCCCGCCGGTCGCCAGGTCGAACCCGCGCACATGGGCTGCTGCCCGCCCGTCGAGCGTGTTCAGCTTGACCAGCACCGCCCCGGCCGTGTCATCGCCATGGGCCACGACAAAAGCCGGGATGTCGGCAAAACGCAGCCGCGCCAGGTAGGCATCCACCCAGAACCGCGCCGTCACCCGCATCGCATCGCCTCCAAACCGGTCCCCTGTTCATCTTTCCAGACATATCCCGGGGCGTTCGAGGGGCAGCGCCCCTCGTTTCGCGCCAGGGCGCGAATGCCTTCGGCGAGAGTATTTCCGGAATAATGAAAGGGGGCGCAACCGATCCCCTTCATCTTGCCCATAAACTCCGGGGAGTGTGAGGGGCTGGCCCCTCACTCCACACGCACCGTCACGCGTTCCCGTCGCGGAAATCGAGCCCCATCTCCGAGTAGCGCTCGGCCTCGTCCAGCCATTTCTCGCGCACCTTGACCTGGCAGAACAGGTGCACCTTGCGGCCCAGGAACTCTTCCAGTTCTTCGCGCGCGGCCTTGCTGACCGCCTTGATCGTCTCGCCCTTGTTGCCCAGCACGATGCCCTTGTGGCCGGCGCGGCTGACATAGATGATCTGGTCGATCCGGGCCGACCCGTCCTTGCGTTCTTCCCAGGCTTCCGTCTCGACCGTCAGCTGGTAGGGCAGCTCCTGGTGCAGGCGCAGGGTCAGCTTTTCGCGGGTCATCTCGGCGGCGATCATGCGCATGGGCAGGTCGGCGATCTGGTCCTCGGGATAAAGCCAGGGGCTTTCGGGCAGCTCGCCCGCCAGCCATTGCCGCAGGTCCTTCACGCCATAGCCCTTCTCGGCCGAGATCATGAAGGTGCGCACGAAATCCGGGTAGGCCTCGTTCAGCGCCTCGGTCAGCTTCAGCAGCACCGGCGCCTCGACCCGGTCGATCTTGTTGATCGCCAGCGCCACGGTGCGGCCCTGGCCGATCTCGGCCAGACGCGTCAGGATCTCCTTGACGCCATCGGTCAAGCCGCGATGTGCCTCGACCAGCAGCACGATGATGTCGGCATCCGCCGCCCCGCCCCAGGCCGCGGCGACCATGGCCCGGTCGAGCCGGCGGCGCGGGCGGAAGAGGCCCGGCGTGTCGATGAACACAATCTGGCTCTCGCCCTCCATCGCGACGCCGCGGATGCGGGCGCGGGTGGTCTGGACCTTGTGGGTCACGATCGACACCTTGGCCCCGACCATGGCATTGGTCAGGGTGGACTTGCCCGCATTGGGCTCTCCGATCAGGGCAACAAAGCCGGCGCGTGTGGTCATGGGTCTACCTGCGAAAGACAAGCCGCGGTCATAGGGCAGTTTGCCCGCGCTGACCAGACTTGTCACGCGCGGCGCTGCGCATCAGCGTGTAAAGCCCGCTGGCGACGATCAGCGCCGCGCCCGCAAGGGTCCAGCCATCGGGCCGCTCGCCGAACAGCACCACGGCAAAGACCAGCGCGACCAGCAGGCGCGAATAGCGGAAAGGCGTGACCACGGCGACCTCGCCCGTGCGCATGGCGCGGGTCAGCGCGGTATAGGCCAGAAGGCCCACGGCGCCGGTGGCCAGCAGCCGCGCGGCCTCGCCCGGGTGCGGCAGGCGGGTGGGCGCGGTCTCGAACGACCAGATCAGCAGGCCCGCCACGGTGACCACGGCAAAGCCGAGGATCGCCAGCTGGCGCGGCGTCACCTCGGGCGGGGCGGCGCGGGTCATGAGGTCGCGGCCCGCAAAGCCGATCATGCCGGCGACCGCCAGCAGGGCATCGGCGCGGAAGGCCTCGGGCGTGGGGCGCAGGATCATCAGCACGCCGAGGAAACCCACGATCATCGCCAGCCAGCGGCGGGGGCCCACGGTTTCACGCAGGAACAGCGCAGCGGCGGCGGTGACCACCAGCGGTGTCGCCTGCAGGATGGCCGAAGTGGTGCCGAGCGGCGTGAAGGCGAGCGCGAGGGCAAAGAAGAGCCGCCCCATGATCTCGAATGCCGTGCGCAGCAACAGGCGGGGGCCAAGGTAGGCGCGGGTCCAGAGCGGGTCGCCCACCCCGCGGGCATAGGCGCAGGACAGCACCAGGGCCGTCAGGCCGAAGCAGATCGTGGCGAGGCCCGGGCTCAGGCCCGCTGCCGTCCCGGCGACGGATTTGAACAGCGCATCCTCGACCGCGAACAGGCACATGGCGCCAACCATGAAGCCCGCACCGCGGATGTTGTCCGAAACGGCCATGGGTCAGGGTGCCTCGGGCGTGCGGGCGGCGGCCAGCGCGGCGGCGCGGCGCGCCCGGCGGCCCTGCCGATGGGTCCAAAGCGCCAGCCCGGCGCCGGCGACCGAGACCATGCCCATGCCGACCAGACTGTAGCGATCGGGGACATGGGCAAAGAACAGCCAGCCAAAGGCGGTCGCCCAGACGATATGGACGTAGTTGATCGGCGCCAGCAGCGACGGCGGCGCCTCGCGGTAGGCCGCCGTCATCAGGAAGTGACCGCCCGTCGCCAGCCCGCCCAGCAGCGCGATCAGTCCCCAGTCGGCCAGCCCCGGCATGGGCCCGGAGCCACCGGCCAAGGCCATGACCGCAAAGGCCACGGCGCCGACAAGGGTGACGTGGAACAACATCGCCTCGGTCGTCTCGGTCCGCGACAGCAGGCGCGTCAGCAGGAAGTACACCGTGATCGCCAGCGCGTTCAGCAGGGCAAAGACCACGCCGACGGGGTCGAGGCCATTGCCCGGCCGCACGATCAGCAGTATGCCGGCAAAGCCGAGGCTGGCGGCGATCCAGCCGGGCAGCGACACCTTTTCGCCCAGCAGCGGGGCCGAGAGCAGCAGCACCCCGAAGGGCGCGAGAAAGAAGATCGCCACCGTCTCGCCCACCGGCATGTGGCGCAGCGCGAGACCCATGCAAAGCGATCCGGCGGTCAGCGCCAGCGCCCGGACCAGCACCAGCCAGCTGCGGTTGGTGTGCCACAGCCGCGCGCGGTGTCGAGGGTAGAGCAGGATCAGCAGCAGCAAAAGGCTGATGCCGTAGCGCCCGGCCCCGACGATCGGCACCGGGTAGCGCATCGTCAGGGTCTTGGTCGCCACGTCCGACAGGGCCAAAAGGAAGGTCGCCCCGAGGATGAAGAGGATGCCCAGCGCGGGCCGCCCCGCGGGCGTGGTCATGACGGGGTCGCCGTGCGGATAAGGTGCAGCAGGATCATGTCCTCGTCCCGTGTCAGGATGCTGGCACACCAGACGTTGGCCGAATGCTCCAACGGTTCGGGCATGTCCAGGTAATCGCCATCCGGCTGGCTGGGCAGCCAGTCGTGTTCCGAGCTGATCCAGAGCACGCAGGCATCCTCGACCGCTTCGGCATGGCATTGCGAGACGTAGGTGCACCCCTCGTATTCGGCCACCACGGTCCACAGCGGGTCGGATGTGCCGATGTTCACATGAGCACCTTCAACAAAGCCTCGGCCGCGGCCTGTTCGGCCTTGCGCTTGCTGGCGGCGGTGGCCTCGGCCTCCTTGCCGTTCTGCAGGCGGGCCTTGATGCGGAAGACGGGCGCGTGGTCAGGCCCCTCGCGCGATAGGACGATGTAATCGGGCGGCGGCATCTTGCGGGCCTGGGCCCATTCCTGCAACGCGGTCTTGGGATCGAGCGCGCGGTCCTCGGCGGTCTCGATGCGCTTGCCCCAAAGCCGCAGCACCATCGCCTTGGCCGGCGCGAAGCCGGCATCGAGGTAGACGGCGGCGATCAGCGCCTCCATCGCGTCACCCAGCAGGGCCAGCTTGCGCCGCCCGCCGGTCATCATCTCGGACCGGCCGAGTTTCAGCACCTCGCCCAGGCCGATGTCGCGGGCGACCTCGGCGCAGGCCTCCTTGCGGACAAGGGCGTTGTAGCGCGGGGCCAGCTGACCTTCGGTCGCGCTGCGGTCGTGTTCCAGCAGCGCCTCGGCCATGACGAGGCCCAGCACGCGGTCGCCCAGGAACTCGAGCCGCTGGTAGTCCTCGCGGGTGGCCGAGGCGACGGAATTGTGGGTGACCGCCTGCACAAGCAGGTCCGGCCGGGCAAACTGGTGCCCGATCCGGCCTTCGAGGGCTCTGAGATCCGACCCGAGCTTCACGTCACTCGATCTTTTCGAAGAACCTGTCACCGCGCCAGGTCCAGAAGAACAGCATCGAGCGGCCCGCGGACGAGAACATCACCCGGTCGGCGCGGCCGATCAGGTTGTCATAGGGCACGAAACCGACACCGCCGACGTTCTGCGGGAACCGCGAGTCGGTGGAATTGTCGCGGTTGTCGCCCATGAAGAAGTAATGCCCCGCCGGCACGGTGTAGACGGGCGTGTTGTCGGCACCCTGCGGGCCGATGTTCAGGATGGAATGCGAGGTGCCGCCGGGCAGCGTCTCGACCGCCTTTTCCTTGATGCAGATGCCGCCCTGCCCCACCGGGCCGTTCATGCAGCGCGGCATGGAGCGCTGCGAGCCCTGCGGCTCCATCACTTCCTCGAAGGTGCCGTCGGGCTGCACCTGCACCGCCTGGCCATTGAGGAACAGCACGCCGTTCTGCATCTGCACCTTGTCGCCCGGCAGACCGATCAGCCGCTTGATGAAATCGCGCCCCGTCACCGGGTGGCGGAAGACGACGACATCGCCCCGCTCGGGCTCACCGCCGAAGAGGCGCCCGCCGCCGGTCGCGGCCACGGTCTCGTCGTCCGAGCGCAGGAAGCCGCAGAGATCCTCGGCATCCACGTTCACGCCGAAGCGCGGGATGATGACCGAGGGGCAGGAGGCGTAGGAATAGCCATAGGCCATCTTGTTGACGAACAGGAAATCGCCGATCAGCAGCGTGTCCTTCATCGACCCGGACGGAATCCAGAACGGCTGGAAGAACAGGGTGCGGAACACGCCCGCGATGACCAGCGCCCAGACGATGGTCTTGATGGTCTCCAGGATCGCGTTGCCCTGCTTGGCCTCGTCCGCCATTCTCGTCTCCGTTTCGGGTCTTGTGCGGTTTGGATCGCTACATGCGGGGCGGGCGGCGGGGAGTCAAGGCAGGCCGCCCCGTCACGCCTGTATCGGCCGGGCCTCGATCACCACGAAGGCCTGCGCCCAGGGGTGATCGTCGGTCAGGGTAACGTGGATGATCGCCTCAAACCCCGGCGGGGTCATCTCGGCCAGTCGCTTTTCGGCCCAGCCGGTGACGGTCATCACGGGCTGGCCGGTGCGCAGGTTGGTGACGGCCATGTCCTTCCAGGCGATGCCCATGGCAAGGCCGGTGCCCAGCGCCTTGGAACAGGCCTCTTTCGCCGCCCAGCGCTTGGCATAGGTGCTGGCCTCTTCGGCCCGGCGGGCGGCCTTGCGCTGCTCGGTTTCCGTAAAGACGCGGTTGCGGAAGCGGTCGCCGAACTTGGCGAGTGTGCCTTCGATCCGCTCGATATTGGCAAGGTCGGTGCCGATGCCCAGGATCATTGCAGCGCGGTCCCGATGGCGCCGGTCGCCTGGTTCAGGGTGACCCGCAAGGCGCGGCCGACGAAACCGGCGGTGTCCGCGTCGTAGACCTGCACCGGCAGGGTAAAGATCAGCCCGACGGCCGGGTCGTACCCCGCCGTCAGCGCTGCGAAATCCGCGCCGGAAAAGCCCGCGCCCTGGTAGCCGATGGTGCGGCACTGGCGGTCGCCAAGCTCGGCATAGGGCGGGGACAGGATCAACAGGTGAAAGGCCGCCGCTGCCGGTTCGATCGTGTCGAGCAGCGCCAGGCGCACCGCGCCATTGGCGAAGGTGCGGATGTTCTCCTCCCACGGCTCGGCGAGGTTCCAGGCGCTGGCCTGCCAGTCGCAGGGCTGCACCTCCTGCGCCTGGGCAAGGACGGGGGCCAGCGCCAGGGCGGCGGCGAAGCGGATCATCCCTTGCGCCCCTTCGCGGCCTTCAGCTCGTTCTTGATGCCAAGGCGCAGGAACCACCAGTTGATCCAGAGCACGACGACCAGCAGCACCGCCGCGATGAGCGTCAGCAGCCCGGGCGGGATCTGCGCCAGCACCGCGCCGATGCCGGGCAGGAAGCTGACCGCGTAAAGCAGCACGAGGTTCAGCACCGCCACCAGCGCCGTCGCCTTGCCCGCCGCCTGCCAGAGCACGCCGTTGGCGGGCATCTCGGTCACGCTGCGGCCGATGCGCTGGCCTTCCAGCAGCGCCGCCGCCATCGGCGGGATGACCGAGGCCGCGCCCGAGGGGAAGTCGATGCCGAGATACCGGATCATCAGGATCGACACCAATGTCAGCCCCGCAACCGCGAGGATGTAGGTGAGGCCGTAGCGCACGAAGTTCAGCTGCATGTCTCTCTCCGGTTCCGGGGGCGCGTCAGGCCCGGGCCTCGTCCATCAGGCGGCGCATCTCGCGGATGCTCGCGTCGAGCCCGCGAAAGATCGCCTCTCCGATCAGGTAATGGCCGATGTTCAGCTCCATCACTTCCGGAAAGGCCGCGACGGGCTGCACGGTGTCGTAGGTCAGCCCGTGGCCGGCATGGACCTCGAGGCCGAGCGAATGGGCAAAGGCCGACATCTCGCGCAGGGCGTCAAGCTCGCGGTCGCGGTCGTCGAACCGGCCCTCGGCATGGGCGTCGCAATAGGCACCGGTGTGCAGCTCGATCACCTGGGCGCCGATGCGATGCGCCGCCTCGATCTGGCGCCGGTCGGCGGCGATGAAGATCGACACCCGGCTGCCGGCCTCGCGCAGGGGCGCGATGAAATGTGCCAGGCGGTTTTCCTCGCGCGCGACCTCCAGCCCTCCCTCGGTCGTCCGCTCCTCGCGCTTTTCGGGGACGATGCAGACGGCGTGCGGCTTGTGACGCAGGGCGATGGCCTGCATCTCGGGGGTGGCGGCCATCTCGAAGTTCAGCGGGACGCTCAGCGTGGCGACCAGCCCCTCGATATCGGCATCCGAGATATGCCGGCGGTCTTCGCGCAGGTGGGCGGTGATGCCGTCGGCGCCGGCCTCTTCGGCCAGCTTGGCGGCGCGGATCGGGTCCGGCACGGCGCCGCCGCGGGCGTTGCGCACGGTGGCCACGTGGTCGATGTTCACGCCAAGGCGCAGGCGGCCAGCAAAGGTGGTCATGGATCTGTCTCTCGCGGGTCGAATTTGATCAAACACTACGGGGACCGGGCCCCGAGTCCAACCGCTATTCGCCGGGCTTGTCGGCCTTGGCCAGCGGCCCTTTCTTGAGCTTGTTCAGCTTGGCCAGCCGCGCCTTGAGCGTGCCCTTGCGGCGGTTCTGGTAGGCCCGGATCACCGGCACCGACAGGTAATAGGCGATGCTGGCGGTGACAATGCCGGGGATCAGCCCGCCGATCATGTAGGGATAGAACACCTCCTGGTAGAAGATGCCCAGCTGGTGCCAATCCATCGTCGCATCGGTGAAGATGGCGGTGAAATTGTGCCAAAGATCGTCGCCCGCATCGAGGAACTTGCCGCCAAGCGAGCGCTCCACATCCGGGTGGCCGTGGATGCCCAGCAGCCAGTGCCCGGTCTTGAGCGAGACCACCCCGATCGGCACATAGGTCAGCGGGTTGCCAAAGAACGTCCCCAGCAGCGCGGCAAAGATGTTGCCCTGCATGACCCGCGCCAGCAGCGCCGCGACCACGAAATGCAGCCCGTAGAACGGGGTGAAGGTGGTAAAGACCCCGGCCCAGATGCCGCGCCCGATGCGTTCGGGGCTGCCGGGCAGCCGGTTCAGCCGGTGCTTGACGTAGTAAAAGGCGCGGGTCCAGCCGCCCTTGGGATAGACCAGATGCGCGGCGGCCTTCCACAGCGGGCGTCTGTCGCGTCGCTTGAAAACCACCGGTCTAGGTCCTTTCCCTGTCGGCGCCCGAGGGCGCGTGCGATTGTGCCGTCAGACCCGGTCGCCCTTGATGCGCAGCGGATCGCGGAAGCGTTCGACCGCCGCGACATCGCTTTCCGCCTCGAGCGCGGTCATGAGCGTGTGCAACTGCTCGATGTCCCTCAGCTCGACATGTATCAGCAGGCGGTAAAAGTCCGGTTTCCGGTCTATGAACTCGAGGTTCGAGATATTGGCCTTGCGCTCGCCGATCAATGTGCAAATCCGTCCCAGGACGCCCGCGTCATTGCCGATGGTCAGGTCGATGGTCATGTCGTAGACGGCGGCATGGGTGCCGGGCTGCCAGTGCAGGTCGAGCCAGCGGTCGGGCTCGTCCTCGTATTCGGCCAGCGCCTCGCAATCGATGGCATGGACCACGACTCCGCGGCCGCGTTCCGTGATGCCCACGATACGCTCACCCGGCAGGGGTTCGCAACAGGGGGCGCGGTCAAAGCTTTGCCCTTCGCCCAGGCCGATGACAGCGCGCTGTTTGGGCACCGTGTCGCGGGTGTCGTGGACGAGGTTCGGGTAGACCGCCTCCACCACCTCGGTCGAGGTGATCTCGGCCGAGCCGAGCCGCGCCAGCACTTCCTTGGCTGACCCGAGGCGCAGGTGCCGCGCGGCGGTCTCGAGCGTCTTGTCTGTCGCCTTCTGGCCCACGTGCTCGAAGGCCGAGCGCGCCAGCTCGCGCCCCAGCTTGATGTAGCGTTCGCGGTCGGCCTCGCGCAGCGCGCGGCGGATCGCGGTCTTGGCCTTGCCCGTCGCCGCGATGTCGAGCCAGGTCGCCTGCGGCACCTGGCCCTGCGCCGTTATGATCTCGACCGACTGGCCGTTGCGCAGCCGCGTCCAGAGCGGCACCCGCAGCCCGTCCACCTTGGCGCCCACGCAGCCCGACCCGATCCGGGTGTGGATGGCATAGGCGTAATCCAGCGGCGTCGCGCCCTTGGGCAGCTTGATCACGTCGCCCTTGGGGGTAAAGCAGAACACCTGGTCGGAATACATCTCGAGCTTCACGGCCTCGAGGAAATCCTCGTGATCCTCCTCGCCCACGAATTGCTCGGTCAGCGAGTTGATCCAGCGCGTGGGATCGACGGCAAAGGGGTTCTCGGACAGCACGCCGTCGCGGTAGGACCAATGGGCGGCCACGCCTGCCTCGGCCACGTCATGCATCTGTCGGGTGCGGATCTGCACCTCGACCCGCTTGCCGTCGCGGCCCGACACGGTGGTGTGGATCGAGCGGTAGCCGTTCGACTTGGGCTGGCTGATGTAATCCTTGAACCGCCCCGGCACGGCGCGCCATCGCTGGTGGATCACCCCCAGCGCGGCGTAGCAATCGCGTTCGGTCTTGGTGATGACGCGAAAGCCGTAGATGTCCGACAGGCGGGAAAAGGCCAGCTCCTTTTCCTGCATCTTGCGCCAGATCGAATAGGGCTTCTTGGCGCGCCCGTAGACCTCGGCGTCGATCTGCGCGTCGTCCAGTTCCTTGCGCATGTCGCGGGTGATGCGCTGCACCACGTCGCCGGTTTCGCGCTGAAGGGTGACGAAACGGCGCATGATCGACTGCCGCCCCTCGGGGTTCAGCACCGCGAAGGCGAGATCCTCGAGTTCTTCGCGCATCCACTGCATGCCCATCCGGCCGGCAAGCGGGGCGTAGATGTCCATCGTCTCGCGGCTTTTCTGCACCTGCTTTTCATGCCGCATCGACTTGATCGTGCGCATGTTGTGCAGCCGGTCGGCCAGCTTGACCAGGATCACCCGCAGGTCCTTGGACATGGCCATGAAGAGCTTGCGGAAGTTCTCGGCCTGCTTGGTCTGGGTCGAGGAGAGCTGCAGGTTGGTCAGCTTGGTCACCCCGTCGACCAGCGAGGCGATGTCGGCGCCGAACAGCGCCTCGACCTCGGAAAAGGTCGAGCGGGTGTCCTCGATCGTGTCGTGCAGCAGCGCGGTCACGAGGGTCGCGTCGTCAAGCCGCTGCTCGGTCAGCAGGGCGGCGACGGCGACGGGATGGCTGAAATAGGGTTCGCCCGACTGGCGGAACTGGCCCTCGTGCATGGCGCGCCCATAGTCGTAGGCGCGCCGGATCAGGGCCTTGTCGGTTCGGGGATTGTAATTCTCGACCAGTGCGATCAGGTCGTCGGCCGCGAGCATGATCTGTCGTTCAACCCCCTGGGATCAAAGGCGGGCTCAGCCCTGCCCCTGTGCCTCCATCAGCGCCCGCAGGAGCTTTTCCTCGCTCATGTCGTCATCGGCCGGCTTGTCCTGCTCGGCGCCCATCAGCAGAGCCATGGAGTCGTCTTCCGGCTCGTCGACCTCGATCTGGGTCTGGTTCGACTCGATCAGGCGCTCGCGCAGGTCGTCGGCGGTCTGGGTTTCCTCGGCGATCTCGCGCAGCGACACGACCGGGTTCTTGTCGTTGTCGCGGTCCACGGTCAGCGGCGCCCCCGACGAGATCTCGCGCGCCCGGTGGGCGGCCAGCATCACCAGCTCGAAACGGTTCGGAACCTTGTCGACGCAGTCTTCTACGGTCACGCGTGCCATGGGGATCTCCGGGATTGGGAACAGGGGCCTGATGAACGACCCTGCATATAGCGGAACCGGCCCGGATGCAACCGGAGAATCACGGGCCTTCACAACGGCTTGACGCTTGCGACCTCTTCGGAATCAAGGGCGTCGAGCATCTGCGCGACGCTGCGCCCCAGCACCGGGTGGACCCAGTCCCGCGCGATGTCGGCCAGCGGCACCAGCACGAAGGCCCGGTCCTGGATCCGCGGATGCGGCAGGATCAGCTCTTCGGGCGCGCGCAGGCGCTGCGCCTCGGGGGTCAGGCTCCGCCAGGCGTCAAAGCCGTCGGCATCGGGGCGGACCCGATCCCCCCAGGCCAGCAGGTCGATATCGAGGCTGCGCATCCCCCAGCGCGTTTCGCGCTTGCGGCCAAAGGTTTCCTCGACCGCGTGCAGGCAGGCCAAAAGCGCTTCGGGCGTGCCGTCAAAAGTCACTTCGACTGCCGCATTGACGTAATCCGGACCGGCCCCCGCGGGGAAGCAGGGCGTTTCAAAGAACCGGCTCAGGGCGCGAATCACCACGCCGTATTTTGCCAGTTCACGCAAGGCGCGCGAAATAGTTTCCGTAGGGTTACCTGCAACCGATGGAATATTTCCCCCGAAAGCCAACAGCTTCTGCAAAATACGTCCCTCCACACTCGCCGGGCAATTCGCGTCCTGCTACACTTGCCGCACGGGGAAAATATTCCTAGGTTTGACGGCACGCTTTGCCGCTCACCACTCACTCACGGATCCCCATTGGTAAAGCGTATTTCGGAAGGAAAAAGATGTTTTACAAGGACGAACGGCTGGCGCTGTTCATCGATGGTTCGAACCTTTACGCGGCCGCGAAGGCGCTCGGGTTCGACATCGATTACAAGCTCCTGCGCGGAGAGTTCATGCGCCGCGGAAAACTCCTCCGCGCTTTCTACTACACGGCCCTGCTGGACAACGAGGAATATTCCCCGATCCGTCCGCTGGTCGACTGGCTGAACTACAACGGCTTCACCATGGTGACCAAGCCGGCGAAGGAATACACCGACAGCCAGGGCCGCCGGAAGGTCAAGGGCAACATGGACATCGAGCTGACGGTCGACGCCATGGAGCTGGCTCCGCGGATCGACCATATCGTGCTGTTCTCGGGCGACGGCGACTTCCGCCCGCTGGTCGAGAGCCTGCAGCGCCAGGGCGTGCGCGTGTCGGTCGTGTCGACCATCCGCAGCCAACCGCCGATGATCGCCGACGAACTGCGCCGCCAGGCCGACAACTTCATCGAGCTCGACGACCTCAAGGAGGTCATCGGCCGGCCCCCGCGCGACACCAGCGACCGCCCGGACCGCGGTGAGCGGGTCGCCGCGACGGGCTCCTGAGCCGCACATGATAGAAGGGCCCCGGTGATGCCGGGGCCCTTTTTTGGTTAACGCGGGTGAATTGCAATCCCGGCGCCTGGCGGACCGGACCGTCCGTCAGGCCGGCGCCACCCGCGACCTGACGTCCGCGCCCAGCGCCAGGACGCCCAGCCCGCACAGCAGCAGCGACAGCCCCGACACGATTGTCCGCGCGATGTTGTAGACCTGCCAGCGCGGCGAATAGGCCAGCCAGATCGACTCGGCCGCCTCGCGGCTTTCTGGCACGGCCGTCGCGCCCAGCGCCTCGTTCATCGGCACGTTGACCGCCATGGTCAGGATCATCCCGCCCACAAGATACAGCAGCCCCGCCGCGCCAAAGGCCAGCGCCGCCCGCCCCTGCCCTGCCGCCCGGGCAACCAGCCCGGTCGCCATCAGCACGAAGGGCGTGCCGAAGAAGGCCGGTGCAAAGACCGGGTTGCGGACCGATGCGTTCATCGCCTGCATCGCCTCGATCGCGACACGCGGGTCGGCCGCATCCAGCCCCCACATGGTCGAACAGATCCAGGCATAGAAAAAGCCAAAGATCGCGCCGCTCAGCAGCAGCGACACCAGCGCCATGGGTTTCAGAAGGTTGGTCATGTGGTCTCCTCTCCGGGGCCGCGCCCCAAAACCGTAACTATAATTACGCCTCGACTTATCCGTAACCACAGTTACGGTTGTCGTCAAGCCTTTCGACCCGGAGCCCCCACGTGAAGACCGATGCCCGCAATGCCCGTGCCGCCCAGATCGAAGCCGCCGCCTATGCCCTGCTGGCCGACAAGGGTTATGCCGGCCTGTCGATGAACGGCGTGGCCAAGGCCGCAAAGGCGTCGATGGAGACGCTCTACCGCTGGTACGGCGACAAGACCGGGCTGATCCGCGCGCTGATCGCAGGCAACACCGCCTCGCTCGAGGATACGCTGGAGGTGGCCGAAGACGCCGATGCGGGCGACGCGCTGGACCAGGCGGGCGCACGGCTGCTGACCATGCTGCTGGGCCCCGCCGCCGTGGCGCTGAACCGCGCGGCGGCAGCCGACGCCAGCGGAGACCTCGGCCGCCTGTTGGCCGAAGGCGGGCGCGAGGTGGTCGCCCCACGCATCGCCGCGCTGATGGGCCGCGCGCAGGCGCAGGGCGTGCTTGGCCCCGCGCCAGAGGCCGAGCAGGCCGAGGCCTGGTTCGCCCTGCTGATCGGAGACCTTCAGCTGCGCCGCGTCACCGGCGCCCTGCCCCAACCGGGCGCGGCCTTCATCGAGGCGCGCAGCACGCAGGCGCTGGCCCGCCTCACCCGGCTTTTCCCGCCCGCACGGCTGGATTCCGGCGCCCCGATGGCCTAGGTCACAGGGCAAGGAGACCGCGCCATGACCAAGCCCCCGCTGACCCTGTACCTTGCCGCCCCGCGCGGCTTTTGCGCCGGTGTCGACCGCGCCATCAAGATCGTCGAGATGGCGCTGCAGAAATGGGGCGCGCCGGTCTATGTCCGGCACGAGATCGTGCACAACAAGTACGTGGTCGACAATCTGCGCGACCAGGGCGCCGTCTTCGTCGAAACGCTGGCCGAGGCGCCCGATGACCGCCCGGTGATCTTCTCGGCCCACGGCGTGCCGAAATCCGTCCCCGCCAAGGCCGAGGCGCGCGAGATGGTCTATGTCGATGCCACCTGCCCGCTGGTCAGCAAGGTGCATGTGGAGGCCGAACGCCACCACGCCGCCGGCCTGCAGATGATCATGATCGGCCATGCCGGCCACCCCGAGACCATCGGCACCATGGGCCAGCTGCCCGAGGGCGAGGTACTGCTGGTCGAGACGGCCGAAGACGTGGCCCATGTGCAGGTCCGCGACCCCGAGCGGCTGGCCTATGTCACCCAGACCACCCTGTCGATCGACGACACCGCCGGGATCGTGGCGGCGCTGCAGGCGCGCTTTCCGGCCATCGTCGGCCCGCACAAGGAAGACATCTGCTACGCGACCACCAACCGCCAGGCCGCCGTCAAGGCCATCGCGCCGCGCGCCGATGCGCTGCTGGTCGTCGGCGCGCCGAACTCGTCAAACTCCAAGCGGCTGGTCGAGGTCGCGGCCAAGGCCGGCTGCAGCTATGCCCAGCTGGTGCAGCGCGCCACCGACATCGACTGGCGCGCGCTCGAGGGCATCGCCTCGCTCGGCATCACCGCCGGGGCCAGCGCGCCCGAGGTGCTGGTGGACGAGGTCATCGCCGCCTTTTCCGAGCGCTACGACGTGACCATCGAGGAAGTCGAGACCGCCAAGGAGAACGTCGAGTTCAAGGTGCCCCGCGTGCTCCGGCAACCGGCATGAGACAAGTGCCGCCCAGCGCGCTCTGGCTCGGGGTGGCGGGCCTGATCCCCTTCCTCTGGGGCGCCGCGCTGGCGGTGCTGGAGCCCTCCACGGAAGGAACGGGGCTGCTGGCCTACGTGCTGGACGGGCCGCGCCTGCTGGCCTGGTACGGCACGGTCATCCTTGCCTTCATGTCCGGTGTGCTCTGGGGGTTCGCCACCCGGGCCGAGCCGCAGGAGCGCCGCTGGGCCTATGGCCTGTCGGTCCTGCCCGCGCTCTGGGCGGCCTTCAACTTCGGCCCGGTTGAGACGCAGCTGACGCGGCTCACCATCGGCTTCGTCGCGCTGCTGGGGCTCGACTGGTTTTATGTCCGCCGCGGGCTTGGCCCCGACTGGTGGCTGCGCCTGCGGATCACGCTGACGGTTGTCGTGGTGGCCTGCCTGGCTGTCGGGATCGCCACATGAGCTCCCATCGCGACACGCTGGCCGTCTACGACCGCGACGCCGACCGCTACGCGCGGATGGTGGCCAAGGAAAACGCGCAGGGCATGGACATCTTCCTGTCGGCGCTGGCGCCGGGGTCGCGTGTGCTGGATCTCGGCTGCGGGCCGGGCCACCACGCCGCCGCCATGGCCGCGGCGGGCATGCGGGTTCTGGCAGTGGACGGTTCTGCCGCCATGGTCGCGATGACCGGTCGGCATCCCGGGGTCGAGGCGCGGCAGGTGCTCTTTGACGACATCGCGACGCTGCCCGCCGTGGACGGCATCTGGGCCAGCTTCTCGCTGCTGCACGCCCCTCGCGCCGATCTGCCCCGGCACCTGGCCGCGCTGCGCGGGCTGGTCCAGCCCGGCGCGCCGCTGTTCCTGGGGATGAAGCTGGGGGAGGGCGAAAGGGTCGACCACTTGGGCCGCTTCACCGCCTACTTCTCCGAAGCCGAGTTGCGCGCCGAACTGGCGCTGGCCGGGTTCACGGTGACGCAGGCGACGCCGGGGCGCGGAAAGGGGCTTGCGGGCACCGTCGACGACTGGCTATTGCTGCACGCCCATGCCTGATCTTTTTGCCTATACCGACGGAGCCTGCTCCGGCAATCCCGGCCCCGGAGGCTGGGGTGTCCTGCTGCGCGCGATGGACGGTGAAGACATCGTCAAGGAACGCGAATTGCAGGGCGGCGAAGCCGCGACGACCAACAACCGGATGGAGCTGATGGCCGCCATCTCGGCGCTGGAATCGCTGGCCCGGCCCTCGTCGATCACCGTGGTGACCGACAGCGCCTACGTGAAGAACGGCGTGACCGGCTGGATCCACGGCTGGAAGCGCAATGGCTGGAAGACGGCGGCGAAGAAGCCGGTCAAGAACGTCGAGCTGTGGCAGCGGCTGGACGAGGCGGCCAAGCGCCACGACGTGACCTGGAAATGGGTCAAGGGCCACGCCGGACACCCGGAAAACGAACGCGCCGACGAACTGGCGCGGGCCGGCATGGCGCCGTTCAAGGGCGCCTGACACCCTCCCGAAAGAAAAGGGCCCCGCGCAGTGCGAAGCCCTTTCTCGTCAGTGAGATCGTCCGATCAATCGGCGATCAGCCCCACTTGTCGTGCTTGCCGTCGTGGTTGGCATCGGCGTCACCGTGGCCGACGCCCTTGCCGCCGCCGTTTCCGCCCTTGTTGCCATTGTCGTTGGCGCTGCCCTCGGCGTTGTCGCTGGCGTTCTCGTTCGGAACGCCGCCCTTGTCGGCAAAGCCGGGCGACGCGAACAGTGCCGCCGCCAACAGTGCAATCGAAAGAATGGTCAAAATGCGCATCTTGAAAGCCCCCCTTAGTGGATGATGCAGCGCCACCGATTCTAAGTTGACGCTACGTAATCATATCACATTGCGCATATTTTCAAAAGTATGCCTGCAATTCGGGCATTTTGGAAACTTTCGGGGGTCACTTGCGGCCGTAGCGGTCCCAGAGCCAGAGCAGCAGCAGCGCGCCGAGGATGGCGCCGACGAGTCCCGCCAGCGCGCCGCCGATGGCGATGAGCGCGCGCAGGACCAACCCGCCGATCAGCGCGCCGGCCATGCCAATCGCGATTGTGGTGAGGATGTCCGTCTCGCGGCCCATGAGGCGGGTGGCGATGAAGCCGGCGGCAGCGCCGACGATGAGCAGCCAGAGGGCGGGCATGGGTCAGCGTCTCCAGTGAAAGGGCACGATGATGAGCGCGCCGACCGAGGACGCGATGGCGTTGAGCCCGGGCGAGCCGAAGCCGAAGCCGAACATCAGGCGCAGGAAATAGGCCAGGAAGGCCCCGCCGATGCAGATGATGATGCTTTGCAGATAGCCGTTGTGCGTCCAGCCGGTCTTTTCCGAGGCATAGCCGACGATGCCCGCGATCACGACGGTGCCGATCATGGTGGGAAACATCAGGCCTCTCCCAACATCGTGCCGCGCGGGACCGGGAAGCCGCGCAGGAAGACCTCGGCCTCCTGTGCGCCCTTGCCCGCCCGCTGCGCCCTGGTGATCCGCACGGCGCCGTCGCCGCAGGCGATCAGCAGCGCATCGTCCAGCGCTTCTCCCGGCGTGCCACCGCCCGGTTCGACCCACGCGCCGAGCAGCTTGATCCGCTCACCGCCGACCAGGGTCCAGGCCCCGGGGAACGGGGCGAGGCCGCGCACCTGGCGGCTGACCTCGGCCGCGGGGCGGGTCCAGTCGATGGCGGCCTCGGCCTTGTCGATCTTGGCGGCGTAGGTGACGCCCTCCTCGGGCTGGACTTCAGGCGTCAGCGCGTCCAGCCGCGCCAACGCTTCGATGATGGCCGCCGCGCCCAGCGCGCTGAGCCGGTCGTGCAGCGCGCCGGTGGTTTCCTCGTCGCCGATCTGGACGGCCTTGCGCAGCAGCACGGGGCCGGTGTCCAGCCCCGCCTCCATCTGCATGATGCAGACGCCGGTCTCGGCATCGCCCGCCATGATCGCCCGGTGGATCGGCGCCGCTCCGCGCCAGCGCGGCAACAGCGAGGCATGGATGTTGAGGCAACCGTGTCTGGGCGCGTCCAGCACCGGTTGCGGCAGGATGAGCCCATAGGCCACGACCACGGCCACATCGGCGCCCAGCGCGGCAAAGGCGGCTTGTTCCTCGGCCCCCCTCAGCGACACCGGGTGGCGCACCTCGAGGCCCAGCGCCTCGGCCCGCGCATGGACGGGGGTCGGACGATCCTTCTTGCCCCGCCCCGCCGGCCGTGGCGGCTGGCAATAGACGGCGGCGATCTCGTGGCCGGCATCGACCAGCGCCTCCAGCACCGGCACCGAGAAATCGGGCGTTCCCATGAAGATCACGCGCATGGTCGGCCCCTCCGCATCCCTGCTTTCATTATTCCACAAATACTCTCGCCGAAGGCATGAAATCTCCGGCGCGCCATCTCAGCCCCCGCCCAGCTTGCGGGCCTTGCGCAGCAACACGTCGCGCTTGAGCTTGCTCAGCCGGTCGAAATACATCCGCCCTGCCAGGTGGTCGATCTGGTGCTGCACGGAGGTCGCCCAGAGCCCGACGAAGTCGCGTTCCTCCTCCAGACCATCCGCGTTCAGAAACCGCACCGTCACCGCCCGCGGCCGCTTGATGACCGCCGAGACACCCGGCAGGTTGGGCGAGGCTTCCTCGTGCTCGCGCAGCTGGACGCTGGCATGCAGCACCTCGGGATTGGCCATGCAGACCGCCTGGCCGCGGCCCTCCGACGCATCGACCACCGCCAGCCGCCGCATCACGCCGATCTGCACCGCGGCAAGGCCGACGCCCGGCATCGCCTCCATCGTGTCGATCATGTCGGCCCAGGTGGCGCGCACCGCGTCGTCGATGATCGCCACGTCCTCGGCGCGGGTGCGCAGGCGCTTGTCGGGCCAGGGGATGCAGCGACGGGTGGTCATGACAGCGCCTCCAGGTAGGGGGTTTCCAGCACCCCGCGGGTCGCGTCGTCGATCCGGGTGAAATGTACGCGGCCGTCGAGATGGTCGAGCTCGTGCTGGATGATCCGTGCCTCGGCCCCGTCGAAATCGCGCATGTGGTAATCGTCGTTGCGGTCGCGCCAGCCCAGCGTGACGGCGACCGGACGCGCCACGGGCACGACCACGCCGGGGATCGACAGGCAGGCCTCCTCCATCACCACGTCACGTTTTTCCCAGGCGATCACGGCGGGGTCGATCATCACCTCGGGCGTGCTGTCGCCCTCTTTCCAGCCGGCATCCATGACGAAGAACCGCTGCATCACGCCGACCTGCGGCGCGGCAAGGCCCCGGCCCTGGGCGGCATACATCGTGTCGAACATGTCGTCGATCAGGTCCAGCAGCGCCTCGGCCACCGGTGCGGGCTCGCAAACCTGCGAAAGGCGCGGGTCCGGCCAGCGCAGGATCGGCAGGACCGCCATCAGGCCCGGGCGCGGTCGCGCTTGAGCTTGACCATCTTGCGGGTGATCATCTGCCGCTTCATCGCGCCGAGGTAGTCGATGAAGAGCCTGCCGTCGAGGTGGTCGATCTCGTGCTGCACGCAGGTCGCCCAGAGGCCGTCGAAATCGCGCTCCTGCTCGTTGCCGTCGCGGTCGAGCCAGCGCACGCGCACCTCGGCGGGGCGTGTCACCTCGGCATATTGGTCGGGGATCGACAGGCAGCCTTCCTCGTAGACGCTGAGATCGTCCGAGGCTTGCAGGATCTCGGGGTTGAACATGACCAGCGGCTTCGGCGCCACCTCGTCGTCCTTCTCGCAATCGAGCACGATCAGCCGGTCCATCACGCCGACCTGCGGCGCGGCCAGCCCGATACCCGGCGCGGCATACATGGTCTCGAGCATGTCGTCGGCCAGGGCCCGCCCCTCGTCCGTGATATCGGAAACGGGGGCGCAGACCTTTTTGAGGCGCGGGTCGGGATGGATCAGGATCGGTCGTTTCATGCGGCTTGATCTAGGCGATGACTCCGCGTTTCGCAACGCCCCTTGCACCCGGCGCTGGGGGCGCTAGCGTCTGCGCATCCAGGAAGACGAGGCAAGCCCCATGAATTTCGACGAAGAGATCAACCGGATCGGCACCCATTCGACCAAATGGGACATGATGGAAAGCTACACGGGCGTCTCGAACGACGGCGGGCTGCCGATGTGGGTGGCCGACATGGACTTCCGCCCGCCGCACAGCGTGCGCAAGCTGCTGCAGGAGTATGTCGATGTGGGGGTCTACGGCTATTTCGGCGACGACGGCCTGTATCGGAACAGCATCTGCTGGTGGATGGACCACCGCCATGGCTGGCAGATCGAGCCCGACTGGATCTTTTCCACCCATGGCCTCGTCAACGGCACCGCCATGTGCGTCGAGGCGTTCACGGCGCCGGGTGACGCGGTGATCCTCTTCACCCCGGTCTACCACGCCTTCCACCGCATCCTGAAGGAAGCGGGCCGCGAGATCCGCGAGCTGCCGCTGGCTAATCGCGATGGCCGCTACGAGATGGATTTCGACACCTACGAGACCATGCTGACCGGGTCCGAGCGGATGATCGTCCTCTGCTCGCCGCACAACCCCGGCGGCCGGGTCTGGACGCAGGGTGAGTTGACCGCGCTCGGCAGCTTTGCCAAGCGGCACAACCTGATGATCGTCTCGGACGAGATCCACCACGACCTCGTGTTTCCGGGCCACAAACACCTGCCGTTGGCGGTGGCCGACCCGTCGATCACCGACCGGCTGCTGATGCTGACTGCACCGACCAAGACCTTCAACCTCGCCGGCATCCACACCGGCAACGTGATCGTCCCCGATCCCGACCTGCGCGCCGCTTTCGCGTCCAAGATGGGCGCGCTGGGCATCTCGCCCAACGCGGTGGCGCAATTCGTCTACCCCGGCGCCTATAGCCCCGAGGGGGCCGAGTGGCTGGAGGAATGCATCGCCTATCTCGACGGCAACCGGAAGATCTTCGATGCCGGGATCGCGGCACTGCCCGGGGTCCGCTCCATGCCGCTCGAATCGACCTACCTGTCCTGGGTGGATTTCTCGGGCACGGGGATGGAGCAGGCCGAGTTCACCCGCCGTGTCTCCGAGGACGCGAAGATCGGGATCAACAAGGGCCCGGCCTTCGGCAAGGGCGGCGACAGCTTCCTGCGCTTCAACATCGCCACCCGCCGCGCGCTGGTCGAGGACGCGGTGGAGCGGCTGCACAAGGCCTTTGCCGACCTGCAATAGGGGAGACGTGGAACGTGGGGGGCCAGCCCCCCACACCCCCCGGAGTTTAGAGGCAAGATGAAGCAGGGGATCCGTTCTTCATCTTGCCAATAAACTCCCGCCGGAGGCATACCACGGATCCGCCAGGCGGGCCGCAAAGGACCGCGCCTCACCGCTGCCGCATGCGATCGCGCAGGCGGGACCAGCCGCCGGGGCTGATGACAAAGCTCATCAGGAAGCCCGCGCCGAAGCCGCCCACATCTGCGACCCAGTCGCGGGTTCCGCCGAACAGCAGGCCGAACAGCAGCTGGATGCCCATCAGGAAACCGATCATCGTGAAGGCGCGCAGCTGGTTGGTGCCGAGCTCGCCCAGTTTGAGCCAGAGCAGGTAGGTAAAGGCGCCGATCAGCCCGTAGACCCCCGGGAAGGCGCCGAAGAGCCAGCCGGTGTTGTCCAGCACCAGCCCGTAGGCCAGCGCGCCCGAGATGCCCGAGACGAGGAATACCGCGGCCGTGGCGAGGGGGGAGAAGACCTCTCCCACCAGCTTGCCAAGTGCCAGCAGCATGGCGCCGGCAAAGGCGGCCTGCGTGAATGAGCCCGACACGAAAAGGTAGGTGACCAGCCGCATGACATGTTCGGGCGGCCAGCGGCCGGTCTCGAGCATCAGGTCAAAGAGCTCTCCGTTGACGGCGTAGTCCTGGATCGCGAGGTTGCGCCAGCCGATCGCCTCGGGTCCGCCGATCAGCCCGGCGCGGCCAAGACCGAAGTACCCTTCGACCGCCGCCATCACCAGGAACAGCGCCAGCACCACCGGCGGGATCGGATTCACGGGCGGTTCGTAGTGCGGGTCTGACATGGGCGCTCCTTGACGGCTCTCAGCCCCCCAAGTAAGCCACCCGGGCGATACAATCCAGACGGAGATCCCCCATGACGGATGCGGTCCAAACGCACTCCTCGTCCGCGCAGTTCACGCCGCGCATCTTTTCGGGCATCCAGCCTTCGGGCAACCTGCACCTCGGGAATTACCTCGGGGCGCTCAAGCGCTTTGTCGATGCGCAGGGCCAGGGCATGGAGACGCTCTACTGCATGGTCGACCTGCACGCGATCACCGTCTGGCAGGACCCCGCCGCGCTGCGCCACCAGACGCGCGAGCTGGCCGCCGGTTTCATCGCCGCCGGGCTCGACCCGGCGCAGTCGATGCTGTTCAACCAGTCCCAGGTGCCCGAGCATGCGCAGCTGGCCTGGATCTTCAACTGCGTGGCCCGCATGGGCTGGATGAACCGCATGACCCAGTGGAAGGACAAGGCCGGCAAGAATGCCGAGAAATCCTCTCTGGGCCTCTTTGCCTACCCGTCGCTGATGGCCGCCGACATCCTGATCTACCACGCGACGCATGTGCCCGTGGGCGAGGACCAGAAGCAGCATGTCGAGCTGACGCGCGACATTGCGGCCAAGTTCAACCACGATTATGGCGTGGAGTTCTTCCCGCTGCCCGAGCCGGTGATCGAGGGCGCGGCGACCCGCGTCATGTCGCTGCGCGACGGCACCAAGAAGATGTCCAAGTCCGACCCCTCGGATGCCAGCCGGATCAACCTGACCGATGACGCGGACGCCATCGCCAAGAAGATCCGCAAGGCCAAGACCGACCCCGAGCCACTGCCCTCCGAGGCCAAGGGGCTGGACGAGCGGCCCGATGCCCGCAACCTCGTCAACATCTATGCGGCGCTGGCCGGGCAAAGCGTGGACGAGGTGCTGCGCGACGTGGGCGGCAGGGCGTTTTCCGAGTTCAAGCCGATGCTGGCCGACCTCGCCGTCGACAAGCTGTCGCCGATCTCGACGAAAATGTCCGAGCTGATGGCCGCCCCCGAGGAGATCGACGCGATCCTCGCCCAGGGTGCCGCCCGCGCCCGCGAGATCGCCGCGCCGATCCTCGAGCGGACCTACGACATCGTCGGCTTCGTGCGCGGCTGATCCAGCCCGCGTCGACGCATGCGCCGCCCGCCCGGGACCGCCCCGGGCGGGCGGTTTGCATGTCTGCCCCCGCTGTCACGCGCCTGTTGCAGGAATCGGGCACACATCGCCCCAAGCCTTTCCGGCCCCGGTCACCCCGGGCAACGCAGGCCGGCCGTCGTGCCCGCCTCCTGCCCCTGTCCCGACCGTGACCTGCGGGGCGCCAGATGGCCCGGTCACCCCGAAACCGGGCTGCGATATTTGAGAACCAAAGCCTTCTTGATCCGGCCCCCGGTCGCCCCGCGACCGGGGGTCATTTCCGTACCGCCTTGCCCATGCCGGCCCCGGTGCTAGTGTGGCGCGCGAACGGCGCCCCGGCCGGACGCCAAAGAAGACCCGAGGAGAGAGCCATGGCCACAGGCACCAATATCCGCACCTATTTCGAAGGCGCCTGGCATGACGGCGACGTCATGATCATGCGCGCCGCCGACCATGGCGCCTGGCTGGGCTCGGGCATCTTCGACGGGGCGCGGATGGTGAACGGGCTGACCCCCGACCTTCACAAGCATTGCGCGCGGGCCAACCGCTCGGCCCATGTCATGGGGCTGACGCCGACCGTCACGACCGAGGACATGGTGCAGATCGCGCTGGAGGGGCTGTCGGCCTATGCCCCCGGCGCGGCGGTCTACATCCGGCCGATGTACTGGGGCATCAACGGCGATCCGACCGCCATCGTGCCCGACGAGGACGTGACCGGCTTTGCGCTCTGCCTCGAGGAAATCCCGATGGCGCCCGAGAGCGCGACCACCACGCTGGGCCTGACGCAGTTCCGCCGCCCGGTGCTGGATAGCTCGGTCGTCGATGCCAAGGCCGGCTGCCTTTACCCCAACAACGCGCGGATGCTGCGCGAGGTGCGGGCCCGCGGTTTCGGCAATGCGCTGGTGGCCGATGCCATGGGCAACGTGGCCGAGGCGGCGACCGCCAATGTCTTCATGGTGCGGGACGGAGAGGTCTTTACCCCCATCGCCAACGGCACCTTCCTGGCCGGGATCACCCGCGCCCGGCACCTTGAGAACCTGCGCGCCGATGGCGTGACGGTGCATGAAACCGTGTTGGGCTTTGACGATTTCCGCGCCGCGGACGAGGTGTTCCTGTCGGGCAACATGAACAAGGTGACCCCCGTGACCGCCTTCGAGGACACCTCCTACCAGGTGGGTCCCGTGACCCGCCGGGTGCGCGAGATGTACTGGGACTGGGCGGCGAGCAGCGCCTGACCCCATGCCCTCCGGCCCGCGCAACGGCAAAGGACCCCGGCAGGAGCCGCCGCTCAAGCGCCCTCCACGGCCGCCGGCCTCGGCCGTGCTGCGGGCCGAACGGCCGCAGCCCGCGCCGCCCCGTCGCAGGCGCGTCTCGCGCAAGCGGCGCTGGCTGGCACGGCTCCTGCGCCTGTCGCCGCTGATGCTGAGCCTCGGGCTCATGCTCTGGGCGCTGTCGACCAACCCCTTCGCCGCCCCGATGCGCGACGCCACGCTGGCGGAAACGACGCGGATGCTGGACGCTGCGATCGCACGCCGTCTCAGCCCGGACCGGCTGGAGGCCGAGATCGCGGCGGCGCTGGACACAGACGACCTCGACCGGATCGAGACCCTGCTGCCCGTCGCCGCCCGCGTGGGGGTCACGCCCGGCCCCGAACAGGCCGCAGAGATCGACGCCCTGCGCGCCAGCGAAACCGGGCTGATGGCCACCGCCCGCGACTGCGCGATCTGCGTGGCGGATGTGGCCGACTGCCCCTCGATCCGCCTGCTGGCCGCCTGCGGCATCCCGGTGGAGCTGACGCCGGTCGGGGACCTCAACGCCCTGCGCCGCGCCGGGGTGGACTGGTGGAACGAGGAAGAGATCGACCGCCTCGACGTCACGCTCGCCTCGGTCGGGCTGTTGGCCACGGGCGCGATCCTTGTCACGGGCGGCACCTCGGCCAGCGTCAAGGCGGGCGCCACGGGGATGCGCGTCGCGCGGCGGATGAAGACGCTGACCACCGGCCTTGGCGACGAGGTGATGCGCGTGCTTGATCCCGCGCTGGTGGGCCGGATCGTCACCCGCAGCACCGATGCCGCCGACACCGCCCGCCTTGCCCGCGCGCAGGCGCTGGCGGCCGATGTGGGCCGCGTGGCGGGCAACACTTCGATCACCGATACCGCCTTGTTGCTGCGCCACGTGGAAGGGGCCGAAGATGCCGCCCGCCTTGCCCGCCTGTCGGACGCGGCGGGGCCGGAAACGCGCGGCGTGCTCGAGGTGCTGGGCAAGTCCCGCGCCTTCCGCACCCTCGCCCGGATCAGCGACGAGGCGCTGGCCGCCGCCGCGCTGATCTGGCTCAGCGCGACCCAGGCGCTGATGGCCGTCGCCGGATGGCTCGGTGCCCGCCTCACCCGGCCGTTTACCCGCGCCCTCGCCGGCGCCCTCGCGCCCTGACCCGCCCGGACGCTTGCAACGGCCCGGCAGGTGCGACATCCTGACGGCCAACCAGGGAGACCCCAAGATGCGCAAGTTCCTCGTCATCCTCGACGACAGCCGCGAATGCCTGAACGCCATGCGTTTCGCCGCCATGCGCGCCAGCAAGACCGGCGGCGGGGTCGAGATCCTGTCGGTGATCCCGCCCGACGAATTCAACCACTGGATCGGTGTCGGCGACATCATGCGCGAAGAGGCCCGCGAGCGGATCGAGGCGCATTTCGAGGTTTTCGCCAAGTGGATGCGCGACCGGCAGAACGTCGATCCGGACCTCGTCATCCGCGAGGGCGAGCCGGTCAAGGAGATCATGGCGCAGATCAAGGAAGATCCCGAGATCGGCGTGCTGGTGCTGGGCGCGGGCACCGACAGCAAGGGACCGGGGCCGCTGGTGGCGCAGCTGACCCGCTCTGCCGGGACGCTGCCGATCCCGATCACCATCGTGCCGGGCGACCTGTCGAAAGAGCGGCTCGAGGCGATCACCTGATCGGCGGCGCCCATGCCGATGCCCTGGACCTTCCGGCACGCGCAAAAAGAATGGCGCGGCATCCTCGACGACATGCGCGAGGTGCTGAACACGCCCTCGGACAACGTCGCCTATACCGGGCTCGAAGGGGTCTTTCGCGCCTTCCGCGACCGGCTGCCGGTCGCGCAGGCGATCGCCTTTGCCCAGGTCCTGCCCGCCCTTCCCCGCGCGCTTTTCGTGCAGCGGTGGGACCCCGCGCCGCCCCGCCCCTGGGCCGATCCCTCGACCTACGTGGCCGAGGCGCGCGCCTTTCGCGGCGATCACAACTTTGCCGGGCCCGAGGTGCTTCGCGCCGCCTTCTACGCCCTGCACCGCGCCATCCAGCCAGTCGATCTGCACCGCGCGCTGGACCGGATCGGCCCGGAGGCGCGGGCCTTCTGGCAGCTGGACGGCATCGATCCGGGCGAATTGGGGCCGCGATTCCGGTAAGCGCGTCGCAGCGACACACCGCTTAGAACTGTTCTAAACCTTGACTCCGGGGGCTGCGACGCGCATATCCCGAGGACGCAGCGAAAGGTGCCCGACAGATGTTCATTCAGACCGAATCCACCCCGAACCCGGCCACGCTCAAGTTCCTGCCCGGCCAGTCGGTCCTGGGCGTCGGAACCGCCGACTTCCCCACCGCCGACACCGCGGACAAGTCGCCACTGGCCCGCCGCATCTTTTCGGTCGAGGGCGTGACCGGCGTCTTCCTCGGCTCGGACTTCGTCACCGTGACCAAGGGCGAGGCGGTCGAATGGGACCACGTCAAGCCCGCGATCCTTGGCGCGATCATGGAGCATTTCCAGTCCGGCGCCCCGGTGATGGAAGGCGAAGCCTCCAGCGGCCATGCCATGCATGACGGCGAGGATGGCGAGATCGTCGGCCAGATCAAGGAACTGCTCGACACCCGCGTCCGGCCCGCGGTGGCGCAGGACGGTGGCGACATCACCTTCCACGGCTTCGACAAGGGCGTCGTCTACCTGCACATGCAGGGCGCCTGCGCCGGCTGCCCCTCGTCCACGCTGACGCTGAAGATGGGCATCGAGAACCTGCTGCGCCACTACATTCCCGAAGTGACCGAGGTGCGCCCGGTCGCCGTGTAAGGCACCGCGCATCTGCATCAAGGGCCGCTCTTCTGGGCGGCCTTTTTCGTTCCTGCAAACCAATTGCCCCGCCCCGCCCCTCGCGGCATAAGCCCCCCATGATCCTCGCCTTCGACACCTCAGCCGCTTACGTCGCCGCCGCGCTTTGCGACGGTCGGTCCATCGTCGCCACTCGGCACGAATACATGGCCCGCGGACAGGCCGAACGCCTGCTGCCCCTGCTCGAAGAGCTGCTGGCCGAGGCCGGGATCGGCTGGCCCGACCTCGATGCCATCGGCGTCGGCATCGGGCCGGGCAATTTCACCGGCATCCGCATCTCGGTGGCAGCGGCGCGCGGGCTTGCCCTGTCGCTGGGCATCCCGGCCATCGGTGTGAACGCCTTCGACGCGATGCAGCCCGATCTTGCGCGTGCGGTCTGCCCCGCCGTCCCCGGCCCACGCAAGGGCGCCTACCTGCGCGACGCCAAGACCGGCGACATCCGGCTCGCCCCTGTCGAAGAGATGCTGGACCTCATGCAGGACGTGGCCCTGGCGACGCCCGATCCCACCGCCCTGCCGCATCAGATCGCCCGGGTGGCCGCCGCACGTCTGGCAACGGGCCAGCCGCAGCCCCGCCCGGCCCCGCTCTACGTCCGTCCCGCCGATGCCGCGCCCTCGTCCGACCAGCCCCCGGCGCTGCTGGATGACTGACGCCGACACCCTCGCCGCCCTCCACGCCGCCGCCGAACGCCACACCCAGCCCTGGAGCGCGGCGCAATTCACGGGCTCGCTCGAGGACCCGTCCAGTTTCCTCAGCGCCGACCCGCACAGCTTTGCCCTGGGCCGGGCCGTGCTGGACGAGGCCGAACTGCTGCTGATCGCCACCCACCCGGACGCCCAACGCCGGGGCCTCGCCCGCGCGCGGCTGGCCGAATTCGCCGGCCTTGCCCGCGCCCGCGGCGCGACTCGCGGCTTTCTCGAGGTGGCCGCCGGCAATGCCCCCGCCCTTGCGCTTTACACGGCAACCGGCTGGAGCGTTTGCGGCCGCCGACGCGGCTATTATCGCCTTGCGGACGGCCGGACCGAGGACGCGATTCTCATGGAGATCGCGCTCTGAAACCCGCCGCAGGGCGGACTGCCTCGCAATTGACCGAACGGTCAAAAATTGACCCGACGTCCTGCCCAATCAGGCGGCATCTGCTTGCCGAGCCACCAAGTTTCCTGTTGACCCGTCCCGCTTGCTGCGGCCTTAATCGTCGTGATCTGATCCAGGATCTGCCTGACAACAGGCCCGGCGGACATAATCCGCGACAAGGGCCGTCAACCGACTGGGAGACTTCCATGACCCTGATGACCAAATTCCTCGGCGCTGCTGCTGCCGTGGCCCTGACCGCAGGCGCCGCGCTGGCCGACCCGGCACTGATCTACGACCTCGGCGGCAAGTTCGACAAGTCGTTCAACGAAGCCGCCTACAACGGCGCCGAGCGTTGGGCGGCCGAAACCGGCGGGTCGTACCGCGACATCGAGATCCAGTCCGAAGCCCAGCGCGAGCAGGCCCTGCGCCGCTTTGCCGAGAACGGCTTCAACCCGATCATCACCACCGGCTTTGCCTGGTCGTCGGTCTTCGACGAAGTCGCCCCCGACTACCCCGACACCAAGTTCGTGACCATCGACGGCTACTCGGGCGCCGAGAACGTCCAATCGGTCGCCTTCTCGGAGCATGAGGGATCCTACCTCGTCGGCATGATCGCCGCGATGGCGTCCGAATCCGGCACCGTCGGCTTCGTCGGCGGCATGGACATCCCGCTGATCCGCAAGTTCGCCTGCGGCTATGCCCAGGGCGCCAAGGCCGTGAACCCCGACATCACCGTGATCTCGAACATGACCGGCACCACCCCGGCCGCCTGGAACGACCCGGTGAAGGGCTCGGAACTGGCCAATGCCCAGATCTCCCAGGGCGCGGACGTGATCTATGCCGCCGCCGGCGGCACCGGCCTTGGCGTTCTGCAGACCGCCGCGGACGAGGACATCCTGTCGATCGGCGTGGACAGCAACCAGAACCACCTGTTCCCGGGCAAGGTCCTGACCTCGATGCTCAAGCGCGTGGACGTGGCCGTCTATGACGCCATGACCCAGGGCGACGGCATCGCGCCGGGCGTGCGCGTCATGGACCTGGGCGCCGACGGCGTCGGCTATGCCATGGACGACAACAACGCCGAGTTGGTGAGCGCAGAGATGTCCGCCGCCGCCGAGGACGCGAAGGCCAAGATCATCGCAGGCGAGATCTCGGTGCACGACTACACCAGCGACGACAGCTGCCCGGCCCTGTCGTTCTGATCGGGTCGCACGCGACATGACACCGGAGGGGCCGCGCAGCGATGACGCGGCCTCTTTCCGTACAGGGACAGGGGGTATCTGGCGATGAGCGCTCCGGCCATCGAACTTAGGGGCATATCCAAGGCCTTCGGGCCCGTGCAGGCGAACAAGGACATTTCCATCGCCGTGCAGCCCGGCACGATCCACGGGATCATCGGCGAGAACGGCGCGGGCAAGTCCACGCTGATGTCGATCCTCTACGGCTTTTACAAGGCCGATGCGGGCGAGATCTTCATCAAGGGCCAGCCGACCCAGATCCCCGACAGCCAGGCCGCCATCGCCGCCGGGATCGGCATGGTGTTCCAGCATTTCAAGCTGGTGCAGAACTTCACCGTGCTGGAAAACGTGATCCTCGGGGTCGAGGACGGCGCGATGCTGCGGCCCAGCCTTGCCAAGGCGCGCAAGGCCCTGACCCAGATCGCCGCGGAATACGACCTGCATGTCGACCCCGACGCGGTGATCGAAACGCTCAGCGTCGGCCACCAGCAGCGGGTCGAGATCCTCAAGGCGCTGTATCGCCAGGCCGACATTCTCATCCTCGACGAGCCCACGGGCGTGCTGACCCCGGCCGAGGCCGACCAGCTCTTCCGTATCCTTGCGCGGCTGAAGGAAGAGGGGAAGACCATCATCCTGATCACGCACAAGCTGCGCGAGATCATGGAGATCACGGACACGGTCAGCGTCATGCGGCGCGGCCAGATGACCGCCACCGTCAAGACCTCTGAAACCAACCCCGAGGAACTGGCCGAGCTGATGGTCGGCCGCAAGGTCCTGCTGCGGGTCGAAAAGGCCCCCAGCAACCCCGGCGCCGCCGTGCTCGAGGTCGAGAACCTGCGCGTGGTCGACAGCTTCGGCGTCGAGCGGCTGCGCGGCGTGTCGCTGCATGTGCGCCAGGGCGAAATCCTCGGCATCGCCGGGGTGGCCGGCAACGGGCAGTCGGAACTGCTCGAGGTGCTGGGCGGGATGCGCAGCGGCGAGGGCCGCATCCGCGTCAACGGCGAAGAAATCGACCTGACTGGCAAGCACTCGGACGGACAGAGCCGCCGCAAGCGCGGCATCGCCCATGTCCCCGAGGACCGGCAGGAAGAGGGCCTCATCATGGAATACATGGCGTGGGAGAACGTGGCCTTCGGCTACCACCACGACCCCAAGTACCAAAAGAACGCGCTCTTCATGGACAACGCCGCCATCCGCGCCGACACCGCCGCCAAGATGGAGAAATTCGACGTCCGCCCCCCGAACCCGCGGCTCAAGGCCCGCAATTTCTCGGGCGGGAACCAGCAGAAGATCGTCGTCGCGCGCGAGATCGAGCGGGACCCCGACATCCTGCTGATCGGCCAGCCGACGCGCGGCGTGGACATCGGCGCGATCGAGTTCATCCACGAGCAGATCATCGCGCTGCGCGACAGCGGCAAGGCGATCCTGCTGGTTTCGGTCGAGCTTGACGAGATCATGTCGCTTTCGGACCGCATCGCGGTGATGTTCGACGGCAAGATCATGGGCGAGCGCCTGCCGTCCGAGACCGACGAGCGCGAGCTGGGCCTGTTGATGGCCGGCATTTCGGGCGAACCCGAGGGATCGGTCGCCGAGGCGGTCGCGGAACAGATGCGCAAGAAAGAAGAGCGAGAGGCAGAGCAGCATGGATAAGATGCCGATCATGGCGATGCTCGCCGGGATCGCCTTCGGCGGACCCGCCTTTGCATCCGAGAACTACTACGTTTGTAGCTTTGAAGCGTTACCCAGTCTCGTCCTGCATTACCCGGAACAAAGTGACCCCACGCTTCGGCTCGGCTCGCGCCCACCGGTCGGGTTTCTCGAAGGGTCCGGATCCGGCCGGATCATCTCCGCTGAGGTGGACGGCTACGATGTTCGCTTCACGCCGTCCAATTCCGTCCTTGATATCGCCAAGGAAGAGAATCTACTGGCTTCCGAAATCGGTCGATGCGTCTCAACCTTGCAGCTGGAAGTGGAGACACCACTTGTCTTCGAAGAGCCTCAAGATGACGCGCCGCAGGTGCTCGATACAGGTGAATGGAGAGTATCCACGGACACGTCAGCGTTCGACGACACGACATCCGTGTACTTGAATCTTGAGGCATCGAGCCGAACTTTGACCGGTTCGGCAATGCTAAACGGGCCTCCCTGCACATTCGATGCAAAGAGAATACAACCGTACTTTTTATCGTTGCTGGCGGCTTTTTTCTTTCGGACATTCAGGGACATGGACGCGTGGACCTCAGGGTTGATCAGCACCAGACCCGGACACAAAGCATGAACGTGTCGACAGACAACCAAGCTCTTGGTCTATGGAACGGCGGACGCTCCATACCGGTGATTAAGTCAATGTTCGACAGCGAGACACTTGCCGTGCGCCTGACTCCTCACAGCGAGAGCCCGCAAGAATTTGCTTTCAATATTAGTGGGCTGGAAGAAGCGATCAAACCCTTGAGGCAAGCATGTCACTGGTAAGCGTCAGCGCATTTTCTGCACACCAAGCAGGAGGACGGAAGCATGGATAAGATGCCGGCCTGGGCGGATGCGATCCTCGTTCCGCTGATTTCACTGATCCTCGCGGCGCTCTTGTCGTCGCTGGTCATCCTCGGGATCGGGGAAAACCCGATCGACGCCTTCCAGCAGATGGTGCAGGGCGCGCTCATGCAGTCCTCGGGCTGGGGCTACACGCTTTATTACGCCACGAACTTCATGTTCACCGGGCTTTGTGTCGCCGTCGCCTTCCATGCGCGCCTGTTCAACATCGGTGGCGAGGGGCAGGTGGCCCTGGGGGGCCTGGGCGTCGCGCTGGCCTGCCTGTATATCCCCTGGCCGCACTGGTCGCTGGCGCTGCTGGGGTCCGGACTTGCGGCGGCCCTCTTCGGTGCGGCCTGGGCCTTCGTGCCCGCCTACCTGACGGCCAAGCGCGGCAGCCACATCGTGATCACCACGATCATGTTCAACTTCATCGCCGCCTCGCTGCTGAACTACGTGCTCGTCAACGTGCTCCGCCCCACGGGCGCGATGGACCCGGCAACGGCGAAATTCCCCGAAGCCACGCATCTGCCGAGCTTCCAGGAGATGTTCTCGACCGCCGAGACCGTGATGTTCCGCGGCTCGCCCGCCAATATCTCGTTCTTCATCGCCGTGGCCGCCTGTTGCGCGGTCTGGGCGCTGCTTTGGCGCACTCGGCTGGGCTACGAGATCCGCGCCTTCGGCCATTCGGAAAGCGCGGCCAAGTACGCCGGGATCAACCCGGTGCGCATCACCATCATCGCCATGCTCATCTCGGGCGCGCTGGCGGGGATGATGGCGATCAACTCCACCCAGGGCGAGGCGGAGCGGCTGGTGCTGAACGCCTCCGAAGGGGCCGGCTTCATCGGCATCGCCGTGGCGCTGATGGGGCGCAACCACCCGTTCGGGATCTTCCTGGCCGCGCTGCTTTTCGGCTTTCTCTACCAGGGCGGGGCCGAGCTGGCCTTCTGGTCGGGCATCCCGCGCGAGCTGATCGTGGTGATCCAGGCGCTGGTGATCCTCTTCACCGGGGCGCTCGACAACATGGTGCGGATGCCGCTGGAAAAGCTGTTCCTGGCGATGCGGAAAGGGGACGCCTGAGATGGATTTCCTGACGATCATCCAGCTGCTCGACAGCACCATCCGCTCGGCCACGCCGCTGCTGCTGGCCTGCCTGGCCGGGCTTTATTCCGAACGCTCGGGCATCTTCGACATCGGGCTCGAGGGCAAGATGCTCGCCGCCGCCTTCTTTTCCGCCGCCGTCGCCTACATGACCGGGTCGGCCTGGATGGGCCTTGGCGCCGGGATCGCCGCCTCGATGGTGCTGTCACTGATCCACGGCGTCGCCTCGATCAACTTCCGCGGCAACCAGCTGATTTCCGGCGTGGCGATCAACTTCCTGGCTGCTGGCATGACGGTGCTGATCGCGCAGGACTGGTTCGCCCAGGGTGGCCGGACCCCCAGCCTGATGTCCGGCGGCCGGTTCGAGCCGATCACCCTGCCCTTTGCCGATGCGCTGGCGGGCGTGCCCTTCCTGGGCCCGATCTATGCCGAGCTGATCTCGGGCCATTCGATCCTGGTCTACATCGCTTTTGCCATGGTACCGCTGACCTGGTGGGACCTCTTCCGCACCCGCTTTGGCCTGCGCCTGCGGGCGGTGGGCGAGAACCCGGAATCGGTGGATACCGCCGGCGTCTCGGTGATCCGCCTGCGCTATGCCGCCGTCATCATCTGCGGCGTGCTCTGCGGCATCGCCGGCGCGTATCTCGCGACCGGGTTGCAGGCGAACTTCACCAAGGACATGACCGCCAACCGGGGCTTCATCGCGCTGGCCGCGCTGATCTTTGCCAAGTGGCGGCCGTGGTACGCGCTTTATGCCTGCCTGCTCTTCGGCTTCCTCTTTGCCATCGAGACGCGGTTCCAGAACATCGAGCTGCTGGGCTTTACCCTGCCCGTCCAGTTCGTGCAGGCCCTGCCCTACATCCTGACCGTCGTGATCCTGGCCGGTTTCGTCGGCAAGGCCATCCCGCCCCGTGCCGGAGGAGAACCCTATGTCAAGGAACGCTGAGGACCTTGCCGCCCTGATCCGCACCCGTGCGGGCGATGCCCCGGTCGAGATCGGGCTGGTGCTGGGCTCCGGCCTCGGCCACCTGGCCGAGGCAGTGGACGGCGTGGCGATCCCCTATGACGACCTGCCGGGCTTTCCCCATGCGGGCGTCTCGGGGCACAATCCCAAGCTGGTGATCGGCGATCTCGAGGGACGCCGCGTGGCGGTCTTCGGCGGCCGGGCGCATTACTACGAGTCGGGGCGCGGCGATGCCATGCGCCTGCCGCTCGAGGTGCTGAAGGCGCTGGGAGGCCGCCAGCTGCTGCTGACCAACGCAGCCGGCAGCTTGCGCGCCGACATGCCGCCGGGCGAGCTGATGCTGCTGTCGGACCACATCAACTTCTCCGGTCTCAACCCCCTGATCGGAGAGCCGACCGATGCCCGCTTTGTCCCCATGGGCGACGCGCATGACCCCGAGATGCGGGCCGGTCTCAAGGCCGCCGCCGAAGCCTTGGGCATCGCGCTGCACGAGGGCGTCTATGCCTGGTACTCCGGCCCGTCGTTCGAGACCCCGGCCGAGATCCGCGCGATCCGCATTCTCGGGTCCGACGCGGTGGGCATGTCGACCGTGCCCGAGGTCATCCTGGCGCGGTTCCTGGGGCTGAAGGTGGCGGCGGTGTCGACCATCACCAACATGGCGGCCGGACTCAGCGACGAGGCGATCAGCCACGAGCACACCAAGGCGATGGCGCCGCTGGGTGCCGCCAAGCTGGAGAAGATCCTGCGGAGCTGGCTCAAGGGGTAAGGCGGGATCGCCTCATCTGGTGAGAGTGCCCGCGACCGGGACTCGCGTGATCGAAGAGGCTGCGCGCCTTGAGGCTCGCAGCCTTTGTTGTTTTGGTATCTACTCAACAAGAATAATGCATCCGGCCTCGCGATCCGAATTGGCCGAGCATCTGCCGTAAGCTCCAAGCCGCGCATCGTCGGGCCGCGGTATGGCGATCCGACGGTCGTGGGGGGCACTTTATCCCGGCCAAGTCCGTAGGACGTTTGAAGGGTGCGCCAAGCCCCACCAAATCGCCCTGCCCGGGGGGCGGCCCGGCGATGTGCGGCGGCCTTGCGGCCTTGAGTCCGTACAAGGACAAACCGACGCCGACGCGAATGCGGCACACCAGCCTTCAATCGCAAGGATTTCCCGCCCCTCCCCCGCTCCAACCGTCTGGACATTTCCCCTGCCCGGATGCACCAATCGGACATGCACATCTACCTCCCCGTCGCCGAAGTGTCGGTCAACCTGTTCCTGCTGCTGGGCCTCGGGGGCATGGTCGGGGTGCTGTCGGGCATGTTCGGCGTGGGCGGAGGGTTTCTGATCACCCCGCTGCTGTTCTTCGTCGGCATCCCGCCGGCGGTGGCGGTGGCGACCTCGGCCAACCAGATCGTCGCCTCTTCGGTCTCGGCGCTTTTTGCGCACCTGAAACGCCGCAACGTGGACCTGCGCATGGGCGTCACGCTGCAGGCCGGTGGCCTCGCCGGGGCGGCGCTGGGGGTCTACATCTTCAACATGCTCAAGCAGCTGGGCCAGGTCGACCTGCTGGTGCAGCTGTGCTACGTGCTGTTCCTTGGCGTAATCGGCGCGCTGATGTTCATCGAAAGCGTCAACGCCATCCGCCATGCCAAGGCCGGCACCCGCCGCAAGCCGCGCAAGCGGCACGGATGGGTGCACACCATGCCACTGCGCGTGCGCTTCCGGGTCTCGGGCCTTTACATCTCGGTCATCCCGCCGCTGCTGGTCGGCTTTTTCGTCGGGATCCTGTCGGCGGTGATGGGGGTCGGCGGCGGCTTCATCATGGTGCCGGCGATGATCTACATCCTGCACATGCCCACCAAGGTGGTGGTCGGCACTTCGCTGTTCCAGATCACGCTGGTGGCCGGCATGACCACGGTCATGCACGCGGTCAGCAGCCAGACCGTCGATACGGTGCTGGCGGTGCTGCTGATCCTGGGCGGCGTGATCGGCGCGCAGCTGGGCACGCGGCTTGGCATGTACCTGCGGGCCGAGCAGCTGCGCGTGCTGCTGGCGCTGCTGGTGCTCGCCGTCTGTTTCAAGATCGCGCTCGACCTGACGCTGACCCCGTCCGAGCCCTACTCGATCACCGAGATGCGTCTGCCATGATCCGGGCCGCGCGCATATTCGCGGCGCTCCTGCTGCTGGCCGGGCCCGCCACGGCACAGGAAGAGGTCGTGATGGGCCTCAGCCAGGACGAGGTCGCGATCACGACCGCCTTCGACGGCTCGAACATCCTGATCTTCGGCGCGATCCGGCGCGAGACGCCGATCCCCGAGGTGCCGATCGACGTGATCGTCGCGATCGAGGGGCCCTCGACCCCGCTGACCGTCCGCCGCAAGGACCGCAAGTTCGGCATCTGGGTCAACGATGCGGCGCTGAACATCCGCAGCGCGCCCAGCTTCTACGCCGTCGCCACCACCGGACCGCTGGACGAGGTGCTGCTGCCTTTCCAGGACCGGCGCTACGACATCTCGGTCCCGCGCGCGATCCGCGCGGCAGACGGAGAGACGGAGACCGCCGACACCGCCGCCTTTGTCGAGGCGCTGATCCGCATCCGCACCGAAGAAGACCTCTACCAGCACCTCGAGGGGGCCGTGACCGTCGATCAGGACACCCTGTTCCAGACCGAGATCGCCCTGCCCGCCAACCTGACCGAAGGCCGCTACCGCACGCGCATCTTCCTCGTGCGCGAGGGCAAGGTGATCTCGTATTTCCAGAAAAGCATCACCGTCCGGAAGGTCGGGCTGGAGCGGTTCCTCTTCAACCTGTCGCGTCAGCAACCGCTGATCTACGGGCTGATGTCGCTGGCCATCGCGGTGATCGCGGGCTGGGCTGCTTCAGCCGCGTTCCGTCTGCTGCAAAGGAACTGACCCATGGCCCGTCCCGCCCCGTCGCCGCGCACAAGCTACGCGTGGTTCACCACGCTCGAAACCCGCTGGGCCGACAACGACCAGTACGGGCACCTCAACAACACCGTGCATTATGGCCTCTTCGACACGGCGGTGGCGCGGCTGCATGTCGGCTGGGGCGTCTTCGACGATGCCGGGGCGACGGCCAAGGACGTGGTGGTGGAAAGCGGCTGCATCTACCATGCCGAGGCGCGCTATCCCGACACCATCCATGTCGGGCTGCGCGTCGGTCACATCGGTCGCAGCTCCTGGCGCTACGAGCTGGGGCTCTATCGCAACGACGAAGACACGGCCTTTGCCGAAGGGTTCTTTGCGCAGGTCCAGACGGACCCCGACGGCCGGCCCTGTGCCCTTGCCGATGCGTTCCGTGCCAGACTGGCCAGCCTACAGCTGCCGGGCTGAGCTTTCCCGCCCGATCAGCGCCACCGGCGCGGCCGGGTCGACGGCAAAGTCGCGCGGCGGCTGGTCGTGGCTTTCGGTCGCGCGCTTGAAGTCGCAGATGACCTCTCCGCCCGCCTCGGCCGAGGCGATGATCAGGCATTGCCGCAGGTGGCGCGCGCCGTCGTAGATATCGACCAGGCCGCGCAGCTCGGGCGCGTCCTCTGCGTCGAGGGCAAAGCCGGTGTCCCAGATCCGCAGGATCGGGTAGACCTTGTCTGTTCCCGTCTTCACGCGCAGCCGGGCGGCCGCCCGCTTGGCGGTCCGACGCGCGGCGTCGATGCCTGCCTGCACCTCTTTCGAAACATATGTCGACATCGTGATTCCCCCCGGCCCGTCCAGGTGTTTGAGTTTGAGGCGGTTTTTCTCAAAAGCAAGTAAATCTGCGATGACACCGGGATGCTGCCGCGCAGCATGATGCCTGCGCGCTGCTGCACAGCGACCCTGACACCCGCGCGGGTTGCCCGGATCGGCGCACAGGTTACCTCTGGTTCGACGCAAACGACAGGAGGACGCATGGGACATCTGGACAAGGGCCAATGGGTCACCGCCAGCCTCGAAAAGATGAGCAAGGGCGGCAAGTTCGTCCGCAACGAGACGACCTTCCGAAACTGGATCACGGCCGATGGCAGCGCCGGGCCCAGCGGCACGGGCGGGTTCAAGGCCGAGAGCGGGCGCTACCATCTCTATGTCAGCTATGCCTGTCCCTGGGCCCATCGCGCGCTGATCTTCCGCGCGCTCAAGGGGCTTCAGGACCACATCAGCGTGGACGTGGTGCACCCGGACATGCTCGAGGACGGCTGGAGCTTTGCCACCGATTTCCCCGGCGCGACGGGCGACCGGCTGATGGGCAAGGATTTCCTGCGCGACATCTACACGGCGGCCGATCCCGAAATCTCGGGCCGGGCGACGGTGCCGATCCTGTGGGACAAGACGCAGGGCACCATCGTGTCGAACGAGAGCTCCGAGATCATCCGCATGTTCAACTCGGCCTTCGACGGGATCACCGGCAACACCGACGATTACTACCCCGAAGAACTGCGGGGCGAGATCGACACGCTGAACGACCGGATCTACGACACGGTCAACAACGGCGTCTACAAGTCCGGCTTCGCCACCTCGCAGGAGGCTTATGACGAGGCGGTCACGGCGCTGTTCGAGTCGCTCGACTGGCTCGAAGAGATCCTGTCGGCCTCGCGCTACCTGACCGGCAACCAGCTGACCGAAGCCGACTGGCGCCTGTTCCCGACGCTGATCCGGTTCGATACGGCTTACCACGGCCACTTCAAGTGCAACCGGCGGCGGATCGTGGATTACCCGAACCTCTGGGGCTACCTGCGCGAGCTGTATCAATGGCCGGGGATCGCCGACACGGTGAACCTGGCCCATGTCGCGCGGCACTACCACTACAGCCACGAAAGCATCAATCCGCACCGCATCGTGCCCATTGGCCCCGTGCTGGACCTGACCGGCCCGCACGGGCGCGGCTGATCAGATCGGGCGGGGCGGCGGCTGGCCGCCGTGGTATTCGACCAGCGCCACCAGGTCGTCCGGCGGCACGTGCGGCGACAGCATGGCATGGACATTGGCGCCAAGGCCAAAGACCGACCCGTCCGAAAAGAACCCGTCGCGGGTGACCAGGATCACCCGCGTCTCGGGCCAGCGAAAGCCGATGAGGTCTGTCAGCGGCAGCACCTCGCCGTCATCCGTCTGGATGTCGATGATGACCACGTGGTAGCCCTTGTGCTCGATCAGCGCCGCAGCTGCAGCGACATGGCCGGTCACGTCGACCGCCGCCCCGCGACGCTTAAGATGCCCTTGCCAAAGCTGGCCCAGTTCGGCCGCGCCGGCGACGATGAGTATCTCCAATGACATTGTTCGACCCTTGTGACCCGGCAAACGAGAAGCAAGACCCGCCTACGATAGCAACGCGCGGCGCCTTGCCGAACTCATTTCTGATTTCGGCGTCGTGATGACGACAAACCGCCGATCGCCTTGACATTGGCGCCGGCGCTGCACCTGTTAACCGGATCGAACCCGGACAAGCAGGACCACGAAATGCCCCGAATGACCGCCCTTTCCCTTGCCATCGCCCTGTCGGCCGGGTCCGCCGCGACGGCCCAGCAGGTGCCCTGCGGCGGCAGTTTCGCCGACTTCAAGGCCGGGCTGAGGGACGAGGCCGTAGCCCTCGGTCACGATCCCGCATCCGTCGACCGGTTCCTGTCGGGCGCGCAGCAGGACCCCAAGGTGCTGGCCGCGGACCGCAGGCAGGGGGTGTTCCAGATGCCCTTCGTCGATTTCTCGCGTCGGCTGATCAGCCAGGACCGGCTGAACCGCGGTCTAGCGAACGGGCGCGACTATGCCGCCGTCTTCGACCGGATCGAGGCGCAGTACGGCGTCAGCCGGGGTGTCCTGCTGGCCTTCTGGGCCTTCGAGACCGATTACGGCAGCTTCCAGGGCGATTTCAACACGTTGAACGCCCTGGTGACGCTGAGCCACGATTGCCGCCGGCCCGAGCTCTTCCGCCCGCAGATCTTTGCCGCGCTCGAGCTCTTCGAGCACGGCGATTTCGACCCCGCCCGCACAACCGGCGCCTGGGCGGGCGAAATCGGCATGGTGCAGATGCTGCCCCGGGATATCCTGGAAAACGGCGTGGACGGGGATGGCGACGGGCATGTTCTGCTCAAAACCTCTGCGCCCGATGCGCTGATGTCGGGCGGCAAGATGCTGCAATCGCTGGGCTGGCGCGCGGGCGAGCCCTGGATCCAGGAGGTGTCGGTCCCCGATGACATGGACTGGTCGCTGACGGGTCTGCAGGACAAGCGGCCCGCGTCCGAATGGGCCGCGATGGGTGTCACGCCCCGCTCGGGCCAGCTGGCCAACCTGCCCGCCTCGCTGATCCTGCCGCAGGGGCGTCGCGGGCCGGCCTTCCTCGCCTATCCGAATTTCGACGTGTATTTCGAATGGAACCAGAGCTTTGTCTACGTGATGACCGCCGCCTATTTCGCGACCCGCCTCGAAGGCGCGCCAATCTATGACGCCGGCAACCCCGAGCCCGGCCTCGACGGGGAACAGATGAAACAGTTGCAGGCCAAGCTGGCCGCCCATGGCCATGACGTCGGCCTGATCGACGGCATCCTCGGCGCCGGCACCCGGGCGGCGGTGCGCGCGATGCAGCAGGAACTGGGGATGCCCGCCGACGGCTGGCCGACCCCAGCGCTGCTGAACCGGCTTTAAAGGTCCATCACCCCGTAAAGCGCATAGGCCGGGTACATGAGTGCCCGGCGGAACCGGCCCAGCGGGAAGGACACGGGCCGGTGGCGCATGGCCAGCGGGTAGATCCGGTCGGGCGCGCGGCCCTGCACGAGGTCCGCCAGGATCGCCCCGGCATAGCCGCCCATGGCCATGCCGTTGCCGTGGTAGCCAAAGCCGGCAAACAGCCCTTCTGCCCCCGGCACCGGCCCGACGAAGGGGGTGCGGGGCATGGTCATGCAGACAAGACCCGACCAGTACCACGGCGTCTCGACCTCGGCCCAGGCCGGGAACATCTTGCGGAAATCGCGCAGGATGGCGTGCCGGTTGCGCGCCACCGCGCCCGCCGTCTGCGCCAGCCCGCCCCGCATGCCGAACAGGAACCGCCCGTCCGGCATCAGGCGGAAGTAATGCAGCATCCGCCGCGTGTCATAGGCCATCTGCCCCGAGGTCCAGCCCTGCGCCGCCTGCAGCGCCTTCGGGATCGGCTCGGTCACCAGGACCGAGCTTTGCAGCGGCAGGTAGCGCCCCGCCATCCAGTCCGGCAGGTCTTCGGAGGAATAGCCGTTGGTGGCGATGATCACCTTGCGGCAGCGCACCTGCCCCTTGGGCGTGCTGACCTGCCAGCCGTTGCCGCGCGTGATCGCGGTGGCCGGGGAATGGGCAAAGATGCGCGCGCCGGCCTCTTCCGCCGCTTTCGCAAGCCCGGTGCTGTATTTCAGCGGGTTCACCGCAAAGCCGATGGGTGTGGTCAGCGCGCCGTGGAACGGCCCGTTCAGCCCGTGCTTGGCCAGGTCCTCGCGCCCGATCAGCACCGGCTGCACCTCGTAATCGCGGCGGATGGTCTGCGCCTGGGCCTTCAGCGACTCCCAGTCGCGGGGGCGATGGGCCAGCAGCGTCTCGCCCTCGCTGTGCCGGTCGACCTTGAGGCCAAGCGTGTCGATCTGCTCGGCCGTGAAGTCCACCGCGGCCTTCTCGGCCTGCCGCCAGTCGCGGCGGGCCACGTCGCCATGGCGCGATTCGAGCCCCCGGTTCGAGATCCTGGCCCCGCCGAGACAGACGAACCCGCCGCTGCGCCCCGAGGCGCCGAAGCCCGGATGCTCGGCATCCAGCACGATGACATCGACGCCCGCCTCGGCCAGCAGCCGCGCGGCAGTGAGGCCGGTGACCCCCGCGCCGATAACCACCACCTCGGCCGCGCGGTTCCCGTCAAGCGCGCCAAAGCGGGGCCGGACCACCGTGCGCTGCCACCAGCCGCGCCGGATCGGGTCTGCGCTATAGGCCGCGGCCTCCCAGATTCGCTTCATGCAGGGCGCTCGGCCGCGCGTTCCTCGGCCTCGCGGCGCACGGCCTGGCTTTTCGAGATCAGCGAAAAGGTGATGACCCCCACGGTCACGATGCCGATCATGATGGTCGAGAGCGCGTTGATCTCGGGGCTGACGCCGAGGCGCACGGCCGAGAAGATCTTGATCGGCAGGGTGGTGGCCGAGGGGCCCGCGGTGAAGCTGGCGATCACCAGGTCGTCGAGCGACAGGGTGAAGGCCAGCAGCCAGCCCGAGATCACGGCGGGCGCGATGATCGGCAGGGTGACCAGGCGGAAGGCCTCGAACGGGGTGCAGCCAAGGTCCAGCGCCGCCTCTTCGAGCGACCGGTCGAAGGACACGAGGCGCGAGGAAACGACGACCGAGACGTAGCACATGGCAAAGGTCGTATGCGCCAGGATGATCGTCACGATCCCCCGGTCCAGCCCGATGCCGATGAACAGGAGCAGCAGCGACAGGCCGGTGATGACCTCGGGCATGACGAGCGGGGCATAGATCATGCCGGAAAACAGCGTCCGCCCGGCAAAGCGCCCGGCGCGGATCAGCACATAGGCCGCCAGCGTGCCGAGGATGGTCGCAATGGTGGACGAGATCACCGCGACGCGCAGCGTCACCCAGGCGGCGTCGAGGAAGGCCTCGTTCCGCATCAGCTCTCCGTACCACTTGGTCGAAAAGCCCGCCCAGACCGTAACTAGCTGGGATTCGTTGAAGCTGTAGATCACGAGGATCAGCATGGGCAGGTAGAGGAAGGCAAAGCCCAACGTCAGGGAGGTGGCGTTGAACCAGGAAAACCGTCTCATGCCGCGCTCCGATCCGGCGAGGCGCCCAGCCCGGGCGTCGCTGTTTGGGGGGCGCTGCCCCCCGCCTTCGGCTCCCCCCGAGGTATTTGGAAAACAATGAAGGAGTGGGGACGGCCCTGCTCTTCATTGTTTCTCAAATACCTTGCGGGGGTCGCCTTTGTCGCGCCATTGGTCCGAGAGACAATGGCGACGGGGTGCAAAACCTCCACTCCGACATCTGTAAAGCGCGGTGTCGCTTGATGCATCATCCCTCGGCCTCCCGCTGCTTCTGCTCGTTGCGCTGGAAGAGGATGATCGGGATCACCAGAATCGCCAGCAGGATGATCGCCACGGCCGAGGCGACCGGCCAGTCGCGGTTCGAAAAGAACTCCTCGTAAAGCACCTTGCCGATCATCAGCGTGCGCGAGCCGCCCAAAAGTTCAGGGATCACGAATTCGCCCAGCGCGGGGATGAAGACCAGGAAGCTGCCGGCCACGATGCCCTGGCGCGACAGCGGGATAGTCACCAGCCAGAAGGCCGAGAGGCGCGAGCAGCCGAGATCCTCGGCCGCCTCGAGCAGCGAGCCGTCGAGCTTTTCCAGCGCCGCGTAGATCGGCAGGATCATGAACGGCAGGTAGGTGTAGACGATGCCGATGTAGACCGCCGTGTTGGTGTTGAGGATCGTCAGCGGCTCGGAGATGATGCCCAGCCACATCAGCGCCTGGTTCAGCAGGCCCTCGTTCGCCAGGATCCCTTTCCATGCGTAGACGCGGATCAGGAAGGACGTCCAGAACGGCAGGATCACCAGCATCATCAGCGTCGGGCGCCAGCGGTCGGGCGCCTGCACCATGCCGTAGGCGATTGGGTAGCCGACCAGCAGCGTCAGCACGGTCGAGATCACCGCGATCTTCACCGACGACAGGTACGCCTTCCAGTAGAGGTCATCCGTCGTCAGGAAGGTGAAATTGTCGAAATCGAGCCCGGCGAAGAAGGCGCGCAGCCCCTCCCATCCCTGGCTGAGGTCCAGTTGCGGTGCATAGGGCGGCCGGGCCAGCGCCACGTCGCTGAGCGAGATCTTCAGCACGATGGCGAAGGGGATCAGGAACAGCGCCAGCAGCCAGGCGTAGGGGATGAAGATCAGGAGGAACCGCCGCATCCCTCAGCGCTCCAGCACGACGCCGGCGGTCTCCGAGAATCCGACCCAGACCTCGTCCTCCCAGGTGATCGGGCGGTTGGCGAGACGGCGGGCGTTGACCATCTGCGCCTTGACCATCTGCCCGCCCGAAAGCCGCACGTGGTAGGTCGAGATGTTGCCGAGATAGGCGATGTCGATGACCTTGCCCTGGAAGGCATTGGGCCGGTCGGGCCGCTCGCGGTCGATGGTCACCTTTTCGGGGCGGATGGCGAAATGGCAGGACTGGCCGGGCGCCAGTTGCGCATCGGTCACGGCGCGGATCGGCGGCTCGCCTTCGGCCCAGTCGATGCTGACCGCGCCCTCACCGGGGGTCACGCGGCCCTCGATGATGTTCACGTCGCCGATGAAATCGGCCACGTAGACGGAATTCGGCGCCTCGTAGATCTCGGCCGGGGTGGCGACCTGGATCACGCGGCCCTCATCCATCACCGCGATGCGGGAGGCCACGGTCATCGCCTCTTCCTGGTCGTGGGTCACGATGACGAAGGTCGTGCCGGTCTTTTCCTGGATGTCCATCAGTTCGAACTGCGTCTCTTCGCGCAGCTTGCGGTCCAGCGCGCCGAGCGGTTCGTCCAGCAGCAGGAGCTTGGGCGCCTTGGCCAGGCTGCGGGCCAGCGCGACCCGCTGGCGCTGCCCGCCCGAGATCTGGTGCGGCTTGCGCGCGGCAAAACGTTCGAGCCGCGTCAGCCGCAGCATCTCTTGCACGCGGCCATGGACCTGGTCCTTGCCGCGCCCCTCGCGGCGCAGGCCAAAGGCGATGTTGTCATAGACCGACAGGTGCGGGAACAGCGCGTAGCTTTGGAACATCATGTTCACCGCGCGCTTGTTCGGCGGCACCGGGGCGATGTCCTGGCCCGACAGCTCGATCACGCCCTCGGTCGGGCTTTCGAACCCTGCCAGCATCCGCATCATCGTGGTCTTGCCGCAGCCCGAGGGGCCCAGAAGCGCGTAGAATTCCCGCTCGTAGATATCGAGCGTCAGGTTGTCGATGGCGGTGAAATCGCCGAACCGCTTGGTGACTCCGCGAAACCGGATCAGCGGCTTGGCCTCGGGGTCGGTCCAGGGGGAAAAGACGGCGGGCGCTCCGGTCTGGGACATTCAGCGGATCCTGGGAAGTGTCTTGGGGGGCGCGGCCCGAACGATCCGGGCCGCGCGGAAGGCGGGTATCAGGTGCCCGACTTGATCTTGGTCCAGAGGCGCGTCACCACGCGCTGCACCTGCGGCGGGTAGGGCGTGGTGGTGAAGGTGTTGTCCAGCGCTTCGGCCGAGGGGTAGATCGCCGGATCGCCGATCACGTCCTCGACCAGGAACTCCTGCGAGGCCTCGTTGCCGTTGGCGTAATAGACGTAGTTCGACGCCGCCGCCATGTTCTCGGCGTCCATGATGAAGTTCAGGAAGGCATGGGCGCCCTCGGGGTTCGGCGCATCGACCGGGATCGCCATCTGGTCGAACCACATCTGCGCGCCCTCGTTCGGCGCGTAGTAGCTGATTTCGACGCCGTTCTCAGCTTCGGCCGCGCGGTCGCGGGCCTGCAGGATGTCACCCGACCAGCCGACGGCCACGCAGATGTCGCCATTGGCGAGGCCGTTGATGTACTCCGAGCTGTGGAACTTCTGGATCGACGGGCGGATGGCCATGAAGACCTCCTCGGCCTTGGCGATCACGTCGGGGTCGTGGCTGTCCGGGTCCTCGCCGATGTAGTTCAGCGCGGCCGGGATCATCTCGGCCGGGGCGTCGAGGAACATGACGCCGCATTCGGCCAGCTTTTCCATGTTCTCGGGCTTGAAGACGAGGTCCCAGCTGTCCACGGGCGCATCCTCGCCCAGCAGTTCCTTGACGCGCGGCTCGTTCACGCCGATGCCGGTGGTGCCCCACATGTAGTTGATCGAATACTCGTTGCCGGGGTCATACTTGGCCGTCCGGTCCGAGATCACGGCCCACATGTTGGCGATGTTCGGCAGCTTGGACTTGTCGAGCGGCTGGAAGGACCCGGCCGCGATCTGGCGCTGCAGGAAGGTGCCGGTCGGCACCACCACGTCGTAGCCCGACCCGCCGGCCAGCATCTTGGTTTCCAGCAGCTCGTTCGAATCGAAAACGTCGTAAACCAGCTCATAGCCGGTTTCGGCCTCGAACTTGGCCAGAAGCTCTTCGTCGATGTAGTCGGACCAGTTGTAGACCCGCACCTCCTCGGCGCCGGCGGATGCGGCGGCGAGAGCCAGGGCGGCGGTCGCTGTGATGAGCTTGGTGTTCATGTCGGTCTCCCTGTGGCCGCGCGGTCTTTTGTTGCCACGCATACCTGGATTTGATCAAATGAAGCCATTCAAGGCAACATCGATAATGCTTTCATGCGGCCAAGCCGCTTGCAAGGGGCAGATGCCGCGACTTTGGGCAGAGGGGTGCATGGTGGCGCGAAAAGCAGCAGACGGGGCCGGGTTGCCGGCGCATGAACAGGTCTATCGCCAACTGCGCGACATGATCCTGTTCGGCGATCTCGCCCCCGGCCAGGCCGTGACCATCCAGGGGCTGGTCGAGGCGACGGGCGCCGGCATGACCCCGGTGCGCGAGGCGCTGCGCCGGTTGACGGCCGAGGGCGCGCTGGACATGGCGGGCAACCGGCGGGTGTCGGTGCCGGTTCTGAGCGCCGGCAACCTCGACGAGATGATCCATGCCCGCAGCGCGCTGGACCCCGAGCTGGCAAGGCGGGCCTGCCTGAACGCGACGCCCGGGGACATCGCCGTGCTGGCGGCCGAGGACGCGCGGCTGGACGCCGCGATCCTGCGCGGGGACGTCAGTGGCTACCTGCGCCACAACTACCTGTTCCACGCCGAACTCTACGACCTGGCCCGGGCGCCGATCCTGCGCGATCTGGCCATGGGGCTCTGGCTGCGCTTCGGCCCCTCCCTGCGCGTGATCTGCGGCCGGATGGGCACCTCGTCCCTTCCCGACCAGCACGCCGCGGCCCTCACGGCGCTGCGAAACGGCGATGCCGAGGCGGCGGCGGCAGCGATCCGCGCCGACGTGGTGCAGGGCATGGAACAGGTGCGCGCCGCCCTGCCTGCGGAGGGCTGATTCGATTGACTTCGGATAATTTGATCATATTCTGACACCAACCCTCCCCTCACCGATGGAGTCCGCCATGACGCGCATCACCAATCACCTGCCGACCGCCGAGTTGCAGCGCCTCGACGCGGCCCACCACATGCACCCGTTCTCGACCCAGGCCGACCTTGCCAAGCGCGGCGCGCGGGTCATCACCCGGGCCAAGGGCTGCTTTCTGACCGACAGCGAAGGCGAAGAGATCCTCGACGCCATGGCGGGCCTGTGGTGCGTCAACGTCGGCTACGGCCGTGAGGAGCTGGTGCAGGTCGCGGCCGCGCAAATGCGCGAGCTGCCCTATTACAACACCTTCTTCATGACGACCCATGTGCCGGCCATCGCGCTCTCGGCCAAGCTGGCGGAACTGGCGCCGGGCGACCTGAACCACGTGTTCTATTCCTGCTCGGGCTCCGAGGCGAATGACACCAACATCCGCCTCGTGCGCACCTACTGGGCCACCAAGGGCCAGCCGTCGAAATTCACGATCATCTCGCGCAAGAACGGCTACCACGGCTCGACCATGGGCGGCGGCAGCCTGGGCGGCATGGCCGGGATCCACTCGCAGGGCGGCCTGCCGATCCCCGGCATCCACCACATCGGCCAGCCCGACTGGTGGTCCGAAGGCGGCGACATGTCGCCGGAAGACTTCGGCCTGATGCGCGCGCGCGAGCTGGAGCAGGCGATCGACGAGATCGGTGAGGACAACGTCGCCGCCTTCATCGCCGAGCCGGTGCAGGGCGCCGGCGGCGTGATCGTCGCGCCCAACACGTACTGGCCCGAAGTCAGCCGCATCTGCCGGGAACGGAACATCCTGCTGATCGCGGACGAGGTCATCTGCGGCTTTGGCCGCACCGGCAACTGGTTCGGGTCGCAGACCTTGGGCATCACGCCCGACATCATGACCGTCGCCAAGGGCCTCAGCTCGGGCTACCAGCCGATCGGCGGGTCGATCGTGTCGGATGAGATCGCCGAGGTGATCGGCAGCATCGAGTTCAACCACGGCTACACCTACCACGCCCACCCGGTGGCCGCGGCCGTGGCGCTGGAAAACCTGCGCATCCTCGAGGAAGAGCAGATCGTCACGCGGGTGCGCGAACACACCGCGCCGCTGCTGAAGGCCAAGTGGGAAAGCCTGGCCGACCACCCGCTGGTGGGCGAGGCGAAGATCGTCGGCATGATGGGCTCCATCGCGCTGACGCCCGACAAGGCCAGCCGCGCCGCCTTTGCCTCGGACCCGGGCACCGTGGGCTACATCTGCCGCGAGTTCTGTTTCGGGACGAACCTGGTCATGCGCCACGTGGGTGACCGGATGATCATCTCTCCGCCGCTGGTGATCTCCGACGAGGAGATCGACCTGCTGATCGCCCGCGCCCGTCACGCGCTGGACCAGACCTATGACAAGCTCAAGGCCGAGGGGATGCTGAAAGCCGCCTGATCGCCCGGCCGGAAGGGCAGAGGGGGCCAGCCCCCCTCGCCTGCGGCGAGTCCCCCGGAGTTTATTGGCAAGATGAAGAAGGATCTGATCCCTTGTTCATCTTGCCAGATAAACTCCCGCCGGAGGCAAACTGCGCGAAGACGGCCCCGGCCGGCTTTGCGTGACCATGGGCGCGCCCTGGCGCGCGCAACTGGATCAGGGTTCGCGCTCGGGCAGTTCCTGGGCGAGGAAGCGTTCGAAGGCCTCGAGGTTCACCGGCTCGAACTGCCCGAAGCCCTGCATCCAGACCGAGGCCTCTTTCAGCGCGTCGGGCTCCAGCTTGCACCATTTCACCCGGCCGCGTTTTTCCTGGCTGATGAGCCCGGCGGCGGCGAGGATGCCGAGGTGTTTCGAGATCGCGGCCAGCGACATCTCGAACGGCTCGGCCACGTCGGTCACGGCCATGTCATCCTCGAGCAGCATCGACAGGATCTGCCGCCGCGTCGGATCGGCAAGGGCCGCGAAGACCTGGTCGAGGGTTGCGCTCATGCCGACGGTTAAAGGCCGCAGCCGGGCGCGCGTCAACGGGAAAGCGGCAAGGGTGTGGTGGGCGGGAACCCGCCCATTCGCCGCCGCCGGACCGAAGAGACGGAACCCGGGGGGCGGCGCCTGTATTGTTCTTGATATGGCCTCTTGATCGCGGGGCCGATTTCGGCAACGCCTTGGGCAAGCCCCTCGGCCAATCGAAGGAATTTGCCATGTCGCTCAAGTCAATGTTCCCCAAGTCCATTCTTCTTGCCGCCACGCTGTCGCTGTCGGCGGCCGCCGCGCAGGCCCAGAACACCTGTGCCGTCTCGATCTTCTTCCCGAACGGGGGGGCGGGTCTTGGTCCGCAGGATATCGCCGTGCTCGACGCCTATGCCAACTCCTACGCCCCCGGCCCGGTGACCATCTACGGTTATGCCGATGCCACGGGCGGCGCGGCCGCAAACCTCGCCCTCAGCCAGGCGCGCGCCAATGCCGTCGCGGCCCGGCTGATGGCGCGTGGCATGGCGGTCTCGACCGCGGCGGGGCGCGGCGAGACCACCCTGCCCGGCACCACCGGCCCGACCGATCCGGCCAACCGCCGGGTCGAGGTCGGCACCACCAATTGCACCATCGTGCGCCGCAACGACCCGCTTGCGAACCAGACCCCGGCGGTGGCCGGCGCGGTGGTCGGCGGGATCGTCGCGCTGGGCGTGCTGATCTCTTCGGGCACCGATACCGACTGACCTTTCCGCCCGCCCGCCGCATACTCAACCGAAACGTTGAATATGCTGCAGGCGCGAAAACAGGGCCATGGGCGGGTGCGGCGGAATATCCGCCGCACCCGCTGTCCATTTCAGTCGATTGTTTTCATTGATTTTTCCATAGGCGAAAGCCCCGCTTAACCCTTCTTGACTCGTGCCCCCCCAGACCCTAGCAAGACGGCAACCGTTCAGGTGGGGGTCAGACGTGGTCACCGAGCCCGAGGACAAGCAAAGACTTGCGGATCTCGAGGCACGGATCGAGGCGCTGAAAGGCGTACAGAGCCGCGACACGCCCGCCGAGGACGACCACTATCGCCAGGCCAACAAGGCCTGGCAAATGGTGACCGAGCTGGTGGCGGGTCTGATGATCGGCTTCGGCATGGGATACGGGCTGGACCTGCTGGTCGGAACGCTGCCCCTGTTCCTTGTCGTGTTCACCCTGCTCGGATTTGCCGCCGGCGTGCGCGTGATGATGCGCACCGCCCAGGCGGCGCAGGAACAGACCGGCGGCCAAAGCGATGCCGCCCACGACGAGAGGACGTAAGACGTGGCGACCGAAGCACATGGCGAAGAGGCCGGCGGCCTGGTGTTCCACCCGATGGACCAGTTCATGGTCGAGCCGCTGTTTGGCGCAGACGTGTCCTGGTACACCCCCACCAACGTGACGCTCTGGATGCTGATCGCAGTCCTCACGATCACCGGCCTGCTGGTCGTCGGCACCTCGCGTCGCGCGCTTGTCCCGTCGCGCAGCCAGTCGGTGGCCGAACTGGCCTATGGCTTCATCTACAAGATGGTCGAGGACGTGGCCGGCAAGGACGCCGTCAAGTTCTTCCCCTACATCTTCACGCTGTTCATGTTCATCGTGGTGTCGAACTTCCTCGGGCTGATCCCGATGGCCTTTACCACCACGTCGCACATCGCCGTCACCGCCGTGCTGGCCGTGGCCGTGTTCGTCACCGTGACCGTGGTCGGTTTCGTCAAGAACGGCGCGGGCTTCCTGGGCCTCTTCTGGGTCTCGAGCGCGCCGCTCGCGCTGCGCCCGATCCTCGCCGTGATCGAGATCATCTCGTACTTCGTGCGCCCCGTGAGCCACTCCATTCGTCTTGCGGGCAACCTGATGGCCGGTCACGCCGTGATCAAGGTCTTCGCGGCCTTTGCCCCGCTGATCCTGTTCTCGGGCATCGGCATCCTGGTCACCCCGCTGTCGATCCTGGCCATCACCGCGATCTACGCGCTCGAAATCCTCGTGGCCTTCATCCAGGCCTACGTGTTCACCATTCTGACCTGCGTCTACCTTCGTGACGCACTGCATCCGTCGCACTGACGGGTCACACGGTCCAGAAATCCTATCCGCCAATTCCATCGCAAGGAGACAAGATCATGGAAGGCAATATCGCAGAGCTGGGACAGTTCATCGGCGCAGGCCTCGCAGCCATCGGTTCGGGTGCAGCAGCCATCGGTGTGGGCCACGTGGCCGGCAACTTCCTGGCCGGCGCCCTGCGCAACCCCTCGGCCGCCGCGTCGCAGACCGCAACGCTCTTCATCGGCATCGCATTCGCAGAAGCCCTGGGGATCTTCTCGTTCCTCGTCGCTCTGCTGCTGATGTTCGCCGTCTGATCCGACCGAACCTTTCTTGCGAGCAGGGGCGCGGCGCAACACATGTGACGCGCCCCGGTTCAATTCCGGTTCGAGGAGACACCAGACATGGCAACTGAAACAGCAGCCGCACACGGGGCAGAGGCCGCGGGCCACGCCGCCGAGTCCGCCAGCGCCTGCGTTGGCCCGAGCGGCGGTGCCGTTGGCCTGCCGCAGCTTTGCGGCGAATGGATGCCCAACCAGATCTTCTGGCTGGTCGTCACGCTGATCGTGCTGTTCCTGATCCTGTCGCGCGTGGCCCTGCCCCGCATCGCGACGGTTCTGGCCGCGCGCAAGGGGGCGATCACCAGCGACCTGGCCGCCGCCGAAGACCTGAAAGCCAAGGCCGTCGCCGCCGAGGACGCCTATAACAAGGCCCTCGCCGATGCCCGGACCGAAGCCCAGGCCATCGTGGCCCAGAACAAGGCCGAAATGCAGGCCGAACTGGACGCGGCAATGAAGGAAGCCGATGCCGAGATCGCGGCCAAGACCGCAGAATCGGAAAAGGCCATCGGCGAGATCCGCGCCGGTGCGATGGACAGCGTCAAGGTCGTGGCGACCGATACCGCCGAAGCCCTGGTCAGCGCCCTTGGTGGCTCTGCCGATGCGGCCACGGTCAAGGCCGCCGTCGACAGCCGTGTGAAGGGGTAAGGACATGAAGCGTATCGCCCTCATCCTCGCCGCCTCGACCGCGGCAAGCCCGGCCCTCGCGGCCTCGGGTCCCTTCTTTTCGCTGACGAACACCGACTTCGTCGTCCTGATCGCGTTCATCCTGTTCCTTGGCGTGCTCGTGTTCTTCAAGGTGCCCGGCATGCTGGGCAACATGCTGGACAAGCGCGCCGCGGATATCGCGAACGAGCTCGACGAGGCCCGGAAGCTGCGTGAAGAAGCGCAGACCATCCTGGCCAGTTACGAGCGCAAGCAGGCCGAAGTGGCCGAGCAGGCGCAGCGCATCGTCGCCCATGCCAAGCGCGAGACCGAGGAAGCCTCGGTCGCTGCGCGCGAGGCGCTGAAAGCATCGATCGCCCGTCGCCTGGCCGCCGCCGAAGAGCAGATCGCCTCGGCCCAGGCATCCGCCGTCAAGGACGTGCGCGACACCGCGATCCAGGTCGCCGTCGCCGCCGCCGCGGAAGTCATCGCCAAGCAGATGACCGCCGCGCAGAACACCAAGCTGATCGACAGCTCGATCGAAGAGGTCAAGGCCAAGCTGCACTGAGCAGCAACGCCGGACAGCAGATCAGGGGCGGGCCGCAAGGTCCGCCCTTTTTCGTGTCCGCCCTTTTTCGTTCTGCCGTCTCCCCCGGCGAGGGTCCGGAATACCCGCATTCCCGAATTGCGCGAATCGGCGCAAGTTTAGGCTGCGCTGACGCTGCGGCAATCTGTGGCGCAGGCGCAGCACGTGACGCATCGCAGAGGGAGTACGGCCATGGCGTTCGACGACAAGGTAAAGCAGGCGATCACGAAGAAGGCGGAGGAGCTTGGCTGGCCCGCCCAGGCCTTCGCGGCCGTGGTCGAGGTCGAAAGTGGCGGCAAGGCGTTCGAGACGGTGACCGGCAAGCCCATGCCGCTGATCCTGTTCGAGCCACATGTGTTCCACCGCTGCCTGCCGCAATCGCTGCGCCCCGAGGGCCGGCGCCGCAACCTCGCCTGCCGCAAGTGGGGCGAGATCCCCTACCCCAAGTCGCAATCGGCCCGCTACGGCCAGCTTGACCGAGCCCGGACCATCGACTCCGAGGCCGCCTTCAAGGCCTGTTCCTGGGGCGTCGGCCAGGTGCTTGGCGAGAACGCCGAATGGCTGGGCTACCCCTCGGCGCAGGCGCTGGCCGAGCGCGCGATGGAGAGCATCGAGGGCCAGCTCGAGCTGATGGTGAAGTTCATCCAGAAGCGCGGGCTGGTGGACGAGCTCAAGGCGCGCGACTGGCGCGGCTTTGCCCGGCTTTACAACGGCGGCGGGCAGGTCGATTTCTATTCCAGCCGCATGGCCGCCGCCTACAAGCGGTTGGGCGGCAAGATGCCGGAAGCCAGCGACCTGGGCGACGACGTGATCCTGCGCATCGGCAGCCGGGGCCTGTCGGTCAGCGAGTTGCAGCAGAACCTGCGCGGGCTCGGGTTCCATCTTTTCGTCGATGGGGATTTCGGCCCGGCGACCAAGGCCGCCGTGATCCAGTTCCAGCAGCAGCAGGGCTTGACCGCCGACGGCATCGCGGGCCCGGCCACGCTGGGCCGCATCGAGGCGCTGATGGGCCGCGACCGCGCCGAGTACCTGTGACGGCGGCGGGCCGGTCAGCGCCCTGCCCGGCCTAGCCCTTGACCGCCAGCTGCGGCGACAGCACGTCGATCTCGAGTGCGCGGCCGACCGCGTAATTCGTCAGTTTTCCCGCGTGGACGTTCAGCCCCTCGAGCAGGTGAGGATCCTCGGCGCAGGCGGCGCGCCAACCCTTGTCCGCGAGCGCCAGCATGAAGGGCATGGTCGCATTGCCCAGCGCGATGGTCGAGGTGCGCGCCACCGCCCCCGGCATGTTCGCCACGCAGTAATGCATGATCCCGTCGACCTCGTAGATCGGGTCCTGGTGGGTCGTCGCCTTCGAGGTTTCGAAACAGCCGCCCTGGTCGATGGCCACGTCGACGATGGCCGCGCCGGGTTTCATCGTGGACAGCTGCGCCCGCGTCACCAGCTTGGGCGCGGCGGCGCCGGGGATCAGCACGGCGCCGATCACCATGTCGGCCTCGGCCACCAGCTCGGCCGTGTTGCCGGCGCTGGCGTAGGAGGTCTTGAACGTGCCCCCGAAGACATCGTCGAGGTAGCGCAGACGCGGCAGCGACCGGTCGAGCACGGTGACATCCGCCCCCATCCCCGCCGCGATCCGCGCTGCATGTGTGCCGACCACGCCGCCGCCGATCACCACGACCCGCGCGGGGCCCACACCGGGCACGCCGCCCATCAGCACGCCACGCCCGCCGTTCGCCTTTTGCAGCGTCCAGGCGCCGACCTGCGGCGCCAGCCTGCCCGCGACCTCGGACATGGGTGCCAGCAGCGGCAGCCCGCCCGCGCGGTCGGTCACCGTCTCGTAGGCGATGCAGGTCGCGCCCGAGGCAAGCAGGTCGCGGGTCTGTTCGGGGTCGGGCGCGAGGTGCAGGTAGGTGAACAGCAGCTGGCCCTCGGAAAGCTGCTTGCGTTCGCCCGGCTGCGGCTCCTTCACCTTGACGATCATCTCGGCCTCGGCCCAGACCACTTCGGCCGTGGCAACGATCCGGGCGCCCACGGCCGTGTAGTCGGCATCGTCAAAGCCCGCGCCATGCCCGGCCCCGGCCTGGATCAGCACCTCGTGACCGTGGCGCACGGCCTCTCCGGCTGCGTTCGGGGTGATGCCGACGCGGAATTCCTGCGGCTTCACTTCGGTGGGACATCCGATCTTCATGGGCGTAACCTCCTCTTGGCTTGCCCTCATGCTGACGCAGATGCCGCGCAAATTCTTCGTGATTCCCCTCGCCTTTCCGGCCAACTTGCGAATATCCTTCGCCAAAGCCGTCAAAACTTCGAAGAACCCGCCAGCCGATGAGCCTCGATTCCACCGACCGCCGCATCCTGACCGTGCTGCAACGCCAGGGCCGGATATCCAACGCCGACCTGAGCGAGGCGGTGAACCTGTCGCCCTCGGCCTGCCACCGCCGGGTGCAGCGGCTCGAGAAAGACGGCTACATCCGCGATTACGTCGCCCTGCTGGCCCCGCGCAAGATCGGCAAGACGGCGACGGTCTTTGTCGAGATCACGCTGAACGGCCAGGCCGAGGAAACCCTGGACGCCTTCGAGAAGGCCGTGACGCGCATCCCCGACGTGCTGGAATGCCACCTGATGGCGGGCACGGCGGATTACATCCTCAAGGTCATGGCCGAAAGCACCGAGGATTTCGCCCGCATCCACCGCCAGCACCTCGCCCGCCTGCCCGGCGTGGCACAGATGCAGTCGAGTTTCGCGCTCCGCACAGTCTTCCACACGACCGCCCTGCCGGTCTGACCGTCCCGGCATATTCGCAAGACCGCTTGGCGTTGCCATTCGCGGGCGCCTGACGCACTCTGCCCCGGCAATAGGGGGAGAGGGCCGCATGGACTGGGATCACATCATCGTCGGCGCCGGCAGCGCGGGCTGCGTCCTGGCCAAGCGCCTGTCCGAGGCGGGCCGCAAGGTGCTGCTGCTGGAAGCGGGCGGTAAGGACAATTACCACTGGGTCCACATCCCCATCGGCTACCTTTACTGCATCGGCAACCCGCGCACAGATTGGTGTTACCGCACCGCCGAGGAACCGGGGCTGAACGGCCGCTCACTGCTCTATCCGCGCGGCAAGGTGCTGGGGGGCTGCTCGTCCATCAACGGCATGCTCTACCTGCGCGGCCAGGCGGCGGATTACGACGGCTGGCGGCAGACGGGCCTGCCCGGCTGGGGCTGGGACGACGTGCTGCCCTATTTCAAGAAGTCCGAGGATTACGTGGACGGCCCGTCCGAGATGCACGGCGCGGGCGGCGAATGGCGGGTCGAGAACCAGCGCCTGCACTGGGACCTGTTGGACGACTGGATGGAGGCCGCCGCGCAGGAGGGCCTGCCCAAGTCCACCGATTTCAACACCGGCGACAACGAGGGCGTCGGCTATTTCCGCGTCAACCAGCGGAACGGCTGGCGGATGAACACGGCCAAGGCGTTCCTGCGGACGACCTCGGGCGAGAACCTGAAGGTCGAGACCAAGGCCCATGTCCAGCGCCTGCTGATCGAGGACGGCCGCGTGGTCGGCGTCGAATATGACCGCGAGGGGCAGCGCCACACCGCGCGCTGCGGCGGAGAGCTGCTGCTGTCCGCGGGCGCGATCAACTCGGTGCAGGTGCTGCAACTGTCGGGCCTTGGCCCCGCCGAGGCGCTGCAATCGCACGGGATTGAGGTGCAAAATGACATCCCCGGCATCGGCGCCAACCTGCAGGACCACCTGCAACTGCGCTGCGCCTGGAAGCTCGAGAACGCGAAAACGCTGAACACCCTGGCCGCGACCCTTTGGGGCAAGGCGGCGATCGGGCTGGAATACCTGGCCCGCCGCACCGGGCCGATGTCGATGAGCCCCAGCCAGATGGGAGCCTTCTCGAAATCGCGGCCCGACCTTGCCACGCCCGACCTTGAATACCACGTGCAGCCGCTGTCGCTGGACGCCTTCGGCGAGCCGCTGCACAGCTTTCCGGCCATAACCGCCAGCGTCTGCAACCTGCGCCCCGAGAGCCGGGGCGAGGTACGGCTGGCCTCGGCCGATCCGCATGACGCGCCGGTCATCGCGCCCAATTACCTGTCGACCGAAAGTGACCGCCGCGTCGCCGCCGACGCGATCCGGCAGGCGCGGCGGATCATGGGCCAGCCCGCCATGGCGAAATATGCCCCCGAAGAGATGAAGCCCGGCCTTGCATCGGACAGCGACGCAGACCTGGCGCAAGCGGCGGGCGACATCGGCACGACGATCTTTCACCCGGTCGGTACGGTGCGCATGGGTGCGGACGACGCCGCCCCGCTGGATGCGCAGCTGCGGATGCGCGGGGTGGGCAACCTGCGGGTGGTCGATGCCTCGGTCATGCCCAGCATCACCAGCGGCAACACCAATTCGCCGACCATCATGATCGCCGAAAAGGCCGCCGCCATGATGCTGGCTGGCTGAACACCCCCAACCGCCCAGAAAAAACGCAATCCGCGAGCGCAAGGCGTCGCGGAAACCGGCGGTTTTCCGGCCGCTCCGGGCAGCGAAATGACCCGAGGTCGCGCCCCGTTTTCAGGGTGTCGCAAATCGCCTAGTTGCGACAATTCGTTTCGTGCTGTGTGCGGTGAGAACCACGGCGGGAACGGCTTGCCCATCCGCCAGACTGCGAATCCCCCACCCAATGGCCGCGCCCTCCCCTCCGCGTGCGGCCACCCCAAGGAGATGCCGCCATGTTGCGGGAACCCGACGTGCTTTCCATGCTGATGCGCCGCAAGCCGGCCCATTCGCTCGTGCAGGACTTCTATTGTGACCCGGGCGTGTACCAGGTCGATCTTGACCGGATCTGGTACCGCAACTGGCTGTTCGCGATCCCGGCCTGCGAGATCCCCAAGGCCGGCAATTACGTGGTGCACGAGGTCGGTGCCTATTCGGTGGTGATCGTACGCGGCACGGATGGCGAAATCCGCGCCTTCCACAATTCCTGCCGTCACCGCGGGTCGGTGCTGTGCAAGTCCAAGAAGGGGTCGAACCCCAAGCTGGTCTGCCCCTACCATCAATGGACCTACGAGTTGGACGGCCGGCTGCTGTGGGCCCGCGACATGGGGCCGAATTTCGACCCCGCCAAGCACGGGCTGAAGAAAGTCCGTTGCCGCAACGTGTCGGGCCTGGTCTACATCTGCCTCGCGGACGAGGCGCCGGATGCCACCGAGTTCTTTGCCGATGCCGCGCGCTACCTCGCGCCGCATGACCTCGAGAACTCCAAGGTCGCCTTTGAGTCGACGATCATCGAGAACGGCAACTGGAAACTGGTCTGGGAGAACAACCGCGAGTGCTACCATTGCGCGGGCAACCACCCGTCGCTGTGCCGCACATACCCCGAGGACCCGCGCGCGGCGGGCAACGATTCGCTGGCCGACGTATCGTCCGCGCTGGCCAGGCATGTGACCCGCTGCGAGGCGGTGGGCGCGCCCTCGGCCTTCAAGCTGTCGGCGGATGGCGTCTGGCGGTTCGTCCGTGTGCCGCTGCTGGGCACGTCGGAAAGCTACACCATGGATGGCAAGGTCGCGGTGACCAAGCCGAACTCGACCCTGCCGTTCAAGGACGCGGGCTCGCTGCACCTGTTCAACTACCCGACGACCTGGAACCACTTCCTGTCGGATCACGCGCTCGTCTTCCGCGTCACGCCGATCAGCGCGACCCAGACCGAGGTCTGCACCAAGTGGCTGGTCCACAAGGACGCCGAGGAAGGCACGGATTACGACCTCAAGCGCCTGACCGAGGTCTGGATCGCCACCAATGCCGAGGACCGCGAGGTGGTCGAGAACAACCAGCGCGGCATCCTATCGCCGGCTTACGATGTCGGGCCCTATTCGGAGATCCACGAAGGCGGGCTGATCCAGTTCACCGACTGGTATGCCGACACATTGATCCGCGCCATCACCGGCCGCGGTGTGGCCGTCGCGGCGGAATGAGCCCGAGCCAAGGAGAGAGGCCATGAGCCAGACCACCGCCCTGACCGCCACCGCCGATGCCGGGATCTGGCGCGACGACGAGACGCTCGAATGCTGCTCGGTCGTGCCCGAGGCGCCGAACACGGCGACCTTCAGCTTTGTCGCGCCCTCGGGGGCCCTCTTCCGCTATGAGCCCGGCCAGTTCCTGACGCTCGAGTTGCCGGTGCCCGGCGGAACGGTCTGGCGGACCTACACGATCTCCTCCTCGCCGTCGCGGCCGCTGTCGATCTCGGTCACGGTCAAGGCGCAGGCGGACAGCATCGGCACGCGCTGGATGCTGGACCACCTGCAGCCGGGAATGAAGATCAAGGCCACCGGTCCGGCCGGGATCTTTACCCTGCCGACGCGCGAGAAGAAAAAGTACCTCTTCATCTCGGCCGGGTCGGGCGTGACCCCGTCGCTGTCGATGACCACCTACCTGTTCGACCGGGGCACGGGCACCGACGTGATCCTGCTGAACTGCGCCCGCCGCCCGCGCGACATCATCTGCCGCCAGCGGCTCGAGCACATGGCCTCGCGCGTGCCGGGGATCAAGCTGTGCTTCATCGTCGAGGAAGACGACCCCTACCAGGTCTGGACCGGCCTGCGCGGGCAGCTGAACCAGCTGATGATCGGCCTCATTGCCAAGGATTACCTCGAGCGGGAGGTCTATTGCTGCGGCCCCGAACCCTTCATGGCCGCCGTGCGCGAGATGCTGATCGCGCTTGGCTACGACATGGACAACTACCACCAGGAAAGCTTCCAGGCCCCGGTCAAGACCGAGGAACAGGTCGAGGAGCTGGACGACCTCATCCTTGACGAGACCGCCGAGGCCGAGGTGGTCTTTGCCGCCTCGGAGGTGACGGCGACCTGTACCGAAACCGACACCCTGCTGTCGGTGGCGCGCGGGGCGGGCATCGTGATCCCGTCGGGCTGCACCTTTGGCGTCTGCGGCACCTGCAAGATCAAGAAGACCAGCGGCCAGGTGCACATGGTGCACAACGGCGGCATCTCGGAGGACGACATCGAGGCGGGCTACATCCTGGCCTGCTGCTCCAACCCGATCGGCACGGTCGAGCTGGACGTCTGACCATCTGCGCGCCGCGGGCCCCCTCGCGGCGTGCGCCCCTTTGGGCGGCGCAAGGCGCGTTCCGCCCGCGACATGTCGCAAACAGACAAGTCCATATCCGGCGCGCGGGGTCATAGCCCCCTGCCCGGACCCGCAAAATCCCTGATTTTTCCTTTGCATAGGCAACAATCCCGGCCAAGGGCACAGGTTTCCTGTAGCTGCCCGGGATGTTTTATGTTTCGATACCCATGTCGTTTTTACGCCGCGCACTAGATCACAACCACGGGACGGCGAAGATCCCGACTGGCGCGACGGCCCAGGACAGAACCCAGGTCAGGGAGGAATCATGACCAAGAAGAACCACGAACTCATCCATCGCCTGTCGCAGGCGGCCCGCACGGGCGGCATCTCGCGGCGCAGCTTCATGCAGCAGGCGGCGGTGGCCGGGATCACCGCCAGCACCGCGACCGGGCTCTGGACCGGGACCGCTGCGGCGCAGCCCAAGACCGGCGGCACCTTCCGGGTCGGCATCCACGACAACAACTCGTCGGACACGCACAACCCCGGCACCTACCTGTCGATCCAGCAGATTTTCCTGGCCCATACCCACCGCAGCTACCTGACGCTGATCAACACCGACCAGACGCTGGGCGGTGACGTGGCCGAAGAGTGGACGGGGTCCGAGGACGCCTCGGCCTGGACCTTCAAGCTGCGCGAGAACGTGGTGTTCCACGACGGCCGCAAGATGACCGCCGACGACGTGATCGCCTCGATGAACTTCCACCGGGGCGATGCCACGACCTCGGCCGCCAAGGCGCTGCTGGCCGACGTGGAGGACATCACCAAGGACGGCGATTACGCGGTGACCTTCCACCTGACGGGGCCGAACGCCGACCTGCCCTGGCTGATGACCGACTATCACCTGTGCATCCTGCCCGCCAATGACGACGGCTCCATCGAGTGGGAAAGCGGCATCGGGTCGGGCCCCTACAAGATCACCGACGGCGAGTTCGGCATCGGCTTCTCGCTGGTGCGGCACGACGACTGGCACCTCGAAGGCGCCTATTTCGACGCGGTCGAGATGCTGGCGATCAACGACCCCAACGCCCGCCAGACCGCGCTGGTCACCGGCGACGTGGACGCGGTGTCGGCCATCGACCTCAAGACCATGGCGCTGATGGCCCGCAACCCGCAGCTGGTGGTCGAGAACGTGCCCTCGGCCTCGGCGATCACCATGCCCATGTTCTGCGACACCGCGCCCTTCGACAATGTCGACGTTCGCATGGCGCTGAAACTGGCGATGAACCGCGAGGAGATCGTGGAAAAGATCGCATTCGGCGCGGCCATCCCCGGCAACGATTTCCACCATTCCCCGGCGCAGCCCTATTACCCCGAAGGGCTGGACCAGCTGTCCTATGACCCCGACAAGGCCAAGGCGCTGCTGGCCAAGGCGGGTGCCGAGGGGCTGACGGTCAACCTGTCGGCGGCGGAATCGATCTTTTCGGGCGCGGTGGACATGTGCGTGCTTTATGCCGAACAGGCCAAGGCGGCGGGCATCACCATCAACGTCGTGCGCGAGCCGAACGATGGCTACTACTCGGACGTCTGGCTGAAAAAGCCGTTCTGCGCCGTGGCCTGGGGCGCGCGCCCGACGCCGGACGTGATGTATTCGCTGGCCTACAAGTCGGACGCCGCCTGGAACGAAAGCCATTGGCAGAACGCGCGGTTCAACGAGCTGCTGCTGGAAGGCAAGTCCGAGCTGAACGATGACCGCCGGTCCGAAATCTACCGCGAGATGGCGACCCTCGCGCGTGACGACGGCGGCACGATCATCCCGTTCTTCCGCAACTTCGTCTACGGCCGCCGGTCCAACGTCCAGACCACCGGCGAGCTTGCCGCGAGCTGGGAAATGGACGGCTGCCGCGCCGCCAGCCGCTGGTGGTTCGAGGCCTGAGTCCTGCGCCTTTCCGGGCCCCGGCATGATCCGGGGTCCGGACCCTTGCCGCCCCTGACCCGGGCGGTTCCGGCCAAGTCCGGCACGACAAAAAAGACCGGACCCACGAACAGGAGAGGTCCATGGGGGACATTACCAAATTGATCGCCAGGCGGCTTGGCTTCGGCCTGCTGACGCTCCTGGTGATCTCGATCATCATATTCTTCATGGTCGAACTTCTGCCCGGCGACATTGCCGAGGCGGTCCTGGGCCAGGGCGCGACGCCTGAAACCGTGGCCGCCCTGCGCGAACAGATGGGGCTGAACGACCCGGCGCTGGTGCGCTATTTCAGCTGGCTCGGCGGGGCCGTGGTGGGCGATTTCGGCAATTCCATCGTCACCGGCGCCCGCGTGACCGAGGTGATCGGCGAACGGTTCATCAACACGCTGTTCCTGGCCGCCTATGCAGCCGTGATCGCGGTGCCCTTTGCCGTGGTACTGGGGATCATCGTCGCGCTCCTGCGCAACACGCTGTTCGACCGGGTTGCCAACGTGCTGACGCTGACCTCGATCTCGAGCCCCGAGTTCTTCCTCGGTTACATCCTGATCCTGTACCTCTCGGTCAAGACCAGCATGTTCCCGGCCATTGCCAGCCTCAGCAGCGACATGTCCTTCCCCGAGCTTCTGCACCGCACCTTCCTGCCCGCGCTGACGCTGGTTCTGGTGGTCACGGCGCATATGATGCGCATGACGCGGGCGGCGATCATCAACCTGCTCGCCTCGCCCTATATCGAGATGGCGCGGCTCAAGGGCACCCCGCCCTGGCGGGTGATCGTGCGCCACGCCCTGCCCAACGCCTGGGCGCCGATCATCAACGTGATCGCGCTGAACCTCGCCTATCTCATCACCGGCGTGGTGCTGGTCGAGGTGGTGTTCGTCTACCCCGGCATCGGCCAGGCGCTGGTGGACGCGGTCAGCAAGCGTGATTTCCCCGTGGTGCAGGCCTGCTGCCTGATCTTCGCGGCGACCTTCATCCTGCTCAACCTGGCCGCCGACGTGGGCGCCATCCTGACCAACCCGCGCCTGCGGCATCCGAAATAAGGGGGCAGGATCATGAGCCTTTTCGTCATCATCTACTTCATCGCCCTCGTCGCGGCCTCGTGCCTTGCCGCCTATTACAAGCAGCGCAGCGCCTTCGTGCTGCTGTTCTCGCTGACGCTGATCAGCTTCGTGCTGGGCATCGTCGGCGGGGCGGGCGCGCTGCGCTTCGTCGCCATCTCGGCGGGGCTTCTGGCCTTTGCCGCCGGCGTCTCCTACTGCTTCCGCGAATTCCTGGTGGTCATCGCCCCCACGGCACTGGGAAAGGAGCTGAAGACCGCGCCGCTGACCGCCGCCTTCGGCATGTTCATCATCTTCACCTATGCCATCGCAGGGATCTTCGCGCCCTGGATCGCCCCTTTCGGCGAATCCGAGGTCATCGCCTCGGCCTTCGCCCCGGCGGATGACACGATGCTGCTGGGCGCCGATCAGCTGGGCCGCGACATGTTCAGCCGCATCATCTACGGCGCGCGCAACACCGTGGGCCTCGCGCTCTCGGCAACGCTGGCGGCGTTCTTCATGGGCGCCTTCGCGGGGCTGCTGGCGGCGACGCGGGGCGGCTGGCTCGACCAGGTGCTGGGGCGCGCGGCGGACGTGATCATGGCGATCCCGTCGCTGATCTTTGCCCTGCTGATGCTGTCGATCTTCGGCCCGCAGGTGTTCGTCATCATCGTCGCCGTCGCGATCATCTACGCCCCGCGTGTCTTCCGCCTGACCCGGGCGGTCGCGGGCAACGTGGTCGTCATGGATTACATCGAGGCCGCAAAACTGCGCGGTGAAAAGACCGGCTACCTGATCCGCAAGGAGATCCTGCCCAACGCCACCGCCCCGTTGGTGGCCGAGTTCGGGCTGGAGTTCTGTTTCGTCTTCCTGCTGGTCGCCGGCCTGTCGTTCCTTGGCCTCGGCATCCAGCCGCCCACGGCCGACTGGGGATCGATGGTGCGTGAGAACGCCACCCTGATCTCGTTCGGCGAGATCACCCCGCTGATCCCCGCCGCCGCCATCGCGCTGCTGACCGTGGCCGTCAATTTCGTCGTCGACTGGATGCTGTTCCGGTCCTCGGGCCTCAAGGAGTGACCCTCATGTCAGACAAGTTCAAGAACGCCCCCGTGCTGCTCAAGATCAAGGACCTGCGCATCGAGGGCTATTCCGAAGAGACCTGGGTGCCGATCATCAAGGGCGTCGATCTGACCCTGCACCGCGGCGAGGTGATGGGCCTGATCGGCGAAAGCGGCGCCGGCAAGTCGACCATCGGCGCCGCCGCGATGGGCTTCGCGCGCGACGGCACGCGGATTTCCAGCGGGTCGATCGAGTTCGACGGGATGGAGCTGACCACCGCGTCGGAGGGCGAGAAACGCGCGCTGCGCGGCGCCCGCATCGCCTATGTGGCGCAGTCGGCGGCGGCCAGTTTCAACCCGGCGCACAAGATCATCGACCAGCACACCGAGGCGCCGCTGCACTACCGCATCCAGAAGCGGCTGGCGGCGCAGGAAGACGCGATGGAGCTCTACGAGCGCCTGCGCCTGCCGAACCCCAAGGAGATCGGCTTTCGCTATCCGCACCAGGTCTCGGGTGGGCAGTTGCAACGGGCGATGACAGCCATGGCGATGGCCTGCCGGCCCGACCTCATCATCTTTGACGAACCGACGACGGCGCTGGATGTGACCACGCAGATCGAAGTGCTGGCCGCGATCCGCGACATCGTCGACCAGTTCAACACGGCGGCGATCTACATCACGCACGACCTCGCCGTGGTCGCCCAGATGGCCGACACGATCAAGGTGCTGCTCAAGGGTGAAGAGGTCGAACAGGCCCCGACCGCCGAGATGCTGGACAACCCGCAGGAGGAATATACCAAGTCGCTCTGGGCCGTGCGGTCCTTCCAACGGCCGCAGAAGGCGCGGCCGCAGGGGGCGACGCCGCTGGTCTCGGTCCAGCATGTCGATGCCTCCTATACCGGTGGCGACAAGGTGCTGGACGACGTGTCCTTCGACATCCACGAAGGCATGACCGTGGCCGTGGTGGGCGAATCCGGGTCCGGCAAATCGACCACGGCGCGGGTCATCACCGGGCTGCTGCCGCCGACGCAGGGCGGGGTCATGTTCAAGGGCGAGGCGCTGCCGCCCAGCTACAAGGACCGCACCAAGGACCAGCTGCGGCAGGCGCAGATGATCTACCAGATGGCCGACACCGCGCTGAACCCCAAGGTACGGATCTCCGAGATCATCGGCCGGCCCGCACAGTTCTACTCGGGCCTTTCCGGCACCAAGCTCAAGGCCCGCGTGGACGAGCTGCTGGACCTGATCGAGCTCGAGCCGTCCAAGTATTACAACCGCTATCCGCCCGAGCTGTCGGGCGGTCAGAAGCAGCGCATCGGCATCGCCCGGGCGCTGGCGGCCGAGCCGTCGTTCATCATCTGCGACGAGGTAACATCGGCGCTCGACCAGCTGGTGGCCGAGGGGATCCTCAAGCTGCTCGACCGGCTGCAACGCGAGCTGAACCTGGCCTACATGTTCATCACCCATGACCTCGCCACCGTGCGATCCATCGCGGACGAGGTGGTGGTGATGCAGCACGGGCGCGTGGTCGAGGCAGGCCCCAAGGACGTGATGTTCACCCCGCCGCACCATCCCTACACGGACCTGCTGCTCAGCTCGGTGCCCGAGATGGACCCCAATTGGCTGACCACGCTGCTTGAAGAGCGCGGAGTCGACAACGTGGGCGAGGCGGCGGACGTCTGAGGCCCGAAACGGACACCGCCCGGCACATGGCCGGGCGGTCGTCGTTTGCGGCGCTGTCGTTTCGGGCGTCGAAGCTCAGGTCATCGCCATGCCGGTGGCGATCAGGGTCGCCACGATCAGGCCGTAAACCACCAGGACGGCTGGAAAGGTGCCGGCGCGGCTGCGGGCGTCGCGGATGATTTCGTCACGGGTCATGGCGCGGCTCCTTGCGCTGGCGGTTGGTCACAAAACGCACCTATGTGATCTGATCGAGTCGTGCAACCTTGGACCCGCGCAATTTCCCGGCCCGCGTTCTGCATGTGTAACAACGGGTTAACACAGGTCGCCCCCAGACAAGGATCTGTCGCAAACGGACCGTGTCACCCCAGCCCCCGCCCGGCGCGAAACCGCGCCAGCTCGGCCTCCGTCGCGGCGCGGCCGGTGAAAGTGCGCATGTAATCGGGCACGCGGGCCAGCCGCGTCTCCATGTCCTCGTGCAGTTGCGCGGCGATGTAGCCGACCTGCACCAGGTAGACGGTGTGGGCGCGCACCTCGGCCTCGCCCGCGTCATAGCCGAAGCGTTCGAACATGCCCCGTATCGCCGCCAACCGCGCGGCATCCGCCGCCGCCACCCGCTGCGCCACCGCGTCCGAGCGATGCGCCCAGCCGCGCACCGCCAGGTCGAGACCCGAGGAAAACGGCGCCTCGTTCAGGAAGACGCCTGTGAGGGTCAGCAGCGCCTCGGTGATGGTTTCGGCATAGGCCTCTGTCGCGGCGATCAGGCTGGCGGTGTTGCTTTGCTCCCAGTCCTCCAGCAGGGCGTCCAGCAGCGCATCCCGCCCGTCGAAGAACCAGTAGAAGCTGGTGCGCGACAGGCCCAGCGTGCTGGCCAACGGCTGGATCTTCACCGCCTCGACCCCTGACGCGATCAGAGCCTCGCGCGCAGCCGCCAGCCAGACAGCCCGCGACCCGCGCCAGCCAGTGGTCTTTTCCGTGATCACTGCCGTGTCATCCATGCGCGCATCCTAGCCGCTGACCACCGCCCGGGCAAGAAAATCGACAGGAGTGACGGGAAACTTGACAGTCCTGAACATTCCCGGAATCCTCGCCCCGGAACCCCGGAGGCGCCCCCATGTCGAACGACCCGCTCCTGCAGCCGTTTCAGCTCAAGCACCTGACGCTGCGCAATCGCATCATGACCACCAGCCACGAGCCGGCCTACCCCGAGAACGGGATGCCGACCGAGCGCTACGCAGCCTACCACGCCGAACGCGCCAAGGGTGGGGTCGCGCTGGCGATGACGGCGGGCTCGGCAGTGGTGTCACGTGACAGCCCGCCGGCGTTCAACAACATCCTCGCCTACAAGGACGAGGTCGTGCCCTGGATCCGCCACCTCACCGATGGCGTCCACGAACACGGCGCGGCGGTGATGATCCAGCTGACCCACATGGGCCGCCGGACCGGTTGGAACGGCGGCGACTGGCTGCCCTCGATCTCGGCCTCGCGGCACCGGGAACCCGCGCACCGGGCCTTTCCGAAACTGGCCGAAGATTGGGACATCGAGCGCGTGATCGGCGATTTCGCCGACGCGGCCGAGCGGATGAAGGTGGGCGGCATGGACGGGGTCGAGATCGCGGTCTATGGCCATTTCCTCGATCAGTTCCTGTCTCCGCTGACCAACGACCTCGATGGCCCCTACGGCAATGCCTCGCTCGACACACGCGCGCGGCTGATGCTGGACGTCATCAGCGCCGTCCGCACCCGCGTGGGCGATGACTTCGTCATCGGCGTGCGCTACACGGCGGACGAGACCGAGGCGGGCGGGATTCCGCCCGATGAGGGGATCGAGATCTCGAAGCGGCTGGCGGGCAGCGGCCATGTCGATTTCCTGAACGTGATCCGCGGCCGCATCCACACCGATCCGGCGCTGACCAAGGTCATCCCTGTGCAGGGGATGAAAAGCGCCCCGCATATCGATTTCGCTGGAGAAGTCCGCCGCGCGACCGGCGTGCCCACCTTCCACGCCGCGCGCATCCCCGACGTGGCGACGGCGCGGCACGCGGTCTCGGCGGGCCTTCTGGACATGGTCGGCATGACCCGCGCCCACATGGCCGACCCGCATATCGTCCGCAAGATCCAGGCGGGGCGCGAGGACGATATCCGCCCCTGCGTCGGCGCCACCTATTGCCTCGACCGGATCTACGGCGCGGGCGAGGCTTTGTGCATCCACAACCCCTCCACCGGGCGCGAGCTGACGCAGCCGCACGAAATCGCCCCGGCCGAGACGCGCAAAAAGGTGGTGATCGTCGGCGCCGGCCCCGGCGGGCTCGAGGCCGCCCGCGTTGCCGCCGAACGTGGCCATGACGTGACCGTGTTCGAGGCGCAGCCGCATCCCGGCGGCCAGATCCGCCTGACCGCGCAGGCCCCAAGGCGGCGCGAGATGATCGGCATCATCGACTGGCGCATGTCCCAATGCGCCGCCCGCGACGTCGAATTCCTCTTCAACACCTGGGCCGAGGCCGAGGATGTCACCGCCCTGAACCCCGACGTGGTCATCATCGCCACCGGCGGGCTGCCCAACACCGAGCTGTTCGAGACGCGGGGCGAGCAGGAGCTGGTGACCACCACCTGGGACCTGATCGCCGGCGATGTGAAACCGGGCGCATCCGTGCTGGTCTACGACGAAAGCGGCGATCATCCGGGCCTGATGGCGGCCGAGGTCGCGGCCAATGCGGGCGCGGCGGTCGAGGTCATGACCCCCGACCGCACCTTCGCGCCCGAGATCATGGGCATGACCCTGTCGCCCTACCTCGAGGCATTGCAGAAACAGGACGTCACCTTCACCGTCGCCCGGCGCCTCAAGGACGTCACCCGTGACGGCAACCGGCTGAAAGCCGTGATCGGCACCGATTACAGCGACCACGTGATCGAAAAGACCTACGACCAGGTGGTGGTCAACTACGGCACCCGCCCGCTGGATGACCTTTATTTCGACCTGCGTCCCCTGTCGCGCAACGGCGGCGCGGTGGACCAGGGCGCGCTGATCGACGGCCGGCCGCAGGACCTGACCCGCAACGCGGACGGCCGCTTCCAGCTGTTCCGAATCGGGGATGCGGTCAGTTCGCGGGACACCCATGCCGCGATCTACGACGCGCTGCGCTTGCTGCGGGCGGTCTGACCGCCTGCGCCCATCCCACGATTTCAACACCTTGCCTGCCCCGCGCTGCGGAGGCAGGCTGTAATCGTTTACGGACCTCGCGCAAAACGGGTTTACAAAAATGTTAAAGTAATACTTAATCCCCTCATGCGCGCCACAAGGCGCCATGAAGGGAGGACATCATGAAACTCAAGACAACCCTGCTTGCGGGTGCGATCGCCTTTGCGCCGCTGACCGCCTTTGCCGCCGACCTGACCATCGGCTTTTCCCAGATCGGATCCGAATCCGGCTGGCGCGCGGCAGAGACGACCGTGACCAAGCAAGAGGCCGAACGCCGCGGCATCGACCTCAAGTTCGCCGATGCGCAGCAGAAACAGGAAAACCAGATCAAGGCGATCCGCAGCTTCATCGCGCAGGGCGTCGACGCGATCCTGCTGGCCCCCGTCGTCGCGACCGGCTGGGACGAGGTGCTGGAAGAGGCACAGGACGCCGAGATCCCCGTGGTCCTGCTGGACCGCACCGTGGACGCGCCGGATGACCTCTACCTGACCGCCGTCACCTCGGACCTCGTGCACGAGGGCAAGGTGGCCGGCGAATGGCTGGCCGGCGCCGTGGGCGACGACAAATGCCGCATCGTGGAGCTTCAGGGCACCACCGGCTCCTCCCCCGCCATCGACCGCAAGACCGGCTTCGAGCAGGGCATTGCGGGCAACGACAACCTCGAGATCGTGCGCAGCCAGACCGGCGACTTTACCCGCAGCCAGGGCAAGGTCGTGATGGAAAGCTTCCTCAAGGCTGAGGGCGGAGAGAACATCTGCGCGCTTTACGCCCATAACGACGACATGGCCGTCGGCGCGATCCAGGCGATCAAGGAAGCCGGGCTGAAGCCGGGCGAGGACATCAAGATCGTCGCCATCGACGCCGTGCCCGACGCGCACCTGGCCATCGCCAACGGCGAGATGAACGCCACGATCGAGCTGACGCCGAACATGGCCGGCCCCGCGCTTGACGCGCTTGAGGCGTACCTAGCCAACGGCACCGTGCCGCCGAAGTGGATCCAGACGGAATCGCGGCTCTTCACCTCGGCCGACGACAACCAGGCGATCTACGAGCAGAAGAAAGACCTCGGATACTGATCCGGACCGGGGCCTGCCCGGGCGGGGGCCGATCTCCTCTCCCCTGCCCGGTCGGTCTCTTCCCCGCCCTGGTCCCGATGGCGGACGCCCGAAACGGGGTTTCCTTTCGGGCGTCCGTCAAGAATGGTTGCACATGGCACATGACATTCCACCCGTGCTGCACGCCACGGGCATCTCCAAGTTCTTCCCCGGCACCATCGCGCTGGACGATGTCGAGCTGCGGCTGGAGGCCGGCGAGGTCCATGCCCTGCTCGGCGAGAACGGCGCGGGCAAGTCGACGCTGATCAAGTGCCTGACCGGCGCCTACCAGCGCGACGGCGGCACGATCCGGCTGAGTGGCCATGAGGTCGCTCCGCAATCCACGGCCGAAAGCCAGAAACTGGGCATCGGCACCGTCTACCAGGAGGTGAACCTGCTGCCCAACCTGACGGTGGCCGAAAACCTCTACCTGGGCCGCCAGCCGATGCGCTGGGGCCTTGTCGACCGGCGCCGCATGAACGCGATGGCGCGCGACGCGCTCGCCGGCTACGGGCTCGACATCGACCCGGCCGAGCCGCTGACCGCCTATTCCGTCGCGATCCAGCAGGTCGTCGCCATCGCCCGCGCGGTCGAGATGTCGGGCAAGGTGCTGATCCTCGACGAGCCGACGGCGAGCCTCGACCGCGACGAGGTGCAGCTGCTGTTCGGCGTCATCCGCCAGCTGAAGGCGCGCGGGCTGGCCGTCGTCTTCATCACCCATTTCCTCGACCAGGTGTTCGAGATTTCCGACCGCGCCACGGTGCTGCGCAACGGCCGCGTGGTCGGCACGCGGCTGTTGTCCGAGGTCAGCCAGAAGGACGTGGTCACGCTGATGCTGGGCCGGCAGCTCGAGGCGCAGGTGCATGAGCGCAAGGCGGCCTCCGCCGGTGCCAAGCTGATCGAGATCGACGGCCTTGGCAAACGCGGCATGCTCGAACCGCTGTCGCTGGCCCTGCGCGAGGGCGAGGTCGTGGGCCTTGCGGGCCTGTTGGGGTCGGGCCGGACCGAGACGGCGAACCTCATTTTCGGCGCGGTGCAGGCCGACCAGGGCCGCATGTTGCTGCGCGGCCGCGAGATCACGGTCGGAAATCCGCGCGAGGCGGTGCGTCATCGCTTTGCCCTGTGCCCCGAAGACCGCAAGACCGAGGGCATCGTCGGAGACCTGTCGGTGCGCGACAACATCATCCTCGCCCGGCAGGCGGCGCAGGGCTGGGTGCGGCCCATTCCGCGCGCCGAGGTGAACGAGATCGCCGAACGCTACGTCCGCGCGCTCGACATCCGGCTGGCCAGCCTCGACATGCCGATCCGCCTGCTGTCGGGCGGCAACCAGCAAAAGGCGCTGCTGGCGCGCTGGCTGGCGACCAACCCCGATTTCCTGATCCTAGACGAGCCCACGCGCGGCATCGACGTCGGCGCCCATGCCGAGATCATCGCCCTGATCGAGCAGTTGCGCGCCGATGGCATGGCGCTGCTGGTCGCCTCGTCGGAACTCGAAGAGCTGGTGGCCTATTCCACCCGCGTCATCGTCCTGCGTGACCGCCGCCAGGTGCGCGAGCTGACCGGCGCCGAGATCACCCCCGACAACATCGTCCGCGCCATCGCGGATGACGACGGACGAGAGGTAGCGTGATGGCCGGACCCAAGTCTTCCGTGCTCAGGCGGATCATGCCGCAGCTGGTGATCCTCGGCGCGGCGCTGCTGCTCAACGTGCTGGTCTTCCCGGATTTCTTCCATGTCGATTTCCGCAACGGGCGGCTCTTCGGCAACGTGATCGACGTGCTGAACCGGGGCGCGCCGGTGGCGCTGCTCTGCATCGGCATGACGTTGGTCATCGCCACGCGCGGCATTGACCTGTCGGTCGGGGCGGTCATGGCCATCGCCGGGGCGACCGCCGCCTCGGTCGTCACGGATGGCTATGGCTGGGGCACCGCGCTGCTGGCCGCGCTGGCCGCCGGGGCGCTCTGCGGGCTCTGGAACGGCGTGCTGGTCGCGCTGCTCAAGATCCAGCCCATCGTCGCCACGCTGGTGCTGATGGTCGCCGGGCGCGGCATCGCGCAGCTGATCACCGAGGGCAAGATCCTGACCTTTTCCAACGAAGGGCTGATCCACCTTGGCGCCGGCACCATCCTAGGCGTGCCGACGCCGATCCTGATCTGGATGGCACTGGGTGCCGCCGTGATCTGGGTCGTGCGCCGCACCGCGCTTGGCATGTTGATCGAGGCGATCGGGATCAACGAACGCTCCTCCCGCCTCGCGGGCATCAACAGCCGCGTGCTGCTGGTCTGCGTCTACCTCGTCTCGGGGCTCTGTGCCGCGTTGGCCGGGGTCATCGTGGCGGCCGACATCAAGGGCGCGGATGCGAACAACGCGGGGCTCTGGCTGGAACTTGACGCGATCCTCGCCGTGGTGATCGGGGGCAATTCGCTGCTGGGCGGGCGCTTCTCGATCCTCGCCTCGCTGATCGGCGCGCTGATCATCCAGTCGGTCAACTCGGTCATCCTGCTGTCGGGCATGCCGCCCGAGTTCAACCTGGTGATCAAGGCGCTGCTGATCCTCGCCATCCTCGTGATCCAGTCGCCGCGGATCACCTACCTGATGTACATGCTGCGCGCCTCGGGCCCGCAGCCGCAGCCCGACCGGCCCCCGATGCCCAAGGCCCGAAAGGAAGAGGCGCGATGATCCGTTCCACCCACCTGCCCCTGCTGGTCACGCTGGGCACCTTCGTGCTGGCCTATGCGCTTTGCGCCTACGACTACCCGTCGATGCTGTCGACCCGCGTGGTGGCCAACCTGCTGACGGACAACGCATTCCTAGGCATCGCGGCGGTCGGCATGACCTTTGTCATCCTGTCGGGCGGGATCGACCTGTCCATCGGCTCGGTCATCGCCTTCACCGGCGTCTTCCTGGCCGTGATCCTGCGCGATACCTCGATCCACCCGCTGGCCGCCTTCATGCTGGTGCTGATCCTGACCACCGCCTTCGGCGCGGCCATGGGGGCGCTGATCCATTACCTCGAGATGCCGCCCTTCATCGTCACCCTCGCCGGCATGTTCCTGGCGCGCGGGGCGGCCTATGTGCTGTCGACGGAATCCGTGCCGATCACGCATGAATTCTACGACGTGCTGCAGGGCCTCTACTGGAAGGACCCTTCGGGCGGGCGGTTCCGGCTGATCGGCGGGATCATGGTGCTGACCTTCCTCGTCGGCATCCTGGTCGCGCACCGCACCCGGTTCGGCCAGAACGTCTATGCCCTGGGCGGCGGCGGGCAGACCGCCAAGCTGATGGGCCTGCCGCTTGCCTCGACCACGATCCGGATCTACGCCATCTCGGGCGGGCTTGCCGGCCTGTCGGGCATCGTCTTCTCGCTTTACACCTCGGCCGGGTATTCGCTGGCCACCGTGGGGGTGGAGCTCGATGCCATCGCCGCCGTGGTGATCGGAGGAACGCTGCTGACCGGCGGCTATGGCTTTGTCGCCGGCACCTTTTTCGGCATATTGATCATGGGGCTGATCCAGACATACATCGTCTTTGACGGCACATTGTCGAGCTGGTGGACCAAGATCGTGATCGGCGGTCTGCTGTTTGCCTTCATCGTGCTTCAGAAAGGGCTGACGTGGGCGACACAGGCAAGACGACGAACAGCGACTGGCTCCGCCGCAGCCTCATGACGCTGGTCCATGGCGGGGCCGACCGCGCGAGCAATCACACGAGCTTTGTCGTGGATCAGCTGGGCCTTGCCATCGTCGCGGGGGAATACCCCGCCGAGACGATGATCCCCCTCGACCCAGACCTCTGCGAGATGTTCGGCGTGTCGCGCACCGTCGTGCGCGAGGCCAAGAAGACGCTGATCGCCAAGGGGCTGATCCAGTCCAAGGCCAAGGTCGGCACCCATGTGCGCGCCGCCGACAACTGGAACATGTTCGACCAGGACGTGATGCGCTGGCATGCCTCGGTCAAGAACCCCAAGCGCTATTACGAAGAGCTGTTCGAGATCCGCATGATCTTTGAACCGGCGGCTGCGGCGCAGGCGGCAACGCGGGTGAACCAGGTGGATTGCGAGCATCTCTTCACGCTCTGTGATGCGCTGGCCACGGCCGAAAGCCGGGCCGATTTCGCGCTGGCCGATTACGAGTTCCACAAGCATGTGCTGCGGCTGTCGGGCAATCGGTTCCTGCAATCCCTGGGGGACCTTGTGCAGACCGCGCTCTATTCCCTCTTCATGTCCGAAAGCGCCGAGACCTTCCCCGAACGGCGCGAGACTGTTGCCCATCGCCACCGGCTGGTGGCCCAGGCCATCGCCTCGGGCACCGCGACCGAGGCGCGGGCGGCCATGTGCCGGGTGATCGACGACGGATACCGGAATACCGTGGCCGCGCCTGCCGTGTCCTGATCTCGCCGGTACGGATGGGTCCCGGCCCGGGATATCGAGCCGCGCGCAGGGCTTGGCACCTGGCGCCCCTGCGGCAAGAGGGGAGACCTGAGACCCGACTTCCCTCGGGCCTTCGGGAGAATCCGTCGGTTGATTTCCGGCCTCATGCGGCCTTGGCATCCAGCCTCGATTTCAATGCAAATTCCAGCGGCGTGAGATGGCCGAGGGATGAGTATGGTCTGTGTCGACTGTGGTCGGTCTTCCATGCTTCGATCCTGTCGCGGGCCTCCGTCAGCGATTGGAACAGGGTTCCGTTCAGATGGCGTCATCGGGGCTCAGTCCCCGGTTTCGCCGGTCGTCTCTGCCCGGTAAGTCCATGATCGGGAGTACGGCTGTGACCAGAGTATTGTATGCGGGCCTCAACGTCTTACTCGGGATGACCAGCATCTGTGTTGTCGATGCCGAGAGCGGAATGATCCCTGCGACACTGGCGGTTTCAGACCCCGCCGACACCCCCGAAGTTCCCGGATGATGGCCGCTCCTGCGCGCCGCAAGGATGCGCGTGCAGAGCTGAAGACGTTCGTCTACGCCAAGCCGGAGGTTGGCGATGTGCTGCTGTGGGAGAGCTGGCTGCGGCACGAGGTGCCGATGAACATGGCCGAGGACGAGCGGATCTCGGTCAGCTTCAACTACAAGTGGGAGTGAGGCGCCGGCTCTGTGTGTGGCCGCGGTGCGCGGGCCGCTGCCGCGCGCGGCGCATCATGGTGATCGGGACCTCGGGCGCGGGCCAGTCGATCTGAGGTGCCCCTAGTTTCCTAGACACCTGCCTCGTTCAGTTTCTGCTGCCTGATTTCGAAGTCAACGGGCGACAGCA